>CAZLEV010000004.1:0-53371 GCA_964558645.1 uncultured archaeon
CGGAATCACTCAGGGACGAGATTGGCTCTATATGGAATTCGTGCGGAATCAACTCAGAATGGAACGAGTTGAAGACCGTCTTGTTGCATCGACCGGGTGGGGAACTCGACGACATCATAGACCCTGATACCGTCCAGATGATCGATATACCGGACAGGAACCTGCTCAAGGAGCAACACAATGCCATGGCGCAGGCGTACCGAGATGCAGGTGTGGATGTGCTATACCTGGAACCAGCAGAGATTCCTCCACCAAACCTGATGTTTGTGGCGGACCTCGTGTTCATGACACCCGAGGGGGCAATTCTGTCGCGACCGGCCTCTACCGTGCGTGCGGGAGAGGAGAGAGTTGTTGCTGAAGGGCTGGCCGCGCGGGGCATTCCAATCATCAGGAGTGTCTCAGGAAACGGGACGTTTGAGGGGGCCGATGCAGCGTGGATCGACCCTGATACGGTCATGATAGGACTTGGACTGCGGACCAACGCCGAGGGGGCGTCGCAGGTGGCAACCGTTCTGAACGAGATGGGTGTTGATGTGATTCCAGTAGATCTCCCTCATGGTTCGATGCATCTGATGGGGGACCTGAGGTTCGTGGATGAGGATGTGGCTGTGTGCAGAGAGGGGAGAACCTCCTATGGGGCCATCATGGAACTCCGGGATCGCGGCTTCTCGTTGATCTTTGTCCCGAACAGCCGCGAGGTCTCGGAGAACATGGCCATGAACTTCGTCACATTGGGGTCGAACAAGATCCTGATGCCCAAGGGGGTTCCGGCGACGCGGTCACTCCTTGAAGATTATGGTGTGGAGTGTCGGGTCACAGACATCGACGAACTGACAAAGGCAGCAGGCGGGATTGGGTGTATGAGCGGAGTGCTCGAACGCAAGCTCGTCTAGGTTGAATCTGACTGTTGATAGCCCCTGCAGAGATAGCCCGCATCTGTTAGACTCGGGCTGTTCAGTCGGGGGTGCACATGGAAAGGAACCGCTGCCCTCACAGAGTCAGTCATAGAATGAACAGTACCGTGTGTCTTCAGAGGGATAAATACCATTGCAGACAGAACATGGTGGCTACTCACGGATTCTTAGACCAGTCCTTCAGCTCCCAGGCGCCATGGGAGACGTGCTGAAAGTGGTCGTCGAACCATTTCCTGGCGGCTGACCTCTTCAGGAGAAGACGAAGCCTTCGTTTGAATACCACGCGTTCTGTGAGCATAGTTTCAAGCTGGTTCAGGAGTTTCAGACTGCGCTTTGTCATTGCAGTTGACCTATTGGCTTGGTCCATATTTTTCAAATGCTCAAAGAACTCACTCCAATCATCAAGACTCATGACCTTCTTAGGTTGCCTGTCGGTGTATCGCAGTCTGTACGTGCAAAACCGGAAGGCGTCGTCCAATACAGGAACCAAGTCCGGCTCCCCCTTTGCTCGGTCTATTGCCCTGTTGATAAAATCATATATCTTGGTCATTGTTGCATCCTCGGCAGCATGGTTGCTTGGCTCTCTCTTAATACTGTCCATCATGAGAAAGACACAGTTGAAACGAGATCGCAATATCCCACGATGCGTCTTGAAAAGTCAAAACAGGCATCCCATCATCAAATGAAGGGATACTAATGACACACGGACTACGATGCTCTTCTGCAGCAACTTCTGCAGCAACTCCTGCAGCTGGAGGATGCTGTGACGCATCTCCTCAAACACGAGATGAAGTGAACTCCAGGCGGTTTCCCCGAAGCAGTGGTGCTTCCTGAGCGGCCTGAAACTTGCTTCAGATGTGATTCAGCCAGATATCGTTTGTGTGCGAGATGGCCGATTGTTAAGGTACGGACTCGTTCAGTGTCAGCAAAGCAGGCGTAACTGAAACCCAAGGCGAATTCGATCGGACACTGCTGACAGAAATCGGATAGAGGGCGTTGGTTTCACTGTCTGTGAGAGGGGCAATTCTCGAGGAACGCATATATAATCTCGAAGCGAAGGGGTCATGAGATTAGGAGAAGGACAGGAGTAATCATAGATATTAAGAAGAGAAGCAGTATGAAGATTGTCACATTCTACTTAGTCCTCCCAGTGATAATCGTTGCAGCATTCATATTGCCATTTGCCAACTATCCGCAGTCTTCCAGTCATAGGCAGGATATGGTGGCCCCTAGAGGCTACAACTACCTGAAGTACATCCCGACAATTCCGCTGGGGCTGATGACTCCCGAATACAGTGGAGTACTGCGAGATGAGGTAGATGTTGTAACGGATGTTCTGCTAGGGCTGAATGAAGGGTATGGGAACCTCATCGAGCTGCATCTCAAGATAGGCTCGACTGCGACTGAGTACGGCTTAAAGACCCTACTGCGGGTAACGGAGCGAACACATGTTTCATCTCATGGACAGTACAGCTCATCAATGGGATCATCAGGGGTTCAACTCTACGACGGATATGTGTATGCTAGTGATGTGTCGGCATGGTCGATCAGTAACCCCATGTCTGATCTTCTGTTCCTAAGTGCATGTAATAGAATGGGATATGATGGCCATACAGAGTCAACTCTTGCCATGGAGATTAAACGTGTTACTTCAGTGGACATGGTGATAGGTTACAACAACGTTGTTGACTCGTATTCCTCAGTATACATTGCACACAAGTTCTGGTGGTATCTGACACGAGCCGCCGAGCCATACGGCGGGTTTGATGGGCACACATCGTTTGACATGGCAAAGGACGCCTGTCAGAATCACATCTACGCAATGGAAGCTGTTGCAGTGGGGGGTGCGGTTGTGCTTATAGCATGGATATGGAATTATTTTGCAGCCGAGAGCATCCTTGCCGCTATTCTAGGTGAAATAGCCGAGAATGCCCTCATGTTAATGACCATAGGGACTTGGTTGAATCTACAGCAGCAGACTTGTGACGCTCTGGAATACTATGGAGAAACTGAAGTGCCGCCCCTCGTATGGACTGGTGGAGGCGATCCCTGGGGCGATGATCTGCCATTTTGAACTATGACAGAACGAGAGAGGGGATACAATGTTAGAAGTAGCCTACTCCGAACGAACACTCGTACTGAGTATTGTTCTGAGTGTGATGCTCGCCACCGCATACCATCCGGTTATCTCTCCTCAAGTGGGTTCACAGTTCGACCAATCTAGTGATGCTTGTGCTAGTACTCAGCTAGCCCCGGCGACCCACACAGTCACCAGAAAACAGGCTGTGATAGACTACACTGTTGCTCTGTACAGTGATGACGGCTATTTTCATGGCTATTTGAACGAGCCACCATGCGATGGTTTATTGGGTCTCCACCCGGGAGTCTATAGTGTCTATCGTGGACATGCTTCGCTGAAGGCACTGAATGCAACCCATCATGTTGATTGGAACGCACCAAGAGAACTGCTTTTGGGTCTAGTCAACGGAGAGTCAGCTGCCCCAGAGTATCAAGGGTTGATAAACTTCACCCAACACATCAGTCCAGACATGTCGGCTCAGGCCACAGGTATGGCACTCATGCAAGACCTCGGTTGTGTTGACCACATGGACACTGATCTAGTCATGGCGTGGGTGGCAGACCAGCAACTAGATGATGGAGGGTTTCAGACATGTGAGGATCTACCCCCGCGGACTAAACTCACGTATACATACTTCGCTGTTTCCGTTCTCGCTATGTTTGAATACCTTGATCTGATTGACCGTGATGCAGCCGAAAACTACGTATTGAACTGCTGGAATGAGGATGGTGGATTCGGGCTCAGTCCCGGTCGTGAGTCCGATTCTGGCCTCACACCACTTGCTCTCATGACACTGCAGGCCCTTGGCAGAATGAGCGACCTTAATCACACCAAAGTGCTGCAATATGAACTCCAAGACTGGGATAATGAGACAGGATGTGACAGTGGGGGGATTGTCGGAACAGAGAGAGCCCTCTGGTCGTTTGATCTGCTTGGAGCATTAGACATCATGGACACAGAGAAGACGGTGGAGTGGATCCTCTCTTGCCAATCTCACATCGAGGGCGCATTCAGGGTCATTCCCGGGGATGACAGTGATAGACTGGAATTCTGCAGGGCGGCCATTCATGCACTTGAGATACTGGATTCGCTCTCGTCTCTAGAATCCATGTTCACTGTTCAGAAGACGCCTGTTTGGGAGGTTCCCCAATGGTATCCAGATAAGATATCAGAAATCGGGACCACATCGGGGTCATCTCCGGCCTGGATGATTGTATTCCCTGATCTTAGCATGGTCATCGACAGTATTGTGGTAATCGCACCTCTATCGGTCTGTCTGGTTCCCTTGGCGTATGTCCTATACACGGACCGTCGTGAAAGAATCGAACGCAGACGAATCAAGAAGATGCGCAGCAAGGGATAGGCTCGCTGTCCAGAACGGCCTACGCCAGTTTCGACATCGGCTCTGAGGACCAACAGGTACACTCTTCGTAGCGTGCCAGCTCACAAGTAGGTCTCATACCATTCATTGTAAGCTCTACATCGCTAGGCGACTGAGGGAAACACCTCCAGAAACGACACTAAAGCAGCTCTAGAAGACCGCAGCATCTGTCAGCTCAATCTCAGTTTCGGATACTCGGGCAAAGGCTGCACGGACATATCACTTCCCTCGGATGATTGGTTACTTAATGTCGAGCTTCGTCCAAGTTTCCTGAAGCTATCTGTTAACCGCCTCTGATAACCTGAAAAATAGTGAATCGGATGGACCCAGATCCTGTTCAGAAATCTGTAAATGCGGGACACTTCAGCGTGATGAGTCGCACATCATGAATCATGCATCGTATACCGGCTGACCCCCATCATCGGCAAATTGCTTCTATCTTGTCAGAAGAAGAATGATGAATCCCTGCTTGTCCTCCCGATTGGCTTGCTGTATGGATGTCAATCTAGTTCAACAGCACAATGGGTGATGCAAATCTATCCGATTTCAAGTATGTCTTTCAGGACAAGGCGTATCTTCGTCAGCGGTCGCGAACTGATTCTTCCAGTTATGGACTCGATTCTGTCAGTGGACACTGCACGAATATTGTGATATAGTGCATATGAGTCGTTTCTCAGTCCGCCGTTCCTGTTCAGGGGTACTACCGTCCAGTAGTTTCTTGCAGTAGTGGTTAGTGGTACTGCTATGGCGATGGCCAGGCCGGAGCTTCCTCCCCTGTATTTGGTGGGCACTGAAACCACTACGTTCGGCCTCCTTCCACCTTGTTCATGTCCCACCGTAGGCTCTAAGTCCATGACGGCGATATCTCCGGGACTGACCGACTGCACTAGAACGTCACTCCAAGCCATCGTCATGAATTCGAATATTGACTTCATCGACTATCTCGAAATCTTCAGCGTTGGGTATAATCCCTCGGAGTTTCACTAGGCCTGTTCCCTGATAGTTCTGTTCAGCTAGGATTGCCAACTGCGTTCTTATAATCTGTTTCTTACAGTTTGGTGAGTGAACGTCACCTGTAAGAGACTTCTGCGTTCCACCCCTCCCCTGCCAGCGTCACCGCCCCCAGATATCCAGAGGACATCTGAGTCAGCAGGGGCATCGTCCGCAATCATGGGGATGGTATCCCTCCCACGGACCGGGTTTCCTTCCTCCTGTGCTTGCACCGGGGCATCACTCCCGGTCACAGTGAGGGTCTCTGCAGTACTTCCCACGGCGGGATCATCATCACTCATCTCGACCCCGTCGCCGACGTCGAGAAGGCTCGATTGAGCATGGTGAACAGCCGCGGACTCTCCGGGACCTGATGGGATCCCCCGTATGGAGAGTACGGACCTCCGTCGAGAAGAAGAGATCTTCCCTCGGGTCTTCAGCCGCGAGCTCCGTGCCACTGCACTGGCTCACTCACCTAGTCCGGTATGCTAGTCGTGACGGTGGTATATAATCTCCTCTCAGTATGGTTTCTTCAGGGAAAAACAAGCAAAAATCGGCCACATTTCTTACATGTGGGAACTTGGTTCTTTTGGAGAAATGTAAGATTCTAGGTATCTAGATGTGATTCTCTGTTGATTTCAAAATCCTCATCATCAGGAACAATGCCTCGAATCTGTACCGGACGTACTGAAACTTGGTTCTCTTCAGCTAGCAGGACTAGCTGTGTCAATATCTCCTGAGTCCAGTCCCTCAGAAGCAATTCGAAATCCTCCATCGTTGAAGTGCTCAGTCGCAATCTGCTTCTGATTACGAAACCCACAAACACGACCATTGTCACGAAAAGTGAGATATTGAAAAGGAGAAAGGTCATCCCGGCATCCCCGTTCTGTTCCTTTGCCGCTGAAACAGCATCCGGCATATCTTCGGCGTCCGAAACATCCAGCTCCATGAAGACGGTCTTCATTTTCTCGATGCTATTCTTCTTCATGTTGTCGGGTATCTGTGGCCACTGCTTGATTCCAGCAGAAAAGAGACTGAGAAGGATAGCAAGGCTTCGAAGAGCATAGGCCATGTTCGCAGCTAGCACAGGGCTGTAGAGTCCTTCAGCTGCATCAAGAAAACTCTCTCTTCTGAAATCTTCGATGGATGCTTTCAGTTTCGAAAGGGATTTCTCAGCCTGTCTGTGCGCCTCATCCAAATCAGCCAAGACTGTGTCGAATGAATCACGCAATTCCTTCTGAACTAGCTGCTTCAGTGCATGGCCTATCTGACCATCTCGCACCTCTTCAAGCAACTTGCGAAAGTCCTCATTTCCTTCGGGGTAGTCGGTGACGACGATCGGGGGAACAAACATGGGAATTGACACTCTCTTTTCCCTCCGTTCACTAATAAGCGACACTGGGAACTCACAGCGGCAGTGAAATCAGTATTCTCTCTGTATAAAGCATTATGGTTTGTGTATTGGCTGATATTCCCCGCGAAGCGATGGATAGACGAAATCCGGATGATATCTGTTCGTGAGAAACCTCCTATGAAATGGCTGATTTGCAGAATTTACTCCTGCAAGGGAGCCAGGATAGGTCTGCCCCCCACATAGATCGGGATATCGCATCCCATATACTATCTCCTGTGTCCATTGCGGAGGGGCATTCTCACTGGAATTGCACAAGAGGTGTTCAGTTCTCTCAAACAATGATTTCGTTTATCACTTGGGCTCAGCTGGCAGTCTGCGAGAAGCAGGTGTGTGGCGGAGTCATACTTGACGAGTCGAGGTCACTCACAGGGAGAAACCACCCTGAAGTGTTGAGATATGAACGCTAGTATGAGCACTCATAAACTCAGTGACTCCGACCAGCCCAAAGAAGGAGTTCTCTCAGAAGTTGGCTGAACAAGCAGCTCTTTGCCTCCCTCAAACCTGTGAGAGATGACTCGAACCCAAAAGAGTGCCAGATGATCTTGCACAGATTAGAGGCGCTCCAGCCAGAGCTCAGGGCATCCACCCGAAGAAATGCGTGCCGCGGTGACGAGTCTCTGGTCAGAGAAGTCGCACAATTTATATGATTCTGGGCGAAAGAAGGAATGAGGGTGCGTGAATATGTCATCTGATTCGAATGGCGCAATTAAACTAACGCCATTGCAGTTAGGTTTCCTGATGATAGGATGGGTCTTGTTCATCATCGGTTGGGTCATCCCAGACCTTCCAAGTATACTCCTTCAACTCTCTGTCATACTCACCGCTACGATCTTGCTTGTTATAGGAGTGATTCTTGGATTGGGATGGGTGTTCAAGAAGATGAGCCAGGAAGAATGATGCGGTCGGGAAAGATACTAAGACGAACAATCTCATCCTCGCGTCCTTTGGACGTGCGGCATTCCGGGGTCGAAGATAGCACAATCAACAATGAACAGTAGGTTCCAATCACTCCGGGCGAAGAAGAATGCCTGAAGCCAGAATCAAGGGCGGTGATGGAGAACCTTCATTTCAAGTCTGCGGATTGGATTCATATGGACAGTGGTTAGCTTGCATTCACTCAGATATGTCCGTCGGCTCGCCAGATGTGCATACTTCACCTTACGGTGGCACGATTGCTTTGCCCTTTGCGTAACTCGGGATAGACAGGTCCATGAATCTGAGAATGGAGTGGAAGATGTCCAGTATGCTTCGCCGTTCGGGTCTGGATTCCGACTGGCCGGGAAAATAGGTGAGATACATTCCATCCCAGTCGTGGACTGCGTCGTCGGCCTCAGTCACCTGTAATCAAATCCCGACGCTGAAGAGCACCCACAGTAATGTTAAGATTCCTACCGCAAGAGTAGATATACCAACCAGAGTGCGCACCTGATGCTGTTCCAGCCTTGCTGTGGTCAGTGCAGAGAGTGGCGCCGCCAGTATCGCTCCGATGGTGATAGTGGCAAAGAGGTGCAGATTCGTGATTCCGTTGATAAAGAAGTGCAGAAGGAATCCCACGATGCAGATTAGTCCCTCCACGAAGACCGTGATAGCCACGGCAGCACGGGGGGCTATGTCGCTTAGAATCTGTCCGCTCACGGTCACAGGGCCATAGCCACCGCCAGATATTCCCTTATTGAAGGCCGCGACTGAGCCCACGAGAACGAGCTGTCTGCGAGAATGGACCCTGCGCCCACCCCCACCTACCAAGATCCAGACACCCATGACACTGACAATAAGGGCGATGTAAATCTTCACGAAGAGCTCAGGGAGCGCAATGACCAAGAGTGTTGAGATTATGACACCCACCAGTCCAGTAGTGACTAAGATGGTGAATGAGTCCCGCTCGCTGTCGCTCTCAATGAGATTGAAGTTTTCGAACTTGTGGTGGAAGAGCGAACACAGCAGACCTGCCGCGAATTGACTGAACAGGAGAACAGGGAGGAACTCGATGGGAGCGAAACCAAGGATCAGGAGTACAGGGGATAGAATCGTGCCAAAGCCCATCCCGAGGGTGGCGTCGATATACTCGCAGATGAAGGCAAGAACAATGAGAAAAATGGCAGTCTCAAACATTGCATTGATACCTCCGCTCTGTTACATCGATACTCGAACACCTGGTTCCATGGCTGCGATTGATGCAGCTCTCTCACGACCAGCGTGATAGCCATTCATGATCTCTGCTACAATTGGTTGTGCAGTCTTCTCAGTCCAAGTTACCCAGTGCCTTGAGGCGTTCCTTGACCTTCCTCTCATCCTCTTCCGTGAAGGGATTGGTCGCCTCGTAGATTCTCAACCAGCTCTGTGCCGCGATGCCCATCGTGAAAAGAACCTACACGCATTTAATGATTTCTTCCAATTCAGTATGGCTGTATAGACCACAATGAGTTGTCAGATGACATCAACACTTGAAGCGTTGAGAGAGTTTCGGGGATGACGCCTTCGCCGTAGCATATGCCCTGCATCCTCCAGTTTGTTCTTCGCGGGATTCCTCCCTTGGATTGAGTATAACGTGGGCATCCTACAGTCGATGAAAGCCTTGGTGATCTGGAAACGAAAAGCCGCATCATTGACCTGCAGAAATGCTATAACATACGAATGTAGAAGCAAGAATGGAGCTGAACGTTCATTGAGGTGCATTTGCCCATACTACTCTCCCTGGTCTTTAGTTGTGTTCGTCTTTCGGATTTTTGATAGCATGAGAGAGTTGTGCAAAAGGCTTCATCTGGGGGAATGTAGATGCCGTTAGATGACTACTCTGGCAAAACCTTTGTTGCATACTTAGATATATCAGGATTCAAGAAACTAATGGATGATGGTGATAGAGCTGAAACCGCCCTAGATACCTTATATCAAAAAGGATATGAAATCCTAAGAAATCAAGATGATGGATGCAGAGTTGAGGGTCTGTTTATCTCTGACTGCGGTGTGCTGTTTGCTCGGAGAGATGGCAAAGACAGGACAAATGCTACAGAATGCCTGAAAGCACTTCTGAGGATAATACAGACAGTCAACAAGAGAATGCTAGAGAATGGCTTCATGTTGACCACATCGATTGCTTTCGGGAAATTCAGATATCAAGGGAAAGAGGAGTTCAAAGGAATCAATAAGACACCGCTTTACGGTCATGCATATGTTTCTGCCTTTCTGGACAATGAATCCGGAAGGCCAAAGATCAAACCCGGACAATGTCGCATTATGAAAAGGGGACTTCCTAAAGAAGTAAAGGATATAATTGGACAGAATGAATGTGAAAATGACTTCAAGACTGTTAGAGAAGAAGACAATCATTATTACTATTACTGGATGTGCGACAATCCAAATCAAATTAGGGAAATAAACCGGAAGTATGAAGAAGCGTATAACTCGAAATATGAGAGAATTCTCGAGGCTCTCGAAGGGAGTGTCAATCATCAGCATTCTCAAAGCAGCCCAGGATTATGATAATCTGCAATCCTCTGATGAGGATTATCAACACCTCAATCGAAACAATAGGAGTCTTTCCTACTTCCTCGTTGTCCTGGTCACGTATGAAGATGTCAATCTTGTTTGCTAAGCCCTCCACCAGATACTCGCCTATCTCAGGAATCTCCGTTGCGCGACTAACAAGTTCATATCCTTGGCTTTATTCAGGCCCTCCAATCATGGCTACCTAGCTTGCGTGAGCAGCGGGAGTCCAAGGAATGCACCGAGAGAAGGCATCTCTTAGGAAACAAATGTCAACTCTAGTAAGTGTAGAGGTGTTAGAAATGAAAGTCACATGCATCGCAAATGATGGCCTGCATACTAGAAAATGGGTGAATTGTGCATGTAAGAAACGTCTGCAGGTAGTATGGGTAATACCAGCCGGATTACAAGGTAGAATTCATTGAGGCCCAGGAGGACGAAGAGAGCGGGGAGGGGACAGTCAGGAGGTGCCCCTAGGGTGTTGGATCGGGTGGGGACCATAGTACGAAGCTTCATAAGCTCATGGAGCAAGAACTGAAGACGATGAAACCTGGCTGCGTCATATGATGCGTAGTAGTTCATGAATCATGTGAACCAGCCGGTCTGGTCACATATCTTTGTATTACTCTCCCGACTTTTCACACAGAGCTGACAACTGGAGAAATCCATGGTAGACCAGATGCACTTGTGTCAGAGCGCATCCAGGACTTCTTCACGAGCAAGAGAGAAGGAGAGTTCCCGATAATCCCGAAGGATTTCACAACCTCTTTTCTTACGGTTAGCATGTAAGGTTGTTGTGTTTCAGAGCAGAATGCTTAAACGAAGATCCCCTCACAGATTGCTTATGCCGCCTCTTAGTCGAGCCATATTCATCTTAGCACATGAACTCATGAGTCCCGGGTTCTATTCGATGTATAGAGGTTTGCTACAAAACCAGTGGAAACCGCCTGCTCATCTCCAAAAGGCACAAGACATGTCCTTACGCAGGATGATTAGGTACTGCTATGAACGTATCCCGTTCTACAAGAGGCACCTAGATAAGGCAAATGTAGAACCAAGTCAAATCCATGGATTTGAGGATCTTGAAAGGATTCCACCAATAACGAAGGAAGACATTAGAAGGAACAAAGAATCATTCTGGCCTCAAGAACACAGCCCGAGTTACTACATTCGCAATACGGGTGGCACGACCGGCACGCCTCTTAGGTATAAGATATCTCGTCGTGAAAGATTTCTTGGTGCATCAATTCTCTACAGAGGTTGGTCAGCAGGCGGATACAGATTGGGGGATCCAATCCTGTTCCTCGCGGGCTCATCATTGTTGCCAAATGTTGAATCCCGAGTTATGAAGCGGCTCAATGAAATCTCTAGAAACACGAAATTCCTGTCAGCCTTTAGCATGGATGACGAACAACTCGAATGTTACGCAGACGTCTTGCAGTCTTGGAAACCAAGATTCCTACGGGGATATCCATCTGCACTTTCCGAATTCGTTGACTTTCTGGAGGAAGGAGGCTTTGATAATCCCCCCATCAAGGCCATATTCACAACCTCAGAGAAGCTGTTCCCAAAGGTAAGAGGAAAGCTAGGAAGCTTCTTCGAAGCGAGAGTATTCGATGGTTATGGAGCCAACGACGGAGGCATTAGTACCTTCGAGTGTGAAGAAGGACATATCCATATAGACATGGAGCGCAGCATCCTTGAGGTTGTTGATAAAGACAACCATCAGATTGAGGAAGGGGAGGGAGAAGTCTTGGCAACAAGTCTTCACAATTATGCAATGCCATTCATCCGATACAAGATTGGTGATAGGGCGGTAATTACCTCTGAGATGTGTAGTTGTGGCCGTGGACTCCCACTCCTGCAAGAGATTATTGGTAGAAGCGTTTCCATCTTTGTTACTCCAGACGGTTCAACAGTCCATGGATGGTTTTTCCTGTATATCTTCTGGGAAATAGGTGAAGAAGTCGCGAGATATAGGGTCACTCAAAAGACAAGGGAAGATGTATCCATTCAGGTTGTCCCGGGACCTAGTTTCTCTCCTTCGACGACTAAACGCATTAGCAAGCTGGTCAAATCAAAGTGTGCTGACTGGACTGTTGATATTCAAGTTGTGGATTCAATACCAGAATCGCCTTCAGGAAAACGAATCTTCGTTGAGAGTGAAGTAATATAGGTGGCATCTGTCCTGATTAGAGTTATCCTGTGATGTACCATAAGGACCGATAATCTTGAGAGGCAGAAAAGGGAGGGGTAAAATAACACACAGACCATCATGTCTACAGAATGCATTAGTTAAGACCGACAGCCATGAAACATCCTAATCAGCTGGAAATGTAACGGGTTGTCTGCTCGCAACGATGCGCTAGCTAATCATCTGATACTAGTACTGCAAGAAAATGTAAGTAGGTGATATTCTCAATGAAGTAGTCTAAGTATTTGATCCTTGAGCAAATCAAGACTCAAACTATCTGCAGGCACTTCATCGGAGCGAGAGATGCGGTTTCCAAATGAGAGCCGCGTAACTATTATATCAGAAGAATTGCTCGACTGAAATCAGAGTATACGCGATTCGGAAGGATTTGCATTGCGACTGCTGATAGTATGTGGAATGTCTGATAGAGGAGAAGCAGAATTCAGCCACATATGGGCAAGTATTGAAGGTATTGATGACATTCTCGTAGTAAGAGAAAAGGAGGGCATTCCTTACAAGAAAGTGCGCTACTATGCATTACCTCGAATTCTCAAAAGATTCTCCATGATCAAGTCGATTATTCAGCTGCTCGCAGCAGTCATACTATCACTTACTACTAGACCCGACATAATTTGTTCTGTGCAGATGAACCCTCACGGTTACTATGGGTATCTAATCTCAAGAGTTGTTAGAAAACCATTGATCCTACATCTTGTCAGCGAGTCACAAGGCGGGTTGAAGGGCTTCGGTGGAGGGGACAGTCGTTTCAGCATCCTCAGAAGCCGCGTTGCACTTCAGGCGGCAAAACACGCGTCGGCCATAACCACTACTGGAGAAAGGACGAAGAAGCATTTGATAGGGTTGGGCATTGATGCAGACAAGGTCATCACCGCACCTTCCACAACGGGTTCCACCTCGTTCTTCGCTCTGGACACTCCCAAGATTTACGACATGATTATGGTTACAAGGTTCCATCCGGTCAAGAGAGTAGATATCTTCCTAAAGGTCTTAGAAACCGTTTCAGAACAACGAGATGTGGTCGCAGCAATAGCTGGCACCGGACCGCTACAAGCATCCATGATGGATTTGTCTCGAAGACTTGGTATTTCGAAAAGACTGAGATTCTTAGGCCAGTTATCCAAGGCAGAAATAAACTTGACACTGAACCAGTCAAAGGTCTTTCTGCTAACATCAGAAACCGAGGGTTTTCCAAAGGTTGTCGCGGAATCTCTCTGCGCAGGAACGCCTGTTGTTTCTGCTGACGTCGGGGACATCGGGGCTCTTCTGACTGATGGAAAAGATGGGTTTCTTATCTCCCCATTCGATGATATTGAGCATTACGCATCACACGTAGTTGAGCTAATTGCTGATGAAGAACTCAGGGAGAGAATCAGCCGCCAAGGTCAATGCCTATGCAAGACAACACTCAGTGAGTCACACAGGGTATCAATCTTCCGGAACCTGCTTGGCATTGTTAGTATCAAGTTGTAGCGTTTTCAGGAACTTGTTAGATAGAACAGTGACTGACACAATGCATTTGTATTAAGGGGGTCAAGAGCATGTGGGCCGCACCAGTTGATGCTATCCCGAATATACTTATGTCTTGAACAGAACTGGCGCGGCATGAACAGTGATTATATGGTGTCTGTACAGTTCTAGTTTCGGAGGTGCTATCCTGGCCGAAACCAAGAGGATAATAGAGGAGAGATTGTTGGTTTTGGGTGATAGGCATGATTCTTTTGTGGGCCCGAGAAAAACCAGAATAAATATCGAATTGAATTGATGGGAGTATTCTAACTATGGACGGTCATGACCACTTCAGAGTGATTAGTGTTGGCGACTTGATGATTGGTGAACACCCTTTATCTATTGGTCGAGGTGTTCTGACCTCTTGGCTAGACCATGGAAGAGAACCTTTCGCGCTTATCAGCAAGCAACTACTTGAAGGAAACATAGTGCTTGGAAACCTAGAATCAGTCATATCAGATGTGAGTGAAAAGCAAGGATATGCAGGTCGAAGCTTGAGGGCTCCGCCAATCGCTGCATCGCTTCTAAAGGCGGCCGGTTTTTCCGTTCTCTCCATAGCGAACAACCATGCATTGGACCACGGTCCGAGTGCTTTCGACAGAACCTGTCAGGCTCTGCAAACAAACGGAATAGAACCATGTGGTCTTTATTCCGACCCCGTAGTCAAGACACTCCACTCTGAAGATGGTGACATAACGCTTCGAGTTGCCATTTTCGGGGCCTCGTTCAGACCCAATCACATGGCCTCTAAACCCCCGTACCGGCTTATCTCAAACAGTAATCTTCAGAGGAAGTTTGTAGGTGGTGTGCGTGATGCCTCAAGAGAGAACGACATTGTGATTCTCCAATGTCACTGGGGTGATGAATTCATTCACATCCCTAGTCCTCTTCAACGTAAGTGGGCGACCGAGCTTATTGACGCGGGAGCAGATATCATCATCGGGCATCATCCACACGTATATCAAGGAATGGAAGTCATTCGGGGGAAGCCCGTCTATTACTCATTGGGTAATTTCTTGTCTGACATGACTCAGCCCTATCTTAGGCTTTCAGCGATGGGGCAGATCGATATCGACTCTGAGAAACAAATTAGGTCAACCCGAAAGCCGGTTAGGCTAGATCATCATCATAGACCCAGATTATCAGAGGATGTGTCAGACAGAGGATTCCTTGACCATGTCGATGAACTAGTTAGTTCATTTTGGGACACTAATAGCAGTCGCGACTATCAGAAGCTAGCGAAACGCGCTAGAGCTAGGTACAGGAGAGACATTCGCCGCGAGTTCTTGTTTGGCCATGACAAGCCGATGAAGAAAATCTGGTTGGCTCTAGACCACATTGGAAGGTTGTTAATGAGAATACCGGGCTTTCCTGATTGAATCAAAGTAATGACGGATAGCAAGAATGTAACGACGTGATATTATGGCAACGAAGTTCTCAGATCCGAACACTATGACGTGCGAGTGGGGAAACATCTGGTACTGAAACCAGTCGGAAATCTGTTGAAAAGAGCAGCAATGTCATACGAGTCAAAGCAATCAGCCAGATTGATTCTGTTTGCTGATAGCTGTTCAGAAGGGCATTACGATAATACAAGGAATCAGATGCGGCATGACCAAATCAGATGATTCTTGCCTTTTGATATGTTAGGGAACATGACCAAGGCCTGCCATTCTTCCTCCTGCTTAATGAGCTTGTCAGACTGTGTCATACCCTTTCAGACACAGACTCCATCGTAATCAAACTGTGCATTTCTCCCTATGCTCTTATCCTCATTTTCGAAAGCATTATGAATGCTGATTCTTACAGAAACCGTATTCGGCATTCTGAAGTTGCGGTCTGAGATGCTGAGTTCGAGAGAGTACAAAGAATAGAAACACGAATTGCTCATTATAAGCATCACATGCAATATCGGGAGGCTGATATTCTCAATGTGTGCCATGAGGATAGTCATGCTAGAGGGTATACTCTGGAGGAATCTTAGTAACGACTCTTTAGTCGAGTCAGCCTATCACCTCTACGATGTACTTGCCAGCTCCAGAGAGCAAGGAAGAGAATCGTGCTGAAAGATTGATAGCATGGCTAGACGCATAGACTCCGTTAATCCGGAACCATTAGTCGTGCTCGTGGTCACTTCCATAATTGCGGTACCTCTGATTGGTGCCGAAGGGGCGGGCATTGCTTTGGCTCTGCGATCCCTAATGGCCCTGTTTCTATTGGTTTCCCTAGGGCAGAAGTACCTGCCTCTCCGAATCAGTAGATCTTTCATTGCAAAGTGGATCTGTGCGGTTGTTGCACTAATGATGCTGAATGCCACATTGACTTCACTTGACATTTCGAGTCTGATGACAGGAACCATCCTGAGTTGTGTTTTTCTGGCCTTCATCAAGGCCACCTGTGCACACAGTCTTGAGGATATCAAACAAATGATTCGTCTGCTCCGGCCTGAACCTCGCGAGTGACAATGCATTGGTGCAAATATCCAACAGCTCCATAGCTTTGGGAATGGGCTGTATTGTTGTGTCTCTGATAAGCCTTAGAAGAGAGGACGACCATTATCAATTCTTAAACTCAAGCCTGCCCGGGAGTAGCTGGTAAGCGTCAGCAAAGACAACAATGTCAGTTTCGTTAAGGAGAATACTTGAAGTATGCACCATATCTTGTAATCAGATAGATTACAAGAACTCCACTTCAGGGAAACAAATATGATTGTGCTTCCATAATCCCCATCTTGCAAGAAGCATAAAAATACAATGAATGATATACTGACTGGTGTGAAAGAATCCTGATTTGCATTCGAGATTCTTGTCCCCTCCTCGAAAGGCAAATATGTGCCAGGCAAAGGAATATGATTCGCCCGGGTAAAGTATATCCCATGAACCAGAAGCTCCGAACCTTCGAGGAAAAGAACTATGTTAAATGGCGCAGAACTGCCTTACTCCAAGAGGATGGGAAGAGTGATTAAACAAATGATTGATTGTTGCATTGATAGAAAACTAAAAGAAGCCCCATTCATGACATCTTGCTCATTCTGTTTGCAGCGAATTTCTCGTTGACAATGTATCCGCATATCTGTGAACTAGATCCATTCTAGCTAGTGTACAAGCCACATGCTGGAAAAGAGAAACTACGGAAGTAACACCTGTTGACGGAGGTGCGTGTGAATCTGACTTGTAATATACACACGCATGGAAATGTGTCCAAAGCCCATTTCGTTCGCATCCGCATCTTTTGGTTTCAGAGTACAGGCCGTTATGACTCAGGTGACCCATGAGCTGTCTGTCATTATTGCATCTAGAAATCCCGATCGAATGATGCTATCCGCAAGAAGAAACTATAACCCACTGCTGACAACGTCCAACTTCATTCATTATTCTATGTGTTGAATGAGTACACAATGAAATGCTCGGTTTCATAAATCGGGTCCATTGATATAGTCCTAGAGAGCACACATACAGCATCACGGGCTGCCCCAAAAGGTCCGAAACACTCATCTATATCCTTGAGTGCAACGAAATGGCTTATTCTTAGGTCTGATATCAGAGCCTGTGTCTTGGATTCGGTCCAATTACTCCCCATAATCTCATACCATAGATCGACCGCTCTTACAGGGTGTTCATAGACGTGTGTATTCATAATACCTTCAAGCCCCTTGAGAGTAGAGTTCTTGAGAGCATCGTCCCGGCTGAGATATCCAACAGCTAGGAGACTGATGCCGTGTCCATCCGCAAGTGCGTAGGCCTGAGCATAAGCCGCAACTCTGAGTTCAACTAACACATGTTGGCTAATCACAATCGAGGGAGCAATCCGAGAGTCAAGGTCTTGGCGTATGAACTCAGCAACATCTATCTCTTCCTCTGTTGGTACTCTTGCAGGGAACTCGCCACCAGAAAGCGCAGTCCGCATGTCGATATACGATATGGCCACAATGAGAACCATAAGGGCAATCATCAAAGCTCTGATCTGGAGCTGGTTGATACTCAAACCCCGTAATGAATCCAAGGTCTTTCTTCCCCGGGGGGCTAGAACATAAAGGATTGATAGTAGCACAGAGGAAACTGTCACAAGCTCCGCATAGGGGCCAATTGGCCGCCAGAAGAGGTTGTACAGGTTGAAGTATATCAAAGACGGCAGCACACAGAGTACGATCCCCACTAACGACTTGAGCAAAGAACCCTGAAGGTGTTTCATGCCCCTAACCGAAAGAGCAACCACAAAGATTGCAGCGAAATGACGGGTATATGCAGGGTAAGCTATAAAATAGGATAAGGGGAGAAACACGAATAGGAGCAGACCCCATTCATCTATTCTTGTACCCCATTCAGGCACAGAGTGCCACATGTCTAACAGCAATCCAAGAAGCCCTATTCCTGAAAGGACAAGCAAAGGCCCATAGAATAGAGAGTAGTCTAAGCAGACACTGATGACCATCCTTGTGCTATCTGGAACCGAGCTTGGTAACATGTCTGCAGGAATTACATTCTTGGGATATATGCCGAAGGTCAAAAAGCCCAACACAAGGATTAGAGCTGATGCCATGATAAATGCAAATACCATGAATTGACCAGTGGGGATATTCTTGGATTCCGGGAGTCTTCGGATTCTCTGCATTACATAGGGATAGAGAACAGCTACGGCGACGAGGCCGAACAAGGCGATAGAGGCTCGATGAAACAACAGTAACAGCAGAACAACGGCTATTGCCTGAGCAAGGGCCCTCCTGCTTCCTCGATTCCACTGAAGAAGCAGATACACGAAGAGAGGTAACAGCGCCAGCAATGGCATTCGCGCACTTGCAGTATTGTATGTAAACTCGTATACGATAGGGACGAATTGATAGAGCACTGTCCCGAGCATCTGCAGAGTCCGGGATGGAAACAGATGGCGCATTAGGATGGAGGTTGAAATAACTGATACTATGCAGAAGAGTGAGACAAAGAGCATAGTTGCCGTCTCAAGTGAAGAGCCAGTAAGAATCAGCATAGATGCGAATAAAGCGACTGATCCAATGGGATATCCAGAAAATGCAAACATGCCTAGAAAAGAGAGTGGGTGAATCAGCCAAGAAACGGCATTACCATTGATGAGTGAAAAGGACTCAGTAGCAAGAACAAACATGTCCCGGCCCTGAACGTATGGAACACGGGGAATCCTCACTGCGATTGCCACAATCAATATGAGCAGCAGGACACCACAAGATGGCGCCCGTTTCTTCAATCCTTTCGCATATCTTAGGTAATCCTTCGTTCTGGAAGTGTCTTGCATAGATTCAATTCGCCCAGACATGAAACTAGGAGCGGTTGGAAGGATTATAAAGATGTCCTGACCAAGACCAGCAATCTTCTGAGCATTGTATCGCGAAACGTGAGAGGAGGATCTAATAGGATACGCGATCACGGATAATTGGTCAGATTATCGCGCGCATGATAATCGATAGAATACATCATCATCACCCATCCCTTGAGTTTCATCTCTTTATGACCAATCCGTCAGATTTCAAACAGCGGGATGCGCATGATTGGATCCAATGTGATACCTTTCAGAAACAGGTTTGCTCTGATGGTTCTGTGCCATCCAACGGTTTCAGACTGCACTCTATCGGGCATGTCAACTTCGGAAGAATGTTCATATAAGCAATAGAACCCCACAGATTCCAAATCAATGAACCTGTCTATTGCTCGATTAGGGGCCATAGTCGAAAAGAGAGATGAGGATGTGCCAATAGACGAAGACAGCACGGAGTCAACCGAAGGCGAAAGTTCTGTTGCCACACAAGCGAGCAAATTGACCAAGAGGTTTGGAAAACACATCACATCCTCTCTCACTGCGGCTGTGATTGCAAGACTTATGTCACTATTGCTTCTCAAGATGCTTGCAGTGACCTTGACCAAGTCCGACTACGGTCGGTATAGCCTATGGTTCTCACTCATGTTCCTTACTGCAACTCTCTCCACGAGTCCGTTCAGTGCGACTCTTTGGAGATTCCTTCAATCTGACCAATTTGAAAAAGCCAGTCGGAAAGCACGCCTTCTCTCTACTGCGACAGTTGGGAGTCTTCTTATCTCGATGACCGTCCCAGCTCTACTCTACGCCATTCATGGGGCTACCGGACATGTGATTGCAGAAGACCCATTCTATCTTCTGAGTCTTACAGCAGTGAGTTTTCTCACCGTTTCCTATATCTTCAAGGAGATAGTTCTAGTTGTATCAGGAACAGAGCAGAATTCCAAGGAAATCCTCGTTTTTGGTATCATGCTTTCCTCAGGTTCGTTTCTGGCAGCAGCTGCCTTTACTCTGCTGCTTGTCGATTTCAGAGCTACATTGATAGGCTCTTTTCTCGGAATGATAATCCCCGCCTTGATAATCTACCGTCACAAGCTTAGAGTCTACGGATACGCTCGTCCTAACCTAGACATATTGAAGAAGTGCTTCTCCTACGGGGGACCACTCATAATTGTTGCCACAGTTAGCAGTGCATTGAGTTTCATTGTTAGCTTCTTCGTCGGAATGTATACTGGGCTGACACAAGTGGCGACATTGGGGGTTTCTCTAACAGTCGGAAGCATTGTGGGATTCATTGTCGGACCACCTCTGACTGCGTATAACGCATTTCTTGTGAACTCGTACGAGTCTGATTGTTTCGATAGTAGCGATAGAATATCTGCAAGGATAATCGAGATGTTTATCAGCTTCTCTACGGTTGCTCTTGTTCTGATCTTTTCTGCGGCCCCAATAGTTGTCACATTAATCGCCAGTGAGGCATACTTAGATGCTGTTCCACTACTCCCCTTCATTGTATTCTCAACGCTAGTGCTCTCGTTTTCTCAATTCTGGAAGCTTCGTCTAGACTTGGTGCAGAAGACACATATCGTCGGAATTGCCTACTTTCTATCACTGGTGGTGCTCATCATTTCCTGTGTTATCGCGGTGCCAGTATTTGGAGTTACTGGGGCTGCTCTTGCATTGGTTCTCCAGTCTTTGACTGTCCTTCTCCTTGTGGTTCCTGCGGGACAACGTTATCTGAGAATTTCTATTCCAAGGTCCTTCTTCGGTAAATGGTTCGTGGCAGTGGCCTGTCTCATAGCGGCCGAGAGGTTCTTATCGCCATTTGGTATTTTGATGCCAATCAGAGGGTTTCTAGCCGGCTGCGTATTTGTGGGGGTCATGTTAGTCACTCGAGCACATCGCCTTGATGATATCAAACAGATGGTCTGCTTGCTTCTTCCTTCAACACTAGAAACTGGACATGACAGCACGCACACAGATATTCGGTCATGATACGACTCGAGTACTACAGGCTATAAGCTTGACATTCCTGTAAATGGTTTGGTCAGCGCTAGCTTGAAGATGACTGAACAACAAGAAGTTGCATATCGTCCTAGACAGATTGACCATATTCAGCTCTGCTAGAGGTTTCTGGGAGTTGATGTCATGGGTTTATCGTACTTCATTTCAAAACTCGGCTGTATAGGGATTGTCTTTGTCTGGACCTTCATCGTTCACAATCTGTTCTCATTCGGGTCTACATCAGACCCCTCAGAATCAGAGGTCATGGAGCAACGATGACGGGGGCTTAGATAATATGAAGAAGGAGATACTCACTGGAAACAATCCTAAACAAGAGGATAGCAGAAACTGCATTGGGACGATTTCCCGATGAGGTCGTCGGTTTGCCTTAAATCACCTTCGGGGGTGTTATGGTCTGGGCATCAAGGGTCTTCAAGGTATCGATATCAATACCATTGTAGAGTTGACAGAACTGTCCTCTATGAGTCTTCCGGAGCCGTTCCCAGTGCCATTATCGGGGAAAACAGAGTTCAGGTGTCGAAATTCACTCGGCTTGCGATAGATGGAGAGTGACATTTCTCATAATTCTGACCGTCCCAGATTCCCCAAGGTTCTTCTTTGTTCTTTCTATCATGCTTACTGTTACGGTTTTGCGTATCATAGGAATGTTTCCTGGATCGGTGCGGTTGTCAAAAATGATGGGTCAGGAATCATCACGTGATTGGGCAAGATACTAAAACGACCGACTCTGCCCTCGTTTCTGTTTGTCTTCATTCTCAGGTGATACCGCTGAATTACATTGAGATGGAGCAGGCCCTACTATCTGGCGCGTTTGTGTTTCGATACTTACGCCGAAAGAAATCTCAGTTTCAATATGGAGCTTGCCTAGAGCTGCATGGAGATTGCATCGAAGATGCGATGTCAATGCAGAGAAGATGGAATAGCTCAGCCTCTATGAACTCGACATCCTAATGAGAAAAACTCTCTGTGGGCCGAGAAGAGGCTGTGTAAGTGGCTTGTTCCGTCATCTTGACTCATGGGGGGCTGTCTGATGTACCCATAGAGATGACAGACTTGACTTGGCTTTGCACACTGGAGATGCAAATACCTTCGCGACATCTGGAAGGTCTGTATGCGACGCTCAGATTGGTAGTGTGCTGAAGAACCGTGGTTCTTGGGGACGAGAATTGGTCACTAGGTAAGGTATGGCTGTGAAAAGAAGACCATCACTAGAGAAGTAACCTCCTCCAAATAGAAAACCAATCGACCGCGTTTAACACGGAAAGGAAAATCCCAGAACAGATGAGTGGTGAAGATGCATTGTATCCCCCGTTTTCGGAATGCAGAAGATGGATGAGATGATAAACCACAATTACATAGAGAGAGCTTTGAAAATGATGCCCATCAGCTGCAAAATAATGCTTTTAACTCTGAGCCCAAGCCGAATGCAAGAGCGTAGAGGTAGTATCAGATGGTAACTAAGATTGTTGTCATTGGCATGGGTTATGTGGGCATCCCAATTGCAGCACTGCTGGCAGACGTTGATGATTTTGATGTCACAGGACTGCAGAGAAGATCGAAGAGGTCAGGCTGGAAGATTGATGTTCTCAACAGAGGAGAATCACCCTTCACAGGAGAAGAGCCAGGACTGGAAGAAATCCTTGCCAGAGTTGTGGCCAAGAAGTCCTTCAGAGTCACTGACGATCAGGAGGTCCTGCGTGATGCAGATATCATCTTGATTGACGTTCAGACGCCTACCGACCAAATGCATATGCCCAGGTACATGTCGCTCAAAGAGGTCAGTACCAGCATTGGCCAGAGAATCAAGCGCGGGGCACTGGTCATCGTCGAGTCAACCGTCGCGCCCGGAACCACACAGCACATCGTCCAGAAACTCATCGAGCAACAATCGAACTATGTATGCGGAGAGGACTTTGATCTCGCCTTTTCCTACGAGAGAGTCATGCCGGGCAAGCTGATAAGGAACATTGTGCATCTGCCACGAGTCATAGGCGGGGTCACACCAAGAGCTGCAGAGCGGGCCAAGGAGATGTACTCCCGAATAGTACAGGCACCGATTCGCATGACTAGGGTCTTGACTGCTGAACTGGCAAAGACTATCGAGAATGCCTATAGGGATGTGAATATTGCTTTTGCAAATGAGATGGCATTGGTGTGCGAAAGCCTCGACGTGGACGTCTATGAGGTACGGAAACTCGTAAACGAACTTGATAGCCGCAATATGCATTTTCCCGGCGCCGGTGTGGGTGGACACTGCCTGCCAAAAGATCCATGGCTCTTGAGGCATGGCCTGTATGAGTACGGTAGCTGGCGAGTGGAACCCGAGATAATCTCGCTTGCAAGACGGATAAACGACCAGATGCCGATTCATATGTCACTGCTGGTCGAGGATGCTCTGAGAGCTAGAGGAAAGGAGGTTCTGAACTCTGTGGTCACCATACTCGGCGCAGCATATCTTGAGAACTCGGACGACACACGAAACACTCCCGCAGCACCACTCGTCGCGGCGCTGACGGCGAAAGGAGCAGATGTGCGAATTCACGACCCCTTCGTCCGGGAATGGGAGTTCGGGCTACATGACATACTTGAGGACTTCGATACTGCTATTCAGGGATCAGACTGCCTTGCGCTTGTGACAAAGCACAACGAATACCTGTCACTTGATTTCGCTAGGGTGAAGTCGCTGATGAGGACACCTGCGGTAGTTGATGGAAGGAATGCTCTGGATCGGAAAGATCTCGAAGCGATGGGCTTCGAGTACAGGGCAGTTGGAAAGGCTGGCGTGAGAAGGTCGGGCAGAAGCTGATGGATATGCCCGAAACGATGTAGCAGAAGTCTTAGACTGCAATCCAGATTGAGAAGTTCCATCCTTGATAACCCCCAGACTGAACTCCTATAGGTTATAAGCTCCTGAATGTGGCTGTGGACGCCGCCGAATCATCTCACTCCCTGAAGGGGAGTGGCGGGCTGTGCGCTTCAAAAAGAAGGGGAGACTTTTCATAGAGTTTCAGGGTAGAAAGTAGATATTCAAAGGCGGGAAGGCCCCTTTCACGGGGCGCGAACCCGGTCTTGATGATATTGTGGCCGACTCTTATAAGAAGCCATCAAGAACGGTATATGATACTCATTTTCTGAAGAGCAGTATGGCAATCCTCCCAGATGGCCAGAGTCTAAGACATTCTTAGAGCATTCTTAGTTATCTATCAATCAAGGAAATGAGTTGTGAAATTAGGAAATTGATGCACAAAAGAGCTTGAACTATAGTTGAATCTGCTATTGCCGTCACAACCGCAGAGGATATTGTGGATTGTAAAGTCAAAGATGAATCGGGATTTTCTGGAATATCCGACTACGACTAACATTTCCAACATGAAGGATGCGAAACGAGCTCGTAGCAACGTGAGCACTTAGAGAGCTGTAGCCATGCGCTTTCTCAGATAGTAGAACAAACAAAGGTGAATCTAACAAAGCATCGACAAGGTGTCATTGAAACTACGACTCTCATTACAGCGGAAACATCTAAGACGGTTAAGAAAGGTTTTTGAGATGTGACCATAACATCTGCTGATGGAATCGCCTTGGCATGCGAGGGTTTCGGCCTCAATCTGTGGAATCTGAGAAAACTCAAAGGCATTGATCACAAGATCAACGAGAGATGAAAGATGAAAAAAATATGCATTGTCACTGGCACACGGCCCCAGATAATCAAGACTGCCCCTGTAATCAAGGCAATTCAGAGAGAAGGCATTGAGTTCTTCTTTGTTCACACAGGTCAACACTACGATTTCGAGATGGCGAAGCAATTCTTTGATGAATTTGCACTTCCACAGCCTAACTGCAACTTGGGTGTGGGAAGCGGCGATGGCACATATCAGATTTACACAATCATCAGATTATTGGCCGAGATAGCTAAAAAGCACTCGTTTGACTCAATGCTTGTCCCTGGAGACACTCATTCTGCCTTCGCAGCAGCCATAACTGCAATCAAATCGGACATTCCCCTCGTACATCTAGAAGCAGGGCTTCGCAGCTATGATATGATAATGCAAGAAGAAACAAACAGAAGACTAATCGACCATGGAGCTTCCATATTGCTGGCACCAACTGATACCGCGGTATCTAATCTAGAATCAGAGAACGTACTAGGTCGAATCTATCTTACAGGGGACACAATGTACGACCTCCTTAAAGTCATGATACCTCAATTTAGGAGCATCGATATCAGAGAGCACTTTGGAGATACTCGGATTGCAGACGATTTCGCGGTTCTCACTTTTCATCGTCGTGAAAATGTGGAGAATGAAGCCAGACTAAGAGAAGTGATGAAATCCCTGAATTCGATGGATTTTCAGGTATTATTTCCGGCTCATCCAAGAACGAAGAAACGGATAGACAAACTTGGGATAAAGCTTCCCACCAATGTCCTAGTACTGGATCCATTGCCCTACACAACAATGATGGCTCTTGTCATTAATGCATCTTTGGTGATTACTGATTCGGGGGGTTTACAGAAGGAGGCATATCTTCTGAACACGCCGTGCGTTACTGTCCGGAACAATACGGAGTGGATAGAAACCATTGACGCTGGCGCCAATGTTCTGGCATATGCCAGCAAAGGAGATCTGGTGGCTAAGGCTCTGACCATGTGGGGGAAGAAATTGAATAACGACTCTAATGTCTATGGTGATGGTAATTCGTGCAAGAGAATTGCTCAGCTCCTGAGATCTGATAAAGGAAGAATACCAACAAGCAATATGGTTGACTAACTAAATAGACAGCTTCGATCCTGATTCAGCATCGTCAGTCTATCAGAAGGTTTGAGATAATCATAGAGGATACAACCTTACAGATTATTGATTAAGCTAATCGTTAATGAAGGATGTTTTGGTTCATACCCTCATTGTACGCAGAACATAACGGTACTCGGTACCACTGTGTCTTCGGCCCCTGAATACGTGTCTGGTTTCAGAGAGAATTCATGACACACCAGAAAACCAATTATCCTTTTTTCTAGGTAAACTCGATTTGCAGCTCATCGTAGATAGAGATAAGATTCTTTGAAGCTTCACTCCAGTTGAACACGCTTTTCACCATATTAGGCGCCAGTCGGGCGATTCTAGATCTTCTCGCAAAATCATGTCTGAGTGTTTCAATTGCGTTCACGATGTCTTGGGGTGTATATGGGTTCCTTATGACATACGCTCCCACTTTTTCAAGAATAGGCATTGTTTGAGATAAATCGGTATATATGAAAGGTATACCAATTGCCATATATTCAAATAGTTTATTGGAGAGACCAGCATTATTATTGCGGGTACTCTCATAAAGGGCTAAAGCAATATCGCAGTTTGAAGTAAGCTCAAGAAGATCTTCGTAGTTTACTGTGCCAGTAAAATGAAAACAATCATCTACTCCGTTTACTTGTGTCAACTCGACCAGTGCCTGCAGAAAGGGGCCACCCCCTATTATGTAGAACAGAAAAGGTTCGACTTTCATGTCTTTCATCAAGATAGCCGCTTCGACAATCTCTTCGTAGCCGCGTTGCTTAAGCACCTGTCCCGAATAGGCAATTCGTATATTTGCGCCAAGACCACCTTTCCAGAGGGGGATAGGTCCGAGTTTTGACTCGATTTCCTCAACATCCGGCACGTTCATCACAAGATTGCGGGGTGCAGAAATCCGCTTGCTCAGAGCATTCAAGATTATCGGACTAACGGATATTATGTGGTCAACAAAAAGTCCACATAATAGCTCTAGACAGAGGAAGAAGACATAGTGAAAATACGTGAGCTTATCTAGAGCTGCTTCTGGAAACAATTCATGTGAGTCATAGACTAGCTTTGTGGAACGATTGCGGAGAACGTAGGCACAAGCAGGCGGAAGAGCTGTTAAGTCATGTGCGTGCACTACGTCAATCCTTTTTCTGCTTCTCACAAGATAATGCAATGCTGAAATCCAGAAACTAAGCATTGGAATCAGAGCATTACGCCTTTGAGGAGAAACCTGTAGTAGGGATACTCTCTCCACACCGTCAACACGACTTTGCTGGTCGTTACCCGAATCTAGGTCTACAACCGTGACATCGTGTCCTTCTTGAGCCAATGTCTTCGCCTCTCTCTTGACTCGACTATCGATTGGAAAGTACTTGTAAAGCAGCATGACTATATTCATGTCACAAACTCCTCTTGTCTTCGTCTTATCTTGGAACAGGCAGTAAGACAAACGATGTTGATATATACTTCATGCTTGATAAAATGACGGAGTGAACATAGCTACACCCAAAGGTATTCATGCTAACAGAAGGTGAGCAAAGAACCTGCAGAAGCATCACTATTACCTTATTCAGGAATGGTTTGATTCGAAATTTCGCAATCTTTATGATGGCTGAGGAAACTCCTGTGCGACCCCAGGAGGCTGCATCTCAGAGTAGGAGAGTTCCATCCTAAGGCTTACCGTATCTTTTGTTGCCCAGCTGCTAACTCCTACGGATTGTGTTCTTGTGAGGAAGGATTCTGGGATAGACGCCCTCAAGAGGGAGGCCGTATAGCAAAGTCACCACGAACGTATTCGACTGACCTGATTTGACTCTAGCATTAGTTCTTCAGACACGCTGAACGCCGGAGTACATCTGATAGTCTAATCTCAGATTCATGTCTATGATTCTCATTGTGTTTCTGGATGTCGGGGTCTATCCAAACACCTCCTGAAAGCACATTGGAGAATTTGCCAGTATCCAGAGGATAGCACGGTCATCACAGTCAAGGCCGTATTATTGAACAGCTGCTTTCAAGGCCTGAAATCAACGAAGTCTGGCTTGCAAGAAGAAACAGGCTCCTCCAAGAGAAGGATGATGTCGTGGAATTTGCAGTTGGTTACATCAAAGGAATCATATCGAGCATAGAAGGAAAGCATTAGACGAGTTGCATCCATATCTCCCTTCGTCTAGTAGCGAATTGCTGTGTTGCTATATTAATCTTCGAGTAGTTCTGAGATATGCGTCCCACTAGGGCTCTTAACCACAGAGGAAAGAATCGCTTCATGTATTTCCCAATTTTGATTTGGCTCTGTCTCACCCCTTCCAGATAGATAGAGCGGCGTGGAACATCCGCGATTCGAATGTCGAAAGCCTTCATTCTGATGATAAAGTCGGAAACATATCCATAGCCTTCACAGAAATCGCTCCAGTCAATCCGACCCACTGCTGTCCGAGAGATGGAGGTATAGCCATCTTGCGTGTCGAAGATCGACCAGTAACCCGAAAACAGAACGGTCATCACTGACAGAGAGATATTGCCCAGCAGTCTTCGCCAGGGCATTACCTCGAATGCATCAACCAAGAATCTGTTACCCTTGCAGTAGTCCGCCTCGTCTTTGGCAATCGGTTTGATGAATCTCCACATCTCAGACTGATCCATCTGATTGTCGCCCCCAACAACAACGGCAACATCTCCACCGTTGAGATAGAACCACATGTAACCAGATATGATGGCCCCTCCCGGCCCACGATTTTCTTTGTGACGTATGAAGTTTATTCTCGGGTCTGCCTTAGCTTTCTCCTCCACAATCATTGGCGTTGAGTCTGTACTTGCATCATCAACAACCAGAACTGTATCAACGTACTCAGGAACAGCATCGAGAGTATCTCCTATGAGCTTCTCTTCATTATAAGCGATGGAAATTAGAGTTATTCTTTGGTTGTAGAGCATCTAGAATCATTCCCTGGACCTCTGGGGCCTCATTTCATCCGCGTATCCCAGCAGCAGTCTATTACATTAAATAAGTTACTCAACGGGCCCCTAGTTGGTATTCAATAATGGATTCTGAGCAGTCATGAGAAACGGACAAAGTATATGAGTGCCAATCTGGGCAAGGTGCGAAAGGCTCGGATTTAAAAAGACAGCCAAGAAAATCGCTTACTGGAAATCAAGAGGAAGACGACTATGGCTAAGGTGAGGGCAATATTACCTGTTGCTGGCAATGCCACGAGACTGCGCCCTATTACGAATCATAAGGCCAAGGCTTTGGTCGAAGTCGCAGGGAAACCCGTTGTAGAACATATTCTGCTTAATCTGGCACGAAACGGTGTTGAGGATTTGGTCCTTGTAGTTGGCCACATGAAAGACAGCATCATTGACTGGGTCCAGAAGCATTTCGGGAACCGCTTTGTTTTGTCCTTCGTTGAGCAGAAAGAATTGCTTGGGCTAGGCCATGCCATTCATGCTGCAAGAGACTACCTCAAAGACGAGATTCTCATAATGTTGGGAGATGAGATTCTCTCACGCAACTACACGCAGATGATCAAAAACTGTAGTATCAATCAAGAGATTGACGCCGCTGTGGGAACGATGATTGTAGACAATCCGTCCCATTATGGAATGCTCGAAGTCGATAGTGAGGGCTTCGTCACTAGGATGGTAGAGAAACCCAAGCACTTCGATGGGAACCTCGCAATTGCAGGGGTGTACTACTTCAAGAGAGGAGAAGACCTCGCCGATGCTCTGCAAATTCTCCTCCGGAGGAAACTACAGGGAGAGGAGTACCAGTTGACAGACGCCCTCCAACTGATGGTTGAAGATGGCTATAAGTTCACAACCTTCTCGGTGGGGGAAGGCTATGACTGTGGTCGCCCCGAATCGCTTCTCAAAAGTAATATTCGCATGCTCATAAATAATCACTATGTGGATTCCGAGGCGAAGCTCGTTGATTCAACAGTGATTCCTCCTTGTCATATTGGCAAGAATGCTCGAATTGTGAACTCGATTCTCGGCCCCTTTGTTTCTGTCGGCGCTGATGCCTTGGTCGAGTCCTCATCGCTATCAAACGCTATAGTGGAGGCTAGATCGCGGGTAGAATTCAAAGAGAGCAAATATAGCATATTCTCAGAGTCGGCATCAATCGAACTGGATGACCGAAAAGCCGTACAAATAGCCGCTCTGAGTGCCAAGCTTCAGCAATCAGGGGCCAACCCGCGATAGTCGTCGACGATTGTATGCAAGTATAGGCCCCGACTCATTAATATAGAACAGTCAACTGTATCACGGAACGTGCAATCTGCAAGTATCGCGACCAAACAAAGGCTGCTCTGCAGGGTATAGAGCGTATGCAGTTCAAAATTCATTTCAAGCCTCATGGACGGGAAGAATGAGAAATGTCTGTGATTCAAAAGGGGAGATTCTCTATCCCAAGAGAGATTGGTGAACGTCAGCTCGGTCTACCGCTGTTGTACTTGACCGCGCTGATACTCCACGCATCTTTCTTCCCCTTCAGTACCTACCCGATAGCTGGAGTGTTAAGTTTCATATCAGGAACGACGTGGTCAATCCTTATACCTGGATTCGCAATACTATCTGTCATCTTGCCAGATGAGAAACCGTCCTTGGCGACGGTGGTTCTAGCTGGATTGGCACTGGACATGTTCATAATTCATCTCTCCTATCTCCTAGCACTCTTTGCGGAAGTGTTTGTGCATCCCCTAGTATTCATGTTGGTCTTGCACTCAATCCTCGTGCTTGTCCTGATGAGAAGGGCTGTGAGTTTCGATGTGCCCAGCCTAGATGATGTACGACTTTGTCTGCACCAGCAGAAAATGGTGGTATTCCTGATTATCGTTGGTGTAGCGCTAAGGTTAATTGTTGCAGCTATGGCATCGGAATCGATTGCTCCAGATGCATGCATGTATTCAAATTATGCGAGGAATCTGCTTACAGGGAATTTCGAAACAGATGTGCTGCAAGATGCAAGAATCTATGACCTTAGAAACGGGATGCAGTATTCATTCCATCAGGGGTATATCTATCTTGCATCGCTGTCCTTCGTCCTAGTCCAACCAGTAATTTCAGGACCAGTCCCAATCCTGATTCTTGCAGGACTTGCACTAGCTGGGATGGTATACAATCTCGGCAAGAATCTCTTTTCTGATAGAGCCGGTACCGCAGCAGCTGCAATTATACTAACACATCCAACCTTCGTTTTTCATTCGTCAGTAGCATATGGACCGGAGATTACAAGCCTCCTAGCAATACTCGGTTGCCTAGTCATACTCACCCACAGAGGCCCGCTCCATAAGATGCACTATTTCATGGCGGGCATTCTTCTTGCGATTGGAGATTTGATCTGGTATCCGAACTTCCTTCTCTTTACAGCTGCTCTGCCAGTCTTCTTGTATTTTGTGAATCGGTTGACGAAGAGAGAACTAGTTAGTGTTGCACTCATCTCGTGGTCCTTACTTGCGATGAGAATCTTCTTTGTATATATTGACCTTTACTTCATTTCCGTCTTTGTTACCCTTGCGACATCAGCTGTTGTGGGAAGCAGACGAAACCAAGTAAGTGAATACGGATTCCTCGCAGTGGCCGTCATTGTCACAGAGGCTATATGGCGAGGGACAATTCAGCTGTTTTCGTCAACTGTCGGGTACTACTTCCAACCCCAAATGCTCAACTCGTTAGCCCAAGCTCCAAATCCACAACTGGCAATCTTCCTCAGAGAGATTACTTCGGAGCTGATTATCAAGTACGTGAGCTTTCTTACTATGCATGTTACTCCAGTAATCCTAGTTGGGTCAATAGCAGGTCTGTTTCTTCCGAAAACGCGGAGAAACATCGCGGGTTGCCTCAGTGTCCTTGTTGTTGGAAGCATAGGGACGTTGTTTCTCTTTGCATCATTTTCTGGCTTCAAAGAGGTTCTCACTATGCAATACATCCTCTCAGACTCGCGGTTTTTCCTGTCATTGGCGAGCGTGGCAATCATAGCTGGGTCCAAGGCGCTATGTGATATCCTCGAGGCTATCGGTTCGTATGTCGAACAAAAAGATGGACTACTCCCTAGCTGGGGCTCGAATAAGACACAGGGGGTATTGCTGCTTATAGTGAGCACCTGCTACCTTCCCTTATACATATCTATTCCCAGCGGGCTTGGCCTCATCAATCACGAAACCAGGTTTGGATGGGTAGGTCTCCCTGACATCATCTTACGCGAAACTGAGCCCGACAGCATTATCCTCACCCAAAGGGCTACTGAGATGGCTTGGCTTACGGGGAGAACGTCGGCCAGTCCAAGATTCCGTACTGGTGCATCCCTAACTAGCTCCTTGATCGCGCTTCGGGCCCTAATGCAGACAAGAGATGCCTCTTGGTTCGTCATGGATGCATACACAGCTGCAAGCTTCAAAACGCTTGATGAGATACTGAGAATCCCGATGGCAATAGGAAACTCGGTGCCTCTTGGCCTGCAAGACCTCCTTGATGCTGAGAATACTGTTTCTTGTCAGTCGATTACGCTGAGGGCTCAGACTGAACCGAACATCAATGGTGACTACACGCGTCTCTTCCACCTTGAGAATGTCACCTATTCTTTCGACTCCTCGGTGAACCTCCTGTCATCAGGGTGGGCAGCAAGCAATGGCGGGCATATCGAGAATAGCAGTGGAGTAGCATCTCTTCTTATTGGTGAGAACGCCAACTACACGAATACCTGGCGGCCCGATGGCTACGATCTAGGCCTGACTGGATCCTCAAGCTTCATCCTTATCGATGTACAATCACAGGGCGCCTCTCTGGCCCGCATCGAGTTCTATGATGAAACGGGTACCTACTACGGGAAAGCATCCAGTCTTGGACAAGGGAACTACTTCTTCTATATCGGCAGTTCCACTATTGGGGACATCAGATTCGTGATTGAGGGAGAACCGGGAAACTCGCTCCTTGTTGAGTCCATACAGGTCTGGGGAAGATAGCTTCTGACGGAAACAGGCGTCGGAGAGAAGTGAGATGCCGTACCTGAAAACAGAGGGGTCGTGTGTTCCGAATAATCACATTTTTAATGCAGGCTCAGACGTCGAAGGACGATAATTGTGAGGTAGTGAATCTGATTGGTTAGAGGAATCGCACTCGTCGGCGCAGGTCATTGGGGAAAGAATCACCTGAACGCTTTGAGCAAACTTGCTCGCAAGGGAATCATAGACAGGCTGGTTCTCTGTGATGCGGACCCAGCCGCTGAGAAGCGAATAGATGAGGGTAGCGAAATCCAGTTCACCACAGACATAGAGGACGTTCTGTCAGACAACGAGATTGTCGCAGTTGACCTTGCCACACCAACGTCAACTCATTTCGAGCTAGGAAAGCGGATTTTGGCGGCTGGTAAGGATGCATTCATCGAAAAGCCCCTGGCGTATACCACCGAGCAATGCGACGAGCTAATCACCCTTGCAGAAGAGAACGAGCGAATCCTAATGACCGGGCATATCTTCCGTTACCATCCTGCGGTTCAGATGCTGGTGGATGAAATAGCTAAGGGCAGGTTTGGAGAGATTCGCAGCATCGATATAGCACGACTGGCACTCAGGCCCCCTCGGAGAGACATGGGAGTACTCCACGCCTTAGCAATCCATGACATAGACTTGGCGTGCTATCTGTACGGCGTTGATTCGCCGAGAACTGTCTTCACCATGGCGCAGTCATTCTATACCGAGCACCCAGATGAGATGGCAATCCTGCTGCTTGATTTCGGAGAGGAGCGCATGGCCAAGGTCGAGTCCAGCTGGCTCAATCCTGTGGCCCACAAGACCCGCACTCTTGAACTGATAGGCTCCCAGGCAAGTGCGTTTCTTGACTTCTTGGAACCGCAGGTCTTGAAGGTGTTTGAGCAGGGTATTGTTCAGCAAGGCGACAACGGAGAGCTCTCTCTGTCTAATGGCGAGACTCTCACAATGACGACGGATGCAGATATGCCGCTTGATATTGAACTGAAGCACTTCATAGATTGCGTTGTTGGGAGGAAAAAGCCAAGGACCGATGGATATGTTGGGCGCAATGCAGTCCGCATGATCGAGTGCGCCTTCGAGTCCTTGGAAAAGGGCGTTCCAGTGGAATTCTGAGGAGATGATAAGTTGGCTGACTTCAAGAATTGCATGATACATCCCACGGCAATAATCCACGAAAACGTGCAGCTCGGGGATGGAACGGTAGTCGGGCCATACGCCATCATCGGAGAACCTCCGCGAGGAACTGAACCCGGCGATCTCAAAACGACAATTGGTGCCGACTCCGTCATCCGTTCCCATTCGGTAATATATGCTGGAAACATCATTGGCGACAACTTCCAGACTGGCCACAAGGCCAATATCAGGGAACTCAACAACATAGGCAGTAACGTGACAATTGGTACGCACTCCATCGTTGAGCACCATGTTGGGATAGCTAATGGCGTCAGAATCCACTCCAATGCGTTCATCCCAGAGTTCTCGGTCCTCGAAGAGGGATCTTGGGTTGGACCGAACGTGGTATTCACAAACGCAAAACACCCCCTCTGTCCTGACGCGAAAGAGTGTCTGAAGGGACCGACCATCAAGAAAGGAGCAAAGATTGGAGCAAATGCGACCCTCGCACCAGGAGTGATCATCGGCGAGATGGCATTGGTGGGAGCGGGGGCGCTCGTTGTGCATGATGTGGCCCCGCGGGCAGTGGTTGTGGGGAACCCCGCAAAGACAATCAAGACAATCGACGACCTCGAGTGTGACTATGGCGTTCGCAATCAACCGTATGATGAGAGTGATTGAACATGGACTTACCAATACCCAGAACCAAAGTTGAAGTGGACAAACGTGGAAAGGATGCCCTTCTGGACATCATTGACAGTGGTCGGTTCATCAAGGGACCACATGCTGAGGCACTTGGAGAAGAGTTTGCAGCGTATTGCGGAACTAAGCACGGAGTGTGCACGAGCTCAGGCTCAACTGCGCTGTTCGCAGCACTGAAGACCGCCGGCATCGGACCCGGTGACGAAGTCGTTACCGTGCCCAATACGTTCATCGCCACAGTCAATGCGATAATCCTTGCTGGTGCCCGTCCGGTATTTGCTGATGTTGACGAGAATACCTACAATATGAGTGTAGAATCGCTCGAAACCGTACTCAATCCGAGAACCAAAGCAATCATTCCGGTGCACCTCTACGGACTGATGGCACCAATGCCAGAGATCATGGATTTGGCTGAGGATAGGGACCTTGTCGTTATTGAGGATGCATGTCAGGCCCATGGAGCAGACATCAACGGGAAGAGAGCTGGTTCTTTCGGCCACATGACGGCCTTCTCATTCTATCCGTCCAAGCTACTAAATACCGCTGGCGATGGAGGAATCATTGTCACCGATAATGAAGAAGCTGCGGAAAAGGTATCGAGATTCATCAATCACGGTCGGAAGAGCCAATACGAGTATTCTGAATTTGGATTTAATTTCCGGTTGAGTGAACTGCAAGCAGCCATCGTCAGGATTCATCTGGAGCACTTGGACAAGGAGATTGCAGACCGGAGGAGGATTGCGCGATTCTATGATGACGAACTCGTAGAGATTGATGGAATTGAGCCTCCCTATATTCCGAAGAGCTACGGACACGTCTACTACCTTTACACTGCTCTGGCAACAGCCAGGGATGCATTGCTGGATAAGCTAGACGAGAAGCAGATAGGAGCGTCGGTGGAGTATCCAGTGGTTCTGCATCAGCTGGACTATGTTCAATCACTCAACCCAGTGCTCCCACCGCAGGGCCTAGGGAACTCCGAACGGTGTCTAGAGAAGATATGTGCCTTACCCATGTACAGCAGTATCGCACAAGACGAGATGCAGTATGTGGTTGGCGCAATAACTGAATTCTACGAGGGAATGTGAAGTTTAAAAATGAAGATTCTAATCATCGGTGCCGGCTACGTCGGGCTCTCTACAGGTGTGGTCCTTTCCGAATCTCACGAGGTTCGCTTGCTGGAGATAGACCGAGCGAGGGTCGAGGCGATAAATCGAGGCGAATCGCCCATATATGAGCGTGGACTTGACACTCTTCTGAAGGAACGCCTAGCAGAGGGAAAGCTTAGAGCACTTCATACCAGCGACGAGATTGGCCCTATGGATGCTGTCTTCATCTGTGTTGGCACACCATCCGGTTCTGACGGATCAGTAGACCTCTCACAGGTGGAGAGTGCGGCCGACTTCATCATGAATCATCTCGATGAACTGCTCAAGGACTATCTGGTCATCATTATGAAAAGCACGGTTCCTCCAGGAACCACACGAAGGTATCTCGTTGACCGTATCGAAGACCAGCATCTTCTGGACAGAGCTGGGGTTGTGTTCAACCCGGAGTTCCTGCGGGAAGGTACAGCCCTTGATGACTCGAAGAACCCGGACAGAACAGTCATAGGATGCACGACCTCGAAGGAGTTCGAAGTGGTACGGAGCATTTACGAGCCAATCATCGACAAAGACTCAGGGCCCTACTTGCATACAAACATCGAATCCGCGGAGCTATGTAAGTATGCGAGCAATAGCTTCCTCGCCACCAAGATATCATTCTCCAACGAGATTGCAAACATAGCTGAACAGATTCCCGGAGCGGATATTGGTGAGGTGATGAAGTGCGTTGGACTTGATAGCAGGATATCCCCCAGATTCTTTGGCTCCGGTGCGGGATACGGTGGGTCTTGCTTCCCAAAGGATACACTCGGACTCATGCGAGTTGCAGAGGACTTAGGCATCAGTACTCCCATCCTGAGTGCGGTGGACACCGTGAATAAGCAACGGCCGCTTAGGCTTGTGAACATGCTTGAGAGCCTACTTGGAAATCTATCCATGCAGAGGGTTACAGTCCTGGGACTCGCATTCAAGCCCAATACGGACGATACGAGATACTCGCCGGCGCTCAGAGTAATTGAACTCCTGCAGAACAGAGGGTCAATCGTCAGGGTACACGATCCTCTAGCCCCTAGGATAGTGCAGAAGCTCGAGCTGCCGAACGGCGTGGAAGCGACTAACGACCTAGAGGAAAGCCTCACCGATGCGGATGCTGCAGTCCTTGTGACAGACTGGCCAGTGTACAAGGAAACAGGTCTCTCTGGACTGACCAGATTCATGAAGAGTGCTGTTCTGGTCGACGGCAGGAGGGTCTTCTCGGAAGAGGAGGTTCCGTCCTCAATCCAGTACATCACTGTGGGCAGAACAAAGAAGTCTGAAACGTAGTAGAAAAGCACGCTTTGGTGAGTGCTAAAGAGGGCGGATCGTTCTAGTAGACGCTATATCAAGCATCCGTGGGTGAATATTCTCTCTGGAATAGTGCTGGAACATATCGTATGGTCGTAGCAGCGAGAAGAAATACTGCCCCATACAGAGGATACCACCAGTAGTCTGACCAGAAAAGGCCAAATGAGAAGGGAATCCCAAGAGGATAGAATAGACGGAGTCCCATTTCGATCCATGGGTGCATTGTTAAGTCCATGAAGAGGTGACTTGCACAACCAATCGAGATGAGTTGGAATCGCTTCAGGAAAGAGGTCCGCTCCATTTGGAAGCACGCTGCGGCAAAGTACGCTAAGACTACAGCTCCTAGAATTGAATGTGTGGCTCGTACCAGGTTCAGCCAGTAGAGCTCGGTCGCGGCCAGCAACCACGTTATAGGCCGCTCAATATCTATGATGACAGCACCGAGAACAATCAACATCTGTTCGGGTCTATTGTCATCTCTTCGAATCAGCATCGCAAGCGATACGCCAAACAGAAGATGGGTGAGTACGTCGGGCATCATCCTACCTCCGCACCACGAATGCCACTCTCTTCCAATCCACAGTGAAGACTGCAAAGAAGAGTGCAACAAATAAGACGATTCCAGGGATGGACCGTATTATGGAGCTGTATGATTGGTGGATGTAGACCTCCTCCACGACTATCGAGTTGTTTGATGACACCCACGATATGCCGCGGAACAGCACATGATCTCCCTTCTCTGGAACACCTGCTGACTGCGAGAAGACCAGAAGGACTCCTTCAGCAGTGTGTGCTATAGAGTAAGAACCCTGGGCATCTGTGTCTATGATACCTGCACTCGAAGATATCCGATGTCCCTCTAAGGGAAGGGGGTTGTCTGCCAGTGTCCCGATATCCACAAGTGTATATCCGGGCTGGGAAACGGAGTAGGGAGTCAACAGATTCACAGTCACAATCAAGACAAGAAAGATACCTAGCAGGCCTACACCCTTGGCCAACTCTGAGCGAAACCACTTCATGGCTCAACACTCATTGAGCTCTCCAATTAACCATTTCGTAGGGCGTGTTCCATCCGGCATTGTTCCTCCTGCGGCAGAGATAGCGCCAAGAAGACTGACGCCTATTTCAAAGGACGACCAATATGCTCAATAGCAGACAGGGGCCAAACATCTTCAGGGTCAGCCGTGGACCAGAGAAAGCATGTTCTGATGTTGGTGGAGAGATACCGGCCTGCAGTTGGAGGTGTTGAGAAACATCTGGAGAATCTATTCAAGACCCTCGGTAGCCAACACTACAGATTCACAGTTCTAACGGCCAGCCATAGAAAGGGACTTCGACCTTTCGAAGAGAGAGACGAGTGTACCATCATACGGATACCCCACGGTCAGGAGAGAAGCCCCATCGCGGTCTGGCGCTACATCCGTTCAGTGGCGCACCAAATCACTCCCTGCGACATTCTCCATGTCCACGATGTCACCCCTCTGGTGTTCTGGTGGATTCCCCTCGTTTCACTCATCCCAAAGCGCCCATTCATGACATTCCACGGTTACGAGCAAGACCCGGTACCCCTCGTCTGGAAGCTGATAAGACATCTAGCCGACAGAATAGCAGAGGACTCGCTCTGCATCGGGAGGTTTATCGAGGACATCTACGGTATCAGCTGCGGACATATGTCTCTGGGTGCAGTACACGAGCGCGATGGCAGCTCCTCAGAGTCCAAAGGCCTTGTCTATGTGGGAAGGCTGGAGTCCGACACTGGAATCATGACCTATATCCAGGCACTCCGATATCTCAGAGAGAAATACAACCTCAAGATACCACTGACAGTCTGTGGAGGTGGCAGTCTGATGGATGAGATAGATCGGATATCCAGGCGGGAAGACCTCGATATTGTCCTGACGGGTGTGGTTGACGACCCAGCCGGAAGTATCGATGGAAGACTCGCATCTCTCTCACCCGGATACCTCTCAATCCTTGAGTCGATGATGATGGGTGTCCCTGTCATCGGTGTGGCAACAACATACCTTCGACATCGCTATCTCCTTGCAGTGCGCCGCGCTGGGGGTCCTATCTCGATACAGACCAGCGCCCAGGGAGTCGCAGAAGAGATCCGAAGGCTCTATGAAGACAGTGGGCTGCGGACAAGACTAGCGAAGAGAGCCAGGGACTTCTCTAAGCAATACACATGGGAGAGACTGGCTGACGAGTACATCACAATGTGGAAAAGATGACTCATCCATACTAAGACGAGAAGTGCCGCTCCAGCCTCTCCACGAATGGATGAAGAGTAGTAGGCAGGATTGATCTGGCCACTCTGAAATCGAATCTGGTGGGCTCACGTAGCAGCAGTAGAAGAAGGAGATAGAGCACAAGTGAAAGGATGCCCCAGATGGCCAACTGAGCAAGCCCTTCGAATCCAATGAGTCGAAGTGTCAAACCTGCGATGATTGAAGAGATGAGAATGCGGAGGGCTGTTTGTCTGCTTGGACCCACTCCGACAACACCGAGTTGCCTGAGTCGTAAGAGGGATGCCCCAAAGAGCGCAATCACATACAAACATCGGATGAGGGCAGCACCGAAAACACCAAGCAATGCAGTCAGATACCAGCACCCAATTATCTCGAAGATGATGATGGCGAGGCCCACAACTATGAAGAACTTTGATTCCCCCACTGACCTCAACACTGTGTGAATGCAATAGGTAAGGCCCCACAGGCAATAGGCAAAGACGAGGAGTGAGAGGGAGAGAGGCGCATCTGGAAATCCTGCATAAGAGGCACCATAGACCTCCTTAAGGATTCCATTGGAGTTCAAAGACACAACCATTGCCAGAGGGAAGAGGAGCATCAATACGTAACGTAGTAGGGTTGCGGTGCCTCTGCTCATGGCGGACTCGGCCCCACCGACCTCTGACGCGTCAACCCTGAGGCGTGTGAGCACCGGGTAGAGAGAGGTAGATATCGACAGAGATACGAAACTCATGAGAAACAGCATCCCCAGAATCACGTCATAAACTCCGAGGCTTGCCAGGTCGGTGTGGTACAGCAGTATGACTCTGTCCGTGTTTTGCATCGTCACATCCACTGTCTGGAAGGCCAGATTCGGGAGGGCAAAGGCGAGAATCGGTCTCATCTCAATGGGATCAGATTCTGTTGGTAGTCCCCTCACAGCTGATAGACCGAATCCCAGACAGGCCACAAGTTCGCCAAGGAGCCAACCGACAACAACGCCGAGGACACCAAATCCTGCCATGACAAGTCCTACTGTAGCGAGTACACGAGAGATATCAAATGCAAGTCTACCACCGGCCAACGAACGGACCTTGTACCGTGCCAGCAGAAACGAGTCTAGAAATGCTTCCAGGGCTGAGAATGGAGCCACTAGCAGTGCGAAGAGCAACAGGTCACTACTCAGAACGCCAGTGGCGATAAGCCAGGGGCCCATCAGTCCGACCACGACGACTAGTGAGAAGGATGTGGCCAGCACGATTCCCAAGGAGTGTTTGAGAAAGCTACGGACTCGAGAGAGCCGACCCAACCGTACATCCTCACTGACAACGAGGGGTGCAGCATGGTTAAGCCCTGCTGTTCCAAGGAACTGCAGAAAGCCGTAGATGATGGACAAAACAGCCACCTGCCCCATCTCTGCTTGAAGGAGGAGACGGGTCAGAATCATGATATTGATGACTCTGAAGAGCCCTGAGAAGACCGACTGGCCCAGAAGGGCGGTGGTCCCTCGTGCTGAATCAACTGGCGCCTCAGTCATGTGATCAGATCCGATTCTTGGATATGGGCAATTCTTTTGAATGTGTCCGGTATGGTGATATGAGCATCATGTTGCGCGTGGTCATCATATCTACATTGCCCCCGATCCAGACAGGTGAATCGCCGTATACTGCGTCCCTCATCCGGGAACTCGAGCAGCACAAGGACATAGAGATTCACGCGATAAGCACCCCAGAGGCGGACGTCCTGGACTCGAAGAGCAATCGCGTCCATACGCATCTCATCTGGAACCCTCATGACCCATTTTACCCATTCCAGCTCTGCAGACAAATCCGCAACCTAAGACCACACATTGTTCATGTCCAGTTCGGGCCCGACAGGGAGGTCTTTGGGGGGCTCTTCGGAGAGCCGATGCTGCTTCTACTCCTGCTTCTCAAGCTATCGGGAATCAGCACAACGGTGACACTACATAGTACTTGGATGCCATATCAGGTGAAGGAGAGAGTACAGACCTATGGACTTCTGAGGAGATTTACCTTCTTGGCAAGCTCGATGTTTAGGCTATATAACAGGCTCCTAGACTCCGGAACGACAACAGTACAGTTGAGCACGGCAGCGATTGGCTCCGCACTCCGAACCCACTATCTGATCAACTACGATGTCAATCCGGACGAGATTCTTGAGATTCCACATCCTTGCCAGGCTGTGAGAAGAGTCCCAGATACAGACAATGCCAAGTCTGAGCTAGATCTCGAGGGCAAGACGGTCATTCTAGTCTTTGGATTCATACGAAGAGGTAAGGGAATCGAAACGGCAATCAAGGCCATGAGGAGAGTCAGGTCAGAAACAAAGGATGCTCTGCTTCTGATTGCAGGTCGCCCTCTTGATGCAGATGGCAGGAGGTACCTGAAGGAACTCAGAGCACTACGGACAGAACTGCATCTGGAAGACTGCGTTGAGTTCAGGAGCGAGTATATCGAAGAAGAGCTCGTTCCGCTGTATTTCGCCGCCGCAGCCGTCATCGTTCTACCGTACGGAGAGAGTGTGGGAGCGAGCGGACCGGCACACAACTACGCAAGGTACGGAGTACCAATCGTAGCATCTGACGTAGGCCTCCATATGAGGGATACTCTTGGAGGGAATCTCGTCCTCTTCAGAGGTGGAGACTCGGATGACCTTGCAACAACGCTCATCGGCCTTCTGAGAAACCCCGAGTTAAGAGAACGTATTGGTCGTCGAATAAGCGAATATGCTTCGACAGAGACCTGGGAACTTGCAGGAAAGAGGACTCTCCGGAACTACGCACAGACATTATCACTTGAATAATTCTCAATGGCATGACCACCATCCAGAGCCATCAGATAGCGCTGTGCCGAACTCTGGGCAAAGGGACAACCGGCCCTCGAGAGACCTTCTCGCATTCGGAGAGAAACACCTCAGACAAGTCCCACCAGGAGTACTTCTTCTCGACGCACTTCCGCGCCTGTCTTCCTAACCGCTTCCTCTTCTCTTCATCCCTGCACAGGTCCACCACCGCATCACAGATTTGATCCACTGCCCCAGGCTTGACCAATACCCCAGTGGACTCATCAAGGACTTCTGCAGTACCTGCCACGCGAGTTGCAACAACTGCATTGGCTGCGGCCATGTACTCGAATAGCTTTAGCGGAGATGCAGCATGGGACACAGGGCTATCGGGAAATATGCAGAGGGCTATGTCGGCCGCAGCAGTGAACATCGGCATATCCTCGAAGGGATGAAGCCCTGCGTGGACGAACATGTGCCCCAGATTGTCGCGGATCATCTTCTTCAGAAGACCCGTAGATGGATCCCCGGAGCCAACAAGAAGAATCAGAGAACCGCGAAAGTCTTCGTCAAGACGTTTTGCCAAGTCGTAGACCGCTGACACTCCTGCCCATTCCTCGAGATGACCTGTGAAGAGAATGATGCACCGGTCACCAAGGCGATACTTCTCATCAATCGCATCCGTTGCCACATCTGGACGAAAGTTGGTGACATCAACACCATTTGGAATGACTACTATCTTCTCGGATGGAATGCCATAACCGACAAGCAGACGTTCTAGGAAATGAGTCGCGGCAAAGACACGGTTCGATAGCCGATAGAGAAGGTTCTCTGCGAGCTGCAACAATACGGGTCCAAGACTTGAGATGCTCTCATCGACCAGACTTGCAGCATACGCCGCCATCCAGTCGGGGCACCCCATCATGATAGGTCTCAGAGACATCCTAGCAGAGAGGAGTGCCACCACGCCTACGATGGGAGAGGCATGGGCGGACACGACAAGATCGGCCTGATGTTTGAGAATGGCACGAATGCCGCTGAGTGTAAAGAGGGCAATGGTGATGAGATAGGCAATGGGAGGAAACTTACGCCACATCACCTCAAGATACCTGTTCAGTAGCAGATACTCGCCCGTCACATTCGGATGGATGTCCGGGGGCGGACCGCTCCAGTTCTCCTTATATGCCCAATCATCTGGCCGCTGACCAACGAGATACCTCAATGGCTGTGTGGCAACAAAGTGCACCTTCACCCCTCTCTGAGCGACCCGTGTTGCGAGCTCGTAGACGGTCCTATCGGAGCCTAAGAAGGGCGGAAAATGCTCCACGAAGACTGCGATACGTTCCACCTTCGGCACTGGGTCGGTCCTCTCCTGAACAGGGTACTAGGGCTACTACCTTCTTCTACATATAGATTATGACTCTCTCAATGCCGTGCCCTGCGGGTCTTCTCGTGTCAGCTCACGGTCCAGTATGACGTACGACAACAGGGCAAGGGCTACGAGAACGGGAGTTATGGCGAAGTAGAGGGGATCGAACGGCCCACCATACGTGGTATAGAAGTAGTCAACATAGTATGCAGACCGAACCGCTCTCTGCGGGTGGACAGTAAGGGTGATGTTGTAGATGGCGCCGGCGTCAACTCCCTCGTGCCACAACGCCAACGAGTGACGCCACAGCACAGATGTGAGGTTCGTGAAGATACTTGTCTGAGGAATTATCGTTCCATTGATGAAAGTATGGTCCTGGTCGATGCCAACATAGCTGAGAGAGAGGTCACTGTGCCTGCCGAAGGTTGGGTCCCATGTTGCCTTGATCCGCGTCACAAACTCGGTGCTCTCATCGAACAGCACATAGATGCTCTTAGAGTACTCGATACTGACATTCTCCAGCAGGGTCTCATCATCTACCTCAGTGGTGTCAAACCAGAAACGACCTCGCTCACCCACAGTGTAGACTCCTGCACGTATCGAGCTTTGCGGAATCCCTGTGTCCGAGGTATTCACATAGACGCTCCAGCCACGAACATCCATCATCTCATCACTCCAGATGCGTTCCTCCTGATACCCGAGAGATGCAAAGTTATCGTGGGTGTACGACGGATAGATGAGAAGGATGCAGAGCAGGAGGGTCAGGCCCATCTTCTTGTTCTTGAGGAGGAGCACAAAGGGAACAGCCCAGAGCAAGTACCATCCGTAGAACACATCGCGCGATAGCGATGCGAAGAGCAGGATTGTAGCGGCAACCAGCATGAAGAGGGACTGCACTGTCACAGAATGCTTGCTCTCCCTCCTCATCTCCTTGTAGCCGAGCCGCACAACTGAGAGGCCTATTCCACCGGCCGTGAGACCCCTGACTATGCCCACATCTACGGGATACCGCCAGTAGAGCATTCTAGCGGCAGGCAAGAGGGGATAGGTGCCAGCAATCACACCCATGACGATGAGTACGATACCCAGAGTGATGGCCACAAGATTGTACGATGTGTCTCTTGCTTCGCGTTCCCCTGAGAGGAGCTCCCTGACAACGATGACTGAACCGACTGCAATACCGACCATTGCAAAGACTGTCACTGCAAGGTCTTGAGGGTGGAGGCTGAACAGTGAGCCTAAGAGAGCAAGGAAGGGGTTAAGCGAACCGCCCTGAACTGGACCGTCCGAGCCCCCGCCGGATCCTAACAGAGGGGGTAGGACAAAGGGAAGGAACGTCAATGCCCCTGTCAGAACCGTCACCACAAGGAAACGGAGCCTCCCAGTCCATCCTTTGAAGTAGAAGAACATGATTGGAAAGAGAAGTATGGGATAGATCTTCGTGGCCGCAGCCAGGCCGAGAAAGGCACCAGCAGGCACCTCTCTTCGCGCAAGCATGAACCAGATTGCCAGAAGAAGAAGCAGATTGGTCAGCGGTTCGAAATGTCCGTTCCAACCTGACTCGATGATGGCGATAGGAAGAAGCGCATAGGCGAGTGCAACAAGAGAGGCTGCTTCCGGGCCATTCAGTCGGTTGGCAATCTTCCAGAGAACCAGAAGCACAGCTGCGTCCATGATGATTGCGAGAACCCTGAAGCTGTCAACGGTTGGCGCAAACCAAGATATCGCACCGATGAAGTAGGCGAAGACAGGCGGATACGGGAAGTAGAACCCAGTGTACGGCAGCTCTCCCATCTGCATGAACCGCCCGAAGTTCAGGTACCAGTGAGCATCAAGTGAGATGTGGTCCTGAAAGCCCAGAAACAACAGGCGGATCGAGATGGCCATGATAGTGCATATTGCCAGGGCGTGGCGGCTGTCGAGAAGAGGTGCATCTGACACCCTCTGCTTGTACAGCACTGCTGCCAGATACAGTGCGTAGACCGCTATCCAGGCGTATATGATGATGAAGAACGGGTACATCTGGCTGCCCAGACTCCGCAGAGCCACCACCATGAAGGCGTTCAACGCCACAGAAACGACAAACAGGACATCCACCTTGAGGGTCGCGGATATCTCTCTCATCTATTCTCGGTTCCCCCTCGTGTGAAGATGGCAGCACTTCGCTCGATACCGACACCGAAGAACAGGCGGGCCACAAGCAGCAGGTATTGCACGATGGTGCCGCTGCCGAGCTTGCTCTCACCGTAGGCCCGGTCCCGAAAGACGATGGGAACCTCAGCGACGCGAAGACGGGGATTCCTCGCAACGAGCTCAAGCACAAACTTGTAGTCAGCATAATCGAACCCGCCCACAAGAAGACGTGGCGACCTAACGCAGACGAAGCCACTCATTGGATCCTTCAAAGGAACTCCAAGAGAGAGCCGCGCAATCATCGTGGCGCCCTTGCTCACTGCCTTGCGACTGCCCGGCCATCCCACAATCTCTCCGCCGGGAACATATCGCGACCCCACCACAACATCGTAGCCTGCCTTGACTCGTTCGATCATGTCCGGAATGAAGCGCGGGTGATGGGAAAAGTCCGCATCCATGACGACCGTGATTCCCTCGTCAGCAGCCTCCGCCCCGCATCTCACCGCACTCCCTAGCCCCCGCTCGTGGGTCCTCACAATCAGACCAAGGTTTGGAAACTCCTCAGTCTTTCTCTGCACCACTTGCTGGGTGCCATCGGAGCTGTTATCATCGACCACAATGATCGCGGTGTCAGAGGGGTCAACGAAAGAGTAGATAGCGTCAATGAGTCGCCCGATATTCTCTTCTTCGTTAAGTGTGGGTATAATCACGCTCTTCATCGTTGCTCATCACTCCAGATCTCTTGGCGCTCCATCGAAGCAATCGGTTCTTCAGGGAGACAGTCCATTCCGATCAGTCTGACTGCAGTTCAGACCTTGCCTTCTCAAGACCCTTAAGGTTGTTCACCGGTATCCATGTGCCTGCGGGGATGTTGATTGCGAACAGCCGCTCCTCGCTCGCGATGACCGGGGCAACCACGTTCTCGAAGGAGGACTCCACCTCCAGTGAGACCAGGTCCCTGAAATACTCATAGACCTCAGGGTCGAAGACCGTTATCCCTGTATGAGCGGGGATGGCCACAGGGGGATACTTTGTGATATCTCGTACCTTCCCCTTCTCGATGATCATGCCAGAGTACTGGAAGGGGGTCTCAGGGACCACCACAAATGTGGCAATGCACCCGTTCTTGCGCGCCTTGACCTGTCCCTCAAGAAACACCTCGCCGTAGGGGCGGTCCATGCCAACAATGACATCGTCAGGATTGTGGATGATGGAGGTCATCGAGTCGTCTATGCTCCCGTTGTTCAGGGCATTGAGGATGGCGCCTGCGTTCCCGACCTTCCTTCCATCGGGGTCCTCCGAGTACTGGATTTGCACACCCCATCGCGACCCGTTGCCAAGGTGCTCCTCAACCACGTGAGCAAGAAAGCCGGTCAGCACCACGAACTTCTTGATGCCAATCGCTGCATATTCGCGAATGCACTTCTCAATCATGCTCTCCTTGCCGTCAAGGCTGATCATGACCTTGTTGATCTCATCGCTCTGGGTCTCAGCGCGTATCCGCGTGCCCTTACCCCCTGCGGGCATGACGACCACGGTGTTGGAGATGAGTTCCTGAACCTCGTTGTCCGAGACCTCGGTCTCAGTATCGGGAGTGTTCACTCGCTCTCGTAGCTCGGCCATGATGCTCTCTAGGGTATCGGTCATGGAATATCACGAGAAAGAGGCGGGTGTGTGCTTGAAAAATCTGTTTACTGCTTCATGCCAGAGGCCAGTTCAGCCATCTCCTCGAACAGTGCAAGGGTCTTCTTGGCCTCTTCAGGCTTGAGCTTCTCGATGGCGTAACCTGTGTGGACGATGACGTACTCACCCTCGGTGAGATCAGGGAGAAGACTGACACAGACCTGCTTCTTCACGCCCCCGAAGTCTACAGAAGCGTAGTCACCATCAATGCTCAGGACAAGACCCGGTACTGCAAGACACATAGCTGTTCATCCTTCGGCTCGGTAACTTCCCTTTAGAATATTATGACATGGCAACGTCCCGAAAGCGTACCACAATCTTGCTTCTGCATCGACTCTCACTGTCGATACCCCGTGAGAACGTTTATCAGAAGGTCTGCCGCTTCACAGTCCGGCCATCCACACGGCAACAATCTAGCAATTGAGAGCATGGAGAAGCAAATAAGCTTGGCAATACTCTCACCGTAACTCTGGAGAATATCAACCGTGAGCTTCATCCGCCATCGTTACAAACGTTGGCTTCTGCATAGGCACAGATTTGTACGTCATTCTGTTCGAGGTCATGAGATGATTCTGGACATGGACTCGGGAGCCTCTCTGAACATGTACTATCATGGCGTTTATGAACCTGAAACGACCGCGTTCTTGGCGAGTCATGTTCGGGAGGGGGATGTCTTCATAGATGTCGGGGCCAACATTGGCTATCACTCTCTGATTGCTGGAGAAAGAGGCGCCAAGATTCATGCCTTTGAGCCTGTATCCTGGGTCGCTCGGATTCTTGAAGAGAATCTCTCAAGAAACAACATCGAAGCAGAGGTCCATCAGATGGCTGTGAGTAACCAGGATGGAGAGGCAACGTTCTTTGAAACAAGAATCTCCACTCGTTCATCACTCTACCCGCAAGGAGGGACGCGAAGCATACGGAAGGTCCCCACTGTTCGGCTCGACTCCATCTTCGACCACATCGATATTCTCAAGGTGGATGTGGAGGGCGCTGAGCACAGGGTGCTCGAGGGCCTGGGTGACTTGATTCATGATTTCAGATGGTTGATTGTCGAGTTCCGGCCGCAACACGGCTCCACATCACGGATAGTTGAGATGCTTCATGATTGGAATGCTAGAGGGCTCGACCAAAACATGCTCTTCTGGAGATAAACACACGACAGACAATACGCGCACCAGAGCCAACAGATGTGTAGTTTCCGTGGATGCTCAGGATGAGACCCGGTACTGCAAGACATATAGCTGGTCATCCTTCGGCTCGGTAACTTCCCCTTAGAATATTATGACATGGCAACGTCCCGAAAGCGTACCACAATCTTGCTTCTGCATCGACTCTCACTGTCGATACCCCGTGAGAACGTTTATCAGAAGGTCTGCCGCTTCACAGTCCGGCCATCCACACGGCAACAATCTAGCAATTGAGAGCATGGAGAAGCAAATAAGCTTGGCAATACTCTCACCGTAACTCTGGAGAATATCAACCGTGAGCTTCATCCGCCATCGTTACAAACGTTGGCTTCTGCATAGGCACAGATTTGTACGTCATTCTGTTCGAGGTCATGAGATGATTCTGGACATGGACTCGGGAGCCTCTCTGAACATGTACTATCATGGCGTTTATGAACCTGAAACGACCGCGTTCTTGGCGAGTCATGTTCGGGAGGGGGATGTCTTCATAGATGTCGGGGCCAACATTGGCTATCACTCTCTGATTGCTGGAGAAAGAGGCGCCAAGATTCATGCCTTTGAGCCTGTATCCTGGGTCGCTCGGATTCTTGAAGAGAATCTCTCAAGAAACAACATCGAAGCAGAGGTCCATCAGATGGCTGTGAGTAACCAGGATGGAGAGGCAACGTTCTTTGAAACAAGAATCTCCACTCGTTCATCACTCTACCCGCAAGGAGGGACGCGAAGCATACGGAAGGTCCCCACTGTTCGGCTCGACTCCATCTTCGACCACATCGATATTCTCAAGGTGGATGTGGAGGGCGCTGAGCAGAAGGTGCTCGAGGGCCTAGGTGAATTGATCCATGACCTCCGATGGTTGATCGTGGAGTTCCGGCCGGAACACGGCTCCACATCACGGATAGTTGAGATGCTTCATGATTGGAACGCTAGAGGGCTCGACCAAAACATGCTCTTCTGGAGATAACCACACGATAAACAATACGCCCACCAGAGCCAACAGATGTGTAGTTTCCGTGGATGCTTAGGACAACACCTGGTACCACCAGACACATAGCCGTTCAGGGATGAGCTTCGCAGTTCTGCTTCAGAACCTTGTGACGCAGCAAAACTCGGTAGAATGCAAGGATCTGAGATTAACCATCGCGAGTTGGGGCTCCTTATAAAGGACCATGCAGAATGACGACCCCCGCCGCGCTCTGCCGAGAGAAGGTTTATGAGGCCTTTTCTCCCTAAAAGGGGCGAAGAACCTGCGGGTCGCAGAAGGAAATCCCAGATTGAGGGAATTGAAAGATCAGAGAGAAGCATCCGCCTTACCGTACTCAATCTGCCGTCGCAGAAGGAAATCCCAGATTGAGGGAATTGAAAGGTACATTTGACACATTTTGGAGTAGCAATCACGATATTCCCAGTCGCAGAAGGAAATCCCAGATTGAGGGAATTGAAAGCGATTCCGATGCGCATGAGATTCGACGGGGGGCATCCGAGTCGCAGAAGGAAATCCCAGATTGAGGGAATTGAAAGGCTATTGCGGGCTCACACCCGGCAGTTTGCGAAACACATGTCGCAGAAGGAAATCCCAGATTGAGGGAATTGAAAGAGAGGACATTTCGAGCGAGTCGGCCTCTTCAGGGTGTGGTCGCAGAAGGAAATCCCAGATTGAGGGAATTGAAAGTTGGTGGTGGCAGTGGAGGAACGAACAGTACCGCTCCAGGGTCGCAGAAGGAAATCCCAGATTGAGGGAATTGAAAGCTCTTTGATGCCCTGGCACTCCATGAGGTGACAGAGCATGGTCGCAGAAGGAAATCCCAGATTGAGGGAATTGAAAGTTGTTCTTCGACTTCTTTGCCGATTTGAAACCCGACTCCGTCGCAGAAGGAAATCCCAGATTGAGGGAATTGAAAGACCACGTAAGGCGGGTTGGGTGTTTGATTAAGCCTTAGAGTCGCAGAAGGAAATCCCAGATTGAGGGAATTGAAAGGATATGGGTGAAATCGGTTGTCATTTCGTGTATCACTCCGTCGCAGAAGGAAATCCCAGATTGAGGGAATTGAAAGTTGATATGACCGAATAGATGCTGATCAGCGGACGAATCCTGTCGCAGAAGGAAATCCCAGATTGAGGGAATTGAAAGTATCTGCTTAGGAACGCACTCAAACTGCCAAGGTTTAATTTCGTCGCAGAAGGAAATCCCAGATTGAGGGAATTGAAAGTGGATAGTATTTTTCATAGTATTTTGACCTACAGGTAGGTCGCAGAAGGAAATCCCAGATTGAGGGAATTGAAAGATATCGTAAACGACCTGAAGCCTTGGGAGCAACGACTAGTCGCAGAAGGAAATCCCAGATTGAGGGAATTGAAAGCAGTAGGGTCTTCGATAACCACCTTCGCAGCTGACAGAGTCGCAGAAGGAAATCCCAGATTGAGGGAATTGAAAGGGGACATGGCACTCACCGAGCCCACGTGCATGATCGTCGAGTCGCAGAAGGAAATCCCAGATTGAGGGAATTGAAAGATGCTCCGTGCCCGCTATGCTGCCAGGGACAGACGGAGGTCGCAGAAGGAAATCCCAGATTGAGGGAATTGAAAGTGGGTGTCGAGGCTCCACTTGGCGGACACTGCGGTGTACTCGTCGCAGAAGGAAATCCCAGATTGAGGGAATTGAAAGAAAGGGAATTGGCCTCTTATTCTTCTGATTCTCCACTTCGTCGCAGAAGGAAATCCCAGATTGAGGGAATTGAAAGCGTTCTGCCCAAGTATTGGGACGCCTACGAAAAGCATCTGTCGCAGAAGGAAATCCCAGATTGAGGGAATTGAAAGGTGATTCACAGATTCACTGCTACCTTAACGATCTATTCATGTCGCAGAAGGAAATCCCAGATTGAGGGAATTGAAAGGGCTAGCCACGGGAAGAGCCTATCATCCTGCGGGTCGAAGGTCGCAGAAGGAAATCCCAGATTGAGGGAATTGAAAGATCCAGTACCCAAGGCGTTTTCGCTTTGCCCATAGAATGAGTCGCAGAAGGAAATCCCAGATTGAGGGAATTGAAAGGACACCTGGTCGGTCAGGGTGCCACCGTAGGTATCCTTGAGTCGCAGAAGGAAATCCCAGATTGAGGGAATTGAAAGGAAACATAATTTGCGATTCCCAGACCGTTAAATGCTGCACGTCGCAGAAGGAAATCCCAGATTGAGGGAATTGAAAGATCTCTTCCTAGGAGGTCGCTTCAAATGATCAAGATTCCGTCGCAGAAGGAAATCCCAGATTGAGGGAATTGAAAGTACCCACTTGTCCTTGCCCTTCGCAAATATCGCCACTCCATGTCGCAGAAGGAAATCCCAGATTGAGGGAATTGAAAGACGAGGTCTACTTCGATGCCATCACGTACCCCGCAGGATGTCGCAGAAGGAAATCCCAGATTGAGGGAATTGAAAGGCCAATGCTAGCTCCTCGACCCACTGCCCAGATGCGGGTGTCGCAGAAGGAAATCCCAGATTGAGGGAATTGAAAGTGAGTACATTCTCGCCGTGCCGCTGCACGAGGATGAAGAGTCGCAGAAGGAAATCCCAGATTGAGGGAATTGAAAGTAGATGTGCCCGAGTCCTTGTGCCCGCAACAGATCGTGTCGCAGAAGGAAATCCCAGATTGAGGGAATTGAAAGGGACGATGGCAATCACGATGGGTAGTGCGTTGACTTTCAGTCGCAGAAGGAAATCCCAGATTGAGGGAATTGAAAGCAGCCTTGCACTCGAAGCAGAATATGACGATGAGGTAGTGTCGCAGAAGGAAATCCCAGATTGAGGGAATTGAAAGAGATGGAGGAGCAACTCCGCCTGACGAGTTCTCGGGGACGTCGCAGAAGGAAATCCCAGATTGAGGGAATTGAAAGTAGCGGACGCGCTTCATGCGTCCGTATACTAGCTTCGGGTCGCAGAAGGAAATCCCAGATTGAGGGAATTGAAAGTTGAGGTCTTCCTCGACTTTCAGCCTTGCCCTTTGTTCTGGTCGCAGAAGGAAATCCCAGATTGAGGGAATTGAAAGATCTTCATTTCCTCGACATATATAAAACCCTCAGTCCACAGGTCGCAGAAGGAAATCCCAGATTGAGGGAATTGAAAGTATATCTGTCTAGGTGACACAGTCAACTTCAGAACCTCCGTCGCAGAAGGAAATCCCAGATTGAGGGAATTGAAAGCAGGACGCTTGACCCTAACTGGGTTCATAGCCGAACGCAGTCGCAGAAGGAAATCCCAGATTGAGGGAATTGAAAGAGAATCCGATTCACGAGGTCTTTCGCGTGATGGATCGGATGTCGCAGAAGGAAATCCCAGATTGAGGGAATTGAAAGGAATACACAGGCTATAGTATCTAATAGGTGGCCTATGCCGGTCGCAGAAGGAAATCCCAGATTGAGGGAATTGAAAGAGCATTATTTCAATGTCAACTTCATCATATCCAAGCGCGTCGCAGAAGGAAATCCCAGATTGAGGGAATTGAAAGCTAGCTGTGAAATCGCCATCTTCATCTGGAAAATAGAACAGTCGCAGAAGGAAATCCCAGATTGAGGGAATTGAAAGTCTGTGATCACTGGTTTCTTCAACCGATTGACCTCCCGGTCGCAGAAGGAAATCCCAGATTGAGGGAATTGAAAG
>CAZLEV010000004.1:53471-107341 GCA_964558645.1 uncultured archaeon
GTCGCAGAAGGAAATCCCAGATTGAGGGAATTGAAAGCTATCTTCCGTGCAAGACTGTGAAGTTCTTCGCGAATGGTCGCAGAAGGAAATCCCAGATTGAGGGAATTGAAAGGACCATCACGAGCTGCGTTTTCATAGAAGATATTCAAATCGTCGCAGAAGGAAATCCCAGATTGAGGGAATTGAAAGGGGCACCAACGTATTTGGGACTCTACATGACTGCGCAGGTCGCAGAAGGAAATCCCAGATTGAGGGAATTGAAAGGCGTGGCCGATGATCTTGGAGATGTTGTCCAGTGCTAGCCGTCGCAGAAGGAAATCCCAGATTGAGGGAATTGAAAGGATTGTTACGCGATGATGATGATGTGTCTCGATTCTATGAGTCGCAGAAGGAAATCCCAGATTGAGGGAATTGAAAGAGGAGAACGCCAGCACCTTCCAGACCCTCCGCGAGGAACGGGGTCGCAGAAGGAAATCCCAGATTGAGGGAATTGAAAGTGATATCGCAGGAGTACGGCACCGGCAAGTCCGTCATCGCGTCGCAGAAGGAAATCCCAGATTGAGGGAATTGAAAGCGCGGACGAGAAACAGAAACCCGACTTCAACAAAGTCGCAGAAGGAAATCCCAGATTGAGGGAATTGAAAGGTTCGCTGCGTCTTTCTCGCTGCTCGGTTGCCTAGTCTGAGTCGCAGAAGGAAATCCCAGATTGAGGGAATTGAAAGAACCCTCTCAAGCAAGTTCTGAATCTGTGCTGTGTGCTTGGTCGCAGAAGGAAATCCCAGATTGAGGGAATTGAAAGACCATAAGCCTCATCCTCAACACAAGCCTGTTGAGCCTCAAGTCGCAGAAGGAAATCCCAGATTGAGGCAATTGAAAGGATACGGAGTCACCTGGATCGTCTCGCCATCCTGACCGAGTCGCAGAAGGAAATCCCAGATTGAGGGAATTGAAAGCCATAGGCATGGCCGACGTGGTGTTCCTCTCGAAGCACTGTCGCAGAAGGAAATCCCAGATTGAGGGAATTGAAAGTAGCGGTATGTGTAGCATGTTGGGCATAGGAATCGCTCAGGTCGCAGAAGGAAATCCCAGATTGAGGGAATTGAAAGGTAGCCTCGCACATGGGCAAGAAGCCCAGATAGCTCAAGGTCGCAGAAGGAAATCCCAGATTGAGGGAATTGAAAGTTTTCTTCCGTGTTGCTCATTCGTTATCACCATGCGATAGTCGCAGAAGGAAATCCCAGATTGAGGGAATTGAAAGTTGAAGTCTTGAAACGTTATTTCATCGCCACAACATACGTCGCAGAAGGAAATCCCAGATTGAGGGAATTGAAAGCGTTGTCGTCAGCGTCGTAGACCGTGTAGGACGCGAGTGTCGCAGAAGGAAATCCCAGATTGAGGGAATTGAAAGCGGAACACGAAATGTGCTAACAGCCCGTCCAGATGCAGCGTCGCAGAAGGAAATCCCAGATTGAGGGAATTGAAAGGAGTGTTGAAGCCGAACGCTTTCATCTGGTGCTTTTCCTCTGTCGCAGAAGGAAATCCCAGATTGAGGGAATTGAAAGGCATCTTGTAGTGGTGAGCTCCACTCAGACTTATGATCCCGGTCGCAGAAGGAAATCCCAGATTGAGGGAATTGAAAGTTGTACTGGTTCTTGAGAGCGGTGGCCCTTGCGCTAGTCGCAGAAGGAAATCCCAGATTGAGGGAATTGAAAGCCGGTTGCTACGTTTGGGTACTTTGGCGAATGGTGGAATGTCGCAGAAGGAAATCCCAGATTAAGGGATTTGAAAGGGATTTCAGAAACACTAATGGAGCGCATGCATTTGCCAGAAGTCGGAATATCGAAGCAAGAGGTGGCGTCAGAAGTTGGCTGTTAAGTTCATCCGCGCACTCAGTAGAGATGGCATGCCACGTATCGCCCGTCCTCTACCTCCCTCAACTCTGGCACCTCTTCCGGACACCTGTCAAAGGCCTTGGGGCACCTCGGATGGAACCGACAACCGCTCGGAGGGTCGATGGCACTGGGAATCTCGCCTCGTGGGAGCTTCTCCTTCTTCTTGACCTTGGGGTCTGGGACCGGGATAGCGCTCATGAGTCCCTCAGTATATGGATGCAGTGGGTCCTCATAGATCTGGTCCTTATCAGCAATCTCGATGAGTTTACCAAGGTACATGATTGCAATCCGGTCGCATACATGCCGAGCCGTGGCAAGGTCGTGAGAGATGAAGAGGTACGTGAGATTGAACTCGCGTTTCAGATCCAACATCAGTTCGAGCAGCTGCGCCTTAATTGACACATCCACCATAGCCACAGGTTCGTCCGTGACAACAAACTCCGGATTCAAGACAATGGCCCTTCCGAAGACGACTCGCTGTTTCTGCCCACCGGAGAGCTGATGCGGACGTCTGTTGTAGAATGAACTTGCAGGAGAGAGACCCACCTGTTCGAGCACCTGCTCCACGCGCGCCTTGCGCCCCTCTTCTGTGCCTATCCCCTGAAACCTGAGTGCATCTGCAATTGCATCGCCGATAGACAGACGGGGATTGAGCGAGGAGGACGGGTCTTGGAATGTGAACTGAATCTTTCGTCGCATTCGTCGGAGCTCGTCGCCCTCAAGTGAGGCGATATCTTTCCCCTCGTAGAGTATCTCGCCCTCTGTGGGATCAATGAGGCGAACGCACAGTCGTCCCATGGTCGTCTTACCAGACCCGCTCTCGCCAGCCAAGCCTAGGACTTCACCCCTCATGATATCAAAGGACACATCATCAACAGCCTTCACAAAGGTCTGCTCTTTGGTCAGGAGCTGTTCCAAGAAGCTCTTCTGAACCGGGAAGTACTTCCTGACATTCTTGACTTCAACCAGTTTCATTCTATCTCCTCCCGTATAGATGACAGGCGACGAAGCCGCCAGCATCGCTCTCAATCAGGTGTGGTTCTTCCACCTTGCAGATGTCCATGGCATGGGAACAACGGGGATGGTACATGCAACCCGGTGGCGGGTCCACAAGATCCGGTGGTGCGCCGGCAATCCATTCGAGCTTCTTCTCTGGTCTTGTCACATCAGGGACTGACTGGAGAAGTGCCTCGCTATAGGGGTGTTGAGGAAACTCAAACAATGCCTCAGTCGTGTTCTTCTCCACCAGACGCCCCGCGTACATAATCGCAATATCATCAGCTGTCTGAGCCAGAACACCAAGATTGTGTGTGATGAGGATCATGGTCAGATTGAAGGTATCTTTCAGTTCCTGAATCTCTTCAAGTATCTGGGCCTCAACTATGACATCGAGGGATGTTGTTGGTTCATCCGATATCAAGAGCCGGGGACGCATTACCAATGAGAGACCAATCATCACCCGCTGGCGCATCCCCCCGCTGAACTGGTGCGGATAGTCTGTGATGCGTTCGGCCTTAATCCCCAGCGACTTCAGGACCTCCTTCGCGCGTTCCAAAGCTTCAGTCTCCTCCATCTGTGAATCATGTGCCTTTTGTATCTGAACAAAGTGATCTCCGATGCTGAGCATTGGATTCAAAGATGTCATTGGGTCTTGGAAGATGTAGGCAATCTTGCTGCCGCGAAGTGCTCTCATCTGATCGTCATTCATCTCAAGAATGCGAATGTCTCCCTTCGGAATGATGCCACCTTTCCACGGCTGGTCATGGTCGATGTTGAGGACAATGTCGCCACTCACGATTCGGCCAGGATACGGAACCAGACGCATGATCGAGCGACCAAGGGTGGACTTTCCACAGCCAGACTCGCCTGCAAGACCAAGGGTCCTATTCTCCGGGAGCGTCAGTGAGACTCTGTCTACGGCTCTTGCTGTACCTCGTCTGGTCTCGTATTCGACAACTAGGTCCCTGATAGATAGAACGTCAGCCATCATTTACTCCCTCAGTTTTGGCGTCAATATCTCATTCAGGCCGTCCCCCGTGAGTGTGAATCCTAGAGCAAGGAGGACTATCATGAGTCCAGGGAAGCTCGATATCCACCATGCCCCAACAATGAGGACATCGAATCCGAGAGTCAGATCCCATCCCCAGTCAGCAATGTCTATCGGCAACCCAAGTCCAACAAATGTGAGTCCAGCAGCTGTGAGTATCGCATCTGCAAAGTTGATTGACATGATTACCACAGCGGACGGGAGAACGTTAGGCAGTATGTATCTCAGAAGGATGTGCCTGTCCTTGGCTCCTATTACAACTGCAGCCTCAACATAGGGCAGTTCTCGAATCGTCACCACCTGACTTCTGACCACTCTGAAGTAAGAGGGGATGTACACCACTGCGATTGCAATGGCCATGTTCACAACTCCGGGTCCCAGAATAGCCGATATCGCGATGGCCAGCACAAGACCGGGAAATGCGAAGATACTGTCCATTGCAAGGCCAATCCCACGGTCCAGATACCCGCCGTAGTAAGCCGAGATGAGTCCGACCGGTACTCCAATACCAAAACAGACGACAACCGAGAGGACAGCAACTTGCAGCATCGTGGCACCCCCGGCAATGACCCGACTCAACATGTCCTGGCCCAAGGATGTTGTACCCAATGGAAAGTTCGGATTGGGTGGTTCTCGGATACCGCCTACATTGATGCTGAACGGATTGAAGGGAACTATCCAGTTTGATATGATAGTCATGTAGACGATAGCAAACACAATCAGCAGGCCTGCAGTGGAAAAGAGGCCCGGGGATCCATGTATTTTCAACCGCGGATACCCCTCATATACTAGAAACAGGATTGCAGATAGGACAATTCCCCCGCCAACAGCCACCTGCCAGAATCCGTAGGGGTTATCAGGGGATATCAGGAAACTGACTGGCAGAATTGCCAGCACCAGGGCTGCGAGTATCGCAGAGAGGCGAAGATAGGCCCCTCGTTCCAGCTGGAAACTGTCTGGACGCATGGCCTTGAGGACTACCCATACGAAGAACAGCGGAAACGCAATGCTGAAGGTCGATAATACAACCTGAAGTCCCAGTCCGCTGTTGGCGCGCAAAGACAGGCCGATAAGCCCACCCACGGTGAGAAGCGCAAGAAGGGTCAGAAAGACAACTGCGAGCCACCACCGTCGCGAGTAAGTCTGGACACGATCCTTTCTTTCGGACAGATAGAGAAACACCCCTTTCACAGTACTAGTCACATTCTCACTCCCTACAATCTGATTCGTGGGTCAAGATAGGCATACAGCAGGTCCATGACCAGGGTCACCAGACTAACGAGTATCCCAAAGAAGACAACAGTCCCCTGAATTCCAGTATAGTCGCGGTGGTTTATTCGATCCACCAAGTAGGTGCCGAGGCCCAACCAGTTGAAAGTGGTCTCGGTGAGTACAGCTCCTGCAAGAAGCGTGGCAAACTGAAGACCAATCATGGTCATTATGGGGAGGAAGGCATTCCTCAGAGCGTAACCATATGTCACCAAGCTGTCCGAGAGACCTCGTGCCTCGGCAGCAACCACGAAGTCCATCCGAAGGGTCTCGAGCATATTCGTTCTTGTCAGGCGTACGAATATTCCACACAGAATAATCCCGAGAGTGAGAGAAGGTAGAAGGATGTATGAAGCGGCCATGAAGAACGCTGAAGGGTTGAGAGTCAGAATTGCATCGATAGTATACATGCCTGTTACGTGTGTGGGGAGTGGATAACGAGGATTCCATCTGCCATTCACAGGAAGGATTCCGAGCCAGATTCCAAAGACGAACTGCAAGATCATGCCCAGAAAGAAGACAGGGATGGCATACGTGATGATTCCAAACAGTCGGATTCCGTGATCAGATGCTTTGTCGTAGCTCTTGGATGACTTGACTCCAAGAAAGACCCCCACTAACACAGCAAACAACATCGAGTATATCGTCAGTTCGAGCGTGGCAGGAAATCGGCCTACCAAGTGTACACTGACGGGGCTGAAGTCATGCATGGAGAGGCCAAAATCGCCCACTAACAGCCCCCCCAGATAATTGAAGTATTGCTCCCATATGGGGACATCCAAGCCGAGCCTCGCCCTGAAAGAGGCAAGGGTTGCAGGGTCAACGTTCTTCTCAAAGTGCAAGAGGGCAGGGTCGCCGGGGAGTACACGCAATATCATGAACACAATGGTCAGCAGAAACATGACCATAGGGATTGTCAACAGTATTCTTCCGATAACATAAGACCGCAGAGTCATTTCATCCACGCTCCCGAATCAAAGACCGACTTGAGAGGATAGTCCTGAACCATGTGATAAGACCTTCGTATCTATGAGTTGCTACGATTAAGTGCCTTGAGAACCACGTAACTGTGTCGCAGTGCCGAAAAAAGGGGAAGAGGGTGCTACTCAGAAGTAGCACCGTTTTTGTCCTGTGTTAGGTTCCCCAGTATACAAGCCAATGGCGCCAGTTCACAGTGATATCAAGGATGATACCTTCGATGCCTGCAAGACTGACCGCATTGTTCTGCCCCTGCCAGAGAGGAATGAGTGAAACCTCTTCGGCCTGAAGATCTTGTAGGTCGAAGTATGCCGCCTCGCGAGCCACATCAGTCTGGGCGCTTCGCCCGGCCACCCACAGATTATACTGCTGAACTCCACCAGCAGGATATGTTTCATTGTAGCCCATGTTGAGCCACGATGCAAAGGGCAAGAAACCGTAGTTGTCAGGATCTATGTAGTCAGGGTACCAACCGTAGATGAACACTGGCATGGTGCCGGCGTTTCTCTGTTGCCGATAGGTTGGCCAATCAGCACTGTGTAGATTGACCGTGATGACACCGCTTCCCTCCAAGTCCGACTTGTACACGGTTGCTTGGGCCTCACTCGATGGATAGTGCCCGGAACTCTCATACCAAAGGTCAATGACGAGTTTGTTCGTTTCATTATACCCGAACTCAGCAAGGCATTCCTGCGTATACGTGTAGTTCGCGTCGCCATATACCTCGAATGACGGTTTGTGGTACGCCATTCCGGCCGGAACAACACTGTACAGTGGGTCAACGGTTCCCTCGAACACTGTCGCGGCAATGTTGGATCTGTTCAATGCAGCAGCCACTCCCTGTCTGATCAGAGTTTCGTTGAACGGGTAGATTCTCTGCTGGAAGAGCATGTACTGGATTGAAGCACCAACACCCTCCCAAACGTGGAAGTTGGTGTTGCCCTTGAAGTTGTCAATCTGCGCTGGAGTCAAGTGTCTGTAAGCGATGTCAATCTCGCGAGATGTCATTGCTGATGCCAGTGCTGTGTCTGTCGAGTAGAACTGGATTATTATGACATCTGTCTTCGGCACATTTGGATAGTCCCAGTAGTTGGGATTTGCCTCAAGACGCATGAGGGTATCCGTGCCACCCACTCGAGTCCAATTAGCAAGCACGTAGGGACCCAGATCGTTGGGATGACTTGCCCGAGGACCTGCCGCGGCATTATATTCAACATACGTGGTATCATCCTTGAAGTCTGGGTGGATGATATACGATGCAGCACAGGACATGAGCTGAAGGAATGGTGCAAAAGCCATGTGCAGATTGAAACGGACCTCATATTCAGACAATACAACAATCTCGTCGATGACGTCACCATAGCCCATATTGAGCTGTGGCCCATCTTCGAGAGCCATGTTGATGTTTCGTTCAAAAGACCATTTCACACACGACGCGTTGAAGGGTTTACCATCGTAGTATGTCAGCCCCTCTCTAAGCACAAAGTCCCATTGCGTCTTGGTCTCATCGACCGTCCACGATTCCGCTAACGCACCCCGAATGTCGTCAGGACCCGCTGACGTTCCGGGGATGATTTCCACTAGCCCCGCTCCAAGCGAGGTTATGATTTCCCACCCGAAGTAGTCATATGATTGAGCCGGGTCGATGCTAGCCTCCACCGAGTCAGTCGTCCCAAAGACTATTGTTGATTCTGTTGGGAGGATCTGCGGACTCAGCAGGACATAGGCTGCAGCTGCGCCGACTATTATTACTATGACTACTATAGCGATTGTTTGATTCTTCTCCAATAGTAGACCTCCTGGAAAAATTCGCAAGAGTGATGCGAACCAATGAAACAAGCGCAGCCCGGTATATAAGTTATGCCAGTTGCGTAATCTTCTAAGCGCCTAGAAGTTCAACCAAATGATTCATCGCCTGTACTACTAGCTGAACAGTTTCCAGAGGATTGCAGGACTCAGCTTGAACTCACTGTGCTGAAGATGTAAACATGAGTCCAGCAGAGATTGCCTGAACCCGCTTCATGAGTGGACATACTTCCAAGCAGTCCCTAGGGCCTCTGCTCAGCTGACAGGCTCATACACAATACCAAGTTCATCGGCCTTCTCAAATGCCCGCTTCAGCTCACTCTGATTCACCCGTCGACTGATATCAGGATACTCACGCGGATTCCGACGTACCTTGTGCTCTGGTCTGTACTGGCCCATGATGTTGACCATGCAGCGAGGTATGTTCTCCGCAATCCATTCAAGAATCGGCACAGTGCAGCACTCTACATGGTTGGGCATGACGAGATGACGAACAATGACCTCTCCATGTTCGTAGGCGATCTGATGGTTTCGCGAAACCACATCGAAGTAGTTCGCCACTCCGGATAGCCGCTGCCCACACTCATTATTTCCGTACTTGAAATCAGGTAGCCAGACATCGATGACATCAGACAACAGCCTCATGGTTTCCATCGAGCAATATAGGTTGGAGTTCCAGAGTTGTGTCACGTTGGAGCTCTGAAAGATCATCGAGCCGATGATGGTATGGGTGTTGGGAATGGGGTCTCCGCCGACGTAGTTGATATTGAGGGCACCGTCCTGATAGAGATGCTCTGCAATGTCTGCGAGTTCTTGGGCGGTAACAACCCGACCTGCATTTGGATTGGTGGAGATGTCCTGGTTCTGACAGAAGACGCAGCCGAAACAGCACGAGGCGAAGAAGATGGTCCCGCTGGGCACAAGGGGGGCCTCCTCACCGGTGTGGAGGAAATACGATGACACCTGCGAGTCTGAGTCGAGCTTGCACCAGCCAGTCTCATCCTTTGTCCTGTCAACACCGCACTTCCGCTCGCAGAAGTGACACGATTGGAGGATCCGCTGTGCCAGCTCAGCCTTCACGTCAACGAGGCTTGGCCCATCCATCTCGTCACGCCGGAACTCGACACCCCTCTCATCGACTTTGCGGAGGTACTCTTCAAATTCCTCTGAGAGAACACCATGCTGTTGCCAGAGCTCGTCCACTGAATCATTGAGGTCAATCTCACAACAGATGTCTTTTGCAAGCAGGTACTTTGCCCAGCGCTTCTTGTCGATGATGTCACGATAACGAGATAACCTGCGCACTACCTCGGGGTTCTTCCATACTCGAGATACATCAGGCCTTAGGTATCGCCACATGGTGGTTAAGAAGCACAGAGCAATGATAAAAGGTGTATGAAGGGTGAAGTTTTTCGGCGGCGGCAAAGAACAAGACTGTACAGCTTCAGAGGAACCACCACCCAATTGAAGAGATACTCTGACTTCTATCGGACATTGTTTGCTCCTTGTCAGCCAGACCTGAGCAGGAGATGAGAGTCCGACTGTCACGGCGTCCTGCAGAGCATTGCGAAATTGTACTCAGGATGTCCGAAGAATGCTTATTGGACAGGGAAGCATCCGTACAAGTATCGGACCAATGCAACCCGCAGGTACACCTCAGCAATAGAAACCGGGGGGCGTCTTCTTTGAACAGCACTGATACACCTGACCAGATAAACATCAACACCCTCTCCAAGACACTCATCGAGACCATGCCCGGAGGACTGGGCATCGACAACACAGAGGGGCGGCTTGTGTACGCCAACTCCGCCCTGTGTCAGATGCTTGGATACACTCTTGAGGAACTCATGGGTTTTCCCATCATCAACATTCTCTCCGAGTGGTCAGATGAGACCGTCTATGAGAAGATACGCAAACGACAGAGGGGCGAAGTTGAGTACTATGATGCCCAGCTCATCCACCGGTCCGGTAGGCTCATCCCCGTTCAGGTCACGGCTGCTCCTTTGTTCGACTCTGCAGACAACTTCGTCGGGACCTTTGCAATCTTCCTGGACCAGACCGATCTTGCGTCCAGCAGACAGGTTGCCAGACGAAGCATGCAGATGTACCTTCAGCTATTCCACCAGTCGAAGGATGCCATCATCATCCACGACCTCAAAGGCAGCATCATCGATGTCAATCAGCGAGCCATGGAACTGTGGGGCTATAGCAGAGCTGAATTCCTCAGAGTTGATGCCCGTAGTCTGATTCATCCCGAGTCACTTGAGAAGACTGTAGCAGAGTTGAAACAGCTGGCAGAAGATGGGCGTCTCGATACGAAGGCACAGCTGGTGCGGGCATCGGGAGAGGTCTTCCCGGCAGAAGTGTCTGCAACCGTCATCGAGACCGGCACCGAACCGGTTATACAGACCATCGTGAGAGACCTCTCTCAAGAGAAGCATGCACAGAATATGCTGCGGGCGATGAGCGACCGCGCTCGGCTGTACCTCGACATCTTGGGGCACGACATTTCAAATCAACTACAGGTTGCTGAGAGTGCTACGGAGCTCTTGGCTTTGTGCTGTACAGAGGAGTCTCAGAAGCAACTCCTGGAGGACCTGAAGCGGTCGCTCCACAAGATGACGCGCATCGTGGCAAAGACCAAGGCGACCGGACAGCTGATAGGCTCGACACTTACCAGAAAGGACTTGGTCGAAGCTGTGCAGAGAGCAGTTAAGCAAACAGCCTCTATCTATCCTGAACTCAATATCGACACTTCAATCCACATGAAAGAGGCTCCTGTGCGCGCCGACGATCTGCTTCAGTACCTCATATCGAGCCTGCTGGAGAATGCATATGAGCACAACCCCTCTGAGGACAGTAGAGCGTGGGTAACCGTCACGCCAAGCTCCACAGGGTATAATGTTCTGGTCGCAGACAATGGACCTGGCATCCCAGATGATATCAAGGAGGGGCTGCTCGAACCATCGCGACGGAGGGCGGGCTTGGGACTGCACATATCACGGCATATAGCTCAGAAGTACGGGGGTAGACTGCGTATCGAAGACCGTGTGCCCGGCGACCCGAAGAAGGGTGCGGAAGTCACAGTATGGCTTCCTGCAGCGGCCCATGGAGTCCGAAAATGAGTGTATGCGAGGAGCTTACCGGCTTCGTATGCGGTCCAGAGAACCACCTGACATATGACGGCTGAAAGCAGAATAGATAGCTGAACATAGCCATTCCAACACATTATGGAGATACCATATCATGGATGAGAAACTGCTCGCTCCCTGTGGACACTACTGCGGGTCGTGCGTGGTGTTCGTGAACGGGAAATGCTTGGGTTGTGTAGAAGAAGGAAAGAAGAGAGCTGCCGAAGGTGCCGAGTTCTGTGAAGTCCACGAGTGCGCCACCGGGCGGAATATTGCCTGTCATGAGTGTTCCGCCATGCCCTGTGACAGATACGAAGACTCGATCTACACGAATAGCTTCATGGAATGGATTCGAGAACGCCTTCAAGAAGCCTCATGAGCTCTTCGTTCTAACGGAATGCTCAAGTCCGCTACGGATGTAAAGCCCTCGGGATGACCCCATTGTTCGTGACATCGGAACTCGATATCGAACGACGAAGGCTGCTTGTTCGTGGCTTGCCCGAATAACGCCTATCATGCTTCCTGATAAACCATTTCTGACACATTGAGGCACCTCAACCTGTCGGAAACTTCTGTGCTCCACCCCTCCCCTGCCAGCGTCACCGCCACCAGCAGTCCCAGAGGACGCTGAGGCAGCAGGGACTCTGTGCGTGCTCATCAGGATGGGATCCCTCCCACGGTCCGGGCTTCCTCCTCCTGTGCGTGTCCTGAGGAATCATGCTCAGCCACAGTGAGGCTTTCCACAGTCTTTACCATGGCGGGTTCATGATCACCCTTGTTGGCTCCGTCACCGAAGTCGAGAAGGCTCGATTGAGCAGGGTGGGCAGTCGCGGACTCTCCGGGAGCTGATGCTGTCCCTTTGTTGGAGAGTACGGACCTCCGTCGAGAGGTCTTAGACTTCCCTCAGGCTTTCAGTGACAATCTCGGTGCTGCTCATGCTGCACTGGCTCACTCACCTAGTCCAGTATGCTAGTCGTGACGGCGGGATGTGATCCCCTCTCGGCATGGTCTCTTCAGGGGAAGACAAGCAATAATCTGACACTCTACCTAGAAAAAGGGCATGTTTGCATTACTCCTGAGCCTCCTGGATCTTCTTGACGACCGCGTATTTACTATCTGAGTAGAAGCGTGCTGAATTAAGTGGCGCCTCGGGGTCTCAAGCCCCGAGGCAGGAAGAATTGTTCGGAGTGTCTGTCAGCAATTTGTTTGTCCTCTGAGAGATAGAGAGAGCGTCTGATATGGTCACGCTGTCGTGCCCAGCCAAAAATGGAGAACTGAAACGTCCTTAATGTACTGCCGTCATGTGACGGCAGAAGTAAGAAACCGAGTATGCTGTTTTTGGACCTGAGGATTCCAGCAGTTTCCGGTCGTGAATATCGACCTGTCTGACACGGAACATGGAGGATAGACGGTGTGACAACAAGCATCAATGACTACGGGTCATGTGAACGGATACTGAGGGGCATGAACTTCCTTGTGACTGCTGGACCGACCAGAGGGTGGGTCGACAGGATACGCTTTCTTACCACACCCTCGACAGGGAAAATGGGGCTGGCCGCAGCAGAGTGCGCTCGTGATTTAGGGGCATCAGTGACACTCGTCATAGGACCGAATAATCTCCCAGCACCTGATAGTATCAATGTATATGAAGTAGAGACGCCAAATGAGATGAAGAGCATGGTCATGAGGGTGTTGCGCCTGAAGAACATCCACGTACTGGTCGCTGCAGCCTCCGTGCTGGACTATGTTCCACTCGAAGTGGAGAACCGCAAGATTCCGTCAGGCAGCGCGAAACTCACGGTCACGTTCAAGCGAACGCAGAAGATAATCAACCATGCGAGGACGAGTCAGAGACACCTGTATATCGTTGCCTTCAAGACAGAATGGGGGCTGGAGGACGCTGAGCTTCATTCTTCAGCAAGAGAACTCGTAGACTGCGGAGTCGCCAATGTGGTGGTGGCCAACGATGCCGCCAGAAGAGGAGCCGGGTTTGGATGGGACACGAACCAAGTCATGATCGTGGGACCAGGTCACGCATCGGAGAGTCTCCCTCTCATGTCAAAAGAGGAGGTGTCACGTCATCTGTTCATACGCATCGCAAGTGACATCAGGAAGTGGCAGCAAGAGTGTGAAGGTGATTCGCAGTCTTGAAGAGAATGACAACTGAGGGGAGAGACTTCAGCTGGGGGCGTATAGGCAGCAGACAGGAGTTCCAGGAGTTCATCCACGGACTTCAGCTCCGTCCACCGTTCATCGTGAAGCCGAACTGGATCTGCGAGGACCATGGGCATTTCACAGATCCAGTCGTACTCGAATGGTTGTTGGATGTTCTCTGTGCAGAGGGAGAGGTCGTTGTAACAGAGGCCTACTCGGCCAGGAACATGCTCGTCTGCGGGGCATTGAACACGGCCCGATTCAACGCACAACAGCTTGAGATGGTGAGAGAGTCCGAGCAGGGATTCCTAACACGAACAGGTATTGGCGACGCTCTGCAAAGACTGGATGTCGAGTATGTGAACGTGACCGAAGAGGTCTTTGAGGATCGGGTTGTACGGCCCTCTATTGTCCGCAAGAGAGTCACAGACACCTACGGCGCCGTGTCCAGAGAAGAATTCTACAGCTTGGTTCCTGAGAGGCTCTACGGGCTCCGAGCGGGAACTTTCATCAATCTGGCCAAATTCAAGGTCTTCTTCAGTATGTGTACAAAGAATGTCTTCGGCATGATTCCCGAGTATGTGGGATACGGTTCGAGGTATTCCTACCATGGGGAGAAGGATATGCACCTTGCAGAGAACATCGTGGATATCAACCGAGTATATCGGGCACTCTTCAACATGATCGGAATCATAGAAGGAGTCAGAACACTAAGCTGCGAACCGGGGAGCGGGACTGCAACCTACTCTTCAAAGTTCGGTTATGATTACAGTGTCCTTGAGAACTGCGGTTTCGTCTACCATGGTGACGACCCACTCTGGCTCGACGCCTTCGTCCATCAGCAATGCGGCAGACCTCCCTCGGACACCGAACATCTCCAACATGCCCTGCGTTTCTTTGAGCCATGGCCCCAGAGGGTACTCTCCAGAGCACGAGAAGAGGGGAATCCACTCTCAAGAGGCCGAGAGCGTGGGAGCATATCACCAGACGAGTAGACAGGGTGGCGGTCTAAAGATACTTGTTGCCTTGTTTCCGCACTCGTCAGCTCAGGGGGGTCGTCGGCCCAAGCATGTCAGAGTTTCGATAGATTATGCACAGCTCATACCAGAACTGACAGACTCCTTGGATGAGCGTCGAATCATCTGAATGGCCTCGCTCTTACAGCTCGTCACACACAGGCCACATCCATGGCAGAGATTGGCGGATACATGTGCGGTTCCGTTCTTGAAGATCATGGCACCAAAGGGGCAGCCATCAATGCATACCCCGCAGCTTCTGCACATATCTATATTCACAGACGCCACAAACCCGGACGGCTTAATGCAACCTTTCTTGTGGAATCTCAGAAGAGCTTGGAACTCATGACAGCAACAGGAACAACAGCTGCATATGGCATGTGCTCTCTGATGAGCGGTAAGTAGCGTCATGGTGACAAGCCCCTCTCGATTCCCTTCATTCATCACTTCAAGCGCATTCTCAACAGATATTGGTTCGGCCCTGCCCCTAGACAAGTAATAGACCGCCGCCTCATCGAGAAGAATACAGGTATTTACAGGAGCCGCGCACCGGTTGAATATCATCCGGCAGCTGCAGTCAGTGAGAGCAATTGTCTTCGCCTTTGAGAGTACTTGCATACGCATTTCTAGGCCCAAGACCTGTCTCTGGGCAGGTAGAGCTCGTTGTACAGGAATCACCTCAGACGAATGATCCAATATCCCCTGCTCTAATCTTGATGCGGTCCGCATGACATAGTTCCTGATGTAGTACTCTCTGAGCAGCTCAGAATCGCGGTCATCCAAGTCTTCCAACCATCCTTCCTTGAGCTGTGTTCCGACTATCTCTGGAAGAGGTCGCATCCGATAGCGGGTCTCATTGTTCGCTGTATGTCCTGTAATGAAGCCCGTTAGATACAGCTTGCCGATTTGGCGACGAGCCCAACCGATATCCGGCTCTGCCAAAGAATACCCCACTTCCTCGACAGTGAGGGCTCTCTCAGCAATCATGGCGAGTACCTGAAGTTGCTCCGATGAGAGCATTTGTCTAACGACACGCCGTAGTACAGCCGAAATGCCCACTGGTTCGAGGTGAGACTCAGATGGTTCCCACTGAGGCAGCCCAGTCATGAAGTATCAGCCCCCAAACAATCACATTCTCAGGCTTAAGTGTCGCCAGTACACAAGCGCCTGTGCTCTCTTCACTTCGAGATCGGCCATGCGGCTATGAACGAACCGGTGGAAATCAGGATAGTCACCCGGATGATTCAGGGATGTGCATACATGGTCTGGAGGGCTAGATTTCCGTTTGACTGCTGCAACTGATTCGTACAGAACGCCACGTTTGTTGATTGCTCGTGTCATGCTTTGTCATCATGGCCGGTCCCACTCAGAGTTGTAGTAAGCTTTGTACCGTCATATGACAGAAACAACTGTGCGAGAGGACGACCTCTGAGCGAGATAGGGGGCACTGTGACCCTGCAGTCCGGGAGCCTCGTCTGTCCCAGACGAGGGAAATCTGATCAGCGCCTAGAGCGACCCTTCAACTCATACCTCCAGGCGAGGAAAGGACTCGATAACACGGCTCAGGTTGATCTCTTCCCGTTTCGACTCAGGAGCCTTCCTGAAGAGCTCCAGATATGGCACCAATGCTGCGATAATCTTGTTCTCTGCCTTCCGGAGATGCTCCTGAAACGTTGTCCGTACAAGGTCAGTCCTATCGGCGATGGTCTGAACATCTGCTCTTCGAGGCATCTGATAATAACCATTGGTATATGCTGTGAGCAATGCCTCTATCTGTTTGTCTGTGAGTTCTGAGAAGAGAGCATCAGCAGTGAGAGTCAACGAGCTCGCGATGAATCCGTCGAACGGCACTTTCCTGAGAATCTGATATTCGATGTCGTGTTGACCTATGAGTCGCGTCATCTCAGTGAGGTCGCTCTGCTTGAATGCCACAAGCCGATAGTGTTCCCATCCCCCCATATAGACAACCGGGCTGATATGAAGCAAGCTGCAGGAATCGAATAATATAGTGACGGAGTTCTCTGCGGTGCACTGGCACTCCTTGATGATCGCGTGTATGTGCCCCCCATCAGAGAACTGCTCAACAGTCACACCAAGCGATGCTGCAGCCTCTAGGAGGTCTTCGGTTTCTCCGTTACCCTGCGTCACGAACTCCATGACCTCGTGCTCTCTGTTGCACCAGAGAAACATCTTCACATGGGGGAAGTCCCGTGAGAGATTGGAGAAGGGACAGTCATGAGTCAGTCGCAGCAAAATCTCAAACATCGTCATATGACAGCCCTCGCACTCGACGCATATATGTCCTGACCAGTCACGTGACGGTAGAAGATTTGAGATGATACAAATGTCATCCTAGACTGAAGATGTGGTTACGGTTCATGACTGGCCAAATCAATTTGACCATATGCTTTTCAATAGAACGTAGATTTCATCAGTGAAAGAGGAGTGTGGATGAGATGGCCAATGAGCATACTATCCGGCAGATGGAACTCGGCGATTGGGATGCATTCAGCCAATTGGACAAGGAGATATTTCCAGATGATATGATGAGAGAGGAGTGGTTCAGACTCGCTTTGGAGCGGGAGGCGGTCTTCGCCTTGGATATCAACGGAGTGCTTGCGGGCTTACTCATATTGTCTCAGTTTGGAAGTCGTGACGGAATTCTCAGACGCATAGGAGTAGCCGGAGTCCACCAGGGCGAGGGCTATGGTAAGCTGCTCATGCGATACGCAATCGAGTGGTTTCACGACAAAGACTTCGAGAGAGCACATCTCTATACGCAGGACTTCAATCTGACTGCCCAGAATCTATACAAGCAATTTGGCTTCAGAGTGAGCGGAATGTCTTGGCAATACTTCGTTCCCTTCAAGTCATTGAACCCCTCTGGTAAGTATACCTGTCAGGAGATCTCTGAAAGCGAAATACGAGATGTTGGCGAGAAATATGGAGAAACCCTCCCTGAGGAACAGCTCAGAAGATTCCTGTCTTCTGACCAGTCATATGTCATGAGTCTGAAGAATCATTCAGGTGAACTCAAAGGCGTATGCAGGTTCATCCCCGAATTACCCGGATGTTATCCATTTCTAATCGAGCGTACTGCCTGCTTTGATGATTTCTTATCAGGAATTCGCCATCTTGGCCGACCCGAGTTCGACTATGTGCGGGTCACTTTCAGTGACTTCCCTCGTTTGGCGAATCTCTGTAGAGAACGGGGCTACAAGCTGCATCATCGGCTATTCAAGATGACTCTTGAGTTGAGATAGGCAATCAGGAGATTCAGCAGCAATCCGAACGGTCACCCGTGCCGAACCCCGAGCAGATGAAACGAGTCTCTTTCAGAGTCATTATGCTTTTATCCGAGTGGTCTGAGTACAGCTGGGTGACATGCACTGGAGGCATTTGACGTTGTGCTAGCCAGCGGTGCCGAGCACTTGAGAGAGCGTTTCGAGTCGCTCGGTTTTCGGGTATTCTCGTCTTCGCTGAATCATGATGGAAAGCGGTTCTTTCCGAACTCGGACATATATGTTCGGATAGCCGATGTTGAAGCGCTGTCACGTAGACGAGTAGTGGTAATCCAGAGCTGTACAGGATCATCACCGGCAGAAGATGAGTACTGGACGACATCTGACAGAGTTCAGGAGCTGATTCTGCTCATTCAAATGCTACGGAATCCCACAACAGTGGATAAGACCGGACCAAAACAGTATGATGCAATCAGGATAGAACCCCCAAGCTGTATTGAAGTCGTACTCACATTTCAGCCCTTTGCTCTGCAGGACAAGTCATTCAAGACCGGAGAGGCTGCCTCCTGCTCCTCTGCAACGAAACAGATTGCAGAACTCAGCGACGTGACATGGGTCGTTGCCCCAGTTGTGGACAGGCATTACCCATGGGTTCAGAATTTGATGTGCAATGGCACCTACAGGGAGATCGACATCACTGAAGAGATTCTCGCGTACGCTGCAGAGAGGTACGGCTTCGATGAGTATACTGTTGTAGCTCCTGATGAAGGAGCTCAAAGGCGCTTTGGAGTTTGTGGCCTCGAGAAGAACCGACTCGACTCATACAGTTTTGAGATGTCCGGAGAAATTGATGTGGCTGACAAAGACGTGATATTGGTCGACGATATCACCAAGAGTGGCAGCACGCTCCTAAGGGCAGAAGAGATTCTGAAGTCGCTTGGCGCGAGAAAGGTGGGATTTGCAGTTCTCCATATCATGCCCATACGGGAAGGAGGAGAGCAGCTGCTAGAAGAACTGATAGAGAAGAGTAAAGGACGCATCATCACTTCCAACAGCACCTACACCCGAACATTCTGTAAGAGGCATCCCAGTCTCGTGTATAATCTCGTTGATGCAGTGGTCAGCGCGTTGGTATGAAACTCGCCCGTCATAAGTACGGGAATGATAAGTCACTCAACGCGCTCTCAGGCCATTGCAAACTAGGGCGGATTGGAGTTGGAATCGCCTGCCTGGCAGTCCTTTCTCATCTCTGCCAGCAACTGGAGCGCCTGTGTATACTTCTCAGACTTCTGCGACCAAGTTGACAGGTAGTCACAGACAAAATCATGACACTGCGAGCAATTGCCCAGGCCATGTTGGTCAACACAGCATTTCAGTATGTGGCAGTCTGGGCTCCAGTGAATCTCGCGATTGCCGGGACAGCCCCGGCAGTACATGTTTTTCTCGACAGCCTCTTTGACTCCCTCGTCAGGTTCGATCCAACCATTGCTCTTGTACCATTTGATCACTCTCTCAGCAGCGGATGGGTCGGAAGGGAAGAGCCGTATATCGCATTTCGCACAGTCGATACCACAAGGTGCAATCATAGAACTCAACTCATATCACATCCATATGATATCGGCACGCTTGAGTTGTTGCCCGCATCTCTGTCTCTACAGACGAGTCATTTCCAGTATGCTCATCTCGGATGGCAGGATGAATTCGTCCCACCAGCTGTTTCTTATCAATGTTCATCTCTCAATTACCTCTTTCGATTCGGTACTTCTCCAAGGGCTCAAGTAACTCCTCAAGGCTATCCAGTGTGATATCCGGCGTTATCAGTCGCTTGTATGATTCGTTGATGCACGTTGTTGTGGGGCGATCTATGAGTATCGATAGAATGCCCGCCGCATGTGCCCCAGCAATGTCAGTCTCAAGCAGGTTACCGACCATCACTGTATTCTCGGGAGAGAACGGCGTCTTCCCGACCAAACGATGGAATGATTCCGGTGATGGCTTACAGGCTGTTTCGGCTCGCACACCAGTAGAGAACTCGATGGCTGCGGCCAGAGCCCGTGGGCCGAGAGTGATATCCTCTGAACCTAAATACATGGTCGTACACAGAGGACGAGGATCTATGTAGAGAAGTCGCGCACCATCCTTTACAAGCTGAGCAGCGTAGGCCAGTTCCCGCAAGGTCAGCCCCCGGTCCACACCGATGACCACGAAGTCCACAGGAGGGTTGACTACGACCTCTACCCCATGAGAGCCGAGGTCCTCGTACAGCGAGGCTTCTCCGATGGCAAAACACCGTGCCCCGTTCTTTTCAGAGCTGATGTACTCCGCAGTCATCGATGAACCAGTGAAGACGTAGTCCTGAGTTATCTCGAATCCCGCCCCCTTCATCACCTCAGCGACCTCCGGAACCGACATGAGACAGATGTTTGTATATAGAGCGGTCTTCTTTCCGCATGCCCGGAGGACTCTGTAGAGCTTTAGAGCGTCGCTGAATGCTTCGGGAGTGTCTATCGACTTGAGAAGCGTACCTCCTATATCGAAGATCCAGAACTCTCTCATAACAGCACAGGTCAACTCTTGGGACACCTTTGACGAGTTCATCGGATAATACATGACGAAGACCACCGCCACATCTACACCTTCATAGTATGTCGGATTGGTTGAATCCCGTGAAGAAGCGATTTCATGATTCAGCCAGATGGGACGGGTTGCAAGCTTTGTACTGTCATATGCCGGCAGAATACTGAATGATGCCACTGAAAGCATTCGCATCAGACCAAGAAAGGCATCTGAGGAAGTGAAATAAAAGAGAGGTTTACAGACCTGACAAGGAGAGAGCAGAGATGTTGAAGATAGCACGGAGTATCCTCTGTTGTCCAGATTGTCATGAAGACCTGCAGTGGAATATACATGAGGCTTCAGAAAGACGAATAGTCCATGCTGACGCCACGTGCAACGGATGCAGCCGGAACTACACCGTCAGGAAAGATATAGCGTTCTTTCTCTTGGATGCGTCCTCCCACGATGATCTCTGGAAGGTCGTTGACAGCCAACTGGCAAGGGCATTGAAGGAGAATCCCGAATACGAGGAGCGACTCATGAACAGTGACCTCTCCATGCTCAATCCTGCGGACAAGTTTCTGCGGGCATCCATCCTTGACGAAAGAGGGCACTATGAACTGGCGAGAACCATCAGAGAACAGGCATCAGAACAGCTGTACACTCCATCCTATAACGAGCAATACGGGGCGAAGAAGAAGGAGCTCGAGATGCTCTTGGGACAAGAGGAGGGGATGATAATTGACCTGGCGTCCGGAATGGCCGGTCTCGCGGAGTTATTTAGTGATCTTGGGAATCCAACCGTCTTCAGCGATGTCAGCCCCAGTATCTTGTTCAAGAATCGCATGCGCCTTCAGTACTTCGGATTGTACGACAATGCGAGTCTCATGGCCTTTGACGTCAAGAGCATGCCTTTCCGCGACAGGTCAGTGTCTGTATTCACATCTAACATAGGCCTGACAAACATAAGAAACAGCAGGAGCTTCGTCAAGGAGTTGTCCCGCTGTCTGAAGGGAAGGGCATACTTCATTGCCTTCTTCTTTCCTGATAATGAAGACGCCAATGCGGACCTGCTGAACCAGATGGACATGGACTTGGCGTTTCAGGACAGGTTGGAGGAAACTGCAGGGGAGTATCTTGACGTTGACATTCTCGCTCCGGTTAGCGCAGAGCTGAAACCCACTGTGAAGAGCGAGATCTTCAATATTGGCATTGATGCCCTTCCTGTGGAACCAACAACCATTACTTGGGCGATAGTGAAGTTCAAGCCCAAGTCACGATGAGACTGTGGAGCAGTTAGCGGCAGTCACTCAATTCAATCGGAGGTAGTTACCGTCCATGACCCGAGCGATGTACCTCCTTCCGTCAAGAACCCACATGATCCTGTGGCCTTCCTGAGCTTTCTTCGCCCATTGTGAACTCTTCTCGGGATTCTGCTCGATGAAGCTCAGTCCTCGGATGGAGAACTTGCGTAGTCGGCTCTGCGAGGTGTGCTCCAATGCATAGGTCTCTCCGTTGACTTCCAACTCCTTCTCATCTGCGAATATGGCATCGTATGCCATGCGGGAGATTCTCTCAAGTTCGTCATCATCCATCGTACAGCACCATAGCTACTGGCTCTCGAACCTCCATAGGTCTTGCTATTCCCTCGCGCTGTGATATCATATGGCATCAGGCCATGGGGGAAACTCCTATGAAATGATCGGCAGCTCAGAGAGCAGGTCGCAGTCTATCTGCGATTCATATGACTCTGGATCCCGTATCTGGGAGATTGACCATGCGAATGATTGTGGAACAGAGGACTGCCACTCTTCTGTTGAACCATTCAGGCGTGAGATTCCGACTGGACTCGTAAAGATTATCGGAGATCCCTACGCCGCGTTTGGCCGGCGGCTCCGTGATGAAGGAAACGCCTTCAGGGATTGAATCACTTGAGAGAATCCAGTCCTTGTACTGGCGAGCAATCTCAGTGTTGCCTTCGATGTCGTTGAAGTCTTTCAGTGGCCCCCAGTTCAAGGCGACCACACCATCAACCCCGTCCAGTCCCGAGTCGAAGTCCTCACTCTGGCTCACAGAGCCATCCCGCCCCTCTGCCTCCTTTCGAGCAGTCCGAAGAACCCTATTCAGCGGTGCGAACTCGGCAGGAGCAACAAGGCGCGTATCTGCCCCCAGTTTAGGCAGAAGCCTGAGCAGGCTATGAACGGTGGTGGGAAGACCCAGTCTTGTGCCGAAGGTCCAGATGATCCCGATCTCCTTCCCCTTGAAACCCTTCAAGTGTGAGTCCAGCGCCGAGATGCAGGCCAGTGCCGACTGATGCGCATAGACATCATCCTGCAGACTGACCATAGGAGTGTGTACAACCTCTGGAAATCGCTCGGTCAGACGCCTGCCGCCAGCAAAGGTCTCCATGTCAACAAAGCTGGTGAGAAGAAGATCCACACTCTTGCTCATCATAGATACGTATTCCAGTATCTCATCATCCGACATGGCCAGTGAGTCAGGGTATCGAAGAGCGACATGGGTACAGTCAAGCCAACCTGCTGTAGTCCCGGCAATCTGAGGTTCCCAGAAGTCACCTGCTCGAAGAAGCGAACCAATGACCTCAGTGGGAAGAACCTGCTTGGAGACCGTATCAACTCCATTCTCGTGGAACATGTCAGCCGTCTGGAGCAGATAGCCGAGATGTGTGTCATCAATGTCGGTGAACTTCATTGTCTTTGGCCCTCCCAGTACAGGGGAGTCTGAGAGTTGGCATGCATTCCTTAAGACTCATACGGCCTTGAGCAAACCATATCAGGGAGGGATAAGACTCGTAGCCTCGGAGCACAGCACGATGCCGGTTTGTCCCATTGACTACGGAAGGTATGGCCATCAAGATATGGTGAGAATATTCGAGGAAGAGTTCAGACATGAGATCTGGTTGAGGGTTGAGGCCACCGTGGCCCAGGTGCAGGCCGACATGGGCATCATTCCCAGTGAGGCGGCTGACGAGATAGTCAGTGTTGCGAACCCCAAGACCGTGACTCTTGACCGAACCATGGAGATTGAGGCCAGAACAAGGCATGATGTGGCGGCATTGGTGGAGGCGATTGCAGAGAAGTGTGATGGCATCGGCGCGCGGTGGGTTCACTTCGGACTCACCAGTAACGATGTCAAAGACACTGCCCTGGGACTTCAGCTGTTGGCTGCCTATGGCATCTTGTTGCCCGAAGTGGACGCTCTGGTTAGCTCCCTATCGAGAAGAGCCATAGAGACCCAGGACCTGATTGCCGTTGGTCGATCACACGGTCAGCAGGCAGTTCCCATCACCTATGGTATCCGCTTCTCGGTCTGGGTTGATGAGATCCGAAGACACTCAGAGCGCCTTCGTGAGGCCCTGAAGAGGACAGCGGTGGGGAAAGTGGCTGGAGCAACCGGGAGCCATGCCGCCATGGGACTCCGGGGGATTGAGATACAAGAGAAGGTGTTGACCCGACTTGGTCTGAATGTGCCCGCGGCGACCACGCAGATAGTGCAGAGAGACCGCGTTGCAGAGAGCATCCTGTGCCTTGCAAACCTCGCATCCACCCTGGACAAGATCGCCACAGACCTCAGGAATCTCCAGCGGACTGAGATTGCCGAGACCTACGAACCCTTTGCGACAGGAAAGCAGGTTGGTTCGTCCGCTATGCCACACAAACGTAACCCAGTGACCTGCGAGAAGATATCCGGCATAGGCAGGCTCGTGCGGAGCCTCGCACACCCAGCTCTTGAGAATGTGGTTAGCTGGGAGGAGCGGGACATCTCACACTCCTCCACTGAGAGGTTCGTGATTCCTCAGGCATTCATCCTGACAGACTATATCATCAGGGAGATGAGAAGAGTGATAGAGGGTCTGATGATCGATGAGGAGGCGGTGGAGCGGAACATCTGGCGCTCACGTGACACCTTCCTGAGCGAGTACATCATGACCGTTCTCACCGAGGCCGGACTTCCACGACCTGATGCACATGCAAAGATGAGGGCGCTGACACTACAGGCAAGAAACGAGGACAGAGATCTCACTGAATTGCTCAAAGAGGACTCCGAGGTCAAGGGTCTCATCGACCCAGCCAGCATCGACGTGGGAAGGTTCTTTGATTCCATTCGCGAGGTCTCGAGGAAGATTGTCCGAGAGACGCTGCAGAGATACGAGGGCTCGGTGACTGCTTCGACAGGATAATATCATGTTCATACATGGAGAAGGAAGAGGAATACAATGAAGAAACTACTAGTAACACTCACCCCCGCAGAGGGAAAGCGCCTGATAGCACGGGGCCTGCTCGGCACGGAGCTGATCCAAGATGCGCTGCACAACGGCTATCTGTGTGTCACTCTGGGCACAACCAGCTCATACCTCGTAGAGGAGATACTCGGGAGCTATGAGAAGACGAAACACATCGCAGGGATAGTTGTTCCAGAGGGAACCTGGGTCACCAAGGCGAAGTACCGATACAATGACGCCATCTTCTATCGAGGCGAGTTTCTCGACGGTAAGAAGGTGATCGATGTCTTAGATGAACTGGGGCCAAATGATGTCATCATCAAGAGTGCCAACGCTCTCGATGTCAACTCCACCCCCATCGTTCTACTCGCAAGCAGCACAGGTGGAACTGTCGGGTCATTCTTGGGGTCTGCTGCGGCTCGAAACATCAACATCGTCATGCCCTGTGGCCTCGAGAAGTTCATACCCTCAAGCTATGATGAGTTCTACGGCGAGTTCGGGATGCATGACTGGGACTTTGCAATAGGTACACCGGTTGGCGCAATAGCAGTACCTGAGGGTATCCCCTTCACCGAGCTAGACGCCCTTGAAACCCTGTTCGATGTCGCAGCGATTCCTATCGCAGCTGGCGGAGTCAACGGTGCTGAGGGTGCAGTGACCCTGTTCATCGAGGGAGATGATGACGATATCGTCATGGCGTACGATTTCCTGAAGAATGACATCAAGGGAGAACCACCATTTCCACATGTGAGCCATCTCATGGAAGAACCCGAGTAGTGAGAGAACCAGCGAGGATAACCAGAATGAGCGACATCGTCATCGAGACCCAAGGCCTGACCAAGATCTTTGAGAGGGGAACCAAGCGAGAGGTTGTCGCTCTGGATAAGGTCACGATGGACATCCAGAGAGGGGAGGTCTTCGGGCTCATCGGCCCTAATGGTGCAGGCAAGACCACGTTGATCCGTGTTCTCGTCGGTCTACTGACTCCAACTGCAGGAGAGGCATTTGTTCTCGGAGAGAATGTTGAGGATAACATCGATTACATACGCAAGCGAGTGGCGCTGCTACCTCAGGAGGCGGGCATCTACGAACGCCTCACCGCACGAGAGAACCTGGTCTACTACGGCGGGCTCTACGGCATCTCAGAAGAGGAGCTCAACAAGAGAGCGGACAGACTTCTGGACATCGTTGGTCTCAGAGACAAGGAAGACTACCAGGTGAAAGGCTTCAGCGGGGGCATGAAGCGCAAGGTACTGGTGGCCCGAGCATTGATCATCGGGCCCGAGGTCATCTTTCTGGACGAGCCAACCACAGGAGTGGATACCATTGGCGCCCGCGTCGTCCGAAACCTGCTGAAGAAACTCAGCTCACAGGAGAACAGGACCATCATACTCACCACCCACGACCTGAATGAGGTCTCGGAACTATGTGACAGGGTAGGAATCCTGAACGAGGGAGTGCTTGCAGCGATAGGCAGGCCAGGAGAGCTGGAGGAGAAGTTCAGGGCTGCCAATCTCGAGGAGTTGTTCACGGGTCTTGTGACAGGAGAGGGAATCTATGAGTCATAGCAGGAGGCTTAGGTGATATGGCACAGCCAAGGACAAAGCTACTGGACAGCAAGACCGTATGGATGTTGAAGAAAGAGATCAAGTCGGTCCTGCGCTCACGCTGGCTCCTGCTAGGCTTCATGATCAGTCCACTCTTCGCGTGGCTCTTTCAGGGTGCATTCCTCTCGTTTATCGTGGCCCAGACAAGTGAGGAGGCTGAAACAGTATACATCACGTTAGAGGATGATGGCCAGTGGGGGCAGACCCTCTATGACGCGATAGAGGCGAACAAGAATGACCTCCTTATCGACCCGCTTGTGAACGTGACCAGGAACTACGGGCAACAACTGGTCAACAACCGTTCCTTGTCAGTGTGGGTGCTGATACCGGAGAACTTCACACAGGAACTTCAAGTGAATAACCGGAGTACGCTTGTCATCTGGGTCAATACAGGAAACATCAGAGCCACCGCTGCAGCTCAGAGGATAGACGGGTTTGCCAAAAACGTGATCAATGAGATAATCATCATCCGCGACTTGCAGGTCAACTGGTACACAATCGCACCCGAGGCGACGTACGGCCATCAACTGGCCATCTTCTTGGTCATGCTCACGTCGGTTCTGGCACCGAGCCCCTATGTGAGCCAGTCCTTTGCGGGTGAGCGCGAGAAGCATACTCTGGAGGCATTGCTCGTTGTCCCGATGAGCAGGGTGAAGATCCTGGCATCAAAACTCGTGGCGGGTCTCTTGCTGACTATGATCTATTCGTTCTTCACCATCGTAGGTATCCTGCTATATAACTGGTCGATCATCTTTAGGGCGGCTCCTCTACCTCCAAATGCGGCTGCATACTATATCGGTCTCTACACGGTCCCGACTCCCACGATTCCACTGATCTTCTTCTGCCAGTTCCTTGTTTTGCTCTGCGCAATCGGTATTGGGGTTGTGATATCGTGTTTGGCAAAAGACCAGGCCACAGCCGAGTCAATCAACAATCTGGTACTGCTGGTCCCCACGATGGTGATAGGAATCCTCGGCTTCACAGGAAGCATTCTGCAGTACGGGGGACTCTTCGGGTTCTTCGTCCTCGCGATACCGTTCACTCATGCGGTCATCTTCCTGAATGGCGTTCTCTCTGGCCCAGCCACCCCGTTGAGCCTGCTCGGAAATGTCCTCTACCTCCTCATATTCACCGTTGTCTTCCTGATAATCGGGGCCAAGCTCTTCGAGCGAGAGGCCATAATTGCATAGACGGCGGGTTAAGCAGTAGCATCTTCCACAAAAGAGCAAGAATGGGTTTTGTTTCAGTACCGCCCAGTAGTTCGAACCGCACGAGAGTGCTCTCGAGGTGGCGTCTAGGCTGAGAATTTCAGGGCAAACCAGAGCTGTCGCACCATTATATACTCTCTTTGGAAGAGTATTCAGTAATTGAGGGTAAGGTAGACCCCAGTGGTGGGGGGACCCTTTCTCCCGCCGCGGCGATTCTTCTGTACGAATAAGATTATGAGATGGTGTGCTCCGCCTACTCAGGGGCCTATGATGTGACTGACGGTCAGGAAGACAGCATCTCCCAAGAGGAAGTCAGGACGCACTGGGACAGGTACCTTGAGATTGCAGAACAGGGCTTTGGGCTGAATGTGAACGACTCCGCAGCGCAAGACACTGCCATTCAGCAGCTTCAGTCGAGTCTTCACCAGACCCCAGCGAATGAACAGGGGTACGTCATCGCCCGAACCTTCGTGGAGGAAGCCATACTGGGACTTGGCGACTCACAAGCGGTCAGGAGTATGCTGGCTCGGGGACTCGCAGACATAGCAAACGCGCGATTTGAGAATTTGGAGCAGGAGAGCCTATCTTCGCCCCTGCTGCTGGCCGATGTGCTAGTAGGATACCCTGGTCTACGAGCTCTCCGAGAAGAGATAGTAGAGATGAGCAAAAACCCCGGAATCACAAGAGAACGTACTGAAGACGTTCTCTTCCAGATTCTTCGCGGCGTCACGCCACCTCTTGATGAAGACGAGCTTAGGCTGATAGATCGCCTCCTGACCATGCCCGAGGCCACACTGACAGAGATCTCGCAGGATTTCGACATGACGGTGAAGTGGGTGTCGAAGAAGACACAAGAACTTCTCAGTCGGGGTGTTCTGGTCAAGAACCATGAAGTTGCGAATCATAGACTGAACATCAGGAGCATCCTCCTATTCATCGAGAGAGACTCGCCTGTCACTCCCGAACAGGTCTTGAAAGTGATTAGGGACTGCCCCTACTACACTGGCGGAGACCTGTTTCTCACAGGACAGTGGGGTGCTGTTGTGGAGCTTGCTGTACCGAGTTGCCGAGAGAACATGATGGAACTGGCGCAGTTCAGAGAGCTCCTGATGGATGCGGGTGTGGGTACTGACCTGTTCGATGTGGGTGCGCGTGGTGTGAGTCACTGCATGGACTACTACTCGGTTGAAGAGGGTGAGTGGTCAATTCCGTGGGATATCAAACGAATCGAGCTGCAGAGAGTCTACACGAAAGACCTTGGGGACGCCGTTCCAGGAATCCATAGACCTCTCCGACCTGCCAGAATGGAACTGAGCAGACTGGACCTCGAGATTGCAGACCTCTATCTGCAAGGACTGGACACCATATCAGAGATTCGCAAGGCAGTGAAGAGGGGACAGAGACAGATAGCAGCACGTATGCGCGCGTTGAGAGAGCAGGGAGTCCTAAGAGAACCGTACAGGATCGGATTCATGGGACTTGGCGAGTCGGCCATCATCATAACTGGCAGTCCAAAGGCACAGAGCGCCCTTGCTGCGTGGGCACAGAGACTGCCAAGACTGGATATTCTGCTCAGCGTGGATGGACGCATGATGCTCAGGGCAGACCTGCCCAGAGGAGGTCTGTTCAAACTGGGCCGAGCACTGAGCGGAATTGAGGATTCGTATATGTTCTCACCCATCGAACGCGGAATGAGGAAGCAGGTATTCATCTCACCGCAGGAGTGGGACGAGGCAACGCAGGCATGGTTGCACGACCAGACGAAATGGCAACTATGGAGAGATAGACTGGCGGAAACCATGGGCCTGTAATGCTCTCAAGATCACCGATGATAGATATGCAGCTGATGAGAAACTTTCTGTATCTAGAGAGTGTGGAAACAGAATACTACCCACAGGCAGGATTCTTTCACTACCGACTATCTGTCAGTGGCTCCATATTCCCTCAACCCGGGATTTACTTCTGCAACATGGGAAAAACGAGCAGGACAGACTCGTGATTGTCGTCGCCTTTCAACTCCCTCAATCTGGGATTTCCTTCTGCGACAAGCTAACACAAATGGCAAGGCTCACACGTGAGGCTTACCCTTTCAATTCCCTCAATCTGGGATTTCCTTCTGCGACTCGCACTCTTCCAGTCTGGTCGCTTTGAGGGGGCAAACTTTCAATTCCCTCAATCTGGGATTTCCTTCTGCGACTCATTGTTGTCAGTGTGGCCAGCTGTATAACAACGGCTTTCAATTCCCTCAATCTGGGATTTCCTTCTGCGACGGGAAGTGACAAACTATGTCTTCATTCCCACATACCTCTTTCAATTCCCTCAATCTGGGATTTCCTTCTGCGACCTGTTCCGTGTGCGGTTCCACTCCCTGTGCCACTTTTACTTTCAATTCCCTCAATCTGGGATTTCCTTCTGCGACCAGGAATGTCGTATGTGATAAGTGCCGCCACATATCCTTTCAATTCCCTCAATCTGGGATTTCCTTCTGCGACGGTGCAGATCACCCTGGAGGAGTGAGTGACCCGTGACCAACAACTTTCAATTCCCTCAATCTGGGATTTCCTTCTGCGACGTCAAGACTGTTTCCGTATTTGAGGAAACAGTTCAGGTCTTTCAATTCCCTCAATCTGGGATTTCCTTCTGCGACTTGCAGAGATTGGAGCGTGCTGATTGTGCCAAAGAGCTTTCAATTCCCTCAATCTGGGATTTCCTTCTGCGACACAACATCAAGTCGGTAGAGTCCCTCTTCAAAATATCGCTTTCAATTCCCTCAATCTGGGATTTCCTTCTGCGACAGACTCTATTGCAGTTGGAGGGGTTGCTGAACTAGTAGTCTTTCAATTCCCTCAATCTGGGATTTCCTTCTGCGACTAGTTCAGTCTTGTTTCCCTGTTCTTTCTCATAGGCTGCTTTCAATTCCCTCAATCTGGGATTTCCTTCTGCGACAAGCAATATGCTTTGAGCAATAGGTGAGAACTGATGTCACCTTTCAATTCCCTCAATCTGGGATTTCCTTCTGCGACAGCAGGGTGAAACGAAATGAGTCAAGCAACTACCCAACACTTTCAATTCCCTCAATCTGGGATTTCCTTCTGCGACCTCGTCATTGCTGGCGAGGAGATACTCTCTCTAGAGTACTTTCAATTCCCTCAATCTGGGATTTCCTTCTGCGACCTAAGCAAATCCGAATTATAGACGCAATCACCACCACCCTTTCAATTCCCTCAATCTGGGATTTCCTTCTGCGACGTCCGTCTGCTCGGTAGCGTAGTAGGCGACATCGGAGAATCCTTTCAATTCCCTCAATCTGGGATTTCCTTCTGCGACATTGTAATAGGAATTATGTCGCCATTCTCCTCATAGGCACTTTCAATTCCCTCAATCTGGGATTTCCTTCTGCGACCGAAATAATTGGCGACCCAGAGGCTCCGGCAAAGGACTCTACTTTCAATTCCCTCAATCTGGGATTTCCTTCTGCGACTGTATTTGGGTTTCTCTTTGCGGTACTCACCCATAGGGGACTTTCAATTCCCTCAATCTGGGATTTCCTTCTGCGACTCGTGATTGAGTAGGTACTAGGGGCTGTCCACGATAGCCTTTCAATTCCCTCAATCTGGGATTTCCTTCTGCGACGGTGGAGATGATATTCGTTTCAAGAATGCAGCAAACACCTTTCAGTTCCCTCAATCTGGGATTTCCTTCTGCGACTCTGGGACTGTCTGAAGAACAGGGGAGGTGCTCACTAGATCTTTCAATTCCCTCAATCTGGGATTTCCTTCTGCGACCTGAGAGTGCTACTGTCGAGAAGATAGAACAGGAGATCCCTTTCAATTCCCTCAATCTGGGATTTCCTTCTGCGACTGGCCTGTCCCTCCTCCGGGACCACGACCTTGTCAATGTCTTTCAATTCCCTCAATCTGGGATTTCCTTCTGCGACGGAAGACTCTGATGAACGAAAAGAGATGTACGTCTGAGAACTTTCAATTCCCTCAATCTGGGATTTCCTTCTGCGACTCCGGGGTCGGTGCCCATGCCGGAAAGACCAGCGCCTTTCAATTCCCTCAATCTGGGATTTCCTTCTGCGACCTGCGCGACAGACCAACTGTGTGTCGCCAGTACGCCCCTTTCAATTCCCTCAATCTGGGATTTCCTTCTGCGACTTGGAGGGCGAGGTCGCCCATCGCGAGGCCATGGCCGAGCTTTCAATTCCCTCAATCTGGGATTTCCTTCTGCGACAGGGTCTTGGCATGGCTCGCCTTGGCTGTGTTCCCATCTTTCAATTCCCTCAATCTGGGATTTCCTTCTGCGACATCCTGTACGAGTTCGGGAAGGACGCTGCTGATGCCTTTCTTTCAATTCCCTCAATCTGGGATTTCCTTCTGCGACGGCCTGAACAATGCAGCCAACCCACGGACCCATGAGGCTTTCAATTCCCTCAATCTGGGATTTCCTTCTGCGACGAATGAGTTGGCTGAGCAGCGAGAGAAGACATCGGCCTTCTCTTTCAATTCCCTCAATCTGGGATTTCCTTCTGCGACACAAGACACGGCTAGAGATACTACAAGATTTAGCCAAGCACTTTCAATTCCCTCAATCTGGGATTTCCTTCTGCGACGTCGCTTGGACATCCTGGCGTACTGCGTGGGGCTCACATCTTTCAATTCCCTCAATCTGGGATTTCCTTCTGCGACCCATTTCGCAGGCTACTTCGGCCTTGTTTTGAGGATGGCCTTTCAATTCCCTCAATCTGGGATTTCCTTCTGCGACCCGCAGGTTCTTCGCCCCTTTTAGGGAGAAAAGGCCTCATAAACCTTCTCTCGGCAGAGCGCGGCGGGGGTCGTCATTCTGCATACCTCTTTATAAGGAGCCCCGCCGCAGTCACACCCGTTCCTCGCAGAAGGTGCGGTATCAGACTGCCCACATCTTACAGAGCAGTACCTGATTAGAGTCAACATGGTTGACGACTCTGTGGGACAGATTTCCTTTTCGATTCGACTTTCTGTTCATATGGCATAGTGGCCAATATGAATGGCCAAAGAGTTTCTCATGGAAACGCCTAGCAGTTGTTCGGGTCTTCTACCGACATGTGATCCCGTAGCAGACGAGGCGAATTCGTCTGGATATGCAGGAACTGTGTATCCCTGTAATCTCACTTGGAGTCAGTACTTCTTATCGAATTACTCCAGATACGCCGGCGAGAATTCTTAAGGTAGAGAACTGTTTCGCCGAGAGACGTGATCTGAATCCAAGTTTCCCGTCCATCCTTTCCCCATTCTGCAAAGCCCCACTCAACAAGCTTGGAAACATGCCGGTAGATCCGGGCGATCTCTTGATTTATCCTCGTTTCAGCCAAGGCCTCTTTGAAGTGGGCCTTGACATCTTTGACCAGACTAGTGATGCTAGGATACCTTTTGCCTAACTTGTCTAGGACTTCAAGGATCTCGCGTTTCTGCATGCTGATCGGATTAAGAGGTAAGTGGGGAATCTCCTGCAGCTTGCGGATAGTCCTTTCTTCATCTTCAACAACCATGAAGATAGGATAGCCAGTAAACAGACCGGCCATTGCAAGAGCCATCGTCATCACCCGGGTTCCGAGTCCGACGTGATACTCAGGAGAGAATCCATTGTAGTCTTCAGGCAATTTCAATGCCAGCGAGAGCAGTCCTTGATAATCCCAGGGGTCCACTTCCATCATGTCTACCTTGTCTGACCCATACATCTGCCGCACTTGCTCAGCGGCCTGCTTGCTCCGCTCATGACTGCTATGCAGAAGAACGACCTTTTTGATGGATCGCTCAAGCATGGCGAAATTGATTCTGTCCTGTTCATAGAGGCCAATTGTCGCGATCATCAGTCGCTTCTTCTCGTTCAAAGATAACGTCCCCTTTTGCGATGAAGAAACTTCATCATAAATCATGTCTGTATCAATCCGGACGGCATTGTAGCCTGTCAGAGAACGAGATGATATAGAACCAAGATATAGATCCACGAAAAGGGAATCGTTGCATTTGGGACAATTACTGCCGTTGTCAGGCGACGATTCCTTCTAGTGCAGCAATCCCCCTTGTCGCAGGCGTTTCTGATTCCTACCAAAAGCCCCATAGCCAAAAGACTCTTTGGTATGAACTGGCATGATATCAAATCAGGTTCGCTAAAAAGCGGCACTAGGGCAATTGAGCATAAATGGTAGTGGGTTTGTATCTGCTCACTGAGGTGAGAAAGCTGAGCATAGAATCTAGGATATCCGAATGGAGAGCGCTTGTGGACAAAGAGAATTCAGAGAAGGCAAGGGAGGTCTACCGAGATATGCTTCCCGATATAGTTGAGAACGTCAGAAAGACATTCTTGCCAAGAGTGACCATAGGGGATATTCAGGAAGAAGCAACTCTTTTTGCGTCTGTAGGATTCAGTCCCGAACCTTTGGTGCTCAGCATCTCGGCAATCAGACCGAAGAAAGTGTTCTTCATCCAGACTAAGCAGTCCGAGAGGACTGTCAATGAAGTAGTTGATATTCTAGGACTGAAACCGGAGCAGTTTCGAAGGCTCTCCGTTTCGAATGATGATGTTGATGTTTACCGAGAGGTAAAGAGAGTCGTGAAAGGGCTTGAAAGTGCAAGAAACGTCTTTGTGGATATCACGGGTGGTACAAAACTTATGTCAGGTGGTCTCTCCCTCATAGCGGCAATACGGGGCTTCAATGTCGTATACCTCAGACATAGGATGATTAAGGGGAATGTTGAGCCTATGAGCGAGAATCTTGTTCTGCTCAGAAACCCCTACGATGTCTTTGGCGATTTGGAAATCCGCGACGTAATTGAACGAGTGAATCTAGGGCGACTGTCTCAGGCGATTGCACTGCTTGAAGAGCTGGAATACAAGGTGGCTGACCCCAGGCCTATTACGGTTCTTGCAGATTACTGCAGACTGCTTGAGGATTGGGACTCTTTCAAGTATGACAGCGCATTCGCAAGGATTGGTGGCATCGAGAAACGGATCAATCAGTATGGAGTCTTGTTGAAGCTGGGAGATATTCTCTCAGAACAGAAGACCACCTTGGAACGATTGTCCCATACAATAGGGGTTCCCTTCTTTGATATGCTATGTGATGAGAGAAGTGCCCAAGCAGCGATTCTAGATATGTACTCAAATGCCGACCGGCGTATGGGTTTCGGAATGTTAGCAGATGCATCTTTGAGATTCTATCGCACTGTTGAGCTCGTGTCTCAGCATCGACTGGCCAAGTTACTAGCAATCGACAGCGGCGATACTACGGGCGCCGACCTAAACAGTGTCCTAATTAGCGAGTACAACAAGCTGAAGAAAGATCGGAGCCATGAAGACGAGAACCTTCCTGAGCGTCTAGGACTCATAGAAGGGTTCAGGCTCCTATTGGCGGCACGGGACCCATGCATGGTAGAGTACCTGAAGGAATTCGCAGAAGAGCCACAACTTGACCCTGAGCACCCAGGATTCGTGACCATTGCCAGAGGATTCACTAAGTATCTTATCTCATGCACCGAAGAGCGAAATCAACTCACACTGATACACGGATGGAACTATGGCGAAACCCCCAAGAGACTTCCTTCTCTGGCTAGAGGGCTCTTACTAGCACTGCTATCCTGCCGAGAAACCGAGCTTGAGGAAGAACTAGCCAAGTTCTGTTTCCCGAGATTTGATACTGAGATACTCGAGCTTGACAAATACTGGTCGGCCTGATAAGACACTCCAAAACGAATGGAGGGACTGATTCAGAAATCACGGAGTATTCGTGGTGACCCGGTCAATGCAATTCTGAAGGCTCTCGCCACTCGCCGGGGTGGGCGGAGCGATCCCAAGTATCTGAGAAGGAGTCTTCCTCAATTCAACCCGGTAGGAATCAACATGAACACGTCCGTGGCCGATGGTCGACAGCCCTCCAATAGGGAGGTTACCACATCCAATCTCATCAACTACAAAGCATAGAATCCTTAGTGGATCAGGCAGCATGAAGTTCTGGAGGCGCAGTTCAAAATCAGCAACCATTCCGGGACAGAGTGATTCGAGAGAAAAGAGGCCTCCGTCCGCAGCAGTTCGGGAGGACCGGTCAATTCGTACGTGAGGCCTAGTTTCCGCGATGTTTTCGCGAAAAATCACGTCGGAAACACGAAGCGCACCACGTAGAGAGAACTTCTTGCCGGTCCCACTATCCAGGTCTGAAACTCCAAAGATTATGTCTGACCACTTCAAATCAGCTTTCCCATATCCATGGACATCTACCGAGATCCCATTCCATTCTTCTCCCTTAGTTGTGCTCTCGAGTCTAGTAAATTCGGACCGTAGCAATCCTTTGATGGAACTGCTCTTCACAATGGGATGGTCTCCGCATCTCAAGACCGACTCAGGAGTCTCACCAATAGCACCTACACGAAGAGGAGACTCTAATCTCAGAATGCCACTGACAGTCATCTCACTAGACATTGTCCGATAATCAATATCCATTAGACCCCCTCCCAAAGAACCACATTGTTCAGCTGAGACCGTTTCAGTATATCTTGTCCAACTCCAAGCAATTCAGTTCTTGCTATCTGCTCATAATCTAAGGACTCGGGATTGCCCACCCGATAGACAAACACACTGCCAGGACGGGCTGCATGTATCAGAGGTTTCTGAAGACCTGTCCTCATTGACCAACCAGTGAATATACCGGTTCGACCTTTTGCACGCTCAAGACTACAACCGGCGACAGACTCTACACGTGGTACAGAGTAGAACCCCTGGTTGGACTCAAGTATTGTCGCAACTCCCGTTCTGCAGATGAGTGCAAACCTTCGGTATTCTTCGACAACTCTCTCAATCACCGGCACTCTTCTGTCCAAGAACTCACTGGCAGTTTCTTCTAGCGTGGTGTTAATACTGACGACTCCCCAGCCTTTAGATCGTCCCGCACCGATTTGAATGAGGCCTCCGCCAGACATCAGTTCTTTGATATGATCCACAATATCAGCTTCTACGGTGATGTCTGTAACAAAGGGTTTCTCAGAAATCATTGTCTGAACGAAGAAGAGACCTCCATGTTCTGCCGAACCAATCGAATCGTCAATTCGTACACCCGGTTTGGTATTCATCGAAGGTTTCTCAAGAGGAGACTTGCAGTTGATGCATACAGGACCACTGTATTGAATCCTAAGGTAATCGGCCTTGTGTCTGTCGCAAAAGCTAGACGTTGATAGGGAACCTGTAGTCACGAAGTCTTTTGTTTGATCCACAGGACTGGACTCGGGAGATGCTGAACATATCTTACATGACAGATAGGTGCTCGGGGCGTTCGGTAGGCACTGAGGATTCGAACAGCTGCATCGCGGCAGGGCTGGCGAACAGGTCGAAAAACCAGGAACAATCCTGTTCGGAAACTCGCATCTTTCTCTGTCTTCACATCTATGGCAGACTGTGTTGTCTCCATGGGGACATATCTCCCGTCGGATTGATGATAACAAGGCACCACGAACTTTCTTCGCCGAGATAATCGAAGATGTTAGGTATTGATTGCGATTGGGAAGGTCTTCCCGAGACGAGATATCAGACTTAGGAACAAGCTCCAGATTGAGGTGATACGAATCACTCATGGATAATCAACTCCTTCATCAGTTGGTCAAGACTTTGTTCGTGAGGGCCTAAATCAATAGCAACGCGACTAGCTTGTCGCCCAATACCAGTACGTTCTATGTGCTTCAGAGAGAGCAAGAGAAGAAGCTCATCTATGTTTCCTGAATTGGCCTCTGGCTGTGGAGAAGGCGATAAGAAGAGCGATGAAGAGAAGGAAACACCAGCTGGGACTACTTCGTAACTGAACAGAGCATGGGACGCTACGGATCGCGTTCTATCCTCGAGTCTGATGCCAGGGACTCTATCAATCTGAATATCGCTATCAACTACTCCATCCATCACGACCACCCGGCCTGTATGGTTTGGTGCCCCAAAGAGATCAGAGATGATTCGATTGTCTTTGTGATTAGAGATTACTGAGAGAGTATCTGGGCTGGCAGTTTTTCGAAAAGCAGGAAGTAGTGAGCGTAGATTTGCTCGAATTTTTCCTCGAAGGGTGCTACTGGGAATGAAAGGTCTGCCGGCTCGTTTCTGAATCGCTGCAGTCCGCGGATAACCAGAGTGTGCAAGACCACTACCAATATGTAGAGTGTCAAGAAGCGATATGGAGTAGTTTATTCTCTTCAACTGCATCCCCCCGTCATGATATTGGCGATGGAAGCGGCGTCGAGAAGACCTATACGTCCACCAGAATCTCCAATCAATAATGCTCCTATTTGACCATAGACTTGTGCTGAACGTTTCTTCACGTCTGACCTTCCTAGTGAGTATATCGTATACGAAAGACCGCTTCCCCTGCTAGACAGATAATCAACAGAGTCTTGGACCGAATGGGGAACATCCAGTTGCCCCAGGACCTCTGTAGCGGCATTCATGAAGTCCTTCAAGTAGACATCTTTAGTCTGATTCCTCTGAAGGGCAAGCTGGTATTCTACAGAGCGTCGTATCATTTCTTCAAGCACAGCCTTGCCATCCAGACAGCCGCTGACTGCCAACAGGATGGACTCTGACATCCCACGAATTATGTGCGGCCGCTGTGAAAACTTGTTATCGTTCAAGAAGCTGTGTAGTTCAGAAAGATCCTCATGCGTGCTCAGCGATCCAACCAGCTGTTCATAGTCAAGAACGAGTAGAGGTAAGTCATCTGAGCTCAGTTTACGAGTCTTCTTCTTGCAGCCTTCAAGAAGGCTCTCTGCAGCATCAACCACCAATCGTATAGGATATGTTGGATCAAAAGTCACTACGGAAAAAGAAAGAGCAAGTCGTCCGGAAAAGAGTCTTCCAAACTCTTCGCCAATCTTCAGTGCTAGCTGTATACATAAGGCAGATGGGCACAGCAACATGAAATCGTCGCCTCCCACATAGAGCTGGCCTAGATCAAGCTGGAGTCGCAATATGTGCTTCATCCGCTCCACTTCGCGAACGCCAAGCTCTTCTAGACTATCGGCATACGCTTCGACTAGCCATTCCATGGCTGACTCAATGGCCAAATCAAGGCCCTGTGAGAGAAGCTGACTCTTTTCGATAAGGGCAGACAAACTCTGCGTGTCAGCAAGAAATGCACCCGCCAGATTAATGTCTGACTTGATTAGTGCGATGTCATGACAAAAGAGAGAAGCGTTTGCCCCCAAGTCGTCACCAGCCATGAATTCCAGCACCTGAGGGCCGATATTCGACCAAGGATGCTGTAGAAGCTTCTCGCCGCTCGGGCGGTCGGTGGTTTCTGACTCAAATATCGCGCGGAACGAATACTCTTGGCCGAAATTATAGAGGTCTGCACAGCTGGTACAGTAGGCACGTCTGGTTTCGCCAATGGTCACCAACGAAGTCGCAGAACGAGTATGGCAAGAGTCACATCTCAGTTCAATCCCTAAGGACATATGAGCTTGTTCTGTTCGCGTCAGATCATCTTTGAGAACCACTAGTCCTGTTCTAACTCTGTTCAGATGATCAACAAAGGGAACCTCTCCAATGCTCCCATCACTGGAGATGTAGTCGAAACTGGCAGCGTGTGATACTAGCCTAGGGCCGCCCACTGTATTATCAAAGGCGGAACTAAGTCCTACCATGACCTCTTGCGCGAGTCCAGTGCTGACCATGAGAAGAATGCTTCCACCTCCTGAATAGACAATCGACTCAAGGCCAACGCCCATATCCCGAAGAACGGAATGAAGAGACTCTCTTCCATTCTCTGCTAGAGCCAAAGCGTCCTTCATGAATCCCTGGATCAACGCAGAGGCAGCCTTCATCTGGACGAGTCGGTCTGTGTCCCGTATGAATGACTGAATCCCGGACACGTCCGAGAAGATCACGGTTACCGGACCGTCGAGAGGAGTTGCGTCATTGGTCTGCAGGGAGAATGATGCATCCAGATACCGGTCCATTAGCTTGCCTATCCTCTCTCGCGTCAGCGAATTCCATTTCTCAGGGGAATCAAAAGCATCAGGTGACCAATCAATATCATCTGAACTCATCTCGAGGAATCGACTCTTGACTCGTTCGTAGCCCAAGGCATACAGCCACGCACTATTCAACATCTTGGTAAATTCTGCATCGCTGAGTTTCTCGAGAACCCCATCAATAATATTCTTCTCAGCAATTCTATCTAGGAATCGTTTGACCCTGTTTCGTGTCAGGTTTGGGTCAACTTCGAAACTACCCGGCCGACCCCAACCATACACCAAAGCTGCAAACCTCTCAAAAGACATCTCTTCAGGTTCATTGATGGAGGATTGATTCAGCAACCGGGCCATGAAGAGGGCAGTCGAAATGAGTTGTTGGGAAACAATTGAGGACACATTCAACCCAACTCGAGAGTCTGGCGGAATCTTCCTCATCATGCCAACGACTGGCTTAAGATTTTCGAGCAGACGACTGACCTTCGCGGGATCCTTCTGGGTGATTCGGCTCAGAGTTGCCACAGCAGAAAAGAAATCGATTGACGAATCTGCGATTCGAAGAACCAATACCAAGAAATCACACAATTCCCACAATGATTCGGAATCACCGATTCCGGAATATCCAAGAACACTCGCAGCTTCTTGGATCTTGTCTATAGCACTAAGGAGAAGAGCCTCTTCATCCTCCACTTCTTCCCAATTGACTACCCTATCCTCCACAGTTCTTGGTGTGAAGTATCCTCTGATAATCAAGTCAGGTTGACCTCCTTGCAGATTTCATCATCTCGGACAGTGTCAAATACTCGCCCCCCAAGTCCTCATCGATCTCGAGAAGCTCTGAGATGATTGCTCTAGCTCTGGGATGGAGAATGAAGTCGATCTCCTCCGGTTGATTCTCACTAGCTCTCTCAAGGCCAGACTCTCCCCCCCGCAGCATTGATAGACAATCATTCTCAAACTCTATGGAAACAAACCTGCCACCGGTTGGCTCGTCTCTTCTCAAACGAACAGCAAGTTCTTCCAATAGTTCAATATAGATTCTCGTCATCCTTGTTTCAATCCTCTGCATATTCAAAGGTCCTCAGGTGATATCGTTGCTTAGCTAACTCAACAGCCTTGTTGACGAAGGCCTCGAGCTCGTCTTTCTCGAGAAGACGGCCATCATCAAACTGAAGACGGCGGATGCCTAACAGCATTCGGCCGAAGTTGAGAGGTGAGGATGACCTGTCACGGTAGTGGAACCGTCCGATCCGAAGACCAGCATCCTGATGGTGTGCCATTGCGTAGAACAGCAGTCCAAGTCTTTCTGGCGAGAGATTGCGAAAGCGCACATGTCCATCGAATACCGGAGCGTCTTCGCCCTCCTTATTCTTCACAACTAATAGTCTGGCCGTCCGTCCAGCAGCTACAGGAATCTCCTCAGCTACTGTTGCTCCTCTGAGGAGGACAGCATCACTCACTTCGACAAGTCCTCGTAGACTTCCCCTCTTCCCAGTCATTCCGAACATATCACAGGCGACACAAGGGAAACGCGGATCAGAGCATTGGTTGCGTCCTTCAATGCAATTCTGGAAACCGAAAATGAGTTTGTGTACATCGGATCCTCCTCTATCACTCCTTCCCTGTACGGCAAAACACGCATCCACGATTCCACCCTGTGGTTCAAGAGAGAACTCGAGCCTAGAACGAAATACTCCCTTCAGCGTCGAACCAGGGATAGCGGTAGAAGCCGTCTCCCCATACCGGATACGTTGCGAGAACACCTCATACGGTTCTCCAGATCCGTGAGGGTCATCCTTGTTTCGGAGCAAGACCCGTTCAAAGGACTCACACTTCTTAATCGCCTCTTGCATGTCATCGTCAATTGACTCGGGAGGATAGGTCTCGGCCCCAGACCCAACGAATATCGAATATCCTTTTTTGGGGATGGCATAGTAGGATAAGAGCCCAGATTGAGATAGGTCTGTCCTGTTCCGAGGAGTAAACTCACGCCCCCTGACCGATAATCCGTGCCTTCCCCTATTGACTCGTTCCTCCCGTGTTGAGAATTCCTGAGCAGTGTACTCGGTCAGATTCCGGCTCTCGAGATACTCTCCCCAGGTTCGACATGCCCAGTCGTCTATTGCTTTCTGCAAGGATTCGGCATCCCCACGGTTGTCGGGTAACAACGATTCTGCTTTCGAATTGAGAAGGTTACGTTCGGACATAGACTCGATTAGGACTCCAACTTCTCCGAAACCCTTGGTGGTCAAACCTCCAATCTTCAGGTGCTGTCCGTCGAAGCCTGACAGGAGCTTCAATAGTAGAGCCAACTCGTGTTTCTTCAACCCGCGACATATTATGGACGACTTGAATACGCTGTTAACAGAAATATACTCAGCATTGAATAGGCCGCGATCCTTCACAGCACCAGTCAAACGGTCTATTGCGATTCCGGGTCTGCTTGAGAGAGAAACTGAGGGACTCCCTGAAGAGTCCACCGCCGGATACGCATCTCCAAATCGTGTTCTTCCTCGATATCCTGGACTGCCAAATATCCTACATGAGAGGCAGAATCCTGAGATTATATCACTGAGTTTCTCGTAGTCCTTCCGTCGTTGAGCAGTTTCTATGTCCCTTCTATGCCGTCCGCCACAAGACTTCCGAAAATCAAGATACTCGCAGGCCTTCAGACCAATGCCCCTCAGATAGCTGACAGTTTCGTGGCGTAAGACACCCTTGATGCTTGAGCCAGGGATATAGGGAATCTCACTTCCTTCACTGAATATCTTCAATACAGGCAAGTCAAATTCTGGGCTCTCCAGTTCGGAGCCTACTTTGACTGGAGATATGGTGGTCCATTGTAAATCGAATCTGTATCTGGTTTTGGATTCAACTCTTCCCAAGTGGAGGTTCCTCCTCATAGCTCAATTTCATTGGTTATATCCCGATACTGGAAATCTAGATTCCTGACTTGTTCTTCAGAAAGAAACCGTATCGAATGAATCGCGAGTCGAACCAATCCCAGACCTGCGCTTGTCTTCCCGCCTATTGCGATATTCCCTTCGTTCATCTCTCGAAGAAGCATCTTGATTGCAGAGGAGATTCTGCTGTCTTCAAGCAGGTCGATGTTCTCAAGTATGAGCTTGAAATGAAACCGAGAACCTGGCGCGATTGTTTCGATGGAATAACGCATTCCGTATCTCGCAGCACCGGTAGCAGGGTCTATTGCAACGCCGGGTTTAGTGTGAGTTGTTATGGGCTCCACCGGAAGGCAGTCAGAGAAAGAGGCATGACCTCGCACTCTCTCTTCTTTGTCTGAACTCCCAAAGATATACTTGACGACCGCCCTATCTTCATCAGAATCCCTCAATATGGACTCTAGGAAACTTCGTAGGACACCCTTGATGCTAGAGCCCGGGAGATACGGCACATCCACACCGTTCAGATTAACACGGATGAGGGGGCTGTCTATACTAGGAGTTTCCTCTCCAGATCCAATGTGAACTTGACTCTCGGCGACAAGTTCTCCGAGTATTATGGTTCGTGAGAGGAATCTATCGAAATCGGGTGCTGAACGAACTGAACTTGTGTTACGAGCCATGTAGCTACCGACTCCGCTGTTGCTTCTTTGGCTCTGATTGGGTCTTCAGAAGGGTCTTTCGGGCCAATTCGTCAAAAGCCCCTTCGCGGTTGTCAATCTTGATTCGCCTTCCTTGGACTCCTCTGTACAGTCGTTTCAAGTGAGTCAGATACTGTCTTGCAAGCCTGAATCTCTCCTTATCTCCCTCCTCTGAGGGCACATCAGCGTCAAGGATTGCGCACAAGTCCTCGTACACTCTCGCGCAGAATGCCCTCGGAAGAATCTCTTTTCGGCTTGACTGATAGACCAGACGTTCTTGGACTGCCAGAATTCCGTCCCTACCCGTACGGGAGGACAACACCTCTAGAAGTGCATTAACTTGCGAAGACTTGTCTTTGGCATCCGACAGAGTCGCAACTGTGTAGGCAGCCATGTCAAGTAGTTCCTGTGTTTTCATCATCATGTCTCCTCAATGGTGCGGCAGAATGGGATAGGAGTGTGTCCACTGAGTAATAAGGGAAGAAACAGAAGAGCCCGAAGAAGTGGTTTCACACACAAGCTGTAGAGATGAAATCAAGCCCTCGTGTCCTAGAACAAGACAGTAGAGTCGCCCTGTATCTAACACCCAATCCACGTCAGCCCGCTATTCCCGGAATCTGGGATTCGTGTGATAATCTGAACCCAGACTGCAATATCAATCTTTCCTGAGGATATTCATCAGTGTCCCACAGATTCCTGAAGAACTCCGCGTTGTCAGTATCGCAAGAAACAATCTTTATAGAAAGACCCTCACTGCTCAGTAGATCACAGGAATGAGGTGAATCCGTCTTCGCTTGTTGGTACGATAGACCAAGGTTGCCATCGTTATGTCCAGCTCTAGGTTCCGATGTCCTGCTGCCCGTTCGCAGAACTTCACTCATTACCAGTTGGAGGACGCAGGATTATGCACGTATGAGGTCTAGATTAAGGTCACATTGTTCTTTACGCTAGTTCTCTAGTCGTCATGAACGCTGGGTTTCAACCTGATGCCATCAAACAATGCGAAACTAGAAGACCCTCTTTGGGAGAACGAAGAAGATAGCAGACATCCATCCGATAGCTCTACTCATCCTGATATACATCTCTACTGTGTTTCACCATCCAATGAGAGAGATGGGAGCCCCCCACAGGTTCATTACACCCTCTCAGGCTTCTGAGAGAAACGCTTCTTGGTTCTCTGAACGCGCCCATCGTCGTATTTGGGAAGCTGATCATAGTTGCCATCCCAGTGTAGAGGCTGGCACTCCGGCATCTTATGCAGAAGCTGACCCAACATAAAGGCCATTGAAACGGGACATGAGAGTGCAATCTTAAGCGAGGTCAGCCCTATTGCTCTCCGGATACGGTCGATGACGACAGCTGTGTCTTCTGAGAGCCGAGTAATCTTGTCAACTGGTATCTGATGAGGTGGACCGATGACGGCCAGAACATCGTATGCTGCCGCCTTGAGATCGGTATACACCGGTCGTGAGAACCCGACTCCAATCACTGGATTATCAATGTCATCGGGAAGGGCCACATCCGGGATTTTGTTTGGGTCAGAGATTGCCTCAATGATATAAGAAGGGCCCGAAACCTCCACCTCGCCAATTCTCACTGTCGTCTGTTCAACCTCTTGAGTCATTGCGGCACGAGAAAACGTAGGGCACCTTATGGACTTGTCGGATTGCCCAGATCCGTCAATCCAATGATGTCCGGCGGTACTCTCAGAGTTTCAGCAATCCATAGAGGGAAGTAAGAAAAGGAGGCAACATGATTGCCAATTGGCAGGAGAACCATAGTATGGCGGATATTCTTACAACTTTCGTTGGAAGCATTGGCTATCTGATATCGACCAAGTATGAGCAGATACGGGACTGGATGGAAAGGCGTCAAGGAGTGCCGTTGAGAATGGAGCTCGATGATGGAAGACCCCCAGCAATCGTTGTTTCTTTTTCACAGGATGTCGCCGATGACGTTAAGATTCAAGGATTCAATGTTATAGCCCAAATAGGCACACCGAAGAAGCTCTCGACAAAAGAGATAACCCGTTGGTCAGAGGGAGCTGCTGCAATCATCGAACAGATGCGACGAGGAGTTTCTCAAGGGCCCCTGACGGTAGCACTCAGCTGTCCTGTTGCTGCTGCTTTCACGATTGGACTCATCCTGGGCCATAGCGCAGAGTACCGAATACTTCACTGGGACGGAAAAAGTTACGTCCCGCTTGAATTCATAGACATGGATAGGTTTAGGAAGAGTCTATAGATCTCGGGATTTGCTCTAGACCTCTCGTGTCGATATTCCCCACATCGTATCTCTTGAAAGAATACAGCCCATCAAATGAAAACGTATCAGGAAGCTCTTCGTAGTAGATATGATTCAAGAGGGGAGAAGGAGTGCCATTTCTCTTCCGCATATAGAGAATAGGCAAGAAGCTTCGCAGTTCTCCATGCATCTTCTCTTGCCACTTGTTGATCCATTGCGCCGCTCTCATATGGCACATGACAATTTCATGGGCGTCTGGGTATGTGTTGTGCTTCATTTCAAAGAGGCATACCTGATCCCCGACCACTGATACTGCGTCAATTTCGAACTCATGGCGCCAACCATGTCTGCCTTCTCTCAATAGAGAGAAACTCTTGAGAAGGCCTCCGAGATCCCACCTGCGACTCAGTCTGTTGAACAGAGGAAACTCATGTGGACAGTCAGGGTTTGCAGGGCAACGACTGACGAGCAGATACTTGTTTCCGTTCTCTCGAAGTCTATAATGCACCACCCCTGGCGGGGAATCTCGAAATGGTTCACGACCTGCTGAAGTGCGGAGATTCGCCCTCACTTCTGTAAGGGAATGGTTGATTCCTGTGAGCTCGGGGAACATGAAATCGTCCAACATCGCGTCTATGACATCAAGAACATCCCTAGGGGACATGGCATGCTGTGGCACATAGTATCGTCCATCAACGCGCTCCTTGTTTTCGGGAGCAACAAGCTCACTGGCCAGCCTCAGAATATGCCGCCCTGCCTGGAACACAAGGATGTTTCCAGCTGCATCTAGTCTGACAACCCCTCTTGAGAGGAGAACACCAAGTACATCATTTACAAACGTACGATAATTGTACATCTCCTACCACCATGAAACAATAGGTAGTAGTCATTCATAAGCGTTGTCAGTCGGTACGTGATATAACGCAGATGAGGGAGAGATATCTGCAACACAATCGGATGGCCATCCTGTAGAAACAGTCTTGACAAGCAATCGATTTTTATCTCTGGGTCTCTTAGGTCAAATGGAGATGATTGAGTGGCGTATTACTTCACGGTCGTGGGTACCACGCCCATAGCTTGCGCAAACGCTCTGAGCTGGTACGTTCGCACAGGTGCGGGTCCCGAGATTGAAGATGTCTTTTTCATTGCCTCATCTGAAGAGAAGACCAAGAGGAGCAGCAGTGCGAAGTACATCAGAGAAACCCTTCGTCTGGCGAGAGAGAATCTGAAACGGATGGCGCCCGAGGCTCTTGATGAGTTGACGTTTCACGAAGACACGCCGACTCTCATTCCTGAGGCCGACCTCGGGGTGGCTACGCGTCTCATAGCAGAGGGCATTCTCGCTCACTGTCCGAGTGATACGACAGCCGTCATTGATGCCACGGGGGGACGAAAGATGATGACCGCCAGTGCGATTCTAGCAGGAATCGTCCTGAGTGAGAAACATAAACGGCACATCCTATTCTCATATTACTGGTTGAAGCGCTTCACCCGAGATATGCTGGGGAAGAGAGCATACGAACTAGGACTCGACGAGGCTGAGACCGTTGTCAAGGAGGTTTCGGACATCAATGACGAAATCAAGAAGATCGGATAAGAACAGGCCGCCCGAGAGCCTGATCGAGTTCCTCAATTGCTGCTTCGATGAGAGAGTCTGGGATATTCGTGGATGGAATGAACGCGCTGCGGACCGTTTCAAGGTGAGCATAGACTGGGACTCGGGATCTGTGCAGACCGATTCCTCCAGCCGTATGCCAAAGCTCGCATTGACGCACATGGCATGGGGAGCAGGACTCATACCGGCCAAGAATGAAGATGAACTCAACAGCATCATTGACGGGGCACTGGAGGAGTCGGGAAATCGAACGGTTGCACTGGCACTGGACACGAATCTGGTCTATTCAAGATTCTATCCCAACTTCATAATGCGATATCATGGCGACCCGTATGAGTCAAAGCCACACTTCGTTCTGCTGTGCCAGGGCACCTATCACGAACTGCATTACAAGCTCAGTTACAGAATCAGAAACAGGGATCTTATCGATTCCTTGTGCAAGTTCTATGAGAATGACCATAGACCGTACTGGTTGCTGACACGCAGACGGAGCATGAGGGGGGAAGAGGAGGGAAAGAGGATCCTTCGTAGGGTTCCGGAGTATAACGGACGACTGGGCATCAAGGGCCTTAGAGAAGTGAAACGTCTTCAGGAGAACTACCCGGTCATCATGAGTAAGCCGAATCACATATACTACTCCGAGGCAATACAGGCCCAGAGCAGATTCATGGATGCAGTCTTCGACAGTCTGATCCGCTACGAAGCGGCATTTCTCAGGAATAATACAAACACTCGAGTCCTGTTTCTGACTTCGGATAAACATCAATACCAATCAGCAGACAGCGAGGGGATGGAGGCGCTCTACGTGGAACCCCCCACATCCTACGCAGCCCTTTCGACTATCAATCGGAACAGCCTGAGGATTGGGAATATGATGCGCCTCATCGAAGAACTCCTAGTGTTCTCCCCCTGTATCGAGCTTCGAATAGGAGACAACACCACCTACCTGACCAGCGGCTGGGAGGGGATGGGGCCTCAAGATGCTCGCGATGGCATCATCAGAGGGATTTGGAATGACCAAGAAATTCAGCTCACGACGGACTAAATCGGGTTTCGGTCAGACCATCGGGACGCAGCTTAGAAGACTAGACCGGTGGCACCTGATCGCCCCAGCCGGGGTACTCGGTCGTCAGCCAAACATTGAGGATGGTTATAATATGATTCAGGCTCCGACGAATACGTTGGATGTCTGACTCGACCAGACTCAGCCGTTCTTCGATAGTCTTGTTCTCTATGTCCACCATCTATAATTCATCCCTTCTTTCTGCATTGTCATCGAATATACATGGATACTGCCTAGTATCATAACCGGTGTTGACTCTAGATATACCCCTCCTTCAGTCAGGAATTTGCCTCTGTGACATCCTTCTGAGTTGCAGTGCTCGGCCGTATGCTCCACCCTCTAAATTCCCCTAATCTGGGATTCTCTTCTGCGACTATATCACGCTGAGCTATCGGAAACATGGCTGGATTCCTTTCAATTCCCTTAATCTGGGATTCTCTTCTGCGACGTTGCGGGATCCCAACCGCTAGTATCCCTCACCATCCGCCTTTCAATTCCCTTAATCTGGGATTCTCTTCTGCGACTTGGCTACCGGACTCAGCAATTCACAACTCCACTGTTACTCTTTCAATTCCCTTAATCTGGGATTCTCTTCTGCGACCTCCAGAGGATACCCTCCAGAGATAGGTATAGATCTTTCAATTCCCTTAATCTGGGATTCTCTTCTGCGACGCTTGAAGCCTTCTTTGAGAGGCATAAATCAAGCATCTCACTTTCAATTCCCTTAATCTGGGATTCTCTTCTGCGACTCAATGATGTCATTTACACAGCCATTGGATGCCGTCTTTACTTTCAATTCCCTTAATCTGGGATTCTCTTCTGCGACTCGTACCATGACCTGAGCCAAACCGCAACTTCACCGATCTTTCAATTCCCTTAATCTGGGATTCTCTTCTGCGACAGGATACGTCGCTGAAACCAGTCGGCGATACTATAGCGTCTTTCAATTCCCTTAATCTGGGATTCTCTTCTGCGACCGATTCTTGCATTGGTCACAAGGTCGCTTAACTTAGGGTGCTTTCAATTCCCTTAATCTGGGATTCTCTTCTGCGACGAGGCAATCTCGTGAAAAGGAAATCAAGGAGCTCCAGACTTTCAATTCCCTTAATCTGGGATTCTCTTCTGCGACGGTCTATCGAAAACCGCGCATAAAAATGACTGCTGCGATCTTTCAATTCCCTTAATCTGGGATTCTCTTCTGCGACCCAGTCGCAGAGCAAGTTTCTGGTCGTCACGAATGCTCACTTTCAATTCCCTTAATCTGGGATTCTCTTCTGCGACCAAGGGACATGGTTCCTGTAAGCTCAAGTATTGCAACTGTTCTTTCAATTCCCTTAATCTGGGATTCTCTTCTGCGACCAAGCTGCACGGAGCAAGCTTGAGGAATGGCAGGAATGGCCTTTCAATTCCCTTAATCTGGGATTCTCTTCTGCGACAAGGCATGTACACATAAAGGGCGGGCATCACTTCTGTTACTTTCAATTCCCTTAATCTGGGATTCTCTTCTGCGACTTGAGAGAACGAAACAAAAGACCTACTCCAACGGTAAACTTTCAATTCCCTTAATCTGGGATTCTCTTCTGCGACCAACTGGGTGTTGAGGACACCGATGACATTCACGGAAAAGCTTTCAATTCCCTTAATCTGGGATTCTCTTCTGCGACCGACATGCTTGCCGACTTTAGCACACTAGCATAGACTGTCTCTTTCAATTCCCTTAATCTGGGATTCTCTTCTGCGACACTACGAGGACGGCGTGATTAAGGCCGTGGTACTAGCCTTTCAATTCCCTTAATCTGGGATTCTCTTCTGCGACTTATTTCCCCGACGCAGCTCAGACTCAGGCCTGAGATGAGCTTTCAATTCCCTTAATCTGGGATTCTCTTCTGCGACTCAAGAAGATAAGACGTGATTACAACAGAGCTATAAGCAACTTTCAATTCCCTTAATCTGGGATTCTCTTCTGCGACCCAGTTGAAGTCAGCGATGCAACAGAACAACAGGTAGACTTTCAATTCCCTTAATCTGGGATTCTCTTCTGCGACGCACCAGCATGCACACAGAGACCGTCCCATAACGTATATGCTTTCAATTCCCTTAATCTGGGATTCTCTTCTGCGACCCACCAATCTCTCAGGGAAGGGTGCTACATGTGGATATTCCCTTTCAATTCCCTTAATCTGGGATTCTCTTCTGCGACACTCTAGGCGGTTCCCGGCCGGTCGGTAGCTGCCAGCCACTTTCAATTCCCTTAATCTGGGATTCTCTTCTGCGACAAAAGTTCGCAAAGGCCAGTACGGTCGCCATGATCGAGACTTTCAATTCCCTTAATCTGGGATTCTCTTCTGCGACTGGAGAAGACTGAGAACGGTGGTTCTGTAGCCCGTTTCATCTTTCAATTCCCTTAATCTGGGATTCTCTTCTGCGACGAGATCGTGGGCAAATACGACACTAAACCGACATGGCTCTTTCAATTCCCTTAATCTGGGATTCTCTTCTGCGACGGGTCGGTGATGGGATAGAGGCGGAGTTCGAGGAGTCTGGCTTTCAATTCCCTTAATCTGGGATTCTCTTCTGCGACGAAGAGAAGAGAGCTGAGGCTGCAAAAGTCCCCACTACAACTTTCAATTCCCTTAATCTGGGATTCTCTTCTGCGACGGTAATTATTATTTCAATTCTCTCCCTCAAAGCACATCATCTTTCAATTCCCTTAATCTGGGATTCTCTTCTGCGACCCTCGCAACTCGAGGAGAAGGTGGACAGAGTCCTGGCCAACTTTCAATTCCCTTAATCTGGGATTCTCTTCTGCGACAGGAATGACTATCTAATTTATGGCATCAGGATAGGAGACTTTCAATTCCCTTAATCTGGGATTCTCTTCTGCGACTAGGCACTGGGGGAGAGCAGTCGCTTCCTGGTGACGTACACTTTCAATTCCCTTAATCTGGGATTCTCTTCTGCGACCAGGTGTACGGGCCATAGCAGTTGTTTGCCAGGATGTCCGCTTTCAATTCCCTTAATCTGGGATTCTCTTCTGCGACACAGCTGGAAAAGGTTCTCTGCCGAGTGCAGGACAGCTTTCAATTCCCTTAATCTGGGATTCTCTTCTGCGACTGAGGGTAGGGATGATTCTCCTCGACCCGTTCAAGACTTTCAATTCCCTTAATCTGGGATTCTCTTCTGCGACATCTACCTTGGCGTCGCAGTTGATTTGGCGGAGTGCCTCTTTCAATTCCCTTAATCTGGGATTCTCTTCTGCGACTCCAGGAGACACAACCTGATCTCGTTCTTTTGAAATATTTCTTTCAATTCCCTTAATCTGGGATTCTCTTCTGCGACTTTGGATGTTCAGGATGTCCACGTAGATGCCCATCGTGCTTTCAATTCCCTTAATCTGGGATTCTCTTCTGCGACCGGAGGAGATGGCCGTGGCACAGTGTATGGCCACAGAGCCTTTCAATTCCCTTAATCTGGGATTCTCTTCTGCGACCTCGACCCACTGCCCAGATGCGGGTGGGTCCTGACCAGCGTCTTTCAATTCCCTTAATCTGGGATTCTCTTCTGCGACCGCAGTCTCCGGCTTCAATCCTCATGCGACCTATGGTGCTTTCAATTCCCTTAATCTGGGATTCTCTTCTGCGACTCAAACAGATCTGTGTAGCCAATCTTCAACCACAGCCCTTTCAATTCCCTTAATCTGGGATTCTCTTCTGCGACCGTTACGAGCCTACTCCATACAGGAGTTAGAACAGCATGCTTTCAATTCCCTTAATCTGGGATTCTCTTCTGCGACGCCGATGCCGGCAATTCAAGCCAAAGGTCAGAGGAATCCCTTTCAATTCCCTTAATCTGGGATTCTCTTCTGCGACAATCATCCCGAGGTCGTGGAGCTCGCCACCCGCAAGAACGCTTTCAATTCCCTTAATCTGGGATTCTCTTCTGCGACGTGGCCTTCGCAGTGATGTAGTCCGAACCGATACTGAAATCTTTCAATTCCCTTAATCTGGGATTCTCTTCTGCGACACTGATACGTGGGCTGATGATTCTGACGACTACGCTGTGATCTTTCAATTCCCTTAATCTGGGATTCTCTTCTGCGACTTCCTTCTGTGGATTAAAGGCAAAGGGATCGGACTTGGAATCTTTCAATTCCCTTAATCTGGGATTCTCTTCTGCGACGTACACAGAGAGCGTGGTGTTCCCCCAGTTGCTCTGCGTGGCTTTCAATTCCCTTAATCTGGGATTCTCTTCTGCGACCCCAGCCGGAGTAGGGCTGGCGGATCGACACGTGCTCAAGGTCTTTCAATTCCCTTAATCTGGGATTCTCTTCTGCGACCCCCGCAGACTCTTGGGAGATGAACGACACGGTAACGTCTTTCAATTCCCTTAATCTGGGATTCTCTTCTGCGACCTCTGAACGGGTCAGAAACAAGAATCTCAGGCAATTCCTCTTTCAATTCCCTTAATCTGGGATTCTCTTCTGCGACGCGACTGAGGATGTTTGGCATGCAAGCGTGAGTGTCTTCTTTCAATTCCCTTAATCTGGGATTCTCTTCTGCGACTTCTCACGAAGGAGGATGCGCGACGCTTCCAGATGCCTTTCAATTCCCTTAATCTGGGATTCTCTTCTGCGACACTGAGGCGGATCATGTTCGCGCGCATGTGGCAGTTCATCTTTCAATTCCCTTAATCTGGGATTCTCTTCTGCGACGAGCAACTGGCTGAGCTCATCCGGGTCAACGGCATCAACTTTCAATTCCCTTAATCTGGGATTCTCTTCTGCGACTCGGCTGTGATCACATCGAAGACCAGGATGGGCTCGTCTTTCAATTCCCTTAATCTGGGATTCTCTTCTGCGACAGATGGGGGATAATCCCCCGCTGTTCGAGACGATCACCTCTTTCAATTCCCTTAATCTGGGATTCTCTTCTGCGACTCCTTGTATATCTGGAACGAAATGGAGAGATACAACAACTTTCAATTCCCTTAATCTGGGATTCTCTTCTGCGACGCTAAGAGCGAGCTATCGATAGCATTCAACTGTGCTGCTTTCAATTCCCTTAATCTGGGATTCTCTTCTGCGACTCGTTTCGAGTAGGAACGACGTTTTCCCGAACTGGTACTTTCAATTCCCTTAATCTGGGATTCTCTTCTGCGACCTTGCTTCTCGAAACGGGAATCGAAGCACACCACCGCACTTTCAATTCCCTTAATCTGGGATTCTCTTCTGCGACCACTTGCTAGTCGATCAGAGGTGTAAAGTCGGTGTCCCTCTTTCAATTCCCTTAATCTGGGATTCTCTTCTGCGACCAATCTCAGGGGGTTGATGAGTCTGGCGAAGATAGCTTTCAATTCCCTTAATCTGGGATTCTCTTCTGCGACGAGTGAGACTGACCTTCGAGGGGAAAGACCAATAACTTTCAATTCCCTTAATCTGGGATTCTCTTCTGCGACCGCAGGACAAAGAACATCTCGAAAGGGCTCATAAAGTGCTCTTTCAATTCCCTTAATCTGGGATTCTCTTCTGCGACGCGGACGATCTGCGGCGCTGTCGAGTCCTCGATGAAGGCTTTCAATTCCCTTAATCTGGGATTCTCTTCTGCGACGTTAATTCGACTGGGTCTGTGTTGGAGACCTACTACATCTTTCAATTCCCTTAATCTGGGATTCTCTTCTGCGACAATGTAGGCGGACTGGACGGCGAGCTGGACGAGACACGCCTTTCAATTCCCTTAATCTGGGATTCTCTTCTGCGACCTAGGAAGAGGAAAGAGTCGCACACCATCGTACCGGGGATACTTTCAATTCCCTTAATCTGGGATTCTCTTCTGCGACTGAGAAAGCGGTTGAGGTTGATTTCGACACCCTCATCTGGGACTTTCAATTCCCTTAATCTGGGATTCTCTTCTGCGACGGTTGTTATTGTTCGTTGAATGGATGTTGTTGTATGTTCTTTCAATTCCCTTAATCTGGGATTCTCTTCTGCGACGTACCAGGGAATGTACGGGAACCAATAGCGGAACCAGTGATCTTTCAATTCCCTTAATCTGGGATTCTCTTCTGCGACCTTACTGAAGATAGTGAGCTTAAAAAGAAATTGGCTGAACTTTCAATTCCCTTAATCTGGGATTCTCTTCTGCGACTTTTTATTGTATTTGTGATGTTGGTGTTGCAGAGATCTTTCAATTCCCTTAATCTGGGATTCTCTTCTGCGACC
>CAZLEV010000004.1:107441-245568 GCA_964558645.1 uncultured archaeon
GTTGGTGTTGCAGAGATCTTTCAATTCCCTTAATCTGGGATTCTCTTCTGCGACCCTGGACGGCACATCCTCTACGATGCGGGGAGCCAGATCTTTCAATTCCCTTAATCTGGGATTCTCTTCTGCGACGCTTTGGATCCGCGAGAACGAGCAGAAGGCGGTAGAATTACTTTCAATTCCCTTAATCTGGGATTCTCTTCTGCGACTGGCCCGGGCCGTAGCCCGTACCTTCTTCGGCATGGCTTTCAATTCCCTTAATCTGGGATTCTCTTCTGCGACCTGGCTCCCCTACGACTCCACGCCCACCTTCTACAACTTTCAATTCCCTTAATCTGGGATTCTCTTCTGCGACTGACGCTCCCGGTGTGCGTATCGGACTCGGCGTAGGATGCCTTTCAATTCCCTTAATCTGGGATTCTCTTCTGCGACTGCAGATTCTCCCGCATCAGGAACCGTGGATTCATCATATCTTTCAATTCCCTTAATCTGGGATTCTCTTCTGCGACGTATAAACCGGGCTTCGAGGAGTGCAGTACCCACGGCCTCTTTCAATTCCCTTAATCTGGGATTCTCTTCTGCGACCTGTTTGTGATTCTGAATACGGACTCCCAGAAGTGGGCTTTCAATTCCCTTAATCTGGGATTCTCTTCTGCGACGAAGGAGCCGGAGATTAAAAAGATGGAGGAAATAGAAATCTTTCAATTCCCTTAATCTGGGATTCTCTTCTGCGACAGGTGTTAACGAAGTAGATGTATCCATTATTGACTTTGTTCTTTCAATTCCCTTAATCTGGGATTCTCTTCTGCGACTTCTCGGAGACCCTGACGGACGATACCCTGCACTACCCCTTTCAATTCCCTTAATCTGGGATTCTCTTCTGCGACGAACCTACTTGGAAATGCGAGTATTCGACCACATTGACGACTTTCAATTCCCTTAATCTGGGATTCTCTTCTGCGACGATTCGTACCAAGGTCAGTGATGTTCTTAAGAGCCAAGTCTTTCAATTCCCTTAATCTGGGATTCTCTTCTGCGACCACAGAGCCCATGTCCCCCGCACAGTGGTGCGGGTATTTCTTTCAATTCCCTTAATCTGGGATTCTCTTCTGCGACGAATTGCGGTGGCGTGTGGTTGAGGCTACTAACGCTTCATCTTTCAATTCCCTTAATCTGGGATTCTCTTCTGCGACATATGATGCAGCGGAGACACTTGCTAGATTCGTTGGAGACTTTCAATTCCCTTAATCTGGGATTCTCTTCTGCGACTCGATTTGGAAGAGTGGCAACCAATTCGAAGCGACCGTTCCTTTCAATTCCCTTAATCTGGGATTCTCTTCTGCGACATTGAGGCAATGATTTCGCTTGCAGAGTCGAATAGAGTTCTTTCAATTCCCTTAATCTGGGATTCTCTTCTGCGACTTCCCTTCGCAGAGAAGAGTGTCTTCCCTGAGCCAGATGCTTTCAATTCCCTTAATCTGGGATTCTCTTCTGCGACCGCCAACTATGGTGGCATCCTCAGCAGCAGCAGCAATAGCTTTCAATTCCCTTAATCTGGGATTCTCTTCTGCGACCCGCAGGTTATTCGCTCTATTTAGTGAGAAAAGACCTCATAAGTCTTCTCTCAGGAGGCCTCGGCGGGGGCCTCCATTCTGCATACTCCTTTATAAGAGCCCCCAACTCTATCTATGCAGGGCGATTGATTTACCCACATGGAGGGTTTCGTATGGAAACTATCGTACTAGATGACTTTGGAGTCTTCTTAGGAAAGACAAGTGAGCGATTCGTGATCAAGAGGAAAGGGAAGAAGGTAGGGGAGTTTCCTGCAAGAGAGGTGGAACGCATCATAGTGGCCTCGTCTGGTGCTTCGATGAGTTCATCGGCGCTCTATCTAGCTGTCACGAATCGTATCCCGGTGGCATTCACCTATGCATCGGGGAGACCGTTCGCGTTCCTGACCCCCACACAGGGACACGGCACGGTTCTGACCAGACGCGCACAGTATACGGAGTCCGAGTCTACGCGAGCAACGCACCTTGCCAGGGAGTTCGTCAGGGGAAAGATGACCAATCAGCGGTATCTCTTGAAGTCGTGGGCCAAGACGAGAACGAGGACCGCTCCGGATGTCGCCCAGGCACTCTTTGACTTGTCGGGTTCCGTTGAGGCCATTGCCAACGAACTCGATATGTTCGACGGGCCGCTCAACTCAGCAATCAGGCTTGACCTGATGAATGTGGAAGGGCGAGCCGCTTCGGAGTACTGGGGAGGAGTGGGTCTGTTGATTCCTTCAGACTACGGCTTTTCGGGAAGGCATACACGCGGCGCATCAGACCCCTTCAACATGATGTTGAACTATGGATATGGTATCCTATACTCGGAGGTCTGGTCTGCTGTCACGACTGCAGGTCTTGACCCATTCGCGGGGTTTTTGCACGTTGACAGACCGGGACGTCCCTCTTTGGTCCTCGATCTCATTGAGGAGTTTCGCCAGCAAGTGGTTGACAGGACGGTTCTACGCCTCACGCTTCGTAGGTCACTTCGCCCCGAGGATATTGTGGAGAATGGAGAACTATCACGGGGTACACGGCAGGAGATTGCCGCTGCAGTCATCGAACGTCTCTCTGACAGAGTGCCTGTTGACAACAAGAAGATTCCCCTCAAGAACGTCATAGTCCGACAGGCATGGGCGGTGGCAAAATTCCTGAGAGGAGAGAGCGACCGGTATGAACCGTTCTTCCTGAGGTGGTAAGAAGTGAAGATTCTCGTTATTTACGACGTCACCGACGACCCACTACGTGGAAAGGTCGCCAACCGACTGAAAGACTACGGTCTCGAACGGATACAGTACAGCTCATTTCAGGGAGAATTACGGCGTCACGAGTTCGCGTCTCTTGAGAAGGATATGCGGAAGCTTCTGAATGACGGGGAAGAAACTGACTCTGTACTGCTCTTTCCTCTCTGCAGCTCGTGCTTCGAGGGACGCTACATGGTCGGGGCAGAGAAGGAGATGAAGGAACATGAAACGGGAGTCTCGTTTTACTGAGTTCACCGATGCAGGCGAGGGATACATCACACCCACGGACATCAAGCAGTATGTGTTCTGCCCCCGTGTCACGTACTTCACCCGGGTCATGCAGCTCAGACCCATTGTCGGCTCACAGCAGGATGCAGCCAAGAAGAGCCACGACCGACTGGCAGAGTTAGAGAAACGACGCGAGTCGATCTTGAAGACTGACATACCGGCCGAGATAGAATCTAAAGCCTTCGAGGTATACCTGCGGTCAGAAGAGCTACAGGCTCATGGAGTTCTCGACATGCTCGTCATAACAGCAGACGGTGAGCATATTCCCATCGAATTCAAGGCCATGTCAAGTAAGCGTGGACAGATTCTGCTGGACCATAAGTATCAGCTTGTTCTACTTGCTCGACTTCTTGAGTATTCCAAGGGGGTCATCGTCAGAAGGGGCTTCGTTCACTACATGAATGACAACGTGACAGCCAGACTATCCTTGACAGACGGTCTCCGCAGACGGATCAAGACATACTTGGATAGAATCAGCACGATGTTGAGAGAGGGCACCATTCCGCCGCCACGAAGGAATTGCCAGCACGGAAGGGTCGGATGTGGTTTTGCGGATAGATGCACCGATTACTAGAGTATGAGATTCCACAAGACGCGACCCTTCAGTCCGTCGAGATTACTGTCTGGCTCCACACCAGCCCGGTGAGATGCAAAGAATGCCTTCATCAGGGCCTATAGCAATCGGTTTCCAACCGGTCTTGGCTTTTTATACCCGCGTGCAGAACTCTTAGGTGAACGCAGTAATTAAGACTAGGAGCCAAGTGAATCGCATGCCAGCCAGCAAGATACAGGAGAGTTTTGAACTTCTGGAAGAGGCACTCATTGCAGAGGCCTTGGCAAGAGAATGGAATGTCAAATACGCCAAGTTTGCTAGAGATGGTAGCCAGTCTCTCTTCGTCCACGCTCTGAACACGGCATACGTTGCACAAGTGCTCGGCGAGCATGTCTTTGGTCTTGATGAAGACGACTTGCTACTGGCATACTTGAGTGCATTTCTGCATGACTATCAGAAAGCAAGCGATTCCTGGCAGAGCGCGGCTGTTGCCTTTATCGAGGGAAAACGACCCGATGGAGCTGACTTCTCACACGGGGATGGGTCGGAAGAGGCAAGAGAGCACTTGAGGGAGATTCTCACAAGCATCCAAGAGAACGCAATTGCCTCAGGACTTGCCTTGGAGATAAACGGTCTTCTTGACCGAATCCTCAACATAGTGGTCTACACTCACGACACCAAGAATCCAGCTGAGGCTGCACGAAGGAAGGGCCAAGTGGGCCCGCTTGATCCAGTTGCCAGAGTCATACGCCTAGCAGATGCCATATCGAGTATTAGGCAACCGAGCGATATTCTGAAGAAGATGGCTGACCTAGACATACCTCAAGACACAGATGTTACATTTGATTACCACGAGATATCTGTAGTCAGAGGTATTGTCACAAGCTTCCTCAATGAGGCAATCATCGACTCTATGGAAGAGATGGAATACAAATCTCTCCTGCATTTCGGTAATGGAAGTGTCTATCTCTCATCCAAAGAATGCCCGAGTGGCTCCGCCTTCTCCGAAATAATCAAGAAGAAACTAGACAGACAAATTGAGGCATTCCAAGAATCTGACACATATCAGACTGGAATGACCAATGCGGTTATCGGCCCCCTCGTTCAAACGAAATGGCCGGCAATTCAACTTGTACGAGAACAAGACATCCCCGAAATCATCAGATACCTCTCGTCACAGCCAGCCATGAACAAAGATGAAAAATACGGTAGAGGGGTGGCAAAGAAGGCAAAATCTTCCGATAAGAAGGCAGCACTTGAGAACTTCTTGAAGGAAACGCACTCAGAAACTGACCCCATACTTGCGTTGATGACATCAGACTTCAATCTTCTTGTGTATGTAGCCGATTTTCTGAAGAGTTATGCAGACTTTGCAAAAGCAGCTGAATGCTATGACACTTTCATCCAAGATGTGAATAGGCTTCTCTCAGATGAGTTTCCCAATCTGGATTTTGACTCACTTAGTGACATTACGCATACGACGGGATTTGTACGCCGCTTAGAAGTCGTGTCAGCCATCTGGAAGATTAAGAACGCAGATCTTCACAAAGATCCGGAAAGAAGGACTCTGCTTGAGAGTTCATTCATCCGGATTCTGACCGAGATTTTAAAGCGATACAGAGATTGTGCCCCAAAGCTGCTGACAGAACGAGCGAAGAATCTTCTCATCTCAGATATTCATTATCTTCCTTTTTCTGTTCTTGAAGATGTTGAAATCAGACAGCTGAGCGAAGGGCCTACGAATAGATATCTCGGCGGAAAAGATCAGAAAGACCGTATTTGTAGCTTCTGTGGCGCAGAAGGGGCCGATGACGCTCCGGCCACCTTATTCGGTGATGGGTCGCAGCGGTTCTCGAATTTCTTGAAGGGCGGGACAAAGATTGGGTCGGGAAGAAAGGCTCAAGTCTGTGAGCTCTGTATGGTGGAGTCGATGCTCAGGGCATTCTACTTCCCCTCTGCTCCCGCCACAACAATGGTTGTCATTCCTGACCTATCATTATCTCCGGCTATGGCTCGACAGTGGGCGAACGCGGTCAAAGACTTCACCCGACGTGAGAGAGTCGGGTTGAGCACGAGTTCAACATGGAATATGCTTGATGTCTACAAGAGACTTGCCCGAGGGGAGCCCATCAACAATGCGCCACAACTTGCGCGCCTATTACGACCCACAAATATTCGCGTGGACAGACTTGCGGCACACCTGAAAAATGTAAGGAGTAGTCCTGACGAAGTTGTGTTTGAGGGAGAGCTAGAATCGGCAGAGAATCTGACCTTTGAGAGAATTGCCAAGGCCCACCTCTCGGGAAACATCAAGATCCACGAGAGGCTGCTTGAGGGGTACAGAGAGCCAAACAGGGTTCAGGGAACGGCGTACTTGACATCGGGGCACATGTTCCTCTTCTTCAGGAATCCTCTATATGAAGACAAAGACGAGTCCCCGAGTACCATTGCAATCAGAGCTCATCTCCTGTCACTGATTATCGCCAAGGTGTATCACGCACGAGTAATCGTGATTGATGGGTTCCAGACTATCACGGATCTCTCTATGGATGGAGTGGTGAGATCCACCTTGCCTGCTCCTGCTGCCTCAGCCCTCGCAAACCTCGGAGTGAGCGAGGAGCCCCGACTTCATGAAACCATGTCATCATTGAGGAAGCTTACGGCTCTGACTCTGACAGCAATGAGCTATGTGAAGAAGATGGGAAAAGATCGACTCCTCAGAATGGCATCAATGAATCGAGGGGCAATCTTGAGACGTGCACAGATGGAAGATTCACAACAGATGAAGAAATACCAGAGCCAGTTCATCGAACTGCTCGACGTACTCCCTGCGGTGGCAGGAGAGGACGAAATCATATCAGATTAGAGGTGAAGTACTTGATAATACGAATGGACAAAGAAGAAGAGAAGACCGACATGGATGAGGTCAGAGATGTGAGGAAGAGGGCTGCAGAGGCACTCATCTCATATCTCGATACCTTCTATCCTGAGGATAGACAAAGCGACTCAAAACATGCCCTGATGGGGCCCGTTGGGAAGCTCCTCACACAGATAACAACCACTGGGGAAATCAACTGGGGTGCCGTCAAGGGGTATGTCCTGAACATTCACAAGAACCAGCAGGGCGGAAGAGGTCTTTCCGCAGAGGCTGCTAAACGCCTAGAAAATGCGGTCGACCTACTGAGAGAACTCAAGGAGATACTCCCGCCGACTAAGTGGCTGAAGACTGTTGAAGATCTTGATGATGAGGTCTTTTTCGGTGTCTACAAGGAGCAGCTTGATGGGCAGAGGGAAGGAATCCGGAAGAAGTTCCACGAGTGGATAAAGGCAAAGTATAGCTCCATCGATGAGATCAACAAGCATCTCAAAGGTGACAAGTATGCGTCCTTTGACGGAGTGCCAGATCCCTTCTCTACCCCGCCAGAGATGAAGGAGATTGTGAATGAGTTCTGGGACGACTACAAGAAGGCAAAGGAGGAATGAACATGGCCACATTGAAAATACCAGATAGTTTTGAGAAATTGGAACCATACCTAGCGAAAGAACTCTCTCCGCTTCTTGATGCAAGAGTTGTGCAGGTGTTGCTCCTTAGGCAGACTCACGACTACACGATTCTGCGCACCGAGGAGAGCAGGGAACTCAACACAGTTGTAGTTCCGGAGAGTATCGAATCGACAAACCCCACGGTGAAGGTTGCATTCCTTGCATCCAAGCAGAAAGCGCCCGAGAATCGTATGTTCTCACGCTTCTTGAGAACAGCCAGTGGTAAGAATGACTGTTATCTCAACAAGAATCTCTGTCTAGAGTGTCCTCGATGTGCACTTTTCGGGGCGGTTGCAACTGAGAAACGGACCAACTACAACATCAAGCACCGGATAGAATACTCCACTGCGTTTTCCGTAGAGAACTATGAGGACTTGCTGGAAACTGTCACGTTCAATGCGGTTGGAGAAACGAACCAGCTCACTGGGCAGGCACTGAACATCACTCACAATGTCCGCCCCTTGGCGAACTTCCCGTCCGTGGTGTCCCTGAACTCGGCGACCTGGCAAGAGCTGGCCCTCTATCTCAAGACACTCATGGCAACTAAGGCGTACGGTGCCGAAACCAGGACAAAAGGTGACATGCGGAACACCGTGCTCGGAATCTTCGGAGGACTTGAGGAGGTCATAACGTCGCTCGAGTATTCACTTGAGATCGCAAAACGATGGGATGACGACCTTGCAGAAGCAACTGAGGAGATCCTTGAGAAGTATGCTAAGATGAGTGCATCACGATCGAACCTTGTGGTCCTCAATGCAGAGGAAACAAGGGAGTTGGTTTCTGATGTGCAGGATATGAGCATCGACAAGGCCTTCGTGGATAACATGGACAAGCAAGTCAAGGACTTCATATCGAAGGCCAAGCAGTGACGGGAGAGGATGCTCCAGTGTCCAGTCAACTGAGTGTAAGTCTCGGTGTCATGACCTGTCATGACTTTCTCTTCTACGCTAGTCGAGACTACGGTGCAGTTGCTCAACCTGCTGACTTCATCGGTAACTATGCACTCATGTATGCAATGAACAGGCATATTCCGAAGGTTCGGCGACTGATAGACGGGGTAGTCCCACACTATGAGGAGGATCTGCGCATGATGCCGCTGTATGCGACACCTGCAGCCTTCGTGGATGACTTCCCTCACGACTCTTCAATGGGACGAAACTGGATAGACGTATCGATGCTTCTAGGCGCATCACGTGATGGCCGTTGGCATCGACGCGACATGACGAGGATAACCTGGAACAGCGTTGGAGCGAGCCTTCTGGAGAAGATGGAGCAAGACAACATCAACATGCCGAAGAAGGGAGCTTACTATCAACATCCTCCCCTCGCGTCGTTCTACTTCTACGTTGTAGGCGAACGGCTGCCCAGTGTATTCAGAGTCGGCAAGAAATACTCGCCCGTGAGAGCCTCGTTCCATCCCTTGGAGATGGAGGAGAAGAGCGGCCGTTTCTCGCCGACGTGCCCCGTTACCGTGGATGATCTGCCGGCTGAAACCCGTATACTCCGTGGCAGTCTCTTGACAGTCCCACCGACGCCGGTGCTGACTCTCTCCGAGTTGGATGGAGCCTATATCGAGGGGAAAGACTCGAACGGACTGGTTCACCGGTTTCCCGTACCGGATAGGGAGAAGTACGAAGGAGCATGGTCATGAGGTATTGTTTATGACTACCGAGAGCTTGGTGAGAGTTGGTCCAGTATTCATACCTCAATCGGAGGTCCAGCTAGGAGAATTCCGGGGTTTATACGACCACCAAGTGGCAACAATCGAGTCAGACAGTAATGTGATAGTTGTCGATGCCCCTACCGGCGCCGGGAAGACACTTGCGGCACTCGCGCGAGTTCTTGAACGTAATCTCCCGACCGTCTTTGTCTATCCTACAAACTCGCTGGTGAGAGATCAAGCCCGAGCGATTAAAAAGCTACTTGGAAGGCTCGGCCGAAAAGCGAATCTGATTGACAAAGAGTGGACTCCCGAGGAGATGAAGAACGAACCAAGCGATATTGTTGATGTGCTTCACTTCACCGGTGAAACTCTAGAAGACCTAGCGGCTGGTGGTGCAAAGGGGACCGCACTCGAGAAGATTCTGAAGGGAACCTATCAGGAGGGGCGACTTCGGCTGATACTCACGAATCCAGATATGCTCTATATCGCCATGAGCGGAAGATACGCACATCACGGACGAATCATCGAGCAACTTGATACCTTCAAGACCTTTGTTGTGGACGAGTTTCACCTCTATTCTGGCCCATCTCTTGCCCGTCTTGTCTTCATGCTCAACCATCTCAGGGTGAACGAGGCAGATCCTGCGATCGATGTTGTGTTCTTGAGTGCCACTCATGGAGAGACTCTCGATCTCATCACCAATACGTACAAGGATGTAGACATCATTAGGGTGGAACCACTGGTTGAACCCGGCAAGATGCGCAGACAAGTAAGGCACGAAACAACCTGTGCCCTCACAACGAAGAACAGGGTGATGACGGCCACAGATGATGTGGACCAAGTTGCGGAGGCCCTCATCGAGTTCTACTCTCGTGGTTATCACTGGCCCAAGGGAAAACCGAATGTGAAGGTGCTGGGCATATTCTCATCTGTTACCTTCGCAGTGCAAGTTGCCGATACCGTGAAGAGAAGACTCAATGAGAGCGGTCAAGCAGGAGAGCAAATAGTCAGACAGCTTCACGGGCTCATCCCACACAGCACCCGTCCCGATATCGACGAGCTATCAGAATGCATACTTGTGGGAACCTCAGCCATAGAGGTGGGAGTTGATTTTGATGTGCCCTTCTTGGTCATGGAGGCACATGATCTGGCATCGTTCTTACAGAGGTTTGGTAGAGGTGGGAGACACAACAGGTGTGAATGTGTTCTCTATCTCCCAAATACGATGGTTGACCGACTCAAGGATGCCTCAATGTGGACGTTTCCTGAGTTCGTTGATCTGGCCGTGGAAGCGTTCCGAGAGCTTCCCTCCTACGCTGGCTTCATGTGTAGCCCCCAGGCCAGAGAGATGCTGCTGTCAATGGCTCTTGCGGGGAGTCAGGAGCTCCAATTCTATCCAGAGAGAAGAATGACCTATGATCTCCAGTCAGCAGTGGAGTACTTCCGTTTTCTCGTTGATGCTAACGCAACAGCAAGCCTTGGTGATAGGCCTCTGTCGGAAACAATAGGTTCCCTTGACTCGAAAATCATTGAGATTGACCTCGGGCATCCACGGGTCAAGACTATGGCGGAGTATAGTTTTCTGAGGGGCACAATGAACTCGATTCTCGTTGTCTTTCCCGGAGCTCTTGTTGGAAGCGAGCTTGAGAGAGTCTATTCTGAACTTGATGTGTTCGAAGTCTTCAGACTGAGGGGTAGACTTGCGAGTGCCCGGAATCATTGGGAGAGGCTCCCATCTGGATACAAGCGGAGATATGATGAGAATGACCCCATCTTCATTGTGGACGAGCTTGGGCGAGCCGAGTATCCGCGCGTCATGTTGACGCCTGATGCCTATTGCAGAAGACACACAGCTGTGTTCAGTGATGAGGTCACAATACGAGTAAGCAATACCCAGATGCGACAGGTACTTCGAGACCTCCTTGAGAACCGTAACCTCGTCTACTTCTGGCGTGGAATGACGAAGATGATAGACTATCGCATCCCCCGCATCTACGCGGAAGACGAGAATGGTGCTGTGGTCATCGGTGACTGGGCCTTGGTCGCAGAATATCTCAACAAAAGGGAGGAAGCAAGATGATATCACTTGAGTTCCACGTAATGAGTCCGTTCTCAGGCAGTCTAGACTATACGGGCAGTCCCCTGCGAGCGGCCTTTCTGAATCTCATGAAGGAATGCGACGGAGACCTGAGCCAGCAGATCCATGCTGAGGGTGCCATCCGACAGTATGCGCTCCACCCCTTTCCGTTCGATCGGAGAAGATTCATGACCCAGTTCACAGAGGGAGAGGAGTATAACTTTAGAATCAATCTACTCAACGCGGACAAATTCAGGGATGCAATCCGGAGCATAGCACTGGGCATCCGATCCGACATGAGGCTTCACCACCACAAGTTTCCGATACGAAGGATTGACTTTGATCATAACGACGCCGATAGGCTGATGGCGCAATGGACGGAACCTGTCAGGACTGCAGATGCGGACTCGATGAAGGTGAACATGCATTTCGAAACCCCCACCCAACTATCGGTCTATGGCAGCGAGTATGCATGCGTGCTGCCTCAACCCGAACGGGTCTTCACCTCCCTGTTGAGAGTCTGGAGTTCTCTGGAAAGAAGGTCCACGCTGGAGTATGTCTCGGAGTATCGGGACTGGGTTGAACAGAATGTACACATCAACTGGCACCGACTACATACTGCTGCCGTCCCGATAGGACGACGGCGGCAAGTTGTGGGATTCGTTGGTGAAGTTGTCTACACGATCGATGAGGTGGAGTCTCAACTGGCAACTCTCACTCTTGGACTGGCCAAGTTTGCAGAATACTGCAATGTGGGGAAGAACCGGACCGCTGGATTGGGCAAAGTATCTGTGGAACTGAGTGAGGGCTGAACTTGGATGAAAGGGCATGTGAAGGTTGGAGGAAACGATGTATCTGATACCTGAGAATGTGAAGAGGCGACTGTTGAGAAGGTACCGCAAGCGCTCCCGCGAGATTGTCGTGGATGAGAGATTCAGGGGATGGTCATGGGAGTATCCGCCGCTGGATCCACCATACGACATCTATCTGTCACTGAGTGAAATAGCCGGCAGGTATTGCGGATCCATGCGCGATATCTACCTGAAACACGTTGAGGGGCTCAGGAAGCCGACAACTGCCAAAATGATAATGGGGGGCCTCTATCATGAACTTGTGGCTCTGGTCTTCGAGAACGCCAAACGCGGACTCTACAGTCTAGGTCAGGTTACGGGTGCTGAACTCGGCGAACATCTTGCTGAGATCCGTGATAACATCATTGAAGATATGATCCACAAGAGTAGAAGGCCAGAGATCACTGACCGTGGTGGGGAGTGGGATTCCGATACCATCAAGACGAACCTGTCATGGATTTGGGACTACGCCGTCAATCAGATCATTGCATCTGTCGACCACGTCCGTGCAGAGCAACCGTATATCGGACTTGATGCCCTGGTCAGCACAGCACTGCCTATTGTGGTTGAACAGAAGCTCGACGGGCGAAATCTTGGACTCAGCGGATACCTGAGTGCAGATGCATACGGTACCGAGGGGGTTGTTATGGACATCAAGACCGGACGAAAATGGAGGTTTCACCGGCTGGCAACCACAGGCTATGCGCTGGTCATTGAGAGCATTCATGAGTACCCCGTGGATGTCGGTTGTATCATCTATAGCTGGTTTGAGGGTTGTCCAAAGCCAACAGTCACGTATGAGGTTCACAGTATTGACGAACCCCTGAGACAGGAATTCATCGAGAGCAGGGACGAGGCCATGAAGATTGTCTACGATGAGCGCGATCCGGGTCTACCAACGAAGTGCTATGAGGACTGCCCGTACTGGCACCACTGTCACTGAAAAAAGAAACACAGCTCCGAGCGAATGCGACCAGGCAAGACCGCTCGGAGCCTTCAATTGAACTAGGGTGGGGCGCTCGGGCCCCTGACCCGAACGGGCCGCAGGATTACCACGGCCAGTCAGGATCCTCAGGATCGAAGACAACTGCGAACATAGTCATCGACGATAATGAGGCGGGTCATAGTGAAGGCTTGAAGCGGTTCAAGTGGCCGACGTAGACGAAACTTGAACAGGTAAAGGAAAGTTTCCCTTGGAATGGAAAGTCTTATCGGAAGGCTGTACATCCGTTCTGCGGCGAAAAATGAAACTCCACGTGGCCACACTGGGACTTCACGCAAACGAACGCGTACTTAGCTCGATAATGAAGAGGGGTGCTGACGCGGCCGCCATCTTCTACACCGAGAAGAACAAGTCTGAGCTGGTTGAGTTAGAGTCCCTCTTCAAGAGCCATGGCATTCCAGTGGAGAGCATCCAGACAGACCCCTGGTCCTTTGAGAAGATTCTAGCAGACATTCTCGAGGTGGTTGCGAGATACCCCGATGCAGATGTGGAGTTCAACGGCTCATGTGGGACGCGGGTCATGACAGCGGCGGTGTACATGGCGGCAATCCTCACGAAGTCAACGGTCCTGATCGTTTCCGAGGAGAAAGACGGAGGCCCAGTGGGTCCACTGCTTACGATTGAACCGGGGCAAACACTACAGATCACCAGACCCAAGGCCAACATCCTTGAAAGGCTCATCGAAAAGGGTTGTTTTGTTGAGTCTCAGAGTCTGCTTGGCTCACGGAAGAGTCTGAAGTCAGGCTCCATCACCAAACACCTGCAGGATCTGGAACGCGCCGGCTATGTCAAACGAAAGAAGAACGGTCGTAAGAAGAGTGTCACATTGACCGACCTGGGCAGGGCTCTATACAACGTGAAGAAGGTCAGGAAACAGAGGGTCTGGGGGTGACAGGGCGCTGACTTCAGGCACTCCCCTGTCCTATAAGATAGAGGAACTCCCTCGTGTGTGGCAGCATTACTCGCAAGACATCGAGAATCGCTTTGGGCTGAGGACATCTTCGCCCCCGAAATCGCTCGAATGTGCAGAAGCAGGAGAGGAGATGCCCCCTCATGGCTCACTCAGAACAGAAGACACCCTCCTTCTCACCGAGGAGCTCGTCCAGAAGCATATACCTCTGCAAGGAGCGATCGCTGCTGAGGCATTGAGAAGTGCCATCGATGGGTTCAGTGTATGTGACCAGGCCAAGGCCGACCTGACAATGGAGTATGCCCGGCAGATGCTTACCGGCGGTGAACAGGAGGCATGGGTGGAGTGGTGGACCTCTGCATACCCACGAGAGAGAGTCCCGCCTAATCTCATACACCATCCCGAGAGGAGCTATAGACGCCTCCACAGGCTGACCGGGCAGGAGGGACTGAATAACCTCATTCAAGTGCTCAGGAAGATGTCACCAGAACAGGGACTTCTTCAGAAAGTGGAGTATGTGCGGCTTCTCCATATCAAGATACGAGAGATGAGCTCTGCTCTGACCGAAACAGAACTACAGATTGCCAAGACTCTTGTCAAATATCCCGAGAAGAGCTATACTGAGATAGCTGGAATAACCGGCTACAGCAGTCAGTGGGTTGCAGAGAACATACGCAAGATGAAGAGAAGAGGTGTCCTTCGCGAGTTCCAGCAGGTCAGATTCTCCAAGGTGGGAATCAGGATGTTCAACGTTCTTCTTGGTTCGTCTGAGCACGAAACCGACCCATTGCAACTGTTGGAGAGCTGCCCCTTTCTCTATGGACATAGAAGGCTACTGACCGGGTGGTGGAATCTCCATGCGGTGCTCACAGTGCCTGATTCGGTACGCAGCATGAAGGCGGTTGAGCGATTCCCTGCTCTGGCGAACCGATGGAAGGTGGAAGTTCAGATATCAGAGGTCAAGAGCTCAGGTACAGACTATTCATTCAATCACTATGACTGCAATGAAGGACAGTGGAGAATCCCCTGGCTCGCTCTCCGAGAAGCGGCAGTAGAACTCCGAGACGGCGAACTGGAGATGGAAGGGGTCAGTCTGGAACCAGCTGAACCAGTCATCAAATACAAGCTAGACAGGCTTGACATTGAGATCATGGATGCCATCAGACGACTAGTGCCGAGTATCGCGGCAATCAGGGCAGATGTGCAGGCCAGCCAGAACAAAGTCGCAAGAAAGGTTCGGAAACTTCGAGAGCTTGGCGTCATCACAACTCGCTGGGAGATGCATAACATCGGCCTCATCGAGGGGTGTATCCTGCGTGCGCGCGAGTCTGCAGCGGTGTCTGCATTGCTCTCGTGGACGAAGTTCCTGCCGCGTTCAATTGTGTCGCTAGATGGTGAGGGGGGCCTGTTTGTTTCATCCTATCTCCCGATGGGAGGGGGGTATGGCGCCATCAGAGCCGCAAAGGGTCTTGGGCCAAATGTTACCACGGACCTTGTCGGTGACTATGTGTACGGAGGATGGGGATTCCCAGCTGAACTCTGGGACAAAGACAGGCAGCTGTGGACCGAGCCAAGCGAGAGAATCATGGATTGGGCCGAATCACTCAGGTGAACCAGGACAAATGTCTCGTTCTGGAGGACCCGACAAGGGGTCGCATGAATGAGCATGCACAATGGGAACCACTGCCCCAAGATACTATCGGAAGGACAACTGATTTCCGGTCAATACGAAAACGCGACGACTGGAACGACCTTCGAAGAGTACTGCGTGATGGGACTTCGATTTGGAATGAATGAAACTTGAGAAGCTCACTTGGGCTATGAAGCAGCTTGGTGCTCTCGAGGATTTGGAACGTGCAGAGATTGAAAGAGTTGAAGAAGAGAAAGGAAGAGGTGGCGTTCCACCTCTTCAATTCGACTACTTCGCCTTGGTCTTCGGAAGTATCACAAAGACAACCAAGAGAATGCCAGCTACCCCAACAACAGCAACTATGACAAGAGGCACCAAGAGGTCGCCTCCTTCCGGTGGAGGAGAGGTTGTAGTGGTGGTACTTGTGGTCGTAGTCGTAGTCGTAGTCGTAGTCGTAGTCGTTGTGGTCGTGGTCGTCACTGGAACTTCGTTCACGGTCACGAGGACTGTGTCAGAGATGCTATTGCCACCATCATCGAATAGCAAGATTGTGAGGTTGTAGTTGCCCACGGAATAGCCATCCAAGGAAACCAAGACATAGTAGCTCGTAGCATTCCAATCGCCACTGAGTTTTACCGCTCCGTTCTCAAAGACTGTGAAGTTGTGAGGACGTAGATCGCTGATACTCCAATTAACAGAGTTACCAACCTCGCCCACCGTCATCTCAATATCTTCTGGTGAGTCCACTGTCGGTATCATAGTATCAACAACATTGATGTAGTGAGTCTTGGTAACTGAGTTGCCTGCATAGTCATGAACGCTAACTGTGATGTAATGTGTACCAAGAGATTCGTCATCAAGGTTCCAGTTCTGCGAATAAGGAGCTGTATAGTCATTAATCCCACCACCGCCATCAATATTGAATGTAACATACTCCACTCCAGAACCAGGATCATCTGCAGTCACTGTAATTGTCAGCAACCCTTCCTGATCTGAGTTGTTGAGGGGGGTATCAATGGTGAGGGTTGGAGCAACATCATCACCAATCGTATACGAGTAGTATGATCCATCATTATCATCAATTGTTTCAAGACCATTACCATCAGTTGCAGTGACATAGAATTGAACTTCTGTGGTGTAGGGTTGTGCTGGAATCGACACTTCATAATGTCCGTCAACATGACTAGCAATGAGTGTGTCTTCACTCATCCAATTATCAGTTGTGTAGGTCAGTTGCACCTCCGCAACCCCGGGTCTATCATCAAAGGCCAGTATTGAGACCTGCGTAGGATCTGCATAATCTGGGAATGCCGTATCAATTGAAATAGAGTCAATGTGGGGCGGTGTTGTATCCATGAGGTGGACATCGTCTACAAGCAGAGTAACAACGGATTCAGTTCCATCGTAGACTGACAGAGTATCGATGATAATCTGGGAGAGATATACATCTTCAGTTATTCCAAAGAGATTTGCAGCATCATCAGTAATATTCCGAATCAGGTTATTCCAAGTTCCAGTGGTATTGAAGGCCTCAGCAAAGATATACTTCATACTGCTAATGTTTGTGGGACTATAGGATCCTGCTGAACCAAGGACATAGTAGATGTGATAAGATGCATTCAGTGTGAGTCGAACATATGCAAACGAATTTCCATTGTCACTCATATGGTCTAAACGCCACCATAGACTGAATGCATCATTCGCATTCACGTCAGCGTATGTATTTCTGAAGACCCCTGCGGCGTCAGTAGATGAAGTCAATGGGGTTAGATTACAGGCATACGTTCCCGAGTGCGAATCCAGCGTACGACTGATGACTCCAGTTTCACCGTTCCACATCGACCAGCCTGCAAAAGGCGTATGGAAATTCTCAAACCAATCCTGCTCGAACCCAGGATCTCCTGCCGGGTAAGAAAGCACATGAAGATTATCAAGCAGTAGACTGGACTGAGAATCCGTGCCAGAAGCAGAGATGTAGAACTGCATCATTGTGACCGCACAATCCTCTGCGAATCCAGATGCCACAATATAGTCATACATGTCAATGGAAGCGTGATGCCATGTTTCATAGTCCGAGTATCCATCAAGTGCAAAGTATACATCTGATGTGCTATTCGTGTATAGTAGCGTCTCCTGACCATAACCTATGATGAAATGAATCTTGAAACTATGAGTTGCATCAGCGAGAGTGACATCAAGCTGCGCGTATTGCCACGCAGCGCCATCAATATTGCAATTGAATTTCCAATCGAATTCTATGACAAACAATCCTGGCGAATTTGGATATAGAGTTGCAGGATGATTGTTGAAATCTAAGCCCCAGAAATGCCTCCTTAGGCCAGCGTATGAGGAAGCAGTCGAGGTAGAAGAGGTCGTCATGTTCAGTGAATACGTTCCTTCAGTGGCATCTAGGGAAGGGTTGACGAAACAGGGATCGGTGTTATATTTTCCCCAAGTGGCAACATTCCCGGTTTCAAAATCTCCATTGGGAAGCCATCCTGAGTACGTTCCATTTGTGAGAGAGACTTCATCGATAATAGCCTCAATCGGGTCTGACGCAGTCTCAGGAGCTTGTAAGTGCCAGCTAATTGAATAGACATAGCGAGATGAATCCAGAGATCCTAGAATCGTAGTATCCCAATCATCTAACAAGTTCTGGGAGAAGTTATGCCAGTCACCAATGGTGCTATTCATCAGGAAATATAGACCATTTGAGTAATTGCCAACGGACGCAATCTTATAGCTGAAGTAGTAGAAAAGATTGACATACGAGTTTGTACTGTTTCTAGTAGCAATATTCAGATGCATCTGTGATCCCTCCTGCAAATCGGGATTGGCAAGAATCTTGTAACAGAAATCGAGGGTCAGACCTTCGCTAAGATATGGATAGGGGGGAGTACTGGGAGCTCTTGACAGATAGGCACTACCAGGCCCACGCGGGACACCAGCAGCTGCGAAGTATCCAGCATAAGATCCAGCATATGTGTCAGCTGTGTAATTGGCATCAGAGTACGCATACCCTGAAGCAAACCCACTGTAACTTGAAGGCCAGTTGTTGCCCTCATATGCCTCAAATCCGGGGTTTTGATTGACGTTCATCTTCAGACCATCAATTTCAGCAGCTGGCTGATACTCTGGCTCCATTAGTTCAAGGTCCAACGAATCAGATGCTACAGGTCGATTATCTGAGACTATCGCTGTCGGTACCAAAAATACCGAGCCCAATAGAACTACCATCATCAGATAGACAAAAGCGTGCTTCTTGTGCATTCTCATATCACACTCGGTCCTGATTCTGCGGAATCAAGATTCCTTTTTTCTAGTTACAGGGAGAGATATTTGTTCCTGAAGCTGTGATTATCAAATTAGTAAAACTTTATCATATAAAATATTGTTTTGAAAAGATTATTCTCAGGAGGATGGAGATGACCAGTTGTGATGATACTTCTCCGGTAGTTTGTGCGGTCGGATTTACCTTCAGAGTATGGTATCCCGAAACTGGCCAAGACCCTGAATCTATCTCAGTTCAATTTTCTGGTATTATGAAAGCACCGAGTCTGGCATCACTGAGAGTCCAGTTCAACCAGATACTTCCCATGATGTTGGCAGTTGCGCCATCAGAAATCGAGCTGAGAATTGGCGAACTTGTATAAGCAAGTGCGAAGCAAGGCCTCTTGGTCGCCCCTAGTCGGGCATTGTCACAAACGGTGACTTCAGCGAAGTCTAGACCAAGAGATTCAACATCGAAGTTCCGGTTCTGTTGAAGAGCAGCAACATAGTCACTCGGTGGACGTTGTGATCATAGACGTGAAACTCTACCATTAATTCATTGCAGTAGTGTAAAGCTCAGAGCAGTAAGAATAATGAGGTGGCGCCCACGCGGGTAATCGTGGTAGGAGGGGGGAGTTTCGTAATTGAGGGCATGTAACGAAAACTAGCCCGCACGGGCGCCTTGTTGTCGACGTTTCATGCCGCTCAACTATAGTAATGATGGGCTTCCTAATAAATCCCACTGGTGGGTGCAACCTCTTTTTCTGGCTCTCGCAGATGTAGTATGCAAATCCATAGAAACAGTAGTTAATAATTCATATCGATACCAAGTCTGGGGCACTCGGCCGCATAGATCGTCACAGTGGTCGCGAATTCGGCCTCCATGGCACGTTTCGGAAGGGCCACCCTTCTATTATATACCCGTTTCGAGTTCTGGGAGCATACATTCCGTGTGGATGAGGGTCAAGCGGACCCTGCGGGATGGCATTGGTAACCAGATGTATAGTCTGTTCGACGGATTCGGCAGCACGGGAAAGCCCCGTCTTGTTTCCTTACGGACGACGACCCCAAGGTATCAATGAGTTCACTGAGGAAGTGATATCCTTTGGTGAACGGCATCATTGATGCTCACTGGCCCCGCGTTCTGGTCCAGTCCATCTGAACAAGGAGTCCGTGCAGGCCCCGCCCCTAGGGGTCTGCGGCATTGCATAGGGAACAAAACAGTAGGAGAGGGGGGACTCCCCTCATCTCCTACAACTTTTTTATGGGGACGTCATACTCCTTATGAGACTCATGATTGGTCATGGCTCAGTAGGTGGGAATCCGGTTGTTCGAGATGACTGATGCAGAGAGGCTTACAAATGTCCGCAGGGTATGGGATCAAGCGCGGAGTGAGATTCAGGACCGTTTTGGGATCGATGCTCCGAACCTACAGATAGAAGAGGTGACAACGGATGGCACCCATCGATTCGGCGCCATCAAAGATAGGACCTTCTATGTCCCTGCGGATATTCCAGTGGATGGGGTTGTGTCCAGCCTGTGTCTGCGCAAGGCGATGGACAGTGACAAGATCTGCAGAAACTGTATTGATGACCTTGCTATGGAGTTTGGCCGCCAGTTCTTGGAGGGAGATGAAAGAGAACGCTGGTTCAAGGCGTGGCTCGAACACACACAGATGCGTTATCCGGACAGCCCGCTCTCCTACCATCCGAGCTGGACATTTCGCTTTCTCTACAGGATGGTTGGGGAGGAGGGGTTGAATGAGATTGTGCGCGAAGTCCGAGATCTGGATCGTTGTGAGATATTCATGGGTAAAGAAGACTACGTCATCTTCCTGAAGACCCGCCTTCGACGATTCGTGGTTCCACTGAACTCGACCGAGCTGAAGCTCCTCGACCACCTGCTTCGAAACCCCAATAATGCGTACAAGGACATCAGCGATGACCTGAAGATGAGCCCACAGTGGGTATCAAAGAAGATCAAGGACTTGAGACTCCGGAGGGTATTGCGCAAACATGACAGGGTCCCGTTCTCCAAGATCGGGATTCGGAGCTTTCACGTTCTCCTTGGCTGTGAAGACAAATCTTGTAATCTTGTGTCTTATCTGACCAGCAGCCCCTTTCTGTACAAATCTCATAGCATGATGAGCGGTATGTGGGATCTTGAGGCATCACTGTTTGTTCCCGATAACAGAATCAATCTACTTGCACTCGAGAAGTTCGTGACCGAGATGGAAGACCGCGGGATTCACGCAGAGGTCCTGGAGGTCGACTCTACAGGACTCTCGCACTGCTATGACCACTATGTGCCCTCTGAGGTGGGATGGCATGTTCCCTGGGAGGTCATGAGAGTACAACTGAGAAAGATCTACAATGATGAGCTCGCTGACGTGATTCCTAGGATAGACGAGCGGTCGAACAGAACGAATCTCTATCTTGACGAACTTGATATGAGGATATTCAATCTTGCACAGAAGGGCATCACCTCAATCTCCCGGGTCAGAGACAGGCTACGCATGGCACAGGAAACAGTGGCACACAGACTGAAGCGGCTCAAAGACGACGGCCTCATCGATACCAGGTACTCAGCCCAGAACATCGGCCTGGTTGAGAAGGCCCTGATAGTGACAGATGATAAGCGCACTGGAAAATCCATCGCTGCATGGGCCCAACGACTCCCTCAGGCAAGCATCTCTTTTACACGAGAGGAAACTCTCTACTGTCAGGTGTGGCTGCCTGTTGGCGGAGGATATGGAGCCATGTGGGCCCTCGATGTTCTACCGATCAGGGTAACAGCTGGCCTGCTATCCCTTCCAGCAGTGTTCAACTACTGGATACCTCACAGACTGTGGGATGCTGACAACCAGAGCTGGCGGCATTCATCAGAAGCACTAGAAAAGTGGTTCACATCCCTCGATGAGGTTGACCGCGAGATCAGATCCTCGGCCACTTAGGACGGATCTCCACACCCGAGCGTTCAAGCAGATCAGGAATGCGTCGTCTCGACTTCTCGATGATGGCCTGCTCATCAATTGTGAGGAGTTCTCGGTTGCGCATGAGGACTCTACCGTCTACGATAACATCGGTGACATCCCTCCCAGAACCCGCATAGACCAGATTTGAAACGGGATTGGGCGAGGGATTCAGGCCCACATAGTCCAGTGACACCACAATCAAGTCTGCTCGCTTGCCAACTTCCAAGGAACCCACCAGATGCTCAATGCCCATGGCCCGTGCTCCTGCCAGAGTAGCCATCTCGATGACATCCTCGGCACTCACCACCAGCGGGTCGTCTGCAATCGGTTTGTGAATCAGTGCTGCAAGCCGCATCTCACGGATCATATCGTATGTATTGTTGCTCGGTCCGCCGTCACAGCCAAGAGAAACGGCCACACCCCGGTCGAGCATGTCCGGGACCTTGGCGAATCCTGATGCTAGTTTGGTGTTGCTGGCGGGACAGTGGGAGATATGTGAGCCTGTCTCTGCGAGAACATTCAGTTCGTCATCCTCGAAGTGGATTCCGTGTGCGAATACCATGTCAGGACCCAGGAGATTCATGTCTCTCGCGAAGCTGGTGAGATTCGGATATCCCCGTGACTCGACATACCGCACGTCGTCAACGACTTCTCCAAGATGCATAGTCATTCGGGTCTTCTTGGAACGTGCAGTCTCAGTGACTTCGCGGAAGAGCTCGTCAGTGACTGCTCCGAGGGAGCGGAGTCCATACCACACCTGTATCCTGTCATTCGCCTCACCGTGCCATTTCTCGTGCATATCCGCGGTCTCGCGCATGCAGTCCTCGGCGTCCTCCACCATACCGGGGTACATGATGTCATCACTATCTGCATAGCCGGTGGAGTCCATGATGATCTTGGAGAGTGCACCTCGCATACCCACCCGTTCCAGTGTCTCTGCGATACCGTCAAATCCGTAGCGGGTGTGAATCATGCACTCGATGAATGCGGTTGTTCCTGTCCGTATCATCTCTGCCATACACAGCTCTGCAGACAACTGGCCGTCATCCGGGGTGTAGTTTCCCTGAAGAACCCAGACGTAGTTCTTCAACCAGTCCACCAGAGAGACATCATCGGCACAGCCCCGTATCAGGGCCTGAGCAAGGTGCATGTGCGTGTCAATCAGACCCGGCATCACGATTGAGCCACGAGCGTCGATCACAGTATCAGCGTCATGGTACTTGAGTGCCTGTGTCGGCCCGATGTCACGGATTGTGTCCTCTTCGATGTATAGAGCGCCGTCCGGGATAATCTCGCGTTTCTCGTTTAGAGTCAGCACATAGCCGTTCTTCACAAGGATGGACTTTGACAAGATAGCAACCTCTCTCTGTGATGTACTCGGTTCCAGTAAAAAGGGGTTCGCCATGTCGGTTGATGCTTGTTATCATCATGCCAAAGAAGCCGCATATTCGTAAGCAACAACTTAAAGGTGGATTCACGCAACAGCAGAAAGCCCAACATACCAAGAAAAGGAGCCAAACATGTTGAAGCGCTTCATCGCCATCGACACGGACCTTTGTACAGGCTGTCGGAACTGCGAGCTTGCATGCTCGATCAGAAACACTGGGACATTCAATCCACGCCAGTCCCGCATACAGGTTCTCAAGAGAGAGGCACAGAACCTCATTCTGCCGGTTGTATGCCTTCAGTGTGAAGAGCCTCTCTGTGAAGAGGCCTGCCCGTCAAATGCCATCAGGCTCAACGATGCGGGCGTGCTCACTGTCAAAGAGGATGTATGCATCGGATGCCAGAACTGCGTTACAGCCTGCATCTACGGAGGGGTTGAGATTGACCCTGTCACGAAAAAGGCAATCAAATGTGACCTCTGTGGAGGCGATCCGGCCTGTGTGGACGCTTGTGAATATGGAGCTATCAGTGTGGTCGAACGAACTAAAGAAGGGCTCCGCACGCGACTGGTTGGGATGAAACGGGCTGCCCGGCAGATAGGCATAGAAATGGAGGAGGCGTGAGCATGACATTTCCATACAAGGGATATGCAGGGTACTACTTGGATATCGACCTCGAGAAGGGTAAGGTCCACAAGAAAGAGATGGAAAAAGAGTGGGCCCGACTCTATATGGGAGGAACAGGAACTGCTGCAAGAATTCTCTGGGACAGAACAGGGCCCCAGACAGATCCTCTCTCTCCGGACAACGTAGTGGTGGTGGGGACCGGCCCGCTCACAGGCGTTATGTTCTCTCCGTCTGGAAGGATGATGTTTGCGAGCAAGAGCCCCCTCACCGGGATATGGGCAGAGAGTCATGCAGGTGGTTTCTTTGGGCCTGAGATCAAGTATGCCGGCTTCGATATGATTGTCTTCAACGGACGGTCACCAAAGCCAGTATATCTCATGCTGCAAGATGGGCGAGCAGAACTGAGGGATGCATCACATCTCTGGGGCAGAGAGACCGATGTCACCACGGACATGATCCGCGAGGAAAATCGGGACCCCTCCATGGAGACCGCAGTCATCGGACCAGCGGGAGAGAATCAAGTCCTCTACTCCTGCGTCATAGTTGACTACTACAGGGCAGCAGGACGAACAGGCCTCGGGGCGGTCCTTGGTTCGAAGAATGTCAAGGGAATTGCGGCAGCGGGGGCGCTCCCACTCGAGGCTCATGATATGGACAGATATCTTGCGGCCAACGAGGAAGAGATGGCGAAGATCCACGACCCGTTGTGGACCGAATCCATTGCATCGCTGAGAAAGTACGGTACCACCGACCTCGTGGCGATGATCAATGAGATAGGTCGTCTACCCACCAAGAATCACTGGACCGGTTTCTATGAGGACGCAGATGATATTGGGCCTGAGATTATTGCGAACAAGTACCGAGTCGGCCAGGAGGCCTGCCACGGCTGCGCGATAGGCTGCAAGTACATCTGCCGTGTCAAGGAGGGTGCCTTCCGAGGGGGACCGGCTGGAGGGCCCGAGTATGAAACCCTCATGGCCTTCGGGTCCAACTGTCTGAACAACGATGTCGAGTCGATCTTTCATCTGGGTCAGAGATGCGACCTTCTGGGAATGGACACCATCTCCTGCGGCAAGACCATCGGTTTCGCCATGGAGCTCTGGGAGAGGGGTATGATCGATAAGAGCGACACAGGCGGCATTGACCTCTCGTGGGGAAACGTCGAGAGCATGACCAAACTGGTTGAGCTCATTGCAAGACGCGAGGGTTTTGGAGCCCTCCTTGCAAAGGGCACACGAAAGGCTGCTGAAGAAGTCGGCGAGGATGCATGGAAGTACGCAGTCCATGTCAAGGGCTTGGAGGCCAGTGGCCAGGATCCGCGAGCACACCAGTCGGTGGGATTGACCTACGCAACGAACGTCCGGGGTGCAGACCATCTCAGGAGCCTATCCTCCCTTGAGGAGCTGAACTACCCAGAGGTCATCATAAACAGATTCGGCAAGGAGAAGGCTGAGGCCATCAGCCAGATCATGTCTCCAAAGTATAAGGGCGAAGTGATCAAGGACATTGAAGACCTCTATGCTGTTGTCGACTCGGCAGTTATCTGCAAGTATGGCACTATGTGGCCACCCGTATTCTATTTCGATACCTTTGCGAATGTGATTCCACCCCTCACAGGAATGGAGGAGTGGTCGGATGTGAAGTACGTCCGTGATGTCGGAGCTAGAGTGTCGCATCTCAGAAGGGCGTACAACCATCGCCTCGGAATCACAAGAGAACATGAAACCCTCCCCCGGAGGCTTCTCAAGGAACCCATGCCCACTGGGCCAGCCAAGGGCGGGCTACCCGACCTTGACTACATGCTCGATGAATACTACAAGCTGAGAGGTAGTGACAGGGAGACTGGATATCCCAAGAGGGCAATGCTTGAAGAGCTGAATCTCGGTTTTGTCGCCGAAGACCTTGAGAAGCGGAAGATGCTGGCTAAGCAATAGCATCATGAAGCTGAACGCCTCGAGTCAAAGATGCTCGCAATTCTCTCCTACCTGCGGAAATCAACTGATGACGGAGAGTTTCTTCAGAGAGGGTCTTCTGCATGAACTGCTCCAGTTCTACAGCAGGCTCATCTGCAAGTCCAGCCTCAATTCGTGGGACAAGACGCTCCAGAAGAAAACCCCTGAGTTCGCGGAGCTCGTAGGTTATTCGGTCCGCGCCTCCGAATCGTTCCTCACAAATGAAACATTCGCGATCAATGAAACCTGAGAAGTAGTCAATGCTCTGTCTATCCGCACCAGATTCCATCAGCCTATTCACGATATCCTCTACAGTGAAGTATCGATTCTTGCTCATTTGTATCATAACTCACCCATCCGGTAACACATGCTGCCAGCTTTGCTATTAATAGTTTTCTGGGTCGTGACCGCCTTCCAGAGGCCTCCGACAAACGTTATCCTTATGATTGCGATGCGCTAGTTACGGGTATGGCAAATACGCGTGTAGAGGTTGCAGGACTGCGTTTCAAGAACCCGATTCTAACCGCCGCGGGACCCGGATCGAAAGATGGTATGACCCTGCTGTCTGCCGCCGCGGGAGGGGCAGGAGGACTCGTAGCCAAGACCGTCAGTGTCAAGCCAGCGAAAGTGCCGCGGCCAAACATGAGTGCTCTCGGAAGTGGCCGGGTTGCATCACGAAGGGGGCTTCTGAACGCGGAACTCTGGAGTGAACTCTCCGTCGAACGCTGGTTGGAGAAGGAGTACGCTATTGCCCTCAGTTCGGGATTACCTCTCATTGCAAGTGTGGGCTACACCCCCGACGAGGTCACAGAGATCGGACCCAAGGTCGTCGATGCAGGAGTTCATGCTATCGAGTTTAGTACCCATTATGTTGGAGGACATCGCGAGATAGCAGAGGCACTGAGAGAGGCCGTAGACGTGCCCATCTTTGCCAAACTGAGCCCGAGAGTGGATGTCTCAGCTGTGGCCACAGCGATTGAGCCCTTTGTTGATGGCTTCGTGGCGATCAATACCTACGGACCGTGTCTTCGGATAGATGTTGAAACGGGTCGCCCCACCCTGGGAAGTGAAAACGGGTACGGATGGCTCAGCGGAGCGGCACTGAAGCCTATCGCCCTGAGATGTGTGGCAGATATTGCTAAATCAGTGGAGAAACCAGTCATCGGGGTTGGGGGCGTGAGTAGTGGTGAGGATGCTATCGAGTTCTTCATGGCGGGTGCACACTTGGTGCAGGTGTGTACTGCCGCAATCCTCAATGGAGATACGATATACGGGCAGATAGCCAGAGAAGTGAGTGAATGGCTTGACAAGCATGACTATGGCTCAGTTGAAGAGGTGCGGGCAATGGCACTCCCACACATCAGGGATAACGAGTCGCTGAGTCCCCCTGCTGAAGTTAACACGGAGATGTGCACTCTGTGTGGACTATGTCCCAAGTCCTGTGTCTATGACGCAATCACGTTGGACAGAGAGAATGAAGTCCTTACCATCGATCCTAAGAAATGCGCAGGCTGTGGACTCTGCGTCACTGTCTGCCCGGAGCATGCACTATCTCTCAGGTTCTGACCATCTCAGAGAAACACGAAGTCATCAAGTCCAGTAGTGAGACGCTTAGGCTTGCCCTTTGTGACAGCATAATCGTTCTCGATACGTACTCCTCCAATGGATTTCAGATAGACACCCGGTTCGATGGCCATGACATTGCCAGCCTCGAATCTGGCGGTCTTGTTGTACATACTGGGATTCTCGTGTACTTCGAGTCCGATGCCGTGTCCGAGTCCGTGGGTCATCCCCTCTTCTGTTTGGGGGTCCAGCCCCCGTGACTTGTAACCGTCCTTCTGGAGTGATTCAAAGCAAGCCATATTCACGCCATCGATGAGCACGCCGTCACTCATCTCATCAACGCAGGCACCTGCAGATCTCTTCACAGCATCAAACATATGCTGGAGCTTCTTGTCCACGGCGCCCTTCACGATGGTCCGGGTCACATCAGCGACATATCGGTCCAGTTTCAGCCTCGGGAAGACATCCAATATGATTGGGACTCCAGCCTTGAGGACATCATCAGGCCTCCCTAGATAGTGCCAGTCAAATCCCTTCTTGCCCACGGCGGTAATAGCATCCTCAGCAGATTCTGCCCCATGATCGAGAAGCGCGTGCTCCAGTGTGAGCTTCACCTGTCGGACAGTCAACGGTCTCTTCTCATAGAGGAGCTTCTTGTTTGGACCGATCTCTGTATCGTTGATGAGCTCGATGACCTTCTTGATTGCATCCACGGTTGCAGCTCCCGCCTTTTTGATGGTCTTGATCTCCCTGTCAGACTTCGTTCCTCGAGCGTCTTTGATGAGGTCCGGAAGCATCTTGACGGTATATCCCAGAGCCTGGATGGCGAGCACCACACGGGCCGGTAGATGATCAGGGATTCCTATGACGTCCCCGTCGAATAGGTCGCCAAAGACCTTGCGGTATACAACCTCTGGGTGGTAGTACGGCCTCTTATCATCGCTAAAGAGATCCGTATAGAGTTCGGTCATATCCAGAGTCTGCTCAATATGACTCTCTCTCTTGATCCGCTCCAAGGTATGGAAGTATGCAGCAACTACTCCCTTCTCTCCACGGTTCTTGAAATATATAACAGAGTCGGGAGAACGGAAGCCTGTCAACCAGAAGATGTCAGGAACCTCAAACGCGTTTCCTTCTGCTACAATGGCATCCACACCGGCCTGTTCCATCAGTGAGTCTAAATCCTCGAGCAACGATTGCACTCCCTAGTGAAGACTCAGAAGGCGTGGTGAGAGGATAAGTGTTCTCGTTTGAACTAGAGATAGATCTTCATCCGTTCCTCGACCTGTCTGCGGGTGGGCAGGTCATAGGGTCCAATGGTCTCCAGATTGAAGGACGCGCAGGTGGCACCGAACAGGCCCGACCGCCTGATATCACCACTTCGGAAGTACTCCAGCAAGAACCCAATCATGTAAGTGTCACCAGAGCCGGTGGCGTCCACGACCCTATCGGCAAGAACCAGCGGTATGTCAACCTGAGTGTTCCGGGTGTAGATAGTCGAACCCATCCGGTCTCTCGTGACCACGACTATTCTGGGCCCGAAACTCAGGATCTCTGTCACTGCCGAGACCTCGGACTTGGACTCTGTGGCAAGCATCATCTCTTGCTGGTCGGCCTTGACAACGTCCACGAATCTGAGTACTGCATCACGATTGGGCCATTCTCCATCGAGTACCTCGCCATCCTCTATTCTTCGCATGTATCCCTGGATGTCTAGGGAGGTGAGAGAGCCTTGCATCCTTGCCACCTCGATGCAGGAGGGATGTATCTCATCTGGTGTCAGAGGACAGAAATGGGTGATGCTCACCCCAAGGTGTTGGGGCATGAAGTCTTCTGGGCGGAGGCCGGGTGCGATGTGCTCTACTCTCTGCGTGCGATTTCCATCCCTGTCATACTCGTTCACAAAACGGGTACTTCTCTGTCCAGAGACCCTCAGGCCAGTCAGGTCAAGCCCGGAACTCCGCAGGAGGGTCATGTATTCCTGCTCAAAATCCGTGCCAATCCGAGTCACAATCCCTGCACCAAGAGCACCGATTGCCGGGGCCAGCATAGCATAGGCAGTTCCACCACCCAATGTCTCACGTCTCGTCTCAGGCGTGACTAGCAAGTCTCTGCTGAGATGTCCAACAACGACTATCTCCATCTTAACCACCTGCTGCAATGCCAAGGAAGTGGGGTCAGAATAGCAACTTCAGCCTTTCGCTTTGTCACAGGTCGCAACTGTTAATATGTCAAGTCGATAGGCATAGTGATTGGGTGTTCGAACTTGGCAAACGTCACAGTGAAGTTCTATGCAGGCATTCGTGAGGCTGCAGGGATGAGAACAAGAGAACTTGAGGCCGAAGACATCAGAGGGCTCCTCTCAGCCCTCAGAGAGGAGTTCGGTAATGAGTTCATGGACGTCATCCTAGATGAAGAGACAGGCGACCTCAAGAGGTTCTACTCATGCATGGTCAACGGAAAGAGAATCGAACTCCTCGATGGTTACGATACCTCTCTAGAAGACGGCGACAGAGTTGCCTTGTTTCCGCCCGTCGGAGGGGGTTAGGGGGACCCAGAGAATGAAGAATATAGACTTGGTTATCAAGAATGCAAGAATGCTGCTGGAGGGGGGCGTTGCAACCGGTGGGGTGGGGGTGCTAGATGGAAAGATCTGTGCCATTGCACGTGATGTACACCTGCCTGATGCCGATAGAGAGATTGACATCAAAGGAAATCTGCTGATGCCAGGGCTCATCGATGGCCATGCCCATTTTCACGACCCGGCTATGCTGGATCATGAGGACTTCACAACAGGCTCCCGCGCAGCAGCAGCCGGGGGCGTCACCACGTTTGTTGACATGCCATTGACATCTAACGTGATACGACCAGCAGACGTGAATGAGAAGATTGAGCAGGGCGAGAAGAGGTCTGTCAGTGACTTTTCGTTGTATGGAGGCATGATCGACGCTGACAACTACGTCATGATTCCAGAGCTCTCGTCCATGGGAATCGAGGGTTTCAAGGCCTTCACCTCCGACCCTTTCTACGCAAATGCAGGTGTGATAACGAGAGCACTGAGTGAGGTCTCGGAAGTAGGAGGTCATCTCACGGTACACTCAGAGGACCAGGGAGTTCTCAAGGAATTCGCTGAAGAAATGCATGACGACTGGGATGCACCAATCTCACACTCTCTCTCTAGACCTGATATTGCTGAGAGTCTTGCAATCAGTCAGAACATAGAGATTGCCAAGCTCACAGGAGGTCACCTTCACATAGCCCACATAACCACCTCACAAGGAGTAGAGAGAGTCGCAGACGCAAGGGCTGAAGGGGTCACGGTGACTACAGAGGTCTGCCCCCATCATCTCGTCTTCACCAGAGATGATATGAACCGCTTGGGGCCAAAGAGTAAGATGAATCCACCCCTAAGGTCATCCCATGACAGAGGGGCCCTCTGGTCAGCCCTCTTGAGGGGTACTATAGACATGACAGTCAGCGACCATGCACCGGCTCCCTTGGAGAAAAAGATGAGGGGAAGAGATGACATTCGAGATGGGTGGGCCGGCGTCGACGGGACCCAGATGATACTCAGAGTGCTTCTCTCTGAGGGAATAGACAGAGGTAGACTCTCTTTCGACAGGCTCTTACATGTTGCATGCAGAAATCCCGCAAAGATATTCGGTCTGTACCCCAAGAAGGGAGTCATCGCAATAGGATCAGATGCAGACCTTGTGGTGGTTGACCGAAACGTCGAACAGGAGATCACCGCAGACATGATGTTCTCAAGGTGTGGATGGACACTCTATGAGGGAATGAAGATGAGGGGGGCACCAGTTATGACCTTCGTCAGGGGCATCCAAGTTTTCGGAGAGGAACGGATCATGGTGAAACCCGGTCACGGGCAGTTCCAGCCTATGGGCGGAATAAGGAGGAATCCTGGAAGATGAATGACCCGTCTGAACTGAAATATGCGATTGGTGACCCCGAGGTCTGCACTGGCTGCATGATATGCGCCAATGTCTGCAGCATGTACTACTTCAAAGTCATAAGTCCCGAGAGAGCCCGGGTCAGGGTGGTCCGTCTGGATAACGGCCTGGATTTCCCCCTGTTCTGTAGGAACTGCTCCGACGCGCCATGCATAGAGGCATGTCCTGAGGGGGCCATCAGTCGAACATCAAAAGGTATTGTCATTGTGAACAATCGGAAGTGCGACGGCTGTGGTGACTGTGTTGAGGCCTGTCCGTACGATGCCATCTGGATCAACCCAGACACGGAGAAGGCCATCAAATGTATTCAGTGTGGTCAATGCATAGAACGGTGTCCAGTGGATGCGATCTGGATAACAACCGATGAGGAACTCAGAGAGAGAGACCCGCAGGGGCGAATCATGGAACGTCATGACAAGCATGCAAAGGTGCTCTACCCGGGGAGGGAGGCATAGTGATCAAGGGGATTGGTGGAGAGATACTGTGGGTCGACCTAGACAGGTCTAAGATAGAGAAGCGTCCAGTTGATGAAGAAACCGTTCACAAGTACCTACTGGGAGCAGGACTGCTCTCAAAGGTGCTCTATGACAAGATTCCTGTGGGAATTGACCCGCTCTCCTCCAAGAATGTTCTCGGTATAGCCACGGGCCTTCTGACCGCGTCCATGTTCCCTCAGGCCTCTCGCCACGTCATTGCAGGTCTCTCGCCGCTGACGGATATCTGGGGAGAGAGTCATGCTGCAGGATTCTGGGGACCAGAGCTGAAGTTTGCAGGGTATGATGCAATATTCTTCACAGGCGCATCATCAGACCCTGTCTATCTCAATATTCATGACTCAGAGGTCGAACTGCGTGATGCTGAGCCTGTCTGGGGACACGACGTGTTCGAGACTGATGATATCCTGCGAGAGCGTCATGGAAAGCAGTGTCGCGTGCTATCTATCGGCCAAGCCGGTGAGAACCTCGTCAGGTTCGCCGCAATAATGAATGACAGAGACAGAGCCTCTGCGAGATCAGGTCTGGGAGCGGTCATGGGCTCCAAGAGAATGAAAGCTGTTTGTGTCCGAGGTACCGGGAAGCTAGAAGTTGCAGAACCGGGGAAGTACTTGGAGACTATGGACAGATTCTATGAACGCATGCTCGCGAATCCCTTCACTCCTGAACGTGCGAAGTATGGTACGACCAACCTCATAGAGATGATGCATAATATCGGCAGACTGCCGAGCTATAACATGAGGGAGGGGGTCTTCGATGACTATGAAGACATCAGTGGTGAGACCATCACAAGAGAATACCTCGTGAAGCCGCGGGCTGATTGGTCGTGCTTGCAACGCTGCGGTAGGTTCACCAGGGTCAGAGACCTGCCGTACAAGTACATAGGTGGATCTCCCGAGTTCGAGTCTCAGGCCGCCCTAGGATCAAGGTGTGGTAACAGAAATGTCGAATCTGTCCTGTTCAGCCACCATCTAGCAAACCAGTATGGGATGGACACCATCTCACTGGGAGGAACGATATCGTGGGCGATGGAGGCATGGGATGAGGGACTCCTAACTGAGGAAGACACTGGCGGGTTGAATCTTGACTGGGGAAACCATGAGACCGTCGTGAGACTGACCAAGATGATTGCATTCAGAGAGGGCTTCGGGGACATACTGGCCGAGGGGAGCTATCGAGCTGCAGAGAAGATCGGGAAGGGAAGCGACGAGTTCGTCATGGCAGTCAAAAAGCAGGAGATTGCTGGACAGGAGCCACGCGGACAGAAGTCTATGGGTCTTGCCGCTGCGACTGCAGCAAGGGGAGCAGACCACCTCTATGCCTTTCCCGTGTTAGACGAGGCAGGGTTTGATGATGAGATAAGGGAGCGCCTTGGAGAGGAGTTTCTCCCAGAGATGGCTGACCGGCTTGATCCCACCTACAAGGGAATCATGGTGAAAGAATGCGAGGACTATATGGTCATGATAGAGAGCGTCGGCGTCTGTAAGTACGGGACGCAGATCCCTCCCGAGTTATACTATGATGACATATCTGAGGCCCTAAGAGTGCACAACGGAATCCTTCTCTCGTCGAAGGAACTACAGGAAATTGGTGAACGCATAGTCAATCTCAACAGGATGTTCAATGTCGACAGAGGTGTGACTCGCCAGGACGACAATCTGCCAAGGAGGCTCACTGAGGTACCCTCCCCGCGAGGACCTGCAAAGGGGGAGGTAGTGGAGCTCGAACTAATGCTGGACGAGTACTACAGACAGAGAGGGTGGGACCCTAAGACAGGGATTCCAACTCAGGAGACTCTGCACCGGCTTGGCCTGAAGTAGACCGATCATGCTGTTCATTCGTCGCACTCAATCATCAAGTGTACGATCAGTGCATCCTTCTCTGACAAGACCAGGACTCCGGATTCAGAATCAAGACTGTTTCTTTCCGAATAGAGAACCACAGTTCAGGTCCCCGCAATACCAAGAAGAAGCCGGTCGTTCTCTCCGATTCCGAGCCCACACACTCTGCGACTGTGAATCTTCGACGAGGATGCTCCTTCTAGTCACACGTTGCGCAGACATTTGTCACCGTATCACGAACACCATCTAGATTCCTCAGCTCATCAACCACAAAAGAGCTGAGCTTCTCAGGGGTCTTGAACATTCCCTTGATGAGTAGGTCATACGCACCATAGATCAAGTATGCCTCATCGACCTCCTCAAACTCTCTGACTTTGGTCAGAATCTCTCGTGCTTTTGCCGACTCAATCTTAGCCATTATGAAAGCCATTATCAATGTGATGCCACCTTGCCCATGAGATTACTGGAGTTAACTATTCGTCGCTCACAATAAAAGTTGTTGCTTCGCTACTACAAGACGAGGGCGACTCCAATCTGACCCTCTCCTGACGGCGAAGACCTGCAGATGTGCATCAATGAGAGAAGTAAGTTAACAAAGTAGAAGTCACAATCAGGAATGTTTTAAAACCTGTAAGGGAAAGCTCGGAAAACATAGCGGAGGCCAACCTTCTTTGACATCGGCGGCAGATACCTCAAGCTCATCAGCAAAAGCAAAGAGAAAACGAAAGAAGGGCTTTGAGCCTCGAATTCTGTCATTCTGCTGCAACTGGTGTTCTTACGCCGGCGCAGACTTGGCGGGAACTAGCAGGATGCAGATGCCGCCCAATGTCAGAATCATCAGGGTTAATTGTACTGGCCGCATAGACCCATCATTCATTCTCGACGCTCTCGGGCAGGGAGCAGATGGCATCCTGATATCGGGCTGTCACCCGGGGGACTGCCATTACAGCAGTGGAAACCTGAAGATGGCGGGTCGCTTCGCCCTGTTGACTAGCCTCGTTGAGCAGGCAGGATTTGACCCAAGACGCATCCATCTACAGTGGGCAAGCGCTGCAGAGGGTGATGTATTCAGAGATGGCGTCGCTGAGATGGTGGAACGAATCAAAGAACTGGGCCCGAACCCTGTAAGGGAGGCTGACTAGAGTGACAAAGCGAGTAGCATTCGCACAGCTCACCTCGTGTTGGGGCTGTGACCAGTCATTAGTGGATCTCCATTTTCGACTTCTTGACGTACTCCCTGAGCTGGAGATAGTATTCTGGCCAGCAGTCGTTGACTTCAAGCTGAAGGATCTTGAGGGTCTGCCCAACGAGTCGATTCACCTTGGATTCGTTGAGGGAAGCTGTAGAACCAATGAAGATTTGCATCTACTGAAGACTATGCGCAAGAAGAGCAAGTTCCTGATCGCATGGGGCTCATGCTCATGTTTTGGCGGTGTCCAGGGCCTTGGAAACCAGTGGCCTATTGACGAACTGGCAGAGAGGAAGTTCCTGCAGGCGGACTCCGTTACAGATCCAAGGATTCCAGAGAGCAACATGCCGGGTTTTCTCGGGATAGTCAAGCCAAATCCCGCTCATGTCAAGTTCAACATGGTTCTTCCAGGTTGCCCACCCACTTCGGACAACACATACAATGTTGTAGAGGCGCTACTCACAGGTAAGCCATTCGACCTCCCGGAGAAGACGGTGTGTGACGAGTGTCCAAAGGAACGAGAAGACAAGCACATCGAGAGGTTCTACAGGACCCACGAGGGGAAGATAGACCCTGATAGATGCCTTCTTGATCAAGGATATCTCTGTCTGGGTTTTGCAACCATCGGGCTCTGTGGGGCACAGTGTCCAACAGTGAACACACCATGCAAGGGATGCTTTGGACCCCCTCCGTCCGTTAAAGACCATGGTGCGAAAATCATCTCTGCTCTGGGTGCTGTAGCAGAAATGAGTCCAGAAGAACTGAAGGAGGCCTTTCCTGATCCAATCGGTTCCTTCTATTTCACTGATTATGCGGCATCCTACCTATCAAGCATTACCGCAAAGAAGAGGGAGGAAAAAGGCAAATGACTGACGAGAAGGTAATACGGATCGAACCGGTGACTCGATTGGAAGGGCACGGTGAGCTGACGCTCAAGCTCTCGAAGACGGGCAAGGTGAAAGATGTCCAGTTCAACGTCTCGAGTACACGGTTCTTTGAGAAGTTCCTTGAGGGGCGTTTCGCAGAAGAGGTGCCAAGAATTGCCGAGCGTATCTGTGGCATCTGCCCTGAGCCGCACCATCTGGCTTCAGTCAAAGCAGTAGAAGCGGCATGGAGAGTGACTCCGCCACCAGCAGCAGTTAAGGTAAGACGACTGTTGATCAATGCCAAGCAGTTATCATCACACGCACTCCACTTCTTTGCACTGGCTGCCCCTGACTTCTTAGCTGGGCCCTTTGCAGAGCCATCCAAGAGAAATGTTGTCGAAGTTATCAAACAACTCCCCGATGTGGGGAAGCTCGCTCTAAGCGTCATGAAGTACGGTCAAGAGCTTGCCACTGCTATCGGTGGAAAGGCCATCCACCCTGTCACAGCAACTCCCGGCGGGATGTTGAATCCGTTCTCCGAAGAGAAGAGAGACAACTTCCTTGGCCTCATGGACGGACTCAAGGAGAACATAACAGACACAGTGGAACTGGCGAAGAAAGTCGTTGAGGACTACTGGGACCCGATAACAAAGCTTGGCGTTGTGCCGACTTACTATCTGGGAACCCATGATAAGGGAAGGCTTGAGATATACGATGGGAACATCCGCGTGATGGACCCAGAGGGCAAGATAGTGGAAGACTTCAAACCGAAGGACTATCTGGACTACTACGGGGAGTACGTGCCCGACCATTCCTATGCCACACACATCTACTACAAGCCTGCAGGTTATCCAGATGGAATCTGGAGAGCGAACTCCCTGGCACGAGTCAACATCGCAGACAAGATGAAAACACCTCTGGCCCAAGAGGCGCTCCAAGAGATGCGCGACAAGCTGGGCAGACCAATCCACGCCGTATTTGCCTATCATTGGGCAAGAGTTATAGAGATGGTTCAGGCTATGGAAGAGATGGATGAGCTACTCCAAGACCCTGATATTGTCAGCACCGATGTCAAACTGACAGATGTTGAGCCACGCAAGGGTAATGGAGTTGGCTGTGTCGAGGCGCCACGTGGGACTCTGGTCCATCATTACTGGACAGATGACCGGGGGATTATCACCAAGGTGAACCTTGTTGTTGCAACAAACAACAACATAGCGGGCATTGAGAAGAGCCTAATGCAGGCAGCCAAACAGATATTCGAGAAGAAAGAGCACGAGAAACTAGACCTACCGGAGCCGATGATGAAGTAGTGATAAAGATGACAGATGAAATAGATGAAGGGCTGCTGAACCTCCTGGAAATGGTGGTTCGCTGCTACGACTGCTGACTATCCTGCGGCGCTCATTTCGTCGTTGTGGACGATGAGGGTCGCGAGATAGTTCGGAAGGAGCTAGTGACTGGCGGCGGATGAAGGCCCGGCGTAAAGATGTGAGCCGGGTTGGACACGCCCCGCAAGGGCGCGCCAGTTGTACTCCCCCATTGTGTTGTTCTGATAAGAGAGAACTCTAATGGTTGTACTCATATTTGTGATCTTGTCTTATGCGTGATGGTTGTCAGAGAGACCGTCAGTCCTGTATCCGAGATGCCTGAGAACGCCTTGAATCTGTGACTTCTTTGAAACTACATTGCATTTTCATCTATTGGAATGGAAGTCTTTCGGTATCTTAGGAAGGCTGCCAATGAAACTGCAGTAACAGCAGCCAGAATTGCAGTCAGAATCACAACCTCCAAGAGTGGAATCGGAGGGTTGTGATGGGGCGAAGATACTATCACGATTATCGTATGACTGTTCCAATATCCAAAGGTGTCGTAGACGACAATCGTATAGTTGTAGGTGCCGGCCGCCAGCTCATCAACATTGACTCTTATCGAGGAACCATCCCAGACGCCGGACTCAATGAACAGATTATCATGGTAGATCTCGTAGTGTTGAGGATTTGGATCCCATGCGTCCCAAGTGACACTTGTACCGTAGTATTCCACATTCCAGGTGTCGTATAGACTGTCAATGAAAGGCGGGGTGGTGTCCATTGGAGCCCACACACATGGATAGCGGTCAGCACTTCCTGCAGACCCCGGTATATCATAGGTGTCATTCCCCCCATGATCATCCCAGCAGTTCCCCAATGAAGTTCCATCGTCCCAAGAGTTGAGCGTTCCTGAGTCGCGGGCATTAGCGATACGACTATGCCCGAAGCGATTCAGAAAGACTGTGTTGTTAGAACTCCCCGAGCTTATCTCAATGGCATAATTCCAGATGCTAGTGGCAGTGTTGTTAGTCAGGACACACGATGTGGAATGATATAGGTAGAAGCCGTTCTCTTCGTGACCATTGGCGGTGTTGTTGTTCAGCGTACAACCAATTACTTCGGAAAGGAGGAACCCAGACCACCGGCTGTTGGTAGCCGTGTTGTTGATCAGGGTGCACCAATCCGAGGACACCAGAATGAACCTATTGGCTGTATTGCTGGTCAGGGAAGACCAATCCGAAAACGATAGAGTGAACCAACCGCCAGTATTGTCAGTCAGGATACACGAGTGTGAGGACACCAAACGAAATACACCGGCAACATTATCGATCAGAATGCACGATTCCGAAGAAGACAGCCTGAAGCCTTCCTGCAGATTATCGGTGGCAGTGTTGTTGATGAGGGTCGCCAAGTCCGAGAATCGCAAATTGAATCCAGACCATAAGTTTCTGGCAGCAATGTTATTGACTAGCGTGCAGTCAGCTGAATCATCAAGCCAGAATCCGAAGCTGTTGCTGTTCGCGGCATTATTAGTCAAGGTAGATGAACCCGAGAGGTGTAAGTAGAACCCAGACCATGAATTGCTCATAGCAATGTTGTCTGTTAGAATACATGAACCGGAAGACGATAAATAGAACCCATACCGGGTGTTGTTGATGGCAGTGTTGTTTACCAGGGTGCAATTCACTGAATCCTGCAGAAGAAGGCCGTGATGTTTTCGAGAGATGAATGTGTCGCGGACTGCTCCATGAGTAAGGTTGTTGAGCAAGATACCTTCGTTCTTTGATTCTGCAGGCGAACTGATAATGCAGTTCCTGACCTCAAAATAGACTGTAGTTCCTGATATGTTAAGACACACCTCCGTAGAGGTGATATTTACATTCTCTATCACGTAAGGATTATCGACTGTGCCGTTCCCGGGCCATCCTTGATGCTCGAAATCGAAATCAGAAGATATGACAATGGGGTTTCTCTCCTCGTAGGAAGTTGTAGGGGGTGTGAACAGTATCTCCTCCACTCCAATCGCTGAACTGCTGAAATGCAGTTCTATCGCACCCACAGAACAAGGAGCAAAGACCAAAACCAGTGCCAGAGTACATGAAACATGACACTTTTTGCTATACAGAGGAACATCCCCCTAGCGGATGCTTCTTTCCACTGGTCGACAGCTCTGGCGAGAGCGGTGATAAACCTGTTGTTCTACCGCCAGGCATCCCGGATAAGTGCATTTGAAAGAATGCGATGACTAGATTCAGATGGTAGATGAATTGCTCAGAAGCTGTATCTTCTGGAGAGCATCAGAATTATTCAGTTTGAAGCTACCCACATTAAGATCCATTGACTCACAAGAGAGAATTAGGTCATGATGTTTACATGATAAATTGCATCTAAGTGCTAGGACTAGTTGAAATCCTGACCATGAACAGAACTGCTGTGAGGTAACCGATGGAGCCGATGCATGATGCGGATTCCGCACGAGCATAAAGAATCATGATGCGTCGGCTGATTGAATTGGATGAGAAGAAACTAACTAAGTCGTTGGTCCTGATCCAGAAGCAGTAGGAAGAGGAGTTTCCGGCAATTCGTGTGACGATATGCAAAAAAAAGAAGAGTAGTGGGGGAAGGTTTTCCCCAGTCTTATTTGACGTAGAGCTTGTTGTCCACGTCTATGACGCCTGCTGTCAGTTCTGCAGCGTTCTCTGCAGATGCGTATGCTGTGTAGTCCTCAACTGTACCAGTCAAGGTAACAATGCCATTCTCCACTGTGACATTGACGTTCTCTTCATCAACTGTGAACCTGCGCTCAAGTGAGTCGACAATGTCTTGGGCAATCGCCTTATCCACATAGTCGTCGGTGGGTACGACTGCCACTTCGTTCTTGACGTCGATCACACCTGACACATCCATTGCTAGCGTACCTGCCCGAAGCTTCTTCCAGTAGGCATCTACTGCCCCTTCGAGCTCTACAACGCCGCCGTCCACAGATACGTCAATCTTCGTGGAGTCGATCGCTGTGTTCCAGAGTAGTTTGCTGTCAATGCTGGAAGCGATGTCTTCATCGCTCATGATCTCTATCTCAACTGGATACTTAACATCCAGTTTGTTCACTACATCAGTGACGCCAATGACAGCCCAAGCGTCTTCTGCTGCTGCGCTTCGTGCGTAGTACGATTCTACTTCGCCGTCTAAGATGGCCTTGCCATCTTTTACAACGACCTCCACTTCGGAGGCGTCTACTCGGTTGTCGAAGTATAGTTCGTCTACGACTCGTTTCTTGATATCTTCACTCATTGTGAGTATATCTCTCAACTTAACTATAATGCATATGGTTTGAAAAAGGCTGGGGTGTCGCAAATGACGGTTCCGCCATGCTTACATTGGCGGCAGTAGAGATGTATCTAGCAGTACATGGGATGAAAGGACCAATGAATGCCCTTCTATGGATTATTGGAAGCACCATAGCCATAAGCCTGATTGCATGGATTGGGCTCATCACTCTCGCAGTTCATGAAGAAACTCTCAAGAAGATCACACTGCCGCTTGTGGCTTTCGCAGCGGGCGCGTTATTGGGTGGAGCATTCTTACATCTTCTGCCTGAATCGGTCTCTGCTATGAGCTCAAGTATCTTGTTGTTCGAATGGCTTATCATAGGTTTCCTGATCTTCTTTGTCTTGGAGCAGTTCTTGAATTGGCATCACTGCCATGTGGCCTCATCGGACAAGAAAGAGCCTGTGACGTATCTAATCTTGGTGGCGGACGGAGTTCATAATTTCATTGGCGGATTAGCAATTGCAGGGTCATTCATTGCCGGTATACCTATTGGCATGGTAACATGGTTGGCATCCGTCGCTCACGAGATTCCACAGGAACTCGGAGATTTCGGTATTCTGATCCATGGAGGATGGAGTAGCAGAAAGGCTCTTGTCTTCAACTTCGTATCAGCTCTCACTGTTGTTGTAGGGGGACTGCTGGCCTACTTCTTATCTGCGAGTGTCAACACCGACTTTCTGCTTCCCTTTGCAGCAGGGAACTTCATCTATATTGCAGCGTCCGATCTCATCCCTGAGATCCAACACACAGAGAGTCAGCGAGCACGGATCAGTTATACTCTAGCACTCCTTGCAGGATTGGCACTGGTCTGGACATTCAGAGTGTTGATTGGTAGATGATCTGCACTCCATGCCCTAGTCAAAGAAGAAAGAGGCCTCGTTCACGATGTCATTGACTTGGAGACCATCATGAAAGAAACTGCTGGTTTCACACGTGGTCTTGACTAGAGCTCGCCTTTCAGTAGATTCTCTATATGTCGTCGGCTCTGTTCCTCACTCAGCTTGGTCTCTTTATGCTCGACGACCCGTCGCTCAAGACGACTCAGAGCCAGTCTATATGCCTCCTCGACACTCCACGCTTCAGCTGAGCTGTAGTATTGAGTATTGGCGGTTCTGAATTGGAGTCGGCAGTGGATAGGTTGGTCACCCTTTGATACCGGACCGTGTTTCTTCAGATAGACAAACAGCCCGCCTATACCGACAACATCGCGATATCGACCCACAAAGGAGTCGAACTCTCTGCGCATCGCAGCCATCTCTTCCTCAGACATCCGAATATCAGGCTTGACAGAGAACTGGACACTCATTCTACGCGCCTCCATGCCCTGTCGTGCAACGGGTTCTAGCAGGTCGCGTTTTGTCATGATGCCCACGACATGGTCGTCCTCCATTATCACAAGACTGGAGATATCATGCTCCTTCATCTTCCGGGTTGCATGTTCCAGTGTGTCGTCTGGCCGAGCAGCGATGACGGGAGAGCTCATTGCACTCTTGATGGGCATATGAACCAGATCTGACTTCTCACCTTTTCTCTCTGCCATTCCACCCTGTCCACGGTCACCGGCGAAGTCGCCCCTCTGACGATCACGCCTGCGGTAGACAACATCAATGATATCTTGGATGCTAACGATGCCCACCAGTCTATCGTTCTCGCTCACGGGTGCGTGTGAGAATCCATACGTGTTGAATATCTCAAGTACTTGGGCGATTGTGTCATGGGGTCGCGCCCGGACAGGATTCTCTGTCATGACCTGGGAAATGACGTTCTGGCCCCAGTCATTATCTGCGGCAGCCCGGATGACATCGTCTCGGGAGATGAATCCACGGCGGGTCTCACCGGCAAACACAGCAAGGACTGGAATCTGACTCTCGATCATCAGTCTTGCGGCCTCTGAGATGTCGTCAGTGGTCTGTACAGATGGTATGGGGCGGCTCAGCGTTTCCACACTCGTTTCATGCGGGTCCAGCCGGGAACGCTTAATCCACCTTCTTGTTAGTACTCCCGAGTAGTTTCCCTTCCTGTCCTCAACAACCAATACAGGAGGGTCGATCTCTTTGAGTCTGTCAATCACTTTGGCAATAGGTTCGTCTTCTGTTACGGTCTCGTAACCTTCCTGATACGCTTCTTCTACTTTGGTCTCGAACATGGGTTGTTCTTCTCGCTAAGTAACTATAGATAAGGCACCCTTAAGAATCCACTTCCTTCCGAAAAAGCTTGTTCGCGAGATCAACGTCAAAGCCGTATGTGTCGGGGATATCGACAATCCCCCACGGAGAAAGCAATGAGGATAACAGCGAAATCTCCAGGCGTCCAAGAGAACATGGATATTTTCATCCTTCGGAGCATTTGCATCCTTGACCGGAGTTCTTGTTATGCTCGGTCAGCACTCGGCTATGAGGGAACTCAGGGCGATGCCTATTCAGTCTTGAACCATTTCACATCCAAACTCGGAGAGATTGGTGTATGTTACCTGAGATGGGTTTTCAACAGAGGCCTAATCGTTGCCGGCTTGCTTTCATGACCTTCATGACAGCCTGCCTACTTCTAGGAGGCTTTTCAGCCATGTCGCTCATGGTCATATGAGTGTTCCGTGAAGACCAGCGAACGCCACGCATGGGAGCATCGGGAGTCTTCTTCCAGCTAGGCTTCATCGTGCGCATTCTCACGTCCGTTGAGCTACTCCTTCATCCGAAGTTCAGAAAGGTATCGACATGTATGGTATGGCGATTGACCTCTCAAGTCTTGAATTGGCTCTAAACATCGGTGGGCCAATCGCGTAGTAGCATGCAGTATTCGGTGCGCCGGTCTTCATAGGTTAGGTTTCATAGAATACATACATAGCCTAAGCAAGAAACAGCGTGGAGAAACCGTCGTTAGCTAGAGGGCACCATTTATTGGATGCCAATGTAACAAGAAACTTGAAACTCAGAGTGGTCTGCAAATGCTGAAAGAAGCCTTTCTCATCGATCAGGGTATGCTTATCTTCCATTATGCCAAGAATAGAGAAGAGAGCGAATCAGATGAGGCCATTCTCTCTTCTGGTCTGTTGATGGCCATTAGAGACTTCAGTCACACAACTCGAGCTGATGAAGTCGAGTCCTTCAATACTGAGAAAGAGTATTTTCTCTTTGCTGGGATGGCAGAATCAAATGTTGTGTTGGTAGGTGTTTTCGACAAGCGCGCACCAACACAAGTTGCCCATGATGCCCTGATGCGAATCCGTGAGTACATCGAAACGGTGAGGTTCCCCGAAGTCGAGGGACAACAGCTTGACTCTTCGAAGAAGGAAGCAATCAGGATTGCAGTCGAGGAGATTGTAGTCAGTTCCTTCGGCGTCGAAAATGTTGCAGCCTACATGGACGATCTTCTAGGAAGCCGAAATGACATCTCAATCGCATTTGTGGTAAACATAAGTGACAGAAGGGCTCTGGCTCACTTCGCCCGCCCGGCACCTCTTTATAGTGACGAGCAGGTCAGGCAGTTTCTTTTGGTCCATGATACGCTTTGCAGGACAATTTCCAAGATATCGCCCAATGGCACATACCGGAGTTTCATAGTTGAAGCAGATGGATACGTGATAGGAGGGTGCTGGAGTGGGAATCGAATCAGCGTGGCAACTGGAGCCATGCAAACCGGGGCCAATGCTGTCATAGAAGTTGCCGGCCAGCTCTGTAACACAAAGACATCCAGAGCAGTCGTGGCTTCAGTCGACAGTCTGCATTTGGTTACAAGAGCGAGGGTCAAGCAGTCAGGCACCCTTGTTGTTGAAGAGGGTGCGAGCCTTCCCGGGATTGCGGGGGTGTTTTTGTCAACCGTCGTGAACAATCTTGACGCATTTGTTCGCATTGTATCTCACAGGAGGCTCAGTGCTTTCAGAGTTCATTATGGTACGGATCCCGATTATGTGCTGTTCATTCAGCCACATGGTGATGAAATAGAGATGAACATCTATACACCATAGCAGCTATTAGCAAAGAGTATTAGGATGAACTGCATGGGCAGCGTGACAGTATTTGGTGAACTTCTCGTGATAGAGGCCAAAACCCAACCGAGTGACGAATCAGATGCCCTTCAGGCTGTCTTCGTATACATGGGAATACTCGATGCCTATGAGGCAGTTGGGGCTGAGCTCATAGGTCCTGATGCATTTGACGAACACGTTCTGCCGAGAATGGTCTACTATATCAATGAATTCTTGCCCGAGTTGTTCTCCGATCAGGAAGACAGAGAGAATCTCGTGAAAGAGATGAGGGCGTTCTTGGAGGATTTCAAGAGAGAGGTCCATACAGCAATGGAATCGGGTTCTCCAGAGGGGGTCACGATGGAAGATATCTGGAAGCTGAGGGCGGCCATCTTCGGGTATGAGAGCGTATTCATCAATATACTCGGGGAGACCGCAATCAAGAACTATGTCTTCGTGAGGATGGCCGATATTCTGTCGGCATATCTTCCCGCCAGCCTTCTAGACTCATCCGTTCCATTGGAGCAGAAACTACGAGGCTATGCAGATTTCATCAAGAAGCAGGGCTTTGTCAAGTATGCGAGGGTCACCTTTGATGACGATAGAATCTCTGTTGCGGCCAATAAGTGTGCTTTTGCACGCATCCATGACTCCAGTGCCTATCGAGACCTACATGTAAGATTTTGCCCATGGGGAATGATTGCATCTGCAATTGTTGCAGCACACGAGCGGCGAGAAACTGTTCTTGAGTCGAGCATGTTCACGACGAGCGGAAGCATCAGTAAGATTCGGTCAAAGGAGGAACGATAGATGCTACAATTGACAGACACAGGAATGCAGATTGCGATTCTAGTTATGTTATTCGAGACGGTGATGATGGCGATCATTTTACTGGGATGGTACTATGGAGCTAGACGTCTCGATCTGAAGCTACATCATCGAGCTGTCTACTCCATGGTATTTGTCCATCTCGTCGGGGTGACCCTCTGGATGATACCAAGGGCGCTGAGCATTTCTTCAGAAGTCTTTGAAAACCCAGGCACCTACTGGTACCTTATTGTTCACAACATCTTAGGTTTCGTCGCATTATCCATGGGCATAGTCCTCTCCCTTCTGTTCATCCTGAAGCCCGATATGCCTCTGTCGCTATTACGGCGAGCTCGCCCAGCTATGATTCTTGTCCTGATTGTCTGGTCGGTCGCGTTCATTCTCGGTGCATGGGCGTTCCTTACACGAATGACCGGTCTTCTGCCGTAGGAAACTCATCTAGCAAATTCAAGCGATGCTTCTGTGACAACAGCAGTTAGTCATTTGAAGCATTGTACACCTCTCCATTTTCAAGTGCCTCTAGAAACGCATCCTGACAAGAATCGGGGACAGAATTCAAGATGCAGCCGAAGTTTGGACATGATGAACAGGCCCAGTGCCGCAGTGTGTAGCCGAATACCATCGCAACGAGAACTTGGACAAGGGTCCAATCAACTCTGTCCCAGAGGTAGATTATAGGAAAGAGTAGATAGAAGAGTACCCAGACGACGAAGACTGCCTGACCTCCACGACTTATCTCTGTAGGAGAGTACTCGAAGACCTTCGGACTTCCCCAGTTGGCCAGGCAGTAGAATCGGTTATCATGTCCATGTCTGCAGCCCGAATACTCATAGCAGGGGCAGTGACGGCAGAGTACGTACCATTCAAGTCCTCCGGCGAAGAAGAGCATTGAGAGAAGAATGTAGACCGGAATCAGCAGGACGCTCTCGGCGAGCACAAGGCTCTCCAATCCCAATATCAGCCCGATGTCAAGACTCCAGCCAAGATAGCTTATGCTTGAACTGAACATCCCCAGACAGCCCACAACCATAGGTACGAAACTGATGAACGCAAACCATTTCGCATCACCTGACTCATAATGTGCAACCACTCCGTGAACGCGTTTCCTAGCAAGAGGCTTCATGTTATCCGCGCCTTTCATTAGATGTTCCTCGATGCTTCGTACTGAGATTCCACTTTTCGTTCCCGTTTCTGACATTTAAGCGAGGTGATTTCAATGCGATTCAGAGCAAGCAGCCCCTATACACAACACGCAGAGTGTATCAGTGATACACATATGTAGCGACTAGAACAAGATTCCTTGTTAACAATAGGGGCTTCTAGCAAGAGGAATGTGATCATGAGTGAAACTCCCTGTCCCCACTGTGGCAGCACAACCAGAAGAATCATGTACAACAGCATGCATGTCCGAGAGGTCTACTGTGGTGAGTGCTTCCATTGCCTTAATCAGGAACAGGTCACAGAGAGGACGCGCTTGGCCCAGATGGCTGCAAAGGAGGGGAAACTGAACGAGTTCTGGATGGGAACTTACAAACCCAAAGATGACGAAGAATAGCGACCCTGTTTCTGAGAGACCATATGAATCTCCGACCAGCAGGTCACTCTAGGAGAGAGATAGTCTCCAGAAAGTACGAAACATGCCATGTTATCAGAGTCATGGTCTAGTATAGCAACAGAGTATTGCGATGGGAATCATTGTGACGCCGGCACAGACCGTCTTCCGGCCTTGATTGTGGACAGTAGGCGATTGCACTTGATTCATCTTTGACATCAGCAGATTCGGTCTTTAGGACATAGTCGAACCATTCGAGCCTCATTTCTTCCTGCGAAAACTTGTTAGCTGCACTCTCGGCCAATGTCTTAGCCAATGATGAGAGAAAAGACAAAGGATTATATGTCTTACTTTACTATAATACCATATACTAACTTGCGCGCCGCTGCAATAGGATGATGCCCATGAGTCTAAGCGAGTTGAAACCTGGAGATGGCGACTCACAAGAGAGGAGCAGTTACATCGAACGGATCAAGCGTCGAGCGGGAATCAAGAAAATGTTAGTTGCGGGGACGGGAGCCGTGGGAAAGACGAGTCTCCTGACCGTACTCAAGGAGAGGAGATGCCTCCAGGACCTAGTGGACAACGACTGTGAATATCATCGCACGCTTTTCTTTGACATGGAGGTAATTCCTGCATCCCATCTGGTTAACGAGAGTCTTACAGGGGTCTTTCAGATGGTTGATATTTCTGGTCAGCTAGAACTGCCGATTCATGCAATTCGGGATCTCAGCCGCACGGCTCTTGGTGGAGTCGACTTGGTCATGCTTGTGTTTGCTAATGACAACCTGCAATCACTGATTGACCTCTCTAAATGGTTGGATCTGCTCGAGTCATACTATGCACAGCAGGACAAGTATTGTGCTCCTAAGTATGTTCTTGTCAGAAACAAGTGTGACCTGTTCACAACTGTCGATGATGGCCTAATACATGCCATGCTGGAAGGAAATTCGCGTATTGAGACGTTTTTCGAAGTCAGTTGTTTGACTGGAGAGGGACTCTCTGAGATGCGAACTTGGCTTGCACACCGACTCTTTCGAAGAGAGAGCCAGGAGGTGAACTCGACACAATGAGCCATCTCAGACAGGTCACCGAGTTCACTTGCGCTGTATGCAATGAGAAGCTCGAACTCGATCCGAATGATCAAACTACCTTTGATTCCAAGACTAACCATGAGAAGTTCTTTGGAATGCAGTTGACGACGTATCGAGTGTCGCATGAGACAGGTGAAGAACGCCATGTCAACACCATAATAGTGGATCACGTGGGATTCTTTCGCGGGCATAAGGACGCATTTACCGAGTCGATTGACAGAGACCTAAAGAGAGCGGAGAGGCCATACTGGGTTGCCGAACAACGCCCCGCTTCGCTCACATCCCATCAATACTTGGACTTGTTCTTCGTCATAGACACAGAAGACAACTGGGTTCTTGAGATCGTGAATTCGGCTCGAGTTAGGGCTCTAGAACTCGCTAGACTCATAGATGAGAGAATCTCCGAAATCAGACGGCTCTATGACGTTATGCCCGATCATTTGTCATTGACACTGGGAGACCAGGACCTGCGATTGTGGATGAAGGAAACACGCGTGGTTGTGGCAAGTCTGAAAAGCCCAGCGTGCTTTTCGGCCGTTGAGGCATTAGCACAAGAAATCCTAAGAGTATCACACCCAGACACTCTTCCTGAAAAGAGACTTCTTGTCTTGGCTCTGCAGTCCATAGCCCTTCAGCCAAGAATCGACGTCAATGTTGTGCGACGCCTCGTATCGGACGATCGGCTATTCACAACAGTGGACTTCCCTTATACTTCACGGATCCAGAGTATTGTTTCTCGCCTAGAGCGTCGATTTCCGCTTGCCAACGATGTTCTGGTCCCACTGCTCAGTGGTAGAGCGAACGTCATTGACCTTCTAGAAGAGGGGCATATCAATGACATATCGACCATTTTCGAGCTGCTCGACTTTGTGGATAGGAGGGGGTTACTTGAATGAGGGAGAGTGAGTAAGAAGTGCTACGAAAGCTGAAAGCATGGAAAGAACTGATGAAGCTCGGACTGAATGTATCCAAGCTCCGGAAGGATATTGACATGTTCTTCCGTGGAAACGTCCTTGATGTACTTCGAAATGAGGGATGGTTTGAGTATCTGAAGAGGCCTCACACCATCATGCAGCTAGCTGCTGAGTTCAAGTATCAGGACATTGAATTCTTGAACTACCTCCTTGAATTGCTTGTCGAGGATGGTGCCATCACAAAGATAGATGATGAACTCTATCAGGTCACTGGGGAGATAGACTTTGGGTGGACCTGTCCCAGCTGTTTTGATGAAGCCATGATAGAACTCTGGGTGGATCATGCAAGGGCAATACCGGGACGATTACGTGGTGAATACCTTTCGTTCACTGGGGGACTCAATCTCTTCAACTGGGATGATGCCCTCTCGAATAGGCTCTATGAACAGATACGAAGAGCCGCCTTCGTCTTTGCTGATGCGCTAAGCGAGCCAGTTAGATTCCTGGATGTTGGATGCGGCAATGGTAGAGGCACTGCAGCAATCTGGTCTTACTACTACAAGAACGGGTATTTCACTCCCGAGGGACAGATGAAGATTTTCGGCGTCGATCCCAGTGATCAACTCCTTCGAATTGCCAATGAAGAGTTTCCTCAGATGGTTCAGGACTACAATGGATATGATGCCACAGTAATGGAAACTGTTGAGAAGTATCCCGTGACATTCAGCAAGGGTTATGCAGAGGATATACCATTTGATGACGAGACCTTTGATGTGGTGTATGCGTCCCAAGTCCTTCACTGGACCAACCCGAAGAAGGCTGTTCAGGAGATGCTTCGAGTTCTGCGACCGGGCGGGTATCTCTTCGGCACCCAAAACTTCTACCCCCATGCTAACAAGTTCAACGAGGCCCACTTCAAGGTGGTTGAGGGGGCACATGGGTTCTTCTACAGAGAAGACTTAGAAGGATGGGCACGGGAGCTGGGGGCAAGCCTTGTTGAGACTGCTACGCCCGTATCCGTATTCAAAATCACAAAATAGAGAATCGCTCTTGGGCTCAGACCTTGTCGAGAATCTCATCAACCATGAAAGACCTGTCAGATCTCCAGCTGCCTGTTTCTTCATCGAAAGTTTCAGGCCAGATGTGATACAGGAGTGAATGCTTATAGTCCAGAATGCTGACTTTCATCTCCAACATCCTATCGAATAGGCCATTCAAGAATGGAGAGATATGTTCTTGGGGTAGGCGAACGAACCAGAAGAATGAGTCTTCGGTTATTCGAAAGGTTGACTCAAAAGGGATTGGATATCCCTCCAATTTCACGAAGAGATGCTGCAAGTACTCAGGCTTCCCTCTTCCTGTTACCAATACGCTATTCAGGATATCAAAGGGTTCTTCGGCAAAGGTCACTCTGAAGCCATCGATGAATTCATCTTTTATGACCTGAAGATGTCTGCTGAATGTCTGAGGAGTAAAGTCCACATCTCTTTCCTTTAGAGATTCAATGATATCGGTATTCATTCTCCTGGAACCAATCATCATCTCTCGGATGATGTGAAGGTCATCCTGAGAGAACCATGATGGAAGAGACTCCGATGGTTCAATCTCCTGATGCTTGAACTTCGTCTTTGCTTCTTTGGCATGCCATGCCTCCCAGTCAAATGTCCATGATCTTGTTTCATCATCCCATCCGTCCAGAGACATTGACGTATATTGGACATCGGAATCGGTCTTGGTTAGAATCTGATATCTTCGGATGACTTCTCGCTCTCTCAACTCATCAAAGAACTCTTCCATAAGAGCGCGAGTTCCACGGGGTATCCGAAATTGTACAAGCAACCCATTTGTAGATCCGAAGCATCTGCTCCTATATGCAGTATATGGATGCTCTCGAGCAACCTTCTCTACTGTCTTGGCGTGCTTGAGAGAGGCCACTTCAATAAGCACGTCAAATTCCTCTAGACCCAACTTATGATAGCTCAGCAGGGGTTTGACAACGAAATACCGCTTTGGGGGAGTTTCATCATCCAAGGGCTCCTCGCCTTGAAGCACACGAAGACGCTTGATTGCTGTTGGTTTGGAAATCCCGGCTATATCAGCCAATTCCTCCATTGTTCCAAAGGGATTTCCCTGTATTGCGATCAACAGAGACAGGTAGTCGTGTATCTTCTTTGCCATTGCCTCACCTTCCGTCGAAGAAGGAAGATGGTTCCTTCAGCGGGAACCAAGTCTACGTTCCGGTCACATTTGAGATGATAATTGCTTTTTCCGTCAAGGGTGGACCGGGGTCTCCACCTTCAGGGGGATCAAAGTCCACTGTGGCGTAGGCGTAGTCAAATGAAGAACCTGTAAAGGCGAATGCAAGCACATCGAATCGATACCAGCCAGATTCCGTGGCTATATTGAACCAGTAGATTGAAACTGTGATGGTGTTATACCCACCTTCCACTTCGACAAGGTGATGATACATCCGTCCTGACGGAAGTGTCACCGCTGCTCCAATTAGGGTAAAGGATATGTCTTCGCCCCCTGTTGACGCTAGCACTGTGCAGATTGTCAGCACATCGTCGGCCCGATTATCTGCATCGAGGTCCAGGTAGTTGGCATAGTCAATTGTGGCATCGATTTCCACATCTTCTCGTGGATTGAAACTAAAGCATTCCGCCGAAGATGGGAGAGCAAAGGCAATGCACACCAGAATAAACACGAGGATGAATCGCTTCTTCGAAGGCATTGTCGAACCTCAATGATATACTGGTAAAGTTACATATATGTGTTTTTCCTTTTATATCATACTGGGGCTTCGGACGGTTGACTAGGAGCCAGATAGACATGGAAAGAGCTCAGACATCCCACGGAGGACACTAGACAGGAACTCCTAGAATCTCGTATGAAGATGCTAAACCTATTCCGAATTGACAGGGACTCTGAAGGCATACCCAGGTTCGCCTACTTCAAGAACAAAGAGGGGCGGCCGGGAAGTGCGAATCGTGCCTTATTCTCTGGGTCATAGTCTGGAGCATCGGCTGAGTGGACAGACACATCCATCCCCAATTCATTCGACATGTAGTCGGCAGACTCCTGAAGAGCCTCCAATTCCTCATCAGAACTTGATGAGTACTCCCACAGACCGTTTTCTTTCATAATCCGGTCCACGATAGACTTGACATCTTGACCATGCTTTCTCATTGCAGGGTCAGACATCAGGTATTTCATCAGGTCACTCACAACAAAGGACACATCAGAGTCTCTTATCATATCTAGCGCCTCGAACATCCACTGCTCAGCAACGTAGACATGTACGGCTTCTTTCTTCTGGCCCTTCAAGAGTTTCTGGATCTCACGAATGTCGCGAATTGTCGCGTCTACCACACGATGAGACCGCTCAATAGACTGGTCAATGAGTTGTTCATCGGCCTCAGGCCACGGTGCGAAGGATACAAACCCGTCGTGTCCCATCTGCGACCAGAACTCCTCGCAAATGTGCGGGGCAATCGGAGCAAAAAAGCGAACCCAGATATCACAGATGTAGGCCAGTGTGCCCTCCCGTTCCTTCTCAGGCACTCCGGGTCGGGAGAGGTAGTCATTCACCATCCCGATCATCTCTGAGGTAGCCATTATGGCATAGTCCCTCAGCCTGAAACGCTCAACATAGTCCGTTGCATCTCGGACGATGGAGTTTACCCGTGATAGCGCCCATCTTGTGATAGTCTTGGACTTGTCCTTCTTGTGATAGACCTCTGGCGTGTGCTTAGAATACTTGCTCATAATGTCGGCAAACTGGCGTAGTCGGTTCCTGACTGCAGGTACATCCTTCTCTCGCCAGTCCATCAGACTTCCGGGCTCTGCGGCAGATATTGCATAGGTGCGATAGATATCTGCGCCATACTTCTGAGGTATCTCAACCAACGGGATGACATTACCCTTACTCTTTGACATCTTGCCGCCCTCCATGTTCACGTGCTCATTCAGACTGATGCATTGCAGCCAATGCTTCTTTGGAAATATAGCTACATGATGAAAGATGGCAAAGCTCAGGTGGTTCGATATATGAGAGGGGGCGGTGTGACGCTGGTCGTTGGGATACCAGTATAGGAACTCTTCTCGCATTGATTCGAGCAGTTCTTCGTCAATCCCTGTCTCGCCAGCCAAATCCTTAGGCTTACCCTTACCCAAGAAGACATAGTCGAAGAAGCTTAGACTCAGCTGGTCGGGCAGAATCTTGTTAGACGTGATTTTGTGAACGATGGTGTAGAAGGCCATATAGATGGTGGAGTCGGACAATGACTCGATTATCCATTCCTTGTCAAATGGCAGACGGGTGCCAATACCTCGCTTTCTCGCACAGGGACGCTGGGTCAACCAGTCGAAGGTTGCCTCAAACAGGTTCCTGAAGGTATGAGGGACAATCTCCATCTCGTCAAGTGCCTCTCGGGCCTTCTCTTTCCATCCTGGCGACTGATAATCGAGGAACCACTGTCCTGCAAACACACCCACTTGAACATCAGTGCCGCACTTGCAGATGACGGGTCGCTGGTCTGGTTCGTAGAACACATCGCATCGGTTATTGCTCTTCAGCCATCTGACAACACCTTGCTTCACATCCTTGATGGGGCGGCCGGAGAACTGCATGCAATTGTCCTTCATAACACCATCATAGAACTCGGCCTTGTAGACCTCCTGTGTTGCCTCTTCGAGAGCGATATCTTCATCCTGCGACTTGATATCTCGTTTCTCAACAGCCTCTTTTGCGGGGTAATCGCCGTAACCCTCGATATCGATCATGCCTATGATCTCGATAGCACGGACCTCTTCTGCAGAGATGCCGTACTTCTCCAGACCAGATGGATTGTCCCACAGGTCTCGCAGAGCAATGTAGTCAAAGGGTGCATGACCGGGGACCGAGTAGACCACACCAGTCGCGTTCTTCGGATTCACGAAGTCAGCAGGAAGGATGAGAATCTCGTGGTCATCATGGATGGCCTTGAAGCGTTCACCTATGATTTGCTTGCCCCTGAACTCGTCGACAATCTCGATCTCCTTGGCCTGAAGATCCAGCTTCTCCGCCGCCTCTTTCGAGATAACCCATTTCTCATTGTCAACCCTTGCCCAGACATAGGTGGCTTCAGGATTTATCCACATGTTTGTGATTCCGAAGATGGTCTCAGGCCGCAGGGTAGCAGCCACCAAGAAACCATCCTTGAAGGGAAACTTGATTGCAGTGAACTCTTTGATCTTGGCGGTCTCGCCCTCCAGGAGGTCGTCTTCACCAACAGGATTGCCGCAGTTGGGACAGTACAGCAACGGATAGTCCCCCTGCTTGATGTACCCCTTGTCCATAAACTTGTGATATTGCCACTCAATGAACTTGTTGTATATCTTGTCCCCTGTTGTGAACTTCCGCCTCCAGTCGATACTATAGCCCAGTGCCTTAAAATCTGATGAGATTGCATCGGCAAAGAACTTGGCAGTGGTCCAAGGATCAGTGAATCTCTCCAGTTGCTCTTCCACTTCCTCCTCAGTGTCCAGATATAGCCGGAGGTCACGCTTGTATTGCTCCACCGCCTCTTCATCTCCAGCCTTGATCCGCTCCACCATTCCGAGAATCGGAGTGCCAGTCATGTGAGAGGCCATCGGAAACAGCACATTGTAACCCTGCATTCGTCTGTAGCGTGCAATCATGTCACCTATTGTATAGGTTCGTCCGTGCCCAATGTGCAGAGCTCCGTTCGTGTACGGATAAGGAACGGTCAGGAAGAAGTCTTCTCTATTGGGGTCAGGATCAGCCTCGAATGCTTCAGCCTCTGCCCATCTTTCTTGCCACTTCTTCTCTATGTCTTGGAAGTCGATATCAGTCACTGTGTTTGGCCTCAACTGGTCTGATGTTGATTGAAGAGCGAGATGGAGAGTCCGCTATAAAGGACTCGAAAAAGGAGTTATCGCAGGTTACTGAGAACGCAATCCATCCTGGCTCACTCTGTTCTTGTTGATGCCAACAGGGCCTTATTAGGAATATGGTCAAAACCAGTTGGCCAACATGCATACTATGGTCCCCAGAAAATGTGCGCTAAAGATAAAGTGAAAAGGAGAACCCACGGGAACCGCCTATGCTCCCAGACTGGATGATCACAGGCGACGAATTCGTAGACATTCACGCAGAACTTCACGACTACAGTCAAGTAGTCCAACTTCTTCGAACAATAGAAGAAGAGGAGAGCCTGAAGCGGTACCTCAACGGACACAACTCGGGAGCGAGATGGTTCTTCCAAGTCTACAGTAAAGAGTTTGTGGAAGAGCTTGCAGATATCATCAACGGCATTGTCCGGTCGTCAGGACGAGTGGGTCCCGTTCTTGAGGTGATGAGTGGGGATGGTCGACTGCGTGACTTTCTTGAGCCGATGGTCGAAAGAACTCTGATTGCCACCGATGTACGCACAGGAAGATACAACATCGCCTACCCGAAAGAAGTGGTCAAGATTGACGCACTTGCTGCAGTCGATACATACAATCCAGCAGTCGTGATCTGTTCCTGGGAACCCTATCTCTCCATGACAGGGATTGAGATAGCGAATCTTGGAGTGCCGTTCATCTGGATAGGAGACTCGGAGATGTGTGGGCATCCAGACCTTCTGAGTCTTGATCACATCTCAGTGGACAGCAGGTACGCCCTCGGCAAACATGACTCCATTAAGGAGAAGGAGTTCAGAACTGAGATTCTGATCTACAACTGCAGTCCGTCTTGAGTGCAGCAAGAAGCAAGTGATACATCGTTTCATATTGATAATCATAGTACTTCACATACAAGACAGGAGAAGGTCAACCCATGGTGAAGCCAGCAGTTGATGCAGTGGACATCGATCTCAAGACAGGAAGCACTCTAGGTTTCTATACATTCGGAGAGGACCGACCCAATTTACTCATCGTTTCCGCCATGAATGGGCTTTCTGCCACGGATGTCTACACAAGCTTTCTCGTGATGAAACACCTCAAGCCCCTCAGCCGGATAGACGGCTCTGTGACCGTCTTGCCAGTTGCCAATCCTCTAACATTCAGACTGGGTATGGAGGTCTCACCTCTTGATTCTAGGGCGCTTGACTCCGCATTCCCTGGAGATGAGAGAGGCACTGTCACACAGCGAACTGCATGGGAGATATGGAGAAAGGCATCCCAAGCAGACTACGTCATCCACCTCCGCAGCAGCTGGCAGTCCTGTGTGAGCCATATTGTGGCTTTACACCGAGACTACATCCATGTGAGAAACATGGCGTCACAGATTTCTCTTCCTCTTGTTGTGCAGAGTACTGGAGAGAGAGGAGCCCTCTCAACGGAGGCAGCCCATGACGGCATTCCTGTGGTCTCGATCGAGATGCGCGGGAATAGAGGACAGGTGGAGACCCAAGCAGCAGTAGAAGTCAGAGAGGCTATCGTCAACTTCCTAAGAATCAAGGGCATGATTCCGGGAGACCCCTTAGAGGCTTCAAACACCTTGACAGGAACAATGCATCATGTCAACGTGGACACGGAGGGTTTCTTCATCCCCACCGTGAGTCTTGGCGAGGTCGTAGGTGCCGAGGACGTAATTGGGAGGGTGGAAGATAAGAAGGACATTCGTTCACCCTATGATGGAGCCATAGTCTCCATGAACCCGATGAGTTATGTCTTCGAGGGGGACAGTATAGGAAGAATCGCTGCGCCACTTGTTGATCAATGGACAGGTCGTCAACAGGAGGAAGAGAGGGACAAACCAGTTCGAAGGAAATGGTAGTATGAGCAATGACGACATCGAGTACTTGATGCGGATCAATGTTGGCGACAACAGAATGCGCGAAAAGGGCCGCATTCTCTTGATTGGAAGCTGCATGAGAAGTAGATATCCTGAGATTGTTGAAGAGTTCAGAGCAATGGATGGTGGGCAGGCAGTACTTGAGGTATGTCTTGAGGAAACACATGTCAACCAGGCAGGCTTCAAGATTGGTTCGATTGTGCGATACTCCGATATCAAGAAGTTGATTGCCTTAACCGTCGATGGAAGCCCACATTGCGTCCAGCTTCACTATGTGATAGAGGATGTCAAGCGTCACTTCACACCAGAGGTAGAACTGGATCATCACGTTGTGGAGCGAGGAGAGGTTCATGAAATATCCTCAGAGGCAGTGAAGAGGTCCAGACATCTGTCTAAGATACAGAAGATGCTCAACAAGGGAAGTACCTCATCCTTATCGTCTCAGTCGGGGTAACAGAAATCCCGCCTGTTCTTTGTATTTCTCGTACTCCTCATCATAGTGGATGATGAGCTTTCTCTCCTCTAAGACTGCACCTATGATGGTATACGTAGACATGGCAATAGAGAAGAGAATGACACGGGGGAAGGGATAGATAAAAGCCAGACCTGAGAAGATGGCAACTGTTGCCAAGTAGAGAGGATGCCTGATTCGTGAGTATATTCCGTGAGTGACCAGCTCAGGCTGGCGATCTGTACGCATGTCGGCAACTGTAGTCACAGAGATGATCTGAGACGCAGCTGTGGCCACTACAAGTCCAAAGCCTATCAGTATAGCACCGAAGGACACTGAGAGCCAATTCACCGAGGCGACATCGAGGAAATAGAACCAGTCCCAGAACCACATTGATAGAAACGCTACACTCAGAGCTATTACACTTGTGGCCTCGAAGATGATAGCATAACCATTCTTCCCCCATCTATCGATTATCCGCTGCTTCACAGGAAGGTGAGAAAGTCCGCTGTGCTGCAGCCCAAACAGTGTCACTCCAAGTATAATCCACATGTACTCTAGCATCATGCACTCTCCAATCGCTCGATCCTCATTCAGTTGACATCATTCGCAATGCTTAAAAGCTCAGCCTCGTACATTAAACATAGTTAATTAAACATTGTTAATACGGTGATAATCATGGTTGATACAAAAAACCCCTTTACACCAATGGAGATATGGGAAGACACTCGCGTGGCTCTACGCGAGGATGACGAAGAAAAGAAGGTCGACGCAAAGCACTACCATGTGCGCTACATGGTCGGTGAGAGCGAGGACAAGCGATTTGTTGACGGAGGAGACGAAGATGTTTCCTCACTGTCTGACAAGAGTGTATACATGGTTCCTTCGATCCATCGAATCATGGACGAGCCATTCCACTACAACGTTTCTGCAGTCCATCAGGTAAGTGGGAGAGGAAACATCGAGGGCAGGATCAGACACCTCAAGCGAGCAGGTCAGTGTGAGAACCACGACATGGTAGAGGTTGCATTTCAAAGCGCGGGTGTTGAGTGCTGTGCAATGTCCAAAGAAGAGGCAGATAAGCAGCGTGCGCCGCTGAAGTACCTCGCGGGCTACCTGTTGGGGAGGAACGATGGCCTCTTGAAGATCGCACTCTCAAAGACTGAACTCGACTCTGGCGATACTTACTACGAGAGCATCCATATCATTCCCGAGGCGGTTGTGAAGGAATGGTCTTGCCTTGAGGCCTAGATCATATTCAAACCAATGCATATGAAGAATTGATGGCGGGCGCCCCGAAACAGAGGCGATAATGGTCGTTTCTCAAGGTGTGGCTCGCCGCTCCCTCTTTTTTCTTGTTCAGAAACAACTCCATGTAGCTGAATTCGTGCTGTGATACACTTGCATTCAAATGCTTAGACTTAAATATTCAAAATGTGGCCGCCAACTTCGCAACTCCTCTCGGAATGCAGTTTTATCCACTGTTTCTGGTCCGATGCTGAGGACCAACCCTGATGAGGACCCTCCAAAGGTGAAGAAGAAATGGCAAAGCCACTCCGTTCCATGACTGACAAGAAACAAGGAACCACGATTTGTTCTATCTGCGGCGGTGACGACTTCTACGAGGACCATTCACGGGGCGAAACCATTTGCACATCATGCGGTTGTGTCATCACCGAGCGGATAATGGATACCGGGCCTGAGTGGAGAGCATTCACCACAGAAGAGAGAAACTCAAGGGCTCGTACGGGCGCCCCCATGACACTCACCATGGCGGATAAGGGTCTAGCCACAACCATCTCATGGAGTGATAGGGACGCCAACGGGCGTTCAATCAAGGCTAGCAATCGAGCCGCAATCTACCGAATGCGAAAGTGGCAGATCAGAACCCTTGTTCACAGCTCCCAGCACAGGAATCTCAGCATAGCCATGAGTGAGATGGATAGACTCAGTTCTCAGCTTGGTGTACCACGCGAGACAAAGGAGACAGGTGCACTTGTCTATCGTAAGGCTCTGGCGAAGAGACTTGTCAGAGGCCGCAGTATCGAAGGAATGGTGGCAGCATCCGTCTATCTCTCATGCAGAATCCACAAGATTCCTCGACAACTCGACGAGATAGTTGACGAGGCCAGAGTGAATAGAAAGGAGCTTGGACAGTGTGTCCGTCTGATACTGCGCTACGTTGATGTCAAGGTACCCATTCCATCTGCAAACGACCTTATGCCGCGAATCTCAGCCGATCTCGAGCTTGATGGCCAGACCGTACAAACAGCTATGAACATAATCAATGAGGCCAGGCAAAAAGGAATCACAGCAGGCAAAGACCCTGGCGGGCTTGCAGCAGCGGCGCTCTACATCGCAGGTATCATAACTGATGACCGACGCACTCAGCGAGAGATTGCAGAGGCCTCCAATGTGACCGAAGTCACCGTGAGGAACAGATACAAGGACCTCGCGACAAGCCTGAAGATAACAATACGTCCATAGACTCCGAGGAATCCAAAGAAGGCATATCAATTCTTCTTGATTTGGTTACAGCATCTATCTGTGTTGCCGTTACCGAAACCTTTCGCTTATATATGGAAAGTTCCAATGTATGCATGGTGCCGAAGACAAGCACCACTCCGAGATAGTATTCCATCCATAGGGTATGTCAGAAGTAATTCCTCTCGGAGTACTAGGATAGTGAAACAACTAATGAACCGATCCACGAGATATAATTCGGAGAAAGAATCATCGCAGAACACATGTCCGGTCTGCGGAGGCAACGACTTCCACGAAGATGAAGCCCGGGGAGAGAAGACCTGCACTGCATGCGGATGTGTTGTTTCCTCACACATCATAGACCACGGTCCTGAATGGAGAGCATTCACTGCCGAAGAGAGAAATGCTAGAGCTAGGACCGGAGCTCCGATGAGGCTCTCGATTCCAGATAAAGGTCTGTCTACCAGTATCAGCTGGAGTAACAAAGACGCTAGAGGACGTTCAATCAAAGGTAAGAGACGTGCAGCCATCTACAGGATGCGAAAGTGGCAGATACGGAGCATTGCCCATCAATCACAACACAGGAATCTTCGGATAGCAATGAGAGAGCTCGATAGGCTCTCCTCACAGATGGGTATCCCGAGAAAGGCCGGGGAAACCGCTGCTCTGATCTACAGGAAAGCATTGAATAAACGACTCATCATGGGCCGAAGAATAGAGTCTATGGTTGCAGCATCGCTGTATCTATCATGCCGTATCCATAGAATCCCTCGCCAGCTGGACGAGGTTGTAGACGAGACTTCCATCGACAGGAAAGCACTATCGAAATGCGTCCGTAGAATCATCCAGAACGTTGATGTACATATACCCCTTCCTTCAGCAAGGAATCTGCTTCCAAGAATATCTGCAGACCTTGAGATGGAGGGCAAGACTGTTCAGAGGGCCTCTGACATCATCAAGCAGGCAGAGAAGAAAGGCATAACTGCGGGCAAGGACCCTGGCGGTATCACGGCAGCCTCTCTGTACATTGCTGGCATCATTGAGAATGATAGGCGTACTCAGAGAGAGATAGCCGATGCATCAAATGTCACTGAAGTAACAATCCGCAACCGATACAAAGAGATTGTGAGAGAACTGGGCATAACCGCGAACCCCAGACAGTACGAGTAATCTGTCGAGCAAGTGACGAGTTGGCAACCAAATCCTTGATTTAGGATGTGTTCCAAGAGAGGGTTCCATGGAACAGTTCCTCATCGCCCTTTGTGGACTGCCGGCATCAGGCAAGACAAGCCTAGTTCAGGCAATCGAAGGATTACTTGCGTCACAAAGCGTCAGAGTGGTCAGTACTGACAGATGGCGTGATGAGGAGTACTACGAGAACTTCAGACCATCAAGAGAGAGACTCGTTAGAAGACGAGCACTGAAGGAGACCGAGCTACTACTGAGTCGTGGCATCAGTATCATTCATGATGATACGAATTACTATGCGAGCATGCGCCACGAGCTGTTTGATATGGCTGTGAAACATGAAACATCTTTCGGAATCATCCATGTCAAGACACCGGTAGATATAGCTGTGAAATGGAATGAAGAGCGAGATACATTCATTCCAGAAAGAGTCATTCGGCGCATAGCAGAGAGAATGGATACTCCTGGGGAGAGATACAGCTGGGACAGACCCGCTCTTAGCGTTGATCTCAGTGCCACGGATGTTGCTTCAGCTGCTCAACAGGCTGTTGAAGCATTGGAAACACTTGCGCCTGCAGAGCAGGAAGCCTATGATGAAGAAGCGGAAAGACAGAATAATCTCATCGACTCGTTGACCAGAAACACCGTGACTCAATTCTTGGAGACCCATAAGAACCTTAGAGGGGACGCAAGGGTGAGTTCGATCAGAAGGTCTGTGGCAAGAAGCGCCATGGACTCTGAGATTCCTATGGAAGATATACAGCGAGTACTCTTAGGACGTCTCAGACGCCTTCTGTGACTATCTTCTAGTTCCCTGACTAGTTGGACTGGGCCTCATGCTCTTAAGCGGAGACCAATCAATGCGTTTCTTGTTCTCTCCTACCAAGCTCCAATTTCAGATATATTGCGAAGAGAATCAGCGCAATCGCACCTAGTTGCAGGCTTGAAACTGGAAGCAGCAAAAACCCCGATCCGAGAAGTGCAAGAGCGAGGAGCAGGCCGCTGGCGCTCTTCAGTACAGCCCGAATCCACCACTGATTATATTGTGAGCCCGAATCATCGGGGGTTGTCAACGTCGTTTGAACCACCATATACCATTCGGCGGTAAATGTGATTAGACTTTCGGATAGCGTATCTGCATGATTGCAACCACCATTTATGGTGCCAGAACGAGCTTGGAGTTGTCCTTGCATGAAAATGGCGGCCCCCTAGCAGAATCGAACTGCTATCGCTTGCACGATCATGGGTTTGAAGCCCACGGAACCCGACCACGGGCTCTGTAGGGGGCCAGAAACTCGCCGCTAGAAAGACATATGCAGGTCTTAAAGGTCACGTATCAGTGCATTATTTGATAAGCCTTAAAGCGTATTGAAAGGTGCCACGATACTGTCAGAGAGGAGTCGCCCGGCCTTCGAAGCCTCTATGACACAACTCCAAAAGGTGCATGAACTTGGTCATTGGCATAGACGGCGATAGCCTGACTATCGAAGATGTCGTGAGAGTGGCACGACATGGAGAAGAAGTCGCTATTGCAGAGCAGGCAGTCCGGAAGATAAGAAGAAGTCGCGAGGTCGTCGAGCGCGCGATAAGCGAGAACAAGGTTGTCTACGGAATAAATACAGGCTTTGGGGAACTGGCGAATGTCAGAATTGGCTCGAAGGACCTAGCACAACTGCAGACCAATCTCATCCGTAGCCACAGCGCTGGAGTTGGCCAGCCTTTCGAAGAAGAGACGGTTAGGGGGATGATGCTGCTCCGAGCAAACGCCCTATCCAAGGGATTCTCAGGAATACGCTTGACGGTCATTGAGACCCTCATTGAATTGCTCAATAAGGGAGTGACTCCTGTCGTCCCTCAGCAGGGGTCTGTTGGAGCCAGTGGAGATCTGGCACCGCTTGCACACATGACCCTGGTTCTCTTGGGGGAGGGAGAGGCCTTCTACGGTGGAGAGAGAATGTCAGGCCTTGATGTTCTCAACAAGGCAGGAATCAAACCAGTAAGTCTACAGGCAAAAGAAGGGGTGGCACTGATCAACGGAACACAGCCCATGAGTGCAGTAGGGGTACTGGCCGTCTATGATGCAATGGAGCTGCTCAAGGATGCCACTGTTGCTGCCGCAATGAGCCTGGAGGCCCTCCGGGGAACAAGAAGCGCATATGACAAACGCCTCCATGCAACCAGGCCCCACCAAGGCCAGATGGATGTCGCAGCAGCACTGCGGAGACTTCTTCCGCCCAGTGAGATAGGCGATTCGCATATCGATTGCGCTAAAGTGCAAGACGCGTATTCCATTCGCTGTGCACCTCAGGTCATTGGGGCCTCTCTGGACACAATCCGTTATGTGGCACAACTGCTTGAGGTAGAGATCAATTCTGCCACGGATAATCCACTCGTCTTCTATGAGAGCGAAGAGATTGTTTCCGGAGGTAACTTTCACGGCCAACCTGTGGCCTTGGCCATGGATTTTCTTGGTATAGCCCTGGCGGAGCTTGCCAACATTGCAGAACGACGTATCAACCGTCTAGTCAATCCAAAACTGAGTGGACTCCCCTCGTTCCTGACTGAAGAGAGCGGATTGGAGTCCGGAATGATGCTTGCCCAGTACACTGCCGCTGCTCTGGTCTCGGAAAACAAGATATTGGCCCATCCAGCCAGTGTTGACTCAATTCCAACAAGTGCTGACCAGGAAGACCATGTCAGTATGGGAACTATCGCAGCACGCAAGTGCCGTACTATCCTCGAAAATGTGCGAAACGTCATCGCAATTGAGTACATGTGTGCAGCACAAGGCTTGGACCTATTAGCACCACTCCAGGCCTCTGAACCCCTTGTTCATGCCAAAAAGACGATACGGACAAAAGTGGAGAAACTTGAAGATGACCGACAGCTCAGTGGAGATATCCTAGCTGTTTCCGAACTTGTGAGGACCAGGCAGATCTGCAGGGCTGTGGAAGAGATCACAGGCAGTCTCTACAGCGACAGCTGAGAGTTTCTACGGGCCCAACCGCGTATGCACTACTTCGCCATCTGCAATCACCGTATGCACAAGATTGATGCCGAACCGATAAGCGATGAAGTCAGGATTGGGGCAGTCGAGTATGATGATGTTAGCACGCTTGCCGGCTTCAATACTTCCAACTTCCTGACCCCTATCTACGGCATGAGCTGCGTTTATGGTGGATGCGGAGATAGCCTCTTCGGGGTACATCTTCATCTTGTAGCAGGCCAGTGCGATGGTGAAAAACATCGACTCGTTTGCACAGTTTGGGTTAAAGTCCGTTGCAAGGGCCACAGGAAGCCCCATCTCTATCATAGAGCGTGCATCTGCATAATCACTATCCAGACTGAATGCCGTTGCAGGGAGGAGGGTAGCGATGGTCCCAGCACGTCGCATCTTCTCCAGGTCATCTACCGAGGCTTGAAGAAGGTGATCGGCCGAGACTGCACCAACTTCGGCGGCCAATCCAGCCCCACCCAGCTGTACAATCTCATCCGCATGCACTTTCAGTCTCATGCCGGCCTTCTTCGCAGCAAGCAATATCCTCCTAGACTGCTCAATATCAAACACTCCTTTCTCACAAAACACATCACAGAACTCTGCCAGATGCTCATCTGTGACTGCGGGAATCATCTCGTCCACTACGAGATCCACATAGTCGTCCGTCCGTCCCTTGTACTCAGGAGGGATTGCGTGAGCCCCGAGAAAGGTGGAGATGATCTCAGTGGGCAACATCTCGCAGAGAGCCCCTGCAGCTCTGAGCATCTTCAGTTCGTTCTCTGTATCAAGACCGTATCCGCTCTTTGCCTCGATGGTTGTTGTTCCTCGGGCTAACATGCCATCAGCAAACGAGAATGCATTACTTCGAAGCTCGCTGAGTGTTGCAGAACGTGTTGCTCGGAGAGTATTCAGTATCCCTCCTCCCGACTCGAGTATCTCCATGTACGACTTGCCGGCGAGCTTCATAGCGAAATCATGTTCCCGTGAGCCACCAAAGACAAGGTGGGTATGACTATCTACAAACCCCGGCAGGGCAAACATGTCGGGAAACTCAATGGGTGGAATGGCAGGTTCTTCGTCTACTGCAGAGAGCACACTCGGTGTTGTTCCAGCAGCAATAATCCGGCCCCCCTTGATTGCAACTGCCCCGTTCTCAATCATCGATAGCTCTCTCATCTCGCTCCCTACCTTGGGTGCTTCACTATGCCCTGCAAGAGTCGCTAGTCTACCAATATTAGTCAGTAAGAGATCGGGCTTCATACTCTGTCCTCATATGAGTTCTCAAGACAGGTCCCTGATTTAGGTTGTGTTTGCTTTGGAAAAGCCATAACTAATTAAGCCGGTCGCCGTCGCGTTGAACCAACCACAGAAAGGGATTGCTGATGAAGTATCTGATCCTGAGCTGGCAGGATGTATACAATCTCACCTTGCAGCTGTCTGAGAGGGTTGTCGATAGTGGATTCAAGCCAGATGTCATTGTAGGGATAGCACGCGGGGGATGGATACCGGCACGCATTCTGTCAGACGTCCTCTATGTAAGCCCCATGTGGAACGTCCGCATAGAGTACTACTCTGCCCTTGGAGTCAGCGGAAAGGAGCCAAAGATCACACAACCCTTGTCAGTACCTCTAGAGGATAGCAGCGTCCTGCTGGTTGATGAGGTTGCTGATACAGGAGACAGTCTAGCACATGCAATAGAACACGTCAAGTCACATGATGTTGCAGAGCTGAAGACAGCCGTACTCCACCTCAAGAGTGGATGCTGTGTTATGCCAGACTACTACATGCAGCTGGTTGATGCATGGACTGTCTACCCTTGGGAGATGCGAGAATCAATCATTGACCTCGTGAGGGTCTTCAAGAACGAGAATCCAGAGAGCGAGATGAACGAGATTCGTGACAGGCTTGTGTTCGAAGTAGGTTTCGAGCCTACTGTGGCCGACTACTTCATCAAGCGACTCTAGCAGAATCCCAAGGTGAAATGAGCATGAGGATTGAAGATCTCACGAGCAACACAGACGAGGTGTTCGCCGGCATAGCAGAATTGCAGAATGAGAACCACCTAGCTCCAGATGACCTCATCAAGATTGCGATAGAGATGGCAAAGGATGCACTCGCCATACAGTTTCTCAACCCTCACCACATTGCAGGCGAGCTGCACCTTCTTGCCGCTGCCCAGAATGCATGGAATGCTTGGTCTGGAAGCTATTCAATTGCTCGATCCCTTGATGTGGAGATCATACTCTACGCTTCTGCACAGAGACAGATCAAGAATGCATTCTCAGCCTTGGGACTTGAGGTAGGGCTCGGCAGTGTGGCAGTAGTCGTTATCGCAGAGAGTGAAGACTCGGTGAAGGATGTTTTGAGGAGAATGGAGCAGAGGGTGGGAGCAAGTCTTGATGAGCCATTCATCGCGGATCGAGAACGTCTGGAAAGAATTCAGCTGTTCTTTGACATCCCAGACATTGAATTAGATGCAATATCCGAGTCGAGGGCGCTGGAGGACAGATGGGAGGCGCTCGTACGATGTGTGGTGAGCCGCGTCTCGCTCGTTGCAACCGAAGCGTGAAGTCCTTACTCGGTATCATCGATTAGCTGCTTGATGGAGAGAATATCGTCCTCTGACTGAAGAATCGAAAGCCCCGTCCATTTTCCCACAACCTCAATCCAGATGATCTTATCAGGTTGTTCAAGGTCAACAGGACTGGACACAAGCTCAGCAACGGCATCGATGATATCCATGGTGTCAAGTTCTGTATATCTGCTCCGCACAGTCACTCTGAACTTCTCTTCAGGCCCGATTCTACCTACAAGCGTTTCTGCTGCATCAACAATCTCAGAGATTTCCGATTTCACACAACGTTCGATAGGCGTGAACTTGATTGCATATCTGAACTGGTATGGGTTCTCTTCAGCCAGTTCCTTCAGTTGTTCAACAACCTTGAAAGGATCCTTAGACGTCTTCACAGCCAATAGACCAGAAATCGGAGTGATATTTGTGTCAAGATTGTCATCGCCGATAAGGTCCCCGATGAAATAGACAACCTCTGAGCGAGCAGCACTCTCTCGGTCGCGTGGCGTACTTACGATTAGATTCCAGTCGTGCAGTCGGTGTTCCCTCACTTATCAGCATACACTATTCTGCTCGTCCAAAACTCAAGTGCACCCTCGGAAACTCTGAGGCTCTCGGTCAGACGTTCCATGGAGATTTCACCCTCACGGTAGACTTTGATATTTGCCGGGGTCCCTGATTCAACCATAACGATTGTTGAACTTTTCGATGCCTCAGAGGGCCCAGCATCGATGTACAGGTCCACTTCATCACCAAGTTGTTCTTGTGCAATGGAAACACTGAATGGGGTCTGGCCTCCGTGACGGTTTGCACTTGTACCAACTATCGGACCTTCAATCTTAGCCGCGATGCCGCGAGGGATTATATGATCCGGTACACGAATAGCAATCGAGTCCCGTCGTCCTGTGACATTGGGTGATACATCCGGTTTGGCATCAACAACGAGAGTGAGTGCTCCGGGCCAGAAGAGCTTGGCAAGAATGCTCTCAAGGTCACTGAAATCGTGATACAACTCGCACTGAGAATAGTCAGAAAAGAGGAGCGGAAGGCCTAGGTCAGGATCCCGTCGCTTTACCTGAAGTAGCCGGTCCACAGCGGTTTCAATCCTCGGGTCACAGGCAATCCCGTAGCTGGTGTCCGTTGGGTAGACAATCACCCCACCAGAGAGCAAGATGTCTGCAGCCCTGCTAACGATGTCTTCTGGTGATGCATCCGTTCGATATTCAAGAGTTTCCGCAGTCAATTGGCCACTCCCATCTATCCAGCAACAAACACCCATATGGGCGTTACGCTTTGCCCGATGAGTGATTGCCTACGCCAAAAATAGATATGCCTCTCGCCTTACTTGTAGAGTGAGGGATGAACATCTACGCCATAGTTCTGGCTGCAGGAAAAGGAGACCGTCTTCTCCCGTTAACAGCAGAATATCACAAATCACTCTTCCCGGTTCTAGGAGAGAGCATTCTGCACAGGCTCCTCTCCGCCCTCATCCGCTCCGGAATTGAAGACATCACAGTCGGAGTTGGATGGCTTGCTGAACAGATTGAAACCCATCTCAAGGACTTTAGGTTTGAGAAGAAAATACATGTGGCACACGTAGAGAACTACGAGATCGGCCCCTTGAGAACTTTCGCTACTACTCTCCAGAGATGTTCTGCTTCAAGGCTTCTTGTATGCCCCGGGGACCTGCTAGCTGATGCAGAAGTCATCACGAGCTTCTTGGAGAGTGAGAAAAAGGCGAGAGCGCTAGTTAACATTGCAATTGATACTGCAGCCAGTAGGGGAACCAAGATCTATGGTGATGACGATGGAAAGGTGGTGAGTTTCACATCAAGTGATGCAGGGAGATACTTGGGCCGTTCTGCTATGCTCCTAGGCGTAGACATGGAGTTCCTTGATTATGTACTCGACTGTCTTCAGAGAGGGCACACCACTGTGGTTCATGCAATCGAACACGCAATTTCTCAGGGAGAGGAGGTCCAAGGTGTTCCCATACAGGGCGATTGGTTTGATATCGACGGGCCCACACCGTTGCTGAGATGCATGAAGCATCTGCTTGATATCACGAAGACTGCTGAGAGGGCAGACATATTCCTGACACGTGGCGATGTATTCGAAGTGGGGCAACACATAGAGTTTCCATCGGGCACCGTTATCGAGAAGGATGTTACTCTCAAAGGTCCGCTATATATTGGCAAGAGGTGTCATATATCCACAGGCTCACGCATCGGCCCATATGTTGACCTTGAAGACGATACTAGACTGGGCTCTGACGTCAGACTGACAGAGTGCCTTGCCTTCAACAATGCAGATGTTGGTGACGGCACTCATCGAGAGCAAGCAATAATATGTGGAAAGGAAGCAATCAGAGATAGGGGAAACTGATGTCGCCCAGCAGGTTCAGACTGAGAAGAGTATTCAAGCGGCCAATAGCAAGACTGGCGGCCCCAATGGCAGCAAGGGGAGTCAAACCGAACACCGTGACCTATCTCTCACTCCTGATTGCTATCCTATCATTTCTCCTTCTGCACCTCCTTAAATCAGAACCTCTCTACGGAATTGCTATATTCATCATGGGAGTGTTAGACGGTCTCGACGGCGCCATAGCTCGTCTATCAGGTAAGAGTTCAGATGTAGGTGCCTTTCTTGACTCGGTCATCGACAAGGTCTCCGAGGGAGTCATCCTCCTTGCTGTTGCATTCCATCTTGAGGGCCAGACAATGCTTGACCTGCGGGCGGAAGTCTGGGTTGCCCTCTGCATCTTAGGTTGGCTCCTCACCAGCTATACTAGGGCAAGAGCGGACAATCTTCGTGTCGCAGACCTAGATGTGGGACTTGGAGCAAGGTCTGAACGCATCTTCACTCTCTTTCTGTTCAGTCTGGTGTCTTGGCTCAGATGGGGCATAGTTCTTGTGGCGATGATGGGGCTTCTTACAGCGGGTTACCGCTACTATCACTACACAAGAGAGATCGAAGAACGTGAGAAACAGAGGGAATAAAGAGAGGGAAACACCATCATACTTAAGAGCAGCCCGAGCTAGGCCGCTCAAGAGCAATTTCGGGAGAACCGAGACTATGGCCATATTCAGGGCAGATCACTATCTTATTGCAGAATTTGATAATATCCAAGACGCAAGGGCAGACGGCGAGAAAATCCTCAAGGCCCTCAAGGAACTAGATGCATTGAAAGACCTAGCAATTGTGTCGAAGCGCATGGAAGGAAAGCAGTGGTCGGAGATTGTCGGGCGTATAGACATCCCGGAGGGCTCTAAGGCTTTCTGGGCCATGATCAAGAAAGAGGTCAATGATAGAGAGCCCTATAATCTCTTCATCCGAATTGATGTGAATGCAGAGGCGAATGACATCGAAGAGGCTCGTGAAAAGGTCAGCAAATGGGTCGAGAGGGAGTGGGTTCCCAAGATTGAGGATAACATCTCCGTTAAGACCATCAAAGTTCTCAGACCCGAAGAGATCTACATGCCCAAACTGGACAACTAGCTGGTCAGTGTGGTAGGCATCTCAGTGATACTCAGACGTGGTCAGACTACTACTCAAGAGGCGGAAAGAAGCTGTACGAATCTACGCCGTGCAAGACTGTATAGTCTATGATGAAAGATTCACAGCAATGATATGCAAGTTGTTTCCAACAGCCTGTACAATCTCCATCTTCTTGTCACCGTTCAAATCACCAAATGCAATGAGGGATTCAACAGCAGACTTCTCCGTCTTCAGAGCAGTATTAGGAACCAATTGGCGACCGTCGAGACTCAAGAGGCCAATACTCGAGTCCGCATGAGTGACAAGTATTTGGCCGGGGGAAGAAGTATCATCGCTCACATGACCCATCTTTATTCCTGTCACGGGACTGGGACCTCTGAGGTTGTCAAACTGCTCAATCCGTCCCTGAACAATCCCATAGAGAGTGAGGTTATTCTCGCATATAGTTACTATTTCATCATAACGGTCGCCGCTCACGCTCCCAGCACAGACAAGACTCACCTTGCCTTTCGTTCCTGTTCGAATGGACTCATGAAGACGATCATCAGCGTATCTGTAGATGTAGAGCTGTTCACTATCATCGCCAAAGACGATTCGCGAATACGGAACACCTTTGCCACCTAGCTGACGAATGGAGAACACGGGATAATCGATGACTTTGTGAGCGAGCTTGTCTAGAGCCGAGTCGTACCAGCCAAAACAGCGTAGTGCCTTATCATTGGTTGATACAATGACCTCTGCATTGTTGCTCCCCATGACATTTGTAGCGCAGAGTGCAGTCGGAAGTGTACCGAGGGGGCTGCATGCCACTTCGTTCAGGCAACCATCGTCATAGTGGATTATCCTAAGGGTGTTGTCTAGGCCTCCGACAACAACATCTGGAATGCCATCCCCTGTGACATCACCTACGTCCATTGAGGACACAGGGGGGATATTCTCTATGCGGCATTCTTCCGTTAAGGAGGAAAAGGACTCGGATGATAGCTGCATCACTCTGACATCACCGTTCATGGTTGTGACAACGAGACTGTCAACCCCTTCATTCGTGAGGTCGACGAAATCAACTGAGGTGATGGCTTCCTTGAATGGAATGTCAGCAACCACTTCGAGCTCAGTCATAAGAGAGAAACCTCATGTCGGACAGAAGTCCCTTGCAGTGAGTGATTGCGAGAACAATTTAAGAGTTATTCCAATATGGTGGAGAACCAAGAGTGCCATCACTCTGTGAATAGAGACGCGCTTAAGTTTCGCCCGTATGACATAGAGGAGACAATAGATGACCTCACCGGATGACGAATCGATGCTCAATCGGGACTATTGGAATGTTACTCCCGATGAACTGGCTGAGGAGATTAGAGCATTCACTAGCGAGTTCGGTTCATTTTCCCCAGAATGGTTTGTCGAGGTCAAGTTCCATCTCCTCAAGAGCCACGGGCTAGTGAAGGAAACCAGAAACGAGCTCTGTAGTGTTGCAATTGACAGAGGACTGTGTCCACACTGTGATCACCTTTACATCGCCAAGAAATGTCTTCTATGGTACGACCTCTACAAGCTGGTGAGCTGGAATATTGTCAGAAGGGCTCCCCCCTGCATTCGCATAGCTCTTACGAGAAAGAACATCAAGACCGTTGTCAACTTCCTCACGAATGCCAATCTGCTCGACCCCCCGTACTATACATCGAGGGGAGCTCCGACCTGTGCGAGTATGGAGCGGTGGGGCCTCTGCAGTCCTGATGAGTACTGCAAAGCTATGGAGTCAGGACGAACGCTGGAATATGTCAAAGTGAGAGAGAGAATGAAACGCTCCAGGCCAACCAGATGAGCATTGATGTCTTGTGACTCCTTAAATATCGGTTTCACCTTTCGCAGTGTTGAGTCGTGACCAATGCTCCCCAGAAGGACCCACCAAGGTACACCGGAGCCCGGTGAAACGAAAGAGGCTGCACTCGGAGACCTCGATATTGAAACCGTGAATCTGATCAGGAAGACTGGCATAAGGGAGAACAGCATTGCAGGGGGAGGGCGCGATGGGATGAATCAGCGGATTCTCAGGATGATAGCCGAGCATGAGAGAGTTCTGTCTCTCAGTGAGAAACACACCCGTCAGAAAGCAGTCCAAGACCCCGTTCATGGTGCCATACTCCTGGAACCATGGGAGCTCGATGTCGTCTCTACATGGGCCATGTTACGACTCCGCTATGTCATGCAACTTGGTCCTGCGCACTTGGTATACCCAGGTGCAACCCATACGCGCTTCCAACACTGTCTCGGAACTAACTTTCTTGCTCAGAAGTGCATTCGAGTTGTCAACTATTGTGAGGAGATTGAGACTGCCTGCTTCAGGCCCCTATCAGATCTATTGAGTGACTATCAGCAGAAGATATTCAGAGCTGTGGCGATGCTACATGATGTTGGACACCCACCGACCTCGCACACAATAGAGTTTGCACTAAATTGCTGGGCAGGAATCTCGCACGTTGACCTAGGCGAGTACCTCATTCTGAACAGCGAACTCACCGACACTCTTGAACAGAATGACATACAGCCACAGGATGTCGTTTCAGTGCTGAGAGGGAGAACCAAAGACCCAATCCTCGAGCTGCTGTCCGACTTCGTGGACTCTCCACTTGACATTGACAAGACAGACTACCTTATTCGAGACGCACACTTCAGTGGTGTGCAGCTTGGGCTCTTTCCAGCGGAGCGCGTGCTTCTGACGAATCGTGTCGTCAAGAACAACGAAGGAAAATACATCAGAGCGTTCATGTTGAAAGCATTGCACTCGCTTGAGGCTCTCATCCTGTCACGGAACTGGATGTTCTCAGACCTCTATCTCCATCACGCGGTGAGAGTGGCAGAGGCTCTGACCAGTAAGGCGACCTACTTCAGGATAAAAGAGCTTGACCTCTCAAAGAACGAGATTGTGGGCCTCTTCACTCGCATGACAGATGGTGACCTCTATAGATGGCTTGAGGACGCACAGACTGATTTCGTCAGGGAGTATGCACTCAGAATCAGACTTCGCAGATTGCTCAAGGTAGTCCTGACAAGACCGCTGTCGTCATTTGATCCCTCCATACGCTCGAAGTTCATTCAGATGCTGCATGATATCGACCTGCTGACTAAGACAGAAGAGGAACTCGGAGATGATGTGGGCAGTGTGATTCTAGATGTCGTTGACCCAGAACTTGGAGAGCAAACACTCGGGAAGATTCCACTCCTGGTGGGCGGTGAGAGCACTGGCATGGACATTGTGAGCATCGAAAATGCCGATCAGGGCAGACCCATCATGCATGCCCTTCGTCAGCAAAAGAGAATACTTCCCACTGTCAGGGTCTACGCCGATCCGAGAGTTGCCCGAGGAGTGAGAAAGCAGTTCGAGAAGTTATTCCCTTCGCGCGAAGACGGTCATGTCGAGGATGAATACGATATGACGGATGTTTGAGATGCTCTGCTTGAGGTGGTGGTCAATCCAGCCGGGCAAGGGCGGTCTTTCAAGGGGTGATTTAGAATCGCTGCTTAGAGATCAGAGTAGATTCAGAAGATGAACGGCCTTTTCCTTCACAGACGAGAATCCATATCGAACATAGACTATGCCATAGATTGCTTCTACAAGTGTTCCTTTGATGTGTTGCATCTCCGACTTGGTCTCTGCGTGAGGATCGAAATGAATACGATAGCTGTATAGATTCCAATGATCGCAGAGCGTTGCCATGTTCTCGTTACTGACAACTGCCGCTCTCCTCTGAGTGAGCAAGCCAACCTCCTTCACGCTCGGACGCCACAGATGGTCCAAGACTGCCATCGAGATGGCAGCATCTCCTAGCAATGCGAGCACTTTGGCCATCTCCGGAACCATGCAAAGCTCCTCTAGACTCTCCAAGTCAACTGTGGAGGTTTCGTCTCTCACAAAGTGAGCCTCGATTTCAAGGAACAAGTTCTTGGTACTGGGCTGGAACATCACAATCTTGAGAAGCTCATCCTCTGTGAACTTGACATTCAATGTCTGTTCCAGAGTGCTTCCTAGTTCAAGCTCTATCTTTTCCATCATCTGAAGGATGTGCACTAATTGACTCTCCCAGCGGTCCAGTTTGTCGAGAGTGCGTGTGTTCAGCCGGGGAGTAAGATTCCGAGTATGACGAACCGTTTCAACAAGACCTGCAACCTTCGCCTGTAAGTCAATCGCAGACCACGCAGGGCTCTCTTTCACATCAAACCCTCTCCAGGGATGTAATGAGTGACAGTCGTCTTCCGATCGATGTCACGTTGCTGAAACATCGCCTGAACACCGTAATCATTGGATAAGAGACAGAATGCAATACCAATGATGGGAGGTGCGAAAGAGAGATCAAAGACCACATTGTTCTCAGTGATCTCTTCAAGTAGGATCTTTTCAACATGGGCGTAGGTTGACATGAGGTCGCCCGACTTTCCGCCTTCGTAGTAGCCCACCACACTCTCAGGCAGTTCGTGCCAGACCTTCTCCCACCGTTTCGTAACTCCGTCGGGAACATAACGTTCGAGGCCCTTGGATACGCCCTTACCGAATCTGGCTTTTTCTACAACCAACACAAGGCGATTGTAATGAAACTCGGCATCCATAGCAAACCATCTCACCAAGGGGCGTGCGTCGTCAGGTCGTGAGATAGAGGTCACGACCGCTGTTGGAAGAGTGACATTGAGCACACGCCGGACAGGCTGGATTGCTCGAGGATGCAACCGATAGATTCTCTCTTGTGATTCCTTCCTGCTGGTGATTATCCCCAAGGTCTCTAGATGTTTTGTGTTGTAGTAGAGTTTCGGATCGGTAACGACAACCTCCTCAGGATCAATCTCCTTTCCTTTCTCTTCTGCTGCAGCAATCATAGCATCCCTGATCTTGTCGCGCAGGTGATTTCCATTCTTAGAACCGGTCTCGAGCTCTTCCAGAATCACTCTCCTGGCCCGGACATTCTGAATCTCTCGACGAATAACGTCATCTGCTGATTCCCAGTACATCTTCGGACAACTCCAACAATATAGAAAACCTACATATTTCATATAGATATTATCCCTATCGACTGTTCTGGGTGTTACATGACTATTGTCCAGATATTACCCTCATAGTTCATGTTCGTAAGTCGGCCCCTAGAGGCTGTCTGAAGGCATTTTAGCTGTTGTATTTCAGTACAAAGGCTATGATATATATATATGTAAGATAGTTTTTGCATAGAAACGTCGAAAAATCGAGGGAAATCCCGACAATCCTTAAATACGTCAGACCGTAACTTCCTGCCAGCACAGAGTTCTGAATCTTCGGGTGAAGAATCGAAATACTATCTTTGCACAAACAAGTGAGGACCGAAATAAAATGGCTGAAGACGAGTTCCTAGGAGCTAAGCCCGTAGTCATTGATAATGGCACGGGATTGAGCAAGAACGGGTACGCCGGGGAAGATCAGCCGAGGAGCGTCTGGCCGACGCTTATTGGTTATCCCCGGTACGAGAGTATCATGACGGACGTAGACCACTACACCAGAGACTACTACATTGGTGAGGAGGCAATCAACCTCCGAGGTGTCTTACGCCTGGTCTATCCCATCACTCATGGGGTGATTGACGACTGGGATGCAATCGAGAAGATATGGTCGTACACATTCTACAACGACCTCAAGGTTGACCCCAGTGAGAATCCAGTGCTTCTGACCGAGGCACCATTCAACCCACGAGAGAACAGGGAGCGCATGGCAAGCGTCATGTTTGACAACTTTGGAGCGCCAGCAGTATATGTGGCCACTCAGGCAGTGCTGTCACTGTACGCATCTGGTAGAACCACAGGTCTGGTCATCGACTCTGGCGACGGTGTGACACACATAGTCCCAATCTATGAGGGCTTTGCAATCACTCACGCCATCAGAAGAATCGACCTAGCTGGAAGAGACATTACAGAGTACTTGCGCAGGTTGCTCAGGCAGAGGGGTTACTCCTTTGTGAGCGGCGCAGAGAAAGAGATTGTGAGAGACGTAAAGGAGAAACTCTGTTACGTTGCCCTTGATCCTGAGAAGGAGAGGACCGTGGCAGACAAGGCAGGAGTCGACAAGCCCTACATGCTACCTGATGGCGAAGTCATCACTGTGGGGGCAGAGAGATTCCAGGGTCCAGAGCTGTTCTTCAATCCAAGCGCCATTGGTCTCGACACCATGCCTCTCGACGAACACATCGTCGAATCAATCAAGGCGTGTGACGTTGACTTGCGACGTGACCTGTACGCAAACATTGTACTCTCGGGTGGTTCAACCATGTTCCCAGGCCTGAAGGAGAGGCTCCACAAGGAGATCACCGAACTCGTACCTGAGAACATCGAAGTACGAATCATCGCTCCACCTGAGCGCCAATACTCAGTCTGGATTGGAGGCAGCATTCTAGCCAGCCTCAAGACCTTCCAGAAGATGTGGGTGACTCGCAAGGAGTTTGAGGAAGCGGGACCAGAAGTCATCCATCGCTGTATCTAGTTCAAACAACAAACTAAGAAGGTAGGGCCGCGAGCCCTCCTTCCTTCTCGTTTTTCTTGGAAATGTCTTGGTATATCACATTCAACCGCATTCTACCCAGGACAATAGATGCTTCTTGGCGAGGGCTCTTCACAAATGTTTCCTCCATTAGGAACGGGCATGAATGCAATTAGCAGTGCAATGACAATGGAGAAAAGGCCGGTACCCAAGAGGAGTAGAGGATAACCTGTCATCTGAGCAATGGCTGTGAAGATAAGGGGCCCTGTTGTTCTGCCCAAGAAAGTGGCACTGTTTCTGATGCTGAGGGCCTCACCGCGATTTTCCTTGGCCACACAGTTGGTTATTCTTGAATCAATAGCAGGGACCGAGAAGCCCACACCCGTCCCGAAAATGACTGCACCCACAACTGTTAGAAACAGGGAGGGAGCAAACCATGCTATCATAAGTCCAATTCCATGAAGGAGAAAACCGAGAGCAATCAGGCGGCTATTGGAGAGGTAGCGTGCAAAGTATCCATTACGAACTGAGAACGGGATTGAAGAAATGCTCGTCAGGGAGACCACTAGCCCGATTGTTACAGGATCGAGGCTATATGCCTTGGTCAAGAAGAAGGGAAGTGATGTCAGTATTGCTCCAAAGAAGAGCACCTCAAGGAGGACGGAGGTAGAATAGGGGACAATCATTGCACGCTGATAGAGAGCCGCAATTGTCTCTCGAATGCTAGTCGTACTGCCGTGGTAAGCACCATCTGGTTCTTGAATGAACTTCAAGGCAATGAGACCGAGAGGGACTGCCGCGAGATACGCTAGGAATGGAGTGTTCCATGAGAATGCAACGAGGGCACCACCTAAAATCGGGAAGCCGGCTGCTCCAAGGGCTAAGACTGCATTGTTCATTCCCAGTACATTGTTCCGTTGAACGCCTTCGAAATTGTCACTGATCAACGTGACTGTCGTGATGAAGAGACCCGCTGCTGCCGTACCCTGTATGACTCTGATGCCAAGAATGACCCAGAAGCTCGGAGCGAAGAAGAGCATTGCACCTGATAGCCCGAAGATGAGGAGAGAAACGCCGAGAGTTGGTCGTCTTCCAAATCTGTCAACCACCATTCCGATGAATGGAGAGAAAGCAATGCCGATGACAAAGTAGGCGCTGATGAGTAGACTAGTTTCAGCCTCGCTCACCAAGAACACGTCTCGGAGCACAGGAAGTGCGGGACTGAGAAACGGCACACCCAGAGGGGCCAGCAAAGTGCTCAGCAAGACAATCTGAACCAGTGAAGACCGCAGAGGAGTCCCATCGTCATTAACATCCAAGTCCTCAAAAGTCCTAGAACCACTTCTTTCTTGAGTCTGCTCCATCGGGTAGCCTCGAGCTAATTTACTATGGTTAAATTATAAGGCCTCGGGTTCTGCCAAATCGGGCCTTGGATGATTCGATCCACAATGAACCTTCTCTATTCAAGCGCGGAGAGAAACTCTTCCGTTTCTTGTCCCTCTTCAATCAACTCAATGTCTTGAACACCAACGCGTTCAGCATCGTAGCTCCGAGCGATGATTGTTGCATCAAACCTCTCTCTTGCTGTGGCCTCTCTTCCTCTCCAGATATAGATGTCATCCCATGTATCGAGGATGAAGACATCATCACTCTTCAGGGACTCTCGAGAGAGTGGAACCTCTGCATAATAGGTCTCATCATTCCTTCGGTGTACTCTCCAAAGCCTGTAGTCGTGCTTCTCAACGTGAACTTTCCTGAGGATTCCCTCAGTGTCTTGTTCAGTAATCTCAAAACTTGGGAACAACGACTTGAACTCCTCAGGTTCATCGCCACCGTCGATATGGTCGATGTCAGCATGTCCCCTTCTTGCTGTATCTCTCATAACGGCCTCAGCAGCAGCAAGAAATTTCTCGTCCACGGATGAATCAGGCCCTATCCAGAGATATATCTTGGGACCTGTGTCAACAAGATAGCAGTCCCCACGACCGAATGACCCAGGTTGGGGAACGATGACCAAATTCCCTTTTTGAATGTGATAGACTGTAAGTTCGGGCATAAAGGACTTAGAGATGGACATAGTCTTAAGTCATGTTAGTATGGCGTTTCGACGAAATCATCTGAGACCGTCTGAGAACTCCCGCTCGATTCCTTGGGAGGTATAAGGGCTAATCGTCGGGAAACAAGAGGCTGCGTGTGCGGTCCAAGATCTCGGTGTATTCTGGCTGGCCAGTTGCGTATACCCAAAGGAGCCAGTCGAAAATCTCTATTTCCTTCGGATCAGTGATGTCGGCCCGCACGAGCTTCTCGATCTTCCCCGCCCATCTGAGGCGCATGACCTCAGTGTCCAAGAGCATATCTATGAGCTGCTTCATCTCATCCTCCGAGAGGGGCAGATCAAATACTGGAAGAGCATTTCGGACTTCCTCTCGTACCGCACTCTTGAACTCCGCAGGATCGTAGTGTAAGCCAAAAGTCACAAAGTTCTCTGCTGTCCTGCGATAGTAGTCAGTTGTGCGCTTCCCTGTTCGCACTATGCCATATTTGACAACAAACCCCCCATCTATCAATCTTGGCAGATGATGATAGACTTGGTTCTTTGTGAGAGGGGTATACTCCTCCTTTTCTTTGGCGAGCCGAAGAATCTCATATACGGATAGCTCATTTCTGTGGACAATTCGTTCGCGTATTATCCGTTCACCTGAATCCTCATCATGAAACTCTTTGACCATCTTGTCTTCGATTCCGTCGCGTAGCATCTGCAGTATCTGCAATCTGACAGGGTCACGAAGAACTGCTGCCCTACCCTCATCACTGACAAAATCAACACGACGCATCGGCTTCTTTCCAGCATCTGTTAGTTCAATACCTTCGATGCCATCAGGAACTGCGACCAATGCATTCACTCACTGAGCCGTCGGAGGAACGCCAACTTATTAACGTTCCTTGGTACAAGCTTTACTCCCCCAACATGGTTTTTTATAGCAATTTACTTTGACTCAATGGTGTCCAAACACAAACCTTTTATCGATTTCGTGAGGCAGACTGGTACAAGAGGTAAGGGCGCGTTCTGGTAGGAGGAGACTGAAGTGTGTCGGATATCAAAGGACATGAGTTGTATGCAGAGAAGAGAGGACCACCTTCCACGATTGCTCATAGATACGCTTCCAAACCCGGTGTGCATAGTAGACAGGAAGAATCGTATTCGTTCTGTGAACAGAAGAGCCCTAGAACTGCTAGGCAGTACATCTGATGATGCCTTTATCGGCCACTCGCTGCTCGAATTTCTGGCACCCGAACATCGAAAACGAGCCGAAAGAGACCTTCAGAGATGCAATGACTTCATGCCTGGTAGCCCACACGAATATCATATAGTGAACAGTAGTGGAAGGAGAATCCCAATTGTTGCTACATCTGCGATTGTGCCGTGCGGCAATGACACAGAATGTATCGTATGCGTGGGAACACCCGCCGAAACGGAGAATAGTCTTCAGATAGGAAACAATCCTGCATCTTCGAGAGCCATGCTCTATCTCGATATTCTGAGAAACGATGTTAGCAACCAGCTGCAGATCATCCTGTCGTCCGTGGAGCTGTTCATGCAAGACGGTCTGAAAGAGAACAAGAAACGCGAGCTCCTAGCGAATGCACTGCAAGCAGTCGACTGCTGTCAAGAGAGTATTAGGTATGCAGAGGAGATAGAACGACTGTTGGTTGAACCTCTTCGTCCTCGACGGCTTGATCTTGCAATAACTAACGCCATACTTGACATCTACAAGAACCGAGAAGACATCGATCTGACGGCAAGTTTCGGGGTAGAAGAGGGGATAGTCATGGCGGACGACTCTCTCGAGACTTTGATACGAGGATTAATCGACGAAGTATGTCGATGCAATCCAAGAGGAGATAAGTTGGTATCAATCGATGTACAGGAAACAGAGTCAGAGTATTTGATTGCCATTGCCGACAACGGACTTGGCAGATACAGATTAGAGAACAGTGTCTTCAACGGAAACCGGAAAGGACGTCTTCCAGGGATTCACGTATGTAGAACAATAGTCCAGAAGTACGGCGGCAGTCTCACTATTCTGGACAGGGTGATCAACAGTCCACACGAGGGAGTCAGAGTAAGAATCACACTTCCTCGTTGCTAGTCACTACAGAGGAGATTTCGTTTCTCTGTAGGACTCTCCAACAAGAGGGCCACCCCCAATGTAGAACGGCAATCCCAGTACCGTTTTGTTCAGAGTGCCTAGGCTCGGCGTGGACCTCATCGTAAGCCTAGACAACCAGAAAAGCGCAACTCCGTCAGAGCCCCATAGTTCATGGCAATCTCAACCTCTTCTGGACTTCCTATTAGGACTGCAGACTTTTTCACATTATGAGCTGAATCGGATGATGTCAGCTGTTAATTCCGTCAGTCGCTGTTGAGGCCAGAAGGCTTGCTGAAGGACTGCCTTACTCTTGTATGGAAAACAGTCCATACCACAAAGAGAACTGCACTAATACTTGAAACGAGAGGGAATTTGTACATCTCAAAACTACTATAAGATAGGCCAGAGACGGTAGCAGTGGAGAAAGTTGCAAGTGTCTGAGATACCAAAAGACGCACAGATTGCCATATTCTGGGACATCGAGAATGTCCATGATGATTTCAGAACGCATGAGAATATGATGAAAGAGTTTCGAGAGACGGGACGAGTGGTTCGTTCATACGCGTTCGCCGATTGGGATAGCAGAAGAAGGATGGGTGAGCAACTAATGAAGATAGGTTTCGATCTCATCCACGTCCCCAGCGATATGCAAAATGCTAGCGATTTCAAGATGGGGGAGTACATTGTAGAGCATATGACCCGCTATCCCGATACCAACTGCTATGCGCTCATCACAGGAGATGGGGACTTCCTCGTTCTGACAGGTATACTGAAGTTCCGAGGTTACCATATCTGGCTAGTCAGCAATCCGCTATACACTTCGGCTGAACTCTCAGCTCTTGCTGACAGATACAGTGATATGAAGTCGTTCCGCGGTCTTGCCTTTGAAGAACAAAGACATGTCGAGGAACCAGGCAAGCCTCTGGAGAGCCGAGCTGATAGGCGAGCCAGAGCCGCAGCAAGACTTCAGGAAACAATAAGCAAGATTCTGGAGGCCGAGAACAAGCCGGGAATCGGATGGGTCAAACATGTGATGGTATCTTTGAACCCTGATTTTGACGAGAGAGAATTGGGATTCGAAACCTGGAAGGAATTCGTTGACTGGGCCGAGAAAAAGGGCTATGTGATCCAAGAGGGAGAGATGCCGGGCACGATACTGCGATTACCGCCCACGCCCTCTGTTGAGTCCTCTCGCTATTCTGATGAAACCAGCAGAGCATTCCAGAAACTAGTCGATATCCTGGAGAACTGCCTGAATCATGGCAAAGACACTAATCTTGTTACACTGGGCCAGGAGGTCAAGTCCGAAGGTATTGACTATCACTCGCTCGGATACAGCAGACTGACCGATTTTGTGTCATCAGCAGAGAAGCGTGACTTCGTGAGAGTTATTCCTACCGAGGAAGAAAGCGGGCCCATAGTCCTGCCGAACTATCGAGTAGAGGATCTCAAACCTTGGTTCAAAGAGAATGTCACTAAGTACTTCGGCAAGAAGGCCAAAGTCCCTAAGGATATCTTCATCGAGAGGATAGGTCAGCTTCTGCTGGACAGCAGGATAACACTGAAACAGCTAGAGAAGTACCTAGGAAGCAGGAAGCTTACACGAGAGTACGAGGCTATTCTAGAGGCGAGCGGTGTTCCGTTTCTACCTCCTTATCAGAAATCAATGTTGTATGTGTTTCTCGGAGAAGGTATGGATTGTGAGGAGGCAATAAAGGAGGTCAATGTCGAGTTGAAGCCTGTGAGCATTGCCCTCAGCTGTCCCGACTAGTCGCCATACTGGTTAAGCGATATGCGGCGATATGATGAGTTTAGAGAGGATGACACTGGTTACATCAGAAGACAAGTTGTTCGGGGCTTGACGTCACATAATCTTGTTCTCTTGTTCGATGCTCTTATTTCGGACCCATGGTTGCTAACTATGCGGTATGCAACTCACGATTGAACGCGCTCACAACATTGACGAATATCTCGAAGCATGGAGGCATCAGATACGTGACTACGAGTGGGCACGTGAATCGATTCCATTTCATTATGCCGTCGAAGAAGAGAGGCAAGAGATTCAAGAAGACTTTGAGAAGGAGCATCACTGGTTTCTCGTCGCCTATGACAAGACAGGTCGCCCGGTGGGAGTTCTGGGCATGAGACTGAACGGAGAAACCTGTGTGTTGCGAAACTGGGAGCCTGCCACCCAATCTAATCAAGCTGCGTGTATCGCACATCAGCTCTTGGACACAGGGTTCGAAACGACAAGAAAGGAAGGTGCTGTCATTGCGTTCGCACGGCTCAAGTACACCTTGCCGCTCAGAAGCAAGGCAGCCAACCTAAAGGAGAGATTGCTTGATTTTGGATTCTCCGAGAAGAGACGGGGAATCACATCAATCTGCGACCTGAACCACACTCGGTCATTGGAAGGCAAGATGCTGTTTCGTGATAGGGATGCATTCACTCTTGACGAGTTGACGGACATGACGGTGAAATCGTTTGCCTATGAAGAGGAAGACAGGAGCATCCATGGAGAATATCAGTCGGTCTCAGACCGAGAAGCCAACCGGCGCATCATGGAGCTGATTGAGAAGGGGGTCTTTGGAAACTCACCACCTGAGCTTTGGCAGATTGCATTGGTTGATGACAGGCCGGCAGGTCTGGTGATCGGTTTCATCCCGGAATCTGAGTATCGCCCTCCGCATGGCGTAGTTGGACAGCTCTGTGTGCTCCCGGGTTTCCGCAGAAGAGGGGTGGCTACAGCATTGCTGAGGAGAATTCATCAGGAGTTCCAGTCTAAGGGATGCGAGTATGCGTTTGTGGGAACGCCTCGATCAAATCGAAGAGCGCTCAACCTCTATGAGAGAGAGGAATATCGTAGAAGATTCGGTCAGGATGAGTTCGAGATGCGTCTATAGAAGAGGGCGTCCTCACAATGTATTCAGTTCCATGTACTGCTCCAATCCCACATCCTGAGCATAATCTTATAGTGACAGATGACCCAATTGCAGATTGGCGAACAAGATGTCTGACTCAGAGATGCGACCCGGCCTCACTGTCTTCTGGGATGTCGAGAACGTTCATGATATACTCGACACCCACGTGAGAATGACAGAAACTATCCGCAAATCAGGCAGGGTCATCAAGGCCTTTGCATTTGCCGATTGGGACACCAGAAGGCGAATGGCAGAGAACCTCCATCAACTGGGCTATGACTTGATCCATATCCCAGATTCCAAAGACAATGCAGCAGATTACAAGATGGCATCATATATCATGGACCATGTTGTCCACTATCCCGAGACCCAGCAATACGTCATGATCACTGGAGATGGGGACTTCAACCTCATCGCCGGAGCCTTAAGAGAGCGAGGTCTCGGGCTATGGGTGATCAGTAATCCCATCATCACCTCATCTGCGCTATCGGAGCTAGCGACCAAATACGATGACATCTACTCCTTCAGACCGGTTCACATGGATTGCTCAAGACCCGAGGACTGTGATGTGACCTCCGGAAAACTCTCCGACTATAGACGGAGAGCAGGTATGTATCTACGAGAAGCAATACAGAAGATCACAGATGCTGGACATAAGCCGGGTCTCGGCCATGTGAAGCATGTTATGAACTCCCTCAACCCGCAGTTCGATGAGAAGGTACTGGGCTTCTCTACATGGACTGAGTTCATTGAATGGGCAGAGTCAGAAAAATACGTTGAGAGAACAGGGGAGCCCCCCATTACTGTCTTGGCTATTCCTCCAGATGATATTCCTAGGATGTCTCAGTTGTCGCTCGAACTACAGAGCGCATTCGACTTGCTCGAAGCCGTCGTGGAGGCTAGGCTGGAAAGAGGAGAACCGACGTCTCTGGCAGAAGTCAACAATGACCTCAAGATGCAAGGATTTGAGCATGAGAGTGTAGGCTATATGCGCTTCAATGACCTGGTCTTGTCGGCAGAGAAGCGCGGGAAAATCAGAGTGGTCGCATCAGGTGAAGACACAGATGGTATCATGCTCTTTCCACAATGCACAATTGATAGAGTCAAGGAGTGGTTTGAAGAGCATGTCACAGATCTCTTTGGAAAATCTGTCAAGATTCCCAGGGCGGTCTTTCTGGAGAAGATATCCCAGATGCTACTCGAGAACCGTACAACTCTGAGGCATCTCGAGAAGTATCTGAGAGATAACGATCTGAGGAGGACCTATCAGGACATTCTCGACGCCAGCGGGGTTCCGTTCCTGCCGCCATATCAGATGAGCATGGCATTTGTAATGCTGGGCAGAGGTAAGAGTGTCGAGGAAACTGTAGAGAGTGTCAGCGAGGAGCTTGAACCCCTGGGAATAACTCTGAAGATACCGGAGTAGGTATCCTGTATAGAATCCATGTCATGGAAGGACATCAGCATGCTAGAAGGGACCCGTGAATGACAAGCGATGCAAGGGATGAAACGAAGCAGGATGAAGAAGTAGAGAAGCGTAGGTATATCCCTCATCTTGCTGAGTTCTACTTCAAGCCCACTCATGATTGGAGCATCGCAGAGGCTAAGAGGCTATACCATTCAGCCGAGAATGACTGCGGCAACATGAGTCTGGACTCTGTTCATTTCAAAGACTGTATATCAGGGATGAAAGAGATGCCGAGGGAGTGTGTCGACCTAGTCATCGCGGATCCTCCGTTCGGGATAGATTTTGACGGCAAGAGTGGGGCATATAATCGAGATGAGAGTCTGGTTGTCAGTGGGTACGAGGAGATTGATGAGGATTACATTGCCTTCAGCGAGTCGTGGATTGGCGAGGCAGCTCGAATTCTAAACGATAGTGGGTCCATGTATATTTTCAGCGGCTGGAATAATCTCGAATATGTCTTGAGAGGCGCAAGATTGGCGGGGCTACATCTGCTCAACCATCTTATCTGGCAGTATCAGTTTGGTGTGTTCACCAAGAGGAGATTCGTTAGCAGTCACTACCACATTCTTCTCTTGGTCAAGAACAAGGACAACTACTTCTTCAACAAGCTGGAGAACTATCCCCAAGATGTCTGGAAAATAAAGCGGAGCTATCGTACCGGAAAGTCGAAGAATAGCACAAAACTGCCACTGAGAGTGGTCCAGAAGTGCATCGACTACTCTTCAGCTCCAGGGGAGATAGTACTGGACCCGTTCGTAGGCAATGGGACCACGGCCGTCGCTGCCAAGGGAGCGCTACGACACTTCATTGGCTACGAGATAAACTCCCAACTGGAGAAAATCATTGCATCGAACCTGGCTGCCGTTGAGCCCGGTCAATTCTACATTTCGTACTCTGATAGACTTCCCTCCATTGAGGAGCTGGCCAAGAAGTATCCGAGAGCCTATCGCGAATATGTGAAGAGGGAAAACCAAGAGAGCGGCGGAGAATAGACAGATTGAATGAGAGGATTGGTTGCTGTGCCATATGACGAACTCTTCGAAAAGTACGGAGCAGACCGCGATCGGTTAGGCGATGTGGTTTCTCCAAGTGATGTCTTCACCCGCGAGTATGGCTCGGAGTTAACAGAATGGGAACGTGGCTTGCATCGTGATTTCAGAACACATGAACATGGAAGAAGATACATCCACAGGGGTTTTGTGCACTATACGCGTTACATGGACCTCATTCTCTTGACTCCTAGCCCTTGGCTTGTAGAAGGCGTCTTCGTCTACCTAACCTCTGATCAAGAACCTCCAGATGAAGGAGCGTATGTCCAAGTAAGCGGAAAGAGTATAGCCTTGCCCCGACTCCTTCAGAAGGGCAATGACATTGTTCAGGCGTTTACTGCAGAAGATATTCAAGAACTGAAAATTGACCTAATAGACCAGATTCGGCCGCCTCTATCTCTTAAGGACATCTCGGAGTTGTTGTTCGAACATGTGGGTATGGCTGAGGCAAGCAAACGAGTTTTTGCACGGTTGTTCGTATCCAGTCCACCGTTTCAGCAATCCGTCGGAGGGCTAACCACAGGGATTCAAGCGATAGCATCCAAGACTCAGGTTCGTCGCCTCCTCTCTTTCACTCGGAGTGTCATACCTCCTACACTCAGAGGGACAAGAGGGAGGCATCATAATGTAAGAGGATTCAGAATCTCAACTCCTAGGACTTGGAGATTGGATGCTGGAATGGTCAGCTCAACAAATCTCCGAACACTATGCATAGAGAGGCAAGACCCCCGGGGGTTCAGAGAGGTCTCCGTTGGGACACTGACCGAGAAGAGCACTGCAGTCTTGCCCGACGTTCCTCTTGCCTTGACATCAGAAGACTTCTGGGTCGAAACAAAGAGCTCAAAGCATCTTAGACTTCCCATACTGAAGTCTGTCATCACATTCCAGATGATGAACCCGAAGATATCCGTACGTTCGGTTGATGCAGCAACAAAACACGTTCTCGAACGGATGGAGAGGGTAAAGGAAAGTTTTGGGCTGGAGGAGAGTGCCTTGGCACGGGGTCACATTCTGGATGCTGATGCATTAGGAAGGCCCCTCAGCACGATTAGACTGGCCAGATCTACTGCACGAGCGTCATGGCAAGACAAAGTGAAGGCATCTGACCTTAAGCAGTCATGGAACCAGATTCTCGAACCCGCACTGAAGGAATTCCTTGAACTGGTAGAACTAGAGTCAAGGGCTAAGGAAGACTGGGGAGAAGGGGCCCGTCTTGAGAAGTTCAACACCAAAGTTCATCGAGCAATACGACAGCTAGATAGCGGGAAGACGGGATCACTTGGGCCAAGTCTCGAAGAGATAGCTGAAGAGGCCGGAGTAGAAGTGCATGTTGCAGCCGAGAACCTAGAGAGAATGAAGAGAAACGGTGTCGTCTATGAGCCACGAACAGGGCACTACCGCCTGGTATAGAGGACGGGAGAGGAGACCATCTTGCCAGAACTGCCTGAGCTCGAAGCCATTGCGATGAAACTGTGGGAAAGGTTCAACGGTAAGGAGGTCGAATCAGTTCGGGTGTATGAGGCTCTTGTCATTCATGCCATCACACCAGATGATTTCGTCGAAAGAATAACCAATTCGGTCTTGTCTTCCTGTGTCGCCGATGGCAAGTTCATAATCCTCAGTCTCACTGGAAACAAGAAGATTGTAGTCAATCCGATGCTGGCAGGAAGATTCAGAATCGTACAGAGAGGGCGAAGATCTCTGAAGAGAAACATCTTCGCTCTTGAATTCGGGAGCGAGAGTCTTCTGTACACTGATACTAAGAGAATGAGCAGAGTCTATCTGGTTCTTGACGACGATTTCACCGTTGTCAAGGGTTTCGCGGGACGGGGACCACAAGCGCTTGGACACGATCTTACGGAACATGCATTCCTAGACAGAATCAAGAGGTTCAGAGGACATATCAAGAATGTTCTGACGAACCAACGATTCATCACAGGCATTGGCAACGCATATGCAGACGAGGTCCTTCTCTACGCAGGAATCATGCCGTTCAGAAGAAGAGCAAGTCTGAGTACCAACGAGATTGTCAGCCTTTACAGGGCGATGAGAGACGTCTTGTCGCGCTATCGGGACATGATGATGAAGAGGAATCTGTCGGAACTAGCCACGGAGAAACGAGACTTCCTGATGATTCATGGAAGAGGAGGGGAAAAGTGTCCGCTCTGTGGGGGGAGAATATCAGAAGTAACAGCCAATCGCTTCAAGACGAACTACTGTCAGACCTGCCAGAAATGAAGCACAAGACACTAATCTCTGACCATTCATAGTAAGCATGAAGACCTCAGTACAGGGTGATGAGTGTGGATGATTGGGAATTAGAATTCTTGAGAGATCTTGTAGAACTGGACACAAACAGCGAGCAGAAGAAGAACTACACCGAGTGTGCTGCTGTTGTGGTGGAGAGATGCAAAGAGGCGGGCCTTGCGGTTGAAGTCTTCGACTCGAAGCATGAGGGGGTGGCTCAGCCAAATGTGGTTGCCGAACTGAATGCTGACAGCGACCGAACAGTCCTCCTTGCGACCCACTATGATGTTGTCCCAGCAGGAGATGAAGACAAGTGGACCCGACCACCGTTCGAGCTGGTGGTTGAGAAAGACCGAGTATATGGGAGAGGTACAACCGACAACAAAGGGAACATTGTGGCATCCGTCAGCGCTGCAAGGGCTCTATTGGAGCAAGGCTCAGCAAACGTCAACTGGAAAATACTCATCTCGCCTAATGAAGAGATTGGAGGAGAATGGGGGATCGACTATCTGATAAACGGACCCCCTAAAATACGAGGAGACTTCGGCATCGTAGTAGATTCTAGCCCTAACTACATCAGTATGGGTGCAAGCGGCATCGTGGCGGGTACTGTGACCATAACGGGTACGCAGGGTCATGCAGGTATGCCCTTTGCCTTCACAAACGCGATACACATCAGCATCCCGGTCATGAATGCGCTACTCCGCTTCGCAGACCTCAGAAGGAAAGTGACCTCTCAATATCCAGCTCCTCCTGAGAGCCCGTTTCAGAATCTCTGGGGGCGGTTCTCTATGACCGTGTACAAAGCCGGCACTAAGACTAACGTAATCCCAGGCAAGGCCGAGATCTCGTTTGACTGCAGGATAATTCCTGAAGAGAATCCGGATGAAGTTGCCAATCAGATATCCAAGTTCTTGGAGAAGACACGGGAAGAAACCGGGATTCAGGTAGACGTGTCTTTCATCACAAAGGCAGACAGCTGGGTCTCGGACACAGATAACCCCTATGCACAGGCATTTCACGAATCGGTCAACTCAACCGTGGGCACATTCGTACCTATGGCTGTTGACCTGGGTGGCAATGATGGGTCCTTTTTTGTGAATGCAGGAATCCCTGCAGTATGCTATGGTACGATTGCTAAGGACAACAACTTCCACGGCATCGACGAGTTCATGAGGCTGGATGATTTCGACAAGGTGAAAAGAGCCCTGATTCACTTTGCAGAGTCGTGTTAGTCCATGGTCGATGTTCATGATCTTCAGATAGGTGCTCCGGGTCCCTTCTTGCCCCCTTGGGACCGTGTCAAGAAGAATGCAGAATTGATTGATTCATTGGGATATGACAGCATGGCATTTCCCGACCATTTTGCAGGCTTCGTTCCTGAGAGTATATGGACACCAGATATTACACCGCTTGCCCTCATACAACAGTCTCCTCATACATTCTTTGAGCTCAGTTCCATCATGGCAGCCTCAGCTGTGGTCACTAAGCACGTTGATATCATATCAGCTGTAACAGAGCCAATCCGAAGGCACCCAGTTCTTCTCGCCCAGACGTTCATGACACTTGATCACATCAGTGAGGGAAGAGCCATCCTTGGAATCGGAGCAGGTGAGGCTGAAAACATAGAACCCTATGGCCTCAGCTACTCAGGACAAGTCGGCAAACTACGGGAGGCATTGGAGATCATCACGAGAATATGGCAAACACACGAGCCATTCAACTACGAGGGGCGATTCTGGAAACTGAAAGATGGCGTGATGTCTCTGAGACCAAGCAGGTCTGACAGGCCGCCCAGAATATGGATTGCTGCTCATGGACCAAAAATGCTGAACATCACAGCGGAGTTCGGTGATGGCTGGATTCCAACACTCTTAGACCCGACCGATTACGGTCATCGCCTGGATCAGATAATGAAAGCCAGAAAACGATTGAAGAAGGAGAATGAGTTCACCGCCGCTCTCTGGCAATGGTTCATTCTTGATGACGAGCCGGAGGAATGCAGGAGGATGATGCAGACTCCACTAGCAAAGGCCTTTGCCCTTCTCTATCCCGCAGAACTATGGACGAAACTCGGATATGAACACCCTCTCGGCAGTGACTTCTACTCTCTGCGAGACTACATACCTATGCGGTATGGGAGAGAAACCATGCTGGAGGCCATCGATAGAGTGCCACAGGAGATCTTGGAGAGTTTCTACATTACAGGAGATGCCGACTCAGTACTGGATATACTGGAAGAGTACATGAAACACGGATTGGAGCACATCATCATGTGGAATGTGACAGGAATGTTCGATCTTGAGAGAACGCGATCATCCTATCGAGTCATGAAGGAGATACTAGAATATGTCAAGGGGTAGACTGACCCTGATCACCACCAACGAGCATAAACTAGCTGAGCTACGCCCGCTCTTTGCAGAATATGGGGTTGACTTCGAAACCATGAATGTTGAGAAGATCGAGATAAGGGACGATTCGGTGGAGATCGTGGCAAGGGAGGCTGCAAGACACGCGTTCGAGACTGTTCAGAAACCAGTAGTTGTCGATGATACAGGCCTCTACATCGACACTCTAGCAGGTTTTCCAAGGGCGTATCCAGCTTTCGTACTCGAAACTATAGGCAGACAGGGAATACTCAAACTCCTTGAAGGGAAGACAGACCGCAGTGCGCGCTTTGTAACCAGTGTGGGGTATTCTGATGGACAGAACTTGTACACTTTCACAGGAGAGATGCGAGGGAAGATATCACTGGAAGAGCGTGGATCAGAGGGGTTTGGTTATGACCCCATCTTCATTCCTGAAGGCTTCGACCAAACCTACGCCGAACTCTCCTTTCAGGAAAAGACAGCCATCTCGCATAGAACTCGAGCTTTCAGTTCATTTCTCAAATGGTATCGAAACGAGTTCAACAAGTCTTAAGACCGTCCTGAGGCCTGTTTGATGCTGCTGGTGTGATTCATGAAGATAAGCGAGAACGCCCTGAAGGCCCTGAGAGAACTAGGCCTCACAGAGTACGAAACTTCAGCGTATCTGGCTCTTGTTGATGGCGGCAAGATGGCGGCCTCGGATATCAGCTCAGAATCAGGTGTGCCCTATAGCAGAATCTACGACGTTCTGGGTAGGCTCGAAGAGAAAGGTTTCATCCAGATTCAGAGGGGAAGACCAACCCTGTACATCGCCAAGGCACCTACGGAGGTTGTTCGTCTTGTGAGGCTTAACCTAGAAGAGAAACTTGACCGCTCTAGCAAGCTGGTTGTCGACGAACTACAGCCGCTGTATGAAGAAGACCAACAAGTAACGAGCAGGGATGTCTTTGTGATACATGGCCGCTCAGCCATTCTTGCCAAGGCAATAGAGATGGTCAATACCGCTCGCGAACAGATCAAGCTCTCAGTTCCCAGTCTTGACTTGGAAACCGAAGACATTGATGCAATAATTGATCGAGTTCTTGATGTGAGAACCAAGAATGTCAGTGTTCTAACGTCTGATGTGCCCGAGTCTATGAGGAATATGATTCCTAACGGGTTCCACATCCGCACTCGGGAGAGGGTATTTGGCGCAGGTCTGGTTGTTGATGAGCGGCAGACTCTTATCATGCTAGCTGGTGGAGAGAAGCAGCAGTACCTTGGAGTCTATTCTAATCACGCTGTTTTTGCAGCGATGGCATCTGCATACTTTGATTCCCTCTGGCAAGAATCCAAGCCGTTAAGCTAGGAGGAGGTTAAATGGGGGGCACAGGACAAAAGAGATGGTAGTCTCTGCCAACAAGACCGTCTAGGGGAGATAGAAGAAACCTACGAAGGAAGTAGGCACTCCAGACACCTCAATAGCATCTCCTGAGGAGACAACAATCATGCCTGAATTCAAGATATCAGCGTCTGCTGACGCGCTGCTTCGCGTACTTCAAATGATAGAGAAGGGGTCATCTATCGACCTATTCAGTGACGGACCAGATGTCGAACAAGTCAGAAGAATGGTAGAAACTTATCGAGGTGGGCTTCACGATGATCTTGTGGAGCGTTTGGAGAGAGTAGCCGACTTAGGGGGACCTTCACTGGCAACACAGCGAGACCTCTTTTCGCTCGTTACTCAACTCTGGGAGGAGAATATCTCCAGACTCAACAAGACCGAGTTGCTTGTGCTGCAGAGAGCTGTTGAGGCTCCTGGTGAGAGTATTAGTAGACTCTCTAAGCAGGTCAGAATAAGCTACTCTCGTGCGAGAAGAGGGTACCGCAAGCTAGAGCAGGCGGGAGTCTTGCATGTTGAGGGGATGCTCAATTCTCAGTCAATCGGGCTTGAACGGATCATGGTCATTCTTGAAAATCCGAGCTTGGTTCTGGCAGGCCCCTACATTGAGAAGAGTCTCTATGTTGATGGTGCGATTCCACGATGTCACCTGGTTTTGACATGCCCCCGCGACAGAACGCGGGACTTGCTAGTATTGTTCAGGTCATTGAGGGCTACCTCGGACAATATCTCAGCATTCCGAATCTCTGTGGGTAAGCCAAGGTTTTCGTTCCTCTATTTTGACTATGCAAGCTCTTCTTGGTTCCCTGACCTGCTCCATCAGCGATTACTCGTGCGGCAAGGGGGAGAGCCCATAACTCTCGCAGAGTCATCTAACAAGATAGAACAATATCCCGACCTCAAGAGCAATGACTTGAAGGTCATTGACGTACTTCGAAAGAACTATCACAGCCCTATCGAGGATATCGTAAGAAAAGCAGCAATCTCTGAGAGCACCGCCTTCAAGAAGAGAAAGGCAATACAGCAAGCAGAAGCACCAGTTCTGTTGCCGCGAACACGTGTAAACATTCCCATGCTAGGCGAGAGGATAATGGTCATAGCCTCTCCCGAAACAGCAGGAGATATACTTCCTGCCTGGAGGGAGTTACCGCAGACCTACGTGTCACGCATAGCGAACCTGGAAGATGAGAGAGACAATAGGATCATGCTTCTTGCGGCGCTCCCTGCTGGAAGCGGAAGGAAGATTCTACAGATCTTGGAAGAGGAGATAAGCCGTGTCAACAACTATTCTGCACACACTATCTCTGCAGGGACAGAAACAAGAATGTCGATGTCCACGATGTTCGATAATAAGAGTTCGTCTTGGAAGTGGGATCACGGTGCCTTCTTCGAACCGGTCGCTTACGGTGTTGCCAGACGCGATGCGGGTAGCGAGAACATTCCCGTTGACCTAGCATGATACTCACATGATCAGTCCAAGTTTCACTACTGTTTCGGCTTGTGCCTGCAGTTTTCTGTGGCCTGTGGACCGTTGTGTATCTTCACAAGTATTATGTGGCTCTATCCTAGGATTTCTTCTTGTGGATTCATCTATGTTTGATGTGACCTTTCTTGGTACGGGTGGTTCAATCCCCACAGAAGGACGCAATCTGCCCGCAATCGCAGTTCAACACGAAGGGTGGGTCCTGCTTTTGGATGCTGGGGAGGATGTTCAGCGTCAGCTAGAGAGAGCGAACATCGGTCTTAACAAGCCAATGCGTGTCTTCATCAGCCATATCCATGCAGACCATCTAATCGGACTGCCAGGCCTATTGCTGCGTTTCTCCCTGTTAGGAAGGGAAAAGCCTCTCGAGATTTTTGGTCCTCCTGACTTGGTTGAATACATCAAAGTGAACCAGAAGACGATACACCTAGGAACAACCTTTGAGACCACCGTCTATGGTGTGGAGAGCGGAGTCCTCTTTGAAGATGATGGGTTGTCTGTGAGAGCATTTGAGGTGAGTCACCGTGGAAAGGCATTTGGATTCGAGGTCACATACCAGCGAATGACGGGAACATTCTTACCAGACCGGGCCAGAGAACTTGGAGTCCCAGAGGGCCCACTGTGGAAATCGCTCTCTGACGGAATGACCATAGAACTCGATGACGGAATGACAGTCAGTCCTGAACAGGTGACGGAAGCGAAACCGCCCCCTATCAAGATAGTCTACTCTGGAGATACACGACCTTGCGACAGTCTTACAGAGGCCGCTCAGAATGCGAATCTGCTGATATGTGAGGCCATGTATGCAGAAGAACACAGAGATCTAGCGGTTGAGAGAGGTCATACCACAGCAGTCCAGGCCGCGGAGATTGCTCGAGATGCAAATGTGCGGCTTCTCGCACTAACCCACTATAGTCCCAGATATGAAGCTGAAGGGGGAGAGCAGATTCTACGAGAAGCGAGAGAAGTATTCAGCAACAGTATTCTTGCACGAGACTTGATGCAGATCAGTGTCGGCCAGGACGAAACAAGAGTGAAGGACTGAAGACCTGCTATATGTTCAGTCCTAGGCGAACAGCCTTGAGAGGGTGGCGTGTGAGGAGGCGTTTGGCAATTGACACTCGCATCTTCTTGTATGGTCGGGACCCTGTAACAAGATCCATCATCAGTTCTCTCAAGATTGCATCCTCTGCCGCCATCTCGAAAACAAGCTCAGATGTTCTCTCTGACTTGAAGAGTAAGTCGGCAATGAGATCTGCTGTTTGAAGCTCAGGCAGGAGTTTCCTCTGAAGCTGTATGTCGTACTCCTTGATGTGAAGCGGGGATTTCCGTTTAGCGGCCTCTTCGATGATGTCAGCTGCAATCTTGGCGGAATACATGGCGTAATAGATTCCCTCACCTGTTATCGGAGAGGCCAGCCCTGCAGCATCGCCCACCAACAAAGTTCTCCGCCCTGTAAATCGCGAACCTGTTCTACCTACAGGTACCCGGAATGAAGCCTTTCTGATAAAGTCCAGATGGATACCTTTCTCTTTTCTGACCTTCTCAGTGAAGATTCCCCACTCACTCCGAATGTCCCCCATGAGATCCATTCGGCATCCTATTCCAATGCTGAGTTCGTTGCGTTTGGGAAAGACCCACCCATAACCTCTATGTTGGATGCCGAAGTAGAGGTCCATGGCAGGTTCGCCAGCATCATCTCGAACTGCCATGATTCGCTCTACCTCCTCAGAATCCATCCGCACATCACCTGAGATGCAAAAGGCGATCTTCTCGGGAGGCCATTCCCAGCGAATACCAATCTCTCGGGCAACGATGCCGTCGACCCCGTCTGCGCCCACCAAGAGCTTCCCTTTGAAGGAATCCCCCGGACATAACACTCTGACGCCGCCGCGCATCTTCTCAACTGCAACAGCACGCATATTCTCAGCCACGTCAACACCTGCATCACGTGCTTGTTCAACTAGAAACCTATCAAAATCGGCCCGTTTCACCATCTGGCCGACGAGGTCATCTCTGCGACACACAACTCTCCGACCCGAGGGCGAGTGGATGACGGCTGTGCGTAGCACACGATCCACAACGGGAGAAGCATCGAAGTCTATGAGATCCAGAACGCGGGGGCTCAATGCTCCGCCGCAGGGTTTGCTACGTGGATGAGTATGCTTCTCAAGCATCACGACGTCAAGTCCGACCTGTGCAAGACGCCGCGCGCAAGTTGCGCCTGCGGGTCCGCTGCCAACAACAATAACGTCATACATTGAGTCTCACCCAGTGATAGAAACTAATCACAATATCAATAAATCCTGCCATCTTAGGCTCGTACGGGTGCTATCATGTCAGAAGAGGCCGAAGTATGTCTGATAACCACAGGGGGCACCATAGCGAGTGTCTATGACCCCGAAACACAGGGGCTAAGGCCAAGACTCTCAGTCAATGCACTTCTTGAGAGTCTACCACGACGATCGGGCAGGGTGAAAGTGGTGAAGAGAGAATTACTTCAGCTCGATTCTGCCAATGCACAACCGCACCACTGGCAGGAGATTGCGGGTGCAATCAAGACTGTTCACGACGAGATGCCTGACATTGATGGCGTTGTCATCACTCATGGAACAGACACTATGGTGTATTCTGCGTCTGCCGTTAGCCTCATGATCCAAGACTTCGGTAAGCCGATAGTCTTCACCGGGTCTCAGATTCCAGCTGGAGTACCTTGGAGTGATGGTCCAAGGAACATGGTAGATGCATTTCGAGTCGCAGCTTTCGGGGACATTGGAGAAACATGTATTGTATTCAATGGTGAGATACATCGGCCAACGAGAACCAAGAAAGTAAGATCGAATGCATACGATGCCTTTGATTCCATGGACCCATCACCCCTTGGTGTGCTGGCACGGGACATTGTCTTATACGAAGGGCGAAAAAGACGCCATAACCTAGTGCCGAGGTTTGATACTCGAATCGATGAACGCGTGTTTCTACTCAAGGTCTTCCCAGGAATGCCTCCAAGTATTCTCTCCAAGATTGTTGATATGGGATATCGTGGAATCATAGTAGAAGGCTTTGGGTCAGGAAACATACCTACAATGGAAAACTCAGTTGTCGGCGCCATCAGACAGGCGGTCAATCAGGGCTGTTACGTCGTCATTTCATCCCAATGCGCTTTCGGACAGGCGGAACCATCAGTCTATGAGGTTGGAAGGGCTGCCATGGAGGCAGGAGCAATCAGCGCATATGATATGACCTCAGAGGCTGCAGTGGTCAAATTGAGCTGGATTCTTGGTCACACTCATGATGAGGGCACAGTGAGGAAGATGATGGTCACTAGTCTCGTGGGAGAGATATCTCCAAGTCTCACCTCAGAGAGCAATTAGGATGACCAATGCTGTGTGTGAATCACCATCGTTCGTCCCTCCTTCCGCCCTAGACCTGAGTAAGAGCAAAACATGGCGCCCGGAGTGAGATTCGAACTCACGCGTCCGTCAAGGACAGCAGCTGCCTGTCGGACCAGTGGCCACTTCCAGGCTGCCGCCGTAACCGCTTGGCTATCCGGGCTCGTTCCAAGAGGGACTGGTGGCTGCTTTTCATCTTTTCCATTCGGAGAGGATATCTATACTTGGAGAAACTACATCCCTGCACACCGCCTATCTGGTCTGAAAAACCCAAGGATGATGTGCTCATCCGTCTCTCGAAATTTGTAGACAAGATATCGTTGCACCTTGTTATCGATCTCCAACTGCAGGTGTCCCGTTTCTATGAACTGCCATAGGACCAATCGCGACTGTTTTCTAACCTGTTTGAATAGGCGAGGGGTGCTGTGTTCGTGAGAAGACAAGACTCCCCATCGTTCCCGGATGTACTGATTCGCCATGTCTTCGCTAGATATCAGGTTCCAATGGCCTCTTCTCTCAGAAGCCAGAATACGGTCCCTTAGTATCTTTCTTAGTCGCTTGCGAATACTCAGAGTTGAAGTACTAGGAGTCTTATTGTCCTTCGGCCGGTTGGTGTCGAGGTAGCGCGTCATCACACAACTCCAGTTAGGCATTGGAACCGTTCCTTTTGAAGACCACATGGTTCGTTTCCGGAGAAGAAGTCCTTGGAACATGTGTTCCAAACCACGGTGATTTCTTTTTGTTAGATAGCAAGAGATGGCTGATTTAAATCGCTCCAAGAGAGTGCAGGTCAGAGAAACAAGTAGCAGAATACGGCAACCATTCTCGATTCCGTCTGGATGCAAGGACAGCGTTGACTGATTATGCCAAAGATGTGAAGCGTTGATCAGAATCTGAAACCAATGAAACATGTCGAAGATTGAAACAGAAGTCTAACTGAAACCGTACTTGTACTCCTCTCCTTGAGGAATCTCCCTAAACGCCAGGATGATATTACCCCGCACATCGTCAAATTTGTGGATAAGAATCGTGTTGACGGTGTCTTCTCCCTCAATCTCTAGTCTTTCCTTGGCGAGGAGTACCTCAAACAGATGTCGTGTTCGTCGGCGTACAGCCGAGAAGAGGTTCTGGTATCGCTTTCGTTGCGATGGGCGAATATCCCAACGATTCATGATGAAACGGTTCGCTAGCGCATTGCTGGAGATCAGAGTGGAGCGAGGTTCAGTCTGGGAAACAACTATGTTCTCTGCTAGCACTTCCTTTAGACAGTCAACAATGCCTGCTAGTTGTGACGGCGTGGGAATGGGCTCTTTCTTCAGTGATTTGCGGAGGGTCTTGTAGTCTGACAGAATACTCTCTCCTACTACTTGTTCTGTAGCAACCTAAAAAAGGCCTCTCACCATGGAGGTTGCTTGATGACAATCATTATAAGGTGTCTCAAAAAAGCCAGCAAGCCTCAAGCCAGTCTGAATGAGGTAATATACCATGTCCGAGCAAGAGTACAACCACATAGTTAGAGTCGCCGGACGCGACATAGACGGCCAAGAGAATCTGATTCAGGGTCTCTCCCGAATAAAGGGAGTGGGTCTTAGGATGTCCAAGACCGTTGTCAGCCAATTGGGTCTAGACCCAAGGTCAAGGCTTGGATACCTTAATGATAAGACGATTGAGAAGATAGAAGATATGCTCGGCAATCCGGTGGAAAGCGGTTTCCCATCCTGGCAGCTGAATCGTCAGCGTGATCGGCGAAGCGGAAGAATGATACATCTGACTGGCGCAGATCTAGAATTCACTCACCAGAATGATATTGAGAGGCTTAAACGCATTCGGGCATGGCGCGGAATACGACACTCATTGGGCCTGAAGGTCAGAGGACAGCATACAAGAACCACAGGCCGCTCAGGAATGTCAGTGGGTGTATCCAGAAAGAAACTGGTTCAGAAGGCCAGAGCTGAGAGGGAGGAGTAGTCTATGGGCGATCCACGTCGACAGAAAAAGAAGTATATGACTCCAAAGCGTCCCTTCGAGACCGAGAGATTTGAGCAGGAACTCAAGCTCATAGGAACCTACGGTCTCAGAAACAAGAGAGAGCTTTGGAAGCATAGAACCGAATTGTCAAACTTCAGACGGCAGGCACGTAATCTGCTGGCAATTCCTCCAGAAGAGCGATCTCTCGAGGAGAAAGAGCTTATTGCTAAGCTTGCACGCTTGGGTATTCTGGAACAGAATGCAACGCTTGATGACGTTCTTGATCTCGAACTGCCAGAATTGCTCGAACGGAGGTTCCAGAGCGTCGTTTTCCGAAAAGGTCTTGCAAGCTCAGTATATCATGCGCGACAACTCGTTACCCATGGTCATATAGCCCTTGACCGCGCTAAGGTCTATACACCGAGTCGAATTATAACCGTTGGAGAGGAGGACAGGATTGATTATCATCACAAGTCACCTCTAAACGACGAAACTCATCCGGCCCGCATAGCTGCTTCCGATGCCGCACAGCGGATGATTGGGGAGGAGGAGGTTCAAGAGCAATGAGTCACGACGAGAGAGACAAATGGGCCGTTGCACATGTCTATGCTAGCTACAATGACACCATAGTTCATATCACAGATGTGACCGGAGCAGAAACCATCGCGCGATACTCCGGGGGTATGATGGTCAAGGCTGACAGAAATGAGTCCTCCCCCCACGCGGCGATGCAAGCGGCTTTTCAGGCTGCACGAGAGGCCAAGGATAAAGGGGTCTATGGAATTCACATTCGAGTGCGAGCACCTGGAGGACATGGCCCAAAAACACCAGGACCGGGGGCTCAAGCAGCAATACGAGCTCTAAGTCGAGCAGGATTGAGGATTGGGATTATCGACGAGGTCACCCCCATACCGCATGACGGCACGAGAAAGCCCGGCGGACGACGTGGTCGAAGAGTCTAGTTGCCGGCTTGAGCATTAGGTCTAGTCCATATCGCAATCATGGGACATGCCACTGTTTGATCAGTTTAGATGGTCTACCGATGTCAGTCCTCGGCTGACGGCCGAGAGGCCTTGTTAGATGTCTTTGCGCGCATGCAGGAGGTAGATAGAGACCTGTGTTGATTTCCCGAGGAAGAATGCTCTTCACCCGCTTGGCATCTGGGGCACGCAAGCCACAGTTTGAGCATTTGTATCCCTTCTTTCTCCCAGCACTCTTCATCCGTTTTCCGCAATCGGGACAGGTTGGATTCGCCTCTTCAACATGCTCTGCGAGTTGTACAATCATCATTCCCTCCACATTCAGTGTCAGTTCGTGTTGTCGAGATGCCGGCCTCACACCGGCGTGCAACTCGACCAGATCGCCCGGGATGAGTTTCTGCACAATCTCTCGAAACTCTCTAGTAGGCTCATAGGCCGCACAATCAACCGAACCGGATTCGTCCTCTATCTCGAAGATAACGTGTCCGCCTACTATCATTCGCGGATCCTTCGAGACTTTGCCGCGCACCCTAGCCGAAAGGTACGGCCGCAATTTGTTAATCTTTAGGAGATTCGATAGGTGAGCGTCTGTTCCCTGATTCGTCCGAAATATGGTCCATCTCTCAACAGCCTGCTCTGAATCTATCATAGATGCTGCTTCCTTCACATCTTCAGCTTCGTTTCCACGGATACCGAACAATACTGGATCTGGCCCATTTGGCTGTATGAGAATCTGTCCAGTTCCTTCATCTACATTGGCAAAGGTCTTGTCGCCCATCTTTCTATTCATCTCTGCAACCGAAACAGGATCGACTCCGCGCTCTTCATCATTCAGTTCAGTGCTCCGGTAGGCGATATACTCATACGTGTAATCATCGTCTAGGACGTTGCCGATGGCAGACACTGCGCCAATGAGACCTCTCCCGTTTCCGGACGCGATATGGGGAATATCATTCTCTATGAGCATCGTGCGTACATTTCCCAGTGGTTGGACACGCCACAACGCCTTCTCGCCGAACTCACGTATCTCTTCCGTGGGTCTTCCAAGGACCAAGACCACTCCAGGATTTGTATTGCGATAGCCGCGCTCTACATAGGAGGGAAATATCTCCCGTACAATCTCAAGCACATTTTTCGCGTATTCCTCATCGCTCTTGAATCTCAGTGCGACAGCACCGTTACCGCGAGTTCTATACGGAACGTTAGGATTCAAGCGTATGAGATTCGGGTAATCAAGCCATTTGACACCGTCTGCGGAAAGCTTCTCGACAAGCAGGCTGGCAAAGTGGGTCGTACATCCTCCTCGTGGGCTATCTATGTCATCAAGTCCGAGATGCGCTTCAATGGCCATTCTTCTCACGCAAGATGAGTAGAAGAGAAGGTGGTAATAATACCATTGTTGTACGAGGTAGACGGCAATCAGAGAGAAAGAATGACTGCCAACCCGATATCATCAGGGTTTAGCCTGTTGTTTCAAGCATACTTCACATACAGTAGCTGCATCAACCCGTTCACCGTGATCCTCGCATACGAGTTGACCACATGTGTCACAGGCACGAGATGAGTGGTATTCCTCGCATATACGGCATCGCGTTTCCATACAGATAATGCATATCATATCGCCCGAAATCCAGCACTGGCTGCAAACGGGTGCCCTGCACATGTGGCAGAGATTCAGCTCATCCACTGGTTCGCCACATATCTCGCACGCATCTTCTGGGTCGCCAGCCATATCGAGCACAACCAATCGGGGAAAAAGGGAATGTTGAAATCTCTTCCGAAAGCTCAATGAGATGTATATGGCGAAAGCACAGAGAATCCGGGTAATCATCTATCATGCTGAACAGTGTGATCCCAAGAAATGCACAGGGCTGCGGCTTGCTCGGATGGGTAAGGCCGAAATCGTACATTCCACTGGGAAGATCCCCTACAAGGGTGTTGTCTTGAATCCGGTATCGGAGAGAGCTCTCTCAAGAGAAGACTCTGTTGATGCGGTCAAATCGGGAGTTGTCGCACTGGACTGCTCGTGGAAAAGGGCTGAAAAGGTATTTGCCCAAGTGTGGAGCACACGACAAAGGGCTCTACCGTATCTCGTTGCAGCCAACCCAGTCAATACATACAAGCCAATCAAACTATCAACTGCCGAGGCTTTGGCTGCGGCCCTCTATATCATGGGCTTCAAGAAGCAAGCAGAGGAACTCATGTCGGTCTTTAAGTGGGGACCGACATTCCTCACTCTGAACAAAGAACCTCTTCAAGCCTATTCGGAGTGTGAAGATAGCACTCAAGTGGTTCAGGTCCAGAAGGAGTTCATGAACGATTTCTGAAAGGGGATTGGCCCTGGTCCGAAGAATAGCCCCAATTCTGTTCCGTTCAGGCATGTTGCCACGCGAGAACCTTGCAACATCAGACTAAGCCTCCTACCCTACACCTCGGGTCGGCACGTCAACGATGTATTCTTGGAGTTGCTACACGGTGATGGGTCGTTTCAACCGGACCAAGACACTTCTCAGCGGATTCATCTTCCGCATCATTGTCATCTGTGGCTTGGAGGTGTCGTTTCTGTTCCCAGAGCGAGGCTCTCACCTCCCTGCTTGCACAGGACCGGCACCGACTGTAGTTGGGAGCTTCCTCAGCTCTCATCAGAGTGATGAGTACCGTCAGTTGCGCTTTCGCTCCAGGGCCAAGTGTTATTTCCCCTACTAGTAAATCAATATTCGCTTTAGTACATGAGAGAGGATTACTCTTTGGACTGCCACATTCTCGGGTATCGCCCTCGTTCCATCAAGACTCTGTCAGTCACAGCTACAATGCCGCTCTTAGATTTTGTAATGAGGTCGCTATTCATCTTGGCAGTAGAGATGCAGACAACCTCCCCCTTGAGCGTCCTGATGGCGACCAAGTCATCGGGCTGGATACCTGTACTAAGGCGCAGGACTCCATTGGCAGCCAAATCTGCACCGTGGCAGAGAGCGTCCACGGCGCTGTCCCTGATCACTATTTCAGGCAGATGAGCTACAGCGCTCTCCACGGGAAGAACGACCTTCCGAATCTCCCCCTCGTCACCGTCCTCTTTCCAGAAGTGATATGCATCGGTGAGGTCGTGAAGCGTGCACAGACGCTCATCCTCACTGAATTTCCCAACGCGAGTCCTTCTGAGCTCGCGCATATGCCCACCGCTCCCCAACGCCTCGCCAATGTCGAAACATAGTTTTCGGATGTAGGTCCCGGCTTGACATCCTACCCGAAATAGTACAAGCCGTCCCTTGATCTCCAGGATCTCGTTGTAGTAAACCTCTCTCACTCGCAGAATTCTCTTCACAGACGACCTGAGAGGAGGCTTCTGATACAGCTTCCCCGTGAACTCCTCTATCACGCCTCGAATATCTTCTTCAGGAGTCTTCTTATGAAGTTCAAGGACACACACATATTCCTTTCCTGCAGGGAGTAGAGCCTGCATTGCCTTTGTCGCATCGCCTATGCCAACAGGAAGGATTCCCGTCACTGCAGGGTCGAGGGTTCCTGAATGGCCGGTCTTGTCCACATCCAGAATCCGTCCGACCCATGTGGCAATCTCATGACTGGTAGGTCCGGATGGTTTGTCTAGATTTATGACGCCGTTCTGCAATAATTGCTCAACAGGAATATCCCTAGGTGCATTGAATCCGTACTCCGTATTTGTGGTATCCTCAGCCCGTATGATGACTTCTCTCTCTTTGTCAGCGGGGAGTAGATTCGGCATGATAGGAACACACTGCCTAGAAAGGGATAAGGCTACTCCTCAATCCTAATTCTCATTCGGAACTGCTCAACAAGGTCAGCCTCTTCTAAAGCATTTAGAATCTCGTCGTCTTTGGCCCCTGCAGATATCTCCAACATCTGGTCAATCGGTTCTAGATGCCGAGTATTGCATCTGCGACGGCGAACACCATTGATACGCTTCGGGCCAGTGATAGTTACGTATCTGTCATCCTCTTTTTCAACAACGACGCAGAAGCTACCTGCTTCTCGTCCCATAGTCTTAACGCAAATTCTACCTGGTTCAAATAGATTCATAATCTTACACCTCAACCTGTCCCGGTCAACCGAATCATTCTGAGTCACCTCGAATGTTCATCCCGGGGGACTGGGAGAACAAGCTTCGCACTCGCATTCTCAATAAGAGCCTTACGCTAGATACTGTCACTTGGCAAATCTTTCGTAATAAGTTTCAATTGCACTAATTAGAACACCAACTACGCCATCGAGGTCGTATTTGGCTGTGTTCAGAACAACATCATAGATAGATGGATCTGAGATGTCAATGCCATAATACTCCTGATAACGCGCTCGTTCGCTGCCCTCACGTGTTATTGTCTCTCGTCTAGCCTCCTCGTACGGAATGTCATCGCGATCAGCAATCCGGGCAACCCGAGTTTCAAGAGGTGCTGTGAGCAGAATCTTGAGGTCCGCATTGTCACCCGCCATCCACCCTGCGAGCTGTCCGTCGAGCACAACATCGCCCTTTTGCGCTTCTCTCCGAAGCGTGTCATCAAGAAGGCGATCGATATCCTCATTCTTCTCAGCATGCCTGCTGAATTCTGCCAGGCTCATATTCCGTTCAGCAGCCAACTGCCTGAAGATATCTCCTGCTGACACCCGCCTCAGACTGAAGTGATTGGCTAGACGGTCCGCAACTGAGCTCTTACCGGTCCCGTGAAGGCCCCCAATGGTAATGACGCGGTTCATCCTAAAGATCTCTGGCCGCTCTAATTATGCCCCGGCGCATAGCCGCAGATGTTGCATATCCGCCGTAGGGCCTATTCGGTCGCTTTGATGACTTGCTCGACTTGTAGCTCAGACTCTTCTTAGCGTTCTTTGGAAGCTGCATGGCTACACCGGAGAGGGCACATGTTCCAGAAGAACGGTAGAAGTTCCGACGGTGTACTACTGTACGGCCTCCGGGTGTCGTTATCTTTCTGTTGGCTCTACCTTTGGTCAGGAATCCTGGACGGGGCATATCATATCACCGATTGGAGATTATCGCTTCTAGCGTCCACAGACTGCCTTTACTTTTAAGGAGAACGGTGGAGCTTGCACTACCTGAGATGGAGGCGAAGAGAAGTTAGAACAGAGTGGGGCTGAAGTGCCCCAGCTCCGAGTTCTATCCTGTAAGAGACACACCCATTACACGCTGGACTATCTGGCCTAGGCCAAGGCCAACCAGCATGTAGAATGCATAGAAATACAGACCGAATCCACCACCTACTGCCGTTCCGATGTATCCATCCAGGAACGGGAGAAGCTTCTGAACATTGAAGGGGATGACAGCAACAACTTCAGAACCACCTGTGACGGGGTCAGTGTAGAATCCGCTCAGTAGCGAGAATATTAGCATGAAGGGTATGATGAAGAAAAGAGAGGGTTTGCACCGTGCTCCAAGCATCTCACGCTGAATTCTATCGATGTATGCTTTTCGCCTCCGCACTTTTCTGAGGAGCTTCTCATTCTGAGTCTCTTCGGCCTTCTTCGTCATCTCTTGATACTGCTTGATTTCTGTCTGGTATCTCTTCAGACGGCGCATATCAGAGAACCGCTTCATAGCCAAGTTACTGAGACTTGTCACAAAGAGGGATGTGGCCACGATGAGTATACCCGACATCGGAGGCTCATGAAAGGTCGCATAGAACCAATTGGTCAGAATCACTAGTATGTCTTGCATTAGGTCACCTACTCCATCAGCGTATCGTGGAGCTCAGCAGCTGCCATGTCTACTTGACCTTGACGATTCTTGATTATCCTTACGGTAGCACCAGTCAATGTTCCCACAGACACTGCTGCTGCTCGACACATCTCTTGATGCACCTTGATGCTCTCCACTGCCTGCACATCGCGTTCGCGTGTTGGATCATCACTTCTACGAGCAGCAATGTTATCGGGGTCGGCCTCGACCAGAACCACAGTCTTAGGCGAAATAGCTCTAGAAACCCACTCAGGTAGTCCAATGAGGAAGCCATTGTTGGTCTGAATCAGCGTATGTGTGTCAACGATGACTCTGGCCCTCTTGGCCTTCTCGGCAATGCGCTCCCCCGCAGACTTCTGAATCTCTCTTTGTTTCTCAGAAGGCATCTTCCGCATTTCGTCGCGGTCTTTGACCATATTCTTCGCGGACGCGGCCTCGAACATCTCGGTACCGAAATTCAGCACCAAGACCTCTTCGCCATATTTCTTCTTGATCATTACAACAGCTTTGTCAATCACAGTAGTCTTACCCACGCCAGGGATTCCCGTTACAATGACCACACTATTGTCGCTCAATTCGTTCTCACCTTGTTCTTAGCGTCTAATCGATGCGACGGTTTGTCATTGATATATATCATTCTGTGGATAATACGTCTATCGTTGGCTGAAAACAGATTGTGTGCATACACAAGGTCTGTAACCCAATCAGTGCCGGTGAACTGAGTGAGAGAGGGGGCGGGGCCCATACATAGGCCCCAAATCTACAGTATTCCTAGTAAGCCTGATACTCCTTCGCCACCCATCTCTGCAAGCTGTTCTTTTGCTAGCTGCTCGTAGTATTGCTTGATAATTGACACCATGAGCAGGATACCTGTACCACTGGCAAGCGCCCCGAGAACATCAGCAAAGGCTGCAAGAACTCCGATTAGAAAACCGCCAAGTCCTGCAACAACTGGGATGTAGCGCTGAAGCAATCGCTCCAAGACCTTTTCGCTCCTTCTGAATCCAGGAACAATATATCCTGAGCCTAGCAGCTGGCGAGATACATCGCGTGGAGCAATGCCGCTTATCTCAACCCAGATAGTGCTGAATCCCCAGCATAACAGGATCATGAATCCGGCATAGAATAGCACATGTAGTATACCATCCGGTTGGGTGAATACCATGAGGCCCTGAGGCGGTGTGATATACCGCGATAGGCCTGCGGTGGCCACCATCTGTGTACTGCCCTCCTGTTGCTCAAAGACCCCGATCCAGCTGAGGAACGGGTTGGTCCCATCTTGATTAAAGTTGGTAAAGATGATCTGTGCAAAGAATAGGATGTTTGCAAAGAGAGCCTGTGCAAGGATGACAGGTATATTAGAAGTGTAGAGCAGTTTGATAGGATACCTAGCCTTCATTCCTCGGTATCGTGCGTACTGTAGCGGTACTTCGACTCTCACACTCTCCATCCACAAAACACCGAAGAGGATTCCAATGGTGACCAGCAGTGCAAAAATGCTTGGATTATACCCGTCTCTGAAGAACAGCCAAGTGAAATCTACAGGAGGATACACCTCGCTGCCTACACCGAATACTCGCAGGATGTTGGAGATAAGAGCTGCTATGATACCCTTCGGCAGGCCAGTCCCATCCTCCGGGTAGCCTGTTGGTGCCACAGCTTCTGTGTTGAGAGTGTCAAGAGAGTTGAAGATTACTTGTCCGGCAACATTGGTCATGATAAACAAGGACACACCGGACCCAAGACCCCATCCCTTCTGGATGAGCTCGTCCATGAGAATGACGACGATTCCAGAAACAAAGAGCTGCAGAAACACTATGACCTCTTGAGTGGGTTGGAGCTCACCATATGCTCCTCCCACGAGGTAGGCAAAGGCCTGAAAGCCAGTCATCAACATTGCAAGTACTTTCTGGCCACCCGTGAATAGGGCTCGGTCTTCAGGGTCGCTATAGTCAACATCGATTATCTTCGAACCTGAGAGGAGCTGCATTACAAGTCCTGCAGTGACAATTGGTCCTATTCCAAGCTCCATCAGTGTTCCACGTGTACTGGCTAGAATGACTCGCATGGCCCACAGATAGTCGGTCCCGACGTCTTTGTTGACTCCATACAGAGGCATATGGCTCATAACAAGGAAGATTATGAGAACAACGATGGTCCATACAGCCTTCTCACGGAACGAAACCTCTCTATCTGGCGCCTTTACCTCGGGCATTATACGAACCGCCGGGCTCAGGATTCGAAGAAACGTCGATGGCATACCTCAAAGTCTCCTGCAGGGTTGCTTTTTGGCTTCGAGTTGATGTATGCCTTTAAAGCTAGTGGTCTATTATAGCGATACAGCGCTAACAAGCAGGTTGCATAGAGAAGACTAGTTCTATTCACTATGAGGTGGATAATAAAGGACACCGGGGTGACATACATCGATCAAGTGAATCCACGAAGAGAGGAATGTTTCCTGTTGAGCTCATGTTTATTCTACCATACTGAGCTAGAGAATGGCTTGTTAGTTCTCTTGGATTGTTGTCTTGGAATCTTCAGGCTGCACGAAGCCGCCCGGGACCAATCACCCCAATTCCAATACTATCTACGATTGATATGAAATCAAGATCAAAAGAAATAGAAAGAGGGGCAATGCCCTCTAGTATTCACGTTGACTCTTCTGCTTGTAGGTCAATTGTACCGCCAACATCGAGAATCTTCTGCTTTGCTCGTGTACTGAGTTTCTCTGCACCCCTTAGGTCTATCTTCTTGGTGACCTGTCCCGATCCCAAGACTTTCTCGACACCTAGCTTTGATACATCAATGATGTAACGTTTGCCATTTTTCTCAGCGATGCCTCTCTCGACGTATTTATCGGCCATAGCATCAATCTCACCGATATTCAGGACTGTGGTTTCTTCAACGACTCTCTGTGGACGCTTGAAACCCCATTTCCCGAAATAGCGAGGGTCTTCTGTCACTGTCTTGATGTAATGATGCTTTTTGGTGCCGGCATTGCCTTTACCACCCCTCTGTCCAGATGCTCTGTGGCCTGCACTGAAACCATAACCTGCAGCTCTGCGGCCGCGCATCTTGTTAATCTTCTTCGATTTTCTCTTTCGTGTCATCCTCAGCTACTCCTTTGATCATGATTTCTTGAGCCGGACTTCTAGAACCCCATTCCGGATGGAGGAGCTTGCGTCCCCCTTCTTGACATCGACGGGCAACTGAATTTCTTTGTGATACGGTCTCTGAGGGTTATCTGTATGAATTGTCAGTGTCTTACCCCTGACCTTGACGCTGATCTCGTCGCTCCCGACACCAGGCACTTCAGCGACTACAACAACCTCATCATCCTCCTCTAAGATGTCCACAAGTGGTTCTATTGTGCCCTGCGGACCGGTTCGCTCGTCCTCAGGAAGAGCGTTTCCAAATCTTTGAATGACTGGTTTTCCATCAGGTCCTATGCGTACTGAGAACCCCATTACAAATGGATTAGTAGCGTTAGGTGAACGCATGAACTCCTCAAGCTCTTTCCTGTCGAACATGGGACCTTGTTCCATGTTTCTAACCATACGTTCCATCATCTCCTCCATCTGCCTGAACATATCGTCTGAGAAGAAAGAGCCAAACCACTTTCGGAATATCTTCCGAGGGTCGTCACGTTCATCATCATTGGGATCGCGCCAAGTCATTGTCTTGCACCTCTATATCATCTTCATAGCCAATTCACTTATGGCTTCTCCACGATAGCCAGTCGAGCCGCCCACCTCAAAAGATAGGGCAGTCTTGCCGTCATATCCTCCAGAGGGGGGAGTCAGCCGAAAGATTGGCTTGACACCTTCAACTGCATACAGGTCTGCCTCTCCAGCCGCAATCGCCTTTGCGAAGGCCTTGATTGATTTGTACTTGGAGTGCTCCTTAATGTATTCGTCAGTAAGTCGACGGTTGCCTGAGAGCCTACCTCGTTTCTCTAGCAGTTTGACAACTGTTTCTTCGTCAACTTCGCCCCACGTCAGATAGTCCTTTACCTTGGTGATCATTCCGCGGACACTCGGAGTCATTCTCAGTATCCTGGCATGATGTAACTTGCCAAGCTTGAGTTTATCCAAGGTATACTTGATCTGAGGACGAACTCGCACCTGACCTCTGACCCGGATGGCTAGAACAACTGGACGGTCTTCATCGTTCATTGATCATACGCTCCTGTAATAGCCCATTCCTGAGGGGGCAACATGTGGTATGTCTTGGTCAAGGCATCAACGAAGGCCTTTGCAAAATTCGAAGAGGATCGCGACCGACCCTTTGTTATGGACCATACATCATGTAAGCCGGCAATCCGAAGCACAATCTTCCCGACATCTGCTGTTACAAGCCCTGTGCCTTTGGGGGCGGGTCTGAGAGTCACCTTCACTGATCCAGAACGACCCACCACCTCGAAGGGAACACTATGTGGTTCATCACATCGGCATTCCCAAGAGCCACATCCTCTACGAAAGAGGGTGATGTTCATCTTGGCTCGGGTCTCGGCAGCCCGGATTGCGGGCACAAACTCGGGAGCCTTACCCATACCTAGGCCAATAATGCCCTCCCCGTTACCAACAACAACGGTGATTCTGAAACTCCTCTGTTGGCCACTATCTGATTGTCGTTGAACAAGGGTAACATCCACAGCCTCCTGCCGAAGATCAGGAAACAACACATCCACAATCTCAGACTCTCGGATGGTGTAGTTGTTCTCAATTATCTCTTCTATGCTGTTGATATGTCCTTCCTTCACCAGCATCCCCAAATTTGTCTTGGGTTCCCAGTCTTGGACGGGGTCATGGTCGCTACGGGGTTGTCTACGTTTTCTGCTCATCTTGATTCATCCCCTATTTCTTGCGTTTCCTGCCCTTCTTACCCTTGCCACGAGACAATAGCTTCTTTGGCTTGGCTTCTGTGGGCTTAGCTCGCGGAGCCTTTGCCTTCTTCTCCTTTTTGGGTTTCTTCTCTCCTTTGGGCTTTGAAGGCTTCGTTTCCTTCGGGGTCTTCTTCTTCTTTTTCTTCAGTTCTGATGCGGGAATATTCAGTATCGCATCCCGAACAGCATCAAACTTCTTTGGAATGGTTGTTATGTTTGTCTTTCGTGAACCAACATCATTGAAAACTGGATTCTCAGACGCATCAGAGAAGTGCTCAAAAGCTTCGACAATATGCTCACCTCGAATCCTTTCTTCTGATGGAAGAACCTCCGGGTCGTGTGCTACGTGAACGTCGGCGTCGAGAACACCATTGAGGGCCGCATATATCTTCGAGCCACGAATTGGAGGATGAAGTCCAACATCTAGTATGGCTTCATCAATCCCGCGGCTCTTTGCACGTCGTCCAGCTAACAGACCAGTCAGATAGGAGGCGGGCATATTTGCCGTTCCTGCCACCCAGCCATGATCAGTGAGCTCGCCCGAAACAGCTGTAGCTATGGTTTCGTCCCCGATTGTCTTCGCAACAACAAACTGCACAATGGTTGTGTTATTGGTTTTTCGCACCACGAGACGGGGCTTTCTCGACAATAACAACCTGCGGCGACGATAGTAGTTAGTCTTACCCTCTCGCCGTCTTCTAAACTTGACCCTGTATGTGGGACCGCGTGCCATTATCTTCATTCCTCCAGATTTCGCTCTGATATGTACGTCCTCAGGTGAGCGGTGTTTCTGAAGACATTGCCCTTTGCTTTCATATACAAGTCACGATAGACGCCGGGCGATATTGTTCCTTCATCTCGAAGCCTCTTCAATTCACGTCGGATTGGTCGTATCTTCCGCATCCAACGATCCTTACCAGACAGCTTTGATGTTGCATGGCCCTTCTTTCGTCCGGGACCACTTCTTCGGCCTTTTCGGCGCTGTTTCATAGCGTGTCTTGCTCTGCCGCGGCTCACTCCGCGCTTCTGTTTCTTCTGGATTACCCCTTCGTCAATGAGCCTGCGAATATCATCCTTGGTTATTGCGAGAGAAACTTCATCTTGAAAGTCAGAATCAATCCATACTCGCGATAGGCCAACTTTCATCACTTCAGCAGCCAATCGTTTCTGAGCAGTAAGCTTCATTCTAGTCAACCTCCAGTTCATCCATGACATCAAGCTCAGTGAAGAGGTCCTCTTCCAGGAGATCTTCTGGTGCACCCGGATTGAGTACTCTAAGCATCATTGTGTCGGCTTTCTTAATGATGGCCTGTTTCTTCCGCATCCCGACAGTTCCGCCGATACGCACCGCATGCACATCAGGGTCGAGCCCGTCCAAATCCGCAGGGCGATAAACCAGTACTTCCTCCAAGTTCGACGGATGCAAGCCTCTGACAGCCTTTGGAGTACGATAACCAGTGCTGACCATTGCTGGTCTGCCTCTCCTCTTCTCACGTACCGCACTATCGATGCCTCGTACCTTTCTCCATGAGTCCTTAACACGCTTCCATCTGTGTGAGTGTACATTTCTGAAAGCAGGTTTTCGGCGTTTCTTCTCACGAGCAAGTCTAACAAGACGGGGGTCAACTCGATGCTCAGATGGTTTCTGTTTGGGCGTTTCCTTGGCCCGCTTTGCCTTTTTGGCAGGCTTCTTTGGCGCTGGTTTCTCTTTCGCTTCTCTCGCGGGCGGCTTCTCCGCAGCAGGCGCCTTAGACATCTTCTTTGCTGCCTTCACAATCTTCTCGGCTGTGGTCTCGCCGACTCCATCTACCTTCTCGGCCAGTTCAGAGGGATCAGTCTCTGCAATCTTGCTTAGTAGCTTATAACCAGCCTTGACTAGCTCCTGGCGAGTCTTGTCACCCACTCCCGGTAGTTTCTCAAGTGACGCATCTTTGACTAGCTCCATGGCCGCATCAATCATCTTTTCGGCTGTGACATCACCTACTCCGTCTACTCCCTCAGCCAGTTTAGAGGGATCAGCCTCTGCTATTGCACGGACGGATTTGTAGCCGGCTTTGACGAGCTCTTGGCGAGTCTTGTCACCCACTCCCGGTAGTTCCTCAAGTGGAATGTCAAGTGAATTCCCTGCCGCTGTTTTCTTCGATTTCTTCGACATTCTGTTGCCTCCTAGACAATCGATTTCACATGTTCGCCTTTGCGTTTCTTGATGACGTATATTCCGTCAAGGAATATTCGACGATCTTTGTCAGGGATGTTACAGGCCAGTTGTATATTGGCTGCAGTCTGAGACACGTTTTCGATGTCTATCCCATCGATTATCACTTCGTCCTCCTGGGCCTTGACATCCACGTCACCCATAATCCGAGCCTTTCTCGTTCCTCGCTCCCCGATGAAGTTCTTGATCCATACCTCATCGCCATGAATCTCGACATTGATTGGGAAGTGTGAATATACCACTTTCATCTCGTAGGTATACCCGTGCACTACTCCAACAATCATATTTCGTACATGAGCAACCACTGTTCCGACCAGAGCCTTGGTGTGTTTTCTTGCGATGGGGGTTCCTGCAACTAACTCGTTACCTTCCAAGTCAATGACAGTCTGTGGTTCAGAAAATCTTCTTTCAAGTGTCCCCTTGGGGCCGCTGACCTTGACGGTCTTCCCATCTACCTCTACTTGAACTTCATCCGGAATCTCTATCCGTTGTTCATACAGTGAGTCTGTTTTGGACATCTTGTAACCTCCTAGTACACGTAAGCCAGCAGTCTGCCACCAATTCCACGACGCTTTGCCTCTTCATGGGTCATTACTCCTTGCGGAGTAGTCACGATTAGAATCCCGAAGTTGTACGCCGGGAGAAATCTCTTCTCGAATCTCTCGAAACCGTCACGTCTCACAGGCAATCTTGGTTTGATGACTCCACATTTGTTTGTGCGGCCCATGAGTTGGATTCTCAATCTTCCGGCCTTTCCATCATCAATCTTTTCGAATTCGCCGATATAACCCCTTGACTGCATGACACGCAATACACGTTCGATCAGGCTTGATGCAGGTTTGACAACAACCTCTGGTTTGCCCACAAGTTCGCTGTTATGGATAGTAGACATTGCATCTGCCAGTGGGTCTAGTAGTGTCATTCTCTCGATACCTCCTAGCTATACTTCCGAAACCCCAGCTTCTCAGCCGTTTCTCTGAAACAGCGCCGGCATATGTTCAATCCGTAGGAGCGGATGATTCCTTGGTGAGTTCCACAGCGTATGCATCTTCGACTGCCTTTGCCCATTTTCTTGCGCTTCTTATCAGACTCTTTGCTCGATTTACTCATCATGGATCACCTCAAAATAGATAGGTGCGTTCTCGCTCCTTCTCAAGGATCTCAACTCCGAATTTCTCTTTGATGAATACCATACTCTCTTCGGGTGTGACCCTGTGCCTATACGGGATTCTAGCGTTTCTTCTTCTTCGTTTCTTCACTCTGTAACCTGGGCGTTCGACACAGACGGTAACATTCATGCCCTGAATACCAAGATTCGGGTCGTATTTCACATCGGAGATATCGATGTGTTCACTTATTCCAAAGGCAAAATTACCGGATTCGTCCCAGTTGCGAATCAGTAAGGTCTTTTCTTTCGCCTCAAGTGCTCTCTTGAGGAAGTCAATCGCTCTTTCGTCACGAAGTGTCACTCTGACGGCGATTGCCTCTTTCCGTCTAATGCCGAATTCTCTTACGGTCTGTTTGGCCCGTGACTGTGCAGGCTTCTGACCGGTAATATTCTCTAGTATGGTGGCCGCTCTGTTGAGATCATCACCGCCTCCAGTACAGATGTCAACGACAACCTTGGATATGAACGGTTGCCGCATGGGGGTTGATTCCCATTCCTCCAAGATCACTTCTTGGTTGGGCGTCAATTCATCAGGACTAGAGCTCATTCAGCAGCACCTCCGACTGAAGCAAGAGAAACTTCGGGCCTGTCCTCTCCAAGTACAAATATGTATTCAAGAGCAGTCTGGACCTGGTTGCCCTCAGCATCCTGAAGCCTGACTATACTAGCATGCGATCCGAAACGACGCTCAATGGATACTATCTTGCCTTCTATACCTACGTTCTTGCCACGGCTGACTATAGCATAGACACCCTTCTCAAGTGGTATGGTGGACATGTAGTCCTGATTGGGAACGCCAATCTTCACTGTGTCAAGGGTACTGAAATCTGAAGGCTTGCTTCCTTCAGGAAGAACAAGGTTTCTCCCATCATGAAGTGTCAGCTGTAGTCGCCCTCCAGAAACCATCATCTTCTTCTCAATGCGGCATAGTTTGAATGATGCCTCTGAATCGTCAATCCTCACAAGTCTCAGGCCGCCACGAACCTTTGGAACGAGCCTAAATGACTCGTTGGAGGACTCAATCCGAACTACATCCATGACTCCAACAGGATATCTGGGATCTTTCCGAACCTGTCCATCTACCTTGATCTGTCCGCCGGATAGGATGGTCTTTACCTCTCTCATAGTTTCAGCGTATCCCAGAACCTCCCGGAGTAATACAGCCAGAGTTAGCGATTCCTCTTTAGGATGTGGTCCAGGAATGGTCCGGGTTGTGAACTTCCCGTGTTTCCTCTTGATTGGCCAATGCTTCGGTGCAGGTAGTCGCTTGAGATGCTTCTTTTGACCTCTTCTCGCCATTTCACTCTGCCTCCACGGATTCAATCATCTTCTGTTCGATGCGCTTCTTTCTCTCGTCATCCAGCTCCAACTTCACAATCTTGAGGTTTGATGGATGGAGGGGTATGGGGGCTTCTTTGCCATCGGCCTTAGTGATGCTGGCCGCATCAATGTATACTCTGACAGCACTATAGTCCACACGAGTTACTTTCCCCTCAATCTCTCTGAATTGTCCTCTCATAACACGAACCAGATCGCCCTTCTTGACCAACAGAGACCGAAATCCATACTCTTCTTGCAGGAACTCATCAAGCCTACACCTTAACATGTTCTTGTGAGTGTGCAGTGGCGACTTGTGAATTCGTCTTCTCTGCTTGCGGGGAGATTTCGGACTAGTCTTCTTTGTCAACACTATCAACCTCATACAATCTTCGATGCAATAGCTGCCACCCTTGGCCATTTCAGAGTCACTTCTCTTGCCATAGGTCCTCGGAGCTCTGAGCCCTGCGGTTCTCCACCAGGCTTGATCAGAACAGCCGCGTTGTCCTCAAACTGCATCCAGCTTCCATCAGGTCTTCTGTAGGGCTGTTTCTGCCTGACAATCACAGCCTGCAAGACCTGCTTTCTGAGATCCTGTTTGCCTTTCAGAACAGATACATTGACACAATCGCCAACGCCGGCTTTCCCAATCTTCCTGAGGTTGCCTTTGTAACCAAGTACCGTTAGTATCCGCAATACTTTTGCACCAGAGTTATCTGCGCACGTCACTTTGGCCCCTATGGGAAGCCCACGTGCTATCCTAGGAACAAATTTCTGAATTCCTCTACCAACTTTACGAGACATGTTCTATTCCTCCTCCGGCTTCCAAGCGGAAACAACAACACACGAGATTGTCTTACTTATCGGACGGCATTCAACTACTTTCACCGAGTCGCCCACCTGAACATCGATACAATCAGGCAAACGTGCATGTTTCTTGGACCGGCGCCGTTCGTATCTAGAGTATTTCTTCACAATGCCAAGATAGTCTGTCTGAAATGTGATTGCATTACGCATCTTCGTGCTGGTCACCGTGCCCTCCATGATGCGGCCTCTAACAGGGAGACTGCCGTGGAATGGACAAAGTGGATCATCACACACCTTCTCAGGAGGCTCCACATTCGGGATACCTATGTTGCGAACTTTCTGGTTGTTGTCAGCCATTTTCACCATCTCCTATCGAGGGGTTTCTTCAGACGTTGCTCTGGACGACCTTCAAGCAAGCGCCCATCAACCCTCACAATCTTGTTGTTGGGTAACTCGATATCGAATACATTCTGATTCTTTGGCACTCGAATCGGGTTCTCCGGTGTACGAATGTACAGCATGTTCCTTGACTCGTTTAGGACTGTGCCTGCACGACAAATGCAAGTGGGGTCAGTTGACTCCACTATGTGCAGATGAAGTCCGACAAGTTCATGCTGAACAAGACTCTCGGGTGTGATCATCTTTCGCCCTCCAGTTCCACTTCTCTCTGAATCGTAAGAATTCGCGCGATGGCTCGCCGTATGGCTCGAATTCTATACGGATTCTCGCTGCCGCCTCCTGTTGCCAGTTCTATTCTAATGGTGGATAGTTCGTTGTACAGGTCCTCTAAGCGTTTGGATCGCTCTTCAGGAGTCAAATTGCGTATGTCACGTGGAGTCAGCCGAGCCATTATTCATCCTCCCCTTCGGTATCAAGATCGTCAAGCTCTTCTAGTTCTTCCAAATCAACAGAGGGGGCCTCCTCCGAGGGCGCCTCTTCATCAGGAGTGCTATCCGAAGACGCCTCTGGCTTTGGCGGCGGAGTTTCGCGCTGTTCTGCCTCCAGTTCGGCATCCTCGACAAGCTCTAGGGCGTCAAGCTCTTCTAACTCGCGAAGTTCATCCATGTCAGTGATTCCCTCGAGGCCTTCCTCAACAGCTTCCTCGTCAGGTTCCTCTTCGTCCGTGGGCTCCTTGAGGAGCTGTGGTTCTGGCTCCTCTCTGTGCTTTGGTTTCTTCACATGAACAACACCAGGCAGTTTCGCGCCAGGTTTCATTATGCTGACCTTGATGCCAGTAACACCAGGTTTGAGAACTGCCTTATCATAAGACGAATCAACGAATGTGTCCGCGGGTTCTCCAGTCTTTGCAACAGTGGATTGCTTGAACTTCTGATATCGTCCTCTACGACTGGATAACTTGCCCTTCACAACAATCTCACAGCCAAGAGCGCCTGCACGCATAATTCTCCTCAGAATCCAGTAAGCCATTCTACGGAAGCGAACCCCCCGTTCAAGCTGTCTTGCCAGTCTAGAGGCCATAACCTGAGCATTGAGCCACGGATTCTCTATCTCACTGACTTCAATCTGAATATTCTCTATACCGAATTCTGTTTCAAGTATGTAAGTCAATTCACGAACTTTGGAGCCTCGGCGTCCGATGACGACACCTGGACGAGAGGAGTAAATCACTACCTCTGTCCTCATGGGCATCTTCCGGATCTCAAGGCCACCATAACCTGCAGAGTTAAGCTCACGGTTCAGAAACTCATCAAGAGCTAGCTTGCGAGTGTTACGTTCGATGAAGTACTTGACTGCCGACAATTATGACACCTCTTCTAGAACAATCTCCACATGTGTAGTATTCTCGTTATAGGGGGTACTCCGCCCAAAGGCGCGTTCGATATACTTCTTGTATGTCCTGCCTCTGTGAGCTGCAGCATGCATAATTCTCAGACGATCAATGTCTAGCCCCTTGTTGTCTGCGTTGGCCTCTGCATTTCTCAGCACTTTCAGAATCCTCTGGGATGTCTTCACCGGATGGCCACCAGTATGCCATTTCTTCATGCCAGAATGATGTGCTCTCTTCTTTTTGTGGCGCTTGTACGGAATCCATGCCTTCTCCTCAATAACTTCCTCGAGCAACTCAATCGCCTTATCGAGCATCATGCCACGAATGGCCTCACATACTTCTCTCGCATGTTTCGGCGAACATCGCATGTTTCTTCCGCTGGCTATGGCAGTCCTGTCTGGGTCAATGCCAATTATGCTGTATCTGTATGACGGCATGGTACCTCACTTCTGGTCTTGTGACCTATGAAAAGCCCACCTCCCGCTATTGGTAGGCAGTCTCCTCATCATGGCACCCTCAATGGCTACCCAGAACTTCCGGCACACGTATACAGGCCACTTCCGCGAGCAGAATCAAGAACCTGCACTGCTTCCTTCTGTTCCGAACAGTCACTATCAGAGAGCGACACTCAGATGCCAAAATAGTTCACATTTAAACGTTACCAATTGCCACATGCCGAAAGGTCGACCAGCAGGTGCAAAGAACCCGGACAAACGTAGACATATGCGTATAGGGCTAGCTAGATTCCCATTGCTGCACTTTGCTTTAGCTCAGCAAGTAGTTTCTCACTCTGTTCTTCTATCTTCTTCTCTACTAGTGTGAATAGGTCTCTCTCGAAGGCATTTGGAAGGATCTTTACGATTCTACAGAGACGTTCCACTATTCTTTCTGCGAGCGCACTTGGTGCGACTGCCCCTCCTCTCACAATACCCAAGACCACTTCTTCGCTTACACTCGTCCTTACCACGGAGTTGATGACACTCGAGATTGTTCCTCTTGGGTCTATATAGAAAGGCAGTTGACCATGATCATGAAAGACCTCGAATCCAAGCTTCTCAATGATAGACTCAGTATACCACTCCAGACTCGACTCCTTGATTCGGAGTTTGCTAGCGAGCTCGGTTCTTGTGAGAGGGTTGGGGTGACTCCAGGGATGTCGAGTCACCAAGTAAAGAGAGGCTGCATAGAGTGGTTCAAGTTCCCGTGGCCTTCCCTCTGTTGACACATACCTCCGGATGAGATCTAAGGCCACTGCCTCATATCGTTCATCAACATTGCTCTCCTTGAAATACTCGTGCGCATCTCGTACGATATCAACCACGTCGTGGGGGTTGAATCCGGGATGCTCCTCGTCATCGTAATGCACTGCTACCTCTCCTTTGTATCAAGATGGGTAACAAACGTTTCATTCACTAAGCGATATATCCGTTTTGCATCGGAAACCGAGGTAAGTATAGAACGCGCCTTTCTGCCCTGCTCCCTAGCGCGGACGATATATCTTCTCAAGTGCCCATCTTAGTGCATTCCGGATTTCGTCCAGTCTTTCCTCTCCTCCATAGTTGCGGATGAAGACTCCCTGGAGAATACTGTCCTCCGCTTGGATATCAAAATCGAATGAATCCTCCCACTCTATTTCCCCATTCTCCACACGACGTTTGTCCTCCTGCTGGAAACCGCCAAGGATTCTTTCTACAAAGAATCGAGCGAATGCTCCTCGCTTGATATCATACAATGCGTGAGGGGCCGGGGTGATTGCTATCTCATCCCCTGTCACCTGCATGGTAGCAAGTTCCAGGTCCTCCGACTTGTGCCTGATCTCTAGAGTGCGGGGCCCTTCGGCCCGAGCCCCCTCCATGATGTCCTTTGGTTCAGGTTCTCCAGCTGCCAACGCAGCCTGTGCTGTTGAGAAACTACTTGCTCCAATTGTGGCATCGAGTGCCTTGACATAACCCTCGAGTTGCTGGATTCTGTCCTTCATCTTATCAAGCTCGTCCTCAAGCTCCCTCCGCAGTTCCAGTAACATCCTGACTCTGGTATCACTCACTGGTGCGCACCTTCGATGGTCTGAACTCGTATCTAAATGAATCCGGTATTATATTACCCTGTGTATTATTTGACTCCATATTTCATTTGTAGAATGAAGTCTGAGTCAGTCCTCAACTACCGTGATCGCGAAGTCTGGACACTCCATTTCGCAGAGGCGACACACTCTGCAGGCATCAATGTCCACGACCTCTGGCAAATAGAAGCCTCTGTTGTCCACCTGATCCCCCTTCTTCAGCACTCCGAAGGGACATACTGATATACAGATATGACAGCCCTTGCAGAGTTCAGCGGCAATCACAATTCGCTTTGCCTTTCGTGCCATGCTTCAGCCTCAAGAAGGCACGCCTAGTCCCTACGATATAATGCTATTCATGTGTTCATGGAGAGTACTGGTTATATACCGTCCACGCTGATGAAGTAACGAGCCAGGTGATACTGCTGAAGCCTTTCTTTGTATTCATGTGTCCCAAATGTCATCGATTCACCAATGCCCCGGTGGGCCAGAAGCGCAGAAGGTGTAGCTACTGTGGTAAGCTTATCGATATATCAAAGGCATCAGTTGCCATGTTCGATGATCAACACGCAGCCACAACGGCAACCAAAGAGTTCAACGCAAGCAACAGCGATGAATTCAAGAAGGCAATGGAACGCTCCAAGGATAGGATACGCGGACTCGTCCCGAGTGAGCCCATAAATGCTGCAGACATCTCGGATGATTCTGAGGCGCGAGAATTGCCAACAGGCAAAACGAAGAGGCTCATGACGCTCCTGGAACGAGAGGCTCGAAGAAAGAGTTGCTCTCTGAACCGAATTGAAGAACTCAGTTCCAGGTATCGACTCGAATGGGACTGGGTAGAAGAACAGCTCACTAAACTCGGAAACCGTGGTACTCTCATTTTTCCGCGTCCTTGGTCGGTGAAGCTGGTTGGCACCTCCGAGGGAAACTCGGACGACGTTCCTCGTGAAGTCGATGTATCGAAGAGCATTCTACGACTGCTGAGAGAGCATGGCGGACGCCTTCCAGTAGGAAGGATTGTCAAGCACTATGGTAAGGAATCGATCTCGGAGAACTCGGTGTTCTCCTCTCTCGATCGCCTCATGAATTCCGGTGACATCTATCAGCCAGAACCGGGCATAGTGAGTCTGATTGACTGATTCGATGGTTTGAATAGCACTGCAGAAGACAATAGAGGTGAAACAATGCCAATGGTTGAACTGGTAGCTAAGAGAATGCTACGCCGAAACCCTGACATCGGCTTGGGCGTAGTGGACCTGATAGTTCTACTCTGGCTCTACTCCAACCCATACGACAGCAACAGGCGCCAACTATCCAGTATGAAGAATGTTCTCACGATGACCGAAATTGTACAGTCTCCCACAGGCACACTACAAGTGACTGATGAAGAGCTCACTCAAATCGTTCTTGCAAGTCTTCGAAGGCTCAAGGAGAAGGGGCTCTGCTATATCCGGTCTGCTGGCAGATTCTACGTCAAAGGGACTCTCACTGAGGCGGGTGTTCATCTTGTTGAGAAGTCACTCAACAGTTCATCACTGCGAAGAGTGACCGATGAATTTGGAAACAACCCCTAAGAGTCCGGTTCACTGCAAACCAGATAGGTTCGGATGCATTTCTGAGTTGAACGGTATATCGTTTTAGCTATTCTCTGGTTGGAGGCTTACTTCCTCAACGAATTCCTTCCCTGCCACGACCTGATCGATTGAATGAATCACTGCACCTGCTTGCTCCAGAATCTCTTTGATGGTTTCATACTTGATGTCATCACCCTCGATTGTGATAGCTATGCTCTCAGTGTTTTGGTCGACTTCTTTCAGAGAGATGTTTAGTCCGTTCACGTGCTCGTCTCTTGTGATCATGAGTGCAAGATCTGTGAGCCGAGGAGTGTGAGGTTTCAAAACGTCCAGAACGATTCTTCGTATGCCACTTGGCAATATAATTCCAAACCCCAATGCTGACCTATTGATCAGTATGTCTTGTGCTTGCTCAGACGATTTGTTGTTAAATCTTACTACAAGGCACTTATTGTAGTAGCGTGATGGAACCGACCATCAACTGCCTCACATTTAGCGCGATTCTCCGACCATGATCCCTTGATGCCCTAATCCTTTTATTCGAGTTGAGTGAGCTCTGAAGGGAACGGGTAACCGTACATGCCGGGAAGGATTCGCACGTGAAGCAAGAGAAACTGACAAAAACTAACAACGAGGTTGTTTCTGGACCCGAACATGTCGAGCAAAAGTACCCCTCGACCAGGGGAATTGACATTGACAAGGCAAACTTCAAGACACATCCACTCTGGAATATTCTGGTTGAAACCACACACAGAAGCCCACTATATCCGAATCTTTCCGGATATGTGAGAGAGAACATCGTACCTGCAGAACCAGATATCAGTCCGAGAGAACTGGCAACAAGGCTATCTATATCCATCGGAGAAGCGCTTGTGATACTTGACGACATAATTTCAGAGTAGTGGCCTCAAGCAGACTTCTTTTATTCAGAGCTTTCTGGTATGATTTGGATATGGGGCCCATGCTTGAACAGAATGGATTTCGAGATGCTAGATATGCTCACGCGGTTGTAGACGAAATTACGAGATTGAGTCGGAACCAAAATGTCAGAATCGTCCACGTGTGCGGAACCCATGAGGATACCATAAGTAGCAACGGCATTCGATCCCTTCTTCCCCAGACAATAGAACTGGTCGCTGGTCCTGGCTGTCCAGTGTGTGTGTGTGCTGCAGAGGATGTTGACATGGCCATTGATCTTGCCCGAAGAGGTCATACTGTGGCAACCTTCGGAGATATGATACGTGTTCCTTCAACAGATTCCTCGCTGGCTCGAGAAAAGGCTGAAGGGGCGGACGTCCGAGTTGTCTATGGCGCAAATGATGCTGTCAAAATAGCAATGGACAACCCGGACAAGGAGGTCATCTTTGTGGCGGCGGGTTTCGAAACAACAGCACCAACAATAGCTTTGGAGGTGCTTCGGACCCCCCCTGAGAACCTCTCCGTGCTCACTTCTCTCAAGGTCATTCCGCCCGCTATGGAGCTCCTGATGAATATTGAGGGCTTCGCAGTTGATGGTTTCATCACGCCCGGACATGTTAGTGTAATCACTGGAACAGAGGTCTTTCAGCCATTGGCAAGCAAGTATCATGTGCCATGTGTAGCAGCTGGATTTGAGCCCTTGGACGTTCTGGAGAGCGTCCGCATGATACTACTCCAGATAGAAGAGGGGAGAGCCGAATCAGAGAATGAATACAGACGTGTCGTGAGACCTGGAGGAAATCCGGCAGCACAGAAGGCTCTCACTGATGCCTTCGACCTCAGGGATGCACCATGGAGGGGGCTTGGCATAATCAAAGACTCTGGATATTTCCTGAAAGAACGATTCTCGGATTTTGACGCGCGAGAGAAGTATGACTTCCCTCCAATCGAATCAGTCGATATTCTGCCGGGTTGTCTTTGTCACAAGGTGGTTCTCGGCATGGTAGACCCGGTGGATTGTCCACTATTTGGAGAACGCTGTACTCCGGCTGATCCCTATGGGCCCTGCATGGTAGGACACGAAGGCACCTGCCGGATTAGACACGAGAACATTCCTGTCTAGCGTCGATTGGCCGCGATACTCTCCAGCTCGCGAAGCTCGGCAGGAGTGTTGAGATTCTTGAAAGTGTCTAGTTCGGGATCAAACTGCTCCAAGATGACCGTTGATATGAAGAGAACATTTCGAAGCTTATCCAGCAGATCACTCATCCGGTATTTTCCTGATTCCAGAACATCCAGACCGTTTGCATATGCATGTTCCGAGAGATAGACAGCATGAAGGGGTTCGATATATCCAGAAGGCCAAGAAGGAACAACTGCGCCGTGGCCTGGAGCAAGGTCCCCAAGCATTCTCAGAAGTGTGGTGTTCGCGAGAGGTGTGTCAACCGGGAGAAGAAGTGTGTATCGAGTCTTAGCGAACTCGAATGCAGTGACTGCTCCAGTCAGGGCGCTCTTGACCGAGTCATCAGGATCACGAACAACTCGTACCCCCTGAAGTATCTCTTCGAACTGTGCAGTCTCTTGTTCTGCATTGAGCACTAGCAACGTATTAGGAGAGATTGTACTGGCAATGTCTATCATGTGCTTCACAAGAGGACGGCCATTGAATGGGGCCAGTGCTTTCTCCATCTGGAAACGGCTTGAATTTCCGCCGGCAAGAACTGCAACTGTTAGGTGTGATTCATCCATTTCTCCTATCGCTCCAAGGGGGGCTCACGTGTCCTTTGATATAGGTGACTGAGAGGACAAAAACATCCCTCATTCATGGACCGACAGATACTCCTTTATCATTGCGGAGATCTGGCCGTCGGTATAGTGCTGTGACTTCATTGCCCCGCTTGGACATGTAGACGTGCAGGTACCACATCCCTTGCAGAGAGCTGGGTTAACATTTGCCTTTCCTCGCTCGTTTATGGTCACTGCGTTGTAGGGACACACTGAAACACAGACCCTACAACCCGCACACTTATCCTCATCCACAATGGTGTAGTAGGGTTCAACGCTAATCCGGCCCTTGCCCATAAGAGACATCGCTCCCGAGGATGCAGCCTTCGCTTGTGCAACGGTATCAGGGATATCTTTTGGGCCCTGAGCCATACCGGCAACAAAGATACCATCATTGAAGCTGTCAACTGGTCTGAGTTTGGGATGAGCCTCCATCAGAAATCCATCAGGCGATTGGCTGAGATTGAGAGTCTTTGCGATACTCTTAGCACCCTGCGACGGAACTACTCCAGTCGAGAGAACAACAAGATCAACATCCTCAAGCTGGATAGGTTTGCCAAGCAAGGTGTCTTCTCCTCTCACAACCAAGCTATGATCGGCTTGTTCGATAATCTCACCAACCCTGCCTCGAATGAAAGTTACACCTGCCGAGGCAGTTTCCTCATAGAACTCTTCATAGCCTTTACCGAAGGTCCTGAGGTCGATATAGAAGAGATATACCTGTGCCCCTGTCTTGTCACGTATCATTCGTGCCTGCTTGATGGCTGTCATACAACAGATTCGTGAGCAATACTTGTTCGTCTTCTCGTCTCGACTACCGACACACTGGATGTAGACAAGTTTCTTTGGCTCCTGAAAGTCGGAGGGGCGAACTACATGACCTTCCGTGGGACCAGCAGCGCTCAACATGCGCTCGATCTCCATGATGTTCACAACGTTTGCAAACTCGCCGTATCCATACTCCTCCTTCTGTGTTGCATCAAAGATATCGAAGCCTGTAGCAACAATAATAGTTCCCACTTCCAGCTTGATGATCTTCTCAGCATCATCATAGTTGATTGCTTCAGCCTCGCATGTATCCTTGCATTTCCCGCAACGAACTGCATCCACGCCAAGGCAGCTGTTCATGTCGAGCAGATAAGCCGAAGGTACAGCCTGAGCAAATGGGATGTAAATCGCCTTACGGTACGTGAGATTGGCGTCAAACTCGGCAGGCACGTCAACTGGACATACATCGGAGCAATCGCCACAGGAAGTGCATTTGTCCTCTATAACGTATCTCGGCTGCTGTTTCACAGTGACCTCGAAATTGCCAACATAACCGTCGACATTGTCTACTTCGGCCATTGTAAGAATCTCGATATTTGGATGAGCTCCGACCTCAGCCATTCTAGGTGTGAGAATACAGCTTGAACAATCGAGAGTTGGAAATGTCTTGTCGTGTCGCGCCATCTTTCCGCCTATGCTCGGTTCTCTCTCCACAAGATAGACCCTGAAACCAGCATCTGCCAAGTCAAGTGCCGCAGAAATGCCAGCGATTCCTGCACCGATTATCAGGGTTGACTTCCTGATATCAACCTCAGATTCCTCAAGAGGTTCCAGAAGTCTGGCACGAGCCACTGCCATACGAACCAGATCGACCGCCTTTTCGGTCGCGGCCCCGGGGTCATTCGAATGAATCCAGCTGTCATGTTCACGGAGATTGGCAATCTCTAGAAGGAAGGGGTTGAGGCCGCCCTCACGCATTGTCTGTCTAAAAGTCAGTTCATGCATTCTGGGGGAACAGGCCCCAATCACAATGCGGTTCAGTTTGTGTTCTTTGATCTTATCTTTGACAATCTGTTGGCCTGGCTTGGAACACACGTATTTGTAATCTTCAACATGAACAACATCAGGAATGGTCTTGATTTCTTCCATCACAGTGGGTATGTCCACGACGCCTGCTATGTTACTGCCACAATGGCACAGGAAGACACCGATTCTTGCTTCAGGCATTTTGTTCTCCTCGGATACACCCTCTAGCTTTGGCGTGTTGCAATCTACAGCCATCGGCCAGTTGGCGATACGTCTTGCGAAGACTGGGATTGAGGTAATAAAGCGTTGCGGATTATGCCGAAGTAGAGATTGTACTATAGTTACCAACTGAAAGATTCGGGCAAGTAGTCTGAGGTATACAAGAACAGAACACGTGTTCGGCAGCACTGCGTACTGTACGAGAATTAGGATGGGTAGGTTGTGCTTGTTCTGCTGAGAATGCAAGCCTCAAAAGCCTCAAGGCTATTGTAACCACATGTTAAACATCGATCTTGTTGGTCCTTTGATATCTCCTCTCGCCTTAGCGGATGTCCTTATGCATATCTACCTTGACTGGAAGAAGGTACGGCGTGATGAATTGAACCTACAAGAATCCGATGTCACAGTAAGTACTCTACCGATGATCGCGGCGATGATCAGCACTCTGCTATCGTTTGCCCTGGTATTGATGCTGACTCTGCAATGGGCGGGCGTACTTGACATGGGCATCCTATCGGCATTGATTCCGCTCTTCAATCCTCCACCAACAATTTGGCTGGCGGGATTGGTTCTCATTGTGGTAGGAATTCCATTCCATGCTTGGTCCCGGTGGGTAAGAAACGAGATGGCGTCTTCATGGGCGATGAGTCAGGAGCACGTTCTGATTACGAATGGACCATATAGGTGGATAAGACATCCCTCCTATACTTCCTATGCCATCTGCTTCCTAGGGCTTTTTCTCTTGATTCCATCCATAGTGACCACAGTCATGCTGTTCGGGATACCTGCGTACTACTCCATCGCCAAGAGGGAGGAAGAGATGCTACTGCATCAGTTTGGTGATGAGTACAGAGAATACATGAAGCGGACTGGAAGAATGTCGCCAAGAGTTTGACTAGATTTTCGAGGCGTAATCTCTCGCGGACGCATATTCGGGCTCACAGGAGAAGGATTGAACTGTGGGTTTTCTTTCGTGACTAGTCGAAAACCTTCACCTCTCTCACCAAAACGATAAAAAGCAACGATAAAGGCGATGCCTTTAGTCCACGGAGAAGATGTCATGACCGGAAAGGTGTGGAAGTACATCAGAAATAAAATCGAGAGAGAAGGCGCACTTCATTTCTCCCTCCTAGATCCGGATCCATTGAAGATGACCACAGAAACGGTTGTTGAATTGGCGCAGCTCTCCGAAAAGGCTGGTACGGATGCCATCATGATCGGAGGTAGTACGATTTTCGGCGTGATTGACGATTCTGTAAGAGCCATCACGGAAGCGGTTGACATTCCCACCATTCTCTTTCCAGGTAACATCACAGGCGTTTCTGAACACGCAGATGCCATGTTCTTCATGAGTCTGCTGAATAGCACAAACCCCTATTGGATCATCGGTGCTCAGGCTTTAGGAGCAGGAAAGGTTCGACTCTCTGGTATAGAGACCATCCCAATGGGATATCTACTGATTGCACCCGGAAAGACTGCAGCATGGGTCGGTGACGCAAAGGTCTTTCCAAGAGATAAGCCAAAGATTGTCTTGATGTATGCGCTAGCAGCCCAGTTCATGGGCTTCAAATTGGTCTACTTGGAAGGGGGAAGCGGCGCAGAAGGAGGCGGTGTGCCCACGGAAATTATCAGCACGGTATCTCAGTTCGTGGACATCCCAGTCATTACCGGTGGAGGGTTCAACGACCCAGTAGCGGTCGCGGGCGCCATAGATTCAGGAGCGTCAATTGTCGTTCAGGGCACCTATATAGAGGAGCAGGTTCCAAAGGATGATGGAAAAGGGCTTACTGAAATCATCAAAGCGCTGAAGGATGCAGGTTCCAAGAGAGTTTAAATATCCGAGCTTGGTCATTGACAGAACGATACCCAAGGGAGGAATAGCACATTGTCAAGCAAGACTGAAATGCTGAATGAACTTCTTGAGGACCTTAGCCGAGCCTCCCAAGGGAACGTAGAGGCCAGCATGATAATCTCAAAATCACAGGGACTCACGATACAATCCCACTATCCCTCAGGGACTGACAAGCGTGCAGTTCCGGACGAGGATGTGATTGCTGGCCGTGCAACGCAGATAGACATGGCCACGCGGAAGGTCTTCGGTGAGCTAAAACGCGGAGAGCTTGTTCGCATGCTTGTCGAGGGTGACGACGGTTATGTGGTGATTTGCAATGCAGGGGAGGATGCATTACTGGCTGTTCTCACCAACAAACGTGCAAATATAGGGTACATGTTCTTTATGATGAGTCGTATTGCTACGAGAATAGCAAGCGTGCTGTGAGTGTCTTTCCGTCAGTTTTATGTGATATTAGGTTTCCATCGAGATGAAACAGCAGCATAGGTGATAGTGGTGTCAGATAAGGAATCATCCGAAACAAAGGAAAAGGTCACCGAGAACGAAGAGCCGGAGGACGAGTGGGAGAAGTGGCGCAGGGCAGGTGTTGTGGCCAAGGATGCCCTTGATATTGCCAGGAGGATGATCGAGCCCGATGTCAAGGTCTTAGATATTGTTGAAGCGGTTGAAAAGCATATCCTGGAAAATGCTACAGGTATCGCATTTCCGTGCAACGTGGCTCTGAATCATGTGGCAGCACACTATACATCACCATTAGATGATGAAACGGCAATTCAGGAAGGCGATCTGGTAACAATAGACTGTGGTGCACACATTGATGGTTGTATTTCTGATAGTGCCTTCACTGTTGCTCTCAATCAAGACCATCAAGACCTTGTTAAAGCTGCAGAAGATGCAACCACTGTGGCCATCAAGATGATGCGGCCAGGTGCCAAGCTGAATACCATCGGTGCACTGATTGAAGACACCATTCAGAGTGCGGGCTTCCAGCCAGTAAAGCAATTGTCAGGACATCAGCTGCGTGAGTACGAGCTTCACTCGGATAAGCAAGTGCCCTGTGTGTCCGGCAAGTCAGAGGTCCTGGTTGAAGCAGGTGAAGTCTATGCGATTGAAACCTTCGCCAGTACAGGTTCCGGCAATGTCAGCGACCTTCCGAATCCATTGATCTATCAGCTACTTCCAATCAGAGTCCCAGTGAGATTTCGCGGTTCAAAGAAGTTCCTCGCTATCGCCCGACGCAAGTATCAGGAGTTTCCTTTTGCAGAGAGATGGATAGCAAAAGAGATGAAGAACGCCGAACTCAGGATGGCTATCCGTGAGCTTCAACAGAATGGTGCTCTGATAGGGCATAACATCCTTGCTGAAGACAAGGAGGAGCTTGTTTCTCAACATGAGCACACGGTCATTGTAACCGAGGATGGCTACGAACAGACAACATAGTTTAGTTTCCAAGAATGAAAACTGAGAGTGCCCAAGGAATCGGAGCGAGTTTCTCTAGAATAGACAGAATGTCCATCGGGAAACCGTCCTTCGCAACCATTAAAAGCGTTCTTTCGCCTGTGTTAAGTTGAGTAATGGGAGCTGCATAGACACCTTGATTCTACCTTGACATTCCGCAGTACCAACATCTCATTCACACTCAAGGGGAATGACTTGTGTGAAGAGCGTACATGGCTATTCCACTGAGAAAGAAGGTATTCTTGAGTCAACGGAAAAGACCGTTTGCCCGGAGTGCGGTTCTGAGCTTGTCGTTGAAGACCTCGCGCGTGGTGAGAGAGTATGTGGGGGATGTGGCCTTGTTCTATCAGATCATCACATTGATTCTGGTGCCGAGTGGAGATCTTTCACTGCTGAAGAGGCAGAGGCAAGAAGTCGCGTCGGTGCCCCTATGAGGTATACGGTTCACGATAAGGGTCTCTCCACAGTGATTGATTGGAGGGACAGAGACACATCAGGCAGGAAGTTGAGTCCTCGGAGGAGGTCTGAGGTTTACAGGCTGAGGAAATGGCAGATACGTTCGCGCGTGCACAGCTCAATGGACAGAAACTTGGCTCAAGCAATGTCGGAGTTGGAGAGGTTGTCATCCCAACTCGGGATTCCGAAACCAATCAGGGAGCTTGCAGCCTTACTCTACAGAAAATCTATCATCAAGAAGCTTGTCAGAGGACGATCAATCGAGGCCATGGTTGCAGCTACCCTATATGCCGCTTGTCGGATGCGAGTCAAACCGCGGCCTCTTGACGAGGTTGCCGATGTTTCAAGAATCGACAAGAAGAAACTCGGTCAGTGTTATCGCCTGCTGTTGAGAAGCTTGAATGTTAAGATACCTCTGTCCAATCCTATCGACTATATCTCCCGATTTGCGTCCCAGCTGGACCTATCAAGCCCTGTACAACTGAGAACTGTGGAGATACTCCAGCAGAGCCGCGAGAAGGGGCTGACAATTGGAAGAGATCCGCTTGGCCTTGCTGCAGCTGCAATATATGTTGCCTCAATAATGCTTGATGAAAGAAAGACTCAAAGAGAGATTGCCGAAGTTGCCCGCGTCACAGAGGTGACTGTGAGGAATCGCTACAAGGAAATCGTTGAAGTGCTCGAAATCGATGCAAAATCGACTGGAAGATAGCAAGATAGTTGCCACAGCCTCTTCGAGAGCATTCAGTTCTTCAGACAACGAATCTTCATGATGGGCCTTATCTTCGTCCACCCTTGAATGACCAGTCGACCTTGATTGAATCCTCAGGGAAACCCATCTTGGAAAGAACATCAACGATTACTCCACGATGGTCGCCCTGGAGTTCAACATGTCCACGCTTCGCGGCACCGCCGCACGCAAGCTTGCTTTTCAGCTTCGTGGCCATTTCACCAAGGTCTATATTCTTATCGAAGCCTTCTACAACAGTGGTCAGTCTTCCCCACTTTCTTCGTTCGACAGTCACCGTTATTCGAGCTTCTTCTTGCGCTATGGTCTCACACACACAGAGGTCTGCAGGGAGACCGCAATTGGGACAAATACCACCTTCATCGGACAGAGTTTACTTACTCCTGAAATGTGTTTTTTCTTGCAGTTGATAGACCCATAGATGTGGGAGTGCCATATAAGTGCAACTGCGGGGGAAGAAAGAGGACATTGACAAGAGTAAAGAGGAGTTAACTGAGCTTCTTTAAATAGAATGTCAGTAGTCATCGTTGACGCGCTAAGTGCTGGCCACGGGATAAGGAGCAGCTCCCGGGATTCCATCGGCTGCGGGCCGCGAGCCATAGCAGGCGTTCTCGAGAGAGCTGACATATCATGTCGGATTCACAGGATTGAGGACATTCTCAGTACAAGGAGAACACTGAAAGGATACAGCCATTGTGCGATCAGCGGTATGAGCATGGATCTGCCAGTCATCAGCAGATGCACTGCGATATGGCGACACACAAGGCCGAATGGAAAAGTACTACTCGGTGGACCGATTGCCACTGATTGGCGGAACACACTTCAAGTGTGCAGACCGGACGTGCTGGTTGTCGGTGAAGGTGAAGAAACACTTGCCCAGCTGGTGGATAGAGGGATTCTTCATGATGAGATAGACCTGACGGAAATCAGAGGTATTGCATACCTCGAAGGCAACAACACCATATTTACAGGAGAGAGGCGGCTCATACCCGAAGATGTACTGTGGAGAGAGTTTCCACCCTCCACTGTGCGTGTTATAGACTACAGAGCTTATCAGGCCAGCAGAGTCTATGTAGAAACGGTACGGGGGTGTTCCAACTTCAACAGAGCCAAAATCACACTTCCTGATGGGCGAGAATGCAGCCACTGCGGAAACTGTGACTCCCCTGAGAGCACCCGACGGCAACGCTGTCCTGAAGGGATTCCTCCCGGATGCGGCTTCTGCAGTGTCCCGAATATATGGGGACCACCGCGGAGCAGACCTATAGAGAGTGTGGTGGCGGAGGTCAGGGAGCTCGTTGAACTTGGAGTGCACAGAATCGTATTAGAATCGCCCGATTTTCTGGACTATTCACGAGGACTGTATCCAATGACGAATCCGTGCGAACCGCCAGCCAATATCGATGCAATTAGTGACCTGTTGAAAACCCTAGTAGAGATTCCCGAGATTTCGGATGGGGATTGCCACATCAGTATTGAGAACATGAAGGCCTGCCTTTTCTCTGACCAAGTCGCACGAAGTATATCCGGGGTGCTATCGCATATATCCCCAAATATCGGCCTTGAAACAGGTTCGCCTGAACACGCAGAGCGGATTGGAAAATGCGGGGGTCCAGCTGATGTCTTGAGAGCGGTCAGAACAGCTGTGAAATACAAGATGAATCCCTACGTCTACTTCATCTATGGATTGCCGGGTGAAGACGAGAATACAGTTAGGGAGTCCGAGGACATGATGAAGGAATTGAGCGAGGCCGGGGCAGAGAGAATAATTCTGTATGGCTTCAGGGCCTTGCCGGGTTCGGCCTTTGAAGAGTTCCGAAGTGCATCAGAACGCGACCCGATAGGAAAACGTCTCAGAAGAGTCGCCGAGAAGATCAACTATCAGAAGAAGAAAGACTACGTAGGTGAAACCATCAGAGGCATTGCGGCTGAACCCTCGTTCGACCATCATGGCTACACTATGATTTATCCCTTGACAGACGGGCCTCTCATGACTGTAAGCGGGGGCTACTCACCCGGGACTCTGGTCCGAGTTAAGATTGAAGAGGTCATAAGCGCGGGCCTAGTGAAGGGAGTAGTTGTCGCCCAAAACTAATGGGAAATTCGGATGCCCAAAGCAAAGCTTCATATGTGCAACTCGAAGTCTGAGCAGACGAGGCGGGTCACCATGGTATACATATGTCACAACTGCAAACACGAAGTTACTCCAGAAGATCTTAAGACCCTGCCGGGCGTTAAGTGCCCGTTCTGTGGAGGAAGAATACTCTACAAAGTTCGCCCCCCTGTAGTCAAGCGGGTAAAGAGCAACTAGTCACGGTTCTTTTGGTTTCTAACCCTTGTACATCGTATACAGAGCTGCTACGATGGAAACCAAGAATAGGATTACAAGCAATATCGAGGCAATTTTCCGTTTTGTTGCAGCTCGCACAGACTATTCCTCCAAATCGCTAATCAATATCTTTCCGAGCCTTCTAAGTCCATCGATTCCTCTGATTTCGCCCGCAAAGAGAGGGACCTCTGTGATGTCCAGATCGGCATAGATGTCGCGAATGTCCTTGAGATTCTCTTGTTGCATCTCTCTCCTGGAAGAGCAGAAGGGACAATCCGGATTTGGAGGAATCAGTTGATTCACTATCATGTTGCTTGCAGGAATCTCCCAAGTATGAAGACTTGCCAGGAGACGTTGGGTTTCAAAGACGGCCATTGCCTCAGGAATCATGACTACCACGAATTGGGTCATCTCAGGATTTGCAAGCTCAACTCTGGCAAGACGTATTTTCTCTTTCGTCTGTTTTAACATCTCCCAGGAGGTGTCTTCCTCCTCCCCACCACCGAACATACCTCTAAGGCCTGCGACCATCGAGCTGAGTCTCTGTCGTAAGGTCAGAATCTTACCCAACCAACTGTCCAGCACCTCAGGAAGCTCAAGCAGCTTTAGCGTATGCCCCGTGGGAGCCGTGTCGAATATCACCCGATCGAAGCTCGTATCCCCCATGAACTCGAGTATCTTCCCGAATGCCATAGCCTCATCGGATCCGGGAGGCGCCATACCCTCCATCCCACCCATGAATTGAGTGGCCATCTCCACTTCAGGGCCTGCACCATATGAGCCGATATTCTCTTGGAATTCCTTCATGCCCTTCTCAGTGTCCAGTTCCATCCCCCACAGGTTATCGACTCCCTTGATAGGAATCATCTCGCCACCAGTAAGGTCTTGATCGAAGCTGTCGCTGAGACTATGGGCCGGGTCAGTTGATAGTACCAGAGTTCGTAGGCCCCGACTTGCGGATATGAGCGCCATTGCGCCGGCGCAGCTGGTCTTTCCGACGCCGCCCTTCCCTCCCGAGAGGACGAATTTGATGTGGTCATTGTAGAGTATATTCTTGAGAGTCATTTCGCTGCCTTCAGAGGAAGTCTATCCAGTGGCGTAATAATCCTTCTGCAACAGACAGATGAGCCGAGAAAGGTCTTTTAGTAGATAGAAGTGTTACAGCACACTGCCGGATAATACCCAAGTGAGCTATAATCCGTTGTGTGGTGTCATCGAATCAATGTCATTTCCCCAAGTCAGATCCTATGCAGAGGAATTTACCTCGACTATACTCAGGCTTATGGGTATTGAGATTCCAGATGAGCTTCCCCAGCCTAATGAAGATCTAACACGAAGATTCAGTCCGATTGCCATGGTAGTTGTGGTGATAGATAACTTCGGCCTTTTCGAAGCAGTAGTGTACAAGCCTGAGGCAATGATCCGAGAACTTGAGGCTCTGGCGCTTATCGAAACCGATGACCCGTATGCGGTGCCTCTCATGAACCACTTGCTTCATAGCAGTCAAGGATTTCACCTCATCGATTATGTGAAAGACTACGGCAAATTTACTCGCGTGATATGCCGAGAAGAAGACATGGAAGTTTTCCGGTTCGATCCGATTTATACTGTCAATACTAGAGACGACATGTCCACCTATGTCGAAGCCACGAAACACATCTACAAGAGCGAACTTTTGCTGATGCACTTCCTTGATTTTGAGAGCCTCTACGCCCAATACGGTCATCGAACACCACCCAAGACATTGCTCGAGAAGATTGTGAGAAGAACCGATAACTGGATCAAGGTGCTTCTTCGACAGGCCAGAAAGGACACCCTGTTCGTGATCATCGGAAATCACGGACGGCATCCTATTCCGTTGGACTATGAGGGAAAACTGGCAGAATGGAGAAAGGCCAATGCTCCGATTGCCATCATGTTTCAGAAACGCTCAGCATGAACTCTCAGAAGAACGCGGGTAGACCAAAGACAATCGCAATGGTGCCGATGACCACGCACAGTTTCCAGAAGCTAATAGATCTCGCCACTCTCAACAATACCTCCATGGATAGCAGACCGGCCGCGAAAACAATCAGCTCCATCAGGAACAGATCAATGGGCGAAACTACTGAAAGTGACCACCCTCCTGTGAGGAGTTCAATGCCGAGGATTCCGAGTACAGCCGGCACACTCATCAGAAAGCTGAAGCGAAGTGCCTTTTCCTTGTCCACCTTTTGTAGGAGAAGGGCAGAGATTGTGAGTCCTGATCGGCTCAGGCCAGGTAAGACCGAGAAGCCCTGAACGAGGCCAGTTGCCAGTGCTTCACGGGAGGTTGGTTCCCGAGAGCCCTCATCTATGACAGTGTTGCTTCTGCGAGAGGGCAGATACAGCACCACGGCTGTCATCAGTAGTAAGACCCCAACTGAAACGTTGAGTGCTTCTCCTTGGAATGTAGTCATTGCAGCTTTGAGGGTGAAGTAGAGGGGGATTGCAGTCATGGCTGTGCCAACTGTGGCAATAAGCAGCAATCTGAATAGACTGCGGTCTCGCAACAGCAGTATGTGCAGAATATCTCGAGGATAGCGGGCCACCACAGCAAGAGCGGTGCCAAGATGAAGCCATATTGCAAGGGATATCAGATATTCCTGAGGCACATTGCCGAAATTGTAGGCAAACAGGACTACTTGCCCCTCGCTGCTGATGGGCAACCATTCAACAAGACCCTGAATCAGCGCCAATACTATCTGCCAAGGTTCCATCTACATCATTTCCCGACGTTGGAGGAGGTCAAGAAGATTTAAAACTGGTCCTAAACCGACAGCAGCTCATACAGGGACGTCACGAAGATGGTGTTGGACAATGGTCGTTATATGAGTGGAGAACTCGCAAACGTGACTCAGATGCTGGACGAGCATTTTCGAGTTGCACTATCTGCACACAAGGTACTCTCAAGTGCGATATCTACATGGCTTGAAAAGAGCGAACCAGCAAAGGAGGAGGACCTGCAGAAGATCACCAGCTATGAAGAGAAGGGTGATGAGTTGAAGCGATCCATTCTGAACCAACTGGCAGCGGCCAACTCGCTCATGCAGAGAGAGGACTTGCTTCGCCTAGTATACTACAATGACAAGCTCATTGACGGAGCTGAGATAGCTTGCTATCACCTCGCAGCAGTCGCCTCTGAATGGACACCAAGTGGCGAACTAAAGGCCTGTATTGAACAACTCGCTCAACTAGTTGACAACATTGTGGCAAGCCAGAGAGAGGCCATAAGATTCCTTTCTATGAACATTGAAAACAGCATAGCAAAGACAGACGATATCTGCAGGATAGAGAAGGAGATTGACGTTCTTGTGCGAGACGTCGTCAGCAAGCTCTATCCAAGTGATATCCCAATTGCCGCGATTCTGAGGACACGTGACTTCATCAATACAATAGAAGAGATGGCCAATCTGAGTGAAGATGCCGCCAATACCATCCGTGGTCTCTCACTAACCCTGAATACATAGTCGGATGCGTGAACATATTTGGTACCAGAGTGCAAGAGTGATGTCACGGCCGAGTTTACGGTGGATCGAGCAGTAGTCTGGAATCCAGAACATGGTTCAGCACTCTATGCAGAGGGATACTTTGGACAGCCAGTGGGAATTAGAAAGCCAAAGTCACCTGAATTCGATAAGCCACTCGAGCTATCATTGCTTGAATGTGCCTATCTGGTCGCAAAAGACCGTATCTGTGTGCACGACCCAATTCAGGATCGGCTGCTGACGGAGAATGACCTACTTCAGATTGGCCTTGACCAAGATGGCGAATTCAAGGATAGACTACTTGTATACTCTCAGCTCAGAGAGAAGGGCTACATCATACGTCCCGGACTAAAATTCGGAACTGATTTTGCAGTCTATGAGAAGGGGCCTGGAATTGATCATGCACCATTTCTGGTCCATGTGATCCCACAGAAGAGAGGCGTTGCCCCTCTCGACATTGTCAGAGCAGGAAGACTGGCCACCAGTGTCCGGAAGAAGTTTATCATCGCAACAGTCAAGGAATCTGGCGATATTGCCTATTATTCGTTTGTCTGGCACAGACCATAGTTGAACGCGCATAACCAGCAAAACAAATAAGGCGTCGCTGTGAGGTCAGCTAGATTGCATCCAGACTACAATGGTGAACCTTAATGGCAAACAAGGCAGAAAACGCGAAGAAGTTTGGCGCACTACTAGCAGAAGCATGGGAAAACACACCATCTTTCATCTGCAGCAACGACGACTATGCATATTGCCTGTTTCCTGCCGATGAAACGAAGACGAAATGGATTGAAGCGTCAATCACGTTCCCAGATGGTTCGTTTGATAAGAAGGAAATAGAACCGAATGTCGCAATTGCACTTTTGATTGAAGAACTCAAAGTACTGCCAACCTATGGTGCAGAAACAATTGTCAACTCCAAAGCCAAGTTGGATCAGATTGCAGCCAAGTTGGCCACCTTGGTGTGAGAATATCCAAGTTCGAAGAGTAGCAGGTATCCTAAGCCTGGCATATTCATTAAATTGGCGGAGAGTCCCTATGCCTAAGAGATTAGTTGTGTGCCCAGCATGCGGCTTGGATGTGCCACCTGGGGAGTTCTGCAAGTTCTGCGGAGAGATTTTACCCTCAGGAACCGAAATACATCATTCGGGAAAGCTTGACGATGTGGAGGATACGTCTTCTGATATCGCCTTCACAGATTCACTACCTGAGTTCAACTTCAATATTCAAGGTGTAGAGAAGAAGACACTGGCCATATTGCTTGCTCACGCTGAGTTGGGCGTCATCAATCGCGAGCTTGACAGGCTTATCCAGCAGACAAGGGCAACACGCCAAGCTCTCTCACTGGAGCATGCCGACCGAGCTGTTCTCACAGCTAGAGCGGAGAAGCTCAGGAAGTCTCTTGAGATGATGAAGGATCGAAGAAGAGTCCTTCTTGAAGTCAAGGGGATGGTTCCTCTGGAGAGGACCACCCAAGATCTGAAACGCTTTGAGGGAAAGCTCGTAAAACTTGACGAGATTGTGGACTCACTAGACTCCGTGGTATACGAAGAACAGCGCCGTGAACTTGTGGAGGAAGTGAAACAGCTCAAGACTCGGCTGAAGTCCCAGCTAAACGAATCTAAGGGGTGGGTCAAGGAGATGGAGTCCCGTAGCAAAGATATCCAACGAGACATGAGTCGCCTTGATGCCAAATTCAAGATAGGGGACATATCGGATACTGAATACACCTCGGCCAAGTATAAACTGGAAAGAACAATAAGTATCATTGATGGAGCATTAGTAGGTCTGGAAGAAATCATAGAGGCCGCTAAAGAAGCGTAACTAGAAGACTCAAGTCTGAGGAGACTGTCAGCATGAGTGAGAACCTTCCCGATTGTACACCGGCATGCGAGAGATTCCGGTGTGAGAGAAAACCAAGCGCATTGAAGACGATTCGACGTCATGGAAAGAGGGTCTATTGGTGCACATGGGTTGATGATGAATGCGACGGACCTTGGTGCCAGTACAGCTTGTGTAAAGAACGCAAAATGACTGACACAGGCAAGTGCAGAAGGGCAGAGAAACCCGTTCTTCTTGATGATGAAGATGACTGGCAGGATCCGTCTGAGATTCCAAAGGAGTACGCAAAGAAGATTCGAAAGAAACTTTAGGATAGCCTTGCCATCCCGTAATGCCTATAAGCAGCAGCGGTGGCTGAGCGACTCGTACGGTGATTCATTG
>CAZLEV010000005.1:0-239320 GCA_964558645.1 uncultured archaeon
CAACGCCCCGTTCTTCCAGTGTGTGAAACGACGAAACCGTCTTGTGCCAAGGAGTCCTTTGCTGAAGAAATACTGCTGCACGTATACTGCGAAGACCGCCAGGCTCATGGAAGCATGATTGCATCCGGTTCAGTCATTCTGCCCTCGTGTGAACACAAGCGCCTTGATACAAGTTGAATCCGTATCAGCCGGGCGAACGACTTCCATTGTCACGCCATCACCGATACCTTCTCCTACTGCTCGAACATATGGAAGACAAACGGACTCACAGTACAACTTCCCAGCATCTTTGAATGCCTCATACTGAGGACAAAATGGATGGACAGTTTCGACACGATCAGCTGAAACCTTTCTTGCTTCCATCTTGGCCCCCATCACATGACCTACTATCTTCCATGCATCAACAGCATCCGACAAGGTGTCCCCGAGGCCCAGACGTTCTTTCATGTTCTTTGCATCTTCTATCCCGAGATTGTGAAATATCTCAGCGATTGCATCGAGTCCGTCTTGACCGAATCGCTCCTCCAAAACCAATGCCATCTGAGTCATGAGCCTAGTCAAGTTGTCACGGAGCTCACTGACCTTGTTACCTGCAGGTATTAGACCCCTGGTAGCTGCGGCTTTCATTACTCCCATGTTCCATCACATCTCTCGCTGTTTTTGTGTGAGAGCATGTACTGCAAAAGTGCCGTATTAGTCTTCTCCTTCGCGGATACTTGCATGCATCGTTCAGAGTGGTGTGGGCTGTTTCAAGAATGTCTGAAGATGCGATCTCTGAGATGCACAGGGCTTTCGAAATCGTGATAAGCTAGATATCACTGAGGATGGATTTGAAGTGGAATCTTTGAGAATAGCTGACATACCAGAGAATGACATGCGAGAAATGATTAGGTCGTTTCCAGACCTTCTGCGTATCGTTCGCCCAGACAGAGAAATGATAGAAACTGCAGAAGAGGCTTCGAAGGAAGGGCTGAGAGGGGTCTGCTTCGTGGGCATGGGCGGTAGCTCAATTTCAGGAGAATACGTGAGAGCACTACTCTCTGATATCTCACCCGTTCCTATTGTGATTGCGAGAGACTACTCACTCCCCGCCTTTGTCGACAAGAACTGGGTCGTTCTTGCAGTCAGCTACTCCGGCAACACTGAAGAAACCCTCTCTTCGTACCGAGAGGCAAAGAGGCGCTCTTGCAGAGTATTCTCCATAACAACAGGAGGACAGCTAGAAGCCATTTCAGTCACCAGATATACTCAGCGAATCCCTGCAGGGCTTCAGCCGAGGGCAGCTCTCCCCCTACTTCTATCCTTGACTCTGGGTCTCACCCAGCGCCTTCTCAGTCTCACACATACCGACTTCAATGAAGTCTCCAGGCGAGTGGCGTTGAGCAAGAATAGGTGGGGAAAAGACATAGAACACCCAGAGGTACTAGCAGCCAAACTGGCCGACTCGGTCCCGATCTTCATTGCTCACGGACACCTGCGCCCCGTGGCATACAGAGCCAAGTGCCAAGTCAACGAGAACGCAAAGCATGTTGCCTTTTGCTTGGAAATGCCAGAAGCAAACCATAACGAGGTGGAGGCCTCGGCTTCGTACAAGCGCTTCTCAATTCGCTCCGTCTTCCTAGAGAGCACCTCTGAAGGCGAGCGTATGACACGGCGTTTCGATGCCACAAAGGCCGTGATGGCATCCCAAGAGCACAACACGTTGAGCGTTCCAAACGAGAGTAAACTGGAGGAGATGCTTGCGCTCACCTTCTACCTCGACACCGTTTCGCTTGAGCTAGCTGAGATAGGGGGAGTCGATGCGGCCAGTGTGGATAGAATATCCAAATTGAAGTCCCTTCTGGCTGAATGAGCTCGGTTGGTCAGAACTGGAAATCACCTGAGTAGACGAATGTCATGACACGTAATGATTGGGCACGACTCTCGAAGGCAGTGTAGAATATCGACAATGTGACACTGAACGTCCAATCCTCAGCTACATAAGCGTCATAGATCAGCTGTTTGTCTTGGTCTGAATCCAGAGTAGAACCCACTGAGAACGTCTTATTGTACCCAGAGGTGATAAGCTTGTCTTCGGCAGGGATGTTCCTTCTGAAATTGGCATAGTTGAAAGACTCACCATTTAGGTAAATTGAGGCGGTCAGAGATTCCAAACGGGTCTTGCCACTTGCAATCTCAGGCGCCGTAAACTGAAAGAATGCTGACAGTGCGGGATCCACACTCATATTTTGCGGGTCGAAATTCCCAATGCGTATCTCTGTCAGTTCAACATCCAACCGCTGCACAAGCACATAACTACCACCGTAGTATGATGCGGCAGAATAGAGGCTCGTCGCACCTACTATTCCTGCAATGATTGTAATAATGACAATTACATTCTGGGGTCTCGTATCGGATATCATATCTATCCACACCGGATTTCATCAGTCTTGTCAATATCTTGTTTTTGCTCTACGCACCATTATGAAGAAAGAACTGAGAGTGTCACCAAGTGAACAATCCAAGGAAAGACCGAAAGGATGGCAGGAAGTGGAATGGCAGGTAAGACCTCTTCAACTTTGGCAAAGACCACTGTATTGGTGAATATTCCCAACATTGCAAGAACAACTGAAAGCATCCAGACATATATTGGGAAAAAGACCATGGCATGTGCGCCAATCAGAGAGTACGCTACAAAATCACCCACGCCAATCATGACCTGTTCGGACTTTATTCGAGTGTAGTCGAACGGGTCAGAACCAATAGTATCTCTCATGAACTCATCGTCAGCCATTGGTGAGTGCGTAGTCAGGAGATAGTCCTCGATCACCAATGACACAATCAGAACAACCATGCTCGTGGTGACCATGGTCACACCTAGAAAGGTTCCAAAGATACTGCCGTAGAACGCCACGAACAGATTCCTGAGCAGCGGGGGGATGGCATCAATGATCACGAGTGCCAGAGACAACATTGACACCCCGACAGAGACTGCGAGCAGGAATCCTTCAAGCACACTGGTACTACCCTTGAAGAGAATGAGCAGGAACGCCTGCCCTATGAAGATGGACACAAATCCCAGAATGGGCGAGACTACAAGGGCAACCACAAGCTTCCTGCCCCCTCGGCCCTTCTGCTTCATCAAATAGAAGAGTGCGTACACAACCAGCACCCCCAGCACTGTAGAGATGAGAGCCTGAACGGCAAAGTCGATTATTGTAAACCCGGAAGTATTCCCGATCACCTCTCCAATCAACGCCGTATTTTTCACGGCTCCAGCCACCAGAGAACCCACAATTATCGGGAGGGACGACATAGCAACGACTGTGAGATGATCCCTGTGGATATTCATCGGCCCAACACTTTGTGTTCCAAGTATTCAACCGTTAAAGAAGATAGGTTCAATGCAATCTGCAATCAGAAAAGAAAGGAAAAAGGGGACCATGGTCCCCTGAGCTAAAACTATCTCTGTCTCATGAGCACGTAGCCGCCAACCAGAATCACAACTGCTGCACCAACAGCACCAGCCACGATAGCCATGGTGAAGTCAACTTCAGTTGGCTCCTCCGTTGTTGTGGTAGTGGTGGTTGTAGTGGTGGTGGTATCTGTGGGCTCAGATGGAGCAAAGACGTAGTTGTCGAAGCGAGCCATCTCTGTGAACTCACCTGCAACATATTCGGATATGTTGAATGGGCCGGAGGTCACCATAGCCTCAGTCGGAGGGTTGGGATTCCATTGGGTCCACTCCTCAAGCGGAATCAACTCGAATACGTGCTTCGGGATGATCGGCTTGTACGCGATGTTGGTCAGGTGCCAGTATGACAAAGTGTTGAACTCAACAACCAGTCTGTAGTCTGTCTGAGCGAAGGCCGCTGTAACGTCAACCAGATCGACACCGTAGGGGTTGCCTGGCGCATCACGATAGAAGTTCAGCGAGAAGGCAGCATCAAAGGCCGTCAGAGGTCTTCCATCAGTCCAGGTTGCATTCTGGACCATGTCGAAGACGAACCTCGTATGACCTTCAGGAATCGCTTCGTTGTCCTCGTGGGTCTCTACAGTGTAGCTCTCAGCAAGCCATAGCAGGTCCTCACCATTCGGATCCAGGGTAAGGAGACCGTCGTATAGCTGGGCCAAAACGTTCATGGTGTAAGCTGAAGAGCTTGCCATGAAGTTGAAGGTGTCAAGGTCGAGCGGATTGCTCCAACGGAATGATCCACCGAACGGTCCACCCACATCATCCTTCAGATGAACTTTGTAGTTCGTCCACCATCCAGGTACACCACCGCTGACATCGTTGACATAGCCCTCGAACCGATCGGTCCTGTAGGCGGAGAGCAGCGTGTTCGAGTAACAGATGATCATTGGGCACTGATAGACCCAGATCTTCTGCATCTCAAAGGCTGCCTCGTAGACATCCTCGTACTCAGTTGAATAGAGGAGCTGATCTCTCCAGCTGTCATACGTTTCATTCCTGAAGTTCGGGAAGTTCCAGTAGTCCTCATCTGCGTACTCTGACCAGTACTCGTAGGCCAGCCAGTCAACATTGAAGCTGCTGAAGCTAGAACCCAGAAAGGTCATGTCGTAGTCGCCGTGGAAGTACAGCCGGGTGAGGTACTCGTAGAAGTCTGTCGGCTGAGAAACAGCCGGTATCCCGAGGTTATTGAGTGCCTCGGCAACAAGGGCTCCAACCTCTATAGCGATGTTGGATGACTGAGCACACTCGACGAGAATCTCGCCATTGGGACCTCTGTTCTCCCAGGGGCCGTTCGGACCTTCGTCATACCAGCCATCTTCATCGGTATCCACGAAGCCAGCAGCCTCGAGCAGTTCCTTTCCCAGCGCAACATTGGACTCGTAGTAGGTGTAGTCCAGGAGCCCCTCAGTTGACCAGGGGTTGACCCGTGGAACACAGGAGTCCTGTGGCAGGGATAGACCCTCCCAGACATCTTCAGAGATTGCATACTTGTCCAGAGCAAAGGCAAGAGCTCTTCTGAATCCAGTGATGTTCATGGGATACTTGGCAGTATTGATTGTCACGTATCCGTACCCGTTCCGCTGCACGTTCTCGACGGCGATATTCTCAGCTGCGTCTAGAGTCGGCAGGTGGACAGGATCGACCATGTCACCTATCAGGTCAATCTCGTTGTTTTGCAGTGCGAGAACCTGCTGGTCGTCGCCCTCTATCACGTTGAACACAAGATTGTCGACAAACGGACCTTCTTTCAGTCCGTAGTCGAAAGTCTGTGCTTTGGCAAATATCGGTGACATTGCCATGAACGTGAAGGCAGCAACGAACGCAAGAGCAAGAATTCTCTTTGCACGATTGCTTATCATTATTCTCTCTATCTCCTTCCGAGTCGAAATCGGATTGTTCTGATTTTGTCATGTGGATGATAAAAGCGTTATGCTGCGATTGGATACACATAGGAAATATCGGAATGTTGATGTTAGGAGTGCCTATCCGCTAACCGATAACTGGAAGTAGGACCAGAATTCACTTCTGAGGGAGACACGACCTCTCTCTCAAGGATACAGATCGTTCTCTGGCGCTATCATTAGATCCGAGCGGCTATACCTCGATTGCACGGCGACAACGCATCCATGCCATTCATAATGAAACCGATGCTCTCGGAAGGTCAGCGATGTGCTTCTAAGACTCTGCAATCTGCCGAATCTGTTAGACCTGCAAGACTGAGCATCAATGTCGTCATTCTGTGGCAGGAGTGAAACGCCTTTGACCCACCTGTCCTCTGACAGAAACACCGATTGATGCTCAGCACGAGCAGATCTCTCAGGAGTTGTTCACTACCCGTACTTGATTCTGGGGTCAAGTACTCCGTAGAGCAAGTCCGCTACAAAGTTGGCCAGGATTGCGGTAATGGCAATGATCATGAAGATTGCTTGTACAACGGGGTAGTCCAGCCGGAAGAGACTTCGGAATATGTAACGACCCAAGCCATTCCAGTTGAATACCGTTTCTGTGAGTGTCGCCCCATTGATCAAGAATCCAAAGGTCATCGCGATAATCGTCACCATGGGCAGAAGAGCATTCTTCAGGCCATGCTTGTACAGCACTTGATTCTCATCAAGGCCCTTGGCACGTGCTGTAAGGATGTAGTCCTCTGTCATCACGTCGATGAGATTATTGCGCATATATAGGAAGTAGCCACCATATCCACCAACGCCTAGAGTAATCATCGGCAAGAAGAGATGATGAAGGATATCAAAGGCCATGATTATCCCTCCGAAGGGATTGTTTGTGGCCTTTATCTCCAACCATAGGTAAGGATCTATTGTCCCTTTCAGAGGGAAGCCTAGTAAGCCACCACTGATGGTATTCAGATAGAATGAGAACACCATCAACAACATCATTCCCATCCAGAAGACGGGCAGCGCGTAGATGAACAACGCCACTGTAACAGCACTGACGTCCTTTCGAGAGCCGGGGTCAGCAGCAACCCTGACTCCAGTCCAGATGCCCAAGATGATAGCAACGATGGACGAGGTGCCCATGAGTAGGAGTGTATTTGGCAGCCTCTGCATTATTTCATCAATGACAGGTTTCTGACTGACAAATGAAACACCGAAGTTCCCGGTGAACATATTGACAAGATAGCGCCAAAACATGTAGATCCAATCAAACATATCAGGGTCAGGAACCAGACCAAATCGCAAGTAGAGCTCTTCCAGCGCCTGCCTTGTGAGATTGCGTCTGAGATTGTCATCGATCATGAGGTCTACAGGGCTGATGCCGAGTATGAATGTGGGGAGCCTGAAGAGGAAGAAGTTGAAGCACACCACAGCAACCACAAGCAGAAACATGTAGATGGCCCGTCTGATTACATACTCTCTTAATCCCATGGTTCTAATCACTTCACTAAAGTTGTATGAGTACCTAGTATCGCTAAGTACCGTATACTGATTTAGTCACCACTCTTCCTCAATATAAGCCTAATGCTCTGGGCGATTGCTAGCTGCACTTGCACACAAACACCTTGGTACACAGACAGATTGGGATACTCGAAATCTATCAGTTCATTGTGAAATGCGGCTGAGAATGAGCGAACAACAAAAAGGAAGAAGGAAGACAGGTCAGTTTTTGACCTCTCTTCCATGGAGAGCCTTATCGCTCTCGAAGTCGTGGATTCAGAACCTGGTCCAGCGTATGCCCTACGAAAGTGAAAGCCAGTGACAACGCAGTGATCATCATTCCTGGGAAGACGACAACCCACCATGCACCGGTGCTAAACCCTCCCGAGTCTCGGGCATCGGCCAGCATCCGTCCCCAGCTGGCCACACTGGGGTCAGTGAGACCCAGGAATGAAAGGCCTGCTTCTGACAGGATTGCTCCGACGACACCGAGTGTGATGTTTGCAAAGAGTATTGGGGTCACGTTAGGTAAGATATGTCGGAATATTATGTACGTGTCCGACGCCCCTATTGCTCTCGCAGACTCGACGTACGCTTTGTTTTTCTCTGCAAGCACCTGCGAGCGTATCAACCTTGAGGTTCCTGTCCATCCCAAGATAGAGATCACCAGGATGATGTTCCCAATGCTTGGGCCCAGGAAGGCCGCAAGAACCATCATCAGGGGCAATCCTGGAATGACCAAGAGGAAGTCAACAACTCTCATCAAAGCCTCATCGACCTTTCCACCGAAGTATCCTGCAGTCATTCCAACAATGACACCAACAGCCGTGGAGAGACCGGTTGCGAGAACGCCTATGATAAGTGATATCTGTGCCCCGAAAATCAGCTGACTAAATGCGTCGGCGCCCTTGTCAGTAGTGCCGAGAATCCCGAAGTAGTTCCCATATATTACTGCGCTTACCGTACGGACACGCACTTTCACAGACCCACTGTATTCTTGATACGGATACCTGCCACCAAAGAACCGGAAGTTCCTCGTGGGTGCAATACCCACAGCGAATCTGACAGTCCTGTCAGGATCTTCGATGTTCCCTTCTTCATCGGGGACCATTCCACCGAATACCTCAGCTATGTCGAAGTAGTTCATTCCAATTCTTCGCTGAATCCAGTCCTCACGGTAGGGGGGCGATGAATCGTATACCAGTCTGAAGTCGCCAGAAGGATCAATAAACCAGACATATACCTTGAACATCAGACCGCCGGATGATTCATTTGCGAAAGAACCCTCCAGTTTCACTGATAGTTCAAGAGTGAGGTTACCATCCGAAGGAAGCCCGTTGAACAGCCATTCAAACTCCTGGTAGAAGTAGATGAAATTTTCAGTATCAGGCATATCACTTTCAGGCATAGTGATGAACCCAGGATTGTCTCCGGCTTGATGGGTCCACGTGAGATTCATGTAGTTCTCTTCTGGATTGTGCGCTGCCTCAAAGGAGGACCCTGCGCCGTAAGTATCGTTCCCGAAGACTTCTACGAAGTTCTCATCCGGTGTTGTGACATTGGTATCCGGTAGAAACTCGCCCGACTGCACACCTGTGGGATCGAAGACTTGCATCCACCCAGGAGCAAGAAAACTTGGGGCTATCTTGTTGCTCGGGGATGGGTCGTATGGGGCAATCAAGGGAGCACCGACGGCAATCGCAACATAAAGGGCTATTATTGCAAGACCAACAATTCCCATGCGGTGTTTCCTATACTCCTTCCAGAAACCCGTCATGCTAACATACCAATTGCTGTCTTTCCAACTCTTTTCGGTTTTTTGGGACAAACACTGACCTCCGTTTTCAGGAACGACAAACTCGAGTTCGGAATCTGCATCCCGATTCAGTGAGAATCGCTCCGTTGACTTATTCTTCCGATATCAGAACCCGCAAGAAAACCCTAAAAAAGGTCATGGTCTGCGTATATTTGATTAAACCATCGCCTATTGTACTTCATTCGTGCTCATCTTCAAGCTCGTCCCTGAAGGGGTCGTAGTCGTCCATTTCGTGGGACTCCGCCTCTTGAAACGAGGCCTGACGCTCTTTGACCATCTGCTTGGTCCTGCGATGCGCCACCCATAAATCGGCGTAGACCATGCCCACCAAGAAGACTGACATGACCCCAGTAAGAGCAACAACGGCTCCGATGAATCCAGTTGATAGTACCGGGTGAAGCCACATCAACAGCCCGCCCCCAACCAGCAGTACCACAGGTATAAGGAGGACCCACTTTCTTGGTTCATCTCGCCTCTCAGGAAACGACCTCACAGACATCGGAATCACTGTAATCCCTAGAAACCCTCTGAAGGCTTTTCATGTTTTCGACTTGTGCCATCACGCAATGCTCTGGTGGGCGGAATTGCTTGCTCATAGACGTATACGACCAGTATCAATCATATGAGTCAAACAGCCGCAAACTCAGCAAAGAAAAGCGATTCTGATGAAGAAACGGAATGCTTGAGCCTGTTCTAGGTCAGACAGAATCAGTGGACGCAAGGGAGGAAACTTGCAGTTATCTCAATGGTGATTCGGACAAAGAAGCACAGCACACCACACGAGTAACCAGTGGTTCTTTCTGTCCACCAACGGTTCGTTATGACACAATGACTCAGAATTCATTGAGGAGTCGTTCGTATGTGTCAAGATTCTCAGTACCACATCGCCATCATGAATCCCATACCTCAACACTATAAACAATAAAATCACAGGCCATTGCTTGAGCAGGTACCTCGATGTGGTTGCTCTCTTAGAAAGCAACATATTTAAGCCCACTCAAGAGGAACCTCAGCTCGAAGGGTAACGAACAGACCCGGACTACAGAAGCTCCGGCGGAGATCAGTATCATGCCATTGTTAGATATTAGGAACCTGCGCATGTATTATCAGACCCAGAAGGGCCTGGTAAAAGCAGTAGACAACGTCTCCCTTCAGCTTGAATCAGGCGAGTCTCTTGGACTTGCAGGAGAGAGCGGGTGTGGAAAGAGCAGTCTTGCGTATTCAATTATGCAGCTGCTACCGCCGGCTGCCAACATTGTCGGTGGAAACGTCTACTTCAAGGGAGAAGATCTACTGCGTAAAAGTGCAAGAGAGATGCGAGACATCAGATGGAAAAATGTGGCTATAGTCTTCCAGGGCGCAATGAACGCACTCAACCCTGTGTTCGAGATTGGCGAGCAGATCGCCGAGGCCATTTTGATGCACGAGAATGTGACAGAAGAAGAGGCACTTGACAGATGCGCCAAGCTCTTCGAAATGGTCGGTCTGGACCCAGGAAGGATACACAACTATCCACATGAGTTCTCAGGAGGAATGCGTCAGCGTGCTATGATTGCCATGGCTCTAGCCTGCAACCCGGACCTTGTGATTGCGGACGAGCCAACAACTGCGCTTGACGTCACAATCCAAGCGCAGATTCTGAAGCTAATGCAGAAACTACAGAAAGACCTTGGTCTCTCACTGATTCTGATTACTCACGACCTTAGCGTTATTGCAGAGACCTGTGATAAGACGGCAATTATGTATGCAGGACGTATCGCAGAACTCGCAGATGTCGTTTCAGTATACAAGGACCCAGTACACCCCTACGCAACTGGCCTTGTTGGTGCGATTCCAAGCATGGTGAAAGCGGAGAAAAAGACACTCACGTCTATACCGGGTATACCTCCCGATCTTATAGACCCTCCAACTGGTTGTAGATTCCATCCTAGGTGTCCGTATGCACAGGAAATCTGTACGCGTGAAGAGCCCTCATTTGATGAGGTTGACCCAGGCAGGTGGGTTTCATGCCACTTTGCTGAACAACTCAAGGGCCAGTTGACTGTAGATTTGGAGTGATGAAAGATGACATTGCAAGAAAGTAGACACCTCACAGGACTAGCAGATATTTCGGAAGGGGAGCCCCTCATCGAGATACGAAACCTGACAAAATGGTTCCCAGTCAACACAGGATTCCTGTCATCGCTGCTCTATAAACAGGAACTCTATGTACGCGCAGTCGACGGAGTAACGTTTGATATCAAGAAGGGAGAGATTCTGGTACTTGCAGGTGAGTCAGGATGCGGCAAGACCACAGCAGGACGCACCATTCTTTATCTTGAAGAACCAACTGATGGGCAGGTCATCTATGCAGGGCAAAGTCTAGACGAGCTTGACCGGAATGAGATGAAAGAGCTTCGCAAGAGGATGCAGATTACGTTCCAGGACCCATATGAGTCACTTAATCCAAAGCAGAGTATCTACAGCATAGTGGCAGAACCACTGTCCGTACACAAGCTCCCGCTTACTCCAAGTCAGCGAAGAGCAAGGGTGCTTGAGGCTCTCGAAAGTGTTGCACTAACACCGGCAGAGGACTACATCGATCGCTATCCCCACGAGCTTTCAGGGGGTCAGCGACAGAGGATTTCAACTGCACGAGCACTCATTCTTCATCCGGAGTTCATGGTTGCAGATGAGCCGGTTTCGATGCTTGACGTATCCATTCGTGCAGAGATTCTGAACCTCCTGCTGGACCTCAGAAAGGAAATGGGTCTGACATACCTCTTCATCACCCACGACCTTGCGGTCGCAACATATATCGCCGATAGAATCGGAATCATGTATCTTGGGAAGATAATGGAGTTGGGTCCAGCGCACGAAGTTGCCTTCAACGCATATCACCCGTATACTCGGGCGCTCATATCTGCAGTCCCGTCGGGTGATCCAACTGTGAAACGCCGCGTGGAGTCTCTCAAGGGAGAACCACCAAGCCCAATCAACGTTCCATCAGGTTGCAGGTTCCATCCCAGGTGCCCCTACGCACAGGAGATCTGTGTGCGAGAGATGCCCGAGGACAGAGATATGGGCGACGGCCACTTTGTGTCTTGTCACTTCGCAGGTGAGCTTGAGGACGCCCCTCAGTTTTAGTCAGAGAAATGAGATGGTGACAGAGGCCACGCTGTCACCTCTATTCTTATTCTTCCGTGGTGCAACAAAATGAGCGAACGTCAAAGAACCTTGAAGGCAATCAAGACCTGCCTCTCAGATGCCTACGATCACTTTCAGAATGCAATGGACGCCCTCGATGAGATAGGACGCGGTTCGGTCGGTACCGGAATGACACCACTTGTGGGAGGGTATGGTATGGATGATCCAGTTGAGAAATATCGCAAGGCCTTGATAGAGCTCGACTCCGCAGATAAATCACTCAAGCCGTTAGCTATTCGGGTTAGAGATGGAAGAGTGAATGAAAGTCACTTCCAGAACCAAGATGCAATGAAGCTGCTTCGCGATCTAGTGAACTTCGAATACGAGATTTTGATCAAGAGAGTTTCGCGAAGGGAGGGACGCGAATCCGTCTGGTATCGGTTGAAAGAGACAAGCGGAAAATGCAAAGAGATCTACCAATCAGTGGCAACGGAATAGGACTGTTATCCAGGGGATGGCGCAGCAAGTATAATATCACTACGATGATGAGTAGTGACGGATGTGACAGCTACACCTAGTAGGACTTACGATGAACTCCCCGAAGCCCATAGACATCAGTGAGAAGATATCAGAGGTTATGCGCATCACACAGAATCTTACCCAGAGAGTCGCACGCATTCGCACAGTAGTTCGCACACTGGAAAGCCAGGCCCAAGCCAGGAAACTCAATGACGAGGGATCGTTCCGGACAGGCAAATCAAACTCGCTCATCTGCGTTCTTGCAAGAACCCAACCAGACCCACTCTGGGATGCGCTAACACGAATTAGGGAAGCATCTACAGGATTTCCATCACTCATCCTTGTCGATCAGAGAGATGGAGTATCAAACAGCATCGCAAGAATTCCCTACACTGCTAAGTCAGTCTTGGGACAAGCGAAGAATGGTAGGATTGTTGTTCTTACGTGGTCGCATATTATTCATCCAATCGGCGATGCGGAATCCATAGTTGTTGGCGAGAGGTACATTCACATCGCGGGCAGTTTGATGAAAGATATTACATCAAGGCTAGAGGAAATCGGAATCACAACCTACAGGGACTCGGGGCTCTACGGAGGAGGTAGACTCACGCATAATCTAATCTCGATGATGAATATGTCAGACCTAGAGATGGTTTTGGAAATCACACTGCCTCTGCGTCATGCATACAACGAAGAGATTCTTACGGGAATATTATCAGCGATGTTCAAACTCGAGGTGGGTAGATGGAATCATCCGCGGTGAAGGAAGAAACAGAACTTCCATTTTCCCACGGAATTGAGGTCGAGCTACAGGTCATAAAACGCGATGGGAGCTGGATTCAGGGAGAAGAAATCCTTAGTGTTTTCGACAGAGTGGTGTCCCGAACAAAAGGGGCACTGGATAAACGAATACAGACAGCCCAGATTGCTTCGGTTAAGAGAAAGTACAAACAGTCTACCCAGACAGAGGAAGGTGAAAGGGGGTCTAGAATTGTTGCTAGGTACGAAGCACCAGACGGAACAGTAAGAGAGTATACGCTCATAGGCCATGACCCCAATGTCACTTCAATCACGTGGATACTAGAGGTAGCCACACCGCCTTGCACCACCATCGAAGAACTCGCTTGGTGGGTACAGACGCTCATAGCGGTTTCCTACGATTCGATTCCACCTGACACTCAGGCAATAATGGTTTCCACAGGCCTTAATCCCACTCAAGAGTATCTCAAGAATCTCTCATTCGGGGAACACCATCATATCCTTGGCTCAGAGGTTCCACCTGACGTGAGGATAGGTGTGTACAATATGATCAGGAACTTCATCCCCCACCTGATTGCCCTGTCTGTGAACTCTCCATTCGAGAGCAAGATGCCCACAGATGTGGTTGAGTTAGATGATAAGGGTAACACGAGAGCTCCCAAATGCAAGAGATCAATTCGACTTCTGAAGAACACTACACAGTTGGGACCCACTAGTCAGTTCGAACTCATACCCTACATGAAAACGCCAGACAAAGATGCATTTGCAAAGCACGTGAACCGATCTTTTGCTCGCATGGTTGACATGTATCCGTTCACTGACTATAATACTATTGAACTCCGAGTGTTTGATACCCAACTCTCAATTCCTCGGAGAGTGGGTATAGCGTTACTGTTGCAGGCCTTAGCGCTCAAGGCAAAAAAGATGGTGGAAAGAGGTGTAGATATCCCTGATGTGGGGTCTGACTGCCTCTCAGCCAATCGTGAGAATGCAGTTGTTGCTGGCATGTGGGGGCCCTTTCGCACTTCCAAATCCAAGGACTCAAATGAGTTCATCGACGTCTATAACAGACAGATTGATGAATCAGGTTGCTTGCACTCTTCAAAGAGAAACCGTTTCATCGGTGATGCCGTGGTATCGATGCTCTATCTCATTAGAGATGAGATCGAAGAGCTCGGACTAATAGACAACCCATTCATGCAACCACTTTTTGTCACTGTCTTTGGAAGTGAAACAACTGCGAGCAAGACAACAGGTGCCGATTTCCAACTCGATATCTTCGCCAAGTCCAAAAACAACATGGTTGTTCTGCTCAAGAAACTGGCCGAGATAACGAGAGAATGCTGTACAAACTGGCTATATGATCCATTAGAGGGAATGCCCAAGCTCCCTGCATGGCTGTGTTGGTGGAAAGGCATTGAACCTGAGATAGTGGTAGGCAGAGAGAGGGTGTTTGCAGGTCAAGAGGCGGAGTTCAAGATTACCGTGATGAACTCATCCGACCATGAGATTGTGGGGATCGGGGTGAACTACTCTGTCGAAGACTCTGACAGGAACCTCGTGGCACAGAATGTACACCCCATAACGAGGATAGAGAGCGGAGAGGTCCACATCATCGATGTATCCTTCAAGACAAGGCCAGGAGTTACTGCGTACAATGTCATAGCCACTGTCGGGGTGGCAGGGAGAGAGATCCCAGTGTCAGCAACTCTCAACACGTACTGGGTGAATGCAAGCCTTCGACCAACAACAACCACGCAATTCGCAGATGGAAAAGCTCCCGTCCTCTATGAGGGAGAGATCGAAACCAATTATCCTGCGCCTATTGAAATTGATTCGACGGTTGAAGTTATCGCCCCTAGCAAGGAGATGAGTCTCACTCAGTCGCAGAAGAGGATGGTCCTGGGCGGAAATGGCATACTTCTGTTACACAACAGCGATTTCTCGCCCCTGATAATACCCGCAGATGCGTTGGAGGGTGTGGAGAGATGCCGTCTTAGAATGACCATTAATGACCGAGAAGGAACGCGGATATTTTCAAACATCTCAAAGCCGTTCTATGTAGGCTTCACAGGAAGACCAGTTCATATTTCACTCAGCAGCACCATTGACAGGGTAGTACATCCAGGAGACACGGTTCCTATCGAGCTCAGCATATCAGGACAGGGAACGAAGAAGTTCGATGATGCGAAGGTTGATGTGAGTTTCGTAGCAGACTCGGGAAAAAATCACAAAATCGAACTATCTTCTATGTCAGACATCCCAGAAAGACCGGTGGTAATTCACTGGCGAGTTCCTACGCTTGAAGGTACACCCCGGGACAGAAGCGGAGTCATCAGAGCGACTCTCTGGGAGGGCTTACGAAAAGCTTCTCTCACTGAATCAGAACGCTTCATGGTTAGTGATGAAGGAGTATTGATGAATATTGACTCGCTCCGTGTTCCAGACCGAGCCAGAATTGGCGAGGAGATTAGTGGATGGTTAAGGATTCGCAGAAACGTGGAAGAAGGTAAGCCCGCTACACTGAAGCTCTGGTTCAACTACAAGAAGTCTGAACCCATTCTCGCCATCGAGCAGCCAGTCAATCAAGCCAGAAACCTATCACTTGCCTTCGGTCCCCTTGAAATCCCGGAGCATGATGACTCGGAAAGCGACCAAGTCGAAATCATCGCGGAGATACTGTATGATGGAAGGCTTCTGGACCGACGAAGCGCGTTCATTATGCTCAAGGAGAGATCCTTAGCCAGAACACAAGTTTCCTTTAGCGGCATTCCGAATTTTGTGAAACCAGATGAGAAGGTATCATCTGTGATTCACTTGAATAACCAGACAGAGAATCCAGAGCGGGCTGAGGTCAGTGTGAAGCTTGAAAGCATTGTGAGAACAGAGTCGTTGATGACCCGTGAGATTCTTCTGGAACCAGATCGATTCAGCCTATTGCCCGTGGAGTTCAGGGTACCAATATCGGCTGAAATGAGTACCGCCCATCTGATAGTTGACCTCAACTATGGAAACTCGAAGTCATCACATAAGAAACAGTTCAAAGTAAAGGCAATCGATAATCCAGTATTTGACATCAGATTTCAAATGAGGGATGAAAGGGGTAAGCCGATACTCTCGCTGGTTCCCCGTGTCACACCTGTGAAGATGGCCGTAGAAATCACCTCAAGAGGCCCTGGTCTTGAGAATCTTCACATGACCTTGAGAATTATGACTCGCCGAGATCTTTCTGCTGAGTTTCATATACCCTTTGACACGGTAGATAACGGAGTATTCCAGACAGAGATTGATTGGACGACCCCACCTGTTGATGTTATTACGAACTTCTACCTCGATGTTGTTATGTCACAGTATGGAAGACAGCTTCCATCAAGAGCCCTCGATGTTGAAAAGAAGCAATTCACAGTCTACTAACAGATTCCGTGGCTCGTTAACAAAGATCCCGAGAGTTGTACACCGAGCAGACGAATGCATGAGAACCGACAAGACCGCTATTTGCTCCATGGCCGTTGTATTGACGTAAAACATCCTGGTGTGCGTACTGTGCTGCCTAGAGGAACCGTCTTTTTTTTATAGACAGATAGCCAAACAGCGAAAAGCAATTCGGCAGCCTTTGATGTCAATGGGAAAGGTATAAATTGAATGCAGCGAGCCCTAAGTGTAATAGAACACAACTACTAGCAAATGATATATGCTGATAGAATAGTCTGTGGTTAGACGAGGAGAGATTCTATTATATCCGCGGACTACTACCAAAGGATGTGAATACTGATGATGCAAATACTCCTCCACCCAGCTGTTTCGGGGCTAATTGTCATGGGTATCATTGGTGCCCTTACCTACAAACTCGGATTTGTTGATATATCCGGGCTCATCAGCGCTTTCGTAGTCGGTTTTACAGTCTGGTATACTGGTGGCGCCGGCGCATTCACGATTCTTCTTTTCTTCTTCGTTAGTGCAGGACTGGCAACGAAGTTCAAGTACAAGGCAAAGGCCAAGAGGAATTTGGCTCAAGAAGGAAAAGGCAAGAGATCTTGGAAAAACGTCTTCGGTAGTGGACTGATACCCATGCTCTTCTCCATTGGTATCTACGTGAGTCAGTCATTCGCAGATCAAGGACTGGTTGATCCGTCGATTCCCTTCTGGATGTTTGGAGGTTTCATCGGAGCTGTAGCCACAACTTCAGCAGACACCCTTGCTAGTGAAGTTGGAGTATTCAGCAAGAGCAAGCCCAGGCTGATTACCAACCTCCGAAGGAAAGTTCCTGCAGGAACGATTGGCGGAGTTTCACTTCTGGGAGAGGCGGTTGCACTTTTTGCAGGATTTGCTATTGGCCTGATTTCGCTGATATATGCGGTGTTTGCCCCGGGAATACTGCCCATCTCCAGTGCAGCACAGATGCTCTTCGTCCTGCCCCTATCAATACTGACTGCGTTCATTGGATGCAATCTTGATAGCCTCATCGGTGCAGTGGCTCAGAACAGATTCGTCTGTGATATTTGTGGCGCCATCACAGACAAAGAGTTTCACTGTGGTTATGAAACGAAGTACGTAGGCGGATTCAAGAGATTCACCAATATGCATGTGAATTTCGGATCTTCAGGAATGGGAGCGGCACTGGGAGTAGTGCTGGGAGCTGGGCTCTTTGTGTGGATACTGGGCGGGTTGTTCTTCTGGCTGCTTGCATCATCGAGCAATTAATCCATCCATAATCCGCTCTAACTGATAGACCACAGGTTCAGATAGAACTAAGAGGGACACATATCACCCGGATAGCTACGCTTCCGAGGTGTGAATATAACCTTGAAGAGATCAATCTCAGTCCACTGGGCATTAACTGGGGTATTTGCCGCATTCCATCTGGTGATATCTCTGATCCCCTACAGCATCGTTCTTGGCACTTCAGGGATTATATCTCTAGGGCTCATCAGCGGCCCATTGATAGGTTTTCTTCTCGGCCCGATTTATGGATCGATATCAGTTCTTATGGGGTCGTATCTTGCTATTCTTTTCAATCCGGCAGTCGCGGTCATTGGCCCATTCACGCCGCTGGCAACTGGAGCAGGCGCATTAGCTGCGGGAGGGCTTAGAACCGGTCGAGTGCTTCCGGTCTTGACAGTCTACCTCGCGTCACTTGTTGCTTTTCTTGTAGGACCTCTCTGGGGCATCGCTTATCCGTTTCTTCTACCGCACATTGCGAGTCTCAGCATCACCGTAATCTTGCTACATCCGAATCCTACATCTCGAATGCCGTGGAAAATCGGAAACAATACGAACGGTCTATCCGAAGGTCTGAAGATCTATCCTCTCAGCTTCGTCGCGGTTATGGTTGACAATGCTGTAGGCAATTCGTTCGCGGCTATGTATTTCGTCTATATCATCGGTGCCGATGTTACAGCGATGGCAGGTGTATTCCTAGGGGTTCTCTTTCTATATCCTGTGGAGAGACTCATCGCTGCCTTCATAGTTGCGTCTCTCTATGTGGCCGTCACGGCCGCAATGATGCAGACCGATATTGACCTTCTAGGCTAGACTCCCGAAGACGAAGAGCCAAAATCATCCAGGTGTGACTCGGAAAACCGCGAGTTTCATACAAGACTTGTGTGAATCAGCCCCGTACTCTTCTCTCGATGGAGTGCTCGCAGTAGAATGTAGACTATTCCTAGACCAACCAGAAATCCCATGATAGTAGTAATACCCCACTCGATTTGGAACAACTCAGGCATAGAAACTGGCTCCAAGGGGTATGTTGGGAAGGAAACATATGCTACGACATTCCATGAGAAATGGAAAGCGACCGGAACCCATAGGCGCTCGCCGGAGAGATAGTAAGAGGTTCCAAGGACTACACCGCCCAAGAAGAGATTGAAGCTGAACAGCAATATGAGGTAGAGAGGAACACGACCGAGAGGGGTCCACCAGCTGAAGTGGAGAAGTGAGAAGATAACTGAGGACAATGCTATTCCTGTCCCTCTGCCCCAGAGGTCAGACATCCGAGTCATCATATAGCCACGGTAAGCCAGTTCTTCGAAAAAGGCTACAAGGGTGCCAATTAATGCTTGGCCGATAATTAGGTCCATTGATATCTGTGCTGGGCTCCGGAGATCTGCACCAAATGCGTAGCCTATGCCCCACACAGATGCGGCAGCTAGACCTCCTGCTATCCCGCCGAGCAGAAGTTCAAACGGAGCACCATCGTCTACATCTACGCCCACAGTTGATAGGTCTTTGCTTCCTTCCATCTCCAAGAATTTGACTACAAGGCCATACATCAGGAATAGAACACCAAAGAAAGCAAGAGTCATTGAGAGGGCAAGCAAGTCACCCGACAGAATTGCCCTGAGAAGTGGTTGAAGCTCAACAATGCCAGATACAAGTAACACGAAAAGCAAAACCCGAAATAGCTTGTCGCCTTGCTCATCACTCATGGATATCGTTCTTGTGGGATGCACTCCCTCCTAAATCTTGTGCGGTGGGTAACACCAGGATTATATCGGCTGTTGATAGATACATTCAGCCAAGTGATTTAAGTATCTGTCAAGAATTCAATACGTTAGACTATAGACAGCCACTATGTATATTACCTATAGGAAGACAGAGTATCGTCAGGAGAGAGCTCGATTGTCGGAAACACGTCGGTTGCTGCTGGAGTTTGAAACCGAAAAAGTGGGCAGAATGGCACGTGAGGACAAGAGAGTAAGAAATGCTCTTGTCAAGGCATTCTCGGACCCATCAGAGACAATACGAGAGAGAGCACTGCTTGCGGCCGCAGACATGAATGACCCTAATATAGTCGACGAGGTGGTCAAATCCCTTGATGATGACGAGGTAGATGTACGGATAGCAGCTGCTCAGACGCTGGCGTGGTATCATCAGCCCAAAACAATCCCGGACCTTCTCAAAGGACTCAAAGACGGAAACACTTGGGTCCGCTCTCATTGTGCCGCTGGGCTATCCAAGCTCGTAAGTGGCCCAATATGGGCGCGACTTCCGGAAGAGGACATCGAAACAATCATGGCCGACTTCCCGGAAATGGTAGACGACGAGATTCGTACGTACCTTCTCTCGTTGAAAGTTCGACCCAAGGCCATAGATCAATACATGAGGTGGAGAAAGGAAGAATTCGACATCGAAGTTGATGTTGAAGAGTTCATTGAGGATATGGAAACTCCAATCATCCTAGAAGAGAAGAAAGATGCGCTTGAACCACCATCTCCAAAGAAGGGGCCCTCACTTGATCCTGAAGTAGAAGAGATCCTCTCTGAACTGCCAAACGACACGAGAGAAGCTCTCCCGATAGAAGACATCCGACGGCTCACGGCAAAGACTGCGAGAGAGCTGGTAGACTCTCTACAAGAGCCATCAGATGAGAAGGCGAAAAAGAAGCCAGCGAAAAAGAAAGTTAAGGTTCGCAAGGTCAAGAGGGTCAAGCGTGTTAGAAAAGGCCCCACTCGAAAGCAACTACTTGCAAAGATACCGAAGGAAGTTCTCGATTCTGTGCCCGAAGAGACTCTGAATGATTTAAGCATCGAGGAACTAGAAGCTTTGGTAGGCTCTGCTGAAGATGCAGAAGACCAAGATGAGAAAGACAAGTTGATTTCTGAACTGCCAGATGATGTCAGAGAGTCGATGACGGATGCGGCAATAGCTAAGCTGACTAGGGACGAACTTCAGGAACTAGTAAAGTCGAGCAAGGAAGAAGAGAGCGACGAACTGGTTCAGAAATACGGGAGGAAAAAGGCAAGACTCCTCAGAAGCATACCAGAAGATGTGCTCGCAGGCATTCCTGAGGATCAGATAAGAGAAATGGACGAGGAAAGCCTCAAAGGGCTCGCTGACGCCATGAGTCATGAATGACTCAATCGCGTCCTCGTACCACTACTGCGAACTCACTAGCAAGCCGTCCATACCACTCTAGAAGATCTCTCATGTTGTCAACATGGCGGTATGTGCCGTTACCGTATTGAGCCATGGCCAGCATCAGCTCCTCATCAATCTCGCTTCTCTCGCCCAAACCAATGCAGTAAATCACCAGTCTGTCTCTGTTTGGAAAATGCTCCTTCAGTACCTTCAGAGGCGGAGGCCCAGCTGTGGTCATTCCATCGGTAAGCATGATCAGCATGGTAGGTTTGGCCTCATCTCCAAATGCATCGAGAATTTCTCGTGTTTTGAGCAGTGCGCTCCCCATGTCAGTAAGCGTGCCGCCCTCTTCTACCTTGTCCACAACGTGGGTGCTGATTATCTGCAACCCTAGAGCCTTTTCCCGGCCCGTGCATTCAACAAATGGCTTCACGGCACCAGTTTCGGAATCGAGGAAAGTCATCTCGCTCACTTCCTTTTCGAACGTGATGACTCCCACCTTCTCACCGTAACCTCTCCCTACTTTCTCTGCCAGATACAGCAAGACAGCCATTGCTGCCGCTTCAGCTCGGCTCACTCTGGCTCCTTCATCGAAGCGGTTCAGAAAACTCTGGACCTCCGGATTATCACCAGCCAGATCTTTCAGACCCTCCCTTGCATGAGCTATGTCCTGCACGGGTACATCAGTTGTCTTCATCGACCCACTAGTGTCAATGCAGAGAATAGCATTGAATGGGCTAGCGATGCCAACCGTCTTGAATTGGTAACCAGTCTTTTCTCTCAGAGCCTCAAAGGCGAGCTTTGCGAAGCTCTTGCCTGTTAGTGAGGGACGAGTCTTCAGGATCTCAACTTTCACTTCCATCTCAGGCCAGTTAAACGACATTCCCGGATATACGAGACGCCCACCCACCAACTGCTCTAGACTCTTCACCTTCTTAGATGCTCGAGAAACAAGGTCATCAGTGTTGGCATCCTCGGTCAATGGTTTAAGCCCGAACTCGACGTATTCTAACGCGATCATATCATCATCATAAAGCTGTACCTCGACCAAATCCCCGTCCATCAAGAGAGATGCCTCCAAAACAAGAGTGTCAACCTCTATCTTCCCTTCATCTAGGTCCTCATTCTTTCTAACCTCAGCTGCTCCCCAGAAACTGCTCTGAGGGTCTTCAAACAGGACTATTGAACCAATCTCAGCATCGAGCTGTTTCATGGTTTCTGGATTCAGCAGAGCAAAGCCTCGCTGATTACCACCGTCCAGAATCTCAAGTTCGATTTTTCTCGTTATTGCTGCGGCCTCCAAAGTCGAATTCGTCTTGAATAGTGCCTGTGTCGTTATAAAGAGTGGTGGCATCAATCTCTATGCAAGAGCCTGTTCTAGGAGGGTGCTCAATTCTTGATGCTTATCAGCTCTCTCAGCTTTCTCGAAAAGCCACTCCTCTAGCGCCAGAGGTATTATTTCCGATGATAGTTCAAGAGTCCTCGGTGAGAGTTCACTTCCGCTGTCTATTATCGCAAGGCTCATGGAATCATCAGGGAAACGACGCAACCAGATGTGCATCTCAGCATCAGAGGATGCAGGTCGCATGGTGATAAAGAGGTTATCGAGATGAAACCCATTTCCCATCTCAGATGTTGGTATGTCAGGCCAAGTATGCTTTGGAGGAATCATATAGTCAATAGATAGGAGCTCAACATTCCCATCAGATAGCTGCTTGCACAAAGCCCTCTGGATTACATCACGAGACGTCTGGTAGTCTGTCGAGAGGAGATGGCGAGGCTTAGTTCGGCTGCAATGCTTGGTGCGATACGGTCTGTTGATGATTCCCATGATGTTGCCGCCGAGAATCCTTTGAATGTCAGCTGGAGTACCGGGGAAGTCTCGCGATAGGAGATACAGTATGACATCTATCGCCTGTGTGGTCAAGAAACTGTAATCTGTCCCAAACAGCAGCTTCTCAGACCATCGGAAGACATCAGAGTGAATGGTCTCATGGGCAGTTTTGAAGAGGACCGGGACATCATTTCCATGTAGCGATGATGTGTCACCATAAAGAGACGTTCTTGATAGGGCTTCGTAGAGAGACTCACTCCCGGGGCTCATCCCGCAGTGAGCCAGTATGACTGTCGGAATCCCCCCCTTCTTTGTCGATGTGATACCCTCAGTCAGACGCATGATTCGTTCAACTGTCTTAGAATTCCTTGTATCGAAGACTATAGGCATAGAGAGCTCGGTAGCACGCATAACAACTTCCCGGGTTGGTTCCTGTTCAATCTCTTCTACAAACAGCTGGGCAAGCGGATGCAGTTTGAGACCTCTAAGGCCTAGCACGGCTCGGCACCGTTCGATCTCGCTCACCGCAATGTTAGGCTTCCCGTATCTAGCATCAGTCGGGTCAACTCTGCCGAAGCCAATGAGACGACTCGAGTGTGGAGCACGGCTGGTCCAACCTGAGATCTTGCTGTTAGACACGCTGAACGATGGAGAATCCGGCACTCCTGATTTGGCGTAATCATCAGTAAAGGGAAACACAACGGTTCGGTCGACAAGCCAACCGTGGCTCATCGATGACCAAGAATCCCTTGCTTGGAATACTTGCTCCGTCAGAGGAACCGGTGTTATAGCAACTGGTTCGAAGAGAAGAGAGTCGGCATCCATCTGCTTCTCAGCGGCGCTCTTCAGTTCAAACCAGAGCAGTGTGTAGAATTCGTAGGCGGATGAAGGGGTGTTCTGATGACCACCCTCACGACCCATATGATGGTGAGAATCGACCACATATAAAGAAAACTCGTCGTTTCGTTTGATGCCATGTTCTGGGATATTCTCTACAGCTCGGACGATGAGCATCGACAGTTTCTCTCCGTAGAGATGCTCACATATGGCCCTCATAAACTGTTACTGTATGTTCTAGAGAATTGCTCCTTAAACACCCGCATTATGCATATATCGGTAGAACCCAGAGTACGTATGTAGTGATAAGAGGGAACGACTAATGCTGGTTGTTGAAGACGTCAAGACAAGAGAAATCTACCGGTTTCTTGTCGTAGACGGTTGTATGCAACTCGGCTTAATCAGCCTCAACAGCCACGAGAAGATTTTCGACCCTGACAGAGCCCTTGGATACGTGTCACGGGTAGAGGGACAGCTTCTTTCCTTGGTTGCGAGCTACAAGCATTCCTACCGTTATATACCTCGAAAGGCGTATGCCCATCTCAAGAAACCACCTTTCTTGGCTCGCCTGTCCGGAGGACCAGCTGGGGCCCGAGATACCGAATGGTTTGTCGATCAGTTCTCAGTCAAACCACTTCTTAGCATTGGAGGTCTGGATCTATCAAGGAGAAACCGAGAGAAGAGTTCAAGGATGTTGAGAGAACTAACAAGAGACGGCCAATACGGAGGGCGATTCTTCAGAATTCAAGAAACCAGGGAGAGTGGGTCACTAGCGGGGTTTACTATCTCAATTAGGGCAAACGAAATCGCACAGGCAATGGAGGGTGAATACCGGAACGACATTCTTCGTTTAGTTAAGAGTGGAGGGGCAATACTCATCCAACTGGATGAATTTGAGGAACTGGATGAGATTCTGAAATGGCTCATTCTCCTGAAAGACGCCAAGATGGGAATACCATCAGTAATCCTTCACGTTTTGGACCATAAGAAATGGACTAGTAAAATCGAAAGGCTTGTTGAGATTCCTAATGCGCGTATATTGACTGCAGGAGCCACCGTTGTTTCTCTCTCTTCACTGATTGGCGCCCTTAGAAGAAAGCTAGGAGACCGCTGGTCCGAACGCATGGTCTTTGGAACGAACTACCCTGAAACCGGCGTGGGGGATGGAATACCTGAGATACTCAGCTATCTTCTGAGCAAGAACCTCGATGCATCACCAGAAGACATCCAACGAATACTCAGCGGAAATATTCTATCCCTTATCCCTCTCAGGCCGCCCTATCTCAAGTACCAAGACCGAAACGGTGGTGTAGTTGCAGAAGGGCATCTAGGAAGACCTGCCTTGCAAGAACTACAGAGAGTAATCCAAATACTGACCTCTAGCAGAGACTACACACTCGAATCGTTCAACTACTTGTATGACAAAGAATCAGGGACGGTTGACACCTCAACCTATGTCCTCACGCTTTTGGATGAACAGGCAAGACGTGCGACAACACTGATTGTAAGAGAGAATCCGAACAGCAACCTGGAGATCTGTACATGGAATCCCCACTTCGATGTGGCGGGTGCTTCCAAGAATCCGACCGACTTGAAGACCCTCGCAAAATCGTATTCAAGAACTTCGTCAGTCGTATTCGATTCGCCAATCCAGCTCAACTCTTATGTTACCGCTTTGACCAGATGCCTCAACATTCGAAGACCACAAGAGCTATTGGCTGCGTTGAGATATCAACTTGAAACCGGCGACATTCCGCGCGGGTATCTGTGCCTGGCTGATGTGAACATCGACGCGCTTGGCAGCACAGCAGACAAGAAGCTTCTCGCCATGAGTCAGAGAAAGGGGCAATGGTGGGTGGCGAGAAGTCTGCCAAGCTCTGACATAACACCCAGAACAGCAGTTATTTCAGAGGGCGATCGAAGAAGCCTCGGTCTGGAATCTGGTGAGGAGATAGATCTCACCGAATATCAGGAGAGCATAACCAAGGTTGACAGAGCTATCTTTGTCACAAAAGCGCAAGAAGATGTAGATCCAGGTGAGATGGCGTCATATCTTCATCTGCAATGGAACCAGATAGAAGAAACTATCCGACCGCTTCTTCTGGGACAGGGCAGTAAGGTATACCCGTTTACTGCGCGTGAGAGTCTCGCACTTGAGTTGATCAGAACGAATCCCCCCATAAAGACAGGCGAAATAGCAGATTTGGCAAAGGCAGACATAGTTGCTACACAGCCCGAATTCCTTCGAGATGTTGATGTCATAATCTGCATCGCACTTAGTAAGCGGATGACAGTCAAGGATTTGAAAATAGAGGCTCCATACTCTGTTTCCTTAAAACTCAAGGATATCCTTCGGGGGTTAGGTAGTTACTCGAATCTTCTTGATACTTCGGATGTGTACTCATCCCGTCTCCAAGGAGCTGTAGTATCGGCACTGCTCATCATTGAATCACTCGAGGAAAACAGATCGGAGGGAAGGCTAGGTCTATGTTTAGCCGGAGAGCGTCTGAGGAAGTTCTCTATTCAACACGGCGAAGACATTCATGATTTCGTCGACTTTGACAGAGATTTGGAATCCCCTGAAGTCAAGACCGCGCTGAAGCTATTCGTACTCGATGCCCTACAAGAAGAGAGGTCTGACCAGGCAATTGCCAACTCGTACCGGGCGATTGGTGAATATGCGGATGACTTTGGTTTGTCCCGCCCAACACTGGCAATTCTCATTGGAGATTCGTTGGAATCCCCAGATGATGCGGCCCAGGGATTCATCGATGTGCTTCCTAGCCATGAGTGCTTCGAGCTTCTCAGACTCGGAACACAGGGCTCCGTTGAATCACCAAAGACGGCGAATCGAAATACGGTGAGTCTTGATCCACTCTCAGTTCAGAGACTGATAGGAGAGTTGGCAAGTTCTCTTCGCGCTTTGGACAAGAATCAGTCATCATCTAAATGACTTATAGACGAAGTCATGGTTTGAACTTCAGATTCAAGCTGAGTGACTGCAACAGATAGTCTTTCTACGACTCCACGTAGCTCATCAAGACTTCTCCACACAATAGGCTCATCTGCACCCTCATTATGGTTCCCATCCCTGCCGTTCTCGATTCGTTCAAGCCGCCTTTCGAGGTTCTTGATCCGATTGCTGAGAGACTCGATCTCCATTAGCTTCGTTCTGAGCTGTTCTAATCGATGCCCCAGACCCGACAAACACGTCAATCCTCCTTCAGTCGATCACTGACTACCTCTAGGTCATCTGCAATCTTATCAAGGCGCCCAGATATTTTCTTCAAACGAGTCATAAGGGCATTCAGGTTCGAGTTTGCAGCGCTAATTCGCCTCTCATCAGACGAAACACTCTGTGTGAGCCCTTCGATATTATCAAACCGATCCTCTAGTTCCAACACTCTTTTGCTGAGATTTCTGAGGGGAACAATGTTCAAACGACTCTCTAAGGCGGCGAGTTCTTGAGATATGGTTTCGAGACTCTCGTCATACCGTATCGGAGTTGCATCTCTTTCTACAGCTTCAGTGCCCCCATCTTCTTTGTCAATTAGAACACGAGGGACATGATTCTGAAGGTCTATCGTTTCGCCTTTAGCAATCCAAAGGGGGAGCAACAGAGAAATTGACAGTTTCTCAAGAGACATACCTGTCATGTCAGCGAAAGAAACCACGCCTCTTGGTCCGTCCCACAGACAGAGGAGGAGTCGGCGAAACGTTCGTAACACAATGACTGCAGCGTCGGTCGATTGGTCCTGAATCTTCTTTGTTCGGTCAATCCAAGTGAGAGTCGTGTTCGCAAACGATTCAAGTCGAGATACCTGACCCGCACGCAGCAGAATTCCGTCAATGGACTCTTGGTCATAATCCTGTGTGAATACCTTCCTTACGATTGTAGTTGCTTTGGGGATGCTCAGGGACAAGGCCGCGCCAGCCTCCGCGCTCAACACCAACTCTCTGAGCCCCTCTAGATAATCTAGACCCGGCTCACGGTAATCTTCGCCTGGTCGGATACCCAGTACTTGAGAAGCAATCAATCGACAGATCTCTGTTGCAGTCAACGAAGAGAACCTGGCTGCCAGAACTTGTTGGGATCCTGATTGACATACCTCACCAACCAGCACTAACGACTTCTTCTCTCGTAGACCAGCCGGGCCCATGATGGTGAAACAGAGGCTCGATTCAACTGAGGAATCTAACTGCTTGAAGAAGCGGACAAATCGGTCTGCAGGGACCGTGTAGTTTGCTGTAGTTGCTTCTGAACGGAGTGGAGTCTCTAGACTCTGGAACAGGAGCTCGTTTTCAATCCATCCAGAGGGGAGTTTGCCGCCTGGAATCTGGGAGCAAAGAAACCCTTCAAGTTCACCACTGGATTGCATGGCCTGAAGCAGTTCCATGAATCCTTTAGCCATCGGCAACCACCTCACGTGTCATCATATGAATAATGTCATCAACCACGGCTAACATGTCAGCTGTGCTAGACATCATGAATGCTCTTCCCCCTCCAGCTTCTGAGATTGCCTTTAGCATAGTTTCATCAGATGCAGACTCAAGCCCGAGTGAAAATGTGATGGTTTCTTCAGGCAGTTGACGCATCACAGAAACAGGGTTCTGCCCTATTGAGTACCGACCTGTTGAGAGCAGCACTATACAAACGGGTGATATCCCCTCATCTCTCATCTCATCTATGACAGAAAAACCTGCCTCCAACGCCAGTCCTGGATCAGAAGGCTGTGCGTCATGAATGTCTTTCTGGCCTGCAAACCAGTTCTGCACTGCCTCAAGATAACCTTGCGAGTCAATCTCCGACCAGTTTCGTTTCTGTCCAGAATGCGGCCCGTATGTCGGGAAGATATCTGTCTGAGAGGAATATGCAATCACTGACACCACGACGTCGGTTGAATTTGATGAAGAGAATGCTTTCAGACCTCTAAGAAGACGTATTGAAATCTCAGAGAACGGAGTGGAAGCGGTAACACCAGACTGCCGAGCACCACCCTCATTCTGGAAACCACTGATGCGCGACATCTCGACCAGAATCACAAATGCGCTCGAACTGGGAATCTCGCCTCCAACTAGCTCGATCTGCTCCAGGCGAGGCCATCTGATTCTTCCAATCGTGCCGCTTGAATCCGACAGAGAGAGGCCCAAGACTGTGAGACGAAGATTGAGTGACTCCAGATTGAGTTGTTGACCTTCTGTGACTATGAGGCCATCAAGATGTGGGCGGAAGTCTCGGATTCGTTCGGAGATTGCCTCTGTGACCCTGTGGCTGCCGATTCCAGCAAGTGAGTGAACCTCAATGGTGAGTGTCTTACACACCGATGGATCTATGCTCTCTGGGGTGACCTCGACTCCGTCTTCGCCCGAACATAAGAGGCTGTCATATAATTTAGAGTCAATCACGATATGTCCTGCGGGTACAGCCTCAGCCGTTCTGATGTCGCTATAGACGGTGCGTCCTTGAGATGAGATACTGGCGACCTTATCATCTGACAGCCAGTCCTCCGGTCTGACAAATGATATACCTCTTTGGTCTCTCCCGCGGATAGCCTGCATCTCCAAGTCTCCCACCATCAGTAAATCTTTACAGGATATGTTGCTGTTTCTATTGACCTAGAACCATAAAGGACTTCAACACGGATTGTCGCCTTTCCAGGGATGTCCACCATGGGGGTCAAACGCAGCTTGAGAATCCGATCGCTTCGCGGTGCAATGTCATGGCTCTCATTTGTAACCTCGGAAACGCCTTCGGAGGTGACCAGAGATATGATTATCCGTATCCCCACGGTGGTCCTGCTAGGATTCTTCGCACGGACCTCATAATTGAAGGCCCTTCCTGGAAGAATGGCCGAAGGCATATCTCCAAGGTCCACCTCAACTCCAAGGCGATCATGGCTCAAAGGACGACCTCGTGGCCACCGTGAGATTTTACCTAGTTCCAGCAGACGCGACAATGAGGTCTTCATCTCTCTCAGTTCCATTCCGAGTTGAGCGGCCGCGTCACCGATATCAAAGGAACCATCATTAGCTCGGTAGATGCCAAGTACTCGTCTATCGCTCTCGATAAGATCACTCACCCCCTCAAGAATCTCAAGGATGGCTGCGGGCAGCTGATGAGCCTCCACCAGAGAGTAGTATTTCCCGCCTTCAATGGCTTCTGCTATAGATCTGAATGACTCCTCAACCAACGGATTGCATCCACAGGCAAACAGGAAGAAACTTGTTCCATGCTCTCGTTTCATCTTCCTGACCTCGTCCCTCGGATCCAAGCCTTCGGGACAACCATCCGGCCAATGGTCGTCCCCCAAGCTGTTGTAGTTTCTTCCGTGAGGAGGAGCATCACCGACCAGGAGCAAGATTTTGTATGCTTCACGCGTCCAGCTCAGCTCTCTTCTCGCATCGGCAAGCCCATCAGCAACAGCTTCAGGAGTATCGCCACCCTCGGACGGATTCAGTCGGCCAATTCGACGGTGAATGTCCTTCACATTGTCAGTGAAATCGAAGACATCAGTCACATAGGTTCTATCCTCAGGAGGATGATCCCTGTACGATACTATAGCAAAGCGAATCTCCAGTTCTGAAGTCTTCTTCACGATATCATCGACGATGTCGAACAGACTGTCGCGCACTGCGTTGATGTCGTCTTTCATGGACCCGGTCGTGTCAACAACAAATGCAACCTCTAGACGTGTTAGTGGCAGCCTCGAATCACTCCTACTAGTATACTCCATGAGCAGCAATTAAGCATTTGCAGATGAGAATGGAGAGAGTTTTAATAGCGGACTCCTGTTATCACCTTCGGTGGAATCATGAGCGAGAGTGATGTTGATATCATACTTGAGTTTGAAGAGGGGCTTAAGCTCGATGTAGTACTCGACAGGGTTCTTGCCCCCCTGATTATCGAGGAGATGAAGGCAAAGATGCCTATTCAAGGAAAGGCAGCCTTCATCAAGGGCGAGATGAAAATCACTCTGGGAATCGGGAAAGGTAATGTAAAGGCGACAAAGGAAGTCAAGAGGGGACAGGTAGCATACATGCCCCTCGGGGACTCGCTTTGCATTTATGTGAAGGACATGAAGACCTTCAGCCCCGTCAACGTGCTTGGCTATGTAAAACCGCCCGATGATCTGTTAGATAATCTGGAAAGCGTTCGTCGGGGAAGTCAAGTCATAATCAAAATGCAATAGTCACATCTTCTGTATGCTTCTCAGTATCTCACGACTGTCATCGCATTCCGTTTCAGTCGGATCCACAGTCATGCCCGGTTGCTCAGCCTCAATCAGTACCTCCATCCCTGAATCCACCACTCTCTTGAAACCAGATCCCGAATGGCATCGTACACGGAGCTGAGTGGTATTGAACTGTGTCTTGTCAGTCTTCTCGACAGGCACCCCATCATGCTTGAAGCTGCTACGTATGTTTCTGAGTTGCTGTTTCTGTTCAGCCACCTGAACCTGGAGTTCTCGCTTCGCGGTAAGAACCTCATCGAGTTGCTCTCGAACGATATCATATTCACTTCGTGGAATGTAATCTTCGAAACGATCAATCCACGTGATAGTTGTGCCATCGAACTTGCGTGTCGTTGAGACGGTTCCCAATGCTCTTAGCACAGCTACAACATCATAGATTCTTCTCTTGGGGACATCAAGAAACTCAGCGACCTCGTCGCTACGAATACCATCATCCCCACTCTCCTTCAGTATCCTAACTGCCTCCCGGGCGAGAGTCACAAGTTTCACGGTTGCACCCCAGAATCCGCGCCTTTCTCAGACTAAGTCGAGCCGCGTCTAATCAGTATCGCATATCTGAAACTTAAACCTTTGTGTTATATCCCGATTTTTCGAAGAGCTGCCCGCTAAATCCATTTGACGATTTATCGTAACATATTTCGATTATTCGATTTATTGAATATGAATCAGATTGATGCCCCTTAGATTGGAGACAATTTTAACTTCAATCTACTGTACCGCAAATTTATTAACGAGGCACCGGCGCATGGTTATGTAGCATTAGCTGTTTTGGCGGCAATTACGATGAGCAGAAAAAAAGTAATTATTATGGGCGCTGCAGGCCGTGATTTTCACAACTATTCCGTCTTTTTCCGAGATAATGAAGACTATGAAGTTGTGGCGTTTACTGCACAGCAGATTCCCGGGATTGGTGATAGGCACTATCCACCTGAACTCAGTGGAGACCTATACCCAGACGGAATCAAGATCTACCCGGAGGAGAAGCTTCCGGAACTGGTGGAGAAACACAAGCCAGAGCAATGCATTCTTGCATATTCAGACCTTCCCTATGACTATGTTGGTCACAAGATTGCATGGGTCAACTCATTGGGACCAGACCTAAGGTTGATGGGTACAGAAACGACGATGCTTGAGAGCAAGAAGCCCGTTGTGGCAGTGTGTGCTGTTCGAACGGGATGCGGGAAGAGTCAGACTTCACGTCGTGTGAACCAGATTCTTGTTGACATGGGTCTGAAGCCGGTGAACATCCGTCACCCGATGCCGTACGATCCCGACCTCACTACACAGATTGCCCAGCGCTACGAGAAGTTAGAGGACATGGACAAGTACAACTGCACAATCGAGGAGCGAGAAGAGTACGAGCCCATGATCAATATGGGAGTAATCCTCTACGCTGGCGTGGATTACGAGAAGATAATCAGACAGGCTGAAGAGGAGGCAGATATAATCACATGGGATGGGGGAAACAATGACTTCCCATTCTACAAGCCGGATCTGTTGATAGTTCTTGTTGACCCACACAGACCAGGACACGAGACGTCATACTATCCAGGCGAAACCAACCTAAGGATGGCAGATGTGGTCGTGATTAACAAGGTGGAGACAGCCGACTACGAGAACATAGAGAAGGTACGGGAGAACGTTCAGAGGGTCAATCCCGATGCTATCATTGTTGACGCGGCATCACCAGTGGGGGTCGAGGATATGTCGATCATACGAGGCAAGAGAGTTTTGGTAGTAGAAGATGGTCCAACTGTTACTCACGGCGACATGGCCTACGGGGCAGGATACATCGCAGCAAGGAAGGCTGGAGCCGAAATCGTCGACCCACGCCCCTTTGCAGTGGGCAGTATCAAGGACACCTTCGAGAAGTATACTCACCTTGAAAACGTTCTACCTGCCATGGGCTATGGCAAGGAACAGATGAAAGAGCTAGAGAAGACTATCGATAAGGCTGATGTAGATGCCGTTGTGATCGGAACTCCTATCGACTTGGCAAAACTGATTGATATCAAGAAGCCCAATACCAGAGTTCGGTATGACCTCCAAGAAATCGGAAAGCCGGACCTCGAAGACATTCTCAAGGAGTTCGTTGAGAAACACAATCTCAGATAATCAACTGCGATCCCGGGACAACTCCGGGATTGTTCTTTCTTTTCGGCGAGATGCATAAGAAGATGGTATATTAGCAACTGCATCACTATAACTCAACAGATAGTTATGAAGGAGACTGAAGAATGACAGAGATACCACTACCTGGAGATGCAACCAAACGGCCAGACAGAGAAAGACCTCTAGGTGTCAGCATTCTAGCCCTACTCCAATTCCTGCAGGCAATAACATTATTGCTGGTGGGTGTTGTTGTTCTGATTGGTGGAAGTATTATTCTACCGATTATTGGAACAGCTATAGGGGCGTTCATAGTGCTCATCGGCTTGTTCTCGTTCTATGTTGGTTTGGGCCTCTGGAACCTCCAATCTTGGGCCTGGATATGGGCAATGATAATGAATATCTTGGGAATCCTGATAGGTCTTATCACTGGCAGTATCTGGGGCGTCTTGATCTCTTTGATCATCGTGATATATCTGAATACACCAGATACTAAGACCCTCTTCAGATAGAAGCATAGGATTGCGCAATAGAGTGAGTGAGAAGCACCGCTCATGGTGCTCTCACTGACGGGTATTTTCTTTACCACCAATCTTGGGTCTGCTCGAGTTCAGTAGATTCTCTAGCTTCGAGATCTCGATATAGCACAGCCTGAAAGACAAAGTCGATCGGATTGAAGAACAAGGCTGCAACCAGAGAAGATGCTATGGAACTCCATTCTCCAAGGACTCCGGTTTCATTGAGGAGGAAAGCAATTACGGCCCCTAGCATGCCGATAAGGATACCAAGGAGTACACGAGCACCCACAATGTGCCAGAAGTTGCCGCCTGTGAGACCCCAAGCCCTCTTGACTGAGTCTATTGCCCCACTATTCTCCGCAACACAGACAGCTAGTGCTGGAGACAATCGGACATTCACATAGACGACGACTATCAATGATCCGATAATTGCCACCAAAGCTACCAGAAGAAGCTCGATAGATACTTGCTGCCCGACAATGACCAAGAACAAGATACCGAAGGTGAAGAGAATCCCCGGTAAGAAAATAGCCAGGGAGATAAGTCCGACTACGAGCTGTACACCAATCAATGGAGCTATTCGAGACATGGAATACGATAAACCATCGCTTACTGAGCTAGAACCAGGATCTGCGTAATCGGATAGAGTGAGGCGAATTGCTGCCCCTGCAGAAGCAGCAAAGATGATCATACCTGCAACCATCAGGATAAGCAAGATGGCTGCGCTCTGCTCGGGGTCTACAGCAAAGAGCAATAGGTTCAGTACCACGCTGAGTGGGTCCGTTGCCACCAGATCGATTAGATCGAGCGCCTGAGATGGGAATGTAATCCACAGAACTGCATAACTCAGCAGCGTATACATTATTCCAAGCAATCCTATCAGGAGGATATATTCTAAGATCCGTCGTCCGTACATAGAAAGCGTCCTTGAAACAAGACCTATCGCGGAAAGCCTATACTCTCTTGGAGCGTAATCAACGGGTCTCGCACCCGGGCTCGGTTCTAGTGCCACTTTTGCTCGCCTCTCTGTATCCAAGTGTATTCCAGTTATATCATCTGCGAAGAGGGATGCGAGGGCTATTAGGCCGGCTTAGGCCGGACATCCGATATCTCCATGAACTTCATCCCACCAGCCTTCTCCATCAACTGCTCAAATGGCATGATGAAGACACTAGGAGTCACTTCTGTCGAGTTCTTGGTAATCCGCTTGATTTCGGAAATCAAGGAATCGTAGTTGGCGTCAGCTGAACCCGTAGGCGCCACATATACATTGAGAACATCCATGCTGTATGGATCGTCCATGTCTTCCTTTGCAATCTCTACTTGGATCTCTTCTACCTCTCCTAGTTGGAGAAGATCGCTCCGCAATGCCGTAAGGTTGACGGTTGCACCCTTGACCTTCTTTTCGCTAAGGCCCATGATTTCAATCTGAGCTTGGGCATCGTTCTGTCGACCGATGTCCCAGAAGAAGGGGCCATCCATACCACACATGGGGCACCTACCGTTCTCGTGTCGTGAAGCAACATCACCCAATAGGAACCCTTCGAAGATTGTACCGGTGCCATCGAGATGGAACAATGTGACATGACCAGACTCATCTTCATCCACGAACTCCCAGCTCCCGTCATCATTGACCCTGACAAACTCGAACGAGAGCATCAGAGGACTGACATTGTGGTATGGGCCATCGTAGCAACACTGAACTCCAAAGGATATCTTACTCTCAGATGAGGCATAGCCACCGATGACGCGCACTTCCTTAGCACCTTTGCTCTCAAGAGTCTGTACCATATCATCAACCACCGGACCGTAAATCTTCTCGCCTGCAAGGAGAAGAACTACCTTCTCCGGAGCCTCATAGTCTGCCTCTTTCATCTCTCGGAAGAATCGATTTCGTAGATATGAAGGCATGCCCGCAAAACCATTTACATGGAAACCCTTGGCTATCTCAACAAGCTTCGCGCTTGGAATAGCACCGCCTGCACTGGTGGCGACATAGAATTTCGACATCTGCTTCAGGCCAAGGTTCACAGCGTGCCATCCAAGATGCGGCGCGTATGGAAATAGATTCATGCTGATAAGCTCCCAACCGTCAGCAACCCACGGGTCAACAGCCATCTGCCCCACCTTGACACAGTTCTTGAACAACAAGTCATTATCATGACGTGTAAGGAACACAGGAGCAGGTAGACCTGATGCTCTACCCGAACTCAGCCAGAACTGGAGAGGGGCATAGTTGTAGGTCAGACGTTCCTTAATTCGGCCCATCGCAGCCTCAGCACCAATCTTCAGTTTTGTCTTGATGCCATTGTTCCGTAGCATCTTGTACTGCTCATCATAACCTGCAGCCTTGGAGTAAGCCATCACGTTTCTAACAATCTCGGCTGGAGAACGGTCCTGACCATCCACCTCCGAGGGATTGAGCACAAACTCCCTGAGGTTGTCTTTATAGTCAACCTTCCTGACAAGTGGAATCTGGTATTTCTCCCAGTCTTCGATGCATGTGATACTGAATGGGTCAATATCATTCTCCTTGAAAAGACGCCGATAATAGGGATGATTAGGCCAGACCTGATAGCGAATGAAGGCCTTGAACTTCTTGTCTTGGAGTTCTTTTATCTCTCTATGATTCGTTCTCTTCAGTTCCTTGAACGTAAACGTGGTCTTGGTCATTCGACAGCCTCCGAACTGATTTTCGACACTCTGAACGCTCGAATGAAACGCCAATAATAAACGTTTTGAGTGATGTTGTCATGACCGTATTCGAAGGTAGTAAGCTCTTTACAGTAGAAAGTCATAATAATGCTGTAGACTTTCTCAACAGGTTGAGGTTCGCCTTTAGGAGTGCAGCAGTGTTGAGTGAGACCGACGAGAAGCTACAGAAAGGCATCATCGAGTTGGATAAAGGGAATGAGAAGAAGGCTTTTGGTTACTTCAAAGAGGTTTTTGAGAGCAGACAGGACCGTCTAATCAGGAAGGTCCAGGAGAATCCTAAATCGCCCACGCTGATGCTGGACTCGCTCTACATGATCCACGCACTTGTCTGGCTAAGGGTAGCGGAGGCCGGAATGAAACCAAAAGACGCACTTGAACTGCTCGGGAAGGCTGTCGGAACAGTTGAGTCTGCGCGGACAGCACTCGCACCATTGGTCACTGGTCTTGCTCAATGGGCCAATGAGAAGAACATCACGGTTGTTCAGAACAAGGCACTGGGACTTCTTGCTGCAACCAAAGACCTTGAAGAAATGGCCAAAAAGGCCCTCGACGCGCAACGAAGAATGAAATAGAGCTACTTCGCTCTTCTTGTTGCTGGCCATGAGCTGATGTCTTGCCCTCAGGACAAGTTTAGTAAAGGTATGAAACAGCATTTAGAGCGTGCAGACTCTTTGCAAGAGAAGGGGTTTTGTGTATTATGATCACTGCGTTTGTGAGTATGTCAGTCACACCAGGTTCAGATGAGGAGATAGTCAAAGACTTCGTCAAGCACGACGTCGTGGATGAAGCGTGGCTGACCACAGGAGAGTTTGATGTGCTTCTGATTATGAAAAGCGAAGACGCAGAAACGATAAACGAGTTTGTGAACAACGAAGTCAGGGGCACAGAAGGAGTACTAAGAACTGTGGTGACATTTGGAATCCAATCACTCAGACATGATTAGCGCTTGTTCATCTCTTCTGCCCATTCCCTTGCCGGGAATCGATTCTCCATGATCTCAAGTTCGCGAAGAATACTGTCTTCTACGTCCACGTTGAAGTGATTGGCAAGCTGGGTGAACAACGAGAATACTTGAGCGAACTCTCGCGATATCGCCTCACTGTCCGGCGCCTCATGACCTAGGCCAATCACCTTGTATCCTTCTTCAACTGTGATGTGCCGAGATATCTCACCTAGCTCCTCGACCAGATGGGCGAAGACCTGCGAAGCAGGAAACTTCTGCCAACCCCGCTCTTCATTGAACTGTTGGATTCTCTCTTGAATCTCCTTGAGATGCATTTACTTCATCCTCTTTATGATTTCCATAACCTGAGCTCGAGCCTGAGCAAGGTGTTTCTCGGAAGGCTGGTCAAGCATTCCTAAGGGGGTAGACTCGGAGAGTGGTTCACCACCCAGAAACATTGCCTCACTTACACTATCCATCATCTCAACTGGAGGAAGAACTGCACATGCTAAAATGAACGATGTCTTGACTGTAGAGATGTTTGTGATAATACTCCAGATTCTCTTTCCGTCTGTACATCGGCACTCTGTCAGGTTAGATGCGCCAGCAACAGGTTTCACCTGACTTACCTCCACCGCCAAGATATCAACGGCATGCCCCGGATCATCATCGTACTGTTTCAAACGTCTCTGAAACCCCTTGGCTACACGCATGCAGTAGTTCATCTCTGCATGGATAAGTCGGTCTCTTGTCGTCTTGGGTTTGAAACCTGTAGTTGAAGCCGCATCATCATATCGTTCCCCTATCTCCGTGACTGCACTGACCATCTGCTGTGTAGCATCCAAGTTAGCAAGCTCTGGCGCAGGAAGATAAGAATACTTCACCTCATAGAGGAAGCGACCTGCTCTGCTCAGAAGTTCAGCGAGATTGGAGTAGTCTATATGCATCTTCAGCTTCCTATTTCCAATTATGTCATTGAGCCTCGCAAGAGACTCCTCCAGAACTAGCACTCGCGCGTCCTTTGCAGTGTCCAAGGAAGTCACCGCCCATAATCTTCTTGATGGGATAATAAGGCTAGCTCTTCAAATCAATAGAGCACACGAACTGATATATACCAAAATGCGATAATCGTAAGACAAGCCAGTGAGCGGAGACTAACTCATTGATTCAGGCAGTATACGTCCTAGTTGCAGAGAGCGGGTTGTGCGTTGTTGATCGAAAATATGGAGAAGCAACAATGGACCCAAATCTGATCAGCGGGTTTCTGACAGCCCTCATACAGTTCGGTCGTGAGCTGAGCTCAGGGAACAGGGTCCACGTGATAGATTTTGGAGCCTTCGATATCTGCCTCTCACTGAGAGATGACGTGATTGTGGCCGGTTCTGTCGACAAGACAGACGACACCAATGCAGCTATGGCAATCTTGGCGGATGTCAACAACGCGTTTGTCCGTAAGTACGGCGAAGACCTCAAGAACTGGGACGGTAACCTTGAGCGTTTTGACTTGTTCACCGACAAGATTGATGAGATAACTAAGATGGGGAAAGCCTCCGAGAAAAAAGTGCTAGTTCCGGTTCTCAAGGGGCGGGTCTCACCCATGCTAGTCAGGCTTGGTCAGCTTGAGCAGTCCACTTTCGATGTGGCGCAGATGTGCAAGGGAAAACTGACTTCTCGCGCCATTGCCGACCAGATTGGAAAGCATCTAAGAGATGTCCAGAAAGCCCTTCACGACCTGGAAGATATGCAGATGCTCGAATGGAAAGAAATTGGCTCTGAGTGAGTGCTTTCACCTGCCGTGTGGAAGTTCAGCCGCTCGGCCCCCTCCCAACTAACAACCGGGAGACTCAATTCTGCAGAGTCCTATCCTTTTGTGGACCACTCGTTTCCCACTGCTATGAGAATCAGAGCAATGACTATCAGGCCCGGTGCAAGCACACCGGGAACTGTGTAGGAGCCGAATATCATATCCGCAAGATAGTGTCGTCCTGCATGCACAACCCTCCCTGCGAAGAGCACCATGAATCCAAGACCCAACATGAAGTTCGATCTTCGAAGGAGGCCTCCAGAAACATATGATAAATACCAAAAGAGGCCTGGAATGAAGAGGGCGTAAACAAGTCCTGCACCCCCGGCTAGAGATGTTCTTGTCCAGTAATCAAGAGGTGCAACGGCAAGAACCACACCGATGAGAATCGCGGGAATGGCAAAAGCTATCTCCGCCCATCTCTTCCCGAATATCATGAATCCTGCTGTTGCAGACAGAGTTGCCAAGGCCATCCATTGGAGGAAGGCGCCCATAGCTAGCCATGGTGATGCATCAGGAAGTAGGACTGTGACACCAAGATCAGGAAGACTTCCATAAAGGGAAGTCGGGTCTGCATAGAAGTCACCCACAAAGTAGAAAGCACGTCCAAGGGCCAGGAGCAGGAAGAACAGGGCCATTGCGAATTGGAAGGGATTCCTTGTGTTTCGCCATCTAAAGAATAGCAGAAATATGAACAAGAAGAAATAGTAACCAACGACCAGAAACCAAAGCCCGATATGGACTTCTCGGATAGCCATGTCAATTGTCTGCATCATCTGACTCTCACCTAACAGGATACACCTGAAGAAACGAAGAGCTCCCAACAAATAAAGATATTCCGCGTAATAACAGACATAAGTGCAAGCAACTTCTATAACCTGTTCTGTCTATTCTCATCGATGTAATCACAGGATTGATGATTCCTTGACTAGAAAGACGTGGAGCTTAACGAGAGCAGATGGTCAAGAAGAGACCTTCATTGATATCAGGAGAAAGGTGGGCAATCAAATTGTGAGAGCATACCTTCTTGAGCGCATAACAGCCAGTGGTGCCATCGATAGAATGAAGGCAACTCTAAAGGGACCGAGGAACGAGTTCAAGGACTTCGATAGATATCTGATCTTGTCTGTCCAGAACGGAGTAGACTCGTATAGGATTCTTGCTCAAGCGAAAGTCTACGAAAACCTGAGAATAGTTGCGACAGACAGTGAAGCTGTCAGCGAGGGGAGTCCTGAAGACATCATTTCACTCTTTACTGAACCCCTAGAAGACCCCACTTCCTATGATGCAAGACTGGTCATCAGTGAAACCTCTGTGGTCGTTGAGTGAGTTTGTCACTAGTGAGAAATGGATTGATGTGAACTGAATGCCCGATAGATATGCTGACTGTCCTGTCTGTGGTGCCAAGACTGTATTGAGGATACCTGAGAATATCACAGAAAATGCAACTCGATTTCCGTTTACCGTGAAGGTAGTCCACAATGATCACTACTTCTATGTGAACCTCGATAGCAGAGCTTGGATAACGGACATACTCCATCCGGATTCGGTCGAGAGTTAGTCTAGCCGATATAACGGTCAGAGGGGCTTTCATCGGATTCCGAAACAGACTCTATGTTTTCCATTTCGCTCTTGGCCCAGTCGATGAACTTCTCTACCTTGGCTTCCCCATCATCGAGAACACTGAGGTCAGCCTTGACTCCAAGATGAGAACACAAGGTCTCCAAGACCTTCTTGGCAGAGCGATAATCCATCTTGATCATACCGATTGTTTCGCCAAGAAGACAGGCACTCTCCATATTGTACATAGTTGATGCCCATACTGGAACGATTCCGTTTGCACCTGTAATGATGCCGTTCTCTGTGCTCACAGTATCAGGTATCTCTAAGAGAGATGAAAGGAGCCCCTTCTCACTGGCAGAGAGGAAGATTCTAGGGTGAGAGGGGTATGAAGCAAAGAAACTCTTGTAGTCCTGTTCATACGCGGCTAAAGCGTACACCTGCTCCACACCCAAGAATGTGAATTGCTGTGCCATGAAATCAGCATATTCGAACACGCCTCTGCCACTTGCAGGCTGGAAATCGGCCATGACAATCAGCAGATCGTGCTCCTCATCAGGGGCGGATCTATAAAGATGGATGGAGGACCTGGGAAAATGTGACAGACCATCCTTCACGAACACCTTCGGAGGATTGTCCGGACTGAATACTTCCATGAATAACTGTGCGTTGATGATTTGCCCAAGGGTCTCAACAGCAATCCTACCAACATTTCCGATGCCCGGAAGACCCATTACAGCTACAGGTTTCGATAGCGATGATGAGTCTATATCCAAGTACTTCCGTGAGTACAGATGATTCCCGTTATTCATAGGTTACCATATGAAGGCTCCAGTTATTGCACTATCGGTTGTCCGATTTGACACCATAGAAAGAAAGAGCGTTGCGTGTGGTCTGTTCGGCGATAACGCTGATGTCTTGGTCTAGTATCTCAGCAAGACTCTCACAGCCATGTACTATGTTGGCAGGTTCGTTTCGCCCTTCGACAGGTGAGAGATACGGACCATCGGTTTCAAGCATGAGTTGTTCAATAGGAAGAATCCTGGCTGCTTCCGCTCGTTTTCTATACTTAGCAAAATTCGCTGGTAGAGTAATTGACCAACCGTTGTCCCGGATGCGTCTGGCATCTTCTACTGAACCTTCGAAGCAATGCATGAGAACTGAACCATGAAACCGTTCTTCTATGAACTCAGTTGCCCGAGTCTCTGCTTTTCTAGAATGAACCACCAGTGGCAATTCTAACTCCCGAGCCAGATCGATGAACCTCTCGAAGAGCGGCTCCTGAAACCTCCGACCTGCGTCATCCTTCACCCAGTGATAGTCAAGACCGACCTCGCCCACTGCAACGATTTGATCCCGGTATCTCCTGGTGAGATGTATGATCTTATCGGTCTCTTCGGGAGTGAGCCTCGAAACAGAAGTCCCTGCAGTATGATAGACCAGACCGGGGTATTTCTCAACAATGCCAAGTGTGCGGCGAAAAGATCCGGGACCTATTGAACTCGTGACCATTCCGACCACTCCTGCATTGACAGCACGCTCAATGACCTGATTGAGATCGTGTTGGTAGTGCTTCATATCCAGGTGCGTATGTGAGTCAAATAGACGCATTTCGATAACGCTCTCGAGGTCCTATGAATACACCCGCAATTTCCTTTTTATCGTCACTGGTGTGCTAAACACTGGGAAGGCCAAATGTCAGATTCCAATGACCGACTAAAAGAAAAGACACTGCAGATTGCATCATTGAATCAGAAGCTTGAGGTATTGCAAGCACAACTCTCTGGAAGTCAGAAACGAGCGCATAATCTTGGTCAGCAAGTGGAAGAGTTGGAGCGTACTATCGAGAGAAAGGACGATGAAATCCGAATCTTGCAGTCCGAACTAAGCCGGACAAAGGACGCTCTGGATAGTGTAGGTGAGCAGATGCGTGACCTAAGATCGAGTCAGACAGAGAGCTACTCCAAAAGAGGCCCAACAGAGAGCAATCAATCGCTGGAAGAAAGCCTGCAGGTGACCAAGAGAAAGGCGGACATGCTTGCGGAGGATCTCAAGAAGCTGTCTGGCGCTGCAATGGCCCTGCTCAATGATGAAGAGGGGGCAAGAGAGAAGCTCAGAGAAACGGTCATGGAGGTTGGAGACCCCAAGTACAAAGTCCTCAACCTCGTTCTCAACAAGAGGAAAGTCAGTATCGAAGAGACTGCTGCAGTCATAGTTGCAGATATGTCAGAAACTCTGAGCATAATTGACGAGTTACAGAATGCAGAGGAGATAGAAGTCCAGGATGGTCAGATGGTAGTCCCTAGCAAGAAGTATCGGGTAGCCCCGATTCCGTTGGACAAGTGGAAGACCGCAGAACCCGTGCAGATCTTTGATGAGCTTGGGGAGATAATTGGCAAGACCGAGGGGCATGAGAACATAGCAGAAGCGGTTGAAAAGGCAGTGGACATCCTAGAACAGAAACTTGCTCGAGGAGGTGCATTAATCTTTGAGATGCGTCGAACAGCCAATAAATGGAGATCCAAACAAGCGGACATTGAAGGGCTACAGTACAAAGTCAGGGAGTGGAAGCAAAGGGCAATTAACCTCGGTTAGTGGTTGGAGTCTTTCTTGATTGCATCACGAACATACTCCCCGAAGTCTGAGGTCTCCCCATCCCTGTGAACACGAATCTTTGGTTCCTCCCCCTTTATCTGGCGTTCAATATACCTTACATCAATCTGTGAGAAGACCTGTCGAATCCCACGATAGACTATCAAATATAGAATGATCTCTTGAACTCGCGCCCCAACAGCAGGCTCACGTTCTTTTAGGGTCTTGAGGTATTCTTGTGCGTCTTGGGCAAGGAATTTCTTAAGGATTGCTTCTTGCCGCTCTGAGGCTTTCTCCTCCCGTTCTCTGTCGGCCTCCTGCTGCTCCTGTTTCCTCATCATCTGAGCCATCTTCCGCCTCCGAATCATCGAGAGTTCGTCATCATCGTTCAGGAGTATTCCCTCAGAACGAGGCACATTGCGTTTTCAGTTAAACATGTCGATACAGCGAGCATTGCTTTTTTAGGGACAACTGAGAGAGTCCAGATGAACATTGAATCCAGAAACACGTGGGAGGTTCTCTCTTGACACAAGAAGAAACATGTTCATGGCTGACATCGGCCGATTCGAGCAACTACTGTGAGATGAGGAAGCAAGAACTTCCACGTCCGGAGGTGGAAGCCAAGTGTACTAGATTCGACCGCTCACTAATCTGCATTGACGCTTATAGCTCGTTATACAAAGGAAAAGAGTTAGCAGACGATAACAGCACAGATGCCATTCTCTGGTTCATTGAATCGGCCACTCAATTCGAGAACCTAGGGGAAACGGATAACGCCATCCTTGCCTGTATCCGTGCCATTGAACTCGCCACAAAGAATGGCCTGGTTGAGAGGGCATATGAGGTGTTCCGCTACGGCCGATCAGTCTACGAAAAGGGGATTACCAGTGAAGACCCTGCTCTATCAGACTCCGCACTAAAACAGAAACTTGTGAAGGCGGGAGAGAAGATGGTGGCCAAGGCCAGAGAATCTGCTGAAGATGATGATGTGCGAGTGATGCAGGCGGAGCTGAAGGCGGCGGTACTGGGTGGAGCTGCCCTCAAGAGAGTTAAGAGAGATGAGATGAAGAAGGAGCTTGTCATTGTCGAGGGAAGGCAGCTATATACTAAGAAAGCAAAGGAGTACAAAGAGGGGGCAGACACTTTCGTCGCCTCCGGAGTAATCCAGAATGCCGTTACTTTTGCATGTCTCGGAGCCCTAGCTGACCTTATGCTTGGTAAACCAAAGGAGGGAATATCATACCTGACAGAAACAGCGGCAAATTCCGGCTTCAGAGACCGTTTCCAAGAGAGTGTTTGCTTCCAATGGGCGAAATTGCTCTTCAGAGCACATGTGAGCAGAGATGAGGAAGCAATAAACAAAGCGAGGAAACTGTTTCTCAGAATCCCTTGGTCATTCAAAGATGATAAGGAATTCGGCAGACGGGTCATGGATTTTGTGTACAGGCGTGTCAGCCGGTGATTCGCAGTTTCGCAACAAAAAACCCATTGGTATCATGAAGATGGGGAAAGAACCGACACACCCAAGGAGAACACCTGAACCCTCGATAGCCCTTCTCACCAACAGGAGGTAGATCGACAAGCTCGACTGAGTGCCTAGTTAGTGCTGAGTCGATTTGGGATTCGCCTTCGTGAGGGAGCAGTGAGCATGTTGAATACACTATCTCCGTTCCAGGACGTTCGGAGTATGCAGAGAGTATAGCATCAAGGATCTTGTTCTGAATGGCCATTAGATCGAATAGGGTCTTTTTATTCAACCGCCACTTGAATGACGGGTTGTTTGATAGAATTCCAGTAGAAGTACAAGGCGCATCAATGAGTATCTTCTCTGCGGCAGATATGACTGGTCTTGTGGCATCAGCCCTCAAGAACGCCACCTTCTCATAACCGAGTTTCTGAGACCGCCTTACAGATACTCTCAGTCGGCTGGCACTGAGGTCGGTAGCCACAAGGCGGCCCTGTTCATTCATCTGTTCCCATATGAGCTGTGTCTTCATGCCAGGAGCGGCACAAGCATCCCAGACAATAGCCCCACTCTGAGGAGACAATGCTTGCACTGCGAACACGCTACTCTTGTCTTGTAGAAGCACATACCCCGACCTATAAGCATCAGATTTGATGACATTCACTACCGAATCGTTCAAACGGTACAGACCGGTCAAATCACTATCCTCGCGGAGAGAAACACCTTCATCGATGAGCTCACGAGTTCCTTCACTTGCGGCGTCAAGGAGAAGGTTGGGCCGAACATAATTAGTTGGCGGCTCATTGTTCGCCTTCATCAAGTCGATGGTCGCGGATTCTCCAAGATGCTTCAGAAGAACTTCCACGAGAAAACTGGGATGAGAATATTCAATGCTCAACCGCTCAGAGATGGTCAAACCCTCCATGTATTCTTCGAGATGGGCCTGACCTATGCATGCAAGGGCTTCCTTTGCATCTGCATACTTGGACAGATACCCTTCAGCAATCTCGCTGCAGTCTTTATGTTTCCAGATGACCTCGAATACGCCAAGCCGCAGCGCGTTTCGCTGCCTCTTTGTGAGTCGATTCAGGGGGACGCCGGTCAAGCACCGAGCAATGAGAAAGTCTATTGTGTTCAAGAATCGGACAACTCCAAGACAGAGTGACTCAACGACCCCCATGCTCTGCTGCCCAATTTGCTGGGCAATTCTAGACCTGCGAAGGATATCTTTCAGTGAGGAGTCAGATTGATCATACTGAGTGAGTAGCTCTATGGCAAGTGCCCTTATCCGCCTCGAGTCAGAGGGTTTCTCAACCTTCTCTCTACTGGAACTCATGCAAGCTCTACATCCGGACCTACATGCACATATTTCATTCGTGTCAGCATCTCGGGGAAGTACTTGCCGCCGATTATGCCTGAGTCCTTGTATCCCCCTAGGTGCGGCATGTAGGGGTCGAAATAGAGATGGTCCTGTCCGACAGTAACGCCACCAGCCTTCACACCCTTGACCCATTTCATCCTCACATCAACATCATCAGTAAAGACTGAAGACCTTAGACCAAAACGTGACATATTGGCAATCTCAATGGCCTCCTCGACGCTTCGGACTCTTCGAACAGGAAGAGCTGGGGCGAAGACCTCTTCCTGCATTACCCTCATGTCAAGTGAAGCCTCGGTAATGACTGTGGGTTTGAAGAAGACTCCTGCAGGATCATGCTCGCCGAGGTGGTTGCAACGATACCCGCCAGTTTCGATCTTGGCACCTTTGGCAAGTGCATCTGCCAATTGATCGATGAGAAGATATAGTGCTGTAAGCCCTATCGGCGGAAGACTCGTTTCCTTGTCAGACGGGCGACCCACTTTGAGTTTCTTGGCCTCCTCCACTACAAGACGCACAAGTTCATCATGAAGTTCCTCTTGCACAAGAAGTCTTTTCACGGCCATGCATGCTTGGCCGCTACCAAGGAATCTACCTTTCACAATCATCTTGGCTGCAAATGAGAGATCAACATCTCGTCCCCAGACAAGACAAGCATCGCTTCCAGCCAGTTCAGGAGCCATCTGGACCCTATTAGTAACTGCTTGGGCCCAGAGATTGATACCCGTATCGCTATCTCCGTACCAGACCAAGGCGCCTACTGCGGGGTCATTCATCAGACGGCGCATCATCTTCTTACCTCCGCCAGTTAGTGTTTGGATCATTGCAGCGGGTAATCCGAGTTCTACAAAGGTCTGAGAGAATATCTTGGTGAGTAGAATAGTGCTGAGTGGGACCTTGCTGGGTGGCTTCAGAATGGTTGCGTTTCCTGCAAGTATTGATGATGTGATACTCAGAATGCCCAGGGCAAGAGGCGAATTGTAAGGAGTGAAGAGACATGCAATGCCAAATGGTTCTCTGAATCGATAGTTGCTTCCGCCATCACGACCAGGGTCAGCCACAACATCCAGATGCTCTCCCCAGAGTTCGAACGTCTCTCGTTCCAGATACTCTGTGAACATACTCCAGGTCCATTCAAAGGTCTTGATTGGGACACCCTCCTTAACGGATATGTCTCTGACTTCCTTAAACCGGTCTTTGACAGCCAGACCTGCTTTGTAGAGAGCATCGACCCGTTCATCCAGTGTGGCGCCCATGCCCTCAACGCGGAATGGATTGAAAAGCTTGTCATGATCTCTGAGACCTGACAGAAGGGCACGTTTGATGTCCTCTTCTCGGGCTAGAGAAACCTTTGCGTAGGTTACGTCTTCCAGCTCATTGTTGGAATACTTGGGAACACCATGGGCGTTACGGTAGTCTCGAAGGTATCGCATCTCAGCGGACTTTGTGGGAATCAATCGGGGGAACCTTGCGAAAACCAAACGCTGTGTTCCTGAAGCCTCACGAAGCTGAAGGGCTATTGCCAAACCCGGATCAACCGAAACCTTGTCCATATCTGGAAAAGACACATAGTGTCCGGTATCGACCTCTTCACCATCTACAATAATCGGAAAGACTTCCACGTGGCTCCCTCGTTAAGGTGTTAATCGTTGAGGCCGTGCAGTCGGTCTAATAGTCTTTCGTTTGTGAGATTATTCCAATGGTTTCTCATACATCTGGACAAGCATTCCCTCATCTTGCTCGTATGGCTTCCCCCATGGACGGAAACCAAACTTGTCCATCAAACGTAATGCAATATCTTGACCAACAAGAATGTTGCAGTAGTTCCGTTTGCATCCGTGAGCTCGACCATACTCTGAGAACTGACGATACATTGCTGAGGCTAGACCAGTGCCTCTGCACCCTCGAACTACTGTCTGATGCTCTCCATATAGGCCCTTCTCTGTAATCTTGGCCTTGTAGACACCCACAATTCGGCCTTCAAGTCGGGCGCCAAAATAGTGGTATCCGTTTCGCATATCTTCGATAATCTGTTCGGGTGAATACTGCCGCTTCTTCCTCCAAGATTCTGGGTAATCGATTGCTCCTGGCCACACTTCTCTGAAGAGCTCTGATATCTCCTCAGCATCCTCTTCTCGAAACTCTATAATCCTGATCTTCTCAGGTGGCCAGTCCGCCATTACTAAGCGCCTCTTTTGATACCAAGACATCTCTAAGGAGAAGCCCTTTCATAAATCTCTTCGTGGCGGCTATCATATTGGCATGGATGAGATATTCTGTGCCTTCGCCCAGTCATATGCCTCTTGATCAGGAGTGCAACCGCCACATCTGTGGCAACCAGCAGCCGTAGCCGCAGGATTGAGCTCATGCTCCAAGAGGATTCGTCCTACCTTCTTGTAGAATGCTATCGATTCCTCGAACGAACCTACGTATGACGGCACAAAGTCAGCCAACTGACTCTTCTCAGACGGACGAACAGGTGCAACGACAGGAAGAACACCCTCAGCTGCGAGCTCCTCTATGAAGGAGAGAGTCTTCGGTCGATCTTCACCAAGACCTTGCAGGATGAATGTGCTCACATTCCCTCGTCCGAAGTAATCAAGAGCAAATCTCCAACTCCGCCGGTACATATCGAGAGATGCATAGTCAGTCTTTCCAGGGCAGAAGACCTCTCGAATGTCTTCATCGGCGCTCTCGATGTGGAGTCCCACTGCGTCGGCTCCTGCTGCTGCAACCTCCGAGATGTATTTTTCATTGACAGGAGGCTCGAACTGAACTGCAACTGGGATATCTGAAATCTCCCGGATTGCCTCAATTATAGACACAAGCCTAGAGGATCCTGCATCGGCAGTGTCAGGGGTTCCAGTCGTTATGAGTACGTTCTCAACTACGCCCTCATCCAATGCGGCCTGCAGTACTTCTACAATCTGTCCGGGCGTCTTCTCAAGTATTGTTTCACCCGCTGAGCATGAATGGGGGATAGTACAGAACTTACACTGCGTTCCATCTGACCAGTATCTACAGGCCTGATATGCGGTAGTCGCAAGGGTATTCACACCGTGCAGAAGTGCAATCTGGCTGTAGCGAATGCCCTCGCCGGTGACTCGATCATAGAAGTGCGGTCTGGGCACCACTTGGAGTTCTACTTCACCATCATACAACCAGACTGAAGGATCCTCGGTGGGCACCAATGCTCTAGAACCATATCGCAGAGCTCTCTCATCTCTCCTGATTGGAATACCCACTGGATTTCCGTTCGGCAGAATGAAATACCTCCCCCCGACAGGTCCAGCGCCACCGCTCCGTCCAGACCATTCGCTCTCAGGTAAACGGGCGCCCTCAGTAAGTAGACGCACCTTCAAACGGAGCATTTCTTCGGGGGTCATCGCATTCTTTCCACATCAGCATATTGCAGGAAGCCTATTCACTCTTCACCTTCATGCTGCCCCGCCATCTTCACAAGCTCGGGCAAGTCAAGTACCTCAATCCTGCCCATTGACTGTGCTTCAAGCAGGTTCTTACAGAACGGGCAGGCTGTGATTAGAAAGTCGGCCTCGGTTCGTATTGCTTGTTCAACTCTCTCAGTTCCAATCTCTTTCGCCTTGTCTGGGAATAGTGTTCGAAGACCCGCACCATTACCGCAGCACATGGCATCATCTCGATTGTGCTCCATCTCGACAAGACCACCATCGAGCAAGTGCTTAATGATGTTTCTCGGAGGGTCATAGATACTGCAATGCCTTCCGAGATGACATGGATCATGAAAGGTGGCAGTTCCATTTATTGTTCTGCCAGAGAGGACCTCAAGTCTGTCCTCAAGCACTTGGGAGATGTGGAATACTGGCTTGTTGAGTTCAAGCCCATTCTCTGGATAGTCTTGAGTTAGGACACGCAGGCATCCGGGGCAGCTCACGATTATGCATTCGGCGTTCATGGAGTTAAGCAGGTCAACGTTATGACGAGCGGACTCTAGACCAATGTCATAGTGACCTGTTCGGAATAGCGGAGAGCCACAACACCACTCATCGTCACTGACCAGGACGTTATAGCCAAGGCCAGACGTTAGGACTGACAGTGTGCTCTCAGCAATGGACTGCTCCCTGTATGATGCTGTGCATCCTGCAAAGTAGATGACAGACTCTCCACTCGTGGTCTTGGTGTTAATCCAGGAGTTCCGTTCAGAGTGGGACTCCTCAAAGGGGTTATGATTTGTCCGTACTGAAGTCGCCATTCTGAGAAGCTCTTCTGGTTGAGTACCTGATTCAACAATGCGTCGTCGAGTTGCCTCGACAATGCTGGCAATGTCAATCTCTGGAAGGCACCATGTAAGACAATGGCTACATTCAAGGCATTGATAGAGAACCTCAATGCCTCTGGGATCGAGCTTCTGTGTACCGGTGCCGTCATAATGGATGAGAAGTGCACGGCCATGAGGAGTTGGGGAATCAGATCTCCAGACAAAGAATGTGGGGCATACATGACGACACATCTTGGGGCAGGCCGCACACATTCGAACCTGCTCTGGAATCCTGTCAGACTCTATCATTCTCGCACCCCCAATCCGACCTTTCCGGGATTCATGATACCATTGGGGTCAAGGACCTGTTTGATCTGCTCTATCACGCTGAAGGCTGAACCCCATTCCCCCTCCATATAGGTTGACCGCGACAGCCCGACACCGTGTTGATGGCTCATGGCTCCGCCTGACTTCAAGCATGCCTCAATCCCATCATCCCAGATCTTTTTGTAGGTCACCCAGGCTTCTTCAGCAGTGGGCTGGGAAGTGAAGAAGATCATGTAGATGCTTCCCCCATTCGGATACATGTGGGAGAAATGGGACATGACTACGGCATCATGCGCTTCCATGGCCGTCTTCATAGAGTGATAGACATCTTCCAGTCTGTCATATGTAGCCACAATATCGATTGTGTCGCCTATGGAATAGCCAGCAGTTGTGAACTTGGTAGGATAGTACATATCGTAGCGATGCTCCCACCAGCGTTTAGCTGGCCCCTCACCGTAGTCCTTCGCTCCATGTTCGAGGCATATCTTGGAGGATATACGTTCGTCTAGGGCGACCTTGTCAGGGATTCCATCAAATGCAAGCATCAGCATACAATCTCCCTCTTCCACATCAAAATGGACGCTTACACTCATGGCTGTATCATTGGGGTCATAGAGCCGCACTACTGAGGGAAAGACACCGCTCTGGAGAATCTCCCTGATAGCACCAAGTCCGCTATGGATATCAGGAAAACACATACTGCGAAAAGACCGTTTCTCAGGGATGGGGAAGAGCTTCATCGTTGCTTGTGTTATGACTCCCAGTGTTCCTTCGGAGCCGATGAACAGATTCTTGAGATCCGGGCCAACAGAGTGTCTTGGAAGAGCCTTACATTGAATTACTCGTCCATCCGGTAAGACGGCTTCCAGGCCAAGAGTCAGGTCCTCAATCTTTCCGTAGAGGGAAGACATCGATCCCCCCGAACGAGTTGCAATGAAACCTCCAAGATTCGAGGCTCTCAGAGAGGTGGGTGTGTGACCTGTTGTATAGCCATGACGATTTACAGCTTCTTCCAGCTCAATCCCGACAATACCAGCCTCAGCAGTGACAGTAAGAGATTCATGATCAATCCGCAGCACTTGGTCCATTCTCTTGATATCCAGTTGAATACCACCATAGACAGGTAGAGTACCACCGCACGTCCCTGCACCACCCCCGACAGGAATGACGGGGATACGGGTCTCATTGGCTATCCTGAGGACCTCCGCAACCTCTTCGGTTGTTTCAGGAAAGACAATCATGTCCGCGGTTGGCAGCATCTCACCCGCTCGGATTCTCGCCTCGCTGAGCGGCCAAGCATCATGCGCATTCAGAATCATATCCGAAGCTGACCTGCTGATGTTTGCCTTGCCCACAACATCTGAGAGGCGGGCTTCCAGTGTTGATAGAGTTTCAGTGTCCACCATCTCGAATCACTCCTTAACCAGTCGTTGCGCAATAAAGACACTCAGATCATCGACTTCGATCGAGCTGCCGCCGCGAAACAGACTGGCTTCAATCTGCGCCGTACACAGAGGGCAAGGCGTGACAATCCTTTCGGCATCCGAGGCGGTTATGCCCGTTACATTCTCTCTGGTGACTGCAGAGGCCACATCCTTAGAGTGGTACGCGACCAGTCCGCCACCACCGCAACATGAATCTGAAACACCAGATGATATGATTTCAACCCCAGGCACTGTATCGAGAAGGTCAAGTGCGTCTTGCATTGTCTGGCGTGATGTATGCCGAATGAGGTGACATGGATCGTGTACAGCCACCTTGAGACCGCTTCCATTCTCTGCCTGCATAGCAGAAACCACTCGATCTAGACCTATCTCGTGTACGAGATACTCGACCATGTGATAAACAGGAATACCCCAATTATCACGTAGAGCAATGTCGTTGAGACTGGAAGTACAACCTGCACAGGTTGTCACTATCTTTGATACTCCTCGTGACTTGACTTTCCTCTTCAGGTCTGCAACGAGGGCGCGTGCCGTATCATCATCGCCCATGAGTCGAGCAGGAAGACCGCAGCAATTGAATTCCTCGAGTAGCGTGTAGTCGACTTCGAAGTGCTCCAGAATCATTTTCCCAGCCTCTCTGACTTCTTGAGCCCGTTCTTCAGCCTGACAACCGGGATAGAATAAGACCTCGGCGCTGTCCTTGATTCGATTGGGAACAAACCTGAGACCAAGTCGTTCAGTTCGCATATCGCGACTTGCCTCCTTCTCTTCAAGGTCATCCCAAGGCTCAAACGCGATATGGTGTTCTGTTAGAACCTCATGTACGCCGAAGAAACCCTTCGGCACAAGGTCGCGTCTGGTCTTGAATATCCGGGCCCTCACAATGTTCACTATCTCGGGCACATTCACGTTCTTGGGACAGACCTCTCGACAAGTTCCACAGCCCGTGCACAAGTAGATTGTGTCCGCTGTTGCCCAGTACTCAGGAGGCGCTCTTGTTAGTTGAACAGCAATACTCCTGGGTCCACTGAATCGATCAAGTCCAACCGAGGCGACCACAGGACAGTGATTGATACAGAGGCCGCAGTTGATACAGTTCTCGATGGATTTCACCACCTCCAGCTCGTCACCGTGGAATGGAACAATTCCCTCTTCTTTCAGTGTGCCCTTGACAAATTCATAGGCTTCTTCTTCACTCATTTCTAGCCCTCTTCCGAATTCTCAACTGCATTCATCCCTGCGGCAACACCGGTGGCCAAGGCCACACCTAGGCCGCTCTTCTCCACTGGATAGTTGTATCCAGCAAGAATACTACCAGCAGAGAAGAGATTCTCTGCAAATGGGCTTCCTGACTGGTCCAGTGGTCGCAGACAATCGTCGATAGCGATTCCACAGGCAAAGAGCCTGTGTCCTCTATTGTTGATTGATATGGGCCCTGTCAGCCTCTGGGGACGAAGACCACCTGTTGAAGCCCAGTCTTCTGAAACAACGGGTAGATCGAATATTGGTTCAGAGAGTCCATCCTCCGTACCAGAAATGCCTCCACCAACGAACTTCCCGGTTGCCAAGACGACGGAACCCGGGAGAATGTCCAGTGAACGATGATGGGTCCTACATCGGACTCGCACCAGCTGATCATTTGACCTCTCATGGTCTATAGCTTCATGTGCCTCAAGAATGCGACCGCCACGACTCAAAAGATTGCTGTCAAGCGATTTCAATAGACGAAGGCCGGGTACAGAAGGTGGAAACGCCAGAAGCTCAAATACCTTCACGCTGAGCTGTTCCTCTAAATCACGATGAACCCGAGCTGGTGCCTTCAGACCCAAGACGGGCGGCAGAGCGACGTGTGTCACTCCAATCCTCTCTACGTGAGGAAACAGCTCCTCTATGAGAGTATCAGGACCATTAGGATGATCCAGATGGCGGGCAATCTCAACGGATGATGCATTGTAGGGCTTCCCAAATGGAGCCACGCTCAACTCAACATCCGCAATCTTTCTGGGTGGATTGCCCAGTTGTAGTCTTTCTGCCACAAAACCCTTCGCAGCCAGGCAGGCATTGAAATCGGGATTGCCTGTGAATCCAGCAAAAAGAAGTGTGGAGTCATCATCCCAATCAGGAGGCACCATGGTCGTCTGAAGGAAACCTGTGGGTTTGGAAGACCCAAGCACTGTCACCGGCATGATATTTCGCTCCAATGACCCTGTAATCTCTGCAGGAGTCCCTAGGAGCCACTTCTTCAACATCGTGACCGACTTCTCAACTCGTTCAAATGCTGAATCAGTACCAGCAGCCCCCCGGCCCAATACCGAATATGGATGATACGGGAACAGTCCAACTAATGCATGAATGCCCTCACGTGCCGATTCAAAGGGCGTATTGCCTCCGGGCAGATAACCAGCAATATCAATGGCCCCCGACGAATCGGAGGTTGCGCCGTGTCCCTTACGAACCACAGTAACGCTTGCCCCCGCTTCAGAAGCTACGCATGCCGCTGCAAGCCCAGCCATTCCTCCACCGATGACAAGAACATCGGTCTCAAGGTCCATCATGCGTCCTCCTCCCACGGACTAGGCTCGTAGTCTGTTACTGTCCGATCCAAATTGGCCACACATGCATAGACACCTTGAACCAGCTCCTCCTGGGCAAGCTGTTCTCCCCGCATGGGCGGTCGCTTACCTTTCCATCGCTCAGCAAGGTAGTTCAGTATCTCAAGATAAGCAATCGGCGCATCCAAGTCATTCTCCTCTGCTAGAATCCCCGCAACCTTGAAGGTGCAGAAAGTTCCCTGACATGGTCCTGTTCCCACTCTCAGACGCCGCCTCAAGTCATTGATGGTCTGTGGAAACTCGTTGCGTATGCTGTAGCGGAGCTCAGCCTCGATAACCGGTTCACATGTGCAGATGGTGCTTTTCCATGAGGGGTGACCTCGTGTGAGTTCGAGGACTTCCTCTGTTTCGGTTCCTCGCCTTGCCCTCATTCTCTCAACGGTGTGTTGAGAAACACCGTACTTCTCGGCAAGGGCAAGAACGTCAACATCACCCTCATTCCCGGGCAGAGGCTCCTTGTGGGTTCGACAATCGGTCTCAATTCCGAGTTTTTGGCAGACCATATCGGTCACATCTTCGGCCATCTGGCGGCACATGACAAGCTTGCCCCCTGTAAAACTCAGCAGGCCCGAAACACCGTCTGTGCCATGATCCACAATCTCATATCCACGAGTCACATCATCTTCAGGAACCTTCCAGTCAGCAATGAGCGGCCGGACTCCTTCCATCGTCCGTATTATCCTGGCATCCCTGATAGAAGGTACTACCCACTCGATGCTCTTGAGCAGATACTCAATCTCATCGTAAGACGTAGTCAACGTATCGGGGTCTTCCCATGTGTCAAGTGCAGTAGTTCCCAGCAACACTGTATTCTCATGAGGGAAGAGGTAGATCATACGCCCATCAACGGCCTTGGTGACTACGCCAACATTGACCACTCTTCTATCGAGGATGACATGAGCACCTTTGTTCAACCGTAGTTCGAGTGGCACCTCTGCAAGAGCTGCAATCTTGTGCGCCCAGGGGCCTGCAGCATTCACGACAATGGCTGATGTGAACGAGGTGACCTCTCCAGTTGTTCTGTCGAATACCTTGACGCCTTGAATCTTCCCATCAGCCACCAGTATCTCCGTGACTTCGCAGTAGGTCTTGACATCGGCTCCACGTTGTCTTGCATCCAACGCCTGAAGCAGACACAGTCTGAAGGGGTCGATGAAGAACTCCTCGAAGTACATAGAAGCAATAATCTCTGGATTGAGCATCGGTTCGATCTCAAGAGAATCCTCCGGTGTCAGGAACAGGACAGGTGGGACATCTCTCTCCGCAGCTCTCTTTGAGTATTCCTCTGCAAAGTTTCCCCCGGTTGAGAGGTCACTCATCTGAAGCATCGGTGTTAGAATCGGGTTCTTTGCGATGATGTGTCGTGCGATACGGTTCAAGTGAACCACTTCAGCAGAACACATGTCCACAATCTCAGGCTCCTCCATATACTTGAGACCCGACGAAATCATACCAGCACAGGTTCCTACGGTAGCTGAGGCGATGTCATCACGCTCGAGTAACAAGGTCCTAAGACCTCGCATGGCGCAATCTCGGGCCACGGCTGTTCCTGTACTACCACCGCCAATGATGATAACATCATAGTCGTATTTGGTCATAAATGGCTCATTCTCCGGTTGGCTTGAACTCGTTACCAGAACCTCTGTGAATCAGAATGAATCTCTCAACCAATACAACTCTTTCGGAATAGATACGTCAAACACCCATCGCATCTGAGTTGATAAGGAGAAACAAGATAGATTAAAAGAGCCAAGCCGTGGTTGCGGCTCTGAAAACCGGGGAAGAAACCGAGCCTTCTTGGAGGTAGATCACCAATGCCAACGTACAATCTAGGCACGCTAACCATAACCGAACATGATGCCGAGAAGCTGACTATCGCTTTAGGAATCCCAGAGGAGAGGTTCGGACAGCTTGTAGAAATCTCGCGCAGCGCCTGGGAGTTTGAGGACACCATCAGTAAACGCATCGAATGGCTTGCCGAAAGACTGACTGGCTCAGAACTGGTATTCGCTTTAGTTTTCCTCGGTCGATTCTGGGGAGACACAGCAGAAGAAGACTAGAGTGCTCTTCTTCTGAGAGCAGTCTCAGATCAGTGTTAGCACTATGATCATGAGGTGAGAGCCAGTATGTCGGGCATCTCGGCAATCATGAGCTTGTTGAAGACCGTAAACAGATGGCTGTAGGTCTCAACGTTTTCGGGAATGGATTCGCGCTTCTCTTCAATCTTGAACATATTGGAGCTTGCCTCTGCAAAAGAACCGTATACTCCAGATCCAACGGCACCCAGTATCGCGGCCCCAATCACAGTAGAGTCCCGAGACCTTGGAAGAACCACCTTCTTACCCGTACAGTCGGCCATGATTTGTCGCCACAATGTAGAGTTGGCCCCGCCCCCGTCAACACGGAGCTCATCATATTCAATCTCAAGCATGCCCTCCATCATCTCCAGATACATCCGTATGCCGTAGCCGTTTGCCTCCATAATCGCTCGTGCCACATGTGCTTTTGTGTGACCAAAGCCAAGGTTGTAGATTATCCCCTTATTATAGGCCATGAAAGGAAACACAACAAGACCGTCACTTCCTGCAGGTATCTGGCTTGCACTTGACTCGATAAGGTCGTAGACGTCCTGATTGCTTCTGGCGGCCAGATCCATCTCTCGCTGACAGTAGTTGTCTCGGTACCATTTGTATGCCAACCCTGTACCAGGAATGACGCCCTCAAGAATCCATTTGCCAGGAATAGCAGAGGGATTGCTGAACATGACATAAGGATCTTCAATATGGTCGTCGGTATGCGTTATCACAAATGTGCCAGTTCCTGTGGTTGCTTTCACAATCCCAGGCTTGATAGTACCGGTGCCCAGTGCAGAACACTGCTGGTCCCCACTTCCCATGATGACTACTGTGCCCTTTCGAAGACCCGTGGCATCTGCCGCCGCCCCGGTCACATCCCCAATGACTCTTCCCGGGGAGGATATCTCAGCAAGCTTATCCATTGGAATTCCCGTCAACTCGCAGAGATCTTCGGACCATTCCAGCGATGAGTGGTCAATGGGGCCAAATCTTGCGTTAGCAGGTTCCGTGAGCATCTGACCACATAGACGATGATTGATGAAGGCATCGAGTGTCACGAATTTGTGTGCCTTGCCAAAAATCTCTGGCCGGTTCTCTGCGAACCACATCATCTTATTGACGCTCTTTCGGGGCCCTATCTCTTCGGCCATCTGTTTGGCCTTCTCAGTTGACCTGTTGTCAACCCAAGTGACAGTTGGAGCAAGGGGGTCGCCGTTCTTGTCCACCGGCGTTATGCAGTCGCGCGTCGTTGCCACTACTACGCCCACTACTGCATCAGCACCCGAATCATAGTCAGAGAGTGCTCTCTGCATCGTATTGCATGCTGCTCTCCAATATGTTTCAGTTAGCTGCTCGTGTGTCTTCAGAGTTCGCGGGATTGGAGGATATTCCTCATATTCCTTGGCCAACTCACGACCCTCTTCATCCACAAGGCAAGACCTTGTACCTGTGGTTCCAATGTCGAAAACAGCAAAAACCCTCTGACTCATCATGTTCACCAGGCTATGTTATGGTATAGAATCAGTACGAGCCCCCAATATGAATCAACCGCCAGAGATATTATCAGCACATAGAGATGATACTCTCCCGATGCCCCCATACGATATCCACAAAGAGGTTCTTAGCGGAGTACACTTGATACGAGGCGCGGATAGAGCCAGATTCCCGCAGGCAAACTCGCTATTGATCGATGACGAGGTTCTAACCCTCATAGACGCAGGAGCCGAATTACATCATATTGAAAAAACCCTGCATGCTCTGGGTCACGAGTTGAGGGATATTGAACGGATAGTCCTGACCCACTTTCATATCGATCACAAGGGCCATGCAGAAGAAATCAGGCAGGTCGCTGATTGTGAAGTTATTTGTCATCCCAGCGGGGAGAAGGGAGTGACAACCTTCGAGGGAATGGTTGAGTTCTATGGCATCTCGGGGCACGAATACTTCGATGAGTGGGAGTCCTACCTGAAGAATCGGTTGCCACACGTGACTTCAGACTATGTAGTGACTGGCTTCTTTGAGGACGGAGACCGAATCAACTGTGGGGCCGTCGACCTTGTCGCAATGCATACTCCGGGTCACACCTTAGACCATACGTGTTTTGGCATAGGTGAAACCAAGACTGTCTTCCTTGTTGACATCGATTTGACCAAGTTCGGGGCGTGGTATGGGAACATTGTGAGTGATATCGATGACTTCCGCAGGTCAATTCAAAGGATTATTGACCATAGGCCCGTGATGGGGATCAGTAGCCATTTGCTCGAACCCGTGACCGACGGCCTACTTGAACGCCTGTACGACTACTTGCTTGACCTCGACAGGCGAGAGAGGAGAATCTTGAAGGCAATAGACGATGGATATGATACCATAGAGAAGCTGAAGAATCGTCCAACTATCTACCCGCGGATTCCTCACAAGCTCTTCTACATCTTTGAGGAGTTCATGTTGAAGAAACACATCTCGGAACTCACTGCTAGAGGTCTTGTTGAGAAGGATAATGACAAGATCCTTCTGACACATAAAGAGAGATGAGCTCAAGAAGAGCTCATCGTCTGAGCAGTCACTTGTGTTTGAACTCAGGCTTTCGCTTCTCCAAGAAAGCGTCCACGCCTTCTTCCATGTCCTCGGTATCGAATGTCTTGCAGAAGACATCCACTTCAAAGTCGAGGTTGTCGCCCAATGGCAGTGTCCACGCCCTGTTGAGTGATGCCTTAGCGAAGTCTAATGCGACACCCGCCTTCTGAGCTAGCTTCTTGGCAAGTGCCTCTGTGGCCTCGTACAGCGATTCACAATCATCAAAGACCTTGTTGACCAGGCCTATTCGATAAGCCTCTTGGGCATCTATCTGATCTCCGGTGTAGACCAGTTCCTTGGCCAGGCCTAGCCCGACCAGTCTCGGAAGCCTCACTGTTCCCCCGAATCCGGGTATGATTCCAAGGTTGATCTCAGGTTGCCCGAACTTGGCATTAGCCGATGCATATCGGATATCGCACGACATTGCAATCTCACAGCCACCGCCCAAAGCAAAGCCATTGACTGCTGCAATGATTGGCTTGGACATGGACTCAATATACTTGCACAGATTCTGCCCATTCTCAGCCAAGGGTCGTACGCTGGCCGAGTCTTTGCCTTTGAATTCAGAGATGTCAGCACCAGCAGCAAAGGCCTTCTCCCCTGCTCCTGTCAAGACCACAACACGCACAGAATCGTCCGCTTCTGCATTCTTCATCAGATCGGTTATCTTTTTGACCACAGCAGAGTTCAATGCATTGTACTTCATCGGTCGGTTGATAGTGATAGTTGCGACTCCAGAATCTGCCTTGTATAGAACGTCATCCTCTGTCATTTTCCACTCCTCTTCGAGATTACAGGCAAGAACCCTGTTTTACCGGGTAATAAGGCTTCGCGACAAGTTCTTGGAACATGTGTTCTAACACCTATGGCCAGATTTATGTATCGGTTTGGAACGAACGGAAGAATAAGAGAAAACAGGGTGATAAGAGATGTACCAGACGAGAAGGCAACAGGTCTGGAAAGACTCGCTGCTCGCAATGAAGAAAGCCATTGAGTCAACATACAGGTTGCGGACATCGGCGTCTGAACAGGAGCTGTTCGTCGACGCCTGGCACCCGGAATGCGCCGGCCGAGAACAAGACATCGTCTTTTGTGGCTATCGGAGAAATGAAGGCTGGCGACGGATGCGGGATATTACTCAGATTATTGACGAAACAATCGGGGAGCTGGACTCTTGCGACGTTAGGAGTGGAACCGCCCTCTACCTTCAGACCCTGCGTGATGTGGCTCTGTTCTCCAAGTGGTCGAAGATTCTTGAAACGTCAGCAATAGAGAAAAAGAGTGAGTGAAGGGGAAACCCCCTTCATTGAACTAGACAAGCCACTTGTAGGTGATCTTTTTCGAGTCAACGGACTCTTCGATCGTTTCAAAGCCGAGTTTCAGGGCCATTCCAACTTCTGGCTGACTCATGAGGTTCGTGATATGTGCTGTCAGACGTAGTCCAGAGGGAAACTCTCCTATGCCCACAACATAGGGGGCACGTGAAGACATGCTCTCTGGCGGGAAGTCTACTATCACATAGCTGTAGAGTGTCGCCTCTCGCTCGGTGAACTCCTTGAGCTCGGACTTAGTCATGCATTTCTGGCAATATTCGCGTGGGGGAAGATACTCAGTGTTACACTCCGGACACACGCTCTTCATGATCTTCTTGTCGTCCAGTGCCGACAAGAACTTCCGATAGAATGGTGTGACGGCTTTGTCAGTCGTATAACCCAGATAGATGTCTTTGTCTTTTTCAGTCATGCTTACCAACCCCTCTCAAAGATGAAGACATTGACGAACTGTCCGGATTGACCCACATTGTGGGCCAGTCCCAGCTTAACATCGTCAATCTGCCGAGATGGCTCCTCAGATTCCCCTCTCATCTGCTTCATTATTTCATATGTCATGGATACGCCTGTCGCACCAAGCGGATGGCCTTTGCTCTTCAGACCTCCGTCGCAGTTGACCGGTATCTTGCCATCATGATAGACTTCCTTGTTCTCGATGAGCTCGCGACCTTTGCCGGGTTCTGCGAAACCAAGGTCTTCGTAGGCTATCAACTCGGCAATCGTGAAGCAGTCGTGCACTTCTGCCATATTAATATCCTTGGGCTCGACACCAGCCATCTTGTAAGCGGCCTTGGCTGCTCTCTTCGCTCCAGGTATCGATGTCAGACTCTCACGGCTCTGGATCATCATCGAGGAAGCTCCCGCACCAATGCCCTTAATCCACATGGGTTCGTCTGTGAATTCCTTCACTCTGTCTTCCGCCGCAATTACAACGGCCGCCGCACCATCACTAATGAGAGAACAGTCGTAGAGATTGAGAGGTCTGCAGATTGGAATGGCATTGTTTGCCTCCTCAAGAGATACTTCTCGAGGAAGATGTGCCTTTGGGTTCTGGGCTCCATAGTGATGGGACTTAACTGCAATCTTCGACAGAACCTCATGAGGCAAGTCGTACTCCGCCATATATCTCGAGGCCATCAATGCATAGAAGGCGGGGAATGAGATCCCATAGGGGTATTCCCAGCGCATGTCTCCGGCCTGACTCATATATTCCGTGGCAGTGGATGACGAAACACGATTCATCTGTTCGACACCAAGTACAAGCATCACATCATACAGGCCTGAAGCTACCATTCCCCACGCCGCCCGTAAGGAAGCGGTGCCGGTAGTGCACGCAGATTCCACTCTCAGATGCGGTTTGTCATGAAGACCCAGATAGTCCGCAATCAGGGCAGAGCCTGCTCCCTGACCCGTGAATTGGGATGCCGCATAGGAGAGAACAGTCGCATCAATCATGTCTTGAGTTATTCCTGCATCATAGATCGGCTTGTAGGCCTCTGCAGTCAGTTCACGCATCGTTGCGTCTAGACGCTTACCGAACTTCGCATGGCCTCCAGCTACAACAGCTACTTTTCTCGCCATTTTTTCTACCTCCATGGGCAACTCAGCTCGTGCCCCGGATATGTGATTATAGAGTTACGCTAGGTTTGAAGGGGAGGTCTTAAGGTTGACGGAAGGTCATATGCGGCCAATCTACACAGTCCGTTCTCAGCACCTGCTGATGTCCCGATGCCACGTGTGGCCACACAGCATGGAAGAACAGTCACCATAGAAACGCAACAGTGAAGTACATAAGAATAATCTAGTTGGCCGAACATCATGGTCAAACCACCTCGATACCAAGCAATGGACAATGCACGCCAGCACGAGATTCCAGCTGCATTTGAAAGACACAAAAGTGCGGAGTTCCGGATGAAGAAGATAGAACCAAGAGAACCAAAAGAGAGAATTCCAGGTCCTCTACCTAGACCGACCTTCCAAGTTCTGGACACGAAGGGAAACTTGGCAGCGTTCTTTCATCCAAGCGGGCATGCAGAGTGCAGAGATGAGTCTTTCAGAGCAATCTTTGACAGGATGCAAAGAAACATCGAAAGAGCCGCAAATAAAGCCCTAGATGATTTCGAAAAGAGCCAAAAGAGACTGAAGGAAAAATAGTGGGAAGACCCCGACCTCTGCGGGGTCCCGGAATTATCTACTCGCCGGTGAACTTGCCGCGACGCTTCTCAAACACGGCTGAAATGCCTTCGGCCAGGTCTTTCGTCTTGAAGCATTCTACTGCAGCCTCAACCTCGAACTCGAGATTGTCATCATAGTCGTCCTCAAAGGCCATATGAGTGGCCTTCTTAGCATATTTCAGTGCAATAGGTGCATTACCGCCTAGCTTGGCACCATACCACATGGCTTGGCTCATCAGCTCTTCAGGTGATGTGACCTTGCTCACAAGATTGAGCTCCAGTGCTTCTTGGGCCGTTATCTGACCGCCCGTCAGGATGAGTTCCATAGCCTTACCAAGACCGATGATTCGTGGCAAACGCACACAACCACCCCATGCGGGGATAAGACCGAGGCTCACCTCAGGAGTACCAATCTTTGCCTCTTCGTCGGCTATTCTGATATCACATGCGAGGGCAATCTCTGTACCGCCTCCCAGACATAGACCATGGATTGCAGCAATAACCGGCTTGCTGAGGGTCGCAATCTTATCGATTGCCTTCTGTCCCTGTGCAACCAGATCCTTGACTTCGTCGGGCTTCCCGAGGAGACCTTGCGCCATCTTAAGGTCTGCACCTGTACAGTACACTTTGTCGTGTGCAGAAGCAAGAACCACAGAACGAATCTCGGGATCCTTTTCGGCTTCATCGAGGGCTGCTACTAGGTCCTCAATGAATTGGTCATTGATTGCGTTCAACGCGTCAACACGATTGAACTTGATTACAGCGGTGTTCTTGGCAGGCGAAAGAAAAGAACCTGCCTTCTCGTATAGCATTGTCTCAAACTCTGGTATTGTAACCACCTTCCTGGAAACTGTATTATTGCATTTGAAACCGCCACTTATAAAGAGTTCACAGAAAAAGGGGGACGGTAGGGCGAAGCCCTACCTATAGAGGATCACTGCAACATCTTGGGAACGCTGTAGCACTCGCCGTGCTTTTCCTCGAGTTCCGCAATCTTTTTCTTCACAGTGTCCAGCCCATATTCTTCAGCCATCTCAAAGGGCCCTTTGGGGAAGCTAGCGCCAAGTTTCATGGCCTTGTCGATGTCCTCCTTGGCGGCAATGCCCTCGTCAACGAGAATCATCGCCTCGCGGATGACAGGAATAGTGATTCTGTCCACCAACCAGTCAGGGTCCACACCTTTTGGTTCAGGGGGTTCAGTCTGTGTTCCACCATATTCGTAGAAACCCTTCTTTGACTTGGTACCGATGTGCCCATTGTCAACAAGCTCCTTCAGAGTATCAGGTGGTTTGAAGCAGTCACCAAGCTCCCGATATAGAGTGCTCATGGCATGATAGGCAATATCAAGCCCCACGAAGTCACCCAAGGTGAATGGACCAGCCGGAAACTTCGCCTTTGTGGTCATTGCGGAGTCAATCTCCTCTTTGGTTGCCACCCCGTCCTCATACAGGAGTATTGCCTCTCTAAGAACGGGCATGAGAATGCGATTCACTATGAAACCCGGGCTGTCCTTGGCCTTCACAGGAATCTTTCCCTGCTTTTTGCCCACAGCCATGGCGGTTTCGATTGTTTCATCACTGGTCTTCTCACCAATCACCACTTCAATCAGCTTCATGGCCGCGACTGGAGAGAAGTAGTGCATACCAATGAACTTCTCTGGTCGCTTTGTTGCGCTAGCCAGCTCATCGATACTAAGTGAAGAGGTATTGGTAGCAAGTATGGTCTTTTCGGGAGCCTTCTCATCAACCTCAGCAAAGACCTTCTTCTTGACCTCCATATTCTCAAAGATGGCCTCAATCACGAGATCTGCATCTTTGACTGCTTCTTCTGTGTCAGTCGTCGCATGGAGCTTGCTCATCAAGCTCTCAGCCTCCGGAAGGCTAATCTTGCCCTTTTCAATGCCCGTCATGACATCAGAGCGAATCCGCTCCATGCCCTTGTCCAGTATGTCCTGTTTAATGTCTACCAGTGTGACATCGTAGCCCTGCCACGCCGAGACATAAGCAATTCCTGAACCCATGAGGCCGGAACCTATGACGGCAATGCGTTTTACATCCACGCTCAGCACCTCCTAGAAAGCGCCGGTCATGGCTTCAAGGATGAGATTTGCCAAAGGATTGCTTTCATGAGCATTGCCGATAACAACAAGACTGCCATCCTTCATGGTATCTCTGAACGGGGTTTCTCCTGTGAAGATTCCCAAGATAGTCTCCGCACTGGCCTTATAGACCACGTCAGGGCTTGGATACACACCATCATGGAGGGTCATCCCATCTTTCGTGATGACTATGTACTGATCGCCCTCGTTCGTGTGAAGCTGCAGTACCTTACCATCGTATGGCCCTACCCATTCTGCCAGGGTTTCCTTGAGATTTGGCTTGTCGCGGACTTGTGCCATCAGGAATTGGAAGAATTCTTGTAATTGTGTCACTTTTCTCAGTCCTCCTTTTGCATCCAGTCTTCAATTGCCTCGTGGACTGCAGCATCTACTGAACTTGCCCACATGTTTCCCATCCGTTCCTTGATCTTTTCAAGAAATGCGTCATACTTGTCGCCTTCCATGAGCAGAACAATCCGGCCCTTTCGGTCGTTAAGAAAGGCCTGGTGAGCCATCTTCTTTGTTGTCCAATACTCGTGCTCAATGTCACCTTCCTTAAGTCTTGGGTAGAATGGCCATTCTCCAGTGGGATGATCTCTGTACTTCGCCATTATTCCTTCCTCCATTTTTCAACAAGGTCGCCTGTAGCTTCCATGAAGCCGGGTCTGAAAGGCCACTGCACAACGTAGCGCATGCCCTTCACGCCATCAACCTCACCCTTGGACCATCTGCCCGTATAGACACGAGATCCTGTGTTGTTACAGAACATATTCATTACGACTTCAATGAAGCCCTCCGGCGTCAGATTTGCCTCATCAGCTAGCTCTACCATCTTCGCCTCTGTTTCTTTGTCAAAGTCAACCTCCATGCTCATTCCTCCTTCCTGAATGCCATCCGCTTGTATGGATAGCCCCAACGCTCCTGGTACATCAGGCCCTCCAATGGGGGTCTGCTCGGACCAAGCTGCCGTGCCTGTATAGGCACTCCAACACAGAAGGCTGTCAGGGGCGTCCAGATAGGTGGAAGCCCAAGACGATCTCGTAGCAGCTCAGCATGCCTTGGATCTGAACATACAAGCGCCTCATATCCACAGCCATAGCCAAGCTCTGTGGCAACCAGCCACATGTTCTGAACAGCCATTCCTGCAACGACCGATCCAAAGAGCTCGTTGGGATAGAGATAGCCAGCATCATGCCACGACTCGCTAGCACATACCACAATGCATGTGTCGCTTTTTTCCGGATAGCGGAAGAGCTCGCCATCTCTGAGACGAGCATACACTGCAGCACGATAGGGGTCAGTGATGAACCAGTTGCGGCCGCTTGTGAGCTCAAAGGGAGCTCCGCCAAAGGCCGTCTGTGCCATCTCTTGTGCGATGTCGGCCAAGAATTCCTTTGTTTCTTGGTCGTCGCGAATCACGACGAACCTGATCATCAACATATTCTCCGGACTTGGCGCATGCCGCGCAGCATCGAGAATCATCTCAATGTGTTCGTCCGGGATTTTCTCACCTGTGAACTCTCGGATAGAACGCCTACTTCGGACAAGCCTGACCGAATCAAGCTCCTGAACGGTCTGCGTGTCATCAATGGGTTCTCCTGAAGAGTCCGTCTTTTTCTCTGTGGTTCCTCCAGACATATGATAAGACCACCTTAGTGTATCTAGTCGAATAACTCCTCGTTCTACGAGGGCACATAAATGTATATCGAGAAGAGGTTAGTGAGGGGGAAACGCAGTTGAAGCTCGCGGTAAGAAGAAGAAAAGGTATCGAAGCATGAAAGCTCCCCCAGATCTCCGAGAATAACAGAGACCCAGATGTAGGTATTGCTGAGAATATAGGCAGAGTATTGGTTCAACTACACAAGCTGAAATATGGAGCGAGAATGTCGATTTTTCGGGGCGCACTGGACTCCCGGCCCCGTGCGCTCTGCTTATTTTGAAAGAACAGGACCATCCGGTCCAGTCTTGATACAGTGGGGACTAGACACCGAAGCATTTGAAGTCAATTGCATTACCCACTATCCGCTGAACAACAGCAATCTTTTCCTTATCCGCAGGATGAACAGAGCCTATGAGACCATCCACAATCTGGCCTGTGGAATAGGTATCCTTGTCTGTCATCATCACCGGTATACCAAGCTCACGGGCTCGAGCCACGGTAGAGAAATCAGGCCCAAGTCCACCAGTCAGAATGAGAAGATTCGTATCAGTTTCCAAAGCTGCCTGACATAGGTCAGCACGATCTCCACTGGTTATGACAGCCTTGTCCTTTGCCCGTCGGAACCATTTCAATGCGTTCTCAGGAATCATGCTTCCCACCACAAACTCGGGAATCAGAACGTCCAGCTTTTCTTCACCTAGAATCATCTGCCCATCAAGGGCGCGAAGAATATCCCGAATTGAAGGGCTAAACAGCTCCTTCTGGTGATATATTACGCCGCAGAAATGAACACCACTATCTTCAAGGAACTTGCTGATCTTCTCAGTTACAGTATTCTTGAGCATGGGCGGAACCATGTTGAGAATGACGCCAATCTCTTCTACACCATGCTGTTTGAAGAAGTCCCGTTGCAAGAGCACATCATCGATTGCACTGATATCAGGAAAGTGGACAAGGCAGACAACTGAGGCATCTAGATTATTGGCAATCTGCGGAGTTGAGAGTCCAACGTGAAGAAGATCCCACGGGGCAGCCGTCCCCTCTATAAGGACATAGTCAGCACTCTTAGAAACCTTCTCGTAGCACCCCAAGATTCGCTCCAGTAGTTCGTCATGTCCCACTCGTAGCAGCTCGTCGTAACTGGACAGGCTACGTACAATCGGGCAGATACAATGCAGGTCTTCATCCATTTCGAGGACTTCTTTCATGAGTGCTGCATCCTCGTCAACAGCATGCTCGGTATCACTCAGAGTATAGCTCTTCTCACCAGCGGGCTTGAAATATGACACTTTCTTACCCTGGTCAGTCAGTTTCTTAGCAACAGCCAACGCAACAAGGGTCTTCCCGCTAAGGGTCTCTCCGCTGATCACTATGCTCTTTGCCATTTCATTCGCCCCCGATTGTTATCTTCACGTCAACCGCACAGATTCCCTCTCCTTGTTCGTAACCAAAGAGAGGGTTGATGTCTAGTTCGACAATCTCTTCGAAATCGGTCACCAGCTGACTGATCCTCAGTATCGTGTCATGGAGAGCCTTGAGATCACTAGGAGGCTCTCCTCGAACGCCCTTCAGAAGAGTCCCAATCTTGGTCTCGTCCACTAGCTCCTCAGCATCGGTACGAGTCATAGGAGCAAGTCGGAATGCCACGTCTTTCAGATAGTTTACGAAGATTCCACCTGCTCCAAACATGATGAGCGGGCCAAACTGAATGTCGCGAGAGCATCCAACGATGAGTTCCTTTCCCTGCTCAGCCATCTCCTGCACATCTACTCCATAGATGATCGCCTTTGGTCGTTGTGACTTGGCGTTGTTGAAGATCTGGCGGAAGGCATCCTCAACCTCCTGGGGAGTCTTAAGCCCTATTCGAATCCCGCCTATGTCACTCTTGTGTACAATATCTGGGCTTGCAATCTTCATGACGACAGGGAAACCAAGCTCCTCTGCGATCCCCTTTGCTTCTTCCGGGCTGGTAGCCAGACGCATCTTTGCAACAGAGATGCCGTATGCCTCAGCAATGGCATGAGCCTCGCTTCCAAGTAGAACACGCCGTCCATCTTCGCGGACTTTCTCAATGATTGCCTTCACAGCCTCTGTGTCGGCCTTGAAATGGGGAATTGCCTCGTCCTTCAGACTGTCACGCCTTACTGTGTAGTGGTACAATTCAGCAAGAGCATTGACAGCCCTCTTCGGGAAGTCGAAATCGGGAATCTTCCCCTCGGTCAGTACTATTCGCGGGTACACCATGCTGTTCCCGCCCATGAATACTGCAAGCAACGGCTTTTCAGGATACTTCTGGTTGGCTTCCACCAGTGCTTGAGCGGTCTCAGTCACCTGAGTCATTGCCTGAGGGGTCAGTAGAACAATGACTGAATCAACGTTCTCATCTCTGAGCGCTGCCTCTACACAGAGCTTGTAGTCTTCTGCACTTGCAGTCCCGAGAGCGTCGATAGGATTGTACACCGCAGCTGCAGGAGGGAGATTCTCTTTGAGATGCTTGATTGTGACTTGCGAGAGCTGTGCGACCTCTAACCCGCTGGCCTCGCACGCATCAGTAGTCAATATGCCCGGGCCACCTGCATTGGTCACGATAGCAACCCTATTTCCTGCTGGAAGAGACATCTCATCGTAGACGTTGGCTACATCGAAGAGCTCGGACATGCTGTCTGCTCGGCTGACTCCCACTTGCTTAAATGCAGTTTCATAGGCTGTATCACTGCCGGCCAGAGAACCGGTGTGGGACGAGGCGGCTCGTGCCCCGGCCTCACTAACCCCAGATTTCACCACAAAGATTGGCTTCTTGGGAACCACTTTCTTACAGACTTCCATGAACTTCCTACCATCAACAACCGATTCAATGTAGAGAAGAATGAAGCTTGAATTGGGGTCTCGTCCAAAAGCCTCTATGAAGTCAGCTTCGTCAAGATGGGCCTTATTCCCCAAGCTGACAAACTTCGAGAACCCAATCTTCTCCATAAGGCTCCAGTCGAGAATTCCTGTCATAAGAGCTCCGGACTGTGAGGCAAACGCAATGGTTCCCTTCAGAGGGGTACCTGCTGAGAACGAGGCATTGTAGGGTCGATGCATATTCATAAACCCAAGACAATTTGGACCTTGAATGACCATGCCATATTTCTCAGCCAGCTCCACTAGCTTCTTCTCTGCCTCTTGCCCCTCGTGCCCAACCTCCTTGAACCCAGCTGAGATTATGACTAGGGCCTTTACTCCCTTCCTTCCGCACTCCTCGACAACAGTCAAGACAAACTTGGCGGGAATGACTATTACAGCCACGTCTACGTCGCTGGAGATATCACTTACCTTGCGATGTACTTGGTGATTAAGAATCTCTCCGCCCTTTGGGTTAATGAGATACAACCTGCCGTCAAACCCGCTGTCAATTATGTTTCGGACGACATCGTTACCCAGCTTTCCCCTCGTTGAAGATGCACCAATCACTGCGATCGACCGGGGATTGAATAAAACATCAATTCCTTCTTGCCTGTTCACGTCCGACACAACCTATTGAACGATACCACACACGAAGTGCCAATGAATAGCAGATATAACTTCTCTCCTGACGGCCATGTCACTTAACCAAATAGAATGAATGAAGAGGAGACTCTTTTCCTCAAACTTCAATCGTGCCACCTGTGTGGTTTTGCTCTCACCAAGACCAAGTATTAACCCGGTATTACTAGCATCCATATTGGAGTATGACAGTCATAAGACCGAGATGAGTACCGGGGTGACCCCTCAATGATGCTTCCTTGTGAAGGACACCCCGAACGTAAGGTGAGAGAACATGAAGCTAGTGACATTGCACGTACCTGAGACGTACATTGACGGTCTAGAGAAACTTGTTGACAGCAACCTCTACCCCAACAGGTCGGAGGCCATCAGGATAGCGATCAGAGATCTGCTCAAGAGAGAACTCTGGGGCTAGGCGTCAACCGGGGCCAATCAAAGTTCACGGGATGCTGAGCTAGGAAATATTAATAGTGTATCTTAGCTCATAGTATATCTGGTGGGGTTCTGAAATTTCAATTGAGAACCCATGCCAGAATGCTATCGAGTTCCTAGCTATGAACGCGACCACCCCCCTGCTCGTCCAGTCAGAAAATGGTCTGATGCGCCTGGTCAGGGGATGTCCCTGTTACATGGAATTCGGAAGAGAGAAGGTCTGCATCAATGACGACACCATAAGCCCTATCCGATCGATAGAAGTAGACCCTTCACTCATAATCAACTCATATTCGCTGAGAGATATCTTGGGCGGCAATGGAGAACCTAGAGAAACCTGCTATCTTCTAATTCATCTCGAAGACAGTGACGATACGGTGTACTGTGTCAGTCAGTCACGCATGATAACAATAAACAAGACTCCAGTCAAGGCCACAGACATAGAGCAAGGTCTCGAGTTCCTAGCAAGAACTGAACCAACCGATGACGGAGTACTGTGCTCTACATGCCTCTACAAGTATCTGAAGACCACGAGCAGCAATTTCAACAACATCGTTTCTGATGAGGAAAAGACTGAGGCCCTGTGCAGATATGTCAAGAGATTCTCGACCATGATGGCCTCTGGAGGAACTAACATCAATTATTTTCCCGACAACCCCGGCACGAATGCAGTCGAACAACGCATCAAAGAACTCAGAATCGAGAAACAAAAGATCTCATCTAAAGCATTGGGCACCGAGAAGGAAGGCCAAGTTCTTGCTGTATTGAACAGTGTTGTTCGTCTGGAGTCCGTCTTCTACTACCACGTTCTGGATGTCTGGGAAACCAGAGATCCTGCCGATATGGTAGAGGGCCTTCATGTTCTCAACAGCATAACAGAGAGTCTGATGTCCACCGCGGACGAGGCCTGCAGAACAATATCAGATTCAATCAGCGATGAGAACCTTAACCTTGGTGATGTATTCCACCTTCTCTCTCGGAAGCAGGAAGAGGCAAAGAGAAACACCCGACAACTAAGGGGATTGAGCAGCATGCTTTCGGGAGCTGGCTTTTCAGACACAGGCAAAAGTCCTAATACGCTGGATGCAAGAAGGTCATAGGCACAGAGGAGGTCAGAGCGATAGTCTTAGGAGAGAATGAACCCCAGAAGACTGAGTCCATCAGGCTAGTTCGAGGGTGCCCTTGCTACAAGGTATTCGGGGACGAGAAGCTCTGTGTAAATGATGACATCATCAGAGAGATGAATGTCATTCCAACCCATCCTAATCTGTTTGCGTTTCATTCGGACAAGGAGGGAATGGAACAAGAAAGGGCAGAAGAAGAGGACATCTGCTATTGCTCGATCTACATCAACTATCCAGACAATAGAGTATACTGCATCTCACAGGGGTGGGTCATCCGAATCCATGGGAAAGACGTACCAGCCTCAGACCTGGAAGATGCCCTACAATTCCTCTCCACGAAGGATTTGAACGATAGCGCAGAGATATGCTCAGAATGCTTGTACAAGTTCCTCCTCACGCTTGCAGATACATTTGCAGATGCCATGACTCGGAAGGAGAAGACTGACGAGATCAAGAGATACGTGGACAAGTTCTCGCTTATGATAGCAATCAAACACAGCCAGATGGACGAACAGATGGAAACAATCGGCAAGGAGGAGGACATCGAAGAAGACACCGATCACTTTGCCTTCCTCAGAGGATACCTGGTGCAGTTGATGGAGCAGCAGAACCGGTTCTCAAATCTACACAGTGATCTGAGATCTGAGGGAGCTGACCAATGGGTACTTCAGCTGGTAGAAATGCGAGAGAAGTTGGCTCGTCTTGAGTATCAGTTCTATAGCCAGACTCTATTACTGCGAGTCGTCAATGACTTTAATCTCCTTCTCAAGATGCTATCCTTCATTCTGAAGACATCAGATGAGATACTACATATCAACGAGAGAATCCATGAAGAGATTCTATCAGAGAGGTTCAATGCCTTGGTAAGAAAGGACAAGCGCTTCGTGGGGCTCAAATCCTACGCTGAGAAGAGCCGCACAGTTGAGCACAACTTCGGTAACATACTCCAGATCCTATCAAGACTCTAATTGAAAGCGGCCGTGTTTCTCATGTGGATGTGCCGAACTCAGATGAGAGCCAGCGCACGTATTCTCTCACACCTCTTTCCAGAGGCGTCTTTGGCGCCCAACCCATCGACTTGAGAAGTGAGATATCTATATCAGTGATTACAACGTCCCCAGCCCATCCTCTCTCGGTACCCGTGTATTGGATGTCTGCATCTAGTCCAAGTTCATCAATCACGAGCTCTGCAATCCTTGAAACTCTGAGACGCTCGCCAGAGCTGACATTGATTGGCAGATGACCCTGCGTGGCAGTTTCACCTAGCAGGATTATAGCATCAATGGTATCGTCTACGTACATGTAGGCTTTCTCTTGAGTTCCGTCGCCTAAGACCTCTAGTCTTGAGGGATCCTGTTGTAGCTTGATGAAAAAGTCGTATATGACCCCGTGAGTGGAACGGGGACCGATTATATTACCGAGGCGAAGACTCACTGCATCAATTCCATATAGCTCCGAGTACGAGTTCAGGTACATCTCAAAGGCCCCTTTGGCAGCGCCGTAGTTACTGATGGGTCTGAATGGCGTATCTTCGGGAGTAGGGAAGACAGCAGTCTCTCCATAGACTGTTCCACCAGAAGATGCAAAGAGGATACGTTGTACGTCGAATTTTCGGACCGCCTCTAGGACTTGCATGCCTCCTGCAACGTTGATCCAGAAGTCCGATAGGGGATGCTCCACGCTGAGGCGAACGTCAGGTTGAGCAGCGAGGTGGAAAACCAAATCCACGCCCTCCATTGCCCCCTCGACTGTTTCGGAATCCGTGATTGAACCCTCAATGAAGACAAAGTCGGGTCGCTCGAGGTGATTCTTGATGTTGTCAAGGGACCCTCCCGACAGATCATCAAGGACCTTCACATCATGCTTCTTCACAAGCCGGTCCACAAGATGACTTCCAATGAAACCAGCTCCGCCAGTGACCAGAACATTTGCCATTCTGTTTCCCGATTCTGCAGAATGTTCAGTTTTCTTAAGTCTTGCTGGAACAGTCAGGTACCAGTGAGAGAATGCTACGGATGAAGCCTGCAGCCGTTGGACTCTCTTCAGTCTGATTCCATTTCTTGACAACAGCCCGATGGTTCCCAAGTACTGTCGTTATCTCTGTACCTAATCGTTCCAATTCTTCACGAGAGATCTTTGACCCTTTCCCCAGACCGGGGCATATATCACTCTTGGCGTTCAGACCCCAATGAAGTGTTTTGTTCTCTAGAGAGAAGTAGAAAGGGAAGGCTCTACATGCCATCGGTCGAACTGCATGTATCATGCAGATGTCATCGTCAAGGAAGATACATTCCTCATTGGGTTGCTTCTTCAGAGCGATGTATGCAGAACCTTGTTCTGTATTGACAGACGGAAAATCACGCAGTCCCTCTGGAACCTCGCCACCTTCTGGAAGCACATAGAAGTCTATGGCGCGAAGCAACCCGTTTGTGCCCAGTCCCAGACCCTGACTGAGTTGTGCAATATCGAATGCTGTCAGAGTCACAACTATCTCTTCATCTCGACAACAAGCACCACACTGCTGGCATTCAAAACGTACACTCGAATCAAGAGGGGGTCGTTGGGATGGCAGTTGCTGCAACTCCTTTCCTGAGGGTCCTGAGGTAGTTCTCAAGAATCGCCAGACCCTCCTCCATCTCTTCCATCGACGCGGCATAGGTGAAGCGTAGATGATGGTCGAAATCGGCCCCGAATACTCTCCCAGGTGTGCATACAACACCAGTCTCTCTCAGAATGCGTTCGGCAAGCTCTTCACTACCTATGCCATAGGCTGAAAAATCAGGAAACACGTAGAATGCCCCAAGTGGATTTACACAGGCCACATCACCCATACCGCAGAAGATGCTCTTCATGCGGTCTCTTCTCCGCTGGTATTCTTGCCGCATCATCTCGACAGAGCTCTGGTCGCCAGTGAGTGCCTCAACTCCAGCAACCTGCACGAATGAGGTGGCACATGAGGTCGTATTCTGTTGGATTCGAACCATATTGTCGATTGTTTCCGAGTTTCCCACGGCATAACCCAATCGCCAACCGGTCATTGAGTATGTTTTCGAAAAACCGTTGACCACGAGGGTGCGTTCCATGGCCGGATCAATCTCCAGCATGGACACCTTTTCAGTCTCCTCGTAAATCAGACTCTCGTATATCTCATCACTGAACACGACAAAATCGTGATCGCAAGCAAGTTCGTGGATTGCACGGAGATCGTTGCGACTCAAGACGCCCCCAGTGGGGTTGTTTGGACTATTGATAACTAGGCCCCTACAGTCTGGTGTTATCTTCTCCTTCAGTGATTCAACATTGAATGTATATCGGGAATCTGTGGGTACGTCAATAGGTCTTCCACCGGCATTGCGTATCATAACTCGATAGCTTGGCCATGCTGGAGTTAGCATGATGACGTCATCACCAGCATCGATGGCGGATAGTATGCCCATGAATAGAGCCATCTTGGCTCCCGGTGTCACAATGACGTTCTTTCGTCCAGCAATGCCGATTCCCCTCTCAGCATACAAGTCAGAGATGGCATCCAGCAAGGGGGGTATCCCGCGTGAGGAGACGTATTTCGTGACCCCGGCCTTGAGAGCACCAATCGCAGCATTGGTGATATTCGCAGGAGTAGGAAAATCTGGCTGGCCAACTTCAAAATGGTAGATTCTTCTACCCTCTGCCTCTAAGCGAGATGCTAGCTCAAACATCCGCAGAGTTCCAGATGCGGGGATTCTTTGCATGTGATGCGAGGTCCAATCCATCGGCTTATCACCGCATTACTGACAAGCGGGGGGAATACCATTGCCAGCATAACAGCCCAGCAAAGAAACGTTATATTACTTGTGGATGCGTACATGCTCTGAGAAGCTCTCAAACAGCCGCTCTTTCTGATTTTCGGTGCCCAGCACTCTTATCCGATCGGGCATAGCCTCACCCAACCCCTCTTCATATGCCCTTCGAACATAGGGTACATCCATGGGATCCAGTCCAAATAGACCTGAACAGAAAGCATCAACAGCAACGGGGTCTTCTCCTACAATGACACCACCAACGTGTACTTTGTTTCGATCAATGCGGTCTCCCACAACTACATCCGTCAAGTCGACAATCGTCAGAGACGGCCTGAAAGCGACAAGTAGATCGAGAAGCACCTCGGTCAGGCGCTCATGATGCTTCGATTTGTCCTGCTCAGGAAGAAGGCCAAGTAGGTTCTTGATCGATGCACCGAGTCCAATCGAGGGGTCGGTTTTCGCAGTACAAACGTTAACAATGAAGGGATTGAGAGCAAGAATATCAGGGATGGGCCTCTCGAAAAAAGCATGACCAGAGAATCTTGCAGGGACTGTATCGAGACTTGATAGATTCACCAATCTAAAGCCCTCAAGCTGAAGCTGTGTATACTGCATCTGTTTGAAGGCATCTTCAGCCGTTCGTTTCGGGTTATCGCTCTCAATTATAGACACGTTTGCCGCATGCTTGAATATTCGAGCGACAGCCCTTGTCATCTCTAGTGATGTGTTGCCGGGAAGTGAAGGGGCATAGATGGAGGGTTTGACCAACACCTGGCTGAGCGGAGCATCAAGGCGAATTGGCGATGAGAGTCTGGAAAGAGCGGCACCAAGGGTTTCCCAAGGGGTTCGCCTCACAGCGACTGCAACTTCAGCAGATGTTTTCATAGGATGTAGTCATGGAGTTGAGCCTTTAAGTCAGACGTAAGGAGCGAAAGTCGCGAATGATTTCTTAGTACACCTCAACGAGGAGGAGGGGCAATCCAGTTGCCGGACTGATTGTGTTTGATAGGCTCTGTTTGAGTTTATGCTTCCCCGGATCCGAAGGCTCACAATTGTGTGATGATCTGTGGTCATTCAGGCTCCAAAGAATAGCCTTCGTGCTCTCCGCCGACGTTCTTCCTCGCTCTCGTCGGATTCTGGCGGCGGCGGAGGAGGAGGAGTCTTTGCTTCCTTTGATTCGGAAGGCTCCGTTTCGTCCTCTTCCTCCTTCTCTCCGAACTCCTCTGAATCTTCAGAGTCAACGGTCGAGGGTTCATCATAAGGAGTCCAAAGGCTGGGTTCTTCTGATTCATCCTCTACAGGGCCGACTTCTGTCGGATCAGGGGGCTTCAAATCGTCTTCGTCGACATAACCTCTATGTGGTCCTTCGTCGACCTCAGCATCTTCATCGGGGTGAGTGACCTCATCCGCATCTGGTATCACCGATCGTTCATAGTCATGCCATGTGAATGAGCCAGAATCATCCGCCGCATCCTCAGACGCATCGTCTTCAGTGGTCTCGGCATCGGCCTCCACTTCGTCAGTGAACTCGTCCTCTTCAGATGGATGAGGCGATATCTCAACCCCATATGATGAGAAAGCACGCTCCAGTTGATCAAGGGCTCCAGAAAGCCGCGGGTCTTCTCCTTCTGATGGCTCTTCGTCGTCGGTTTCGTCCCATTCAACCTTGGGAGACTCTGCCTCAGAAGAGGTGGATTCGATATCTACTTGAAAAGAGGCCTCATCTTCGGTTTCAGGCACCTCAGGTTCGTCGGGCACAGGTACAGGGGCTGAGTGTGCCTCCGATTCATGCTCTGCGTCTTCAATAATCAGATCTTGGGGTTCAGATAACTCGAACTCCTCGGAGAAGTCCCGTTCTGCATCGAAATCTGGCTCTCGGCTCGCATCTTCGGATGTTCTCTCGATGTGGTCTATCGATGCCGACTCAACATCATCAAAGGCAGGTTCGATTCTCTCCTCTGCTTCCGCGTCTTCGGAGTCTTCATGAAGAAGGGGAGAGTCGGGAAGCTCCGCATCATCAGGTGCAACATAGTCGTCTTCAGGCGGTGCCTCAGTAGCAGAATCATCTGCAGGGTGGGTCTCACCAGAATACAAGTCCCCAGGGTCTGTAAGCGTTCGTGCAAGGGGAGAGTCCTCTACCATCGACTCTGCCTTTTCAAAGAAGTCCACTCCAGAACCTTCTGTATGTGATGGTTCCTCTTCTCCTTCAGAGGAGAACTGGATACCCAATGCGTGACTAAGACATGACTCACACCGCTTGGCCGCGGCAATGAGAGCCTCGTGCATGAACTGATCTAGGGGCTTTGCCTTGTTTGGATTCCTGCTCCTCCACTTCAAGAAACTGTCAATCATGCGCAACGCGTCACGTACTCCGAGCCAGTACGACTCGTCTTTACTACTGAAACTCAACTGGAACACCAATACTGAGATGTCGGAATTGGAGAAAAGGCTTTCCGTCATGAGATGGTCTGAACACGGTCATTTCTGCCTTTGTTCGAGCATCTCACCGACCAGGTCTCTGAAGATCTCCGCCAGCTCAGCGCACTTCGTCTGGTCCAGGCGACCATCCGCCGTGAAGACGCGAGTTGGATATCTTTCACCCAGATTCTCACGCACATCATTCCTGTACTTTGTTTCTAGCTCGGGTGTGGACTCGGGAAGCACAATCAAAGCAGCGGTCGCACCCTTATAACTCAAAGAAAAGAGGAGATCCATTGCTGTGTCCTTGGGAGACATGATGAGCGCACGCACATCAGAATCTAGAGTCTTCATGTCTGCCGAGCCTATTCGTATACCATCAACGACAATCGTCTGATCCATTAGAGCCGTAAGGACTCCCTCCAATAGTTCATCATCAGGACCGACTATGGTTATCTTGAACGAGTACCTCGATTTCTTCGCGGGCATGCTCATCACCTGTTCAGACTTGTTGCAAGAGTGATAGATACTTAGAGCTGACGAACTGTTGATATGTCTTATGAATACCTCAACCGCAGTAGGGAATCATGCAGCCATAGATTATTAAGAAAAGGGCAAGGGGCTTGATTCTAAGGGATTAGGTTGACAACAAAGGCAGAAGTGTTCAAAACGTTAGAACCCGTTCAAGACCCTGAACACCCGGTATCCATTACTGACCCAAGGATGGCGATAGTAACCATGGACTACATCAGTGTCGATGAGGATACTATCAGAGTAGAGTTCAAACCAACGGTTCCCTACTGTCCCATGGGCGGACTGATTGGGATTCTTATCAGGCACAGGTTAGAAGAAGTCTATCCTGATGCAGAGATCGAGGTCAGGGTTTTGCCGGGATCTCACAGTCAGGAAGAGGCAGTCAATAGCATGATAAATGACAACGCGAAGTATCAGAATGTTGTGGAACAACTGAAGCAACGAGATATGCTGTAGAGAACTGCAGAGGTATCAAGATTGAAGACCTCCGATTACATTTTGGGGGCAGGAGGCATTCTGCTCATCGTCGGAGCAGTCCTAGTGGCATTTGCTGGATGGCAAGGAGAGAGTTTCATCATTTTGTTCCCCTTCTTCATCGCTGGAGACTTAGGCCCAATCGTTGTCGTCTTCGTGGTTATCAGCTTACTACTACCCCTGATGCTTTTCGCACTGTTTCTGAGAAACGCCTCACAGGTGAGTAGGGGCCAGGTTCCTGATTGGCGCCAGGGAGAAACATGCCCCGGCTGTGGAACTACTCTTCCACAGCAAGCAGAATTCTGTTACAAGTGCGGCCGACCTCTACACGAGAAACACGATATGCGCTGACAAGTCATCAGTTAGACACCTTTGAGTGTGCAAAGCGTTGAAACGGAAGATACGATTCCTGAAGCCTTCAGATTTGGATGATGTGGAGAGAATAGAGAGCTTGTCATTTCCCGAGCCGTGGGACTTCGAGATTTTTGAGATTCTGGCGTCGTACCACGGCAGGGCGAAGAAGAGAGGGGGCGAGAAACTGTACATGTATGTGCTCGAAGAGAACGGCGTGACGGGGTATGTGGTCTGGGAAGAATCTGCAAACGAAGGACATATTCTAAACCTAGCAGTTCGAGAAGACAAGAGAGGCAGTGGTCGTGGAAGAGAACTGCTTCTCTTCGCCCTCAGAAGACAAGAGCTTAGTGGAATGACTTCTTGCATCCTCGAATGCAGAGAAAGCAATGCAATTGCACGACGTTTCTATGAGAGCGTTGGCATGACCCAAGTGGATCGTGTCGCCGGATACTACGGAGATCAGGACGCCATCATCTACAGATGGGACTTCTAGCTGCGTCTTGATTCGACCAGACGCGGCCCGAGTACATCGTGATACAGCCTCAGATAGGCAGGGTCAGATGAAACCAACGCAACTGGACGACCTCCGTCTGTCGAACCACCTAGTAACAACTCCTTCTGGTCACAGAGCGCCATATCATACGGGTGGTCAGTTTCCCAGACTCTCCAGCCGGCAAGATTCTTGAGAGCAGCGGGTTGTTCTTCCGATCGGGGAACCACCAGAACCTTTCTTCGCGGAGTATTCACCTTCGCGAGCTTCTTAAGATCCAAGCTCTCAACGTTGACAACAGATACGAGTACGGATTCTTCTGCACGCTCAGCCATCTCTACCATGTGAGCATAGATTTCATCTGCACCTGACACATACCACGTCTTCTCGCTCGGCAGAGTCAGTACAGACTTGCTTGCTGTGTGGATTGCGTCCAGAACATCCTTAGTATTCGTTGCGAGTTCCTTAGCTGTGTTGACGCTCTCCTCGATTCCCTGCTTGAGTTCCTTGCCGTCGTTTCTTATTGACGAAAGCAAGGTCTTTGCTGACTTGTCAGTGTCACTCTCAAAATGGTTGAGCAGATCATTGCGTTTCTCTGTCAAGGTTGACGTCTTGGTAGAAGCGTCGTTATTGGCCTTGGTGACGACTTCTCTCAGCTCCGTACCTTTCACACCCAGCTCGTTCCGCATCTCCTCGACGAGCTGATATGCATCATTGCTCAGCTTGGTCTTGAGTTCGAGAGCAAGATTCTCAAACCTTCGAGACGCCGTCAGATTCGAGGACACAACTGCCTCACGGGTCTTCTCAAAGAGATCTTCACGGCGCCGCTCTAGCCTATTTGAGGCGTTCTCGACCAAGGATGTGTAGTCTGTTGTCAAAGACTCAACAGAATCCAAGTACTCCTCTCTGTCAGAAGTGAGAGACTCGATTATATCGGACTTTCTCTCCTGTGTCCAGACTCCCGCATCTTCGAGGTTCGCTTCAACCGTAGCTGTCAGTTTCTTTTCGAGGTTGGATACAGCCTCCGTTCCTGTCCTCAAGCGAGTCTTCGTGGCCTGTTGGAATTCATTAAGTCGGGCCTTGAATGACGAGCTGGTCTTCTCCAACAAGGTGTTTACTGACTTCTCGAACTGCTCCACTGTATGTTCGCCTCGATCACTGATACCATCCGAAACTTCCTCTGATGCTTTGGTTAGATTCTGGCTTGCAAGCTGGATATCCTCAGTCAACTTGTTTCCCAAAGCCCCCGAGGAGGTAGACACATTCTCCAGCGCGTTTTCAACCCATTGCGCGGCTGCATCGAACGCTTCGTTTGCCTCGTCCCTTCGTTGCTCAATGGCTGCAGATATCTCGTCATTCACATCCCTGCGGATATCAATGATCTCCTTTTCACGCGCGACGAGCTGTTCCTGGTATGACTCCATACTTTCGATAGACCTATTGCTGATTTCAGTTGATAGTCTGTCAATCTTCTTGGTTGTGTCTGCAAGCAGACGCTGTTTGGCGTCAGCCTGCTCTGAAGCGTAGTTGTCCACAGTTGACCGCATACTCGCTGAAGTGCGAGCAAAGGAATTCTTGACTGATTCCCGAGTATCTGCGACTCTGTCCTGGATGTTGGACTGAGCACCCGTGACTGAGGTCTCGAACTCGCGAGACGTCTGGACAAGGTTTTCGCCCATCTGTTTTATCGTTCCGTGCCGTATCTGATCAAGATTGTCCTCTACAGCTTGGAGATTGGACTCGATCATTGAATGGGTACCGGCTAGTTTCTCAGATAGCTGAGCCTGCTTTTCGACACTGAAGTCATTCAGGCTCTTGCGAGTCATGCTAACAGAGTTCACAATATCGTCAATACGGAGAGCAATCTCTGAAGTATACTCCTGCTGCAGCTTGAGGGAGTCTGCCTGTAGTGCTTCAATCTCTGTCTTGATGGAATTCTTGAATTCAGTATGAGCAGAGCTGATCAGATCGCGTGATTCCATCGTCTGACTGGTGATAAGACCATTAAACGTTGATTCAAGGCTCTGGGTCAGGGCAATGAATTGACGAGTCATCTCCTCAAGATTGAGATGAAACTCGCCTCGAATCTCTTCGGCCTGACGGTCGATGCGTTGAACTTGATCATCAATGGTCGAATCAACCTCTTTCTGCACTCTATCGGCCTGAGAAGCGAGTGTTGATACGCTCTGTGCTAACCTGTCATCCAGTTGGGAGTTCAGCGTCTGGTAAAGATTCTTTGTTTCTTTGATGTTCTTCTGGATCTTTGAGCTGATCTCCGTGACAGTCTCTTCGAGTGTTTTGCCGAACCCGCTCTCCAAGTCGTTGACAAAGCGTGATACACCCGACAGGACTGTTTCATTCTTTGTCTTCACCGAGCTCTGTATCGTTCCGAATGAGGACTTGAGTCTGCTACTCATACTGCTCGTCAAGGACTTGAGCTCATCAGCCTGAACAGACAGAGTGTCATTGACATCGTTGATAACACCCTCCAGATTGGAGAAGACATCTTGTTCGCCTTCTTCAGCCCAAGAATCAAGCTTGGCCTGTAGCTTTGCCCTGACCTCCTCGATGCTTGCTTGCTCCGAAGCATTCTGCTCATCGAGTAGTCTGATCACTTCAGCACGAGCTTCTGTAACATGTGCTCCAAATCTATTCTGCATACCAGCGACCAAGGTCTTCAGTTCATCATGATTCTCTGAAATCATAGACGCAAGACGTTCGAGATGACTTCCCAGTGCATTCTTGATGTCCTCCAAGTAGGCCACATCTGTGGCCTTAATCTGCTCAAACTGTGCAGCTATCGACTGACCCGAGGAGGCCATGTCAGCTTCCACTTCATCTTTCCATTTCTCAACCTCGTCAACAAGCTCGTCGGTTAAGGTCGCCGTAGTACCTATTCTGTTCCCTGCCACACCAGCATATTCGCGAAAGTGTTCCCTGTTCACGTCAACAAGCTCGCTCAACGACTTCTCCGCGCTGACACGATTATTGCGAAGTTCCTCCGAGATATTCTCGACAACTTGGGCCAGACCCTCATCTACAGAGCCTAGGTTCTCAGTTGTACGTGAGACCGAATCCTCTATGGAAGACTTCATGTTTGCAGACATCTTCTCCAAAACACTCTGTAACGCCACCTGGGAATCAGTCATTGCTTTCTCGACCACCGTCTTGGCCTGGTCAACCAAGGCAACCGCCTTTTCTCTGAGTTGAGATGCATTCTCTGATGCACTTGTCTTGTCCTTGTCCAGTGTTTCTGAGAATAAACCCTCGATCTCCTCCAGAGAGGAATGCATCGTCGCCTGAATGGAATCGAGCTCAGCCTGCAGCGTGGAGAGCTGCTCGCCTAGGTCACTATCGAGGGTAGCACCCATTGCGTCCAATACGGACTCTACTCGCTCGGAGAACCCTGTCAAGACTTTGTCAGCAACACTGCCAACAATCTCAATCTGGGATTGTACATTGTCAAGCATCTCGTCTTCATATACATCGAGTTCGTCCTTTAAACCGGCAACGGCCGATTTCCGACCTTCCGTGAAATCCGTGGATGTTTCTTTAGCCAACTCCAGTTGCTTGTCGATCCTGTTCTGTATTTGGTCTTCAAGAGAACTGGCCTCTTCAACAAAGGATGACAAAGTGCTTCCGACGGCCAAACTAGGTGAAATGGCCTGATAGACGGGCACAATCCCCTCAATTTCTGTAACAAGCCCCTTCTTCACCAATCGGCTTAGCGTTCTCTTGACACTGCTGAGGGTGTCACCGGTTATCACTGAGAGAGCTCCGGCCGTCATGTTGCCACCAACATAGACTGGTAACAATACTTCAGCCTCTTTCTTCGTTACTCCCAGATTCTTCTCTATCGTCGACATTTGTTTCTCCAATGCTGTATCTCCACTCATACTGCATTCCACTCCATTGCTCAGAACGTATAGTTCTATTCGCTTGACCTCTCTCCCACTAGTTCAGAGATCTTCACAAAGACCTTGGCAAGAACGCCCGTTTCGATCGATCTGTCCGGCCCTTCGCTTATCGTCTCGACTATCACATGTGTGCTATCATCTAGGCGCTGCACAACGAAACTCTCGAAATGCGACTCCAGAATCTCACCAAGTTCCTTCTCCATGTCGGAGGGGGGCACATCGCCCGCATTGATGTCCAACTCCCACCAGTTGATTGTCAGATCAGTAGACTCTGCTTCCAGATCGTAATATCGTGCAAACAGGTCCACGTACATACGGAATGTGTCATAATCGTCGATAGCATATTCTTCAGGATTGAGAACAACAATTCCACGAGAGAAATCGAAATGGAACAAGAGGTCATCGCCCATGATAAGGAAGAGGTCATTGGCTCTCACTCGGGCCATTCGACTCCATATCTTGGTGAATCTTGATGTGAACTGCCTTATCGAACTCATCCGCAGCGCAGAAAGCATGTCCTTTATGGGAAGACGTCTGTCACTCATACGTCGACCCTTACGCTCGAGAATGTACCTTCGCAGCTGTCCAAGGTACTGTGAATAGCAGAATGACGGCAGATCCTGAGTCTCTACACCGAGTTCGATGAACATGTTCAAGAGGTTTCTGTCTTTGCAGGATGGCCGAACAGTACAGCTCAGCCTGTCTTCTTGGCAAGCCTTGCACTTCTCCTCATAAAGGGAGATCAGCTCGGCAGCTAGCTCATTGTCTGCCGACTTGCCAAGGAGTCTAACGCGTTCAGCTAGTTCGTCTTTGTGCTGTTTAAGCTGCATCTATTCTCAACTCAGGACTGTTTGATGACATATACAAATACTCTTGAGAGAGTGTTGTAGCACAATACCTAGGGTCTTGTGGTCAAGCTCTAAATGATGATAATATCAACGAAAAGATAAATCTATGGACATGTAATCTAGTCGTCACTGACTTCTTTCAGCTTTGTAGTCCATGTGCGTATGTCCTTGTTCAGTCTTGCAATGTCATTCTCATTCAACGTAGCAGTTGGCGGGTATGACTTCAGCTCTCGCGCCACTTTCCCGACTTGATGCAAGACAGGTGTGTGCATTGAAATCAGCTCTGTAAGCTCATCACGCACCCGTTCAAGAGCAGAACCCATATCTCTGGCCTCAGTCTTCGAATCGACCTTCTTCAGAAGGGTATCCATAAGTTCATCAACTGTTGATTCTGAAACGACCTTACTAGGCTCCGCGGGCTCCTTGGGGCTCTTCTTTTTAGCCTTAGACTTTTTTCCCGACTCTCGCGGTGATGACTCTGCAGAGTCGGCAAGTTGTTGAACAGATGAAATCACTTCATCAATCTTGTCAAGAGACTTGTTGTACTTCCTTTCGAGATCATCAAGCTGACGGACAAGGATTCCAACGATCTCTTTCGTATCTCCCTGCGCACTGGCCAGATCCTTCACTCTCTCTTCTAGAGTGGAGAGGCTGGCCACATATTGCTGCAAATCATCGATCTTCTTCCCCAACACCTCCGACTCCTTGCTCTCGCTGAGCTCCTCAACCTTTGACTGGAGCTCTTCTAGAAATTCGCTCATGCTCTCAATCTTTGCCTCAACATCAACGAGTTGTTTCTGGGTCTGATCTTCTGCCATCTTGGCGAGGATACTCTGGAGCGATGATGTCACTGCGTTGACTTTTTCATCTATCTCTTCAATCTCCTTAGAGTTGTCCAGAGATGAAAGCTTCTTGTCAAGCTCCTTCATATTGTCCAGAAGATCATCCACTTTGGAGAGAGCTGCTACTTCTTTCTGTACGGCCTTGACCTCATCTGTCAGGGAATCAACAGTCTTGCTCATGTCAGCTAAATCCGAGAGTGGTTTAAGTTCCTTGAATAGCTTATCTACTTCTTCAGACAGCTTGTCGACTTTTTTCTCAAGATTGTCCATTTGCTTTGACTGGTCTGTCGACATCATTTCCCCTCATTTCTGTGGAGCCAGTCTGAGAAAGAACACGAGTCAGTATTTAGCCTTTCGGGGGTCTTATGCGAAAAGAAGAAACAAGAAACATGCAAGGAGTGTTACCCCTCCCGGATTATTTCAATACCCAGCTGTTCTAGCATCGGAATGAACATATCACGTTGCTTTGCATTCGTTCCCTTCCAGTCAACTACGGCGGCAATGACCTTCTCTGCGGACCGATGAATCATCTGATCCACGACCTCCTCCGTTATGCCGTCCAGAGCATACTTGGGAGCCATATGCCCGACCCTGTATTCCCCCGAGAGAACTAGTTTGTTGAACTTGCTAGCGTAGTGAGTGCCCCCAAATCCTATGACGCTTGCAGTCCCAATGGGAGCATCCGCACACCTCATGACAGCCTCAGCAACGACACTTGCCCCCTCTTCATGCGTCCAGTAGTGTTCATCACTACCGAGCTCTACAAAGAGCATTGGTGTATCAAGTGCGGTGGGTCCGTGATGAGTTACCTCAAGCGAAACGTCGAAATCCGAGAGATTGCGCTCGTTTCTCTCGTGGTAAAGGGTTTGAAGTGCTACTGAGACCAAAGATGCAACTGATACAGACAGCGAGTAGGGACGGCCTCCAAATGCAGCCTCAGCTCCAAGATTACCCGTGCTGTGAACAAGCAGAGATGGTTTTCCTGATTCGGAGCGATGACGAGAACAGAAAATGAAGACCTCAGCTTCCAAGTATCTCTCAAGATGGTCGGAATAGATGAGATCGCGATTAGACGTGACGAGCTGAACTGAGCCATTGTGCGCCATGACAGGATGACCGTCGAATTCACTCTCGGTCTCAGTGAACCCATGTTCATCTATGAGAGCTTGTCTTATCGTCTGGCTGGCCAAGTCATGCTCAGACGTCACGAGTATCCTCAGAACCAACACCTTCAGGTAAGTTAACGATGCACTCCTTGAGGAGGGGCTCCAGAGTCACACCCAGATCAATCGTGACTTTCTTGCCCAGATTCTTGGCTATCTCAGCCTCAATGCGCCTCTTGAAGTCCTCAGCTTTTTCGAGCTGCTTCTTGATGTCGTCGCGAATTCGAAGCAGGTCGTTGTTATGATACTGAACATTCTTCTCTGCTTCTCGGACCATTCCCTCAAGTTCCGCGGTCTTACGGTATATCTCGGACCCGGCATACTCCTTCCTCTTGCGGTCTATCTCCTTTGCCTTGTCCTGGTATTCCTGTAGCTCGCCTTTCTTGATGAGCTCTATCTCCTCTATAGCCCTTCTTGCCAATCGATCTTTCAATGGGAATGCATCGCGCTCGATGGCGGTCTCCATCGCCTGCAAACCCTCCAGTAATCCCGGACAGCCATCGGGTTCCTCCACGATAGCCTCGAAGGGGTCATCGAAATAGTCTGTCAGGGCCTTCTGGCCAGATGGACTCACTCGGACACCGGTATCGTGCTGCAGAAACTTCTTGATAGGCTTCTTGAGTGTGTTCAGTTTCATCCTCAGAACGCTGCCGATATGCTCGGACTCTTCATCAAGACTGAGAACCTCAGAGACATTGGATTCGTTCTTGAACTTCTCCAGTTCTTTCTTTGCAGCCAGATAGTCCTCTTCCGCCTGTTTGATTTTCATCTTCGTCTGGCGTATGTCTTCCTGAATAATGTCCTTGCTGAAGGTGAGTTCCCGTAGGGTTTGGATGCGTTCAGCCGTACGTTCCAAGTCTTGTACCCAGCTGTACTCGTACAGGAGCTTCCCAATGATCTTCAGTTCCTTGCTCAGCTCTTTCATGTAATCATCCAGCTGCTTTATGGTGCCCTTGTGCTTCTTGTCCATGCGCTTGATCCAGCGAGCACCAGCCCCCCAGAGTTCTTGGATGAAGTGTTGAATCTCCTCCATCATCTGCTCAGTACTCTCGTAAGATATCTCTTGGCTGACGTCAAAATCCTCAACGACACTGTCAATCTTCAGGGCAAAACGTACTGCTATGCCTACTGACTCTTGGTCTTCATCTTCGGCACTTGCTTCCCTCAGTTCTGATGCAACTGCCTGAACGTCCTTAAGGGCCCTGTCAACATTGCGGTAACTCCTCTCAGCCTTCTTCCTGAAGTCCTGCGACTTCTTCTCCAGTTCTCTGTTGTACCATAATTCCAGCTGCGCAAGAGTCAGTTCCGTCATTCCCGAAGACACCTAGACAAGTAGTCGCCTTCTGTGTGATTTATCAACTTTGCGAACTACTCAACTGCGCACCGGACTCCAACGTGCAGATAATGTTATTCATGCCACAGATTACGTTTATAACACTCCAAAAGAAGGGATAGTCAGTAAATGAAACGTGGTCTCTAATGACGGAAATCATGGAAACCGGCCGACGCTTCCCACGACTGGACATTGCGTATGCAATCGAATGTATGTCATGAGGCAAAGGTCGCACAGGTTTCTACATCAAGAGGCTGAGTTACATAGACTCCGACTCAATGGAACAACTGCTACTCAAGAATCCAGCTGATAATCAGAGTGGGTTCTGGGTGTCATACAAATACAATGGTCAGCTATGCAGGGTGAGCTCCACAGAGACCGAGTGCTTCTCAGATGTCAAGACGGCACCCGACGGCGAGAAGCTTATCGTGACCTTGGACCACACTCCTCTCGATTCGGTCGAGAAAGTCATGCGATTCAAAATAGAGCTCTGGAGCTTCGAGAAGCCTATGCTATTCATCAAGCACACATCGGCGAACATGAGTAAGGCACCTATCGAAGATCTAAAGCTCTTTAACCTCATGGACTTCGACCTCGGAGGACCAACTAGCTATAAAGATGACATGGGAGCGTTCGATGCCAAAGGCGGAGTCATGAGGGTCTGTGATGACACACCACTATGCGTAGTTCTGACGTCTAGACCCACTCCCGATGGCTGGGAGATCTCGGCTCCAACGAAACTGCGACTTTCCGAGACTGACCGGGACCTCAAGAATAATCTTGAGCTTGGCCCACAAGACGTTGCCACAGGGCTGCAATGGAACTTGGGCAACATCGATGCAGGCGAATCGAAATCAGTGTCCCTAGTGATGACGGTCGGACAGAATACTGAAGAGGCGGATAAGCTCCTTCCAAAGGCCTGGGAAGAGTTCGACACGAAGATACGATGACGTCGGTGCGTAAAGCACTGCAGCACCGACCGAGAAAGGGAAGCCCCCTTTATCTTCTACGTGCGTGTCCCCTAGAGAAAAAAGTCAAGACGGGAAATCAAGAGACCTCCCGTCTCAGTTCACATGCTGTGTTGCGTTTCAAGGTGATGCACCAAGAGTCGTGCAGAAGAGCTTAGTTGAGCACTACGCCCTCTGTTCTCGGAATCACCACCATCCAACAGCCCCAGGTCCATGAGCGACCGCAAGTTCCACTTCGTCGTGGAATATGGCACATCTGTTCTCCTTGAGACCATGTCAGCCAAGGCCGTCACAGTCACATCATGATGGCGTAACAGTGAGGCACTCACTCTCAGAACCAGTTTCTGAGTGTCGCTCAACCTGGCCTCTGCTAGCTTGAGGAACGAAGCCACAACACTCTCGAAGGAAGGCATCTGATAGAAATAGCTGTCTCCGAAGACCTCACGGTCACTTGAGAACACATTCACCTCTGGGGTGAATTTCATTGTCACCCTTTCGGTCGCTGACCCGACACTGATGGGCATCTGTTGCTGAATTGGTACCCATTTCGCTTTTTCACCTCATTCTCTTATTTGGGTCAGGTTTAGGTCTGCAGAATTCGCACTTAAACCTTGAGGAAAAGAGTACGCGACATCAGGTCATCTCTTCAGGAATCTCAAGACCTAAACTCTTGAGTTTGGCGAAACCCTTGCTGTAGAGGCTCATATGGTGACGTATGTCTTCCTCAGTGTCCGCGATGGCTTCAAGTGCACCTGCAATGTCGTCAAGTCCTCCAGCCCGGTAGTCATCCATCATCTCGGCAACAATGTCACTCATTCGCAACATTGCATCCTGTATCACCCCGCTCAGGCTGATCATTGACTGTACCGTCTCACGAGTAGAAGGGTCTGGCATATACGGGAGGAAATCCTCAAGCGCAATGCTTGCCTGTCTGCAACTCTCAATCCTGCCAGGTATCAGTTCGTCCTGCATCTTCTGCATCCATCCCAGCCGCTCTTCACTGGTCAAATCGCGAAGACTGGCGGGGGAGAAGTAGGTAGTCCAAGGGCCAAATTCCTCGGTCTCATAGTAGATCCAGTTGTCAAAGGCTGACAGCACTGTCTTCCATCCCACAGACATCTCGGACATTTTTGTTCACATACTGGTATTTGCTTCATGTTTTAAAGTAACGTGGAGGACATGGGTTATGACATGAACGACACAATTCAGCACATCCTTGGGCTGTTAAAGGAGAGTAAGGACCGAGATGTAGTCCTCCTTGCAGATACTGTAGATATGAGGTTGCTCCGAGAGCTAGGTATGAGAGATTTTGACGATGGACAGTGGACCGTTACAAGGGAAGAGCGGATTGACCTCGCCGCGACAGCGGTCTCACATGGTATCGATGTGGAGAGAGTTGTGAAACTGATGAGTTGGAAAGACTTCGAGGGTTTCGTGGGGAGGGTCTTGGACGAGAATGGCTACATATATGCAGAGAGCTTCAGGAAGAGGGGAACTGACGAGACCGAAGGGATGGAGATCGATGTCGTAGGAGTGAAGGGGAACAGAATCCTCTCGTTGGATGCGAAGATGTGGGGAGACCGGTCAGGCAAGACATCAGCGCTTGCAGCTGCAGCAGAGAAACAGGCAACACGAACCAGCAAACTGGGGACCGAACTGGAGCGGCTTCAGAAGAAGATTGGAGTCTTGAGACCGGGTGAATACAATCTCTTACCTGCAATCGTGACCTGGCTTGTTGAAGATATTCAGTTTCATGAGGGAGTGCCTATCGTACCGATATTCAAGCTCAATGCATTCCTTCTCGAGCTTGACAGGTTCACCCATTCCATGATAGGCTACAAGATCAAGGTGGATTCATAGTTTCAGTGTTTCTTTCGTCTTCTCGGGAAGAAGCAGCGTATTCTTTACCGTATCCAGTAGAAGCACGGTGACCAACGTGTCAATCTCTGCTTCAAGTCCCTCTCTCATAGAAGGGTAGCTATAGAGATTTCGCTTCGTGGCCTCTGCCAATGATTCCACACGTTTCTCAGGACAATCAGGAAGCTCCTTTTCGAGTGCAGAAGCATCATGTGCAAGTCGCTTGATTACCGTGCCCAATATCGGGTCATTGACCGACTCTGCGGTCATGCATGCCTTCCCAGCACCACAGGCCGGACCATCACAGTCAAAGCTACCATGAGCAAATATCAGCACGCTCCTATCTTGAGGAGTCCCTTCCAGCCAGACTTCAAAGAAGGAGTCCAACTGCTGGGTCTCATCGGGTCTACCGCTGTACTGTGGGATGTGCCCACCGAGCGACTCGATAGCCATGGGCAGTCCTTCTGGTGTGGGAGGCGGCTCGACACGAGAGTCAGAGCAGACTGTCGCCAATACCTTCGGATCGATGTTTCTTGGCCGCTTCGTTTTGGCAGCAAGATCGGCCTCCAACGAGAGGTCGCGGAGACCATCGTGGTCCAAAGCCTCAACCACTCCCCTGGTATAGTCAGCACTGAAACAAACAATGGGGATATTCTGAGCACCCGGATGGCGGACGAGGTTCCTCACGGACTCGTCACAGATTGACGGGTCTTCATTCTTGTCAAATGTCATGATGATGGCACGATGACGCGGAAAACCGCTGTTATAGGCAACAGGTCCACCGTAAAGGAACAGGGAGTCCTCCACGGGAAGAAGGGGAAATCCAGGAACTCGCGTTCCATGGAATGCGTCGCCCTGCAAAAGGGAGAGAAGTTCCAGGTCCTGCAGGCTGTGAGTGATGGGAGATATCAGCATATACTCGGGCGACTGGCCTCGTCTAGCAGTGTTCATCCTACGGACCAGTTCTGGATCAGACAGTTTCTTCTGCAACTCTCGGTCTGCTATGGCCAGAACCTCGTTAATCACAACTCTACACCAAGATGCACGCATACAGTGCCTGACTTAACCGTTACGCCTCAGCAACATGTTCTTATGCTCCGTCTTGAGTGAGACCTCAGATTAGAGCACCACAGAGTGATGAACAATGTTCCTGGGTATCAGCTATCATGAGAACATCAACAACTGGGCAACTAAGACTTTGTTGGAGGCGATGAAGGCCAAAGGTCATGATGTCTTGGCATTCAGGCTGCCGGATGTGGCTGCGGAGATACCCAACAAGTTCACTCATCTCGAAGACGAAGACATAACGCACATGGATGGGTTGATTGTTCGCACGGTAGGATTCGGAACAGGGGACCAGATAACTTTCCGCATCAGCCTCTTGGAGCACTTTGAGGACGCGGGCATCTACGTGATGAACCCAGCTTACTCCTTCAGAAGAGCCAAGGACAAGTATGCAACACTTACTACTCTCAATAAGGCGGGTATCAGGGTACCGAAGACGTACATCGGCGAGAACCTAGAGGCGGCCATTGAGTTCGTGGAAGAAGTTGGAGATGTTGTTATCAAGCCGTTGATAGGTGCTAGAGGACTGGGAGCGATAAGGGCTCAACAAGAAGAGCTCACGTATCGTGCAATGAAGTTCATTCATCAGCTCGGGCAGGTCTTGTATGTACAAGAGATGATTGAGAAACCTGACCGAGATATTCGCGCGTTTGTGATAGGGGATCAAATGGTTGGCGCGATGTATCGGTATCTCCCTGAGGGGGCTGAAGATGAATGGCGAACCAACGTTCATGGTGGCGGACGCGCAGAAGTGGCAGACCTCGATGATGAATACATCGAGTGCGCAATCAAGACTGCCAAAGTGATGAAACTGGACTACACTGGTGTAGACATCATAGAATCACCTGATGGTCCATGTGTCATAGAAGCAAACGCAGCCCCTTCATGGAGTGCGCTATCGAGAGTCACAGACTTGGATGTGGCCTCGATGATTGTGGACAGATTGGTTGACCGGTGCAAGAGATGATTCTACTCCATCTCTACAAGGTTCTATTCTGTCTTCTTGGCAGCTGCCTCGACTTTCTTGACAAGGGCATCTACCTCATCGTCTGACAGAATGCGGAATCTCATCTCTTCAGAGTCAATCATTCCAACTTCGATCTGTGTACCCGAGTCTTCGTCAGAAGCGGAGCGGTCACCTGAAGCCTTCCTTATACCTGCCAGAGCAAGGTCAACAGCTTGATCTAGCTTGATTTTCTTCTTGTACTTGTCTTTGAAGAAATCGCGAACCATATCAGAGTCCTTGCCAATGGCTGTCGCCTTCCAGCCCCAAAATGACCCTGAGGGGTCGGTAGTGTATAGTTGTGGCCCGCTCTCGTCTATACCACCAACAATCAATGAAACGCCAAATGGCCTGACACCACCATACTGCGTGTGAAGCTGTTTGGTGTCACAGATGTCAACAACGAGTGAATGAATCGATATAGGTTCATCATAACTCAAGCGATTGACTTGAGCCTGTACACGTGCCTGGTCAATGAGTTTTCTCGCGTCGGCATGCAGCCCTGCAATTCCTGTACCGACGTGGTCATCAATGATGAGGATTTTCTTCAGCGTGTCCAAATCAACCAGTGAATGGGGGGATCGCTTCTCGCCCGCGAGTACAACTCCGTCTACAGCCTTCACACCAACAGCAAGAGGACCGTGCCGCACTGCCTCTGTTGCATATTCGACTTGGTAGAGTCGACCCTCAGGACTGAAAACTGTGATTGCCCTATCGTAACCCATACTCTGTTGTGGAAACATGCTTAGATATCACTCCAAGAGTGTCTAGCCTTCTGGCTGACTTGGTCAAAGAAACGACAAGTGCAGGCAGTTTAAAAGGTTGTCTGTGTGTTTGTTTGACAGTTTGGAGTTCTATCGCCACTCCAGTCTCACATCAATTCCAGAGGGTGCCGAAGACACAACCGAATCGAGCTCTTCCACATCGGGAGCTGTGAAGTCTTTGACCTCTTCAGGTCGAGTGCCATCAGAAGCCCGGTAGTTCTGGACCAGGTATGTCCCCTCGAAGCCCATGAATGAGAGTGTTTCCATAATGCCTGCAATGTCTTCGGGGGTCATGAGTGTGCCAACGTAAGTTGTTCGAGGCCAGAATGCCACGTCTGAGTCCATGAGCATTGTGATGCTTTTCTTCACCCTTGGCCACGGGTCCCCTCTGGTTCGGGCAATGGCCCGATACTTCTGAGGTATGGTCTTGAAATCAAGCCACACCGAATCCAGATAGGGCAAAGATCTCTCAAGGACAGTCGGAACTGAACCCTGAGTATTGAGGTTGATATGCTTGTCGGGATCCAGTGCCAGAATCTTGAGCAGGTCAGGTAGATCCTTGTATACAGTTGGCTCTCCTCCCGTTATACAGTACCCGTCTGTCAGGTGCCCTTGAGCCTCGACAGCAATCTGTTCGGGAGTTCGCTCAATACCGGAGTCAAGGGGTATGAGCTCTGCATTCTGGCAGTATGGACAGTCAAAATTGCATCCTGCAGTGAAGATGACCGTAACCGGGATATCGGGAACATCTACCAGGCTAATGTCTATCACTGTCCCCAGTCTCATAGAATCAACACCCGCTACTGGATGCTGTATCTGATGGCATTTATTTCGCGTGGTATGGTCGAGCAATCTAACCTCTCAGTAGTGGTATATTCCGAGTCTTGGGTTTGTTAGTGCTAGAGTTGTGTAGTATCTCGGTCTTCCTACTGGTCACCATATGAGGAAACGCCTCGGAACGCCAACATATGAGTAGTAACTCATAGGAGATATTCGGTCAATCTTACTAGAATACTTAACTAATGCCCTCGAGGTATCCTTGGTTGGGACCGGAAATGGAAAGTGCTGCCATAAACAGAGACCAGATTCTCAAGAGTACCTTGTTTCACATCCAGATTAAACGATGCGAATACATCGATGATTTCCCAGAGGCTGTCACATCGATCTTCCAGAAGATGATTGATGAGAATGGCATTAAGGACTACAAGGATATGAAACGCAGACTGTACCGAATCGATACCAACTTCTTCAAGATCAACCAGGACAAGGTGAAGAAGAAGGGCTTCTTTGAGAGCCTTTATGATAGGATAGCCAAAGCGGTCTAGATAGGATATCCTATACCCCTCTTGCTCATTTGGTGCAAGGCTTTGATCTGCTAGCTCTGACGCCAGTTGTGGAGCAAATCAGAATCCACATGGAAGTTGTTCAGCAAAAGCATAGTGCTGTCATGGGAAAACAGCAAGACTAAACTCATACCCCTGCTCTCACCAGGTTGCATCCCGCGGAGTGTTCTCTCTGTGCAAAGCCATTTGGTAGTATTCGAACCTGAAGGACTCAGATTGTCTGTCCAAGATGGAACCACCGTGCTTGAAGCAGCAAGGCAAGCAGGGCTTCAAGTGGAATCACAGTGTGGTGGAAGGGGAACCTGTGGCAAATGCAGAGTATTCCTCAACCCAGCTGATAACCCAAGTGATGCAGAGGCCTCCATGCTGAGCAGACAGGAACTGGCACAAGGCATGCGACTGGCATGCATCCAAGAGATACACAGTGATATGCGCATCGTGTTTCCCCAGGCGCTTGAGAAAGCCAAGATACTCACAGAGTCCGCCGGATGGGATGCCCATGGAGTCCGACCAGATGGAGCCCGAGGGGAGTATGGTATCGCCATTGACTTGGGAACAACCACTGTCGTCTGTTATCTCGTGGATCTCCACGAAGGCACCCAGCTCGGACAGATGGCTTGCCTCAATCCTCAGATAATCTATGGCGAGGACGTGATGTCGAGGATAACCTACTCTCTCGAGAATGATGACGGGGGATGGCAACTTCAACAGCGAATCACCAAGAGAATAGACCAGATGATTGGAGACCTCTGCCGCGAGGCCTCTGTGGTGCCCCAGTCTGTGACCCGACTCACAGTAGTTGGGAACACTGCGATGCATCATCTCTTCTTGGGGATAGACACCAAGACTCTAGGATTCTCACCCTATGTACCTGCAGTCTATGATGCCATGCAGACGTCTGCCTTGGAGCTGGGAATCACAACACTCGATGCGGCAAGTGTGTACTGCCCCCCGAACATTGCAGGTTTCGTTGGCGGAGACACCGTATCGTTCATTCTCTCCCAGAGATTCGACCAGAATGAAGGACACGTAGTCGGCATCGATATTGGCACCAACGGAGAGATCGTGATTGTGGATGAGGGGGACATCTACTGCTGTTCTGCAGCTGCCGGGTCCGCGTTCGAGGGAGCCACCATACATCAGGGAATGAGAGGACAGGAGGGAGCCATTGAATACGTCAAAATCAGGAATGCTGACGAGGCTCCTGAGATAGCAACAATTGGACGAACGAGTCCGCGGGGAATCTGTGGGTCAGCAATCGTGGACCTGGTGGCAGAGATGAGACTTACCTCGTTGCTCGATGAGAGTGGGAGATTCGGGAGATCTGAGAGAATTGAGCAGGACGAGTCCCTCGGCCGAGTCTATATTGTTGCAGATGCAGACGAGAATGGTGCCGAAGAGCGAATAGTATTCACACAGAAGGATGTCAGACAGGTTCAGCTAGCTAAGGCAGCCATCCAAGCTGGGACCAAGATTGGGCTGGCTGCTGCAGATGTGGATCCCGAAGACATCGACATGATCTTCCTTGCAGGTGCCTTCGGCAACTACATCCGCCCCGAGAGTGCCATTGAGATAGGGCTGATTCCCTCTCTCCCTCGGCAGAGAATCTTGCCGGTGGGCAATGCGGCGGGAGACGGTGCTCGCAGGATGACACTGTCTCGCGAACAGAGAAGGATTGCCGAGAGAATCGCCGGAAGTGTGCAGTATATCGAACTAGCAGGTAGAGAAGGTTTCCAAGAAGAGTTTCTGGCCTCCACAGTGCTCAGACCTTGGGTGCTTGGCAACTAGAGGGACGTAAGGCTGTTTCTAGGGCTCTAATCCGTGAAGCGGAAAGACCAGTTTCTTCAACAGAGCGACATTCTTCCGCATGATGTCCCAGGTCTCCCTGTCATCATGTTCGAAGGGAGGGGTCTGTGTCGGGGGAACATAGTCATTGCCAGTCAGTACTGCTAGAACCACACAGGCGCCCCACGCGAGAGAATCAGGATCATATCCACCACCAGAGAGGACGCCAAGCCTTCCGTCAGAGTATCGGTGTGCAAAGTCGTGAATCTGTTCAGCAACATACCGGATTGTGTCCATACTGAGATTCATATGCGTCAGGGGATCCCGATAGTGGGCGTCGAACCCCGGAAGGAACAATATGAACTCAGGCTGGAATGAATCAACGAGAGGCGGCACGAGTTCGTCGAAGGCAAACTTGTAGACATCGTCACCTGAATCCATCGGGAACCACATGTTGATGTTGTAGCCTCTGCCCTCACCCTCACCAATATCCTCTATATGCCCATCATGGGGGTACATCCATTCAGGGTCTTCATGAAACGAGATCTGCATGACATTGGGTGATTCGTAGCAGTAGGTCTGCGTACCGTTTCCATGATGTGCATCGAAGTCTGCAATGAGAATCCTCTCGAATCCATTCAAGGTGAGTTCGTGGACAGCTGCCGCAATATCATTGAAGACACAGAAACCACCACCAGCGTCATATGTTGCGTGATGGAATCCCCCGGTTGGTGAGAAGAAGTGGTCAATAGAACCGGACAGGATAGCCCGGACTCCCCAGACGGTGGCACCGGATACGCTGAGTGCGTTCTCATAGACACCCTTGAAACCGGGAGTATCGACAGCTACATCGCCCACTCCTGACACCGATATCTCTCTGACACGGGTGATATACTCCTGGGAGTGGACAGCCTCTAGAATGGCCCGGGGCAGTATGTCGGTCTCGATGAGTTCAACAAGCGATGGGTCAAAACACCCCGCCTCCTCTACACTCTCCTTGATGTAGGTGAAGCGATTCTTCCTGATAGGATGGCGGCGTCCGTAGTCGTGACTGTCAAATGTAGAAGACCAAAGGAAACCTGTTCTGCAGCTGCGTCCGTCTTTCATCGCACGTCATTTCATTGACCGTCTTATATCGGTTGACATGTAGTCAGCCAGAAGAGTGAGGAAACTCAGAAGATGTGTCGGATCAGACGACCTTTGACAATCCTTTTCTCTCTCTGTGCCAGAAGAGCACCGTGCTGGTCGCAGTATACGAGAGGATGTCACATGGATGAACAGACAGTACAAGAGAAGTTCGGTGCGGTACGGGATATGCTCCGAGAGAAGAGAATCGTCGTTGCATTCAGCGGAGGGGTCGACAGTACGGTACTGGCACATATTGCACGGCAAGCTGCAGCTGAGACCCTTCTCCTCACGGTCGATATGCAGACAGTTCCCCAGTTTGAGATTGAACAGGCTGTTGAGCTGGCTCAGCGTCTTGGAATAGAGCACAAGGTCATCAGATTTGACTGGACAGCCGACGCATCTCTGTCAGCCAATCCGCCAGACAGGTGCTATCACTGCAAGAGAAGTCTCGCTCGGCTCTGGTTGGAAGTCAGAGATGAGCGAGGGATGGATATGGTGGTGGAGGGAACCAATGCGAGTGACCTCAAGGGACACCGACCGGGCCTGCATGCACTGGAGGAGATGGGAGTATCTTCACCATTTCTCGCGGCAGGAATCGGAAAAGGGGAGATCCGAAAGTACGCACGTGAACACGACCTTGGCATAGCAGAGAGACCGCCTCAAGCCTGTCTAGCCACCAGGTTTCCACCAACCACCGAGATAACAGAAGAACGCCTAGCCATGATAGAAACAGTAGAGAACAAGATACGAGAGTTGTACGAACTAGACTGTGTCCGTGCACGCTATCACGGAGAGATTGTAAGAATCGAGGTGCCTCCAGAGTACATCTTTCAGTTCGGATCTGGCTCACAGGCGCATCAACTGGTCCAAGCGGCCAAAGAGGCAGGTTTCAAGTATGTAACATTGGACCTGGAGGGCTATCGTTCGGGTTCAACCAGCGTCTAGCGGCCGTCATCTGAGTCATTCAGAGCTCACTTCTTCCTCCTCTGTCCATCGCTTCACCATCCCGTAGAGGAGCTCGATCTGCTCATCAGAGAGCATCGGCAGCTTCGATACAATGAGATTCCGTTTCATCTTATGGGACACGAATTTCGCACGTAGCTCCTTACCTCTTCCAGTCACTTCAGCACTCCCTTCTCTATTCGATACATATCAGCTCGGTCTGGGGATGGGAGAGAAACTCGCATCCCTTGGAAGTCACAACTATGTCTTCCTCAAGACTCACCTGACCATAGTTCTCTGTGGTGACATAGAGCTCCAGCGTAAAGACATTGCCCTTTTCAAGAACACCCTTCGGACTATCACCATAGCGATCCCAGAGAGGGCCCAACAACGTGCCACCATCATGAGCCTGTCGTCCAACTTGGTGGCCCAGGGCATGTTTGTATTCGTCATACCCCTGGTCTTGGACATGACCACGAGCTATGGCATCAACCTCATGCCCGACTTTGCCTGGTGCAATGAAGCGTGCTGCCGATTGGATGGCATCCCTCACTGTCTCAAAGGCGGTTTCTACCTCTTCAGGAACGTCCTTTGGATTCCCAAAGAAGAACATTCGCTGAATGTCCGAACAGTAGTCATTCCATCGCACTCCAAAATCGAAGTGTAACAGATGGCCTACCTTTGTCTTGTTTTCAGTGGGTCCCGAATGCCCAAACTCTTTGTCTGGACCAGCATCTACCGCAGGATTGTGATCAGGATTCCAAGCGCTGCTAACGCCACGAGTCTCCATTGCAGCGTGGAACATCTTGTATATCTCGAGTTCGGTCATACCAACACGAACCTTCTCCCTCATCTCATCATAGATCGACTCAGTGATCTTGACGGCCTTTCTAATCCGCTCTACTTCTGATATGGTCTTTCGACCACGGAGCTTGCTGACGAGCTCCTCGGCACTGACTAGTCGATCATCCATCAGTGCTTCTGACAGGTAGCCCTTCAGAATCCGAAACATCCCCACAGTCAGTCCATCAGCGGCCACATCATTCTTGCTGTAGTTGACTGCAATCTCCTTAGGATTGAGGCGTCTCAGCTCCTCGATCAGTGGTGCTCCAACGGACTCCACGTAAGGAACCACTCTGTCGAACAGGTTCTTTGATCGTATTGCATCCGCATCGAAACTCCCGACAATTGCCACCTTCTCACCTGTCTTGGTGAAGAGCAAGCCCGATTGCCAGACCAGATCGCAGTCCAAGACCAATGGCAAGACAGGGTCTTTGATCTGTGAGGTTTCGCGAACCCATACCAGCCAAGCATCAAGCCCCAGCTCCTTCAGTATATCGCAGGCCTGATTGACCTTCTCACTCTCTATACTCGCCATTGCCGGATCACTCACTCCATCTGAGAGATGAACCCTCTGAATAATCTTCTCGAATAGAAGAACACGACAGACTGATTAATCATACGTGAAGAACCGACACCTGAGGCTTGACGTTGACAGAAGACTTCACACTTCGACTTGATGCAATTCAACCAAGTCAACTCTACATAAGCAGACTGAAGCTATCCATGGTCGAAGAGATGATAGACACACGAGGAATCGAGAAGCTTGAGCCAATTCCCATCAAGCTGCTACGGGGACTCCTGATGGCAACTGATGGTCATACTCGCGGAGTAGCGCTGCATCGTCGAGGCCATGAAGAGGTCAAGTGTTGCTGGGAAGACACCAAACTGGACTGGAGGGCGTATTCAATATGTGTGGACTGGTGCCTTGAAGAGGGGATAACGTCTATGCTAGACCTGAACAATCGGATTGTTAATCATGATGACTTTGAGACTCTCTGGCTCGAACGCTGCCGAGTCATGCACGAAGAATTGACCAGTGATAACACTGAACAATAACTCAGAGCCACAGAAACCGACCTCCTTGCAGGTCCATCTGATTGAGATAGCATGTGAGCCCAATCACAGAGGAGGCTGCGGTACTTGCCTATTCTGTACACTTCCTCGAACCACATCTGGTTCCGTATACACATAGCTACCGGTCTTCATCAAGATATCCCATAATATGGGCAATCTTCCGATAACTCTCTGGGAGCTCGTATTCTGGCTGAATTCTGCGGCCATGCGGCAGGCCTGAACCAGTCTTCTCAACATGCCTAAGCCCTTCAATCAGAGAAGGCAATCTCTCTCGTGGTGCTGAGAATATCATCTCGTCTGCCTCTGCTGCAGCCGACCAACGGTCTCCGCGGCACGGTACGGCAACTTGGCAGTTTCCACTCTTAATGGCCGGAACCACAGCGTAGACACAGGCGGCGTGACTAGATAGAGAACAGGGAAGACTATAGCCCTCCTTGTACTCCCTTGCCAGAAGCAACAGATTCAGTTGCTCAGAATTGCAGTAAATCATGATAAGGTCAGGTTCAAAGCTTGCCGATTTGAGAGGGGCCGAGACCACACCAATGTACTTGCCGAGCTCCAATCGAGGAAACTGCTCCGCATAGTGCCGACCTGCCTCCAAGGTCTCCACATCCACAGGGAAGCGATTGTGGCCCTCCAGGAAGTATTCAGGAGGCTCGGCCAGCCCATATCCTACAACAGGTTCGAAACACCAGTTGTCCTCCTTGAGCATTACAATCTCTGTTCCCTCACGTCGAGACTTCTGGTAGGCTTGACAGAGCGACAGATGATTACCGGAATCCCGGAGGGGCCTGTACGCACTCGTCGGAATGTCGCTCTCTGTCTTCAGTAGCTTCAGTGCCAGTGGATGAGACTGCAATCTCAGTTTCGCTTCAAGCTCTTCCCCATAGTTCCTGTAGTTCTCAGCTATTCCCATGTTTGCTCCCGTCTTTCAAGTACGAAGAGCAGTATGTGGCCCATAAAGGTACTCCCATACGATGCGGGTTATTCCGGATACACTACATTCTCTGTGATTGCTTGGTAAAAGTCATCTATTGGAGTAGTCATGAGCCCATTTGCATTCAACCAGTAGCCTGTTTCAGCGAAACCTGTGATCTCTGGATGGTCATATTCGGTGAACTGTCCAGTCCACGTACCATTCTGCAGAAAGACCATCTGATCCGACTCGGTATATCCGATGTAGAAGAATGTGTTGTCGTCGAAGAAGATGCTGACGTAGAAGTCTATTGGCCAAGTCGATGGAAAATCGGCCGGATGCTCGGTGGCGTCCGGCATCTGAGCGATTGCGTCATCTACCAGAGAACCGCTCAGAATGTCCCATTCGTCTGGGGATATCTCGCCGTGACCTGTTATGTCTGCAGTGTATGGTGCGAAGAGAACATCGATGGTGCTGGTTCCTGCATGTCTTGACATCTTGACCCCATCAACGAAAGCATCAGGTGCAGTCTCTTGATAATGCTGTGTGAGACGCTCATTAACAAATGACGAATTACACATCCAGTAGAATACGACATCATCCCGTCGGCTGTTGATATACTCTGCCGCCCTTGCCCCAAGACCTTCCTGTGTTCCGTCAGGGACTCCTGTCTGGTCAGTTGGTCGAAAGATGGATAGAGCGAGAAAGCCCGATATCACAATCACTGCAATAATGATTGATGCAGTTGTCACCTTCCCCAATGTAGTTTCATACCACTTCAGTCTCAACACCTGACCATACATCTTAACAAACAAATATCAATCTACGCTTTGAATAGGCTGTTCAAGAGTTTGAACAGTACCTTATCCTCGCTGGCACAGTTCCACTAACGAGGAGTTGAAAACTGAGGAGAATCGGTAAACACAATGATAGGGGCTTCACATTGATCGTGGGGATCCCGGTGCTTTTCTATGTCATGAGGCCTATTTAGAGGTATACCGGGATGATTCCCCATAAGACGTGAATCACCACCTTGAATAGGCTCCGCGGATAGGATAGTCTGTGGAAATGCAGGAGAGGTGAACGGTGATCCGGATTCCCATTGAGTATCTCTGGCTAGCCATAATCACCGGGGGATTGTATCTCTATCTAGAACACAGGGACGTTCGATTCGGAAATCTGCCTCTGACTTTCATCCTAGCCCTCATCTGGTCTGCGTGGAGCCTCTTCATTGTCATCTCCGTCGGACCACACCTCACAGGCCCGTTTGCTCCTGATCCGCCGGGTCTGACTCCAAGCCCTTCACTGATAAGAGCCACCATCTTCACATTCATGATTGCTCCCACTGTCCTCCTGCTTTGGTTCATGGTAGAGACCCAGCTTCTGACATTGCTAGAGCACAACAGAGATAGTAACTCGAACCATAGAGTTAAATATCTTCACAATAGTTATTTCGTGAAGGTCAGGTGCGACCGAGATGACAGATAAACCTGTGACGACCATTGATTGTGTAGGACTCTACTGTCCACAACCCATCTTTCAGACAAGAGAGGGAATCGAGTCAGTAGAGATCGGTGAAGTAGTGGAGATTCTTGCAGATGACCCAGGAGCGGAGTCCGACTTGAAACGGTTCACAAAGAGGACTGGCCATGAGCTCGTTTCATTCCAGAAGCTGGAAGATGGAGTCCTCCGATTCCTGATCAGACGAAAGAAGTAGTGGAAGGAAGAGAGAATGAACAGCGTCTACCTGGACTATCACTCGTCGAAACCGACAGACAAGAGAGTAATTGACGAGATGATGCCCTATTTCACAGAGCTATACGGGAACCCATCGTCGCTTCATAAGATAGGGGACCTCGCCTCCGATGCGATGGAGGCAAGCAGAAAGAAAGTGGCGGATTTCATCAATGCAGATGAAGACGAGATTGTATTCACAGGTAGTGCCACTGAGGCCACAAACATGGCGCTCATCGGCTATGCGATGAAGAACAAGCGGAAGGGCAAGCACATCATCATAACCGAGGTCGAGCACATCTCAATCCGCAACATAGCCAAGTATCTTGAAGCGAATGGCTTCGATGTGTCACGGGTCCCTGTGGACCAATATGGCATGGTGGCACCGGACAAGATTGAACGGAGGATTCGCGATGACACTATCCTCATCAGTGTGATCTATGCCAGCAACGAGATAGGTACAATCCAGCCAATCAAGGCCATAGGTGAGATTGCAGCTAAGCATGATGTTGCATTTCACTCGGACGCTGTCGCAGCCGAGGGACTGGTCCCTCTCGATGTAAGACGTGACGGCATCAACCTGATGACACTGTCAGCAAATGATTTGTATGGCCCTCGAGGGGTCGGGGCGCTCTACATGCAGAAACGCTACAGGGTGAATCCGATTATAATCGGCGGGGGACAAGAGAGAGGACTGCGGTCCGGCTCTGAAGACGTTCCCGGAATCGTTGGGATGGGAGCAGCCGCAACGCTTATGCAGAGGGAGATGAAGGACGAACTGAAGCGCATGGAGTCATTTCGAAACAGGACTATAGATACAATCCTTCAGGAAGTGCCCGATTCCTATCTGAACGGTCATCCAACTGAGAGACTGGCAAGCAACTCACACCTCAGGTTCGACGGTATTGAAGGAGAGGCATTGCTACTCTCATTCAAAGATCACGATATTGCAGTGTCAACGGGCTCGGCGTGTACCTCAAAGACCCTTGAGGCATCCCACACACTCATTGCCACTGGTCTGACCCACGAAGAGGCCCACGGGTCACTGCAGCTGACAACCGGAAGATTCACTGAAGACTCTGACATTGATAGAGTGCTTGATGCGACCCCTGACATAGTTAGCAATCTCAGAAGACTGTCACCCATCTACAACGAGAAGAAGGTGTTTGTAAGATGAAACCTACCAAATATTCAGACAAAGTATTAGACCACTTCAGAAACCCACGTAATGTCGGCGTACTCGAAGGCGATGATGTCTCAGTAGGGAGGGTTGGAAATCCGACCTGTGGAGACCAGATGGAGGTCTTCATCAAAGTACAAGACGACCGCATCGTGGACGCAAGATTCAGGACCTTTGGCTGCGGCTCAGCTATTGCAACCAGTAGCATGGTCACGGAGATGGCAAAAGGGATGACATTGGACGAGGCCCTTGACATAGAAAGAGCAGATGTCGCAACAGAGCTCGAGGGTCTACCACCAATAAAGATGCACTGCTCAAACCTTGCTGCTGACGCACTTCATGAGGCAATCAAGGCATACCGGGCCAGAGAGGGAAAGGAACTGTCCGAGGCGATCGAAGATAATGGTCCGGAGCCCTCGTGTCTCATTGGCAAAGACGAGTATCTTGACAAGGGAGTCTACCTGGATGTTGCGGATACTGATGATTTCTCGGGCAAGAGAGTCATCGTTCTCCACACGGGCGGCGAGTCAGTAGATGCTGCACTAGAGCTCACGTCCCAGACCGACCGCGTTGTTCTGATAACACCAGAGAGAAATATAGTGACAACTGAGGATCTTGCAGAAGAGCTACGCAGGTCGTCGGTCAAGGTTATCACTGAGTCAAGAGTTCTCGAGGTCTTGGGCGACTACGAAGTCGAAAAGGTCCGTGTGCATAATCTAGACGAGGATGAGGAATACGACCTCTTCGTAGACGCAGTGGTCATCATCGAGTAGAACGACTGGGCTTCACGTTGACCCGTTCACAGAATATACTGGAAGCATGACCTCATCAGGAATCGAAGGTATCTCGCTGAATACTAGGACACCAATATTCATAGATTACTCATATAAGTCGACCAAAGCTGCGTGGAAGAGCCATGAACACAATACGACGAGCAAGAGAATCAGACCATGCTGCGCTCACGAATATGTATCAGGACGACATCGAGTCTGACGAGATGGCGGCTCAACGATTTGCTGACGACCTCATCTACAAGATGAATACACTCCTCTGCCTCGAAGAAGAAGAGATTCTGGGGACGGTGAGCTGGGAGGTTAGAGGCGGGCTTGAGGACGGAGTCATTGAACTGATAGGATTGGGGGTAGATCAAGAATCTCGTCGCAAGGGCATTGCCACAGACCTTGTCAACGAGCTCATCAGAGATGCTAAGGAGTACTATGAGTCCATGGGACATACGCTAAGGTTTGTCTATCTGTTCATGGAGGCCAGTAACGAGGCGGCACGCTCTTTCTACCTACAAGTTGGGTTCACCGAAGTCTCCGAGATACCGAATATGTTCATCCACGATGACGGAAGTATATGGACGAAACTCCTGGAATGACACGCTCAAGGCGTGACTCGCGTCATCCGAGTACTTCTACGTTCTAGGGCAGCTGCGAGTTGACCAGGTTGCATCATCGAGAGAAGAGATATCTCCAGACCTCTATCCAGCCGGCCTGCTAATGGTAGTAGCGAACGCAATTTTCCCTGCATCGCACCACTTGCGTCCCGTCCGGCCCGTGCATCGATCTGTTGGAGAACTGCATCAATCTCTTTCAGACTGATCTCGGATATAAGAGAAGCCGCATCGTCCTTCGTGGGATCCCCATCATAGACTCCATCTACGTCCATGGCAAAGAGGAGACGCTGTGCATCCAGTTCCTTTGCAAGAATGACTGCCAGTTGGTCCCCGCTTCCCACACTGAATCCCATCGCTCTATCGAAGATCATGTCCCCACCGAGCAGAATCGTCATCCCGAGCTCAAGATAACCTCTCAGTGATTCAAGGAAATACTCCTCCATCCGCATCTTGTTTGAGACTACCATTGACGACGGATGGAAGAGGTTGACGGGTATCTCTGCTACCTGAAACGCCCCGACTATGTCCATTCTGAGTTCATTCACTGTTGTCTGGGTCTTCGAGATCGGGAGCAACTGTTCAGGTGACTCGAAGCCCTTGTGAAGTCGATGCTCGATGACTGGCGGATGCCCAAAGGACCCAACACCGTGGACGACGATGAGGGACTCGAGTAGACCCGCATCAAGACAGTGACGAATCTCCTGGACTACCGCCTTCAGAGTATCTTCTCGCAGTGTGTACGGCTTGGACTTGTCTGTCAGGAGAGAGCCACCCAGTTTCAGGACAGTAAGGTCCTTCATTCTGTGACCCTCAGAGAATGGTCAAGAGTGGGAATGGCCACAATGCCGGAGCAAAGAGGAACATCATCGCCAGAACCACTGCTATTCCGAGAGAGACCGTCCAGTTATCAAGATTCGGCGGAGTGATAGCCTCAAGTATCATGGCAATGACACTCAACAGAATCACAGGAAGCAATAGTCCCGCAAGGTCATAGGAATACTGGATAGAATAGATGGCCATCAGTGTGAAACTGAAGAGGAACGAACCAAGAAACATACCCACCGAGCCGGCCAGAGTCTTCTCCGATCCGCCAATGCCGAACTTTCTGTCGCCCCCGTACTTGCGGCCAATGATATCAGCAAGCCCATCACCACCTGCAAGACAGCCAAAGATGACAAGCGCATTTAGATTGCCGCTTGGTTCAGTGAACCAGAGTATTGTCGTGATCACTATGATGATGGCATAGTACAGTGTCCCCTTCAGAAGCTCAGCGGGGTCCCCCGAGCGCGACATCGAAGCGACAAATGCCTCATTCTCGACCTTGCCGGTCCCTATACCTACAAAGAGTAGGACGAATAAGATGGGAACGACGGCAGCCAGATAGCGGCTGAAGAAAGTTCCCGAGTACAAGAGCCATGTCGCCACAAAGACCGGGGCCGCAAAGATGTGCACCAGCTTTCGGGTCACATCCGAAGAAAGCTTACCGCTCTTCTGGATTGCACCATTGATCTGCACCACCATCATCACTGCAATGATGGAGATGAACATCGCTATGAGGTCCCAGACAATCGCCAGACCTTCACCTAACGGATTGAACACCATACTTCTCATCTCCAGAGGAAATCTTCTGCAGAGTTGTGCCTTGTCCGTGCTATAAGTGTGTTGCAGAAAGCGAATTGTTCTTCGTCAAGAGTCGAGCTGTGAGCCTATCACCAGATGAACCAGCAGTGGATTGCTCAGAAGCAACTCTTCATGTTATGCAATCTTCAGGTGTAGTCGGTTTAGGGTCCGCCAGTTATCGCGAATGGCAGATATCTCGTGAAGCCTCTCCGGGTTGGCCACATACTTCTGTGATCGCATATCCTGAAAGTCTGGAACCGCCCTGCAAATCTTGTGCTTGCATAACCGTCGTATTGCAAAGTTGACTGTTCGTCGAGCAAGCTTGGAGGACTCGGATATCTCGATTGACGACAGCGGCCCCTCCTCAGCAAGCCTGTCCAGCACAACCAGACAGCTCTTGGACAACAACACTTCTGTCATGATTATCACAACCGCATCTGTAATCTGTGGGAGCCAATCTGACAACAAATACAGCAATATTTTTGCTTCCTGTTGCCAGTTTATGACTCCTGATAGCAAGTATGGCAACATTTATTTTAAATTTTGCCACCCTAGCAAGAGAGTGACAGGCATAGAAACATCCTTCATAGCCATTCGCATCGTAACGCTCTTTGAACATCAAGGAAGTGCTCATCTGAAGAGACCGAAGATAGACGAAGAAGACCTGAAGATTCTCGAGTTATTGGACCGACTGGGTGCGAAGGCCTCTGCGCGAGAGATCAGTCAGCACCTTGACAAGGCTCCAAGAACTGTGAGATATCGTCTGAACCGACTGAAGGAAAAGGGGTATCTGATAGGGATGCGCCTCCAAGCCCACGAGCGAAGGCTAGGCCTCGGAGAGAACATTCTCTTTCTGGAGGAAAAGAAGGGCAAAGCGAAGGAGCTTCGGGCTCTCATCGAGAAGATACCCTGTTTCTATTGGTACTCTCCCACGTTCGGTCGCTATAACGGATACATGGTTCACTCTATGTACCCACTCACGACGCCAAACATGAATCGCGACCTAGCACAGGAGATGGAGAGAGGGGGACTAGTCGAGCGCTTTGACGTCTTCGACATTGTTGACTATCACCTGAAGAGAGCAGACCTCAGATACTATGATCAAGAGGAGGGTTGGCAGTGGGACTGGAATAGATGGTATCACCAGCTCCACGAGGATATCTCTGCACAGAGAGAGAACCCTTTGCCGATGAATCTCGGGCCGCCGCTCAGCGATTTCGATCACATTGATGTGCAGATTCTGAAGACTCTCACAGCAGAACCGGAGATGACGCTCCGAGACCTCAGCGGAACAGTAGACCTCTCTGAGTCGCAGGTCAACAAGAGAGTCAAACGTCTCGAACGGGAAGGTATCATCAAGGAGTACAGGCCAATCATAGACCTTTTCGAAGATATCATGCATGTCACGTTGATCATCGAGATGCACAATGATGCAGGTTCACTCATTCACGCACTGAACCGACTCCCATTTAGAAGTGGATTTGCAGTGGACCCACCGGACCGCTGGTCAGTGAAGATTGAGCTCTCGGCGGAGGACACGTTACATCTTCTTGAAGGCCTGGATGGAATCAGAGACCTGATTGATGACTATATGTTCCAGATTGAGATACCTGTGAAGAAGACAGAGCACGAGAACTTCTGTGACAGGTTCAATCCTGACACGAAGACATGGGATCTGCCCGTGATGGAATATGTGTCCATTATTCGTGAATACGCAGCGAGTCATTGATGCGCACAGCGGAGTACCAGAAGCCAGTTCCCAGCGAGAGTGGTGATTTGTACTTACATGCTGCACCTGGCAGAGATTCAAAACAGCATCTTCAGCCCCGTTAGTGTATGTCGCGTTACCACGCGTTTCATGATGGCCATTCTTAGGTTGGAGTAAGGTCTGAGTCCACCTATGAGGTCAGTCATGTGCTCTCTGATGACCTCATCCTCTGCGGCCATCTGTACAATGCGCTCCATGTTATCCTGGGAGTTGAAGAGGAGGTTGGCAAGGAAGTTCGCAGCCCCGAGTTGCTTGCCAATATCTTTCTTCCAGCGGCGTTCGTATTCACGGGTCCCGTCTGCACGGCCTGTCGATATGTCCTTGACAGTGTCTGCGGCAATCTGGCCAGTCTCGATGGCGTAACATATCCCCTCACCTGTGGCGGGGGACACGAAACCAGCAGCATCGCCAACCAGCATGATTCTCTTTGTCACCGTATTCCCGATTGGGCCCTTAAGAGGAACACGCATGGCGGTCTCCTCGCTTAGGTTCAGTCTGATATCATATCGCTCCTCAAACTCGTGGGTGAATACAGACCAGGCATGTCTCAGATCACCCGCAAAGGGCATCAAGCACCCCATTCCAAGCGATGCCTCACCCTTCTTTGGGAAACACCACGCATAGCCGTGCTCAAGGCCACCGAAGTAGATTTGGATGCATATCCGGTCAGACTCATAGGGGCCATGGGTGATTCGGAGGATATCATCATCATCCATCGGGACACGAGCCTCGATGCACAGGCCGATCTCATCATCCTTCCAGCGTTTCTTGATTCCCGAAACACGAGCAACCCGACTGTTCACCCCATCGGCACCCACGAGATATGATGCTCGGTAGGTCTTCCCGTCATCACCGAAGACAGCCACATCGCTGCTACTCTCCGATACTTCGATGACCTTGACACCTGTGACCACTTCCGCTCCGGCCTCAACAGCCTTCTCCAACAGGTAGTTGTCAAAGACTCTGCGTTTCACGGTATAGCCCGTGACCTGATCTTTCGCACAGATGACCTTTCTCCGGGATGGGGAGAATACATGCGATCCACAGGCAATCCGATCGATTGCGGGTGCGATATCGAAGTCTAAAAGGTCAGGAAGACCAGCACGGAATCCACCACCACAGGCCTTCCTCCGGGGGTGGGTAACCTTGTCCAACAGGAGAACGTCCAGTCCATGCTGAGCGGCGCGCCTGGCGCAGGATGAACCAGCAGGGCCGCCGCCAGCAATTACGACATCGTATGTCAATGTATGTCGCTTCCTCTTCGGCTCGTATGCTACCGACCGACTATTATCTGTTTTCAACAAAAGCCTAAGCGGTATACGACACCTGCCGAAGTATAGATGAGGAATCCTCAGCCACGACGCGAGCGAACCACAGGAATACCAAACACAATGATCACCACAAGGGAACCCAGAGTTACCAGTAGACTACCAACCGAGAGGAGGAAGCCAGGCGGGATCAGGCCGCCACTTCTCTCCCATACAGTCACAAGAACAGTATCGGACACCTCATGGCCGCCCACATCAGTGACGACAAGCGTGAAATTATAGATGCCGCGGGTGAGTCCATCGATACCTACTCGAATGATGCTCCCGTTCCATCTACCAGAATCCAACTCTGTACCATTTCGAAGAATCCAGTAGCGCGCTGGATACTCGTCTGTGGCATTCCATCCAATCTCGACGCCTGTTTCATTCTCCCTGACTGAAATATCAGGGTGATCAAGTATGGTGGGAGGAATCGTATCATTCACAACCCTGACTGTGGTCGTGCCTTCTGCAGCTAGGCCCCCGATGTCCTCCACAACCAGACGGTATTCGTGAACACCCAAGCCCAACCCATCCACGCTGCATTCAATGGCGCCGCCGCCCCATGCTTCTCGCTCCATGACAAGCCCGTTACAGTAGACCGTGTAGCGAACTGGATGCTCATCGAATGCGGACCATGACAGACGGTGACCGGTCGTTCCAACCTGGTATATCAGATCTTCAGGAGATGAGAAAATCTCCGGGTACGCACCATCGTAGTGATTCGCACCAAAGTAGCTGGGGTTGCGAGTCAGCTCTGTGAATTCACCTGCAATATAACGTGACACATTGAATGGACCAGAGGTCACCATCGGCTCATCGGGAGGTTGAGGGTTCCATAGGTTCCATTGATCAGGGGGCATGTCCTCGAACACATGCATCGGAATCACAGGTTTGTATCCCACAACGTGTAGATGCCAGAAAGACTCAGTGTTGAACTCGATAACAAACCTGTACGTTGACAGGGTATACACCGCCGCCATCTCTTGCAGGTCAGTCCCGTACGGGTTTCCATACCCCTCACGGTAGAAATTGAGCGAAAATACCACATCAGATGCCGTGAGAGGCACTCCATCTGTCCAGGTGGCGTTCTGGACCATGTTGAATGTGAACCGTGTATGACCAACAGGAACCGCCGGATTGTCCTCATTGGTCTGAGCAGTATAGCTCTCTACAAGCCAGAGAACGTCTCGCCCGACCGGCCCTCTTCTTATCAGGCTGTCATATAACTCGTTGAGCATGCCCATGGTGTATGACCAGCTTGCCACCATGAAGTTGAAGGTCTCAACATCGAGTGGATTGCTCAGGCGGAAGGTGCCGCCAAAGGGGCCACCCTCAGCCTCTCTGAGATGAACCCTGTAGTTGGTCCACCACCCGTGCACGCCCTCACTCACATCATTGACATGGCCCTCGAATCGGTCGGTTCGGTAGGCAGAGAACACGACACTCTCATAGCAGACAATCACGGGACTCGAATGGACCCATATCTCCTGCATGGCGAACGCTGCATCATAGACCTCCTCGTAAGAGGTTGAGTGAAGCAGCTGGTCCCTCCAGCCATCATAGGTCGCATTCTGCCAGCAGGGGAAGTTATAGTAATCCTCATCAGCGTTCTCAGACCAGTAGTCGTAGGCCAGCCAGTCAACGTCGAAATCTGTGAAACTGGCACCAAGAAAGACCATGTCGTAGTCTCCGTGATAATGGAGTCGCTGGAGGATGTCGTAGAAGTCTGTTGGTACACAGGTCGCATCGATATGTAAGTCCTGAAGGGCCTCCGCTACGATATTCCCTACACCGATTCCAGTACTCGAAGTCTGGGCCACTTCGATGATAACGTCAAACGCGTCACCATTTGGTGCGTCCCGAAAACCATCATTGTCCCAGTCGTGGAACCCAGCCCGATCGAGTAGTTGATTGCCAAGTTCGATGTTTCCGTCATAGTAGGTATAGGGCAGGTGACCCTCGACACTAAAGGGGTTGATCTTCGGAACGCACGAGTCCAGTGGGTCAGCCATTCCTAACCATATCTCTTCGCAGATTCTGTGCTTGTCAGTGGCAAAAGAGACAGCCCTTCGGAAGGCAGTGATATTGAAAGGATACTTGTCGCATTTGATGGTGATGTAACCATATCCGTTCCGAGGCGTGCGTGCAACTCGAATATTCTCGGCAGCCTCCAGAGTGGGCAGGAAGAATGGGTCAACCATGTCCCCAACGATGTCTATCTCATCATCTTGGAGTGCGAGCACCTGCTGTTCACCACCCTCAATCACTTTGTAAAGAAGCTTGTCGACATAGGGACCGGAAGAGGCTGGGGTCTGAGCCGCCGTCGAGGGTGCAAGTATGAATCCAGTTGCGAGTATTCCAATAACCGCAACAAAGGCGAGATGAGTCGCGTGCCGCATTGCTTTCACGATTGCCTGACCTTTCATATATTTGCCAACATTCTAGAAAAAGCCTTCCGTACTGAGGATTGCATCTCGATGGAGAAAGCTTGTGGAGATACTGGTCTGTCTTCTCTGTCCTGACTCGCGGACAACTACTAATGTCAGCACGGCAGCAGATGCCGACAGAAACCATAAGTGTGTGAAAGACCATTAGAAAGATTAGAGAAGTAGGTTGGTTAGTCCAAGTGAGATACCGCGTCCACGTCCTGATTATCGTCTGTATGCTCGCCAGTGTGATGTTTATCGCAACTGACGTGCAGCGGACATCTGAGAAGAGAGTCCTTGAGGAAGAGAACGAGACAGCCCTCGATGCTGAGTCTACAGTATCGATCCGCTTTCGGAAGGAGCTATCCCAGCAGGAGATGCTGTCCTTTGAGAGGATGGGAATCCGATTTGGACCCGAGCCCAAGCATATCGGAGGGGTGTATGTGGTAGAGGCATCCCAACGCGCCATAGAGCTGGCTCGGAGTCATGCACTCTTCGAGAACGCAGAACCTCTGACACGGCAAAAGCTGGTCCTTCCCAGAGATGTGTCAGCCCAGCAGACCTATGCAGACTTGGCATGGAACCTTCAGGACCACTATGGCGTGAACACGACTGGAGAGGGAATCCTCATCGCAGACCTCGACACCGGTATCCAGTGGACCCATCCTGACTTCTATTTTGCTGATGGCACGCCAGTCTCCTGGACAGATGTCAACACGAACGGCGTCTTCACGCCAGCAGTTGACGGTGTTGAATACAATGGCGTCGGCGGTATTCAGTCGGACGAGCTACTTCGGATGATTGACGTGAACAATGACGGCTCCTTCCAGACAGACATCGACTGGCTCTGGATAGACAACGGTACAGTCCCTGGAGTGCTGGATAAGAGTGACACCAAGTTCGTTGCTGAGGATACAGATGGGGACACCGTACTCGATCTCACCGAGCAATTGGTACCGATGTTGACCCCGAAGACGAAGTATCTCGTTCACAAGCCCTCCGCTATTCAGTGCTGGGAGCGAGGCGTGAACCTCACATCAACCACCTTCAAGGACACAGATGGCCACGGTACCAGCGTAGCGGGGATTCTGAACGGTGGACAGCTTGGCTATCACAAGTACTTGGGTCTCGCACCAATGGCAGAACTCATGGCCATCAACATCTTCGGATCAGACGGACTAACGGTGGAAGAAGGGCTGATCTGGGCCAAGGACCACGGGGCCGATGTCATTCTCATCGAGATCGGAGCCTGGAGCTACGAGTACCTCGATGGGACGAGCAATGTAGAGGTCATGATTGACCAGCTGGTTGCTGACGGCATCCCGGTCATCGTGCCTGCCGGAAACCTGTACGGGCAGAAACGACACGCAGAGCTGCATGTTCAGCAGAACACCAACGCGATTGCGCATTTCGTCGCTCCAAGCTCGGCAGGGACTATCACGAAGCTGTACATCACAGTACTCGCAAACGTCTCCCTGAGCAATGCAATTGTGGATCTCTTTGAACCGACGGCGACTGGCAGCAACCACATACCCCTGACAACCATCGGAAGTGGATACAAGAACTGGGCCACATTGGTGACAGCCAATTTCACTCTAGACTCCTTCAGGTCGGCCTCTGCACGGGGTACGCACATGTTGGCGTTCCACCTCTCCGGCACCATCATGCATGACAAGGCGTGGCTCCTCAACATCAATAATAATCTCGCAACCAACTATCAGTTCTATATAGCCGACGACCAGACAGGATGGGGAGGGGGAGCCGAATGGCAGAATGGCTTGTCTGATGCTCACACCATCTCATGGCCATCTACGGCGGACTCTGCCATCAGTGTCGGGGCTTATAGCTCACGGGGATTCTCTGGAACCAGCCTAGGAGATATTGCGCCCTATTCATCCGAGGGGCCTCGGGTGGACGGATCGGTGAAGATGTCCGTTGCTGCCCCGGGAAACTGGGATGTCGTTTCGTCATACTCGAATGACTCGACCTGGCCCAGCTGGGTGACACAGGGCTACAACGGTCTACCCGTATACTCGGTACATGGAGGAAACCTACTGTTCTCAGGCACTTCCGCCGCAGGGCCCCATGTGGCAGCGGCCGCGGCACTCATGCTTCAGGTGAACGGCAGATGCGGGAGTCTGGTCAAGCAGATAGTCGAGGCAACAGCATATAACGACACAAACGTGGGCTCCGTACCCAACTCGAGGTGGGGTTATGGTAAGCTCAACGTCTGCGCTGCGGTCGAGGAGGCGCAAAACCTCCCGGTCATCAAGAGCGTGAGTATGCTCCCAGAAGGTCCGATGTATTATGAGACTGCGAATGTCTCTGCTAGGGTGGTCTACGCTGACTCTGTAGACATCGTGTATTCAAACGACTCTTGGTCCAGCAACGCCACCGTGACGACCACACATGCTGGAGAGTGGTATAATGGGAGTATCTCGATGCATCCCTACCTTACACAGGTGGACTGGAAGATTATCGCGACGAACTCCTCGGGCATCGCACCCCTGATCGTGTCAGGACAGTACATGGTGGGGGACAACCTGCCACCAGTGGTCCACAGCATACAGAGGAACGCAACGACTGTCTATAGTGGAGATGTGGTCGAGGTGACAGTCAATATCACGGAACCCGGGTCTGCAAGCGGCATCGCGTCGGTGCTTCTGGAGTACTCAACCAACAACTGGACCACCTACACGCAGCTTACTATGAGTCTGGACTCAGGATTCTACGTCGTCATTCTGCCGTCGTTTGCGGCCGGTAGCAATGTCAGTTATCGTGTCTGGTCAATGGACTCAGCAGGTAACAGCATGTACTCATCGTCCGACTGGTATGTGGTGCAGTCCTCAACAACAACCACAACAACAACCACGACGACCACTACCACAACAACCACAACAACTGCCACCACGAGTACGACTACAACAACCACAAGCACCACAACGCCACCAGCCACGCTTCCAGACAGTTCGTTGTATCTCGCCGTTGGCTTTGCCGTTGCCATGGTGATTGCAGTCATCCTTGCAGTGAGGAAACGCCGGCGATGACCATCTGACAGGAACAGGGGCATACCAAGGAGAATCTGCAAGAGGCTAGCGACGCATATGACCGGGCCCGTGACCTGTGTGTCAGCCTGTGATTAGTCACTGTACAATACTGCCTGCGTCAGATGGCTCAAGAGTCGGCGGATGAAGTGTCCAGTTCCTGAAACCTGCTCAAGAAGACGACACCAAACATGCCGCAGATGAGGCCTAGAGCATAGAACGGCACACTGGTCATGGTCTGCCCGAATATGTAGAGTCCGCCAAAGATCACAGCGAACATACTGATTGTGCCGGTGATAGCGTTGAATCGGGCGGCTGGGTTGCGCTGGAGACCTATCGAGACCGTGTAGACCCCTGCAGAAAAGGTGAAGACGCCCAATAGGACGAGGGGAATGAGTCCGTTGATGAAGCCTTCAATGATGTCCGAGCCTGTGAACAATGCCAGCGTGAACCACTGAGTGTACTGTGAGGCCAGGGCCTGCAAGACAGACGTGATAGGAGCCCAGAGCATTGCTGCCCTGCGGGTGGCGGGCACCATCACTCCCACGGCAATCAGCATGACAACAGAGTAGAGGAGAATGCTGTCGTACGAAGTGAACATGGTTGGTTCCGTGACCCCTCCGAGGGCGATGAATACGGGAGTGAGGATGAGCATGAAGACACCGATGATCGTCCGAGAGTCTATCTCTTCACCCAGTCTGCGGTTTGATAAGACTACGAGCGCGATGAGGCCCACATTCATCAAGGGCTGGACCACAACGATTCCCGCCATCTGGGTTGCAAGAAGATAGGCGAGTCCTCCAGCCAGTGACATCAGGAACCCGAGAAGCCATCTCCTGTTTCTGAAGAGAGCTCCCGTCTGGCCTATGGCGCCAGATATCTCGATGTCCTCCATGGTACCGAGGGCCTCTTTCTGGATGATAGGGGCAATATTCCACATCAGGGATGTGATGATAGCGAGGAGGATTCCAAGGAACACACCGGTCACAATGAACTGCAACATCAGGCATCATGGGCACGGCGTCGCTGGATTCCTAAAAAGATATGGCATCGACTGGAGATGGGTCCGAGTCAGAAAAGCAACAGAGGAAGGAACGCATAAGACGAGGCAAAGTGGAACCTGTCCCCACCACATTCCGTGCCACTGCTTCTCATTAAAACCAGCTCCTAGCACTCTACTACCGGGGTACTATTGTGCAACTCCCCGCACAAGGTTTGCGAACCATGTACAGCATTGCTCATAACACTCATATGGCTGCTCATGCCATATCTATTGAGGAAGCGTTCCAACTATGGGAGATGGGTAACGAATGCGCTTCGAAGGCAGTGAAACGATCGAACTACCAGAGTCCACCGAGTGGCAGACGGTCCGCGACAGGATTGCCACGTGGCGGAACACGCGGGCGGGTCACGAGTATCGCATCGTTGAGAGCGCTCCAGGAAGGGTGGTCTTGGAGAGGACATGGACATCAACGACGAGCGTAGTGTGCATCGTCCTCACGGTGGTGTTCATGCTGTCCACCCATTTCTTCACCCTCCTGACCATCGGGCTACCCCTGGTCATCGCGATGGTATACCTCATGCAGGACAAGATCCGAATCGAGGTGCTCTTTGCGGACTCAAGGGTAGATCTGCACCTAGGGGCCACACAGCGAGCGGAAGCAGAGTGGGACCTTGACTCATTGGTGAATGCACTCGAGGACCTGAAGACGTGCAGTAGATGACCTGACAGTAGAGTCAAATAAGGAAGAGCCGCAGAAGTGTCACAAGGCCAAGTAAGACTGAACATGTCCCAACCACTCTTCGCGCCCTTCTGTCATCAAGCTTACGCACAAACAGTGCTCCCACAGGGGCTGCCAGTGCGCCAGTCACCACCATGATGAGGGCCGCCTGCATGACAAGCGTCACCTGATAGATGTCAGAGAGTACAACGTACATGAGGAACGCGATGGAGGAGATGGTTGCCTCTGAGAATTGAGTGATGCCCACCGAACTCTTGACCTCGCTGCCAGTCATGATCTGCACACTGGTCACAATGGGACCGTAGCCGCCGCCAGAGATGGCCTTGTTGAAACCGCCAAGGCCGCTGGCCAGATAGAGTTTCCACCACCCGCCGCTGAAGCTGACTTTGAAGCGGACAACGATGCCGACAATGAGCATCATCAGCCCGATGTACGTGAGCATGAACCAATCTGGAAGGGTCACAGCCAGGGTCGCTGAGATGACTGCGCCAATGACACCGATGGTCGTGAAGAGGAGGTAGATTCGGGCCTCTCGCTGGTCAGGCGACGTGAATTCGATGTTTCTGAACAGGCGATGAAAGATGGAACCGCTGAGTCCTGCCACTGTCTGAGAGAGAAGCAGCAAGGGCACAACTATGAGGGGGTCGAACCCGATGAGGATGAAGATGGGGGTGAGAAGGCTGTAGCCCATGCCGAAGGCGTTGTCCACGAAACTTCCAATGAAGCCGAGGATGATTATGGCAAGCAGAAGGGGTGTGCCCGGGTCGGTCAGGACCTGCATGGCTATCACAGTCCGACTCGGCTTCTTGAAGCTTCTTCTTTTTGGTTTTACGTTTCCCCTCGTACTCCCCCCGAAACGGACAGGCATCAATGCATATGCTGGTCCTGAGCCATGGACTCGGCTTTCTCGTCAGAGCAGTCGGCTGCTTGAAGCACGAGAGAGAGGGCAAGAAGAGCGTTCAGTGATACTCTAAGAGGAACCGTGAGTGAGTCGCTCGCGGAGTATCATACATCCAGGGATTCCTGGCCTTGCATCAAGGCAACCTCCAAGGGATTTAGCATCTACGCTGTTTGATCAGGTATCTTCCTCGTGATTTGAGTATGCACTGTCATATCCAGCCAAAGAGAGCCACATAGGCCACTCCCGCTATGAGAGAAAACAGGAAGAAGATAACCGTATAGATGAGAACGCCTCTCCATTTGAAGAACCGACTGTTCGGGGCCATTGATACAAAGTCATAAGGCTGTCCCATCATGAAGGCCAATGCAGTTGACCGCGACATTCCCTTTGCAAGAAGCGTACTTGTTAGTACAATCTCAACAAGCGTGGGTGTGTAAAGGGGACCACCAAGAAGCGATCCGAAAAATATACCCAACCACCCAGTGAAGTACGAAACAATCCATTCGCTAGGAAGAAAAGCAGCAATGTAGCTGACGATAATCAGCCCGATGAGTAGATAAGCAAGAATCGATTTCATCAAGAACCATATATTGTTGTATACATTTCGAACTCGATCATTAATTGTCTTTGTCAGTAGTAGCTTCTTGGCTTTTCCTACTCGTACATCATCATACTGCTTCTGAAGATCTCTTGCGAGCTTCGTTCGATCAAATACAAATCCACACAAAACAGCAGCGATCATGGAAAAGAACAGTCTGAACAAGCCAAGATCCCAACCCAGATAATCGCCTGTCAAAAGAATGGTGATCAAATTGGCAGCTGGAGCCATCAGAAAGAAGGTCATCGCAACGCCAACAGTTGCGCCACTCATTAGAATTGAAACATAGATGGGTATTACCGAGCAACTACATGTTATGAACAGGGGGGATAGGAGTGCAGCAAGCAAGTAGTTCCTTAGACCGTGAGACCCAAGATACTTGACAATCATATCCTCTTTTACATACTCCTGGATAGCCCCCCCAATGAAGAAGGCCAACAATAATGAAGACCATGCATTCCTTCCGTAATCAATTATGTACCTTATCGGAATCTCGTACAATGGAAATTGACTGTAATCAATGGTCTGAGAAGGTGGTGGTGTAGATAAGAGCTCTATCTTATTGATGACGAACGCACACACGACCGCACCAAACACAATGATTAGCAGAATAGTAGTGAGATGAATTCCATCAGTACTCTCTGACTGCTCTTCCGTACTGGTTCTCTCCTGTCAATTCAGACTTAGGCACAAAAATGCTTATCCTGACAAGATTTGCTTAATCGCTCGATTTATTTGTTTCTGGGTCGGAACATCGCCTTCTGACACAACATACTCATTGATGATGACAGCAGGTCCCTTCAAAGATCCGTACGTCTCCAGTGTTGTCTTATCTGTTAAGGAAATATGTTCAATCGAACTGTCATAGTCACCAAGTGCTGCTAATGCCTCCTCGATGTTCTTCTTGGTCTTTCTGCATCGGTCACAAGGAGTCTCTGGGCCAGCAATCTTAACGATGATCTTTTGCATGTTGGTTCTGTGACTGGAGTCGTTCATTGTGACTAGTCTACGGAGATAGAACCTATTTGAGCTTTCTTACACTTCAAGACGTTGCCGCCCATCTTTGTGATGAGAGGAGTGGGGGATGTACTGGTATCGATGAAGGAGTGACCGAGTATGCTGGAGACATGGAAGGATATAGCCAGAGCCGGGTCTGCACTGCTCTCTGTGATTCTCGTGCTTCAGGCTCCGATGGTATGGGTGTATCTGGAAACGCCAACCTCGTACTAATGGTGCGTCTAAAGGTTGTTTCCAACAAGAGAATCTGGGAACCGGTGTGCTCATATGCTTGAAGGATGGCTTGGTCAGTGTGATTTGCCGCAGATATCGTGGATTGAGCAAGAAGGATCCTTTCTGTAGTTCAATATGGCAAAAGATGACAAGGGATCACATCTGGGTAACAGGAGGGATTGTGTAACTACATCTTTCTGTCATTCGACTACTGCCCACGTGGTCGTGTTTAGGCCGTGCGCGGACGATGCTCACCGATAGACTAAATATAGACTATCTCTCGATTAGGCATAGGGTGTTGAGATTTGGTTTTAAGAGGAGATGACGCGGAATATCAGGAAGCAATCCGGTTCTGGGAGGGGCAAAGCGATACAAACAAACGAATAATCCTTCAGACCCTTGTAGAAAATAGCTGGGACTTCGAGGGGGTTACAGAGGAGTATGGTAGCAAGATAGCTCGTATTCCCCTTTCTGTCTTGCAGGCGGAGTATAAGAGGCTGAATCTGACTCCTAGGCGATTGGAGAAAGAATTCCGAGATCCGTTGAAGGCAACTCCTTTGAAGAATACTCTGAAGCGTTTGAGTCAGACCTGTACCGCAGAGGAGGCGATCGCAGAGTTAGTAGACAATGTCTTCGACAACTTTGCGAGGAAACGTCATGAACGTACAACGGATCTCTTGGAAATCGGCATTCACTTCCTCTCTCGTGAGGGGGAACACTACGACGAGATAATCCTCAGGGAGAATAGTGGGGGGGTCAGGAATGATGAGCTTCTCCCGTTGGTTCGGTTGGGGGACTCGGCGACTGCCGGAGCACGCACGATCGGTGCATGGGGACAAGGATCGAAGATTGCATGCTTTGCCCTAGCAGATGAAATAGAGATTTTTACCCATCATCCTGCCCATCGTCCGGTCTGTATTCATTTCCCAGACGGATGGCTAAAGGAAGAACACCCACGATACAAAGACTGGGAAGTGAAAGTATACGAAGCTGAGGATGTACCTAGTGGGACAACGGTATTTCGTTTCTGTAACTTGAAGACAACGGCAAGAACGGCTGACCTGACAGCTATCAAGAAATACCTTGAGAGAATCTATTCCTACAAAATCCAGGATTGGAGAGAACAGGGTACCACGATTGATATCCGATTAGAAGATACACTGAGCGATGTATCCTATGAAATTGAACCCGTTTTCACTGTTGATATTCTCGAGGAAGAGAGGGGCTTCTGTTGGTTTCCTGATTATGCACCATTGGAGGTGACTCATGTGCTCGAAAGCGAAACGCCGTTGGGTGAGAAGATCGAAGTCAAGGTAAGGATGGTTTGTGGTATACTGAGTGATTCGAAGTCGGACCTAGGGGGAGTATATATGTACGGTAATAAGCGACTCTTCACACCAAAGCCGGAAACTGATGAAAGGGTGGGTTACGGTCTAGATGTTCAGGGAAGGAGAGGCAAGATTCAGAAATATCGGCCCTCGCTCTATCGTCTTTTGACATTTGTCTTCTTCGAAAGCGAGGAACAGGAGTCTGAGTATATACCTTGGGCTGCACCTCTCAAGAACCGGTATAATCCAAGTAACGTCTTTCATGATGAAATAATCCAGATTCTCTACAGAATAGTCTATCCGTATAGTCTTGTATGCGAAGGTCTAGAGAGGGAAATGCTACCATTCTTTTCCAAAAGATGGGACGCTCTTGGCCGCCAAGAGAAGAAGAACCTAGTGGAATCATTCTTTGGCGGAGACGTGAATCCCGAGGAAGTAGTCAAATACCATATCATTGAAGGCAACCTGGACAATCTTCGTCAGTTCCCTTTTGAACAAGTAAAGGGAATCAGCGACTTGCCCTTCGGGCAAGTAAAATCTTCAACAGTGAAGAAGTTCCTAGAAAAAGTCAAAGATGAGAAGTTCAACGTTGGAAGGAGAGAGTTCTTCTTGGCATTCTTCTCGGGCACGGTGAATCGACTAGTCGGTGAAGGAGTGCTCGACATAGACTTACCCGCACCAGATCCAGATCATATCAATATGGAGTACATAGAGAGTTGCCTTGAGCAGATGGAGCAGCTGTACGAGTCGGGGACAATCAAGCTTGAGATGGATGAGAAGGAGAAACTACAGAAGAAACTCAATCTACCAGAAGAGGCATCTGTAGCTGAGATTATCGATGCACTTGCAAAGAAAGAACTCGGCATCTAGTGGAGAAAGCAGCAGATGCGATACAGAAGTGTGACGGAAAAGGACATTCTGTTCATTCTTGAGGAATCGATTAGTAAGTTGCCGCATCATCCTTGGATCCAGACCGAGAGTGACATAAAATGCGCACTTTATACCGCGTTTTACAATATGATTTCAGTCCGAATAGCCAATCTCGAGAGCTGTGGTTGGCGAGTCATTACGGAGTATCCATTACCCGACGGCAAGTATGTCGATTTTGCTGTTCTCCACAACGGCCATCCGTGTTTGTTTGTTGAGATAAAATACATCAAGAATTTCACAACTAAGGAAATCGCGGATATTCGGGAGGACTACTTGAAGAGAAAATCCTTTCTGATCAGCGAAGAAGTCAAGCTGCTACAGCTTGTTGCAAGTGAGTTTGACGGGGACTACGAAGAGGTGATTTGCGAGAAGATGATAAGAGCATATGGCGAACTCTATGAGGGGGGTCTGGGAGGAAAGGCATACATCATATATATTCGGATTCCAAGTGGCTGAGGCAGAAACTACAGAAAGCGCATTGCTACTCCGTTAGTACACTCTTCTGACGACTGTCAAGCAAAAGCAAGAAGTCATCAAGCGATCTGATCCTCGTGTGGATCAGGGATATGCCTCGGTTAAGGTGAGCCTTGAGATAGGCTTCAGCCTTTTCGAAGTCGATTTCATCTGCAGATAACCGTTCGATCAGAAGAGATCTGAAAGCATTATCCCATTTTCCCGTTAAAGAGTACCTATTCAGTTCTTTGCCATCTTCATCGAAGTCGAAACTTGGAAACCCCTCTTTCTCCATCGAATAGCAGAGAGCAACTCGACACAGAAGATTCGGTGTTATTCCTGTCCTCCGCCTCAAGACAGTTAGTTTGGAGGTTGACGACCGACTGACCTTGATTTTCTTGAATTCCAGCTTCATCCGCAGGTCCTCCTGGTCGTTGCTATTGTACGGCGTTCGGCACCATCAAACTGAAGATGGTATTCCTGAGATATGATGGGGCGGATCTTCTTTCCAACCTCTTCGGTAACTTCAGTTTCCGTAGCGAACATTACTATCTGTGGACCTGCAAGTGGAATGAATTTCGAGATCACAGAGGCACGATGTTCCTCATCTAGTCGGGAGAATGGAGTATCAATGAAGACTGGCAGACTTCTCTTCGATATTTTAGAGATGGCGCCCAGTAGTGCATATATGTAGATTTGTTGTTCTCCTGAAGAAAGGACCGACGAGCCGGTTGTCCTGCCATCGCTATGCTGGATACTGACATCAAGTGCATCCCTTCCAATTTCAACGGCACGGAGTCGTTTGTTACGGGGTCGCATGTTGTTGTAAATCTGCTTGAACTCTGCAGTCAGTTCTTCTGCATAAAATGAATGAAGTTCTCTCTTGAATTCTTTGACTACCCCACGGAGTCTGTCAACTAGTGCAAGTTTCCGTTTGTGCTTCTCGGCCGCCTCTGTTTCTTTCATTGCCTTGTTCTGACGGTTCCTAAGCTGCTCAATGTCAACAATGAGCGAATCAAGCTCGTCCTGAAGCTCGTTTTTCTCCCGTTCGATCTTCTCAAGGTCCCGTATAGAATCACGCAAATCGCTCACAAGAGGTTTGAGACTCTCATCTGTGGGCATTCGAGAGAGGTCATCGCGTACTTGCTCCAGTGAGGCTTCTACTTGGCCGTATTCGCTTACATAGTCTCTGAATTCCTGAAGAGCTGTCGGCGCATCATGGGTAAGTAGTCTGACTACCCGGTCGGTTTCGAAAGAAGATAGCTTGTGACGAAGCGGAATATTGTGACTATTCTCAAGTCTGCTGGATATCGCATCCAGAATGTCCTCAGCTATGCGCTCCTTCTGGGAAGAGGATAAATCAAGTGAGTCGAACACGCCATCGGAAGCCATTGAGCTAGCAAGTTCCTTCTTGCCATCCTTCATCTTTCTGACTACTGCATTAGATGATATTATATCCGCTTCTCTCTTTAGAACCTCGACGGTCTTCTTCTTCAACGATGGGGCGAAAACAAACGGGAGAGCATTTGAGAAAAGCTCTAGTATTGCTCGCTCTAATGTTTCTTTCTCAACAAGGAGATGTCGCTCTTGACGGTGAAGCTCGTTCCTTTGCTCAGCATACTCTGAGCCCTGCCTCGAAAGCCTTAGCTCCTGTTCCGTAATGGAAGCCTGGATATCGATGAGAAGGCCGTCGATTTCGGCTAGTCTCTCATGAATCCACTCGCTCCTCTCAGTCAACTCATTTATCTCATTCTCTAGCTTCTCGAACACAGAGAAGTCGGCCTGAATCTCCTTCTTGTTCAACCAGTACATGTATCTAGGCAAGTCGGAATCCAGTTGATTGACAACATCGATTCCCACCAGAGTTTCAAATCCGTCTCTGAAAATCTTCTGTGGGCCGCGGGCTCCAGATAGTCGGTCTATTCGTTCCCCGTCGAAGAATATCAGCTGGGCGAGTCCTGCAGGCACAAAATTCAGAAGGAATTCCTGAGGATAAGTGAGTTCCTTCTCTGGTTCTCCTCCCTGTAGAATTGATGCTCTGAGGTCCTCAATCACACCACCGTCTCTTTGAGTCCATGCGCGGGATATCCGGAGACGGTAATCGATACCTCGCTCAGCATAGGCTATTTCCAACTCTATTGATGAAGTGTCGGCGGAGTTTCCGCCTGATATTCGCTGCTTGATGAAATCCTGGTAATCCGCTTCTTTCATCTTGATCCCTCGGAAGAAAGGGCCGTAGATGCAAAGAGAGATTGCCTGAAACAGTGTGCTCTTACCGGCGCCATTCTTCCCAGTGAAGAGAATCAACGAAGGTGATTGTTTTTCGTCTTCACAGGACAGACTGAAGCTATAAGATCCTCGATATGGACCGAAGTTCCGAATGTCTACAGAACGCACCCTCATCGATCAAGCTTCCTCCTAGTAGCAAGCACTTCCTCTTTCGACCGCCATTCCTCAGAGAAGACTCGGTCGATATGTTCCATCATCGAAGATCTTCTCGCTAGACCCTGCTTCAACGCCTCCAAATCAAGTAATTTCTTGACAAGATCTAGTGGCACATTCTCTTTCTCACAGAGGCTCTGAAGAATATCCTGCTCTTTCATTCCGAAGGTGACTATGTCGTCCGTCTTCCACTCCAAGTCCTTATCCATCTCTTCTCGATATATTTTTGGAACACGATCAAGCCAATCTGCACGCTCCAATCGCCAGATACGGCGGATTGCATGTAATTCATCAGAGCGAATAACCACGAAGGTATCCAGACCTGTTTCATCTATCTTCTTCTGAACTCTTAGCACCATTCTTAGTATCTTCTCACACACATCAAGCCTGTATGGGCCTGGAACGATGGCACTGGAATCATTTCGCATGAAAGAAACACGGCCGTTTCGTCTTTTGTACTGGCGATATTCCTTCTTCTTCTCCGGATTAGTAGTCATATGCAAGAAGTCCCTTATCTCGAGAAGATCACTCATCCAACCTCTTCTGGTGTCAATTAGATGTTCCATGGATCTATCGCTTTCCACGAGCGTACAGACCCAGCATCCGAAACGCGAGTTACCACAAGGAGGCGTCTTTGTGTCAACAACCATAGGGCACTCTCCGCCCTCGGCATCTTTATAGAGATCAAACAGGGCGTAGTTATCACCGCCCCAAGGGGAACTCTCTTCCAGTAGATAACCCCAAACTTCGTCTACACTAAACTCCTTGATAGGAGCATAGACATAAGCTCCCGCAAAGTGTGTATGTTTGAGGAGCTTCGGCCTTTTCGTTTCTCTCAAACTGAGTACTTGATCGCGTGTGGCACTTTCACCCTGTCTGACACCCAATACGATTATCACTTCGCCATGATACGCAATCTTCTCCTCAATGAATCTGTTCGATGGTCGTATCTTCAAACGATCCGTACACCAGCGAAATTTCTGGGTTGGAGCAGGATATCCTCTCCCAATAAGGTTCACCCAGAAACTATCATTTATGGCGGGCTGAACCAATGCAATCTCAAATGGGAGATTCGCATCCTCGGCCGCATTCTTCATTCTTGAGAGAGAATCGCGTAGGTAGTCGAGGACAACAGGGTTCTCTACGAATGTATCGGAGGATATGACATAGAGCTTCTTTTGCAGCTTCTTTCTCGGCAATTCGGACAGTGCAGACCAGACCATCTGTAAAGCCGCTGTGGAGTCCTTGCCCCCGCTGTAACCAACTATCCACGGGCGGTCGTCCGCAAGAAATAAGCTTCTGATTTCCTCGTATATGTTACTGAGCCGCCACTCATCTATGATCACCGATGTTTCACTCATTGACGACGACCCCGACTTCCAAGACGCTCTGCCATTTTCTCTCTGAGTTCATACTCCCTGAAATGCCTTTTCCTTTCGGGCCTCAGATTCGCAAAGGAACAGCACTCATGGGAGTATCTGTTACTCCTATGTGAGCATCTGTACATCAAGCTTCCCAATTCCATTTCCCTCATCATGTGTGTTCCACTTGCTGCAATAAAAGGTCGTCAATTCCCTGAATCTCTCATCATTGATTTCGAAGAATCATGAGATCATGTAGCTCTGCTTGTCTTCTCATACACTATACCTGGTGATTCCCCAAGAGCTCGTCTATTCGTACTCATTCGACAAGAACTGCTTGGGTATTTCTGCAAGTACCTTCTTCTCGAACTGCTCTCTGACTCTAACAAAGTCAAGAGCAATGTACTCAGGCGCGTGTGACCTCATCTTCCACTCTACAAACCTGCTGCTCGCAAGTTTGTCGATGAAGGATATGTCCCCATCTTCTCTTGCGGCATCAGAGTAGTACGGAAACACGACATTGGTTACGAAATCGTCATCGAGGATTATGTCAAGAAAGTCGTAAAGCTTCCGCCTGTATTCAACTTCCCTTTCTTGATCCAGATCCTCGTTCCTTGATAACCACAGGAGAAGAAGTGCATTGCGAAGCATGTTTACTTCTTTCTCTACATTGGCACTGAACTCATAGCTGCCGTCGCAAGGGAACTCGTCAACTTCCAACGGAGGAAGTTTGACGGTTGAGTAGAGCCCGTAGAAGACTGTTAGAAGGAGGATGTCCACCTTCCTGGGTCCGCTAAGGTAGTCAGTTTCGTTGTACTGATCACGTCCCTCCTTCCCGGCTGCTGGAGATTCAGCAGTCTGCTCACCCACCGCCTTCAGAAGACTCTCAAGTTGTTTCGGCATTCTGATATTACCTTTTAACTGCATGTTCCCAGACCTCACTTCGGATTCTCGATTTTTTCGACCTCTGCAGAGAAATACTCAGCAAAATCATCAAGCTCGGTGGGCAAACAAAGCAGCATGACTTGTGGATGATTGTTCACCAAATGCTTTGCAAGGGCAGCTCTGTGACTTCCAACATTGCCCACAGGCGTGTCGATAATGATGGGATCAACCTGGCTCATTGCCTCCGCGAAGAGATAAGAAAGAATCAGTCGGCCAGAGTACCCACCAACTTCGGGTCCATAGATGCCTTTCTCTCCAAGCATCAGACCCTCCTCTTCATCAAGAGTCGCTGAAAAAGTGTCACCAAGGATGTTCTTGACGGCTTTCGAAATCACCTTGCTGATAGCATCGATTGTTCTGCTGCGAATCTCCTCATTTGTCTTTCGAAGTATTCCTCTCAGATGTTCGATTTCGTCATAGAATGGTTTGTTGATCCTGTAACCCTCACTCTTCTCCTTGGCCGCCTCGAACTCCTTCTCAGCCATCTTGAATATCTCCGTTTCGTCTTCAAGTGATCCTTTCGCATCACCAAGCTTCTCTAGCAAGAGCCTCTTTGAGTGTTCAAGATTGTCGATCTTGCTGAATAGCTCCTGATCAGCTGGTGATAATTGGATCTGCTCCAGTCTTGAGTTGAGCCCGTCCAGTTTCTCTACATGCTCTAGGATTTCCTTCCTCTTGCTCTTGGGATCAAAACTCAGATCCTCGCGGACGGGATTAGAAGTGAGGAATTCCTGAATCCTATGTGATGCAACTTGGCGGCCCAATTCTCTTACTCGTTCAAGTGTTTCATCTTCGTCAATTTCTCGGCCACAGATCTGGCAGACAGGGGGGGCACTTGACAGGCATGCATCAATCAGATCCTTTCGATATGGTTCCGGCAGCCTTCCATGTTCTCGAATCAATTCCTTAACGGACTCAAGTTCATTGACAGAGCCAAACCGAGCCCATGCCCACCAGTTGTGATAGACATCCATCCGCGCAGCGGCGAAGTCCTTCTTGCAGGACCGTATTTCACTCTCAATGTTCACTTTCTGGGTTGCGTTCCTTGACAGTGCCTTGAGTTTGGCTTCGCGAATCTCTTCTATTTTTGCTGTGATTTTCTCTATTTCTCCGGTATAGACCTCTATCTGATCCTTGCAGTGTTTCATCCTCTTCTCAGATTCTGCCTTCAGCTTCCTCTTTTCCTCGAGAGAGCTGTTCGTGATAGAGATCGATCGTTGGCTGTCGACACGTCCGATCTTGCTTAAGAGACGGTCTTCAAGATCATCAAGCGCGTCCAGGTACGCCATCAGATGCTGATGTGTTGTTCGTTCCTTCACACGTTCGATGAGTTTGCTAACCTGTGTAGCTAGTATCATCATCTCGCGAGCCTTCTCTCCATCAAAGCAAAGATACTCGGCAGATACGCCCAGTCTGAATTCCGAATTCAGGAACTCCTGCACGTCGTCGCCTCGAATGACTTTCTTTCCTCGATCTATCTCCAGGGAATCTTCAATAGAATCAATAATATCGCCAGCCAATGACTCCTTTCTCTTTGATCGATCATGTTTCCCCTTCGTCACGCGCTGATAGCTGTACAACGTGCCAGAATCATCCTCGAAATCAATGCTTATCCTGCACTCTTGTTTTCCTTTTTTGTCCCAATCCAGGACATGGGCCGGATCGACCCACATATGTCGAAACTTTCCTTCTGCTTGGCTCTCTTTGTAACTGAAACACCAGCGGAGAAGTTCGATTGTTGTGGTCTTACCGGTAGACCCATCCATCTCGAATATTGCGTGTGATTGGCCTTTCGGAATACTTAATCTGAAATTCCGCCCCCTATAGCCTTCTATGCCTATCGACCTAAATCTAATCCCCAAGAAACTTCATCTCCCAAGTATATTTTCACGAATCTCCTCGAAAGGCATGTCACGGAGTTTTCCGGCGCGTATCAACTGAAGCAACGGGTTGTCACCATGTTCAGCCAACAACCTCTCAAACTCAGCCGACAGTATTGCATCTATCTCTTCTTGTATATTCACAGGTTTGTCCTTCATATTTCATCACTCCCTCATATAGGAAATCGACTGCAGTGTTTCGTATCGGTCTAGCTCCATTGGTAGTACGGACCCCTCAGGATCACAGAACACCAAATCAATGATCTTGGCGGGGGCTTCAGGCTCTCGTGGATCGTAGCGTAGGGCGCGTCCGATTTTCTGGACCCAATCTCTCTCAGAGCGATGTGAGCCGTGAAGTACGATAAGCGAAATGCTAGGAAGGTCGAATCCTTCCGCAAGCATCTGTTCTGCAATCAGGCAGAAACCCTTGTTGGAAGCAAACCGATCCATTGCATAATCAAGATACTTCTGTGGGTGTTTCGAGTCGTAAACATAGGCAGATGAATCTGGTTTCCAGTCAGTATGGGCGGTCAGATGGTCCCGAATCATCTCCGCAATCTTGTTGGTCTGAACAAAGACTAGAGAAAAGCAATCATTGATCTCCTCTATAGAGTCGTCCAGAACACGACGAAGTTCTCGAATCCCGTTTTTGGAGCTGCGGACATGGTAGGCACGCATGAACGCCGCAGATGCTGAATCAGCATCTCCAATACCCTTGGAATCCATCTCCATGGCGATTCGACGCGTGTAATCCTCATATTTCTGCATCTCAGACTTCGAAAGACGGCAGAAGTGAGGTTCATATTCCACTTCCTTTAGTATTGGTCTCCCTTTATTCAAATCATTCCACCGAGAATAAAAGGACGGCAATGATATGGCAAACTGCGAAGCGGGGCCCCCGCAGTGTGAAAGATATCTTTCGACCAACTGTGTTCTGAAAGAATCGATAGTAGCTGATAATCCGAGGTGGTAGTATTCAACGCCACCAGAAGTGAGAACATCCTCAAAGTTCTCCAAGGTGTCTAGCATGCTGTACAAGTTGTGACATTCATCAGCAAACAGGAGACAGTCACATCCAACAAGTGAAAGGCCGTCAGCGACTGTCAGATGGTGTTCCTTGAAGCGACTATACAGTGTCACAAGGATTCTCTGCTCGGGACGGGCCAAGTATTCCGAATAGGATTCTGAAGTAGTCCCACCTTCATATACATCGAAACCCATGGCCTCAAGAATACCTATCCATTGCTCTATCAGTGTCGTAGTAGGTACGAGGACGATGGTAGTGATCTCCTTTCCCACAGGCAACATGTGCTGTAAATATGACAAAGCAATACGCGTCTTGCCTGTTCCAGGCGGGATATTCACTATCGCTCGTTTTCTACCGGATAGCCATTCGACGATCACTTTCTGATGTTCCCAGAGGTCGCTCACAAGGGACGGATCAACTTCGAAAACTTTCTCAATGTCCGAGCGAAAGAGTGTGGGCGGAGGTTCATCAGAGGGCAGCTCAAGTTCACGACTAAACGAGATAATGTCTGTCCACAAATTCGCCACATCTTCGTGAAATGGGGGTTCAAACTCAACAAGCAGCTCCATATTCTGACCCGATGATCGCGTCAAATTTGGAGAACCCAGCCCCACAAGAATGCACCCGTTCTCCCCGTCGACGAAGTAGCCCTTCGCATGTATCACTCGCTGATTCTCCGATACGCAGTGGATCCTTATGATTCCCTTTCGAATAAGTCCTATCAGTTCGTCGGTTTGGCTTCCTGAATGCTTGAGATGCTCCTCGTTCGCCACAATCGATACTTTCTGCAAGCCTTTGTAACGCTTGAATAGACTCAGTACGTAGTCTAGATTGACATTGTATACAACACACCTGAGGGTTTTACCCTCCATCTGTCCAAGCGCCTTCGCCAGAAAATTCTCTAACGTATTTAGGCCGAACGAAACACCCTGCATTTTCCTAATCCTCCATTCTCTACAAAGGTCAAGAAAAAGGTTATTGTGGTCGAAGGAAGATGATGGGTTTGGATAGGGATGAGTCAGACCTTGGATTATACAATTGCCGAGTAATCTGAATGAGTCTTGGCCCGGTAGAGAAACCCTACTCGACGCCAAGAAGAAGAATCCTATCAGCGGTTGGAGAAGTCGCATTCTTGAACCTAGGAGCAGCATTAGATCTGGAAGACGAATCTCAGCTGAGAACAGAATCTACGAAGTTGTATTTCTGTTTCGAGTCATAAAGGCCCCACAGATCCCAAGATAGAACGGGAGTGACATCAGAGCGCATCTCCTGAAAAGCGAGGTCTAGGCGATGCCTGAGATTCTGCATATCCTCTAGGCCGGTAACAATCGGAACCAATCTAGAATTCCATTGAACTCTGGCTTCCTTCTGGGCAACTAGCATGGCATCACCTCTTTCGGGTGAGAAAATATCAAAGATGCAGGTTGGCGCACCTTTAGCACTCCATTTCCAGACTATAGGAAATAGATGGGTGCCAACCTCGAAATCTCGTTCCACAACCCGATCATAGTGTTCCGCCAGAGCTTCTAGCATGTCTAGAATTCCTTCTTCGGGAAGTGTCTTCATCTCCCTGAAGTCATGTTTCCTTGTCGACTCCCCGGGATCAATCGGATCTAGTGCTCGACCTCTCCGATGAGGTGTTATCTCCCATTCTGTTCCCTGCTCCACCTTCACGAATCTTAGATTGTCGCCCGCCTCCAGATGGAAATTCTCTGCTAGTGTTTCAAGTTTCATTCTACTGCTATTGTCAACATAGGTTTCATAGTAGGAGCCGCCACAGTGATACTCGAAACGGACGTTGGAACGTGGAAACCAAAACCTGTGTTCCTCTAATGCGCGCAAAAGGTGATCAAGATGTGACTGGCTCAACTCAAGTTCAAACTCGTTCTCGCTGACAAAAGTGATGGTTATCACCTCAAATCTTACCACAGATGGGTCACAATAGACCCATGGAGCTGTATTCCCTAGGAGGATATATCTGTCTTTGGGGCCTTCAGATAGGCGAATGAGTAAAGACCAGATTATGAATCAGAGATAACTACGTTCGCAATCTCACGAGCGTTCCACCGATAATCTATTCCAAGAAGCGGTGACCGTTGGTCTCGAATCAGCCACGATGGAAATATGGGACAATGCGCTCCTACTTGGCGCAGAAACAAATGCCTGAAGAATGCTCGCCTATATTGGAAGATATCATTGAGAGCGTCACAGATATTTTGGAGAAGGAAATAGAGCGGATTGAAGAGAATCTAGGAGAAGCAGATGCGGATGATGAACAGAAATTCAGGGGAGCGCTAGCCAATGCTTCTCTCTATTTCAAACTCACTCATCTGGCACTCACCATACTTAGGTACTAGAACACCTCTCGAACCTCAGCAGATGCTTCTAGTGCTCACTTCGATTCATCCTGCTCAGCAACTGGGTATCGCAAGACAGTTGATTTCGAACGGCGGAACTCCAAGGCGAGCTGATACAATCGGACAACTTCCTCGGCTGAGCAGTAGCTGAATCTATCCTTTACGGAAGAGTAGGGTTCAGTACTCACTAGCGCCTCGAAACGTGACCTATGCTTCTCAGATCCTATGACTGTAAGTAGAGCATCCAGATGTCTCACGGAATGAAGACCGTCGAGGGCCGAATCAACCTCATCATCAGTGAGGACATTGTACATGAAGAGAGGGGGCACATCGCTGAACCATATCACATCACTGTTCTCCATCTGCTCGAAACCCCGGTATTGCTTAGGAATCTCAACCGTCTTCAGGTTCTTCGACGCCAACGAAGACCGTGACTTCGCTTCGGCCCCCCTGAGGTAAACCTCGTACTTCAGCAAAGCACCGGTCTTAGCAATCATGTCCAGTATTTGCCCACGTTCGAACCAAGGTCGTGTCTTCTTTGTCAACCAGAATCTGAACACCCTCTGGAGCTGGCCAGCTGGAGTCTTCTTCTTGGTGACGAAGCTATCCTCATAGCCTCTGAGCTGCCAGATTCCGCGGTATACCCAATCCCCCTCTCTTTCCTCTTCGGTGTGAACAAAGAGATGAATGTCCTTGTCCCCACCCTGTGCCAAGGTCTTATTGCCATGACTGTACGTCTGATGCCCTTTCTCCGGTTGCCCCTCTCCTATGTAGTACACCACGGGGCTGTCAGGATTGTACACGTCATCGTATGGACTAGTCTCAAGATTGAGTCTCAGCATTATTGCCGTATGATCCTCCTTAGGAACAGGAAGAATGCCTCGGGGAGTTGTGGCGTCTTCTTGATATCCAATAGCAGCGAAGATCTCGCTCTGCTTGTACTCGTTGCCTTCTTTGAAGTCGTCAAATACCATGATACTGCACCCTACCACTTCGTGGGTAATCACGCACATGGCGAAGAAGCGGCTTTAATCTATTCTGGTTGACTGTGACCTAGAAACCTAACATCTTCGTTGATGGTAGACCAAAGCGTTATCTTGTCAGAATGCGAAAGACCGTCTAGGGAGTAATGTGTCACAACGCTCGCACCTAATCGAGGGAGTCATCCTCCTGTCGTTCGTGATCATGACCTTCGGCGTGCTCTCGCTGTACGTCCTGAACCCCATCGTGGGGCGACACGTGATCGGTGGAGTGGCAGGTAGCTCAGACTTCTCCAGCAGAACCTACGTGGTCACCAGCGGGGCCATCTACGAGATAGAGGTCGAAGTGGCTGACGTCCATGCGCAGGAGGCAGAGGTCAACGGGACGCTGCGGACCCTCCTAGACAGGCAGCTGGTCGAGGAACGCACCCTGACAGCAAAGGAGAAGGCAAGCCCGCAGGACTACTCCATGTCGGTCCGAGAGAACGCCACCATCGTGCTCTCATCCGACGAGGACTGCCAGCTCACCGTGGAGTGGTATGTGGAGAAGGGTGACAAGTGGGACATCACCATCTACGAGAGGCCACCCGAGGGGCAAGTGCGACTGACCCGCACCTACGGACTCGTTGCCGTCTTTGGGATGATTCTACTCCTTGTTTCGAGGGTGAAATATGGGACTCGCCTTGGGGAGAAAGACGATACTGCGAAACGACCCGATTGGCGTGAGGACGGAGCCGGGGGAGGAACTGGGCGTGGAGTTCTACGACTGACAATCGGTTCTATAGACTCGTCTGAAATGTATGCCGTCAATTGACGCAACTGGATGAAAACCAAAGGGTTATTGCCTTCAACTGACAGAGTATGAATGGAAGGGGCATCATGCCGAAACGTTCGCAGACCGCTGAGAGGCTCATCATCATCTCCATACTCTACATAGCGATTGCAGCCATCAGTCTGTACTGGATTGACACAGCCGGTCACAGACACAACATCTACCGAAGGAGCGACCACACAGAGGAGTTCACTCACTCCATGGCTGTCCGCGGGAGTCATTCCTACACGGTCACTGTGTCACTCCGGGACATCGGCTGGGGGATCGCCCGTGTTGAAGGGACCGTTCGTCTCTACCTCGACTCCGAGCTGGTTGAAACGCTGACTCTGTCTGATGTCGATGAGAGTAGCATCCCCGACGCCAGAGACTCGGCTTCCTGCTGGCTCTATCCCGAGACTGACGGCGAGCTGAGAATCGAGCTCTCGGTAGATTCTGGTAATTCCTGGACAATCAGTGTGTACGAGGACCTCCCTCAGAGCTTGGATTTCTGGAGGTTGGCCTTCACATATCTTGAGGGGGGCAGCATCCTGCTCATGACTGGAGTGAGTATCTGGTACCTTCACTACAACCTCCAGGATTCCGACAGAACGAGACCAAGGAACGAGCAGTCCGAGGATGACGAGCTCGAGAGGGAGCTTGGTGCCTAGTTCTACGATTGAGTTCCGCGATTGTTGGTCTATTGATACTGTCCCTATGCTCATGGTGCAATGATACGCTTCCATGACTCCGCCCACCATCCGCCTCACTCAGATGCCAGCCAGAACAGAGCGTCGATACAGCCGACACAAACCATGGGATACACGATGCGAAAGGGGGAACCGAGAACCACAATCTGTCCATGAACGCACATGATAGTCACTTCCACACGGTCAGGTTTCTCTCCCGAACCTTGAGTGGTTCACAGCCAGTGTCTAAGGACGGGTTCTCGTATTCTTAGATTCCCAGCAGGCTGACACTCTGACTCTGGGTGACGACGAGGATCCAGATGTGGCAACGACTAACAGGAGGGATACAGCATCGACTCGGACCCATCCAGACATGCACTGCGAGCAGGGCATTGAACTGTCGAAGGAGGCAGGTGGCCAGAGGTCTCTTTCCACATCCGAGAGCCTCCCAGAGCTGTTGCCAGAATTGCGGGCCATCTGGTCGATTCTTGACGAGTCCAAGTCGCCCAAAAGATTCATTATTCGAGTCAGTGGTCGAAACTGGGAGCTCCATTTGGAATCAGGCAGGATACATCGTGTTTTTGTCAGGTATGCAGCAGCAGTTGGATTCGTATTCACACTTACAGCAGTCATGCTGCTTGTTGCACACTACATGTTTCCATATCTGAACCTACTAAACTCGCTGCACATGATTGTGATATTCTCTGGACTCATACTCATAGGCTCAGCGGGGGTTATCATTGCCGTAACTCAGGGAGTTGGCATCTATCGCAAGAAACGAGAAACCCTACGAAGTATAAGAGAGAAGACCGCAGACAAGATGGGACTGATAGGATTTGGAGCTGATAGCCTACCGCCCTATATGCTCGCCGACTCGATTGACCACGAAGTGCTGGTGATTGCAAAGGATCTTGGAGGGGAGGTATTGGATATGGAGGAGCGCCTTATGAAACGCGGTCTTGTGAGGAGGGGTCTGGAGTTTCAGCGTCGGATCAGCAAACTCATCCTTCTCGGGCTTCTCATTCACTATGATGATGACAAGCGACTCTATCTGACCTCTGCAGGACTGGATGCAGTGAACACCCCGCCATCATTGTTTATCTCATCAATCCCTGAAACGGTATGGAATCTGGTCCTGAAACAAAAGAGAAGTCTGCTCCAGCAGGACTGGGGAGGCATAGTGGTCGCCACAAGTCAAGCACTAGAGGCAGCGATGCGCAGCCTGATTGAGAAATCAATCAAGAGCAAACCAGATGAATGGGAGGAGATATCGCAAGTTGCACACGGACGCCCTCTTGAAAAATGGCCTGCGGGTAATCTGTTGCATGGACTGAGAAAACTAGGAGTCGTCAAGCAGCATTCCCTCGAGGACTACCTTGCTGGTGAGCTCATCAAGATTAGAAATCGAATTCACCACAAGGAAGGAGAGGGTGCGTTCAGCGCGTCTGATGCAGACAAGTGCGACATCTACCTCGGTCTGCTCTTGAGATCATGGTTTGGCGTCAGATGAGGCTTGTTTTGCAGTCTTATCGATTTGAAACCTCCCCAAATCCTCACTACGTTCTCAGCTTCACAATCTGCCCGCAAGCTGGAAATCAGAAACCTCTGTCAAATAGCCAGAAAAGACCCGCTGATACGCTTATATGACTCCGCCCACCATCCGCCTCACTCAGACGCCAGCCAGAGCAGCAACAGAACGGAGAAAGCCATCAGTGAAGATCGAGATTCTGAGCAGAGGTTGCGCGAAATGCGAGACCCTCGAGTTGATTGTCAGAGAGATTGTTGCCGAGCACGGGCTTCCAGCAGAGATCAGCAAAGTAACAGATGTCAACAAGATGATCGATTATGGTGTTATGCTGACGCCGGGTCTCGTTATCGACGGAAAGGTGAAAGTTACTGGACGCCTTCCCTCAAGGGACGAAATCGAAGAGATACTGACAACAATCTGAGTCCTTTCACCGTTATACGTGGTCCAGCCCCAAGCTCTCGCGTCCCACGACAGACGCTCAATTCCGACACTTCTTGTCCATCACCCAATGCTAACCGAAGGGAAATATCCCGAACAGCGGTAGCACCAGGAGTATACCAATTGCCACCAGGAACACGCCAACCAGTATCTGCACCTTTCGTGCGGACTCGGCCAGTGAGGTCGTCATCCGATTCCGGATCTCTTCAGAGAGCAGAGCGATGGCCAGGTAAGGTATCGATATGCCCAGTGTCAGGGCGATGAATGTCAATACCAGTACAAGCACTTCTGTCTGCGTGCTGATATAGAGCATGAACCCGACGACCGCTGAGCCAGAACACGGCGCGGCAAGCAGGGAGTACGACAGCCCGATGATATAGACACCAAAGAGGCCTCCAGGGGCCTCGGGTTGTGATTTGAGGTTCAAGGAGGTGAGCCTGAGGTGTCGCTGCAGGGTCTCAGACATTGTGACTACGCCGAAGAATATGATTACTCCACCCAGAATCGCCTGAATCGTTATCTGGTTCTGAAGCAGAAACAGCCCGATGAAGACCGAGATCAGCGTATAGACCAGCAGCGACGAGAGGATGCCTAGGATAAGCGTTCCCGTCACCATGATGCTCTTCCTCTTGCTCTCTGCTGACTGGAGTGAGCGGATGAGAAACATTGGAAGGAGCGGGAACAGGCAGGGAGATATCGCAGCGTAGAATCCCAGAGAGAACCCCAGCCCGATATTCAGGAGAGTCTGGATGAGCGCCTGCACGATGACCCATCTCCATTATCTATCCAGTTGCGAGAGGGTCGCCGAGATCTCGCTCTCAGCCCAGACGCCGACATGAACCCAACGGAAGTACCCCTCATCGTCGATGATGATCAGGGTTGGCACAGACTGGGCATTGAAATATGAGCCGAACACTCCATTGGTATCGAGACCCACATACCAATCGATATCATTGGTTGATTTGTAGTTAGCCAGTCGCTGTACCGTATCGCTCAACACCAGGCTCAATGAGAGGACCTCGATACGTCCTTCATAACTCTCATAGAGGCTCTTCAGATGGTCCGTCTGGATCTCGCATGGAATGCATTCACCTGTCTGCATGAGGTCCACTACAACAAACTTGCCGCGCAATGAGTGGAGTTCGAGAAGTTCACCGTCAGACATGATCAGGTTCCAGTTCGGCGCTTCCAGATTACGACTCTCGAGATCCGTGTCAGTGGGAATATCTGACGTTGGATTGTCTGTACCGCCACCTGATGGCGGGGGCGCCGACATGAGGACCACAGCAGCAATCCCTATGCCAACAACAACCAGGACACAGACAACTCCAGCTACCAGCATCTGCCATGATTCCATGAAATAACCTCATTCTGAGCCTTTTGACTCACGGTAGAGTTCCCGTTGTTGTATTTTGTTACTTAAGTATACGCATCGCTCAAGGATGTGATTACTGCAGGATTGACAACCACCTGACACCTTGGCGAGCCAGCAGGCTCAGCAGGTAACTTTGAATCCGAAAGGTGCACGACTGGAGCCCCAGAATCTATAGGGGCTTTCTAGAGCATACAGACTGGCTGCACAATACCACCTCGGATTTCACAGAGGCTTCTATCAATGTCTTATAGAATAGGCGGTGGTTTGTTCCCCCTATACGCGACAGGATATAGGTTCGCCTACCACAAGAGATGAGGAGAGACGATCAGTCTCCACCTCATCCTGACCTCTCATATCAGGCCCGCCGTCTGCGCAGAAGCTCAAACACAAGGACCAGAATCACTACGCCGGCCATAATCATGACGAAGACCAGTATCGGGTCTACTGGAGGAACCGTTGTTGTCGTGGTCGTCGTGGTCGTGGTGGTGGTTGTCGTGGTCGTCGTGGTTGTCGTGGTTGTTGTGGTCGTCGTCGCAGCTGTCACGGTCAGAAACACAGTTGACGTCGAAAGATGACCTGATGTGTCATTGACCGCCAGAGTTGCGTTATAGACTCCAGCGAAGAGTCCACCAGCATCCACTGAGATTTCGGAACCGTCCCAGTCGCCGCTGTCGTACAGTGTTCCGTTGACGTAGAACGCATAACTATCCGGATACAGCTCGGTGAACGACCAGTTCAAGAGGTGCGTCGATACACCCTCCTCGTACTGAAGATTGTCGGGGCCCTCGGCAAAGGCAGGATACATCGTGTCTTCGACTGTGATGGTTGCCGAGTCACTGGCACTCTCACCGGCAGTATCGAATACAGTGACCTCTATCTCATAGACACCCAAGTCCACCCCACCTCTAGAGTAGATGATTGAGCCTCCGAACCAATCATCATCCAAGACGACATCACCATCCTCTCTGATTTCATACCTATAGGGCCTATCACTCTCTGGTGTCCAGGTCAACGACACCTCTGGACTTCCACCCTCTACAACGACATCCGTGGGCGAGTCGATAGTGGGACGCAGCAGGTACGCAATCTGATTCATCCAGATCTCCAACGCATCGGAATACGTGGAGTCATCCGTGTCATTGACATAGAGGGTGGTCAGCATACCGTTGACAATAGCCCGCCCGTCAACGCTGCTCACGATAGACACATTTGTATCCCCAGGATCTGGGTCGAGCCCTGCCAGAGCAGTGGCATTATCATAGATTGTGAGATTGTTTAGATCCCAGATGAAGTAGTTGACGGCGTTGCTGAGATTAGCGGCGGAATAGTCATTGGGGACCTCAAATGTCGGATGTGATTCATCCCAGATGTATATCGGACTCAGATCCATGAACGCGCCCTCTGAGTGTACGCCGAGATAGTCCCAGAGTGCAGCACTGTCCTGATCAAAGTACTCCCACGTGCTGATAACCAGCCGGCCTCCTCCATCCAGATACTCGATTATCTCCCCAGCATAGGCCTCAATTCCATACCAGGGAAGATCCATGACCAGAAGGTCCCAAGACCCATCGTTCAGACTCAGGTTGAAGTACTCAGGATCTGAGGACAGCTTGAATTGGACTCCCAATTCGTTCAGCGCCTCGGCTACAGCACCGCGATATGCGTTGTCGTAATTCGGATTGCCTGAGCCGTTGCCCGTGTCGACAAACGCCAGGACACTTCCTGCGGTCAACCAGTCTATCATATTCATGGTGGACCGCTTGTTGTCTAGCGCCGTGAGTCGGCCATCTCGCACAATCGCTTCATCGGCAAGAACAACAATACGGCCTTCATTCACGACTTCGGCCGCAATGACCACATCGCCGTCTTCGTCCTCCCAGAGGGGGAATGCGGGCGCCGATAGGTTCACAGATCCTGGTGCCAGGCAGCCCATGGAAGTACAGTTCTCGTGGACATCGCGTAGACCTGATCGGACCAATGCGTTCGTCGCAGCAGTGGTGTTCAGCCTGAGATTCGAGGCGGAGAGCAGCTGGTTGAGGTTGGCATTTGGCGTCACTGAATGATCACCGACAAGGAACAGAGCACCTCCAGCAGACACCCACTCCGTAACGTTCGAAATCTCGTTTGCAGTGAAGCTGTAATCTGGGCTGTTTATGATGAGGAGATCGTAAGAATTCAGGACATCTAGCCTAAGGGTGTCAGTACCTGACGGGTAGAGCTTGTCGAACACGTACTCGCTTGCCACGAGGGCGTTTCTCAGATCTGCGTGTCCGGTTGTGCTATCTGCATACTGAATATCCCAAGGGTCAACTCCATACTGGACCTCGTGGGAGAGGTCAAACAGGATGCGAGCCTTTGGGGTGGGGGTGAGCCACTCCACTGCATCACGTATGATGGGTGAGAGGTCTGCAGCGATAGACGTCGTATTCATGCACACGGCAACAACTCGACCACCATTGATTTTGTTGTCGAGAGACAGAATCGATGACACTTGAAGACCGTCTGTCTGGTTGGCCAGAATCGAGAGATAGGGCCCGACCATCGAGTTCTCCTTGATGAACCTCCCGTTCAGAAGCTCCTTCTTCTCTTGGGAGGGCTCAACCAGAATATCACCAACTTGATACTCCTGAGTGACTGGATGACGTCTCATCACTCGGTGTGAAGACCATGTCTCCTCATCCCAGAGGAACCCATATTGATCATCTCCCGCAGCTTCGGGCATGATGATGCCCTCATAGCACAGATAGCCGAATGCTGCGTTGATGCTCAGTATGCCACCGCCGCCTAGCCAAAACTCCTTCACGAGTTTGGTGATGTTCTCTCGGGGGTAATTATCCACCATCACAAAAACATCATAGTCTGCTGTGAGTAGCTCGTGGTCCAAGACATCTTGGAACGTCAGGGTGGTCACATCGAAGCCTTGGAGGAGCAGCTCTCCTGCCAAGTCAGCAAGCTCATTACTGAAGGTCATCCCCAGACCTGTTGCATAGTCAGGCAGCGTTGTATTGGGCTCGTCATAGATTGCTATGCGCACATTCCTGTCAAGCGGCAGGAAGGACGATAAGAAGTCGTTCGTAGGCACGTGTTCTAGTACTGCTTCCTCTGGCGCATCTGTGGTCGTCGATGATACCACAGGTGAATATACCATTGTCGAAAGAAACAGCACTACCAGGATGAATGGTAGGCTCTTCTGCATAATCTCCACTCGGCCTAGAGTAGAACCATCCTCATATAAATGGTTCATCACATTTCGAGAGATGAACTCAATATCAAAACAGTGATAATCGCGCTTCAAGAAGATGTCCTGTATTGATTGCTGAGGAGCTGAAGAAGCAGATTGAGGTCTGAGCTCTCAACGTACTATGAGCGGCTGCGAGCCAGTTACTGGTTCATACCGGGAGTCATGATCACAGCTGCAATTCTACTCTCATTCATCACGGTGGCTATCGATGAGGCATATCCCGGCAGGTTACAGGACATCCTGGGTTGGATTGACATTGCTGACCCAGATGGCGCGCACGCATTTCTCTCGGTTGTGTCTGGCTCTATGATTGGTGTGACAGGGGTGACATTTTCTATCACCATCGTTGCGCTGGTTCAGGCGTCTAGCCAGTTCGGTCCTCGGATTCTCAATACCTTCCTCCGCGACAGAGGAAACCAGTTTGTCCTTGGCACATTTGTGGCGACCTACACCTACTGTCTGTTAATCATCCGCAGTGTTACCAACACTCCGGAGCGCGTCTTTGTGCCGAACTTCTCCCTCTTCGTAGCGATACTCTTTGCAGTGTTCAGTGTGGCGGTCCTAGTCTACTTCTTCCATCATGTCACTGTCATTCTTCAAGCAGACCATGTCATCGCCTCACTTGGACGGGATCTCGACAAATCAATCGCACGGATATTCCCTGAAACCCTTGACTATTCGGGATACGGGCAGGCGCTGAAGAGCGAGGAGGATTTGCCGTCCTACATTGATGAAGAGGCGGCCACCATCGTCGAGTCTGAAACAGCAGGCTACATGCAGGCGATTGGCATTGAGGCTTTGGTGAACCTGGCCGAGGAACACGAAATATTCCTACGGGTGCCTCATCGACCGGGCGACTTCATCCAGAAGGAGGGACGGCTCATAGACGTATGGCCAGATCGATTTGATAGGGAGAACATAGAAGAGAAACTACAGAATACCTTCATCATCGGAGACCAGCGTCTCAGAATCAACGACATCGAGTTCATGGTCAACCAGCTGGTCGAGATTGCGGTGCGTGCCCTCTCTCCAGGGATTAACGATCCATTCACAGCTATGTCGTGTATAGACCAGCTTGGCTCAGGGCTGTCCGGGCTCATGGCTCGAAGCATTCCTCACGGATATCACTATGACAGCAAAGGGCAATTGCGACTCATGACCGACTCATTGACCTTCTCAGGAATCATAGAGGCCGCCTTCAACCAGATTCGGCAGAATGCATCCTCGGATGTTGCGGTGACCATTCGGCTTCTCGACGCGCTCAAGGCCATGGCACCCCAGGTTCAGACGAGAGAACAACGGGATATTCTCTCCAAACAGGCCGAGATGTTGAACAGATCGCGGGAACAGGTGCCAGAGAAGTGGGATCGTGAGGATATAGAGGAACGATTCGAATCCGTAATGAAGGAGCTCAGACCCTGATCTGCAGTATCAGTCTAGATGGTGTGGCTGCAGACAAACCCCCTATACGCCACAGCTGTAGCACTCTCCGTTGTGCACACAGATGATGCCCCCACACGCTGGACACCTGTACTGTTCTTCTTGCTGACTGAGAAACGCATCCATCCCCTCATTCTTGAGGAACCTCAGATTCTCAATCATACTCATATTGAACCGTTTTCTGTAGCCCTCGTCAAGCTTCCTCAGGTTCTCGCAGGGGAACTCATCACACTCAAAGCAGAACTCAATCTCCCCCTTTCGGAGGCGTGCGCAGTCTCTCATTATGAAGGCGCAGTTCTTTCTGGCTGGCCTACACCCACTGCATGGCTGGCCTCTCTTCTTGCCGTCCATCCTGTATCCGAAATAGGATATGCAGATGGCGCAGTTCGCACCACAGCGAGCTACAAGTTCTGAGTGCATAGGTATCCTTACTCCCGTTTCCTCTTAAGCTCATCAGTGAGGTGACCGAGTCGGCTCGAGCTTCAGATTGGCTGACATCGGGGACAGAGATACACGTGACCGCCGCCGTGAGCCAACCGTTCAATCGGTGTCCCGCAGGTCTCACATGTGCTGTCCCGCATATTCGAGCCCATCCTAGGAACGTAGCGACCCTGTACTCCGTAGAAGTCAACGAAGTCCTCCTTTCCGCCATGCTCCAGTCTTTCCCGAACAAGGGCATTCAGGGCATCGAAGAGCGAGTGTCGCTCACTGGCATCCAGATCTGAGGCCTTCCTCTTGGGTTGGACTCCCGCACGGTAGATGATATCCTGAAAGGCGCTGTTCTGTATCCCAACAATCACCGCATCCTTGCCCACAAATGCTGTCTTGATGTTCACGGTCAACCCCTCTAGCGCTCGATTGAATGCCTCAAAGGTGAATCCCTCATCGAAAGGAGAGGGTACCTCCGAGAAGTCCCTTGCATAGACATACACATCCTTAAGCTCGGAGTCCTTGATGGAGGAGATCTGGCCCCAACCCTTCAGACGAACCGTGAAGAAGGTACCATCGGTGAAGCGCAACATGAACTGTGTATCCTTTGGAACAGATGACTCCTCCTCATGGTACAAGATCCTCCCGCCGTACTCTGGCGCAAGAAAGAGGTTCATCCCATCGTCGAGCCGGACGCGTATGCCATTTCCTCGGGATACGACAGCCTGGATTGTGCGTCCCTCCAACCTCTTGAAGTCCTCAGCAGGCTGTGTGATCATCTTCTCCAGGCCCTCTAGCTTCCACGATACAATCTGTTTTCCAACAAGCTCCTCTTGGATCTGACGGCCCAGAATGAACGCCTCAGGCGACTCGATACTCATGGCTACCATCCTCAACTTGGATACTGTAACCACGTTTCGTCAGGCTTTCTGTGTTTCTCTGGAATTGAAGTGTCGCTTCGCAATCCGCGTACAGCAGCCTTTCAAGAACCGAAACACCTCTGCATCCATGGGATGATCGTTCGTCAGGGTGGTGAAAGGTAAGAATCATGAGACCACCCCGAGCTCCTTCAGGTAAACGAACCAGCCTGTGATTCCATGCTGCAGCGGGGCGGTCGCGGTGAACAGAGAGGTGATAGCTGAACCAGTGCTTGCGGGAAAGACGCTAGTCAGGCGGTCCGAGAGATGTTCTGCAAGGGTGCTGGTCTTTACATGACGTTGAAGATGGTGGTAACCGAGCCCATCGACAACCGGAAGCAAGACGGACTTTCCGTAGTCCGTGAGTAATCGCCCATCAATCGCAAGGGGAGCGTAGACGGGACTGTGACCCAGATGCTCAGAAACGGCACTGCTAAGGTTCACAATGGACCTATCGGCATAGCCTGGCTTCGTTGACATCACGAACAGAGATGAGTCCAGTTTTGTCAGTCTAGTGGAGTCTGACGGTTGACTGCTCAAAAGTGTCGGCTTTGGTTTCTAGCCCTCTGAGGTGGGACTCTCTCTGTTCACAACTGCTGAAACCAGTTCATTCATTCTCTGGTACTGCGAACGAATTTTCTCCACACCAGCGGGAGTAATCTCAACGAGGGTGGTAGGGCGCAAGTCTACAAAATGCTTGAAAATCTTGACGAGCCCCATCTCCTCCAGCTTCCTGAGATGACTTGAGAGGTTACCTGAGGTCAGATTCAGCTTCTTCTGCAGGTTCGTGTACTTGGCCCTCCGTGTGAAATAGAGGTAGGACAAGATGGAGAGTCTTGTGGGAACTAGAGCCTCCTCATCGATGAGGCTGACCAATGCCCGAAGGATATCTCCATCCAGCGACATATCTACTACCTTCTAGTCTTCTCCAAGAGAAGTCTCTCAGCCGACAGAAGTGCATAGATACCTATGGCATACAGTCCTCCCAGGTTTATGACAATCAAAAACACAAAGGCCATGGGGGGAAACAGGAACATTGGAACCAGTCCTAAGGCAATGAGGAGGGAGTAGTAGAGGTGTACTCTTCTGAATGAGTCGCTCTCCGATCCACGAGTAGAGTCATAGTAGTTCACCGAGTTCCCGATGAAGAGGAGGAGCTGGAGAACCACTGCGAACACGAATACCTGCCCAATCGAGAACAGAACTACGGCAGAAACGACCATGGCAGTCGTGAGTATGCCCCAGACGACCTTGAGGAGGGTGCTCATCTCCTCCTGAATATCTATTGGATACGACTCTGTCAGAGGACGAATCAATCTGAATGAGAGAAACCATGCGATGACAAGGCTTAGGATCACAAATGCGGTGATGATCAGGAGGTTCTGACCAGGAAACTCAACAAAGAGCAGCAATGACATGAAGATCAGGGTCACAAAAGACATCCCGCCACCGATTATCAGATACAGAATCCCATTCACCCGCCTGGCAACAACGTCGGGATACGCCTCAACGAGGTCTGTGAGCACAAGTAGTTGTTGAGCCTTCTCCAGAAGCTCTGAGTCGGGAAACTCAGTCTCAGCAGGGCTCTTATCACTCATCTATGATCTGCCTCCCTTGGATTACTCTCATGACTCATAATCTCCAATAAAACAGTATGCGGTCGCGTGCGTATGCTCATACACGCGACCAATTCGTCTATCTCCTTCCCCTCCTAGCAAAGAGGAGTATCCCCACACCGAGTACAACGGCACTGACAATCACGACGACTAGGAGGTCAACCCATATCGTGATGGTTGTCAACGGCGCACCCCTCAGGAAGAGCGTTCTGAGAGCATCTGTCACATAGCTACTTGGCATGAATGTGCCAAGAATCTCGGTGACCCCGCCCAGGTCCATGAATGTTCCGAAGAACATCTGTGGCATGATGAATATGAAGGATACTCCCGTGGCGACATCAGCAGAGTTCGAGATCACAGCTGTGATGAGCCCAAAGCCCACGCAGGTCAACGAGAAGACTGCGACGATTAGGAAGGCGAATGCAAGTCCACCCGGCCCAGTTTCTGGGGAGTAACCAATCGCCAACGAAACTGCGAATATGATTGCACTCTGGAGAAGGGCAATGAACATATTGGACACTGCCTTGCTGATGATGAACTCAGATGACTTCACGGGTGTAGTGGCCATCCTTCTAAGGAGTCCTTCGTCGCGTTCTGTGGTCATGGATTGCGAGACCGTCATGATCATGAAGATGGCTGAGAAGGCGAAGATTCCAGGGGCCATGAAGTCCCACATCGTCAGGTCGCTCACTATGACCATCGATGGTGAGCCAATCCTGACGGGTAGTTCCAGTGTTGTTGCCGACTCCCCGTAGATGGCACTCAGAAGCGACTGTTGAATCATCGGGGGTATTGCACTTGAGGCTATCATGGAACTGCTGTCAAGGTAGAGGCCCAGCGTCACGTTACTCCAGCCGGCCCCGTCTGCGGGTGAGCTCCAGTAGGAATCGATACTCGAACCGAACCCGTTCGGTATCAAGACAAGCGCATCCAGATTCCCCTGTAGGAGGTCGGTATGCGCCGTAACATTGTCCTGATAGTGAAACACGACCGTCCCGTTCATCGCCGTGAGATTTCCGAGGAAGTGTTCAGCCCAATCCGGGCTCTCATCCGAGTCGTCCATGTTGACAACACCAATCTCGAAGTGTGTGCCCCCACCAGTACCGATGCCGCCGAAGGCAACGCCAAAGATAACTGTAACGAGCAGGGGGAACAGCAGAAGGAGAAACAAAAGGGCCGGCGCTCTCACAGTCTGTTTCATGTCCTTTCTGACCAGGACGGCTACACGTTTCAGGTTCATCTCTAGACCGCCCCCCTCAGCTTCTTGCCGGTCAACTTGATGAAGACCTGCTCGAGGTCTGCGACATCATGCTCTTCCATCAATTCCCTTGGTGTACCCACAGCAATCAGTACTCCCTCATCGATGATACCAACACGGTCACACAGCGAATCGGCCTCTTCCATGTAGTGGGTCGTGAGGATAATCGCCTTGCCTTTCTCCTTGAGTTCACGGATGAAGTCCCAGACAGCCCTGCGGGAAACAGGGTCCATCGAGACAGTAGGCTCGTCAAGCAGAGCGATTCGCGGATCGTGGATGAGCGCCATCACAGTACTCACTCTTCGGACCATTCCCCCGGAGTACTCGCCAGCCCTCCTGTCGGCATGGTCCTCCATGCCAATCTTCCTGATGAACTCCTCACTTCGCCCGCGGAGCATAGGTTTCGGAACTGAGTGGAACTCGCCATAGAGCTCTATGTTCTCCCGTCCGGTGAGGAAGGGATAGAAGGCGGGCTCCTGAGGGCACAGCCCAACTATCTCACGGACGCTCTCATTGTCCTCTACCACATCAAAGTCGGCAATGGAGGCGCCTCCCCCTGTCGGTTCAAGGAGGGTGCATAGCACGTTGATTGTGGTAGTCTTACCGGCCCCGTTGGGCCCCAGGAGACCGAACAGCTCGCCCCACTTCACACTCAAGTCGAGTCCATCGACTGCCGTGATGGTATCGAACCGAACGGTCAGGTTATCAATCACTATTGCATCTTCAGACATTGTGGTTCATGTGTATGGAGAACTCAAAGGCATATAACACGTCGACTATGTTTGGGTCACAGTGTACTTTGTGCGGCACGGTACCTTCTTACACAGGCAAGTCGGCCGCGGACGCTCCTACTTCAGTGGTTGGCCACAGTTGGGGCAGGTGTCCACATATGGGGAGATTCCTTTTCTGCCGCAGTGATGGCAGACCTGAGGCTGGGGCCCCTCGACTCGGGTGTACTGCACTGGACCAGTTTGGCTCTTGTTCGAAGTAGCAGTGAGGGAGGTGAATCCTGCAAACATGGCAATGACCCCTGCAAGCATGGCAGGAATGCCTCCAACCAGAATCAGACCCATGGTCCACTCGACGTGAGGCATTGAGATGGCAAGGGTGACGATGATAACAGCAAGCCCTGTCATGCATCCACACGTGATACCATTGGCGGTCTCAGCTCGACGTTCCACCCAGCCACCACCGATGCGACGTTCAACCGTCCCTGTGATGCCGAGGCCGGTCTTGGCAAAGAAGGCCCCCACTATGAACAGGACGCCTATGAGAGGGTAGAGCCAGAGAAAGATCGATAGGTTGGAACTCAGACTCCAGTCCGTGTACCAGTCACCCGAACTTGGGATGATACTGGGCACGATAGCAACGATTCCCGTCTCGATGAACATCAGGACTGCCGCAATCAGGTACAGCTTGTAGCTCTTGATCGATTTTACAGTGTGAATAGACATGACGCAATCTCCCGAATAATGGACATATGCTACATATTATTGTGCTATTTCAGTATATCGAGAGCGGGATGGAAATTCCACAGGACTATGCGCAATCTATTCGGACAGCATAGCCGGTTGTTGATGGATCCGGCTCGGTGTTGGACCCTAAGAAAAAGTTATATCCTATTGAACAGTATATAGGCCAAACAGTCATCCAGCATAACATGGAGTGACTGTCCAGGAGAGGTATGCCTGGTTTGTCTGGGGTTGATTGCAGTTGAGTTGTATTCTTAGATATAGTAGTGTGAGATACGTTGCGTTGGTTTCTATTGCATTGATGGCCGTTGGGTTTGGCGCGGGGGCTGTTCCAAACCATGCCCCCATCTTGGACCAACCTCGACAGAGCACATTCGGTGTTGTAGAACCTATGAGAGAGCTGTCCATGGCGGCAGCTAGCAGTACGAACGTTTCAGGACCCATCTGGTTGCAGCGCTATGGGGGCGACGACATAGACGAGGGGCATGACGTCATCCAGTGTGCAGATGGTGGATTCTGCATAGTGGGTGAAACATGGTCGTTTGGCGCAGGCTATGCTGACATGTACGTTGTAAGAACCGATTCTGAGGGACACATGCTCTGGAACTCTACTTTTGGGTACGTACGGTTTGACCATGGCGTGGCAATCGTTGAAAGGGCGCGAGGGGACTTCATCATTGCCGGGGGGCGCCTCGACCCATCCTTTAACTTCTATGGATGGCTTGTCTGTGTGAATTCCACCGGGGGGCATAAATGGAACAAGACTTTTACTGAGTCTTCTGGTTTCAGAGGGGTCTGTGAAACGGAGGATGGCGGAATCTTACTTGCTGGTGGAAGATCTGGCTCTGACTCTGGGGGCGATATCCACGTCATGAAGACTGACGAGAATGCCACGAAGATATGGAGCAAGTGGTTTGGAACCCTGAGAGATGACCATTGTGAGTCGCTCTATCGGTGTGCTGATGGGGGCTACTTGCTGTCGGGAATCTCATATGCCTACGAAGATGGCACACACGATGAGTCGTGGCTGTTGCGCTTGGACTCCGATGGCATACGGAAGTGGTTCAGAGTCTATGGTACCGATGAGCACATGCGCGTCGTCGACGCAATTGAGTGTCCAGATGGTGGATATCTTGCAGTAGGTCAAACCTCAAGTCGTCTATTGCTCCTTCGCACGGACAGTTCTGGATACTACATGTGGGAAAGCACTAGTACCCTATCCAATGCAGGCCTTGGAGTTGTACCTCTGGGAACGGAGAACTATGGTGTGGCCGGGGGTTCACAGTTCTTGGTCTTCGGCAAGAACGGTGAATATCGTTGGCACTGCGGACTGAACATGTTCAGCATCTCCTCTCTAGAGAAATGCTCAAACGGGGAGTGTGTCGCCGCGGGAATGGCCTCCGATGACTGTGCCCTCTCAAGGATTCCGTGGTTGGCTTGGAATGAGACCCCCATCGATCATGCACTGGAGTATGGCTCATTCTTCCGAGCCGATCTGAATGCTACACTCAGTGCAGAGATCGATATGTGGAGCATCAATGACACGGCCCGTTTCTCCATCGACCAGGAAGGAGTTGTCGAGAACGCGGACTTGCTGGGCGTCGGTCAATACCCTCTGCTAGTGTCCGTGAACGACACGATCGGAAACGTCCTCTCCCAGGAGTTCACCCTGACAGTAGAGGATACAGCTGCACCCACCTGGAACGAGAGCCCCGTCGATCAGACTCTGGAGATTGGAGAACAGTTCAGGTACGACCTGAATGCGAGTGATGCATCGGGCATCGTATACTGGGCGACAAATACAACAGGAACCTTCGAAATTGATGATGCAGGTATCATCACCGATGCTATGCTGGTGCCTGTGGGAAGCTATGGAATACAGGTGAAGGCAAGAGACCCGTACAATAATACGCTGAGTGATGAGTTCGTCCTACGGGTTGTAGACACCCAGGCGCCTGTGTGGATACAACAACTAGATGAGGAGTATGTGTTCGCAAGTCCGGCTGAAGTCGAGCTCGCATGCTCAGCATCTGATCTCTCAGGAATTCACTCGTGGGGACTAAATGACACAGAGCGTTTCAGTTACACAAGCACCGAGCTGCACTCATCAAGCCTGTGTGTTGTATCACCCACAGGTTCACTTGTTCCGGGGGTCTATGGCCTAAACCTGTCTGTTACTGACGCTCTTGGAAACACTGCTTGGACAGTCTGCAACGTTATCATCGGAGAGAGGGACACAACTGCACCAACCTGGGTGGAAGAGCCCCACGACCAGATTGCTGAGTATGGAGAGGGACTGATCTACGACCTGAATGCAACCGATTCCTCGGGTCTAGATTTGTGGTGGGTGACTCCGGAACCCTATTTCGCCATCGGACAGGATGGTGTAATCAATAACGCTACTGTTCTCGAGGTCGGGACTTACTCGGTGATTGTGTCTGTCAACGATACGTACGGGAATCTTCTTCAGTCAAGCCTCACGGTGGAAGTGAAGGACACGATATCTCCTATCTGGCGCTGGAGCCCTGAGGACCAAGTCATAGAGCATGGTGAGCTGGTCCAATACCAACTTGGGTCATGGGATCTCTCCGGTATCGGCCACTGGGGGATAAACGACACAGTGCATTTCCTTGTGGATAGTAGCGGCTGTGTGTGGTCGATCGACGCTCTGGAGCCGGGGACCTACGTTCTCCAAATCATAGTATCCGATATCTATGGCAATGAGCTGTCTGCCGTCTTTGCCGTCACAGTGAACCAACCGACAACCACCACAACCACATCAACGACGACTACGACCACCAGCACATCAACATCTACGACCAGTACGACAACAACATCTACAACCACAACAGGCACGGAGACCGCACCACCTCTACCAGTGGAGCTCGTCTTGATTGGTATCGGCATACCCATTGCGCTGGTGGCAATGATAATCATACTAAGGTCCAGACCCAGGCTGGGCAGATAGCAAGATGCTTGACGACCGACGACAAGCTCTCCGGTGTGCATAGAGTCAGAGCCCAGAAGGTAATAATCGATGATTCCTACAGAACCATTTGGCCGCACAGGTCGCAATAGCACGCGCATCATCTTCGGCGGGTATGCTCTGAGCGAGGCAACGCAAGAAGAGGCGAATCGTGTTCTCGAAATGCTGTTAGAGCATGGAGTCAACCATATCGACATGGCACCCATGTACGGAGAAGCTGAGAAACGCATTGCTCCGTGGATGGACACACACCGCGCTGAGTTCTTCCTCGCAACCAAGTCCAGGAAGCGCTCATACGAGGGCGCATGGAAAGATTTGAAGACCTCGTTGAGCACCTTAGGCGTTGACTCTGTAGACCTCTGGCAGATGCATGGTCTGACGAATCCCGTTGGCTGGGAGAAGGCAATGGGACCGGGTGGTGCTCTGGAGGCATTCATCGAGGCACGCGACCAGGGGCTCGTCCGGTTTCTGGGCGTGACAGCTCATGGCGACAAGGCGGCTGCCATGCACAGGCAGAGTCTGGAACGGTTCGATTTTGACAGTATCCTGCTGCCATACAACTACTTGCAGATGCAGAATGTCCGGTATGCAGATGACTTCCGTGGACTAGTCGAAACGTGCCGCAACCGGAATGTGGCAATACAGACCATCAAGTCCCTGGTCCGACGGCCATGGGGGACCCGTACTCAGAACTACACCACCTACTTCTATGAACCGCTCGACACCCAGAACGCCATTGACAAGGCGGTCCACTGGTCTCTGGGCCTATCCGACAGCTTTGTGATCACGGCAGGTGACATGCAGCTTCTACCCAAGATTCTAGATGCAGCCAATCGCTTTGAGAGACCACCATCTGATGCGGAGATGAACACGATGGTCGATGAGCTCCAGATGGACACAATAATCTGCAGTGTAAGAGACTTCCGATAAATTGTGCAAGATTGATTAGGAAGCTCAGGCGTACACTACTTCTGGCGAGTTGAGTCGGATGGACAAAAGCAGCCAGGAAACCAGATTCACGATGCATCCAGTGACCACTGCGCTCACCAGAGGGCCACTGCAGCTTACATCCTCCATGCTTCTTGTAGGCATTCTCACGTATGCAGGATTCGCCTTCATTGCTCTGTTCACAGGAGAGATAGCACAGCTGTTCTTCTCCTTCATGCACCTAGTCCAGTTGGATTTCTCCCTGCTCATCACGATTGGACTCTTCTTTCTCTATGACTACTTCAGGAAGCTCGACGAAACGCTCAGAGAGATACGCTATGTCTTTGTCATCGGGGATGAGGAGTACGAGAAATATCTTGAGAATGTGAGTAATAGGATGGGTAGCCCTCGAGGATTCATGTTAGGGCTGCCTTTCATTGCTCTCGGGCTGGCTTCGATTGCCTTCTTTGTAATGCCGACAATGCCCAATCCCCTGTTCCCTGTTGGGTCATTATCTCCTGTCTGGCTGTACCTGTCCTTCGAGTTCGTCTTCATAATGCTTCCACTTTTCGGAGTTGCCATCTGGCTAGGTGTCGTTGTAATGTCCGTTGCCAAGGACATCGGCCGGAAACTGGAGATCTCCGTCACGCCAATATCCCCGGATCGGGCGGGGGGACTCGTATCCTTCTCCGATGTGCTTCTGAGGGGAGTGTTCATGTATTCCCTCCTCCTCATGCTGTTGATTCCCGTGTTTGTCTACCTTGTGCAATACCTGAGTGCCACCAGTCCGATACTAGCCTTGGTCCCCTCGGCAGGATTGGCTCTGGCAATCGTAACCATAGGCATATTCTTTCTTGTGCCTCAGTACTATATTCACAGTATTCTGGAGGATGAGAAGAAGAAACACCTGGCCCAAGTCAGCGAGGAGGTCAACACGGTCCTGTCCAACATCCGGAGTATGCTTGCATCCGCCCCATCAAGCTCTGATATCCCATCTCAGCAACTCACGCTCGTAAGCCTTCAGCTCACAACGCTCTTTGAACAAGTGGAGAAGATGAAGACGTGGCCCTCAACCCTGTGGATTGCAACCAAGGCGATCAGTTCCTTGGTTCTCATTCTGGTCACCTTCTTCATCAATCAACTACTGATACTGTACTTCGAAGCGGTCTTAGGGTAGGAATCTGGCCAGTCCAAAAGGAACCACGTGGACATTCGATACCCATACTCAGACTGCATCAGGGTGGCAGGAGAATGAAACCATCGCCTTCTTCATGAGGTTCTCCGCAACCTCCTTTGCATAGGCCGCCGCGGCCACGAATATATAATAGAATCGCCCGGACTTCTCACAATCGAGGAGCAGCATTCTGTTCAGAACGGTGAACCCGATGTCATTGGCACTGTAAGCATGAGAGCCGCCAACGAATTCAGCCCGGTGCCCCATGATATCAATCTCTCCTGTTTCAGTGACCTGGAAGTCTATCTCTGATTTAAGTTGGTCAAGCTGCCGATGAGATGCCGCCTCTGCCTTTGACCGTTGCTGATACCACTGGATGACTAGTCGGGTGTAGTACTGTTTCTCGATGTCGGCAAGAGAGATCTGCCCAGAGGTGTGGTCGCCCACGACATCGAGCACTTCCCACCTAAATGATGCATCGAAAGAGATGCCCACCCAGTCCGGAACTGAAAGCCCTTGAGATTCTTCATCTATGATCCCCTCTTCCTGCTCAGATATCACAGGGCCGGGAGGCTCCTGTGTGTGCAGGTCGCTCTGTTTCATCGCAGAACATGTAATCAGTACCAGCAATGCAGCACTCAGAAGGAATCCAATCTGGAAGTTAATAGAGTGAACTACAGAGAGACACAGGGAGTGGTATTGCGGCGCCCCTGCTTCGGGTATGAGAGTTGTGAAGAGCATCACCAGTGCGCCGACACCTAGCAGCCGGGGAGGCAAATGCATACCACCGTCGTCGCCAGTCATACTTCCGACCCCAGATGAGGTCGGGGTTTGAGAGTATAAGCGTTTCTTGCACAAAGCTTGGAGGAAAAGCACTGATTACCACCAGTGAGACTATGTCCGGCACCCGGAGGCCCAAACTCTATTTTGGTTTCTTTTGCGGATAACATATATCGCACTACGAGGATAGTCACTGAGAGTGAGGGTATTCAATATGAATGGGATATACTTCGCTATTCCAGACTTGATGGACAGATTCCGTAGATCGAGGTTCATGATTGATGTGCTGAACAAGAACTTCCTAGCCTCTACCGCAGACCTCGACATCGTGAACTTCGTTGAGATGGATGATGACGAGTTTCTGGATGAGATCGAGAAGTTCCTCCTTCGAGCAGTCCCTCTTGATAAGAAAATTGTGACGCCCGTCCTCGAACGGAATCCGGTTGATGATATCAGAAGTCTGTTCAAGAACGCGTTCACTGAGGACTATTCTGAGTGGGACCTCCTCGAAGAGGCTCTTCGCCTAGAAGGTGCCGATGTCCACTTTGCCTCCACAGTCCTCTTCCTGGCTACGCAGGGACGATGCATCATGTACCACGATCATCTCTATCACGCACTCAGCCAGCTCTATCCGGGAGAGTTTGATGCAGAGTTTGAGATACCAACGGACCCGCTGTCATACTACCGACTTCTGTTCTACTGCTATGCGCTAGCGGAAACCTACGAGTTCCGAAGCATGAGTGAACTCTACCACTTCCTGTGGTATGGGCATCACACGAACTGGGAATTCGACTGATGATGGCTCAGAGTGGTTGGTCCAATCTGCACGTCTAGCCAGTCAGGCTGCATCCGTGCCTGTGCAGCAACCTTGATTCATATGTCCATTGTATCTCAAAGGCCACTGTCTACTGGTACTTCAGAGACTTGCTCAGTGTCTTGCATCAACGTCTTCCTCTGGCCCAACGGAACACGAGAGCGATGCAGAGTGCTGCTAAGACTATACCCCCTACAGGAACCAACGGATGGATACTCGCCCCATCAAGAGGCGGTGGCGGGCCTGCCTCGATCTTAATGACCTCTCCCTCAGGAGTCACAGAGAAGACTATCTCAGTCTCACTCGTCACAACGTCAAACGGCCCATGAGGAAAGACAGATTGCTGAATATACCTGTACGTAGCAATCTCCCAGTGGATCCCGGCCAGTAGCGCGTCCGCGTTGTCATGGCTCCAAATGGTAGTGAAAGCGTCCCAGCACCAAAAGGTGGTCCCGGTGTAGTTGTATGACCAGAGATATGCGACAAAAGGTGATTCTGTTTCCCAATGTGGCTCTGTCCATGACATCACTCTCAGACCCAAGGTCTGGTTCATTTCCATGACAGAACGCAGAGATAATTTCAGGGAATCTATCGGCGCATCCAGACCAATATCAATCACCGAGGTGACTCCAGTCATCTCCGTGCGATTAAACGTACATTCAATTATCAAGTTGGAGTAACTGCTCTCGTTGAGTGCAACCAATGATATATGGCGCGTATCGTAGGAGAAGGGGCCCTGAGGGTAGGTTTTTCGCATGAAAGCAAGACACTCATGATGCTCCTCAATGAAAGCAACGATGTCTGGATTATCGAGGAGAAGAGGGTAGTTCTCTGCAATGCGCTGCTCGACTTGCTGCCTTATCACAAGTACATCCCGGCCATCCACATCAAGAGTGAGATTTGATGCCTGTGAAGAGCTGCCGATTCGAGGCAGAGAGGGACAGTTGGATTCGGCAGACAAATGGCAGCCATAGCTTGAAAATGGCGAACTCATGAGGAGTGCTAGTAGCACGATGCATGATAATGCACTCTTCAATCTCAAGCACCTCAGTATTGATTCGGTCCATCGTATTCAACGTAGTAGTAGAAGTCGAGCTTCCAGTGGAGTCGTCCGTTGTAGTTCCCACCATCATAAACAGGGTCACTATCATAATGCGCATCATCGGCTCCGGAGTAGATTCGAATACAATCAAAGGAATACGCATTGAGCCAATAGAACCAGGGCATATCGAAAAGACTTCCCGTTGGGTCGCAGTGCTTCCATGTGCCGCTCACATATACCTCGCACCATGCGTGACCGAACTTTTCCCCGAGATGATATCCGTATCCCAATATATATCTACACGGGATGTTGAGCACCCTGAGAAACGAAAGGAGTACGACGGAAAACTCGTCACACACACCGCGCCAATTGGAGTTGTACGAAAACATGTCAGAGTTAGTCGTTTCCCAATAGCAACTCGCATCATCATAGGTCATTAGAGAGTGTACTGCACTCGTGAGAACCTCGGCGGAGTATTCGGGATAACTGATCTTGTCGTCAACCAGATAGCCAGCCTGATATAGTATCGGCTCCCACATCGGATGAAATAACGAACATGAATCCGATATTGAGTAACCATCATTAGGTAGGCCCTCCCAGTAGTAGTTCGGGTTTCCTGACTCTACAGTCATGCTATCGCTAGGAGGCAGGCCTCCGTAGGTCTGTAAATCAGCCAGACCATAGCGTGCAACGAACTCATAGTCCCAATTCCAACCTCGGGATATCCAGTCCCAAGACATCCCTGGAGCCGCTTCAGGTTCCACAGTTGTTACTCCATATGGCACTATACTCCCGCTCTTGTAGTAGGCCTTGCCAGATACTTGTACCTCGGCCCGCTTCAGCCCAACAGAATAGGAGGAAGAGAGATAGCACGCCAATGAATACTCGTCAGTTGGGCCGTCAATCCTGACATTCGAGGCGGATGAATAGACCTCTCTCTGCTCACCACCATCACCATCATGGTCAAAGCCCTCGAATACGAAGTCAAGATCTGCATAGACGTAGCCGTCCATATATACGTCAAACTGAACGTAGAAATACTGGGTCCTGGTCCAAAGAGATGGGACAGTCACTACAATGGTGATACTTCGTCCGTAGCTCTCTACCATCTGCCCCTGAGGTTCACGGAGTGTCCTCACTGAAACAACTGATCCATCCTCCAACCTAGTCATATTCGGCGTTGTCAGAGGCATTTCAAAATGCTCGATATCACGCGAATCTCTATTGTCTGCTGTCCCAGATAAGGGAGATCCCATCGGAATTGGGGCTGCCTGCACTATGACAGTGAAATTGACTCCCATCCCAAACACTATAAGAAGCATTACCACTACTGTAAGATGTTTCTTCATGCGAATCCACCACGAATTCGTCAAATAATATGCCGATACTTGCAATAAATCTTTCGGGGCATCAAGCATACGTCGGTCAGCAACTCTGTGGTGACGAGGTTATCCCATGGCCAGCATACCGCCCTTTCTTACCAACGAAGACATCAATGACATTGGCCCTATCTAGTGCATCAGGTCGATGAATCGGTTGAGAAGTGTCGATAGCCCCTACCAGAGGAGCTATTTCTCTGTTACTAACTACTTGCATCTGGAGGGGAGATGGCGTTGTACTGATGGGGTTCTCTCCATCAAAGTTTTATGGCCTCTTCTCCATCCTCAACACAAGATAGCCGGAATTAGGGGGAATTCAACTGAAACCAGGAACGACCACCTTAGTTGCGCTCACGGTAGCATTACTGATTGCCTCACAGACATGTATCACAACGAATCAACCGCCTGCTTTGCATTCTAGACTGAAGGATTCCCAACCTGCATCGCATGTCAGTCACGATCCAATTATCATCCGCGATGACCAAGACTTCATAGATCAGGGCTGGCCGGGTTCTGGCACAGAGGAAGATCCCTACCTCATCGCCGGACTAGACATCACAGACAATGCGACCTGCATCTTTGTGTTCCAGACGACCGTGCACTTCACCATCCGGGACTGCATCATCTCGTCGCCCGGCGTGTCTTTAGGATTTGGTGTGCATCTTGTGGATGTCCAGCACGGATCCATAGAGAGCTGCATTGTCAGCCACCATGCTATCGGTATCTTCCTCATGGTCTGCACCGATTGTGTCCTGAGGAACAATACAGTGAGCCAGTGCGAGAGAGGAATGGAACTGCAGGGTTTGGAAGACTGCACGGTGAGTGGTAATAGCATCATGGAAAATGATGTCAACGGCATGGTCATCTTCGAGTCGTCTGCCTGCACAATCACGAACAACACAGCCAGCGAGAACGAGAGGGGATTTGGTCTGACTGGCTCAGACAGAATACTCCTGACAGACAACATTGCCATCCGCAACAACAGGAATGGGTTCCGGATTACTGGGATTCTACGACAGGGCTCCGTAGTCACCTCGGATGACTGCATTCTGAGTAACAACACGGCCATTGCAAACACAGAAAGCGGGTTCCTGTTAGATTACACAAGGAACTGCACGCTTGTAGAGAACACAGCAGAACAGAACCAGTACGGTGTCTACCTGTCAGAAGCGTCTCGCAGTAGCCTGGTCTACCTGAACAGCATGTTCAACAATACGATCAACGGATTTGACAATGGCACCCTGAACCGGTGGGATAATGGAACCCACGGAAACTATTGGAGCGACTACAGTGGAAGAGGGGCATACACCGTACCGGGACCGGCTCAGAGCACTGACGACCATCCCTTTGTCTACGGACTCGTTCCACCCCAGATAGATCAGCCCCCCGATGTGGAATACGAGGTTGGGAGCACGGGAAACTCGATCCAATGGCATATTTCGGGTTCCCATCCTGACTCGTATGACCTCTTCCTGAATGGCACCCTCATAGAGTCTGGCGAATGGGAGGAGAACAACTTCACCGTTGATGTCGATGGGCGGGATGCGGGAGTGTACAATTACACATTGGTGGTCCGGGATATCACCGGAAACACTGCGCGGGACACTGTGATGGTCGTCGTCAAGCCCTCTGCGCTCCCAGACAATCCATTCCTGCATCCGGTGGCACTCTTCATAACACTGCTCGGAGCCTCTATTGCCGCAGTCTTTGGAGGGCTTCTGGTTCGCCACAGGCTCAGTCGTCATTCTACATAGGTCCTCTTCGCTCAGAGTACTCTTAAAGAAATAAGAAGTTCAGACACTCCGAGAATTCTACCCAGTCAGACGGTATCTGTGCCTGCCCGGGATCACAGCACGGCGTACCCATCTACGTTTTCCACAACAAAAGAAAAGGGAGGAAGATGGGAATCCAATATCTCCAGCTCAGGAGATGGGAGGGCCATCGAAGTCAGCACCGATGATGTCACGCTACCGGTTCTGCATCGTCTCGTCTGCCAACACACTCTCACGGATCATCTTCTGGCAGTACGTGCACTTGTACCAATGAACGCCATTGTCGTCAACAGAGTGGAAGAAAGGGCTCGTCAACCACGAATATGTAATGAGGATAATTGAGGAGCTGATTCCAAGAATCATCTTCACAGAACAGGGAGAGGAAGGGATCGTCGACCTGTTGGATCGCAAAGTGGAGTATCAACGGAAACAAACCTCTGCAGACCCGATCGAGCAGGCCGACCTTGCGGAGGTTCTTGTGTAATACGCTCAGGCCCTGTTGAAAGACGAGAAATCTTCTGCAGCAAGGGACCATGGGGAAGAAGCAATCAGTATCTACGAGAAGCAACTAGAGAAATGGGGGAGTGAAAATATACGACTGGAACTTGAAACAGCGAAAGAATTCTTGAAAGATTTGAAAGAGAGAGAATAGCAGCTATATGGCACACTCACTTTTCTCTGATTGTTTGTATTGTTTCATCAAATTAGGTTCAGGCGTGTGTCCCAAAATAAAGGTTAGCCTTATAAACAACTTACTCTAATTATAAATGAGGGTTTCAATAACCGTCAGGAGTGTAGTAATTTGGGAAGAAGAGTCAGATTATGCTTAGTTATGATTGCAGTTACCATTCTAGCATCGAATGTTTCTGATGTTTCAGCGCTATGGTTAGGTAATGCTACCGCACCTTACGACGATTCGGATACCTATGAAACCACACCCGGTGAATACCATACTGTGGATGGTGACGCAATATCAGGAATATGTGAAATTCAAGTGGATCCAAAGGTTTGGCCCCTTTGGTATGGTAAAGGACTCTACGGAGAGGCGTGGATTGCTGAAGATGTAGAAATGTCTGAAACTATTACATCTACGTGGTATTTCACAGCTCAATGGGATATCGACTTTCGATTGAATTGTGGATGGGGTGGCAAAGTAAAAATTGAGGTCCGCTTTCTTGTCATGGATGCAAACGGGGATGAAAAACAATCCAAGAGCGCATGGTCATACACATTCACAGGCCCTGCTTTTAGCTGGGATGATTACGAGAATGTCATTACAGATGATAGCGAGACTGAGGCTTTCAGCTGTTATCTGTATAGCGGTTACACATACAAATTCGCTGTTGTCTTAAGAGTCACTGTAATGAACGACTCCGGTGCAATAGATGTAAACGCTCGAACCGATCATTACGCCCCTGCCGAACTCACGGTCGATCAGATCACATGGTCAGAAACCCCTCCAGACTAGTTAAAAGGGATATAGTTCTTTTCAATGGAAAGGAACTATTCCTTCTTCTTATTTCCAAGGTGCAAAGAAAGCGGTGATGGCATATAATGAATAAACGAGAAAGGAGGAATAGTGATTCTCTACTCAAGCTCAAAGACCTATCTAAGACCTATCGAAACATAACTCTCGATGGCTTCATCCCAAGACACAAACAGGTACGCGCGCTTGTGAGCGTGTCTGGTTCCTTTGAGGGCGGCATTCTTGGGCTAGTGGGGCCGAATGGTGCAGGGAAAACTACACTAATCAAGATAATTGCGGGGTTGTTGCATCAATCTTCTGGTAATCTTGAAGTCCTCGGTTATGACCCGTGGTCCGAATCGACAACAATGAAGGTAGAAATGGGATTCCTTCTTGAAGAACCACAATACCCCCCGCTGAGCGGGCGGAAATACCTGAAGTATATATGTGAAATAAGAGGGTTTGACGGAAGCTCGGCTGAGAAGGAAACAGAGAGTCTCTTGGACCAGGTTGGGTTGTCGGGGGCCCAAAACAGAAAAATCTCAACGTATTCAGCAGGAATGCGTAGACGTCTGGGTCTTGCAGTAGCGCTGGTTGGATTGCCACGATTTGTGGTTCTGGATGAGCCAACAAAGTCTCTTGACCCTGATGGGCGAAGACTGTTCATGGAAACAGTGAATCAATATTACAAGGAGCACAACACTAGTTTTCTCATCTCAAGTCATATCCTGGCTGACTTGGAGCGGATCTGCACGAACGCATGGATCATCTCAGAAGGGGAGATCATAGCAGCTGGGACCATGGCCGAGATTGCTGAGATGAAACGACCGACCAGATTTCTGATAGAGGTGGACAAACCGGAGGTGCTCTACGAGTATCTCCAGACGAATGGCTCTCTTAAAGAAGTAACAAGGGATGGACATCGATTGTATGTCAGGGGTGAGGAGAAAACCCTCTTCGATCTGATATCGAGGGGAGTACACCACCATGGACTAACTATGCAGAGATTTGAACCTGCAAAAGGAGAACTAGAGCGAATCATGTTCGGAGAAGATGATGGTGATGACTGATATGAGCAATTTGAGGAGATTGGGAACAAGACTGCGGTCGTCACTGAGATCGTTTTTAGCTCTGATGAAAATTACCCTATCTCACAGTATCAGCGGGCTGTTTCTGATAGCATTGGCCTTCATTATAGTCTGGGGCCTCTGGGACATCTTCCGGATTCTACCAGGCTTCATGCAGAACCATATAACACAGATAGCTGATTACGACATGCCAAGCGATGCTATGTACGGCCTAGCGTTCAGCATGCGGTCGATTCAGTTTTCGATTCAGAATCTTATTCTTCCGGCTCAAACCTTTGTCATATTCCATGCCCTGACCGACACAATAGAAGCGGAGGATAAGACATTGATGACTCAACCAATCAGTAGTCGAGCTCTCTCTATCGCACGGTCTCTTGCCGCCATTAGTCCTATGATTGTATGCCGCTTAGGTCTATTGGTACTAGCAATCGTAACCTATTCGATAAATATCGCATCCGTGAATCTGGATTTTTCTCTGTTGCTCATTCAGACGATGGGAATCCCGATATTCGTCTATCTAATCCATGATGTCTTCCTGTTTTCTTTGGCCTACTTGTTGGGGAAGCTACTAAGGAACCCGATTCTTGGAGCGGTGGCAGCATATATGATGTTCTTCCCCTCCCCTCTTTCCAATTACTTGGATACGATACCTGTAGAAGGAGCTGGACTTAGACATTCTGAGTTCCTTGTGCTGTATGTGTTCTATCAGCCCATATTCAACGCGAGATACGCAAGGTCGGTATGGAATTTGATGGGAGTCCCCATATCAGCACTCAGAACAGTAGTCAATATTTGGATTATTGGAGGTATATTGTTCATTGTAGTGCTTACAGAAATCCAAAGACGAATACTCTTGAGATGAAGATTGATGCAGCGTGTCAAGCTAACAGCGCGAAAAGCGTTCATACTGGCTAAGAGCACAGAGTGTTTCAAGTTCGCAAGTATCGCGGTAGCAATACTATGGATTATCAGGGCTGTTGTGTATCTCGAATTCCCCTTTGAGGGCTCATCCCCGTATTTGGGCATTGTCCTGCAGATTGAGTTCATGCAGGGTGGGACATTCCTCATGGTCCAGCTCATATTTGCAGGTCTCTTCTACCAGCTGTTCCTCTCAGAAAAACAGAACAAGATTGAAACCACGGTATTGCAGCAACCCATTTCAAAACGGTTTCTTATTGGCACCAAGATAGTAGTTCTTTCATTGGTGATATTGCTCTTTGAGGGGGGGCTCCTGATGCAATACTGGCTCCTTTCTGCCAGCGCGGTCGACATCCTTTCAATTGGATTTGCGATGATGGTCCTCCATTTGGCTGGCTTATTTCTTGTTACTGGAATCGGTTTCCTGTTGTATGTCCTTCCTGGACGAGGAACCGAAAAAATGATAGTGCACGTGTTCATGTTGTTTTTGCTTTACATCCCGAATGTGTTCTTGGGCTTTGAAAGCGGTGATCTATTCCATTTCTTGCTCCCCCTTTTGTCCATCTCTTTGCCTGACGCTCAGAAAGCGTTACTTGAAGCGTTTCTCATGACAAATATTAGTCCGTCTATAATGCCGCTTATTTCCAGCTTTGGATTCTTTCTGACTGCCGGGCTGGTATTTTCACTAGTCATCAGATACACTGAAACCCATGGCAAGTAGGAAGCAATCAGCATCTACGAGAAGCCAACTGGAGAAATAGGATGATGACGGTACGCGAATGGAAAGGCTGAACGATGATCATTCTTGAGACGACTTCATAGAGGAGATACTACGAAAGGAACAGAAAGAGAAGGAGGAGGGTCGTGACCGCAGTGCGGCCGACGACTGATTCTAACCTGTTAGACTGTATCTGTGCCTGTCGATAAACTCCGGTCATTCGGACTGGTAGCGCCTAACGTTGCTACTGTGATCCCTATGACAGCATTATATCTCGCGCCTCTTGTAGAAGACCACGAGAGCCACGATGCCAACCGCTACTCCAGTTCCCAAGATGAGCATAGATAGATAGTCCTGGCTAGAGGGATCGCCTTCTCCAATAAGGACCTGCCGTTGCATCTGTATCAGGTTCCCGTCGAATGCTACTGAGAATACAGTGGTTATAGTCAAATCATACCATGCATATTCTATGGGACGATTATTCTTCATCATCCAGAGCCTGTATGTGGCCTCCGTCCTAAGTTCCCAGTGCAGTCTTGCAAGCATGCTGTCTGCATCGGAGTGCCGCCACAGAACGGCACTGAGGGGTGAATCAGAAAACCAGAAGGAGTGTCCAGTATAGTTGCTGCTCCAGAGAAGGACAAACACTGGGGGCCAGTTTTCTCTGACTGGTTCCTCCCAGCTGATGACATTCAGATTCCGTGTCAGATTCTCTCGAATCACGCAGGAGAGAGCCGTCTTCAGTGTGTCAACGTACTGTATCCCTGAGAAGACTTGCATCGAGTCAACTATGTCGGGATGGGGCCAGTTGTCAGTTGAGTTCGGGCCATAGTGTGAACTGAAGAGGGCTTGTGTGAAACAGGACTCGTTCATAGCAACAAAGGCGTCGAATCGGGTGAAAGGATAGGTCGTGGTGCCGTTGGCCTCCTGCTCCTCCTGCACCTCGGTATGTTGGAGGAACAGAAGGGACTGATTGTACTGCCCCATCAGCTCACTCGCGGTCTGATTGGAGAGGAGATGAGGACTGTACGTCTCTGCATGACCCCATACGTCCAGTCCCAAGAACAGGACCTCGTGGTCTTCGACGGTCAGGGTAACATTGTGGGGAGGACTACCCTCGGCGGGAATGTGAGGCCAATCCCAAGCATACGTTGGGTACATTGCCCCACGTTTCCCTGAAACAACGGCTCCCAGTGTTAGGAGAAGGATGAATATCGCCACGAGCTCCTGTCGCATTACTCGCACCTCAGTAGGTGTTGTACCAATAGTCATACAGGACTATCCATTTCCAGTCATTCCCACTAAGTTTTCCATTTGTGTGGCTGCCATCATAGATATCCCACGTCCCGATACTATCATCTGCGCAAGAAAGGATTTTGACCGAGTTGAACACAATTCCCTTTCTGTAATAATAGCAGCCAGGATTATTGAACTCGTTCCAAGTTGCATCAATATGAATCCAGTAATCTCCGGTCCACACCTCATTCCAGGCATGGGCCTTCGAGTTTCCCTGATTATCAGTGAAGTAACCAACCAGATATCGAGACGGCAGTCCTATCACGCGTAGAAATGAGCCAAGCACTGCAGCGTATTCATCACAGAGTCCACGCCAATTATAGTTGTACGTCCACATATCTGCGTTTGTGGTCCAAGAGGTATCGTCGTCCTTGTAATAGCTCATCAGGTTATGGACACGGAAAGACAGAATATACGCAGTGGTCGCAGGCTCGCTCCATTCGTTATCTACTAGGAAACCGGCTTGATAGACAATTGGTGGTTCTGTACACCTGTGCAGAGCATATAGAACAAATATGTTGTAACCATCGTCTGGCATACCCTCCCAGTAGTAGTCGGGGTTCTGTGACGCTGCAGTCATGCTATCGCTAGGAGGCAGGCCACCATATTTCTGCAAGTCAGCCGGACCATACCGCGCAACAAACTCATAGTCCCATTCCCAACCGCGGGATACCCAGTCCCAAGACATCCCTGGAGCCGCTTCAGGTTCCACAGTTGTTACTCCATATGGCACTATACTCCCGCTCTTGTAGTAGGCCTTGCCAGATACTTGTACCTCGGCCCGCTTCAGCCCAACAGAATAGGAGGAAGAGAGATAGCACGCCAATGAATACTCGTCAGTTGGGCCGTCAATCCTGACATTCGAGGCGGATGAATAGACCTCTCTCTGCTCACCACCATCACCATCATGGTCAAAGCCCTCGAATACGAAGTCAAGATCTGCATAGACGTAGCCGTCCATATATACGTCAAACTGAACGTAGAAATACTCGGTCCTGGTCCAAAGAGATGGGACAGTCACTACAATGGTGATGCTTCGTGCATAGGCCTCTACCGTTTCCCCTTCCAGAATGTAGAGTGTCCTCACTGAAACAACTGACCCATCCTCCAACCTAGTCATATTCGGTATTGTCAGAGGCATTTCAAAATGCTCGATATCACTCGAATTTCCATTGCCTGTTGTCCCAGATAGGGGAGATTCCATCGGTATTGGAGCCGCCTGCACCATGACAGTGAAATTGGCTCCCATCCCGAACACTATAAGAAGTAATACCAGTACTGTAAGATAATTTCCCATCTGAATCCACCACGAATTCGTCAAATAATATGCGGACATCTATGATAAGTCTTTCGAGGCGTCAGTCTCTGTAGAAAAATCAGTGCGATCATGGTCGTGGGGATTGTAATCGTCATCAATTCCTAGACACAGTGCTAGCAGTCCGACATTCCAAGATGGAAACAAGACTCACTTCGATACTTTACTGTGAATTATTCTACAGAGCCGAGTCGTCATGTATAGGTCGGTCATCAACTCTGTGGTGACGGGGCAATCCCACAGCCAGCATACCGCTCTTTCCTACCTAAGAAGACGTAAAGAATATGGGCCATGTCTATAGTGCATCAGATCAATGAATCGGTTGAGAGTTGTTGCCACCCTCCAAATAGAGCAGTTGTTTCTCTGCTACTGAGTACTTGCGTCTGGAGGAAAGTTGGCGTTGTACTTATTGGGGTCTCTCCATCAGAGTTTTATGCCATCTTTTCTATCTTCAACACTAGAAAGCCGGCTTTAGGGAGAATTCAATTGAAACCGGGAACGACCACCTTGGTTGCGCTCACCGTAGCGTTGTTAATTATCTCACATATCTGCATCACAACGAATCAACCACCTACTCTGCGTTCTGGACTAAAGGATTCGCTACCGGCATCTTATGTTGACCATGATCCCATCGTCATCAACGACAACCAGGGCTTCGCAGATCAGGGCTGGCCGGGCTCCGGCACGGAGGAGGACCCCTACGTCATCTCTGGCCTGAACATCACGAGTAACGACATCTGCATTTTCATCTACGGAACGAGCATGTATTTCATTATCCGTGATTGTGTAATCTCTTCTGCCGGCACATCCTTGGGATATGGCATCCACGTTGTGGGAGCCCAGCATGGATCCATACAGAAATGCATCGTCAGCCACCATACTGTCGGCATCTCCATCATGGGCTGTACCGATTGTGCCTTGAAGAACAATACAGTGAGCCAGTGCGAGAGAGGAATGGACCTGCAGGGTGCCGAAGACTGTAGAGTGATTGGCAATACCGTCACGGAGAATAATGTCTACGGAGTAGTCATCGTCGAGTCGTCTGACTGCACAATCACCAACAACACAGCCATCGAGAACAAGAGGGGATTTCTTCTGACTGGTTCAGACAGGATACTCCTGACAAACAACATTGCCACCCATAGCAATAGGATTGGGTTTCATATCAGTGGCATCCCCCGTCATGGCTCCGTAGTCACCTCGGATGACTGCATTCTGAGTAACAACACGGCCATTGCAAACACAGAAAGCGGGTTCCTGTTAGATTACACAAGGAACTGCACGCTTGTAGAGAACACAGCAGAACAGAACCAGTACGGTGTCTACCTGTCAGAAGCGTCTCGCAGTAGCTTGGTCTACCTGAATGCACTGTTCAATAATACCGTGAATGGATTTGACAATGGCACCCTGAACCGGTGGGATAATGGAACCCACGGCAACTACTGGGGCGACTATGATGGCACAGGCCCCTACGATGTCCCCGGGCCAGCTCAGAGCGCCGACGACCATCCCTTTGTCTACGGACTCGTTCCACCCCAGATAGACCAGCCGCCCGACGTCGAATATGAGGTGGGGACAGCAGGACACTCGATCCAATGGAATCCCTCGACCTCGCATTCTGACTCGTATGACCTCTTCCTGAATGGCACCCTCATAGAGTCTGGCGAATGGGAGGAGAACAACTTCACCGTTGATGTCGATGGGCGGGATGCGGGAGTGTACAATTACACATTGGTGGTCCGGGATATCACCGGAAACACTGCGCGGGACACTGTGATGGTCGTCGTCAAGCCCTCTGCGCTCCCAGACAATCCATTCCTGCATCCGGTGGCACTCTTCATAACACTGCTCGGAGCCTCTATTGCCGCAGTCTTTGGAGGGCTTCTGGTTCGCCACAGGCTCAGTCGTCATTCTACATAGGTCCTCTTCGCTCAGAGTACTCTTAAAGAAATAAGAAGTTCAGACACTCCGAGAATTCTACCCAGTCAGACGGTATCTGTGCCTGTCCGGGATCACAGCACGGCGTACCCATCTGCGTTTTCCACAACAAAAGAAAAGGGAGAAAGATGGGAATCCAATATCTCCAGCTCAGAAGGCGGGAGGGCCATCGAAGTCAGCATCGATGATATCACGCTACTGGTTCTGCATCGTCTCGTCTGCTAGTTCGCTCTCACGAATCATCTTCTGGCAGTACGTGCACTTGTACCAATGAACGCCATCGTCGTCGACATATTGTTCCACTATGTACCCACCACAGTCCTTGTGCCTGATTCGTGCCGTGGTCCTCATGGTTCGTGGCGTCCCTCTTCATCTGATACATCATCGTGGGAATGGCTCGGGTCAGCTGTTATGTACCTAGCCACGTCATCAGGGACGTTCCCCCGTTGACATCCGCGATACGCCTAGTGGCAGTGTATAAGCGTCGTGGTATGACCCATAGTGTTATCGCGATGCTGTGTCTTGATAAACATACACACAAGGAGTGGTATGAAGCCCGCATGTCATAGAACGGGGAGTGAGAGGGGCGATTCATGCGACCTGTCAATGCCAGTGGGAAAAGAACTCACCTTGATAGAATATGAAACGATAAGGCGTGGGAATAGACCGAATCAGTTGTTAGAACCATTCCGGAGTGGTACGTAAACAACCATCGTTCCACCTCTTTCTATCCTTCCTTTAGTTTTTCCACTCTTCACTCAATATCATCTGGGGAATGACTCTTTTGTCTATAGGTTAAATGAAAGAGAATGCATAGCAAAGAAAGACGTTAGGTATCTGGAATGAAGGCCAAATGGTTATAAGCTCAAAAGAGATTTAGCTTGGGAGCTGATTCGCGTGAGAATGAGGAGATATCAGATCCTAGCCGCCATTTTGATTGTTTCATTTGTCGTGAATCCGATAGTAGCGATATCTAACTCAGGTCAAATCACTGATGTTAAGATGTTCTCGACAAACATGGAATCAAAATCGCGAAATAATGAATACAGAGTGAATATTCTCTTTGATGCGAGTGATATTACCTGTGTTCGAGCAGCACGAGAACTTGAGACAAAGTTACAGAGTACTGAGCTGATACTCAGGATGATAGCAGTAGACTCTGAGGAGACCCTGTTCATATACACGAAGAACTCGGAGATGAATGTCTATATCTTTCATGGGACACAACGGGGGATGTTGCTAGCATCAGAACTCATTCACTGGCAAACAATTGACCGTCTGGTGAGAGATTCAAGAACAGAACATCATATCTTCCAAGTGTGCCATTCAAACATACTAGAGATGATTCTGCCAGGCTTTGGTGTCCATGGTCTTCAAGGGACAATCGATCGAGAGATTGCTCTCTTTGGTGCCCTGAGTACTATATATGAGATTCTGGATGGTTCTCCACTCTATGCAGAACTTGCTGACTCTGTCTTTGAAATCACAACTTCCTATCTCTTGGAGAACTTGTACGATATCCTCCAACGGGGTCTTGAACCTAGAGAAACTCTCGATGGGTTCTATATTGACTATGGGCAGACTAAAACAGACTCCAGAGGACCTTGGGGGTGGATTATTGATGTCATCCAAGGACTTCTTCTAATTGCTGGATTCGACACAAACTCTTGGTTCACGAACACGAATTCCACCCATATTGAGTTCGATAGAAGTGCGATAAAGGGAGGGGCAAGTGACAGCGGGTCCCTTGAGATGGAAGATATGGGTAAGGGCGATTCTGAAACTGGAGAGTTCCCCTTCGATATTCCACTAGACTTTCAGGTTACTCCCAGAATCGGTACAGGTCCTTGGTATATGCCCGAATACGTAGACCTCGTCTTCACAGTCCAAGCTGAGGGTGGAGCACTAGATCTCGGAGAGGTCATTGGACTCAAGCAGGTAATGCAGGCTGCAGGATATGATGTCAAATTAGAACTCACACCAAAACTGCAGGCAACTCTAAGAATTGGCAACTTCATAGACCAAATAGGGAATGCAAATCCCTCAATTGATGAGAGTCCCTTCAAGTTCATGGGAGGATCCCTATCCATTGAACTCGGTTTTGAACTTGGGATTCCCTTGGCAACCTTTCTCGACTATCTGATTCCCGGGACAGGAAAGACTGTCAAGACCATTATGGACGTTCTGAACATGAAGGTCAATCTGGTCAACTATCTTGCACTCGCACTGGGAATGAGTTACAACACCACTACTGAGGCCTCTACACAGGATGTCACTCTAAAGGTTGGCTTTGGCTTGGATATATCACTGAAACTTCCTTCTCCAGCGAGTTACATCAAGAAAGCAATCGGAGTCAGTCTCCCTCTAGATTTCATTAAACTCGGTATGGAGCTGAGGGCAAAGACTGGCATCATCGCTAAGGCCACTTTCGGTCATAAGGGAGACTCTTTCAAAGTGGGCCTATTTTACAATCTGTTCTTCAAGTTCTATGCCGCCATCTTTTGGATATTCAAGTTTGATGTGACCAAGGAATGGAAGGACACCATCTGGTTCATAGAGGTTCAGGGTTCGAGCTCCGGTCCTCCACCCACCAACGATCATGCTAATCTGGACCTTGACGGTGACGGACTGTGGGATGATCTGGAGATAAGTATGGGCTTGGATCCTACAAATGCAGATACGGACGGAGATACACTCTCTGACGGAAATGAATTGCTTTTCTATTTCACCAGTCCCTTCCTTCAAGACAGTGATTCGGATGGGCTTCGGGATGATGTTGAGATTGCTGCGTTCTATGCAGTGAATCTTGATCCCTTTGCAGATTATGATAATGACGGATTACCCTGTATCATTGACTATGATTCCGATAACGATGGTCTCAATGATAAGGATGAACTAGTTGGAAGGAATAGTGCTTACTGGATGGAAACCAATCTTAAGACAGATCCTTCTCTTCCCGATACCGACTTTGATGGGTTCACAGATTCAGAGGAATGGGCCTTTGCCGGACCCGCACTTGAATTGCCTCATCCAGACCCTCGAAAGAGGGATTCTGACTCGGATGAGTTGTGGGACTTTTTCGAATACAATTGGTACGAGAGTGAATACGGGGTCTCCGACCCATCAACCCGAGTGAACTATATTCTCAATCCTGATGTCGATGGTGAGGGTCTCAATGATGGTCTGGAATATACCTATCGCACATCACCTCTCGACATTGACACAGACGGTGACTACGACCTAAACGACGACAACATCATCGACACGGCTGAACGGAACAACGCTATCAATAATGGGTACTATGGTGATTTCACAGATTATGGAGAGGTCATGGGAAATGTCTGGTCGGCTCATCCCTTCGGCTTGGATGACTGTGTCCCACCTAATCCTACCGTGACAAATCCATTGCGAGCTGACTCGGATAACGATGGAATCTCAGATGTAGATGAGTATACAGCTGATACTCTCCCTGTTGGATATGACCATGATGGTGATGGTATTGAAGATGTTGCAGACAAGTATTTCTTCCATGCAAACTGCACGAAGCAAGATACGGACAATGATGGTATTCCGGATGGAATTGAGGTCAACTACTTCAATCTGACACGAGGTATCTCAAATACCACCATCGCCAACCTGCAGTATCTCAACGACCCAGATGTTGATGACGATGGTGTTCCCGATGGACTTGAGCTGAGGATTGGTACTGATCCATTGAACAATGATACTGATGATGATGGACTCTTGGATGGAGAAGAACTTGAAATTGGTTCTGATCCACTAATTCCAGATACTGATGGAGATGGCCTCCTAGACGGTGAAGAAGTACATATCTATGGTTGTAGCCCCTTGCGGATAGATACTGATAATGATGGATTACCAGATTCCATGGAAGTTCAGGAGACCACTATCTGGATTCTCTATCACGGGAACTTCACTTATGTCACAGATCCAAATGACCCAGATACAGACGGTGACCAAATCTGTGATGGTGAGGAATACTATGGGTGGAACTGGGCTCTTAATAGAAGTGTGCTTCCAGGAGCCCATGTGATTACCGAACCCCTGCAAGAAGAGGATGATGAGTACATTCTCGTGCAATACTACGGTGCACCTGACCCATATCGTGCTCGCTTCCAGACACATCCAAACAATCCTGATACCGATTTCGATGGAATCCCAGATGGTGTTGAAAAGAACATCGTCCTCTCTCCTGTGACCAACGACACCGACGCAGATGGATGGCTCGACCTCGATGAGATTGGAGCGATGGAGGCAAGATTTGGTGTGCCATGGAACCAAGTCCCAGCAGATATCTGGCATTATTTCGACTATGATCAGGACGGTCTAAGTGACTTTGCTGAAGTGCACTATGGGACAGACATGCTCAATCCTGATACAGATATGGATGGGCTTGATGACTGGACCGAGCTTTTTGTTGCTGCATCTGTTGCCACTTATGACTACGAGTTCTTTGATCCAGTGGTAGGAATCACGATGACCACCAACACATCACTATCTGATAATAAGAGATACACAAGTCCCACTTTGCCGGATACTGACCTTGATGGTATCAGTGATTACTGGGAAATCCAGTACGGAACTGATCCTACTCATCCAGACACTGATGAGGATGGTCTCTCAGATTATGATGAGCTTGTGACCTATCATACCTTCGAGGGACTAAACAGAGTGTCTTTAGATCCCTTAAGCAACGATACAGATGCGGACGGTATTTCGGATCTTGACGAGGTGAATATCTGCATTGCAAGATACAACGTAAGTGGTAACCCATTGCATCTCCCCTTGGGTGACTATGATGGAGATGGAATCGTCAATATTCTAGACTATGACTCAGATGGTGATGGGATCTACGACTCCTTTGAGTTCTACGAGTATGATGATCCGTCATGGAGTTGGTATCCATTAGGTACGGACATGTTCGATGCAGACCAGAACGCAGATATGTGGGTGGATGGAATGGACACGGATTTTGACCACGATGGATTATCAGACTATCATGAGTTGACAATGATTATCCCGGGTTACACCTACACGGGACTTGGTGATGAGAACACCACTGCTCGGCACTATTCACATCTACTGAATCATACAATCTGCACGCTATATGATACAGATGGAGATGGGTATTCTGATGGGTATGAAATCGATTTCGGATCGGACCCCCTCAACAAGTACAGCTTACCGAACACCTTTCTATGGACATTACCAGACCTTGGGTATCGGGTTGGCTTCTGGTCCTCATCAAACATAGAGAACCTGCAATTCAACGTTGAGCTTGGGTCGATAGAATTTGATGTGAGCGGGCCTGATCACACATACGGGTTCTGCAATGTCAGTGTACCAATGGACCTACTCTTCTCTCCAGTAAATGAGTGGGAGGTCTTGTTGGATGGTGAACCCATCGAGTATGTAGCAACAATGAATGCGACTGCGACCTTGCTTCACTTCGAGTACTTCCACAGCACCCATCATATCACCATTCGAGGTGCTCAAGTCCTAGATCCACCTGGTGGTTTTGATCCGCTATTACTGATTGTGATTGGCTCACTAGCAGGAGTTGTCGTAGTAATAATCCTCGTGTACCTATTAAAGAAAAGAACCTAGGATAAACGAGGAGTTGGAACGGGAGGGTTGCTCTTCCCTCTCGTTTACTCATTTTTGGTGCTTTGTCTCTTAGGGCACCTAGGTCTTTTCGGAGCCTCTCAGCATCTTCTGGACCTTCTAGCGATATGACTCTGTAGCCCATGCTCTTCAGCCGTTCTCTCCTCCTCATCTGCCTCGACATCGCAAGCCCCACTCCGTTCGCTCTTAGACGCCTATCGATGGCCGCGGAAAGAGGGCGCGTCTGGAAAGGCTTAACGATGGTCGATATTGGGATGACTCGATAGAAGATACGCTACGAGAGCAGCAAAAAGAGAGGAAGGAGGGTCGTGACAGCGCTGCGGCCGACGACCGACACTACCCAGTCAGGCTATATCTGTGCCTGTCCAAGAACTCTTGGCGCTTAGATTGATTCCACGTTGAGAGACTCTGGACGTACCCGGTAATTCTCGAGAAAATATCGCACCCAATGTGTCCACAGCGCGGGCAGGGGATGTTTTCCAGCTCCTCGATTGAACTGAACTTCGTCGAGCGCCAGTCGATACTGCTCTGATAGGCGCATTCCGGGCATAGAATTACATCTTTAGTAAAAGCAAAATATGAATTAAGTGTTGTTTCAGCAATCTTCCTCGTCAGCGCCCACAGTGCGTTAGGGTCAGGGTTGGCCTCACCTAGGTACACATGCGTCAACGCGCCACCGTCGAGGAACGGATGGAACATACCCTCCTTCTTGATTCGCTGGCTCAGCGGCAGGTCGGCTGCCACATCGAGGGTCGTGCTGTTCGTGTAGTAGACATTGGGCGCATCGCCCTTCAGATACTTGCGGATGCCTGGATATGAGCGATAGTCCTTAGCAGCCAACCGACCGGCAGCGCTCTCTGCGGGAGTACGCGTCACACCAAAGTGCAGCCCGGTCTCCTCTCGATACTCATCAGCCCGCTTCTTGAGATGCTTGAGCACCTTGATGCCGAAGCGTGTGCCGTCTCGCTCGTGGAGATGCTGACCGGTCTGAATCAGAGCCATCTCTTCAAAGCCCACTGTTCCCAGCAGGAATTCTCTGGTGGACATGTTAATCAAGGGGTCACCGTTGGGCTTTGGTTGCGTGTAGAACGGAACGCTGCCGCTTGCGATGAGCTTGTCCATGAGGCGTTTCTTCTCCAGAATGACCTCCTTTGACAGTTCGAGGTACTCATCGACCTTCTCAAAGAAGCGGTCCTCGTCGGAGCGACCGATATAGGCGGCCCTCCCGAAGTTGGGAGTGACCATCTGCGAAGCACCGAAGACCATGTTGCCTGAGAGGAACTCCTCCATCTCCTCGTCGGTGCTAGCGGTCCAGAGGTGAGAGCAACAGCTGCTGCAGCCTGCCTCTATCTTAGAGCGCCAGTTCAAGTAGTTCTCGAAATAGGGACTACCATGAAGCGCCGTGAGCTCGGCGACCTTTCTCCATGACTCGTCATAATCGTTCTTCATGAACTCTTTTCTGAGCACTATGTTGGGCTTCGGGAAGCTGAAGGCCTTACCCTTATGGTCACCCTTTATCATGACCTCCATGAAGGCATCAAAGAACTGATTGGCCTCGTCCTCGAAATCACCATAGGTGTCACGGCCCGTCTTCCCACCTGGAAGCACTGCCTCCACATCTCGCATGATCTTTGGAATACCGGGTGTCAGGTCCACACTTGAGAAAATGACCTGGCCGCCCCGGGCGACGTATTGCTGCGTGAGTGTGAATATCAGCTGCTGAGCGGCCTGCTTGATCTCCTTGTACGACTTGCCCGCCATGAAGGGCGCGAGGAATGTGTTGAAGAAGAAATACCCTTGGCCGCCGGAATTGTGCAGAATTATCCCGCCGTGTCCGCCTATGAAGTTCTCATAATCATCAACGGACAAGTCATAGACTTGACCCTCGAAGCTCTCTCGTTCGATGACTTCGACTATGTCAAAAGCCACATCCCCACTAGTAAGATGCCGTAACGACTCAATCTCGTCTGAGTAATCAACGGCAGTGTCTGAGAATTCGATTAACTGGTCAAGGACAGCACCAAAGAGATGAGGGGCCATATGCTGCTTCTGGAATATTGCATTGATTCTTGGTATTTTGCTATGTGTATGTGGCACTCCCATCTTGCTGATGAGTTCTCGCACGTTCGTTTTCTCAATTGGAATCGCATCGGGAAGCGAGGTTGTTGTTAGCTTTCGAGTCTTGTATTCGAAGTCCTCAGTGGTAATATCGGGAATGTGTGCTGCAAACCGTCGTATGTTCTCCCGGCCATAAATAGAAGTGCGATAACCAACACTCTTCCGTATCGTACGATTACCGATCTTGTGGCTTGATGATCTATGGGTCCTCTGCCTGGCAATGATACCCAGCTGGAGAAGGAGATAGAGCAAATCGGTGCTTAGCCCTTCTGTAACTGAAGTGAACTCGATGCTTCTTCTGTGTATATGACCATCGCAGAAGTATCCATTCAAGAACTCCCACTTAATCTCGGCAGAACCGGATAGCACTACGGGCGGAATCCTCTTGTCTTTAGCATTCCGACCTGTTCTGAGAATCTCTGTCATGATAAGAGCGACTAATTTGTTGCAGATAACAAGCTGAATCTCGGTCTCATGGGGGCGTTGTACATTGATATCAGCACCCCATACACATCGGATGCATTTCTTCGCATCTTCAATTCGGTGTTTCTCATGAACGCCAAAGCTGAGCACTATTGCATTTGGCTCCTTGTGGCGGTCAAGACCGATATTTCCCTCCGCAGCGAAATATCCTAAGAACCGGGACAATTCACGACTAATGTCAATCTCGGCAGGCAATTCGTAAGATGATCGTGATAGACTTAACAGAGAACCTGAGAAGTCAATATCGCGATTGTGATCTCGAACCTTCAATAGTGAAACGCTGTTGCGTCTTCTTTCCCATTCCTCCAGCTCACTCAACTGATCGGCAATACCCTTGACATACACAGAAGAGATCTTGTCTTCGCCAAGCTCAAGAAGGGCATGGGCTATATCAAGAGTATTGGGACCATCGCCATTAGGGAGCACACGGGGTACTGCAATCAAGTCGCCTTCCTTCAAGTTGATCACTGCGATGGGTTTGACCTTTCCATTCTCAAGCGTGAATAGACTGTGTGAACCTGTACACCGGATTTCGCGTCCAGTACGAGTACGTATTCTGTATACATCGTCTGATATCGGATGACGAATGACCCTGTTGATCTCCTTTCGTTCAATTATCATTGTTTCAGGGTTGAAAGCATAAGTATAGAGACCGTCCCCTGTGATATCAGCAACCTCGCCATTCACCTGCGGAATCCGTTTGCATGGTTTCTGTTCCATTATCCTGTCCACAAGAGGGCCGATGGGGATAAGTCGAGTCCCTTGCTCGTCCGATAATAGGACTTCTTGTTCAGGAGTAACTGAGAAAGAGCTCTGTGCTGCTGCAAGCCAGATTGCTGAGTGATTGATGGCCACCGGAAGATGTTGCGCGGGCCCGGCTGCTGATGAGTGCATCCCACCGAGACCGTCCGGTGCGATGCCTAGCTTGAAGATCTGTCGCAGGTCCCAGGTGGCACAGTAGTCACGGGTCGAGAAGTATTCGCGGTCCTTGATGTAGATGTCACCGCTCAGGTGGGCATCGGCAAGGTGCGGCGGAATGGTGAGGAAGGTGTGCTGTTCCATGACCTCGTCGTGAACCAGTTTGGCTATGGTCTCGGGGTTCCGCATGAGGTTAGCGTTCGATGTGTGATGAGCTGGGTTGTTGATCAGCTTATCTAGATCGTACATGGGAACTCCAACGCGAGTATAAGAGATTCGCTCCCGTTCGAAACCCATCTCCGCAAGAACACTGTTGCACATCTCTCGGATGAGCGGTCCTGACAGAAACTTGATACCTGAGGCGGCAATCCTGTCCATGACTCTTACTGCAACCAGTTGGGCATCGCCCCGACTAAGACTTGCCTCCTCAATCAGACTATCGATGATACGCTGCGCGTCAAATGGTTCCATGGTGCCCTTGGTCGATCGGACCTTGGGCAGCTTCTTCTCGCGCTTTCTCACTTCTTCACTACTCACCAATGAGCTTCTGATATCCGTCAATCTTCACTGCACCTCTAGTGCGTCCCGGATTCCGTCGAGAGTTGGTATCTCTCCGCTGTAGAGCATCTGGAGGGATCCGTTGTTCTCAACTATTATACTGGGGGTTGAAGCAATGAAGACCTGTTCCTCGAGCAGTCTGAACTCGAAGTCAGAATCCATCTCTGCGAGGTCAATCTCCGTTATCTGCACACCGGTTCCATCCAAGGCCTCATACACAACCTGTTTTGCGGCGGGGCAATTCACACAGTTCTGTTGTGTGACAAGGTATAGAGTCGGTGGCATGTTTTTCCTCCCGGCGACTGTCTCAGCACCCTCTCCCAGTTGAGGGGACATTGAGGCCTTTGCCGCCAGTGGCATAAAAGGATTTACCTCCACTGAGAGATTCTCTGGATGGGACAGACGGCCTCGAGAGCGGGATTCATTCGGGGGGCGCTTGGACACACCCCTATTTCCTTTGACCGACTATTAAGGTCGTACATATTGTCAACTTGACCTTGAATAGAGGGCTCACAGACTGCACCTCCGAGCATCCCATCGGACCGAAGTTGAACGAGCAGGTCATGATTCTCCAACTCGGAACCGCGCCAAAGAGTGAACCATAGTTAAACGAGGGAAGAGTGATAAGACGATATTCTCGTTCAATGGTCCAAGAAACCTCAACGCATTGACAGGGAGCAGAAGCAATGGCCACCTATCTCAGAGCACGGACACCAGTGGACGGATGGAAGAGAGTCATCCGGAAGATTATGGGCTTCGGCATGACAAGAACAGACGAACGCGGAATGAGGACGAGATGGCTTGACAATGTCATGGTGCATATTGTCGAACCCTACAAGGACAGAGTCACTGACTTGTATCCCTTCAGTGAGAAGGTTCTCAAGGAGAAATACGCCACCCAACTGCTGAGTCCCGATCGTCTGGATTTTGAGTATACGTATGGTGAACGACTCAACGCTTGGGGTGACGAGGAGATAGACCAGATCGAATACGTTGTACGCAAGCTGAAGGAGAACTTTCATAGCCGAAGGGCGGTGGCCACAACCTGGGACCCACGAGTCGACTCAAATCATGACGAAGTCCCATGTCTGAACCATTTTGTGTTCATGGAGCGGGATGGGCTCCTAGACCTTTCAGTGATGATCAGATCCAACGATATGTATGGGGCATGGCCTGCCAATGTGTATGCCATAGGCGAGCTTCTCAGAGATGTCGGAGGAAAGACAGGTCTCAGACCCGGGCATCTCACAACGGTATCTGTAAATGCGCACATCTACGAACATGACTGGAGCAGAGCTGCGCAGCTCTAACCAAACATAAGGCGTGCTATTCATATAGTGCTTTAACTAACCTGTCACAAAAGGTTACCATATGTAATCTGGAAAACACCCACTCTGTGGGGGGTTGGCTCAGGTGGACAACATAGACAAAGAAATCATTTCGATTCTGTACAGAGATGGTCGAACTACGCTATCAGACATGGGCGACCAGCTGGGCATGTCACATGTGGCTGTGAGCAAGAGATTGGACAGTCTCGTGAAAGAGGGGCTACTGCAGGTCACAGCCGCCGTGAGTGCCGAGAGGATGGACATGAAGATGCTGTTCATGGGAATCGAGACCGAAAACATGGATGTAGCGGATAGGATAACCGAGAAGTACGAGGACTGTCCACGTCTTCTGATGCTTGCGCCGGTGACAGGGCGATACAACTTGTTTGCGGTGATGCTTGCAGAAGATACATGGAGCCTTGAGTCAATCATCGGAACCTGTAGCATGCGGACGGAACCAGGGGTGAGAAGATCTGAGACTTGGTTCGGAAACGCGCCGCTCGTCCCCGAGTATCTGCCGGTAGACCTCGCGCCGGAAAGAGAAGACAGCACTATCTCGCCCTGTGGAAGAAACTGTCTGAAGTGCCGCCGATATGAGAACGAGAAGTGTATAGGCTGCCCACCAACAGACTCCTACAAAGGCCTGCTCTGGGTCTCTCCGAAGACAAAACCGAAGCGGTCACGAAAAGGCAAGAGTTAATTTCTGTCACTGCCCGCCACACCCATGTGAACGAGATGAGTGGTCCATTCATACATGACTTGGCTGTTGTAGACGAAGGAGCTCAGATCGGCAACGGGACACGTGTTTGGCATTTCGCGCATGTCAGAGGGTCCGCAAGAATCGGCAGGGATTGCATCATTGGAAAGGATGTCTATGTGGACGCAGATGTGGTCATCGGCGACCGGGTGAAGATTCAGAATGGGGTCTCCGTGTACCATGGAGTAACAATTGAAGATGATGTGTTCTGTGGACCACACATGACCTTTACCAATGATATGTATCCCCGAGCCTTCAGTGAGACTTGGAGCGTCGTAAAGACTCTTGTGAAGAGAGGTGCCTCAATTGGAGCCCACGCAACAATTGTCTGCGACACGACCTTGGGAGAATACTGCATGGTAGGAAGCGGCGCCGTGGTGACAAGAGACGTGCCAGATCACGGACTGGTCATTGGCAATCCAGCACGTCTAATAGGATTCGTGTGTACCTGTGGTCAACCTCTGAAGAAGGAAATCGAGCGGGATGACAAGACAGTAACGTTCGAATGCGGTGGATGCGGAGAAACAATCATCATCCCTAGGGAAGACTTCAAGCATAAGGTAAGGTAATAGCCCGTGTCACATGTTTACAAGAGATTCGTCCAAGAGAAGATAGCAGGTCTAATCGGCAATACGGAGAACATCAGAAACTGCACAGTCATTGCTCACATTGATCACGGTAAGACAACTCTCACTGATTCCTTGATTGCGGCATCGGGACTCCTATCAGATCGCGTGGCTGCCAGAGCCAGGCTTCTTGACTACGACATGATAGAACAAGAGAGAGGCATCACTATCAAGGCATCTGGCATCTCGCTTCTTCACAAGCGAGGGGAGAGGAAACATCTCATCCACCTTATTGACACCCCGGGCCACATAGACTTCTCCAGTCATGTCACCAGAGGGCTCCGGCTTACTGATGGAGCCATTGTTGTCGTGGATGTTATCGAAGGTATCATGGTGCAGACTGAAACGGTGACGCGTCAGGCCATGCAGGAACTGGTCAGACCCCTGCTCTTCATCAACAAGATCGATAGACTGGTCAATGAGAAGAAACTTGATGCAAAGAAGATTGCATCTGAGATCAGCAAGGTGACACGCGAGTTCAATGGAATGCTCGGGAAGTATCTTGACGACGAGTGGCTGGAAGAATGGGAGGTATCATTCAACAAGAACTCTCTTGTAATCGGTTCAGCCCTCGACAAATGGGGAATTTCGCTCTCTACACTTCTCACTAAGACAGATGGAAGCAAGAACGAGACCCGTCTTGCGGAGGCCTTTCTTCACGTACTCAGCGAAGTCGTTGATTGCTACAAGAACAACGACGAGGAGTCCCTCCACGATAAGTACCCTGTAGCCCCGGTGCTTCTTGATTCTCTTGTTGAGGTCATTCCAAACCCACCATCAGCTCAAAGGTACCGGATGGAGAGAATCTGGGAGGGGGACGTCGGTTCAGAAGCCGCAAGACCTTTTGTCGAGTGTGACCCGAAGGGCCCAACCGTGATTCTCGTGGGCAATGTTGAACCCGACCGACACGCCGGGACTGTTGCATCTGTACGCATATTCTCGGGTCAGCTTGAGAGAGCTGCACCCCTTAGAAACCTCAGATCAGATACGGTGAGCAAATCACTCCAGATTGGAATCTCAATGGTGAAGTCAAGAGTAGCCCTGCCATCGATTCCAGCTGGCAATCTTGCCTTTGTCACGGGAATGAGAAACATCGCAATTGGAGATACGTTGGTGACGAGCGATACGGACATGGACACCCCCATGAAGGGGCTTCAATATCCAACAGAGCCAGTCGTTACCTACACCGTTGAACCACAACTACTAAGAGAGCTTGCTGAGGTTCAGGAGGAAATCGCAGAATTCGCTGAGGCCGATCCCGCATTGGACTTCTATGTGAATCCCGAGACTGGAGAGATGTTGCTCTCTGGTGCTGGAGAACTTCACATCGAGATTACGGTGGAGAAGCTCGCAAGACAGGGAATACGAGTCAGGCTTGGAGAGCCAATAGTACTGCTGAAGGAACAGATGGCCAAGGACGGGGCGAGCAGCTCAGCAGGAACTGAGGAAGCAAGCAGCTTCACTGTCCGTGCAGTAATCACTCGCGAGGACGAGTCAGTGAGAGAGCTTGGTACGGTGATTGCATCGCACCTGTCCTCCTCATGCTATTTGATTGACCAGACTGGGAAGGTCGGGCCATACGATGACGAGACTGAATGGATACGAGAGGCATTTAATGCTGTAAGGAGAAGTGGGCCAGTTGCAGGAGAGCGTATGCGGAAAGTCACGCTGTTGATAGAGAAGGCAAGCATCAAGATGGAGTCACCCGAAACCTCTTGGAGAGACATAACTCAACCGCTCGTCAAGGCCTCTCGTCAGAGCATCAAGTCTGGCGAACCCAGAGTACTCGAACCTTGGATTCGCCTTGAAATCAGTGCACCGGAAGACTACGTGGGCGCCACAACCTCTATTCTTGCGAGAAGAAAGGGAAACATCATTGCAATCGATTCCGAGAAGATGCTGTACCATATCGAGGCAGAGATTCCTGTTCGCGAGTCCTTTGGTCTGGCCAACGAACTCCGAACATCGACGTCAGGTTGGGTCACGTGGGGAGCAAGACCCGGCGAATACAGAGAGATGCGATCTCCATAGTTCTAGCGTCGAATGTAGAACCGACGACTCATCTCTTCACCGAGAAAAGCAAGCACGCGTCGATCTACCATGGCAACATCATCCATCATCTTCAGAGCACGCGCCATATTGGAGAAGATGGCATTGAGATACGGTTGAGACCTCAGAGTCTCTGATTGATCAACCATCTGCAGATAGGCCTCTGTTATCTTGATCAGACCCAGCCAGTCATCTGATAGTATGAAACTGAAGTGCGTATCTGAGAAGCGCTCGGCCAACCTTGGCTGCTGGGTGCGGTCAATTTTCGCGCTGTACCGGTTCTCCAGAACTAGAGCGAACTGAAAGAGGACACTTGAGAGGGACAATGCAGTCGCCTTGATGAACTCCAAGGACTCGTCAAATGAAGAAACACTGGCCTCAACCTCCTGAAGCTTGACAGCTGAGTCATACAGACCAGAAGCAAGTTCTGAATAGTCTCTGTTCCGATAGAACAAATGAAGCGTCTTAGCCAAGCCCGTCTGGCCCCTCCAGTATTGAGCAAGAAGGGGGTCAGTGTTCTGCACGCTCTGTGTCACAGGGTCCGTGACCTCACCTGTCATCTCAAGCTTCACAGCATCGAGATTCAGCTTCGAAATAGCAAGAGCCTGCATCAGAGGGACAACATCCATGATTCCATTGTCCTGACTAGCAAGAGACCTACAACGATTTCGAAGAGTCAGCCATGAATTGTTCATGAATGGTACGACAAGCGCTACGCCATCGATGAATACATCATCATTCGTTGCTCGAGCATCGGACAACATCCTATCGATGTCATCGAGAAGTCTCAGGAAACGATGCGGCATGGAGCCTCCGTGTCGAAGAGTCAACCAGACAGTGTTGTATGTCGCTATTGCAACTTCTGTGAATGCACGGGTGTCAGTTGGAAACAAAGGCGTGTATTGGACTAGTAGACTTCGAATAGGCGCGTAATCATCTCCAATGGGAGTCTCAAGCTTACGAAGCCTTGACAATTCTAGACCGATCTGGCTTCCGAGCAGCACCAGTTCCGATATCTTTCCGTCGCCGAGGAGTTTCTTTCTCATATCAACTGCACGTTCGAAGGCCTCAATGCCCGTGTCCCATAACTCATTGGACTCACACCCAAGACATAGCCAGCCTATCGAGTGCTCACAGACCGACAGCTCAACTTCTGCATCCTCGATTTGCTCAAGGATAGAACGGGCGCGGGAGAGATACTCTAGAGAGAGGGTGATGTTTCGATGGTCGCTCTGAAGACCGTGTGCGAATCCAAGGGCTGCAAGGCATCTGTAAAGGTGCATGTTCTGCTCCTGGGTAAGACCTTCCATGTCCTCATAGATGCTCAGGCACTCCTCCAGTCGCTCAATGGCTTCAGGAACTCCTTCAAACCACCCGTTTGCTAGGATGTTCGACCCAATCAGGAGATAGGCGAAACCGAGGTCATCTTTCGAAGCAAGTTCAATATTCACCGCTTCTCGGAACAGAGAAGTCGCTGTATCAGCTAGTGCTCTGGCGGTCTTGTGATGAACTGCGTCATCACGGGTCTCGTTGATGGCCAACTGGAGGGTCACATCCGCCAATTTGATGCTGTCATGCTCCTTCTTAGCAACGTCGGCAAGATTGTGCAAGATGGTACGCGACTGCTGGTACATTCCCAGCTCCGTCAGAACGGCAGCTTCATCCAGAGATACATCGAAATGTGTCGCCTCCATGTCCATGTCTTGAGAGAAACCAATCAGGCGGTTCAGCAGGACATCAGCACAGTCAAACATACCTTCACGAAGAAGCATGTGAATGGCATAGTGAGACTCATGGATAGCCAGTCTGGTAGACGCTTCATGACCACGTGCGAAGAGGGCCTCAAGGGTCAGCAAAGCTTCATCGGTGAGAAAGGGCAATAGGGGGCGCAGGTTGAGACTCATGGCCATGTACATGGACTGGGTGAGGTCACCCAGAATATCCAGTAAGACTGGGATTGCATGCACATCCGGGAGTAGCTCGCTCTCTTCTCGTCTATGTGCCGTTGTAAACCTAGTATCTAGTAGCTGAAGCATCTGAGGAAGGGTTCGGTCCTGCCTGAACGAAAGACGCACCGACAGTTCGGTGAGCTTTGCGCTGGCAATACCCGGCCTTCGAAGGAGGATCTCCTCAACTGCCCGGGCAATCTCGAACGCAAGATCGACATCGTCTTCTCTCCGTCTTGATATGTTCTGAATCGCTGACAACCCGTCATCAAGAGACATGGCTCCACAGAGGATGTCTCTCAGTGTGACGATTGCCATTGATTCCAATATTCTTATCCCTCGACTAGGTCGAACTCGATGTGTTCCATGTTAAAAGCCTTCACGCTACTCAATCAAGAACTCATTCCACGAACGTGAGGTCTCTGTCCCCCGCATTCGCTCCATCCTCACGTAATGACTGGGTCCTGAATCGGAATCTTCAATTCTGAATCGTAGGACAGCATCAGCGATGTATGAAAACGTCGCATAGGTCTTGTCATCGTGAACACCCTCCTCGAGAATGTACATGATACTGTGTGAGCCCTGTTTGAGTCGTCCGCTCAGACGTTGAACCGCACGGGGCATCTTGGCAGGATTGGAATGAAGGATAAGTGTCGAGAGGCTATCGATGACAACTCGGGCAACAACAAGGTTCTCAAGCACTTCCGAGAGAACTATCCCCAACTCACTGATATCATCCACCTTTGCAAGAGAGTAAGAACTCTTACTCTGAGGAGCGCCCATGCGTTCAGAGTAACCATCAATGAAGACGAATTGGCCGGATTCTTCGTAGTCCTCAATCGACCAACCATGACGACTCATGTCATTTCGAATGACCCTGGGAGAAACGTCGGTGGTAACAAATACTGCTGGAAATCCAAGACGAAGTCCCTCTGCAAGATAGCCCTCAGCATAGGTTGTCTTACCCGAACCTATCGGCCCGAGAAGCATGATTGATACTTGCGTCAGCTGGCCGAATTCCACCAGATCGCCAAGCATGGGAGTGACTTTGGCCGGTTCTGAACCAGATGTCTCCGAGACCTTATCGTTCATCTACAATACCTCTTCAGTCTAGCTGCCAGGACTGATCTCACCCGGCCATACTCTGATACCTTCATCAGTAATCCGCATAGAGTGAATGCGTGAGCTATGTTTCGAACCCCTCAATTTCAGTACTTCTATCGATCGCGACCTTGATGTATCACTGATCTTCTCGTTGTAGAGCACTACTACGCCGGATGCCAGGAAGGCCTCTATGTCAAAGACACCAAGTCCCGTATCCCGGGCGGGTATCTCGCTGGTCAGGAGTAGGGTGGTGCCCTTCGCGGTTATGCTGGCACATAGTTTGAAGAATTCCTCTCGCAGAATGTCCCGGCTCTTGAACTTGTATGCCAGAATCGAGAGGGTGTCGATCACTACTCTCTTCGCATTGATTCGATCGATGTGGCTGTGGATTATCGCCTCCAGCCCTGAAAGGTCAAAGCTGGGATACTCATACAGGTTCTTCGGTTGAGGCCGTGCAGGAGACAGGTCAACAATGGCCATCTTCTCCTGTTTCACCATCTTTTCCAGATCCATACCGAATCTCATCATGTTCCGCTTGATTGCACTGGGGGCCTCCTCTAGAGTTACCAGAACGCCAGGTTCGTCGTAGACGGCGGCGCCCTTGTAGATGAACTGATTGGCAAGAATGCTCTTGCCAGTGCCCGCCTTCCCTGCAACAAGTATCGTGTCACCCTTGGGAAATCCGCCCTCAATCAGGTCATCCAGACCAGGGATGCCTGTCTTAATCCGCTCAATTGTGTAGTCATTCATTAGTCAACACCTCTGCCATGTGAAAGACGAGACCCAAGTATCATCTTCAGGAGTGCCTCGGGTTCGGGTATGCCCGTGACAGCCACCCCTCCAATCATTATCGTAGGCAATGCAAAGACTCCGTATTCTTCTGCAACCTCGGGGTTCTCAGAGACATTGATTGTATTGACTCTGAACATGTCAGACTCGAACTCACCGATGGTCTCCAACAGAACTTCTTCAGCACGGGGACAGAAGGCACAGGTGTCAGACTTGAAGAAGACTATCTCTATCTGAGAGAAATCAGCGTCTTGTTCGACCGCTTCTTGACTCTCTCCATCTTCAACCAATGAACCGTCTCCTGGACCGCACCGAGGCTAAGGCGCATGAGGTAACAAATCACTTGAATGTTTCTCACACATCTCTCTGTTGTTGGAGGCTATTCCATGAGATGTCGAATCTTGGTGGCGGCCTTACCAACAGCCCGTGCATGGTATCTGATTCGCTTTGGCATGAGGGCTGCAAGAATGAACGGCTGACGTGTTCCTGTAACCTTCTTGAAGACTGCTTTTCCCTCAGAACAGCGAACAGTGATATCGCGGAGCTGTCCCAAGCTCAGTTCATCTCTCATCCGTTCAACAGTAGATGCAACATACCCCGACATAGCAGCGACCACCTCTCGATTTGTGGTAGGGCTTGCAGCAGAGGCCATGAGCAGGCCGTCTTCTCTAGCCAGTATGGACGCGCGAAATCCGCCCTCTCTGTTCATCTCTTCCAGGATATCTGCCAAGGCTCTGTAGTCAGGACGCTTATCCATGTCTCACACCCGGTCCTAGGACCGCATGCTCAGAATTGCGCATTGCTTATTAAACTATGACCTGCTCTACTCTAAACCAGTAAGTATTCTCTCTGTTGAAGGATGTGTTCCGTCACAGTAGGATTTTAAGGCCGATTACTTATCAGAGATTATAGGGAAGTGAATAGTGTGCCAGCCGAATACCGATTCAAGGTCGTCATGCTGGGAGATGGAGCAGTAGGCAAGACTGCGCTAACCACACGGTTCACTCAAGATCATTTTAGTGCTGATTACAAGCGTACGATTGGAAGCGATTTTGCTGTCAAGCGGTTGGTTCTACCTGAACAAGACAGTAATGTCACCCTTCAAGTCTGGGATCTTGCAGGTCAGCCCAGATTCGAAATCGTTCGACAGTCATTCTATCGCGGGGCAAGAGGTGCACTCCTTGTCTACGATGTCACCCGAAGGAGGACATTCCTCAATCTCGACCGCTGGCGAAAGGAAGCGTATGATAACACAGGCCGCGAGATTCCAGTAATTGTCGTCGCAAACAAAGTGGACCTTGAAGACAGCAGAGTAGTGCAGCCCGAGATGGGCGAGCAGTATTCCGAGAGCATCGGCTCCATATACGTTGAGTCAAGCGCATTGACCGGGGAGAACGTTGAGAAGGCATTTGAGCAGCTATGCAAGGTCATGATTGACTCGAGTAGAAGCAGGTCCTGAAACGTACGATTATTTCATGCGCCTCGGTTTCCCCTTCAGCAGACCAAGACCTTTCTTGCACTGCCATAAGACGTAGAAGACTCGCTTGTCACGCAGGACCTCTGGATCATATTGACTACGAAGATCTTCAAATTTCTGGATAAGCTCATTGCGTCTCGAGCCGCTTGTATCTGACTTGACCTCATCCAAGAGCTGCTCAAAAGGTTCCATCACACGATCCAGCTCGGCGATGTCCCAGCGGATGATGGCTCCACTACCATCAGAGGTCAAGAATCCTCGCTCATTGTGAATCCATTCGATTCCGTCGATCTCGCTATCTGTTGTGGCTTCACCCTCTACTCTGCCGGTCTCGAGGTTCCACACGAAGAGGTTCTTGTTGGCAGACCCAGACACCAAGTACTTGTTATCCGTACTGAACACAACGGAACGTACCTCCCCTGAGTGCCCCCGTAAGACACATTTCTTCGTTAGCTCTTCTCCTGAGGAGTTCCAGACGATGATATCGTGATCGGAGGACCCGGAAGCCACGAGAGAACCATCAACGGAGAAGCGGACAACCTGCACAGCGGTTCGATGCTCTTCAATCCATTGCTTCTTCTCGCCGGTATTACCATCCCACAAGCCGATTGATGCATCAACGCTTGCCGACACTATTTTCTCGTTCACCGGAGACCATTCGCAGCTCACTACGTAGAGGGAATGACCCTTCATCCTGTGTATCTTCTCTCGATCATCAACATCCCAGATGATCATGGTTGTATCGCCGCTCCCAGAGAGCAGCTTGCTGCCATCGGGTGAGAAAGAAAGTGACAGGACTGGGTAAGTGTGTCCTTCTAGCCTGGCCAAGCATTCACCGGTTCGTATATCCCAAAGCTTCACCACACGATCGACGCCACCTGATGCGATGATGTCGCCACGCGGGCTGAAGGCGATGGATGTGCAGAGAAACTCATCCTGAAGGCGCTGAATCTCTTCACCGTTAGAGACATCGTATAGCCGAATAGCACGGTCTTGAGTAGCTGAGGCAATCATGCGCCCAACCTTATTCATTGCGAATCTACGAGTGATATCGCCAGCTACCTCTGCAGGAGGTTTCAATACCTTAGGTCGCAGGAAAAGGGTAATCTCTGGTCCTTCCATCTGGTTCACCCTGAGAAGACTTGAGTTCTCGGCGAGATGTATTTGCTAAAAGTGTTATGAATCAAGAAGGCGCGTACATATTCAGAGACCTTCTACATCATGCCACCGTCTTCGAGAATCTTGATTGCCAGCTCCAAGAAAGAGGCCTCAACATTCTCTCCGGTCTTGGCAGAGGTCTCGATGAACGAAGATTGAACTCCCTGATTCCCAATGCTCTCGGCGAATGCCTGACCCTCCTCAGTTGTCACGATTGTCTGCTTCATGACAGGGTTGTCCTGGAACTGCTCCCTCAGGTCAATCTTGTTGCCTATGACCACGACAGGGATCTTCTTTCCTGCATTCTTCCAGCATTCATCAAGCCAGTTGGGCAGGTTCTCAAACGAGGCTCGTTCCACAGTAGAGTAGACAGCAAGTGCGCCTTGAGCCCCTCGGTAGAACGTCGAACGGACGCTCTTGAAGTGCTCCTGGCCTGCAAGGTCCCAAATCTGGATACTCACATCGTGACCACCCTCAAGGGACATCTTTTTCACGGCAAAGTCAGCACCAATAGTGATCATATAGCTCGCCCTGAAACCCTCGCCCATGTACGTTCTTCGTAGCGAGGTCTTCCCTACCGAGCCATCTCCCATGAGAACGATCTTGAACAACGCTGTAACCATTTTGTAACCACCCTGCGGCCTGTGAGGCTCAGAGCCGGCATCGGCCTAGTAGACCAGTTGGCCTAGGTAAGCTGGTACGACTATTTGACGTTTCCCCTACTAGATTCAACCAGTCAGTTTGATGTGGTGAGTCTTCTAACCTGCAATAAGAAGCTTCCTTGTTTCTTTTCACACAATAGTTTCGGCAACCAGCCACCTCTCGAGATGTTTATCCAATACAACGATGGTGTCGCGAAAATGTCAGAATTGTATGGGAGGAAGGTATGTTCTGAAGGTCAACAGAGGGATTACCTCTGAGCTCGTCACAGAGAGGAGAAATCGATGGGTCGCACAGCACGAACATTCAGAGATGCTCTTGATATCGAAGAAAGACGCTGGGAAGAATTCAGACGCACCCTGAGGGCCTCACAGAGAGGACTCCTTGACAGGGTCTTTGAAAAGGCACGACAGCACGCTGATGCAGGTTCCATGATTATCACCCCCCGAATCATGGAGGTTGTTCTTGTAGCGGCATTGATGGAATTGACGGCAGACCTTGAGCGACTAGATGGTCGACTCTCCCAGCTTGAACAGCAGCTTGGAAAATGACGAAGATGAGAGAAATAGGATGGCTAATGGATGCCAGCATAGACACACAACAGCATGCTCTCACTCTGTGGATCAAGATCGGTGGTAAGACCCGGGGATACACCTATCACGACTTCAAGCCCTCGGTCTTTGTTTCCACCGATCTGTTGAAAGACGCTGAATGGACCAAAGACAGAATCATAGGATTGGTGGAGGAACACCCTCTCGTTGTAGATTCGCAGGTGGTCCGGCGTTTCGTGGACGTATATGATGTTGAACCACAAGAGGTCATTGAGGTGTTCTCATCCCCCGATTCGATTCGGGAGCTGGCCGAGGATCTGGAGAGGCTGCCAGGTGCAACGGTGTTCAACGCAGATATAGATCCGATTCAGCAGTTCTTCATAACGCGAGAGATATTTCCCTTCGGACGAGTAGAGTTGCAATTCACCGAACAGACTGTCACCAACATCAGGTGTATCGACAGTAGAGAGGCAGTTCAGTATGAGGTGCCATATCTCCGAGAGATTCGGATTGAGGTCTTTGTGGATACAGACAGGTTGTTTCCAAGATTGGAAGACCCGATTCATCACATCGAGATAGAGAGCGACGGAGAGATCATCACCATAAAGGAGAGAAGCGAACGGGAAACCTTGGAGAGATTTCAGAGGACCATCGACGACATAGACCCGGACATCATAGTGACACAGGGGGGTGACGAGGACCTGTTCCGCTATCTCACTATCAGATGCAGAGTCAATGATTTCGAGCTGGTTCTCTCCCGTGACGATACACCACTCCGGGTGCAATACCGTGAGCCGACCTCGTTCTGGCAATATAATAGAGTCGTGTACCGCTCCGGCAACCAAGTCATGTTCAACGGTAGAATGCATATCGATCGAACTGAAGGTTTCTCCTATTCCCCCTCGGGCATGGAAGGAATCATCGAGGGGTGTAGACTTGCATTTGCACAGCCTCAACGCGTTGCACGGATGTCTATTGGTGGGGTGAATGCTGCGGTTCAGTTCTATAATGCATATCAGATGGGGATGCTGATTCCACCAGTAAAGAGAAACCCTGAGTTTCTCAAGTCGGTCAATGAACTAGCCACTATCGACCGTGGAGGACTAATTCTTCAACCTCAACCTGATATCTATGAGAACATAGCAGAATGCGACTTCTCGTCCATGTATCCAACGCTCATGGTGACCCGGAACATAAGCCCCGAAACCATCTGCACACGGGAAGACTGCCCCTTTGACTACGAGCACTGTATAGAGGTACCGGGTCTTAACTTCCGCCTGTGTAATCAGAAGCGTGGGATAGTAGCTAAGTCACTCGAACTGATTCTCAAGAAGAGGAAGGAGTTCAAGAGACTCATCCGAGAGGGAACGGACACTGCACGGTATGAGCGGATGCAAAACACTCTGAAGGGAATCCTGGTCTCCTGCTTCGGATACCTCGGGTTCAAGAATGCAAAGTTTGGACGAGTAGAGGCCCACACTGCAGTCACCGCACTGGCCAGAGATGTACTGCTAAGGACCCAAGAGATAGGAGAGGAGATGGGGCTGGAGATGGTTCACGGTATCGTAGACTCACTCTGGGTGAAGTCTGACAGCCCGATAGACTATGAGCATGTGAGGGACTTCTGCGAACGGGTCACAGAAACAGTGGGAATCGAAATGTCATTGAAGGGCATCTATCGATGGATGGTGATTCCTTCGTCAAGACTTCATCCCACAATAGCTCCCTTGAACCGGTACTACGGCGTCTATAGAAATGGGGCGATAAAGACCAGAGGGATTGAAACGCGGCGGCGCGACACATGCCTCTATGTAGGGGACTGCCAACAGGAGATGATCAAGGTCCTTGCTCGTGGTAAGGATAAGGAGGGGTTTCTCGACAGAATACCGGATGCATATGAGACGTGTAGAAGATACATACAAAGGCTCAATGAGGGGGATGTTGATATCCGGGATTTGATTTTGAACTCCCGTCTGACCCGAGAGCCACAGGATTATCGGACAACCTCACGCGCCTCAATTGTTGCACAGCAGCTCATCAAGGCAGGAAGGGAGCTACACGCCGGGCAAAAGGTACGATACATCATGGTGGATGCAAGTTCTCAGAATCCACTCAGGAGAGTGAAAGCTCTAGAACTTCTCAATAAGAACACGCATTACGATGCCGCAGCCTATGCAACACTGTGTTTCAGAGCCTTTGAGAATCTGATACCGGCCCAGTACATCTCAAGAACTGAGGCGTATCCCGTGTATCAATATACCAACCATGCTCACTGACATCATTCGGTGACTGCATGTGCCTGCAGTGCCACTCGCGGCTTAAGCTCTCGCACAGGGATTCCCGTCTCCGCTGACACCTTCATTATATCATCAGCCTCAGGCTTGATGTTGATTATGCTGCCGTCTGGTCCTCTTGATATCTTCACACGAACCATGTAGTCCTTATTATCGATCTCCAGCTTACAGACAATAGTCTCGCGGGCAGCCTTCAGACGTTGCCATGATGTGTACCGGATTCCCAGAGTACCTAGGTGACGAATCATGATTTCGGCAATGCTCTTCAGACCGGTCTTGGCTGCGATGACTTTGACCACAAAGCAGGGTCGATTCTTCTTACCATATGCCGGGATCATCACCACATCGTAGGCCAATCCCTCCGAGAGTAACGTGTCGAAGAGACTGCCCATGACTTCGCCATCAACGTCGTCTACATTTGCTTCAATCACAATAACGCTATCATCGTTCCATTGTTCAAACACTTCAGCCCTCTCCTCTCCACGAGTCGGCGGACTCACCACTTGAGAAGCCTTTCGTTCAGTCTTCTCAGAACTCTTGGGTTCTGGAGCCTCTGCAACGCCCTCTGCCTCCTTGAAATTGCCAAGGGATATCTTCATTCTGTTGGGAACTTCCCCAAGGTCGCGTGAGCCAAACCCGGTACCCTGTTGTGCAAGGACAAAATCCTCAGTCGAATCTACATACTCCTGAGCGAGGGATACCAGAAGGGCCGCTCCAGTGGGAGTCAGGATTTCAGTTTCGGCTTTGCCGGTGAGAAATGGAACATCATGAGCAACCAATATCTCAGCCACTGCGGGAACTGGAACCTCCAGCTCGCCATGCTCGGTTTCGATGGTGCCACTGCCAACTGCAACTCTTGTCGCCACAAATCTCACTTCATTCAGAAGGCCCATCTTCTCGAGGAGATACACTGTTCCGACAATATCTAGAACAGTATCAACTTGGCCAGTTTCGTGGAGGTGTAACTGCTCAATAGGGGTATCGTGTGCGCGCACCTCGGCCTGAAGAATCTCATCCAGTGCCCTCTCTGCCAGCTTTGCTGCTGTCTTGGAGAGCTCGAGTTCCTCACAGACAGTCTGTAACACTTCCAGCATCGACTTCGGACTGAGTCGGATACCCTTGTCCCCCACGACCTCGAGTCGCTTACCGTTCACTCCAGCCTTTTCCTCTTGAACAACCTTGACACGCAGAGTCGGATCGTAGATAAGCAGGGCTGCAGCAACAGGCAACAAGGCATCGTCTTCTCCCATCAAATCGAGAAGAGCAGCTAGAAACATATCTCCTGATGCACCAGCTTCATGAACATCGATTAGAGCAGTCTTCTTGGTCAATGGAATTGGTTCTCCTTTCTTTAGAGGTCTGCAACTGCAGGCTGACACTGCAATCCTTTTCTTTCTTTCGCAGTCAGGAGTCAGGACGTAACACGACAAGGTCAATCCGTTCTTAAATAAAAACCTGCGACGGGGACAGTCACTGTGATTAGTGCTTCACTGTGGCCTATTCAGCCATGCCCCGTCTCCATTGTTCGAAGATTGCCATGTACATGCACTCAGCAGGGCTTATCCACATTGCAGACGAATCAAAGGCCTCGTCAACCAGTTCGACTGGGGCATCACGAATAAGCACAGCAGGTATAGACTCGTCAGACTCGCCCATAAGCACGGTACATGCAGATGCCAAGTTGTCTGCCACTGCTCTGCGAGTTATACGGAGCTCGTTGCCGAAGAGATCTCTACGTCCTCGGTCGTCCATGACAGGCCGAAATCCGGCCACGCCTAGGGCCATCCCAATATTGCCGAGCCTGAGAGGTTGCGTCCTGCTGTCAATGATGATCACTCCAAGCCTCAATCCCCATCGTCCCAGAATTTCTTGACGGATTCGAGCAGCACTGGCCTTTGCATCGACTGGCAAGAGCGAGGCATAACCAGCCGGAACGTTTGACTTGTCAACCCCAGCATTCGCCATGAGGGTATTGTTCTTGATGGTCAATACAACACGAGGAATACCACCAAGAATCTCATCCGCCTCATCTAGTACCAGCTGTGCCACTGCAGGAAGGATGTCATACTTCGTGCCTAGATTGCGAGCCTCATCAGTCACACTGACATCGTTCAATCTAACAACCCTACCTTCAGTCGTCCCCAACGGAGTCTCGGCAATGCCCATGATGTCACCCTCCTTGGGGTCGAGATCTTGGGACTTCATGGATTGCGAAATCACGCTGAGGAAGTCATCTTCTCTTGTGATGGTACGAGTCTTTATCGGAAATAGTTCCAATGCACAGCCTCAATACTTCCGCGAGGAGAACTGCAAATAAAGCATACCTATCTCTCAGTCGGCTATATCATGGTGCAAGACGATGGAGACTATTCTCTCTGAAGCTTCATCCGCGCACCCATTATACACGAGTCCCCTCTTCGACCGCCCATCGGATTCTCTCGCGTCCCCATTGAGTTCATGCATCTAGCGGTCACAGCAGCACCCATGGCGAGCCCGTCCTCGACAAATACAACCTGGCGTGATGGTTCCGGAGGCATCAGCTTGCCACTCAGGAGTTCAGCAAGAAGAAGGGCCGGTTTCTGCCCTGTCACGAGTGCCCGTCCTGTTAGCCCAAAAGAGGTTTCAGGGCGCACCAGTTTCCTGAAGTCACAGATGCTTATCAAGCGATATGCCAGTCGGGCCATCAGCAGGTCCACGACAGCCAAGAATAGACCTTTTCCGCCCTCCTCGACTATCTCAAAACCATGTCGTGACAACAGAGGCAAGTCTGAACCATTGTCGCCAACGTCTATGCCGATGAGCAGGGTCCCGGACTCGGCGGCTGCATCGGTATTAACAGGAACTGTACCGTACTGCTCCACTCCATCTGGAACCTCCTCAATCTGGATTATCTTCTCAAGACGCTCAACCCATTGCTCTACCTTCAGATCAGTAGTCCTTGTGGATTGCGATGACAAATCGAGCATGACTGCATCAGTTCTGCTCGAGAGTCCTGACCCCTTTGCCAGAGCATCAGGAATGGCCCCTGCAAGCCCTGCGAATGAACCAGTAGTATGAGCATAGGGATAAGAGTCATCAACGACTCTTCCAGCAAGAGTTGTCCCAAAGTCCAACGTGAGAACAGGATTTCGAAAGTCGATATCTGTGCCTTTGACAGCACCTTTGATTCCTGCAGTGACCAGCTCCCCTTCCATCTCATTTGCCACGATTTCTGTATTCGCTGGGGGAAGGCAGCTTGCGACGGCTCCATCGAAATACACCTTCTTAAGCCAAGTGTACCCTCGAACGCCTGGAGGGAGATTCTCAGGAGACAGCGATGCAGTCATCTTTCGCGGTGGAACACCAGCATCAAGACAGCCCTGTGCCAGCGCCTTGATTATGCAGTGGACTTCTTGTGGCGTCGTGAATCCTGCATTTATGCCTGTAGACCTGACCACGAAGTGAATGTCATTCTCTATGTCGAGCTTGGCCTTTGATACTGCACTTGTGAGGAGGTCAGCAACCATCTCAGTGACGGAGTTCTCTGTCAATGGCACGCCTGTGATTGTTTCTCCAAAGCTCGACTCGTCGTCTCCTGGCGGACGAATGTCCCGTGTCATGCGTACCTCTTTTGCCACCTCAAAGATCTCGGCAGTCTCGAGATTGGTGGCCACTATGATGCACTTGGTGGTCGTATTTCCCAGCTCTACTGACACAACCGTATAGAATGGACCAACCTTCAGTGAGGATGCACTGATTCTTCGAGGATGTACTATTTCAGGTCTCATCAGTGTCAACACCATCAGTTTGTCAGAGTAGTTTCTTGAATGGGTGTTCGTTGGAGGGTTCAATGCCAAGCTCGGCCTTGACAGACTCCGCGGTGAAAATGTCAGCCATACTAGCTACAGGAAAGACACGTTTTGCATTGTTCAGCGGCCCGTAGAGGACGAAATCAGCACCCATCATCTGGAGCATCAGACTGGAGGCAACATCGCAAATCATGTAAGCCTCCTTGTCTACCTTCTTTCGGTTCTTCAGCCAGGTCCAAGATGCCGGTGCATTGTGGATTCCTGATCCGGTAGGCAACCCGTAGACAGACTTCGAAACAAAGGTGAAGGCCACTGCAGAACCTGCACCAGCACCCATGGCTGTGGTTGCGGTATCGATAAGCGGCTTCTGAACGCCAACCTCCTTCGCAAGGGCAAGAAGACCCGAAGAACTATCGTCGATTCCGGTATCCAACACTGCCCTCCGTCCGCCGATGGAAGAATCACGAGGATTGAATGCAAGGATGATAGCTGATTCTGGACCGATCGCATCAATCGCTTCGAGTTCTTTGCTCTCCACGGAAACACTGATTGAATTGTAGATTGCTCTGTCAAGGCAGCCAATCTCCTCAGCGTGTCGAAGCCCTGCCACTCGAACTTCAGATTCTGTTGAATCAATCAGGAAGGGGACATCAGAGACCTCAGTGACAAAATCAATGAACTTGCACATGGCCTCATCGGTCTGTGAGCATATCTGTAACATACAGGGATTCCCCGTGATCTCGGACATCTCTTCTTGGGTAGCTATCTGCTCTTCTGCCTTCGCCCTGTCGAAGCTGCCCTTCTTGGCGTCTTCCAGCAGTTTGTCTCCATGATAGAAGATTGTGCCCACAAGAACAGTTGGCAACTCACCAGGCGAACCTCCTATCTCGACATCACCGATTCTGTGGATGACCTGTTCTTTCTCAAATACAAACATATCTACATCTCCTTTCCAATCAAGACAGTACCAGACTCCATCTCGCGAACTTCAATTCCCACATTGGTGGGATGTAGTGAAAGAGAAGCTCCCAGAGCAAACTGCTCCAAAAGAGATGTCATCGGGTCCAAGTATACATCAAACTCCGGAAGGACGGCAATTCCTGCACCGAGGGTTCTATGAGCGGCACGTTCGGCCTCCACAGTGAACTCCACCCAGAAAGGACCCTCAGGAAACGGGCCAATCTGGTGAGCAAGAAGAGATTCAGCCTCATCACGAATCGTGTCCGGGTCTGTAACGTTCATCAAGTCGATGAGTTGCACTTGCCCTCTGAATCGGTCTATTGCCTCCATTGGAATGTTCTCAATATAGGGGATTGCACCCGGCGCATTCAGAATCTTTCGATTGTCGTGGCTGACACCATATTGATGGAGACAGCTCAATGATGCACCCGTCCTATGTCCCGGTACTTCTGGACCACAGAGAATGAGATATCGGATGTTTGGATTCGAGATGATATTGACGACCACACGCTCAATGCCAATATTCTCGGTCTTGCATGTCCCGATTATGGCATACCTGCTGTTGACTTCAATCTTCTTCCCCAGAGTGCATATGGCAACACTCAGCGATGGATCACCTACTTCAAAATCTCCAGCAACAACAGGCCAATCTCGAGTGTTTTGTTCACCAGACATCTTCTTCACCTTTAGGTGTACGTTGGGGGATCAAACAGCTCTGCATCGCGTCCAAGAGTCCGACTGGCCTCAGCAACAGCTGTTGCCAGTGCGTTCCCAATCAATGCAACAGCTGCATATACTTCCTTTGTACGGACCATTGACCCATACATTATGCAGTCAGTAGCAAACAGCTGGGCTGCAACGGTTGATGCAACAACCGTAGAGAGATGAGTAATCTCATCATCTAAGCCCTCTTGGCGTATGAACTTCCAAGCCGATGGCGCATTGTGGGGACCAAGACAGGTGGGGAGGCCTAGCTCGGACTTGATGGCAAGAATTGTCCTGTACTCAAGACCGTATCCTGCACCGACTGGTAGAGTTGCGGGATCCACCAACACTTTCTCAACGGCCATTGAGTGGGAGTCTTCGAGCATCTTCTTGACGGTGTCCATTCGGTCGGATAAGTTGGTTGCACGTGGAGACCAACCCAGAACAACAGCCATGTTCAACGAGCTCTCTCGAAGCAACGCTTTCTCATCATCCTTCATCGAGAGATTGATTGAGTTGTAGATTGCTCGATCAGAGAGACCGGTCTCATCACAGTATTCAATTCCGCGTTTTCGGGCTTTCGCACTGGTAGACTCGAACATAAAGGGGCCCTCGAAGGAATCAGCAAGCCAAGAGATGTGCTTCTCCATCGCCTCAGGTGTCCGCCCGAATGCCTGAATCACGAGGGGATGACCCGTTCGTTCCTCCATTTCCACGCCGGTGGCAATCCAGTCAGAGGCCAGTTCCTCATTAAACAATCCCTGTTTCGTGTTCTCCACAATTGGCTGCCCCTTGAAAAAGAGACCACCTATGAGGACGGTGGGGTTCTCTCCGGGCTGACCGCCTATGGTCACACCGCCGAAATCGTATGATACCTGGTTCTTCTTGAACACGAACATAACGACTCTTTCACCTAGGTCTTGGGTAGAGGCCTGCACCTTTAACTAGTTCGGGGATTGCGCTCTCCCAGCCCACGCCCATGATATGAATCCCATCCACTCCGTTTATCTTACGAATGTTTTCGATTGTTTCTGAGGCCATAAGGAGTCCCTCTGCTCTAACAGCTTCGCGCTTGTCAGCACCCTTTAGACCTCTCCCTGCCTCATCAAGCCGGGAAATCATAGAATCGGGAATCTTAATGCCAGGAATGCGCTTGTTCATGAATCTGGCCATCTTAGGACCCTTCAGAGGGATGATTCCAGCTAGGACTCCAGCATCAAGTCCTTCGATGCCCTTCATAAACTCCTGCAGACGGCTTGTATCATAGATGGCCTGGGTCTGAAAGAACCTAGCCCCCGCTGCCTGTTTCTTCTCAGTCCGCCAGATATGCATCTCAAGGGGATCAGCATAGGGATTGAAAGTAGCTCCGATGAAGAATGTTGGAGTCCCCTCCAGTTCTTGCCCGGAGAGGTCTGTTCCGTGCATAAGATGCTTGGTAACCTGTAGCGCTTGGATAGAGTCCATGTCAAAGACCATCTTTGCCTCTGGATGGGATCCGAGCAGAGTATGATCGCCTGTGATGAACATGAGATTACGCACGCCGAGCGCGTAGGCGCCATAGAGCTCGCTCTCAAACAGGATTCGGTTCCTGTCTCTCGCAGACATCTGCATTATGGGCTCGGCCCCAGCCTGAAGAATGAAATGGGCACAGACCATGCTGCTCATTGTCGGTATACCCCGAACGTTATCAGTGATGTTGATTGCATCACAGTATTCAGCAACCAGATGGGTGTGCTCACGGATTATGTTGGCGTCGGAACCATGAGGAGGTGTGATCTCACCTGTTACAACGAACTCATTGTTCTCAAGTAGGGAATCTAGATGACTGATTGGCAGGTTTGATTTCTCCAGATTATTTGCTTGCACCAGAGCGACTCTCTCCACCCTTATTTCATTTCCGAGCCCAAGAGATGTCAGTCACCATGTCGTACGCACGCTTCTAAGATGCAGCGCAGGACGATGTCTAGAAGAAAGCTCCGTGTTCAAGCTTTCGAGGACCGCGAGCAAGGCTCCAGTCCTTGAGGGCCCAAATCTTCTTGATATTCTCTTCTTTCCCGAGAGCCTTGAGGCGGTCGTATATCAACTGCCATACACACTCAGTATCTTCATCTCTCTCGCACATACCATCCATTGAACCACCACACGGACCATTCAAGATGCCCTTGGCACAGCGCGCGATGGGGCAGATGCCCCCTGTAAGATCAAGGATGCATTCTCCACACATGACACACTGCTCATGATGGTGAAATCTCTCGGGCATGTTTCCAAGAAACTCAGAGTCAGTTGCAGGGAACGATTCTTTCTCAGAATGCAGCTGAGTTAGTGTCTGGGTAGCAACGCCGCATGCTTGAACAAGGAAGGCATCGGCCTTCTCAACAATCTCTTTGTTCGCTTCGAGTTCTTGCTTGAACGCATTGATATCACACATTCCGCCCTCAACGAAGACGTATCCAAGCACCTCCTTGCCATTCTCTTCAAGGAAGTCACCCATGTCCTCAAGCTGAAGGATGCCCCCAACGTCACACATCTGTGCGCAGCCAGAGTCTCCAAACAGGACAATGCGATGTTTCCCTTCTAGCATCTCGAGAATCTTCTCGGGCGATTTCAGTTCCATGACAATCAAGCAGCAATTCACCCAGTTTGTGGAGCGCAGAAACGACTAAAAGCTATTGCCTGACTGCATTCCTGTTTCATTCACTAGGCACAAATCGCTCCATTCTCTTGAGAGCGCCTTCAGGCAGCATCGTGAACAAGCGTTGGACAGTATCATAGCTGAGACGTGCTTCCACAGTGATTACATTCTCGCCAAATTCTTCTTTCTCCACATGACCGTTATCGTGCAACCAGGACAGCATTGCCATTCCCGATGACTCGTAGGGAATAGTGACATGGTATCTGTGAAGGACCGGTAAACTGCGTCTGACTTCAAGAATCAGTTCTTCAAGGTTCGTTTCTTCCTTTGCGGATATTGGAACAACAGCACGCCCGATATCTTGCAGCATAGTCATCCGTTCACGTACAGAGATGTCCTCCACAAGGTCAATCTTATTCAGGGCCACTACCAGAGGAATGCCATTCACCCCAATCTCCTTGAAAGTGTCAATACAGGCGCCGACCTTCCGATTCATCTCATAGACCGAGTCACTGGCATCCACCACCAGAACGATGACGTCAGCGTTCCCAATCTCCATGAGAGTAGTATTGAAGGCATCAAGAAGCTCAGGTGGGAGATCACTGATGAAACCTACAGAGTCGCTTACCACGACCTGTCGGCCAGGAATGTCAAGGCGCCGGGTCTTCGTTGATAGCGTTGTGAATAGCTGGTCGGCGACCTTTACCTCGGAACCTGTAAGAGTGCGGTGCAGAGTGCTCTTTCCTGCATTGGTATAGCCTGTCAGAGTCACTTCCAAGAAGCCGACCTTCGACCTTCTCTTTCGTTTCAATTCCTGAATATCGGATATCTTTTCTAGTTTGGAACGAATGGTGGCAATGCGTCTACGAAGTTCCATGGTTCGGATATTCAGCAGGTCTTCTCCTGCACCCACTTGTTCTCCCACAGGTCGGGCACCAGTGTGTTCACTCTGAAGTTGTATGCGTAGCTGATGTCGGATAAAGGGGAGCTCATACTCAAGTCGCGCTTGTTCAATCTGCAGCTTGGCCTGGGGTGTCCTTGCGTGCTTACCGAATATCTCGAGTATCAGCTGGTTTCTATCACGAACCTCAACATCCCATTTCTCCATGAGGCGATACATCTGACTGGACTTCAATTTGGGGGAGAAGAGTACAACATCAGGTTTGCTGATATCAATATGAGTTGCAATCTCTTCGACCTTGCCCGATGATATGGCAAAACGAGCCGATTTCGGACCCACAATATCCATTGCCTCGACCACAGTATAACCCGCGGTCTCAGCTAGTGCCTGGAATTCATCCAGAAGATCATGTTCGCCGTATTCTCGGCTCTGAACCAGGAGAGCTCTCAGGGATTCCATCATGCAATGTCAAAAGCCAAGTGTCTTAAACGGTTTGATTCGTGAATTGACCCAACAATGGCCAGCAGTTGCTTTGTATCGCATTGAAGAACTAGGGTTGGTATAATGGAACACTTTGAGATAAAGAACAAGGACTTTCTTGCAAGGTTGGGCAGATTCTCAACAAGGCACGGGGATGTTGACACACCACTTCTCATGCCCGTTATCCATCCGGGTAGATCCGAGATCAGGCCGCGACAGCTAAGAGAGCAGTTTGGCTACCAGATGGTTATCACTAATTCATACATCATCAAGTCAAAGCAGGAATTCCGCGAGCGAGCCCTTCAGGAGGGAGTCCATGGCCTGCTGGACTTCGATGGGCCAATAATGACTGACTCTGGTACATTCCAGATGTACTTCCATGGGCTGCCGGAGGGAGAGATCGATCCCTTGGACATAGTGCGGTTCCAAAGGGAGATTGGCAGTGACGTTGGGACCATTCTTGATGTGTTTTCTGAACCTGATGCGGGGAAGATGAGGGTTGAAGGGGATGTAAATACGTCGCTAGAGAGAGCTAGAAAATCCGTAGCGGAGAAGGGCGACATGTACTTAGCAGGTACTGTCCAAGGCGGAGTCTACGAAGACCTGAGGAGGAGGGCTGCACATGAAATGGCCGCCTTAGATATCGAGATTCACCCGATAGGGGGTGTTGTTCCGCTGATGGAACGATATAGATTTGCTGATGTCATCAGAGCAACTCTTGCTGCGAAGAGTCGACTTCCCCCGAATAGGCCAATACATCTCTTTGGATGTGGGCATCCGATGTTCATGGCCATCGCAGCCTTAGCCGGATGTGATTTCTTCGATTCGGCCTCCTATGCAAAGTTCGCCGATGCCGGCAGAGTTCTGTTACCAACGGGCACAGTGCATCTGGAGAACCTGCGTGAACTGCCCTGCGATTGCCCGGTGTGTAGTGGAACCACTGCAGATGATTTGAAACAATTGCCGGAGAAAGAACGTGTGACGGCCCTCATGCGCCACAACCTTTACGTGACGGCATCTGAGATGCGACGAATACGTCAGTATATCGTTGACGGAAAGCTCATCGAGTTGGCTTCGGCCCGAGCCCGAGGTCATCCTACCCTTCAGGAGGCCCTTCAAGTCATCATAAACAGTCAGGCAATGCTTGAAGAGAATGACCCTGTTGGGAAGGGCGCGTCTATCTTCTACACTGGCCCCGAAACAGCAATCCACCCGGCCTTTGTCAGACAGCATCTTAGAATCATGAGACGGTATCCCTATTGGACCACAGATACACTGCTTCTTGTCCCCCATTTGGGAGATCGCCCCTTTTCTGATACAACAGGGCAGATAGCCGATGCTGTTCGAGCGGTTGCCCCAGAGCGTGCCATCCTAGTCTACGTAACACCCTTCGGTGTGGTGCCACTGGAGCTTGAGCATGCATATCCTGCCCAACAGACCCTATTCCCAACAACAATCGACGCCTATACGGTAGATACAGCCAAAGCGCGGGTACTAGAACTAGTAGAGAAGATGCGATTCAGGAAGGCATACTGGTTCCTGAGGGATGTATATACAAGCACGTTTCTCTCAGCAGTCACTCCTGTCATCGACATCGAAACTCTTGACAGCGCAACCGCCGTGGCCGAAGTCATTCCGAGGGAAGACGAGAAGAAGGAGGATGCTTTGAGAAAACTCCGTGCACTCTTCGCCTATCAATGGGAAATCGATGTTTCGGACACCTTCCTGAAGAGTTTGGAGGTCGTTTACTCAAGGTCAACGGGAAAGATACGCCATCTTAAGCGCGAGGGAGATATTCTCTTCACCGTCGTGCCAACAACAGGGATGCTTACCCCCACATTCGAAGGGGGCCTCGAACTTCTTGTTCAGGACATCCCGGGAGAGTATATCGTCACAATGGAGGAAGAAGCCTCGATGTTTGTTGCTGCAGGGAAGTCCGCATTGGCCAAGTTCGTGACAAACGCAAGCCACACACTGCGGGCAGGCGAAGAAACTCTCATTGTTGACCCAGCAGGAGATCTTGTCGGAGTGGGGAAGGCAATCCTGAATGGCCGCGAAATGCTGGCATTCGATAGAGGCGTAGCAGTGATGACTAGGCACTCGAAGAAGCGCGGCTAGTCGGCGCCGGTGCTTGGAAGAGGGGATGACCGGGAACCTTCCGAAGAGCCTCCACACCACCGACAGGAAGTATCATGACTTCGGGACGGGGCGCATAGAGACGAAGCTCCTGCCCGCCCTCAATATCTGATTCTGGGGGCAATAGAGCCTGTGCGGAGATGTCACCCACATTGAAATAGATCTCAAGGGAGTTCCCGACAAATATCGTTCGTTCAACTTCGCCCACAATCATGTTGTCCCTCGGATCGGTCTTCTCCAGATGCAAGTCCTCAGGGCGAATGGCGCACTTCACAATCTCTCCTTTCTCGAATGGATAGTCCGGGATTGTGCTCTTACCAGCGATGGTCTGCCCTTTGGGAATAGCGACTTCTATGTAATCTGAGAGTGATGTTATCTCTCCATCAACAAAGGTACACTGACCGATGAAATCTGCTACAAAGACAGTCTGAGGATATGAGTATATCTCCCTGGGGGGGCCAAACTGCTGAATGTATCCGTGGTCCATCACAGCCAGTTTGTCCGATATGCTCAATGCCTCGTGCTGGTCATGAGTGACATAGACGGTAGTGATGCCCAGCTCCCTTTGTATCCGGATGATTTCTTCACGCATCTCAACACGCAGCTTGGCGTCCAGATTTGACAGAGGTTCATCCAACAGCAAGACATCAGGTTCGATGACCAAGGCTCTCGCAAGCGCAACACGTTGCTGCTGGCCTCCAGACAGCTGATGAATATGTCTCCTCTCAAGACCCTCCAGACGCACAAGCCTCAAGACCTCTCTGACACGTTTATCAATGGCCGCTTTGGTGTATTTCATCCCTTTGACACGCTTCAGTTTCAGACCGTATGCAATATTCCCATATACATCCATGTGAGGCCAAAGAGCATAATTCTGGAAACACATTCCGGTATTGCGTTTGTGAGGGGGTACATCTGTTACGTCCCTATTATCGAAGTATACGTGACCTCGATCAGGTTTGTAGAAACCAGCAATCAGGCGCAACAGAGTTGTCTTTCCACATCCCGAGGGCCCGAGGAGAGTAGAGAGCTCTCCTTCTTCCAGTATCATGTTCACTTCATCAGTAGCAACGATTTCACCGAATGTCTTTCGGAGGTTTTCTAGTCGAATTTCTACCATCCATAACACCTCATATACCTGTGATTGCCGAAGACCTAGCACCAAGGATTTTGTTTGTTATAGTAATAACAATCATTTGGAGTACCATCATGAGTACTCCTAGGCAAGCAGCATTGAAGTACCCACCATATTGACCCGTTGCATTCAGCACCTCATTGGTCCAGAATGTCATAGGCGCCCAATTTCTTCCTACGCTGCCCAGTATCAGACTAGTACTAACCTCACTCACCGAATACACAAACGAGAGCAATGACCCTGCAAGTACACTCACACCAATCAGAGGCATCGTGATTCTGGCGAAAGTCTGGTTCTTGCTCGCACCCACGTTCATGGATGCCTCCTCCAGTGCAACAGGCGTTGATAGAAGCCCGGCGTATGCAGCCCTTACCGTGAACGGAAACTTGCGTATTGTATAAGACATTGTTATGAGAAACGCTGGAAACCCAGCTGGAAAGAAGGGACTACCATAGAAAAGCGTGAAGTAGCCCGTTGCAATGACAATTCCCGGAAGTGCAATAGGGGAGGTCACCAGTAAGTCCAGCCAGGTCTTACCTGGAACATCACGTCGTGCAATGAGGTATGCTGCACTTGTTCCGAGCAATACAATGAAGACTGTAGCAACGGCACCATAAAGCAAGGTTAGATTGATTGACTGGGCAACATTGGTATACTGCCAGAGAACGGAGTAGTTATCCAACGTCCATGCTGTCGGAAGTGGAGAGTCGGTCGCCCAGTTACCTGCAAACGAGAGAACAATCACACTGATCTGTGGTATCAGGGCCAGAAACAGCACCGGAATGAGAACAGCGTAGAGCAGGAAGCTCGTGGGAATACGAATGCGACTCTTGAGAATCCATTCGGGAAGCTTATCCCGATACTTCGAAATCCGAGATAGAGCAGTATGGAAAGCAAGAAGAGCAAACAGAAGAATGGTTGAAACATTGAACCCTGTGCGAAGGACGAGAACACCCTCGAAGAACCAGCCTAAGGCAAGAACGGCACCATTGACCGAGAGCCCTTGAGACTGGAGTCTCCTCGTTCGTGGATTCCACTGTCCGCCCTTTGAGCCAGAAGCGTAAGACCGGAGCGATGTGTATTTTCGAATCGCTAAGAAGCCAGTCAAGGCGAATATCAGGAGGAGAATCCCAATCGCGGGTCCAGCAGGGTCTATCTGGCCGCTCTGGGTGGCAATACTCGCGAAGACCTGGTAGGCCAAAGTCTTCTGCGCCTGCTGATGCTCATAGTACACAATTGGTGTGCCGAGATCTTCAATACTGAGAATGAAGGTCAGGATTGCTCCAGCCTGAATGCCGGGCATGGCAAGAGGGAGTGTAACGGACCTGAAGAGCTTGAAGCCCGTGGCACCCAGATTCTCCGCTTGCTCTTCCAGTGATGGATCGATGCTCATGAAAGACGAATATGCATTGAGATATACAAGCGAAAAGAAAGAGAGCGACTGCACGAAGATAACTGCAGCAAGGCCTTGGAACTCGAAGCGAAATGGCGTCACACCAAGCATTGTGTAGAAGAGGTTGTTGAAGAATCCTCTTGGCCCAAGGAAACGCTTGATGCCGATTGCACCAATGAAGGGAGTGGCGAGGATTGGAAATATCAAAGCAGTTCGAACGATAGATTTGCCCGGAAACTCATACCTGGCGATGATAAATGCGAAGAAGACGCCGATGACTACGGAGAAGGCTGTTACCACCAAGGCAACATATATCGAGTTGAGAACGGCTCCCAAATCAACTCCACGGATGACCATCAGGTCGCCCGCAAAGAGAACTGTCCTGAGGTCGATATAGCTGTCCCACTGACCAGTATTGGAGTTCCATTGCCAAGGCCAGAAGTTCGAGTCCGAGAACAGATTGGAGATGTGGAATAGAGAGGGGAGTCCAGTGTTTGGGTCAACCAAGGAGAACGCCACCACACTCACGAGAGGTGCTATCAGAAAGAGACCGAAGACAATGATGACTGCAGCTAGCTGCAGTGCTGAGAGGGCATCCAGTTCCTCCCTCAGCTTCGTATAGGTCTTCCGAATACTTCCCAAGGGATCTCTGGCAAAGGAGAGCAGAGCGTGTCCGCTATTCCTGATGAAGGCAACAACCTGACGGCCAAATGTCAGACTGCGACTCTTGATTCCACCAGGAATCCTCTTGACTCCTGATACAATCTGGTCGGTCACTCTTACTGACTCGAGTTCTTCACTCTCTTCAAGAGGTCTCTCGTCCTCTTTGCTCTCCTGCAGTGCCATATCGTTCTCCTCTGCGACTCGTTTCGATGTCTTCCACTACGGCAGCAATGCCAGCACCTGATTTCTTACGCTATCATACTGGGCCTTCGCAGCCGTCGTCCATAGCGATTGCATTTGCGAGGCATACACGCTGTCATAGATCATGTCATCATTGATTTCTATGGCGTACTCAACTGTGAACTCCCGGTCCAGACCCGAGTCCGGGTCTTCAATTGTAACAGGGGTACCCATAAGAGATGCGTAGTAATCCAGCTCTGTTTCATCGATGTGTCCGTCGTAGTATGCGTCTACAATGGTCTGCCAGGTGTCGACAAGCTGAGTGTGAGAATTGGTGAAGACAGACTCGAAGTACTTGACAAATGCTGCATTCATCTGGAGCGACAAGGTATCATTGAAATCGATTCCTGTGGTCTGCACAGTCTTGTTGAAAGTGTTGTAGAGCTCAGGATTCGCCTGACCCAGAGGCTGGTCAAAAGCCTCACGCATAACAGGCATGCGAAGGATGTTCTCATGCATCCACAGTGACTGTGCGTACGGCGAAAGAATCCAGTCTAAGAATGCCTCTGCATGACCCGGGTTGGGAGCGTTGTGAGCAACCGCAATCGGGTCACCGTTCACGATAGACTGGCCTTCGGGCAGGATGTATTCACAGTCGGGGTTCTTTGACTGGGTGAGATAGCCGTAGAAGTCGATGGACATTGAAATCCCCACTTGGCCGTTCTCAGCTGCGGACTGTGTTTCAACTGAGCCCACGTAGATATTGGAGCTTCCGGCCATCCGAGCCATGTTGATCCATCCTTCATCCCACCCCAGACCTTGGGTCATAATCTCATAGATTCGAGTGTTCGACGTTGTGCCAGGAGCATTTCCCATGGCGATGGTTGGAATCGTGGGGAGGAGGCTTCCATACGTGGCATTTGCCAGATCGGTCCACTTGCGGGGCACGGGCAAGTCGTAATCATCAAGGAATGCATGGTTTACAGTGAAGCCAAACGAAGATATCGCAGCAGCGACCCACACTGGTTCACCCTCGGAGTTGTTGCGCTTCATGTTCGCGCCAGCCAATGTATCATTCACTCGGCCCAGGGCACTCTGCATCAACGGGCTGGTAAGAGGACGCAAAAGCTCGTCACGCATCAGTTGGTCGAACAGTGTCGGGCCACCACCCCAGCAAACATCAACCTCTCCAGCATCAATGAGGTTGTTCCAGAACTCGGCGCTGGGAGTCCTCCAGACTATATCGGTGATGGAGTTCTCTTGTGCATACTCACTTGCGAGAAACTCGCCCTCGTAGACACTGTGGATGGCAACATCGTGCCGTGTAAGAATCGTGATCGACTGTCCTTCTCCGTCCGTTGGAGTGGTTGGACCACCGCCACCCCACAACAAGAACCCTGCAATTCCACCAACAGCAACGATGGCAATCACTACGATGGCAATCACTATCGTCCTAGTGTTCCTAGTGCTTTCAAACTCGCTCATTTTTCTAATCCTCTCTCAGAATCTTCTGTGTTCCCTATCCTAAGTCATAGGCAGACTGACCCTTGTACCCCGGTAATTAAGCCTTTTCGAAAAGAGAAAAAGCAACATACCTACTAGACAATGAAACAGGCACGTGAGCTTTCAGCCTGAGTGGTTGATATCCCCGTTTCATGTTGACCTTTCGTAAGCTCCGAATGCGCATTCGCTCCTCGAAAAGGTTTTATCATGGTGGTGAAGACTGATTCATTAGTCTTCATTCAAGAAGATATACGGAGGACACGAAAGAGATGGATTCAAGATTGTACGCAAAAAGAGCAGCAGCAGTGTTGCTGATAGCAGCCCTGTTTGCACCATTCTTCGTTGGTCCTGTACCGGTCAGAGCTCAAGATGCTCCCGTGATAGTCCTAGACTATTCCCATGGGCAGTACGCTTCGAAGCTCGTGAATACTACTGATCTGCAACTGGAGAACAACCTCACCGCACTGGGCTACGAAGTAGTCTGGGCCTGGGGTGGAATCAACTCTAGCATTCTTGCAGATGCAGATGGTCTGGTACTGGCATCAATATACGGAGAATCAAATGCCTTCCTTGCAAGTGAAATCACAGCGATTGCCGATTGGTTCAACGCTGGAGACAAGTTCATGTGGGTCGCCTACGACTCGGACTATGGTGGTGGCAAGTACATCAGCGACGACATGACTGCGATCCTTGAGGAGGTGGGTTCACACATCTACGGGGAACCGACTTCAGTCGAGGACCCTGTGGAGAACTGTGGTGCTCCATATCGACCCGTCACAAATAGTACTAGTGATGACCCCTTTGTGGCCGATATAGTGGAGGGCGTAGACAAGGTCCTCATGCATGGGCCCACACTGGTCTACGGTAGCGACAGCGCCACTCCTGGTGCGGATGTGAATCCTGTTGCCCTTGAGACAGAGTCGATTGCCAACGTATACCCGTTGCTCTACTACAGCCCCAATGCTACCATTACCGACGCAGACACAACGTACCCCTATGCGCATGAGGACGGCGACAAGGGCGCGTTTGTTGGAGCAGCATTGGAGGTCAATGCAGGTGCTGCAGGCACTGGCGCCCTTATTGTGTCAGGTGCATCACCCTACGGCGACTACCAGCCGATGAGTTCTTGGGAGTACTACGACGTTGAGCTCTCCGCGAATTTCGTCGTGCAGGCAATACACTTCGGTATGACCTACACTCCACCCATGGACATGACCCTTCTGTTGGTCGGCGGTGGTATCGGAGCTGTAGTCATCATCATACTGATTGTCGTACTCGTCAAGAAGAAATAGTATAACATCGAGTAGGCAGCTAACTTGCCTACTCACAACCTCTTTTTATTCTCACTAGTCGCTTTCCATGAAATGCATCCACTAGCCCAGATGACTCTGTGGTAATGCTTATCACTTCCAGCTTCATCCATTAAGTGTCTGGAGGAAACCCAATTTGCGAAAGAAGCAACTGATTCCCGTCTTTGCGTTTGTGATAATAGCCATCATCGTGGCACCTATCGAAGCTCCATCTGTCAGATACAACATGCCAATCAAGGTGACAGATGCCGCGGCAGAAGTATACTCTGGAAAAGTCTTGTTTGACGAAGCGCACACGGCAAATGCAAGCGCCCTGTGGACGCCAGGGAATGCCTCACTCTTCGGATGGATGCTGACCCAGAATGGCTACAACACTTCAATGAACCTTGAACACGAGATCACATCGGGTATGCTCGGCGCTTATGATGTGTTCGTTCTCTTCTTTCCCATGGTATCATTGACTAGCAGTGAAGTCTCTGCACTTACCTCCTTCGTTAGCAACGGAGGCGGACTTCTCCTTGTGGGAATACAGCAAGAGGCCAACTGGGGATATGATTCATCAAGACTGAACCCGATCTCTGAAGAGTATGGGGTCACCTTCAACAATGACGTCATTGGGGGAAGCACTGACAGTCTAGAAACTCACCAGATAACCACTGATGTGACCCAGATAGCTCTAGAAGATGATGCATTTGGAAGCTGCTCGATTAATGTAGCAGCACCTGCAGAGAGCATCGTAAGCAAGGATGGCTCTGATATCGTAGCCTATGCTACATCCGGCAGTGGACGTGTGGTTATGGTCAGTTCAACAGCACCATTCCTATCTTACAGACGAGAGGCGCGTGGCTTTGGGCAGGATCATTTTCAGTTCTCGCTGAATGTCATAGACTGGCTTGCTGGGAACTCCCAGCGAGAAGCGCAGGTCCCGGAGATTGCTGAGATCACTGTCGGAAGTGGACCGAGCCTGAGTCCAGCTGAACTAGATGAGTACAGCACCTTTGTCGGTCTGTACCATGATCACACAACCCATAGCGATGGACAGGATACTGTTGAGAAGATGGTTGAGACTGGTATCTCACGGGGTCTTGATTTCATGATCCTCACAGAACATTCTCACAACACACCAGTCACGATAGGTGGCATCACTGGGGCTCTGGCGGCAAGGGACCTTGTTGAGAGATATGGACTGGATATCAACCAGTATATTGGAGCCGAGTTGTCAACTGTCAGACATACTGTCGGGTTTCCGCTCACAGAGAACATTTTCACCGCTGACCAGCAAGAGGCAGTAGATGAGATACATGCACAGGGAGGGATTGCAGTTCTCTGTCATCCAACCATAGGGTTCACATACGCTGATGTATACGAGTCGCTAGACGATCTCGGATATGACGCTTATGAGGTTAACAATGGGGGTTGGATGTATGGCTCAGGAGAAGGCGGCCTAGTTCATAACTTCATTGGCGCAAGTGACGGACATCGCGCATCTTTTGTGGGAAAGGTACTCAACGCGGTGTTTGTCAAGAATCCGTCTGGACCTAACGGGGAGATGACAGGACAAGATCTGGCTGACGCCGTACTTGACAGGAGAATCGTGATTCTGGACCGCATCAACGATCTGGTCTACGGTGAGAAGGTCTGGGTCGACCGATTCATGGAGATGCTGGATGAAGCGGAAGATATCATTGAAGACGCCGAACTAGTCATTGAAAACGAACAAGCACTGGGCAGTGATGTTTCACTGTCCGAGATGTACTTGGACTTGGCAAAGAATGCGCTCGAATACTGGAACCCAAGTCGTGCCATTCGTCTTGCGGCCAACGCGACCTCTGCAACCGCACTGGCCATCAATATCGAACTCGTCACCCCAAGAGTGGTCGACCCCAATGCGAACTTCGACATCGTCCTCGATGTGGAGAACAACAACGAGTTCCCCATATCTATGAATAGCACGGTCTATCAGAGGGGGTCGGTGACTGTTGACACACTGAATGCTGTCATAGACATTGCAGCAGGGGATGCTGTAGCCACCACCAGAATCGGCACAGCGTCTTCTCAGGGACTTCTCGCATTCTGGGTTGTCATTCCGAGCTTCAACACAAGCCAGTCGTTAGCACCACTCTTGATTCCATGGACTGCAGCAATCGATAATGTAACAGCACTACCCGTAGAAGGCGGTTCGGGCTATTCTGCTGATGTGCGCTGGCATATGGATTCGTCCTCAAGGAAACTGGTATCTGCAGTGCGAATTGCTTACGATGATGGCGAAACAGCCGAAGAGGTGAATATGAACCCAGCTTGGAATTGGTATGAGTTTCGCCTTGGGCCTTACTCTACGACAACAAACGTCACTGTCACCATAACTGTCATTGATACTGATGGAATGGAGTATGGGCTCTCAACACGCGTCATAACAGTCGGACCCACAGTCGCACCAGCACCCGATATCACCCTCATCATTGCAGGCATCGGAGTAATAGCCGTAGTTGCAGTTGTCATCCTGTTCGTGAAACGGAAACAAACATAGTTCCAAAAAAGGGCTGGCAGGGCAAAAGACGCGCCCTCCAGCCATTCAGTTTTCTTACCGTTACTGATTAATACAAGACCCTGTAATAGACTAGGATATGAACCATCGATATTGCGCTCTGTTTCTGATCCTATCTGGAATAGCTCTCCCCGCAGTTGTGCTTCCCACAGCAGTTACCACGGAGGCGTGGGGGTTGAATACTCATCTATTCATCGCGTCCGAGGCCATGGGAGCCATCACCAATCAGAGTTGGTATGATGCCTTTGCACTGTACGCTGCAGAGGTGCTCGCCGGTAGTACTACGCCAGACCAAGAGTGGCAGGACTGGGACAATCATCTGTACTATCCTGAAACAGGAGAGTATAATGCGCCCTGGGCAGCTGAACACTGGTTCAACATGACGAGAGATAACTTCTCAGCGGGAAACTGGGAAGATGGGTTCTTTGCAGTCGGGGTCATGACACACTACTTCGCGGATCCTTGCATTCCAGTTCATACCGATGAGTACTGGGACGGCCATGTTGGCTATGAGCGCGATATCAACGAGAACCTTGGAACTCTTGACTTGGAGGTCCCAACCGAGGTGCTCATCGAAAATGTCAGCCAATTTGTCATAGACTGTGCAACGTATTCACACCAGTATTATGATACTGTGCGCGCTGCATATGACAACAATGACTCGAGGTCCCTTGACGACCCCACAATAAAGGCATTGACCGAGGACTGTCTCTCCATGGCCATCAATGGTTGTCTGAGTCTCTTCTACACTCTCCAGCAGTATGCCGAGCCACCTGATACATCGCTAACATTCCAGTACAAAGCACTGATTGACTATGCACACTCAAACGACTACATAGATTATAGCGGAGAATCGCAATTGACCTCGCTGGAGCTCACTCTTGAGAGAGAAGGTTTTGAAACATTTCGCCAAGAACAGCCCTTCTCAACTGAAGCCCTCAGTGACATCGATCTTCTGGTGATAACCTGTGCGCTGGATGCATACACTCAAGCCGAGCTGACCGCAATCGCTGATTGGGCAGATTCAGGAGAGAGGTCCCTTCTCGTCACCAGTCGGGGGGACTTCTCTACGTATACTGACATTGCGCAGGTCAATGCAATTCTGGCTGAGCTTGGTTCCATGATGCGTTCGAATGATGATAACGTCTACATGGAGGGGACATATCAACCATGGTACAACGACCTGACCTCTGTACCAGAAGCTGAGGACACCTTGAATCTCACAGGTGATGTTACCAGTTTGACGCTCTTCTCCCCGACCAGTCTCTATTTCTTGAACGAGAATCCAGTTCTGCCCCTGGCGTTTGCAGATGCCTCCGCATACCAAACAGACCAGACTGGACCGGAACCTGAAGTACTCTACGACATCGTTCAGGATGGAATTTATGGAGACCAGATACCCCTCATAGCGGCTGAAGAGATAGGCGCTCTAAGGGTTCTTCTCAGTGGAACCACGTTCTTCAGCAACTTTGACTACGGTAGATCTTCGTTTGACAATGTCCAACTACTGAAGAACTTCTTAGAATGGGCTGTAGAGGATCGACCTCTGAGAGAGATAGAGGATATTGACCAGATAGGACCAAGGATCTCGAATCCTGAGGTGTCTTATAGCTCGGAGGACGAGGCATTTCTCATGCGCATCAACATAACTGATGCAAGTGCCATAGAGAGCGTCATCGTTAAGTTTCAGGCCGCCGAGGGTACAGACCAGTTCAACATGACTCATGTTGAAGGAAACTTGTATGAGGCAATCGTTCCAGAAGAGGCCACAGCGTCACCGTACCTCAGGGTCATTGCCTCCGATGCGGCGGGAAACACTGGTACACGAATCTTCCACGATATCGATATGACAACCTCAACCACAACGCCCATCATCGGACTGCCAATCGAGTTGATTCTCGTTGCCGGCATTGCTGCTGTTGTGTTAGTTGCAGCAGTAGTGGTAGCGAAGAAACGGTAACGGGAAGGGTGATTCCGCTCATATCTCTTCGAAATATCGAAGAGGGGGCCGTTTACTCGAACTCTGGCCAGTCCTGCATATCTTCATATGTGTTGGTTGCATATCTATAGTGAACCTGAGGGAGATGAAGAGATGTCGGAGATGACCATGCAAGGTCCCGAGAGTGAGATTGAAAGAGACATCCTCAGGGCTTTCGGGTGGTCCATCATCGAATTCGAAGGGGTTCTCTTCCAGAAGTTCTTGCTCATAGCTGGGCTAAATACGATCATGACCCCAGAGACCTTCAGAAAGCATCTCTCTAGAATGGAGTCAAAAGGTTATGTGGCTCCCCTCAGATTCCAAGGCATTCCCTCTTGGAAGAAGCTCGTCGTCGAAGACAGAATAGAAGACACACTGCATCCGAGAAGAATTGAGAAACGACCCTACTCACAAGAGAGGAAGAAGACAAGACCTGAGGAGCATATGGTCACGGATACCCGTATCTTAGCTGAGGACATCCTGAAGATACTCAAAAGCAAGATGTTTCCAGGAAGGGCAAGGGACGAGATTACCGACCATGTCCTGAGGAATCATGTGATGGAGATGCGAAGAGCTCTGAGCGAATCAGAGGCTAGCTTCTTGCAGTACTTGGACGAGCATTTGGCCACAGTGAAGCCAGAACTGGAACAGATACTCAGGGCTCGCGGCGAGAACCTTATGATGCTCAGTCTGCGGCTCGCAGAGAGCCATAATCTCTAGTCCTTAATACTTCCTCTTGATGAGAAACTCGGAGAGTTCCAAGAGAAACTTGCGGTACTTGTCATCGAAAGCAGGTTCTGCTTGACCTAATGCGGATCGCCCCTCATTCAAGAGATTCTCCATTATGCCCTTGGCTTCCTCCAGAGCCCCAGTATCTCTAAAGACACCCCTCACTGTATCAACTTCCTGTGAAGACATCTCTGGCTTCCCCAGGAGCTTATTCAGAATGTCCTTCTGCCCAGGGTCTGCACGATTGAAGGCCTCAATGACTAAGAGGGTCTTCTTACCCTCACGGATATCACCATCTGCAGGTTTCCCCGTGACATCCTCATCACCGAAAGATCCCAGGATATCATCCTGAATCTGGAATGCCTGACCCACCTTGGTACCAAACTCGCTGAGGGCTTCCATCTGGGAACTGCTTGCTCCTGCAATGACACTCCCTATGAGCAAAGACTTCTCAATGAGAACTGCGGTCTTCATGCGGACCATGTCTAGGTATGTTTCTGAAGGAGTAGAGGGCTGCTGGACCAAGTTCATCTCAAGAAGGACGCCATCGGCAAGATCGTGATAGGCCGACTGGTAGTATTCCAGACAGCGAACAGTAGTCTGAGCCTCCAATCGAGCAGAGGTTATGACCTCGGCACCCATGTTGAGAAGAGAATCCCCACCGAGAATCGCCATGGCCATTCCGAAATCCTCTGCCTTGTCCTTTGAACTACTCGTCTTCTCTCGGAACCAATCGCGATAGTAAGCGTGGATAGTCTTTCCGCCGCGTCGGGTTTCATCATGATCGATGAGGTCATCATGAAGTAGAGAACCGTTGTGCAGAAGCTCTACAGAGCAAGAGGCAAGATACAGATTACGAGGAGCGTCTGCACCCTTGACTGCTTTGTAACCGCCAACCACGAGAACTGGTCGAAGGCGTTTCCCACCCCTCATCAAGTAGTCCTTCACCACGCTGTAATACTGCTTGTGAATTGGACCAAGTCGCCCAATCTCCTTTATCCGCGAATCGAAGTAGTCTGAAAGCGCTTCGTTGACTCTCTCTACTTCTTGTTCCATGATGGCTTCGTAGTCGGACAATGCTGACCCCTTACCTACTAGGGCGTGCAAACAAAGTGGTATTTAGGCATTTCTGCTTATGTCGAACCAATCTTCGCTGATTAGCTTACCGATGGCTGGAGACGGGCCCTGACTAGTAATGCCTATTGGCCTACAAGGTCTACTCCCGAGAATCCAAGTGTTGGCATGACATATTGACTGTTCACTTCAAGGTCTGAACCAACTAGGACTTCTCTCTGAATGGACTCGTAGAGGTTCCCAACTAGGAGAGCATTCCTAATCTTCTCGGTCAGCTGGCCATCTTGGATTAAACGTGCATTCCGAAGCTCATTGGAAAAGGTGCCTGATATTGGATTGACAAGCGGCCACGCGAAATGCTCAATGTAAACACCCCTATCAACCCGTTCGATGATTTCGTCTGGAGTCATTGAACCTGGTTTCATCTCCAGGGTAGACACAGCACATACAGCCGGTCTTGTGAACAGTCCCTGTGCCTCACGGGGTTCTCGCCTCATTCCGTTCCCCGTGGAGTCGAGGTTCATGATGTTGGCGTTGTAGCTATCGAAAATATACGATCGTAGCATTCCATCCTCAATGAGTAATGTATCCTCCGACGGTAGACCTTCGTCATCGACTACAGAAGATAGAAGCCCTCTTTCAGAGCGGCCATTATCTGATATATTCAGGGTCTTGTGAGCAACCTGCTCGCCCAGTCTGTCAGCCCATGGGCTGGACCGCTTGTTCACGTTCTCGGAAGATGTCGAAAATCCGACCAAGGACCCAAGCATCTGGGATCCTTCACTTGGGGCAAGCACTCCGACAATGTCTTCCCACTTATCATGAAACGGTCTAGAACTGAGCACATCTCGCGCCTGATAGTTCAACTTGGATCCAATACCTGCAAAATCGATGTCCTCAATCCGACGCGACCAACAGCGCTGTACGCCTTCACCCACGCGTCCACTGTCTTCTGATTTTGCTGTGAAGAACCCGAAGACCATTGTTGAGCTGGATTGAGCATCAATGCCCAATGAATTCATGACCTTGAAATCAACGGAGCTTACACGGAGGACACCGTTGGGAACAGTCACATGTTTGTCCAGTGTGGCCTTAACCAGTTCCATGACGCAAGCCACAAGGTATTCACTGTCAACTTCCGCAGTAGTATCGTCGCGAAAGTAGTTGGGCGCACCCGAGACCTTCACTGGTTCAGGCAGGGATTCAAACTTGGGATCTGCACTGGTCACTGATGCAATGGACTTGGCACGGTCAACCACATCAGATGGGGACTCAGCTAGAAGGGTGGAACTCGTGAAACCAATCTTCTTCCCCACTACATACTTCAGGCCAACTCCAGTCTCTTTCTTGACATCTGCTACCTTCGGAATACAGTCGTCAATGTATACACTGCGCGTCATAGCCCGTATAGCATATACTTCGGCTTGGCTGGCACCTGCCTCCTCAGACTGTTTGAGTAATGCAGCGGCTATCGAATCCAGAGGCATGCTAACCACCTCCCACAACAATTCTAGCCCTCATATGTGGACCCCCAGATGAAACAGGAACCCAATCTTCTTCACCTTTACCGCATGTACCCGCAGAGAACTCGAGCTCATCCCCAACTGCATCCACCGTCTTTAGAATCTCCAGTACCTGACCGGTGAGGCTCATACTTCGAACGAGATCTTTGAGCTGGCCATCCTTGATGATATAGCCTTTCAACGCAGAGGCTTGAACTCCTCCGCCGACCACATCTTCCATTCCTGACGATGCGCGAATAACATAGAGCCCGTCTTTTGTTTCGGAGATTATCTCGCCTCTGGTCCAGTCACCCCGTTCAAAGAAAGTGTTCGACATGCGAGCAAAGATGCGCCTATTGTAGTCTTGAGCCCTTCCGTTTCCAGTAGGAACCACGCCCATCAACGCAGCCGTTTCCAGTGTATGGAGATAACCACTATAGACTCCCTCACTGATTATCTCAGACCTTGAAGAAGGCGTACCTTCGGAATCGTAGGGGTAGCTTCCAGGTAGTCCATCCATTGTGCCGTCATCCACCATTGTGACATGTTCAGTAGCCACGTTCTTGCCTACCATGCCCGTCAAGAAAGAACGTTCCTTAACAATCTCATCAGCTTCACTTGCATGACCGCAGACTTCGTGTGCTATAAGGCCAGCAACATTCCCATCCAGTACCACAGTCATCTCACCTGATGGGGGTTTCGATGCCGACAAGAGATCGATGGCACCCTTACCAACTGCCTCGCCGATCTCTCGAATATCGATTTCTCGAACCATCTCAAAGCCTGCCAGTCCACCCTTCGAATCATAGTCGTACTGCGTCCGCGCACCCTCCTTGGCCACTGCCTGAGCCACAAGATAGGTCCTTACTTCGTCCCAGTATATCCTCGACCCCATGCTATTCACTAAGTAGAACTCACGTTCATTGTCACGATACATAGAATTCGTGTTGACTATACGTTCGTCAACGCGTTGGGCCTCATCTAGCATTCGCACCGCCTCAAGCTTGTCTTCACTGTTCACTTCCAAGGGGTCTTCCTTTACTGATTGGATACGCTCGTCTTCAACAACATATTCCTTGGGCAGGTCAATTGACTTGCGCGAATACTTCGCACTGGCCTTTGCCATGCTCGCCGCCTGAGAGAGAATACCAAGCATGTTTTCAACAGTCACATCATCGGTTGTTGAAGCCTGACCCCAGCATTCCCCGACCAATGCCCTTGCAACAGTGCCAGATCTTCCACCTTTGTTAAAGCGCCGGAGTACTCCGTTAACCATCAACATATCTGTGCCTTGACGAACCTCGTGACGGACGTCCGCAAACGCGACATCGGCTTCTGAAAATCGATCCATCGCAGCCTGGATTGTATCCAACATTAGGGTAGCACCAGAATCAGGCCAACCCCGAGCAGAGATAAGGTTTTGCAGGCGAGTAATCCCTCTCTAAAAGTACAGCTTGCCCCGGAGAATGATAACTCCCGTTCCACTCACCTTGACGCTTTGAATTGCCTCTTTGTCCCCCCGCACTTCCACGAATATCTTTCCCGGTCGGTTGACGTAGCTTCCCTGCTCAATAACGATACTGGTCACTGGGTATGACGCATCGAGTATGCCGTAGCGAACCATATACCAGCACATACTTCCTGCGGCTGAACCGGTCACAGGGTCCTCGTTGATACCCAGAGCTGGAGCGAAGTGGCGAACATGAACATCTGGCGTAGGTTTTTCAGTTTCGGGAGAGAAGACCTGTATTGATATCCAATCCGAGTCTTGCTGGAGCTCGTTGAGTCGTTCCCAGTCTGGCCGTATTCGCTCCAACGATCTTGGCGTATTCACCGGAATCATAAGCTGTGGCGTTCCAGCGCTCACAGTCTGGATGGGGTGAGGAGTCATGATGTCGGCAAGACTGAGACCCAGGGCTTCTGTATAGTCTACAGGGTCGTAGGCCTCCATGAACGCCACTTTTTCGTGAGTGACCTGTATCTCGTGGAGACCGGTCTGCTCATTCTTTACGACCTCTACTTGAAGCATGCCTGCTCTTGTTTCTAATTCAAACATCGTCACATCTTGTGGTATCTCGGCGAGCCCAACCTCAATCAATGCGATGAATGCAGCCACGGTTAGATGGCCTGAGAAGTTCATCTCTCCCCCTGGAGTCCAATAGGAAAACCGATAGTCCGCCTTTTCGGAACTCATGACGAAGACTGTCTGACCAGCGCCCATCTCACTAGCAATAGTACGGATACTCTCATCAGAGAGACGGTCAGCTCCCAGAACAACTATGGCAGGGTTTCCACCGTAGGGTGTATCGGTGAATGCATCAATCTGGATCACATCAAGCGCTCGCTTTGGCTGCATCTCTCAATAACCTCAGTTTCTGTATCTCCAACGATGGATTTAGGCTTTTATCTATCAGGATTGTGTGTCATTATGGGCAGTGCAGAGAGTAGACTGCCTTGGGGCGAAACAAGTGGCAATCTCAGGGGAAACAAACAAACGATGCCCTGCTTCTCTGCAATGTGCCAGAAGATTCAACATATTTCCAAAGCAGTGAGCGCACGCTCCGAACGTATGTAAGGTTGGCCGCACTTGTTCACGTGGAATCGCACTCCTTCGTGAACCTGTCCTACAGTCGTCTTATTGTCTGGCTACGTCACTTCAAGAATAAAACATCAGAAGAGGAATTCTCACGCAACCTGGAGTGGTTTCCGATGGATCAAATAGAAGCTAGGTGATTTACGCCACTGATTACATTTCATCATTGAATATCAAAGCATCGTAATCATAGAAGAGAGAGTGTGTGTGAAGAATAGAAGGTGGCGGGCACAAGGGTAATCGTGGTAGGAGGGGGGAGTTTCGTAATTGAGGGCATGTAACGAAAAACTAGCCCATGCACCCGCCTTGTTGACTTTTTTCTATCCGCCTACCATTCTTTTAATGCTCTTCCTCTTGGGAGAGCATATTAAGGTTTCGTTGGGGCAATTGAAAAAACTGCCCTTGATCTGTTGCTCTGCCTCTAGCATCTGGTTCTGCTCTTGAATAGTCGATGACTGTCGTCTGATTAGTTAGACAACGGTGTCATTTTTACAAGAGTTTCGAAATCATACCTCATCTATGACGACGGTGAGTGACCAGCCAATGAAAGAAGCATAGGAGCACCGAGAGGGTTTCTGACAGCGGCGTAGGAGTGGGACAGAGTTGGACATCAATCAGACACCTATCCAAAGGTAGAGTATGTACTCTGTGTCACAGGCCGCCCTCCGCCTAATAGTATGCGCCAAGACCATGCGTCGCTGGGATGCCCGCGGGCTCATCCCCTGCCATCGAACCCAGGAACCACCGCACAATCACCTTGCTCAGGATAGATCGGCTCCTTGGAGTCCTTCACCAGGAAACAGATATGCACCCGGTCACGAGGCGCTGTGCCATCTATGCCAGGGTCTCTGGACACCGTCAGAGGACCGATGGGGACCAGGGCCGGAAGGCCCCACAGGAAGAATCGACGGGGTTCCTGCACAAAAGGGTGCAGGATTGTGCTGCGCAGTCCCCAGAGCATGGTCAGGATGGTCAGGTGGCTCTGCGAGCTGACCAGTACTCGGTCAGCTGTGTCGTACCTGCTGATAGATCGTCGCAGGTCAGTTGTCTGACTCGAGCACATCTCCGGGAGCAGGTCCAGAAGCATCCATGTTCACCTATAGAGATGTTCTCTCTGGAGAGGCATTCAGTTCTCGCCAGCATGGCGACACGGGCAGCGGTCTCTGTACCGATGTGCTTGGATCCATAACGACACCGTATTGTGACCAAGAGAATTTCATAGCTGTTCTCTGGGATCCAAGGCATTGGATAGACGTCATTGTAGAACCCCATTGGACAGATATGTACAAGAAACGCCCTGGATTCGTTTCCGTTTCCTCACCGCCCCTTCTGTCCATCGTCATGCGGTGCTTTCCGCTGTGCTATTCAGGCCCCGTCTTGGTTTGATCTGTCTGCTTGGGCGGGACAAGCCAGAAGAAGCGATGGTGTAATCCGGCAGATATTGTGAGAAAGGCATATTAGAAAGTGCGCCCCAGGTATCTGCGGAGTTGTTTCGTACAATGGGGCACAGACATTCAAGAGAGATACATTTACTCGTTCTGTTCCTCTGGATTGCAACTGGGTTCATGGTCTTCGTCCCGGGTCAGGTAAGGGCAGCGCCCCTTGATGCCCTCATGAACAAGGTGCGACCCACCGCATGTGGGAGATTCTTCGAGGATACCACGCTGTGTATCGGTGTTGAGCTTGAGAATGCCCTCTCCTCGCCGGTCTCGCTGCGGGCCAATCTCACCTTCCCCTTGAACTTCACACAACGCATCGAGAACCTCACAAGAACGTCTACGCAGCCGTACTTCACCCATGGAATCAGCGGGGCCACCGGCAACTGCACATACATCCCTGCGAACGCATCAGCTCGTTCGATCTTCTCCTTTCCAACCAATGGCTCCTTCCTGGAGAGCGAGTACTACAACCTGGAACTCCAGTGGAAGACCATCCACGGTCTCGAGGACGAGGCATCGGAGAACCTCGAATATACCCAGAGCTTCAATGTCACTCCCTTCGAGTGGATAGACCAGGAAACCATGCAGCCAAAGGTCGAGGATGGAGGACTGAGAACAGACCCGTTTGATCTCCGGATAACCAATGTGCTTCTTACTGCTGCTCTCTTCTACAAGGGGGATTCCGTTTCAGCGCGAGTCACTGTCCATAACTATGGTCTCTACGGCATGAAACCCTATCTGAAGGCCCAAGTCAGAGAGACCAGCGGTCTCTACATCGGATTCGACAGAGGGGTGTGGTCGCACTACGGTGACGGGGTTGATATGCAGTTGTATGTCAACCCGGGAGACACCTACACGTTCGACTTCGAGTTCGGGCCAGTACTCTATGATGACACGCGGGGCATCTGGGCACTCAATGGCCGACTTGATACGGAAGACCCGAATGACTTCAATGCCAAATCAATCGTGTACAATCTGTACGAGGTCCAGCTCAGAGGTTGGTGGCTGTATACCTTCTACACCACTCACACCTTTACCTGCAGCCGGCACTTCTACGTACAGCAGTCGTTTGGCACCAAGAGAATCTTTGCCGCCGTTGTCGACGACGAAACATTTCCATCCTACTTGGACGCTGCAGAGATCTACGAGCTTGTGGTGACATCAGACCTTCGTATCGGCGAGGGCGACAACCTAGGGCCCTGGACCACCTTTGAGGAGGCCTTCAGCCTAGACTTCAGGTTCTACACCGTAGGGCGATACAATTGGCATGACAGCCTGCATGGTGTGGCTGGGTCCGGAGATGCGTTACGGAACACGGCCCATGCCCTGGGAGAGGGGTTGAACCTCGGTGGCAATTGGGTCAGTGAATCCACCAATCATCCCTCTGGAGTGGACTACGATTACGGCTATACCCAGCGTGAGAATCATGGGTTTGACGTAGGTCTGGGATTCATGACTGCGGGATTCGAAACCAACAATGGGGAGGGAAACGCGGTCCAAAAGGGTTCTCTCGCAGTCGCAATGGGCACGCTGGCTTTTGACCTGGATCGCGTGATGGAGTGTGCGCTGCATGAGATCTGCCATCTCTTCGGGGCAATCCACGGTGACGAGTACGGGGCTGATAGTTTCGGACCACAGGAGGACGGTGATGGATACACCTACGTGATGGCGGGCAGTACGGGAAACGACTTGGGCGACCCACCAGGATGGAGGATGCACACCTACACGCAGCAGAGGATCACCGAACACAACCACCTGCAGAAGTTCGACGGGGCCCCGTACCCAATGTTCCTGTCAAACCTCTGGTATGGCCAGCGTTTCTGCTACGTGCTGATGAATGCTAACCAGCCAAGTGAGCCCGTGCTGAAACTGAAACTCGACGGTCTCTATCACTGGGGATACAACAGCTATTACTATGACAGGTTCTCTGTCACAGATAGCTTCGACTTGGGAGTGGAACCACCCGGAGGTCAGAGAGCCATCATCACGAAGCACATAGATGCGGACTGCTCGTATCCGGACCCCGGATTCGCGGGTTTCTATGTGGCTTACAAGCTGTACTGGGAGTCCGACTACTGGCCCTCGGGATTTGATCCGGCTCAAGGAATGAAACTGAATGTGCGATACTGGTCGTGGCAGGACAGCGGCACCACCAACTCTGTGGTGGACAACGTGAGGATGCGGGTCATCTCTCATCGATCCGGTGTCCCAGCAGAGTACTACTTTGCCACCTTTGAGGCCAACAGCCCTTCCGGGGGTTGGAAGAACTGTCACCAGCAATGGGCGGAGCAGGACGCACTGCAAAACATTGACTTATCTGATTCAACAGTCTATCTTTTGCTAGGCTTCTATGATGCATGGTCGGCGGACTGGGAACAGGAGCTGAAGGTATATCCGACATTGATGAGGTTCAGATACGAATGGAACGGTTGGTAAACGCAATGAGGACAACCAGGTATATTGCAGTCATCTTTCTGATAGTCATTGCTGGTCTGCTTAGTTTGCCGACGTGCAAAGAATCGAGAGGCTTCCTTAGAACAAGCACATCTTACCACTCTCAGTTCAGTCTACAGAACGAAACCATATTTCAGAACTACACCTACGATAATGCCTATACTTGGAGTCAATCATGTGTGCCTTGGGTGTTCATAGACGTGGTTGACCCCAATGACGTGGCGGCCGTCTGGTTTACCTACAGACAGTCCAACGAGAGTACCACACAGAAAGGAGATATGGCGCCATCCATCTTTGGCACCAACGGATGGGATGGCAGCTTTCGGGTCAATGTCAGTGAGCGCGAGACCATCTTCGTCGTCCGGTTCTATGCCAACGACACCCTAGGCAACATGGCATCCTCGTCAGAGTATACTCTCCTGGTCACCTATGACCCCTATGAGCCGTGTCCCACAACCTCCACAACCACCACCACGACAACCACAACAACATTCCCCGATGGCTCGCTCGATCCGCGCTATCTCGTCTTCCTGGCGGTGCTGGGCTTGTCGGTGGTCATCATTGCTGGTGTGATCCTTCAATGGAGGAAACCTCCTGCGTCATGAACTCCCAGAGAGGGGGCTCATGGAGGTTGAGGACCCAGTGAGCAAAGCCCTAGTCTTGCTAGGAAATCCAGTGGATTCTGGTGATACTCAACCAACACGAAGTACACGCGAGTCAGTGGAATTCTATCAGTGAAGAATCTTAGCCCATCTTCAGTGGATAGAACCGAGACAACTCTTCGGCAACCCATATGCCGAGCTGTCCCTCGACACATCAACTCTGCCGTTCCGACAAATGGTACTGCCCAATCCGGAGTTCCGGACCTTCGTCACAATTCCTCCTTCGAGATTCTGAGGAGAGTCCCCTGAAGATACCACAGGATGTGCCGCATCCTTCATGCCAGGGGAACCCCGACACTGGAGAGGGTAATGATGGAAGCGGTCTGCGACCTGATTGGTACAGCTAAGGCTCCCACAGATAGGCAGGTGAGACAGCTTGCAGACCGGGAGGACAAGCCAACGGACTTCCCGCGGTGTGCTGAACGTCATGCCCTTAGGGACCCTGCAAACCCGGCACTGATGAGCAAGAATCTTCTACTGAACCGCACAGGGGGCACAGGTCTGGAAGGTAGGTATCGAGTCATATTCGGTGAGAACCTGAAAAACTACCAGCCGCCCAGAGGGTATGGCACTCATTCATGGAGATTGTCGAGCAATCTCTGGTCCAAGGTGCTGGACACCATTCGGTACACGCGACAGACCCTTGGCCACCGCTACGGTGGGATCTGGACGATGAGCCCAGCGCGGATCTCTCAGACCTGCCACCAGTGTGGAGAACGAGGAGTCCGGGTGGAGCATGACAGTTCCACGAGGGAGAGAAGGGGTGGGGAGTATTTCTACTGTGGGAGGTGTGAGGAGCACTTCCATGCCGATGTGAATGCGGCACGAAACATCATTCACGTTCAAGATTGCCAGTCCAGTGCCGTTGCTGGACGGACATGAGTCTGTCCAACTTTGTCCAACTAACAATCAACGGTGCTCCAACAGAACACTAGTCACCAGTGTATGGAGTAGAGATACTCTCTTCTTCCATCTTGTCTGGCTTGCTACGCTTTCGCCACTCTTCGATGGGTATACCGAATTCCTTTTCGAGATGTGCTCGATGGATAGTATTCATTGTGCAGAACGGTATGATTCTGCCGTCGGGAACACCATAGTTGACATCACAGTGCTGAACCCGTTCAAGATCGAGATTGTAGGGATCCTGGAAGTGCATCATGCCAATCATGATGACACGGTCCATAAACTGCGATAATGAGTTGTAGTCGCCCCGGTTCAAGAATGCCTTCAGAAGATTGAGCATGACGCCCTTGCGCTTGATATGTCGAATCCCGGCAGCGAGCTTCGCCTTGGCTCTCTTGCTAGCAGCACGCTTCTCGTCGGCATACAGATTGGATATTTCCTCGAAAAGCTCGATGAACTTGTCAACATCAATGAGTTCTGTAATGGGTTCATAGGATCCGTCGTCGTCAATATAGAGGAAGGTGGACATTCCGCATGCAAAATGTGAACTGAGTTCAAGTTGTGGAGAGCCCTTCATGAGACCAAGACCACGTCCCAGGGGCATCATCGCAGGAACTGGATACCATGCATCGGCAGGAATTCGTCCATGGGTCTGTTCCTCAATAAGCTTGATGCAGTCGGGTATCGTTATTCGCATTCTCTGTCTCGCCTCATAGTCAATGCGGCCGGTGATACTGACAGGCTGAAAATTCACACAGCGCACAACATCGCTGTTCTTGACTGCAAACTCGACTATGTCACCAAGCTGGTCTTCGTTCACCCCTCTCACGACGGTAGGTACCAACACAAGAGAGTCTAATCCGACCTCGCGGCAGTTCTCGATAGCCTTCAGTTTCAGAGGGAGGAGATTCGTTCCTCTTGCCTCTATGTACGGCTCCGGGGTCAATCCGTCAAACTGCATGTAAATCGTTGAAAGACCTGCATCAAGAAGCTCTCGGGTATAATCAAGGCTCTTCCCAATTCTGATGACGTTGCTGGCAATCTCCACATGACGGAAACCCAGCTCTTTGGCCCAGCGAATGTAATCTGGAAGATGTCTGCTCACAGTAGGTTCTCCACCAGCGAATTGAATGGCGGGAGTGGGAACTGGCCTGTTGCTCCTGAGGTTCTTCATCATCTCAAGAACCTCCTCGGGCGTAGGTTCGTAGACAGTGCCAGATTCAGCTGCGTGTGCAAAACAGATAGGGCACCGTAGATTGCATCTGTTGGTAACATCAAGCAATGCAAGTGCCGTGTGCGACTTGTGCTGTGGACACTGACCACAATCATTCGGGCAGCCATCGACGGTCTCAGTTCGAGGATTATCAAGACCCACAGTCTTGTACCAGAACGTCTGGGCCTTCCGCCACATATCTGCATCGCCCCAGTATACATCAATAAATTCGCCGTGCTTATCACACGTCTTCTTCATCATCACTTTGCCATCTTCTTCGAAGAGTGTGGCATCAATCACCGAAACCTCATCATGCGCTAGGAAGCATTCAGGACAGATTGACTGGGTGGCATAGGGAAGCTCTCGAATTGCATGTTTCTCAACATGATAACGTGAGATATCCTTGTCGTCTGTCGTATGGGTGAGGGGCTCTTCGGGGATCGGTTTAATCTCGGACTCCATTGTCTATCGCCTCAATTCGGAGTAATACCACCACTGAAAGGAGTGGTATTCTACATCTTTGCGGGCCAGATAATCAATATAACCTTTGTCCGAAGTTTCAGAGTATGAATCAAAGGACTATCCGATTCATATGGATTCCATGTCTAGGACATATCCTTCACGAAAACCGCCCCGTTTGCGTTTCTTCTCCTCTCGCAAGTCCTCAATCTGGTCAAGTCCAAGACCTCGGTGATTAAGCAAGGCGTTGATTGCTTCAAGGATATCAGCGATCTCTGTTTCGTCCCCCGAGTCGAGAAGCTCAACAGCCTCCTCCACAATCTTGTGTCGGATGAGCTTGTCTAGCTCCTCGTCAAGGGCCCTTCTCACAGAGGGAGAACCACCATCATCTCGGATGATCCGAGGAATGAAGTCACGAACCAACTTCTCATCGGGCAACCTAGGCACCATCTTCTGCGCGGCCAATTACCTGGGCAACTTCCATATGATCTCTAGCAAGGTCAAAGAAACTATCCATCACTGCCTGTATCTCTTGGGGAGGATTGCTGCTCCAAGGCTTCATTGCCCCACGCGTGATATCTTCTGTCATGGACTCAAATGCAAGATACTTCAGGTTGCGTTCATCATCAACCGACACAGTTCCCATCCATTGTCCATCTTTGATGAGCTGGTATGTTGGCAATAGGTCTTGAAGTGAATCAGGGACAATCGCATCCCAGAAGACGGAGTAACCCTTGAACTGCCCCGACTGTCCGAGTGCAATTGTATACGTGTCCATCTTCGCTACAGCGCCCTCAATCCTATAGAGAATACCAATCCGGCAGTTAAGACATTGATTGAACTCGAGGCCATCTCCTGATGGATCCGTATAGGCAATCCCATTCTTCTCCACGTTGTCATCGTTACAGTGTGGACAGAGATTCATTCCCCAGCGTACCTCAACATGATCTTCAAATGGGCCCTCTAGAAATCGTTGCCGGGCTTCTTGGAAAGCTTCCTGAACAGCATCTTGGCCTTCTGTTTCCATCTTCTTCCTCACTATGCTCCAGACTTCCAGTAGATCCTGCCACCTTACATTGAGGATGGTATCAGCCAGTTGGTCCAGAGACTTCTCTTCTAACGCACTCATTCAGTTCACCTTATACTTTGAGCCTCACGAACAGGTTTGTGGAACTTTCAATTAAGTCTTCATCGATTGCATCTCATGGTCAACTAACGCTAGCCTAACCTTTTTAACGAAGATAATTCTGTTCGGACAAAGAGCCCAACAGGTGATACAAGGATGGATTGTCAAATCATATAGGAACGAAAAGACATCTCCTGATTCATTCCATCCTCCATTCCTGCGATCAATGGTCTCCGGGCACCGTTCTTATTCATCATACAAGCAAAATGAGAGGATACTACAATGAGCCCCCTTGCAAAGCGATATGACCCCAAAACTGTTGAGGATGAGATCCTTGAATTCTGGCAATCGAAGCGCATCTATGAGAAGACCATAGAACTGAGAAGTGATGGGCCAAGATGGAATTTCCTTGAGGGGCCACCAACAACTAACGGATTCATGCACGTCGGTCATGCACGGGGGCGTGCAATCAAAGACACTCAGTTGCGATACATGACCATGAAGGGTTTCAATGTGTGGCGTCGTGGTGGGTGGGATATGCAAGGCCTTCCTGTCGAGCTCGAAGTTGAGAAGAATGAAGACATAGCTCAGAAGGGAGATATAGAGACCTCCCTGGGCCTAGACCTCTTTGTGGAGAAGTGCAAAGACCTAGTAGACTTCTATCTGGAGAGATGGGTCAATGATTCTATCAGATTAGGTCTATGGCTTGACTATGAGAATGCATATCAGACAAGGCGGGACAGTTACATAGAGCACGTCTGGCATTTTCTGAAGCTGGCTGACGCTAAGGGACTCCTCGGCAGAGGATATCGTGTCAATCCCACATGCCCCAGATGTGTGACAGCACTCTCAGGGCACGAAGTGTCTCAGGGATACGCGACCAAGGTCGATCCCTCAATATACGTGAAGTTCAAGCTCGTGGATAGAGAGAACGAATACTTGGTCATATGGACAACAACACCCTTTACGCTGATCTCGAATGAGATGGTGACGGTGCATCCCAACTACGAGTATGTCAAAGTCAGTGTTGGTAACGAGTATTGGTGGGTTGTCGAAGATCTTCTAGAAACGGTTATGGAGAAAGCTGGCGTAGTGGAATACAGAGTCGAAGATAGACTTGACGGCAGGGAGATGCAGGGGTGGAAATACGAGCACCCCTTTAGGGATGAGGTGCCTTGGCACCAGAACCGATCTGAGAGGTTCATGCATGCAGTGGTGACGGGACATCATGTTACGGTCGAGGAAGGGACGGGGCTTGTTCACACTGCTCCAGGCTTCGGACCAGATGACTTCGAGATGGGAAAGGAGTATGATGTTCCCGTCTTTTGCCCTGTGACCCGATCCGGGAAGTTCACTGAAGAAGTACCCATGTTCGAGGGCAAGTATGTGTTCGACACAAATGCCGAAGTGCCCGTATTGCTCACCAAGAAGGGTCTACTTATACATCAAGAAACACTAGAACACGAGTATCCCCATTGCTGGAGATGTGACACACCACTGGTGTATCTCGCGGATAGCAATCAATGGTTCCTAAAGATGAAAGGAGTCAGAGAGAAGCTGGTCGAACACAACTCTTCAATAGAGTGGACTCCAGAGTGGGCCGGCAGCGGAAGATTTGGGGACTGGCTCGCCAATGCTGATGACTGGTGCATATCTCGCTCCCGCATATGGGGCTCACCGCTTCCCGTCTGGGTCTGCGATGATTGTCAGAGCGAGGTCGTAGTCGGGTCAAGAGATGAACTGAAAGAACTTGCAAAGGAGTTCCCGGAGGAGTTCGAGATGCACCGTCCATGGGTTGACAGGGTCGTACTTGAATGTCACGCGTGTGGCGGAGATATGCATCGGGAACCCTTCGTCACAGACTGCTGGCTTGATTCTGGAATGGCACACTCTGCAAGTGTTGATTATCTTGACAACAAGGCCCTATTCAACGAGCTCTTCCCCTACGACTTCATCACAGAAGCAGTGGACCAGTCCAGGGGTTGGTTCTACAGCCTGCTGTATACCTCGGTGGTTATGCATGAGAAGGCCCCATTCAAGGCCTGCGTGAGCCAGGGTCACGTACTAGACGAGGACGGAGGCAAGATGAGCAAGTCTAGAGGGAACGTAGTATGGATGAACGATGCCTTCGATGAAGTCGGAGCAGATCCCTTCAGAATCTTCGTTATGAGTCGTGCAGCTCCGTGGACTCGGATGAACTACAATCGGAAGGAGATCGAGCTGACCCAGAAGAACCTTGATGTCCTCTGGAATGTCGTTCTATTTGCCGAAACATACATGGACCTGGATAAGTTTAGTTTCAATGAAGAACGGATGAGGGCCTCATTAAGTGACGCAGAACCTGAGGACAAGTGGCTACTATCCCGAGTGCAAAGCGTCACCAAGACATTCCGCGAACAGATGGAGAGCTTTCTCTACCATCGGGCAGCCAGAGCTCTGCTTGAATTCATGAGCGAAGACTTGAGCAGAGTGTATCTTCCACTGGTGAAGAAACGTGTCTGGCTCGATAGTGATAACCCGAAGAAGGTTATGGCTTACGACGTTCTCTACTTTGCCCTGAAGACTCTGATAGAACTGCTCAACCCCCTCACGCCATTTCTGTCAGAGAAGATACACCGAGACTTTCTGACTCGATTCGGAGAGGGACTTCCCGAGTCAGTGAATATGGCGGACATGCCATCAGTTGATGAATCCCTCCTAGACCCTGAAACGGAAGCCACTTTCGTTGTTCTTCAGGAGCTTCGTAGTGCGGCAAGTCACGCTCGGAACAAGAAAGGTGTCAAACTCAGACATCCGGTTGCGAAGGTCATGCTTGTTCCCGACTCTGAAGATATAGCAGCACGTGCAAGAAGTCTAGCGGATCTTCTTCTTGACGACCTTAACACTCGAGAGTTCGAAGTAGTTGAGTCCGACTTGATGGAGGATTTCGTGCAACTTACCGTGAAACCCAATTACAAGGCCCTTGGTCCCAGATTGAAGGACAAGATGAAGGATTTGGTCAAAGTGTTGGACACGCTTGATGCTGAAGAATTGAGAGGGCACTTGGAAGAGGGAGAGGCAACCATCGAGTTAGACGACACAACCGTAACTCTCCAACCCGGAGACGTTGAATTCGAGGAGACCATGCCGGAGGGACTGAGTTCGTCAGATAGCAAGGTTGGAAGGGTATTTGTCGACGTCACTAGGACCCAGAACCTCGAAGCAGAGGGTCTTGTAAGGGATGTCACACGTCGAGTACAAGTCATGAGGAAAGAGCTGGATTTGAAAGTTGAGCAGACCATAGATCTACTGATCAAGTTCTCCGATGATGAGTCAGTCGAGCTTGCCGAGATGTTCGAGGAATACCTAGCCAACGAAACAAGATCCGATGAACTCAGACTCATTGGACCCAAGTCTAAGATTGACTGGGGAGAGTATGAATATGTCAAGGATTGGGAAGTAGATGACCTGACCTTGAAGATAGGCATGAATCCGAAGTGAATGACTACTGGTGTTTGCCAGTCAGCAGCTCAACGAGCCGGTAGAAGAACTCGGCATTCTTCTCAATCGAAGAGATCTCCACCCATTCATTGGGACCATGCAAATTATTACCCTCCGGCCCAAAGTCAAACAGGTCGGACCCGTACCCGCTGAAATACCGAGAATCAGACCCACCAAAGCCCTCCACCAGTTGGAAGGGTATGCCAACGTCGCCCAGAGCAATCTCCGCAGTTTGAATAAGCTGGGAATACCTGTTGCTCTCTACGTATCCTATTCCGCTGCTGGCAGCTACAGAGTCAAATCGAACAAACTCGCCGACGGCTTTCTCTATTGCAGTGGTGACAGTCGAACCATCATTGGTCATAGCACGGATATCACAATAGAGATCCCATATCTCGTCTCGCCTCTCAAGGAGGTTTGGACAGACGACAGTACCCTTGTCTGAGTGTTCTGTAGGAAATGATGCCTGGCTTACTGATAGAAGAGATCGCATCAAGCCGGTAAGAGCCTCATCATATTCGTGTAGTTCGCCCTCACTATTAGTATGTAGCAGGTCAAGTTCAACCCAATCTGGAACCACATTTGATTTCACAAATGCACCTCTCACACTCTTGACCAACGTCTGAGGGTGGAGGTCAAGATACTTGGACGCTGTCAACATGGCATGCCTGTCAACTCCTGGCCGCATGTATGCCGAATGTCGAGTATCGGTTCCAAAGGTTTCTGTCTTGAATCGTACTGTCTCGATAACACCAGTATCAGTGGCCTGTTTTGAATGCAGTTTGATATGAGTAGGCAGGATGTTCCGTCGTCTGTAAATCACCTGTTGATGAATTCCGTCCGCAACGACAATATAGTCAGGAAACGCCTCACGGTCTAAGAGGCAATCACGGAGATACCGTGCACCATGAGCACCACCTATTTCCTCATCACCCGTGGCCGCCACCATGACCCTACAGGATAGATCGGAGTCTGAGATCTTCTCCGCCAGATGAAGAAGCGATACAATATTGCCCTTGTCATCACAGGTGCCCCTACCAAACGCACGATTACCACGTACAACTAATGAGAATGGGTCGGTCTTCCATCCACCACCAGTGGGAACAACATCGAAGTGCGCCATGAAGAGAACTGAACAAGGACCATCGCCATGTGTTCCTAGGGCCGTGTAGTATCCATCGGATTCCAAGATCTCTGTTTCAAAACCATATTGATCCAAGATGGAATTGATATGCGCTGGGCATTTCGTTGATGCCTGCTTTCGTGTATCTCTATCGTTCACTGTATCAATTGAAACCAGCTCGGACAGAACCTCAACAGTATCAAGAGTCATTGTTATCACCTAGGCTAATAGCGAAGGTGAGAAATATCTTTCCAAATCTTGAGAGTAACAGCTAGTGCCAGTAGAAAGCGGGAGAGAGTGACAGAATGCGTGCCACTCTCAACTTGGTCCTAAGTTCTCCGATATACGTAGCGACTCCATGAACTGAGATTTGGCATTTCTTCGGGCATTCCCTTGCGTTTACGAATCTCAAGTATCTTCTCTTCTTGGAGATTCGAGGGAACCGGCTCGAATCCACGGAACTCATATCCAAAGAAACTTCGGCCAGCAGTGGCACTTCTGAACTCGTCAGCAATGCCTATTGTTTCTGCAGTGGGCAAGATGCCCTTTATGGCCACAGCCTCTTCTTCACCCTCAATGGTGATGACCTGACCTCTGTGCGAGGTAAGCACCTTGATGACTTGACCCTGAGTTTCGGTAGGGGTCTTGATGTCCACATTCAGGATTGGCTCAAAGAGACCAGGGATTCCGGTGAGGAAACCCATGTTCAGTCCCGAACTAGTCATTGTGGCAACTTCATTGTATCCAGTATGAGCAGGATCTGTGTGGACCGTAGCATCGGTCAGTGTCACTTTCACACCCATAACCGGTTCATGGGCAATCGGGCCAGCATCAACGAACTCCCGAAATGTTGTCTGGAGATATGAAAAGATTCTGTCGAATCGCTGGACGCCACTCATCGCGTCCACAAGCATGCAGGACTCGTAGATATCCAGAATCTTACGTGCCTCTTTCGCGTCCCAGCCAGCCTCATCTCTGAGAATCTGTGCCCGATCTCTTGACGGTTGATCAGCGTAGATCGTCTTCTTCTTGATGAGATCTACTGTCTTTTCATCGAGGGGCTCCAGATACATCTTGAGGCGGTTATGACCGTTCGGAGACTTGGTATGGAACTCATCACCTCGCTCAGTCATCTTCTCACGATAGACAATGATGGGCTCAGATACCGAGATCGGTACCTGTTCATTGATCCGTTTCGTCAGAATCTCTATCTGCAACGGGTCTATGCCGTCCAAGCGATACTCGCCAGACTCCTTGTCGTGAACAAACCGCGCTGTGGGGTCTGCCATAATCCATTTTGAAACAACTTCGCCGAGTTTGGCTATGTCTTGAGGATCTTTGGGCTTGATGCTTCTGCTTACCACCGGCTCGCTGACGTATTCGATTGCCTCAAAACCGTGCAGCTCTGAGTTTGGACCCACAAAGGTCTCGCCTGAGGGGCACATGAATCCGAAGATCGAGAACAGATTACCTGCTGGAACCTCATCCATGTCTAGGATATCCGTAATCTCTTGGACACCTAATCGCCGCACACGGGCATTCTGTCTCATGTTGACAAGCCGTATCTCCTGTCCAGACTTCAGTGTCCCTGAGAAGACTCTTCCGATGAGAGTAGGACGCTTGCTCTTCGGATCCACGAATATTTTCGTAATCATCCCGAGAAGTGGTCCATCAGGATCGCAGTTGCGCAGTGAGTGTCCCTCTGGGCTCTCAGGATCACCCTTCCATATCCTTGGAATCTTGTACTGCTGAGCTGTCTTCGGATCGGGAAGGTGTTTCACAATCATCTCAAGAAGAGCATCGTCAAGAGGCAGGTTCTCTCTCAGCCACTTCTCATCACCCTCGTTGTACTTCTCGAAGACAACAATGGGCTTGATTCCCTTCTTCTCAAGAGTCTTCATCGTAAAGGCCCAGCCAGTCTTGGCACTACCAATAGCAACGCTGCCCTGTTCGAAGCTGACCCGCCAGTCCTTTGCATACTCATCTGGTGCAACCTTCTTGATGAGTTCGTTCACTTTCGCGATGATGATGTCAATTCGCTCGTAGACCTTTTGGGGTGGCAGCTTGAGCTCGTTGATGAGCCTATCTACCTTGTTGACGAAAAGAACGGGCTTGCATGCCTCACCACCGACAGCAAGGCGGATGTTTGTCTCCGTTTGGGTCATGACTCCTTCAAGAGCATCTACAAGAATGACCGCCCCATCGCTGGCACGCAGTGCACGTGAAACCTCACCTGTGAATGAAAGATGCCCGGGGGTATCTGACAGCTGCACAAGATACTCTTCTCCATCGATTTCGAAGTTAAGCAGTACGACTGAAGTGAAGATTGTGATACCTCGTTCCTGTTCTTCTTCGTCGCTGTCGGTCATCAAAGCCTGTCCGGCGGCGGCATCACTCATCAAACCCGCTCGGCGCATGAGATAGTCAGTGGTAGTTGTCTTACCATGGTCAATATGAGCGCTGATGGATATGATTCGCTTGTGCGCGTAATCGTCTGATTTGATGAGCCGTTTTATTGCGTCTGGCTCCTTGATCTTTACCAATTATTTCACCCTACTTGTGGCATTCTGTCCCCAACTCAAGAGATGAACACGAGAGAACTCGGTCAGGGACACCGATAATACTCATCGGTGGTTTGGGCGAAAGCCAAATTCGATGCATAAAAGATTATCGTCACGGCATCGGACATGGTATCTCTAAATGGCTGCAAACAACCTAGTGAAGCTTGGACATCAATCGGATAACAGTTTGAGAGAACTGACAGGACCACCTATCGCTCAGCACAATGACTCAAGAGAAATGCAAACATGCTCTTTTTCTAGGTAAAGTGTCAGATAAGAGTGTCAGAAATGTGTCAGATTTTTGCTTGTTTTCCCCTGAAGAGACCATACCGGGAGGAGATTATATACCACCGTCACGACTAGCATACTGGACTAGGCAAGTGGGCCAGTGCTGTAGCACGGAGCTCGCGGCCGAAGGCCCGAGGGAAGTCTCAGACTTCTCGACGGAAGTCCATACTCCTCCCCAAAGGGATCGCATCAGCTCCCGGAGAGTCCGCGGCTGTTCACCTTGCTCAATCGAGCCTTGCTGCCTTCGGTGACGGAGCCACCAAGGGTGATCATGAACCCGCCGTGGTAAAAACTGTGGAAAGCCTCACTGTGGCTGAGGGTGATGCCTCAGGACCTGCACAGGAGGAGGAAGCCAGGACCGTGGGAGGGATTCCATCCCGATGAGCACGGACAAAGCCCCTGCTGCCTCAGCGTCCTCTGGGACTGCTGGGGGCGGTGACGCTGGCAGGGGACGGGTGGAACACAGAAGTTTCCGACACCTTGAGTTCACTCAATGTGTCAGAAATGGTTTATCAAGAATGAGGTCAACGTGATATGGCAGAAACCTCTCAGAGTCAGTCAATTGCCATTCCATGGGCCTACGACACTCTCTGTCCGACAATGTACGACTTACAACGAACGGTCTCACCGGGGGAGTATGCTTACTTGGTTGCAACCACAACCATTCGCTCACAGTTTGCCGAATAGGGTGTTCGCGGAAGCTTGTTCTGGCCCCAGAATTCAACCTTCGAATACCCCACGTCATCTAGGAGATCGCGAATCTCCAGAGCAGTGTACATTCGAATATCATTGTTGGACATGGCATCCTCATCCATCAATACTATCCTGTCATTTCCTGTATCGATGAAGGTTGCAGGCCGTCCTCGAAGAACTCCGCTGGGAGCATCCAGAACATGAGGCTCTGTGATAAGGTACCCATTCTCCATTTTGGTCCAGCTTCTATGAGATTTGGGAAGGTTGTAAGGATTCAACAGGTCCAGCAAGATCCGTCCCTTCTTAGCAAGCGACCTGTACGAGTTATCAAGTACACCTTTGTTCTCCTCTTGGTTGAAGAAGCCAAAACTGTGACTCAGAAGTACCGCCCCTTTGAATCTCTGATCGAAGTCCATCTCCCTCATGTCTCCACGATAGAACTGGACATCCACCTTCTCTCGCTTCGCCTTCTCTTTCGCAAACTCGATGAGGGTCTCGGATATGTCAAACCCTGTGACCTTAAGCCCCCGCTTAGAGAAGAGAATCGAATGATCTCCTGCCCCACATGCAATATCGAGTATCTCGTCACCCTTCTTCAGATTCAGGGTCTGAATACAGAATTCCACAACCATCTCATCGTAATGCCTGATTCCGGGAATTGAGCTTCGATGCTTGATCCTAAAGACCTCGGCCCAGAAATCATCCCAGCCCAGTTCAACCTGTTCCATCGCAGTTACATCCATGAGAAACGAGCTGGCGCGGAATATGAACATTGCCATATTGATGCGGATGTGAGTCTTTCAAAAGCAATAGATGTAATCAAGTGGAGAGGACCCGTACCCTGTCTTTTCTTGATTACTCTCCGCCGGGAGGGACGCAGACTCAAGCAACAGGAAAACTCCATCAAGTTACCATGATGATACGGGTCTTACGTCTCCATATTTATAACGGGATGATTTCCCTATAAATCTACGGGTTGAAGCCTAAAGACTATAACTCTTCTTTTTTTCGGCATATATGACTAATAGTAGAAGAGGGCCTGAAGGGGCGCATAACGGACAGCAATTTGGTAGGGAGTCATAGACGCAAAAAGAGAAGAGAAAAGACCATGAATATATGGAGAATGGTAGCCCCGCCAGGATTTGAACCTAGGTCCGGGGGGCCAGAACCCCCGATGCTGGACCACTACACCACGGGGCTATACTAGTTTCAGATGCTGCGCATCCAGCTTCAGCACCCGGCCACTGCTGAACATCATATTATCTTTTCGATTCTGCCTTTGTTAATCACGGCAACGTCTGAGAAGCCTGACTAGTATAGTCTACCAGTAGATTTGCAAATCACATGATCTCACCACCATGAGGAAGAATCTCGAGTA
>CAZLEV010000006.1:0-188262 GCA_964558645.1 uncultured archaeon
TCGTGAGCACAGAGTAGAACTCCAGATCCCCTTCCTCCCGCCAACTCGAGAGATGATAGACGATGCCTTGGGTGAACGGCAGTACAATAGGAGAGCCGGTGCCGACCGAGGCATCCGTGTGCCCATCGTGCTCTCGGTGAGAGATGGACGTGATGGGTACGTTGATGAGCTTATCTCTCTTGAAGGGCTAGTCGAGAAGAGGGACCTTCTCCGACAGCAGACCCGGTATCTCACATCCAGAGTGACCCTGATGCGGAACAACTGGGAGAAGAAGCACGGTGAGGACAATCCGCGACCCGGGCATCTGATGAAGAAGGAGCGTCGTCTTGCCGCCATCTGGCGGAAGATTCGCAGGCTGGACAGGGAGATAGCCCGACAGATTGCCTCACACGTCGTCTGGTTCTGTGAGCGCCACGGGGTCAAGACCCTGTATCTGGAGAACCTGAAGAACTACCAGCCGCCCAGAGGGTATGGCACTCATTCATGGAGATTGTCGAGCAATCTCTGGTCCAAGGTGCTTGAAACCATTCGGTACATGCGACAGACCCTTGGCCACCGCTACGGTGGGATCTGGACGGTGAGCCCGGCGTGGACCTCCCAGACCTGCCACGTCTGTGGGGGGCGGGGAGTCCGGGTGGAGCATGAGAGTTCCACGAGGGAGAGAAGGGGTGGGGAGTACTTCTACTGTGGGAGGTGTGATGAGCACTTCCATGCCGATGTGAATGCGGCACGAAACATCATTCACGTGCAAGATCGCCAGTCCAGTGCCGTTGCTGGACGGACATGAGTCTTTCCAACTTTGTCCAACTAACAATCAACGGCTTCTGTTACTTCTGCAATATGGCAGTGGCTCTCCTGGCTCTGAAGACAGCGGGTATGATAGAGAGGGCCTTTGTCTTGGACTTCGACCTTCATCACGGGGATGGCAATGTTGACATTCTCTCAAGGCACGATGGCTTTGAAATCTACAATCCACGCGGTCGGGGCGACGAGGAGTATTTGGCCGACGTTGAACGGTTCATGGAGGTTATGCCAGATGTGGACATCATCTCTGCCTCAGCTGGATTCGATCAGTATGAGCACGATTGGGGAGGAAATCTCTCAACAGAGGCCTTTGGGGAGATCGGGAGAATCATCAAGCGTCATGCATTGGAGAGATGCAACGGAAGACGATTCGCACTGCTGGAGGGCGGCTACAATCATGCCGATCTTGGAGTGAATGTCCGAGCATTCTGCGATGGACTTCGCTAGATTGAAGATTCTGATTCATCCGACTTTATTACGTATCCGGAGGGACTCATAATAGGTGATCAATTGGTGCTGGTCTTCATACTGAGTCCCCTCTCAGACTTTGCAGCCCTCATAGCGGGCTATCTCAGAGAGATATGGGGATTCCTGATCTTCATCGGTACCGCGTCGGCCGTCCTTGTGGTACTTGCCGGTGCGATTCTGTGGTTCACTAATGCCAACATAAAGTGGGGAAGAAGCCTCGTATTCAGCGGGATAGTCCTCGCCATTGTTGTTGAGTATTTCATTCTCTTTCCGCCCAGCTTCGTCATCACGTAGGTTCAACGATGAAACACGGCTCCTCTACGACAAGAGTGTCTTTGCCCAGTTCTGTTGTTGTCCCGCGGAAAGCTTTATGACTGCACGCGTTCGACCCAAGAACAGGGCCCGTTGCCTAGTCCGGATAGGGCGCTAGCCTTCTATCGGCCCTGCACTTCGCGGGTCGGTAAAGAGAGTTAGAGGTCGAGAGTTCGAATCTCTCCGGGCCCGCCATCTCTTTACAAGTAGAATGCAAGAAAGTCATCCCATAGCCCGCTCCGGTCGTGTTACATCAAAACAAGAATCAGACCTAAATCCAAGAAACTAGCTCTGAGTATGTAAACTGTCTGCTCAAGAATTGGAATTAGGCATGCCATTTCTCTAGGTACTATTAGATACCGTAGGAGTACAGTCAGAGTGTCTGTAGCTGTGACACATGCGAAGACTGCAAATCTCAACGAGATGATTAGACTCTATCTGACTGCTCCTCTAAATGATGCCGACGGGAGCGATTCTTTCGTGCGTTTCTCCTAGAAATTCCTGGGTTCATATGTAGTTTCGGTGGGTCACTCTTGGTCATGTCAAAACGACGACTAGTGATTGGTGCGTCCGGAGTAGGGTGAAGTTTACCCTAAAAGCCAATCCGTTCTATCATCAAGACAACGAGGCATAGAGTAATTGCTGTACTGATATCTGATGTGTTAGTAGTATCTTTCTGAAGCATTGCCTAGCTGTGAAGACAGCAATACAACTCCGACATCTGAAGTAGAAAACGGTTACTATTCTAAGATTCCTACCACTCAAGATAAATTGAGGATATAATTCCTCATCCTGTTGCTTTGCCATTCACGTGCCGATTAGCTAGAAACGAGATTGGTCATACCATATCTTCAATCATCTAATATCCGGACCATAGCTTCCGTTTCTCCGTAACTCGTCTTTGAGCTTAGACTGATTCACAGAATCGCATTTCTTTTCATTAGGTTTCGGAGATAGACAGTTCGTTTAGCACCTGATGATAGATATCGTTCCCCAAACGCATAATTTCATTGCTCTTGTTTGCAAGGGCCTTGTAAGATTCTGCGGGATACTTGACTGAACATCTACCACATGTTTCAAACCGAATTACTGGCTCTAGTGTTTCTAGTCCTCTGTGTGCAAGTCTGTCATAAGCATTATAGATTGGCTTTGATATAGTTCCGAGCATAGTAGCAATCCATTTTCGAAGAGGCTCCTTGATTCTGTGTCTTAGAGCAAAGGTCATTACAAAGTAAAAAGTCTTCAGGCAATTAATGGTCAGAGCACTTGCGTATTCAAAATATGCTTTCTTACAAGCAAGCAAGAACACCTCATCAATCTCATCAAGCCGTTTCTCAAGTGCCATTCTAAGTAATTCATTCCTAAGGGGGAAGCCATTTCTAATATCGCAGCCCATCAATAGAATTCCTGACGAGAGTCTTGTCCAAACCGCAAAATGCTGGTCAGAGCGATAAGCATTACTCATCTCTGGCATTGTAAGGCATTTGAGGTCGAAACGGAAATTATGGTTCGGGGGGCTCGATGCGTGGGTTCTTCGAAGCCACCCCTTCATCATTGCCCGTGTTTCTACTGTGGGCTTGCCATCATCAATCATGGCAAGCAAATCGATATCACTTGAAGAATCTGCAGTTTTCAGAGCCCATGATCCTGTCAGATAGATAGCTCTGCAATCTCGTGCAAATCCCTCGGATAGGAATGCTCTTATTGGAGTAGTTACAAATAATGGAAGATTTAGAGTTGATTCGAGCAAGAATATCACCTCGTATGTCCAGTTTCTATGTAAAGAACAACTCCCAATGCGATGATGAACCCCCAGTTGAAACGATGCCTACTATTAACATACTATGAAAGCATGAAAACATGCATTGAGAAATCGTAACTTCCTCCGTGTGTATAGATGCTGCCGTGTGTGACTTTGATGTAATACCAGTCAATCCCCTCCCAGCAGCAGTATTCTCCGATATTCATTCCACCGAGATTCATGTATATGATTCTAACTCCAGACGAATCATACACCTCAATAACAGCATCTAACGATCCATGAAATACCAATGGAGTGACCCAGAGTTCGACATGAGTAGATGGCTCAGTTAGGAGGACTGAATAATAGTCAACATCCGTATAGGGATGCCCTGAAATACCCCAAAGGCCTTCCTCCATGTTCAGGAACCACAAGCCATCCAGAGGATTGGGGCCAGGACCAGATCCTAGATAGAAAGCACTGTCCATTGAATTTCCAGGCAAATCGTCCTTTGGTAGATACAAGCTCGTGTCCCCTCCAATCCGAGCTCTTACTTGAGTGTCCGAGTTGACCTTACTGTATGCGTATTGGAAACACGCCTGGAAACTATATCCATTGACTGCACAATCAAAGAAAGAAACCGTGAATATCTGTGCCTGATATCTATCGATAGATTTTTTCCAACCAAAGACACATTTTGCTCCATTATCAAGGAACCCCTGGCAGAGGTTCTTCTCGACATCTACATACATATCTCCACCTAACCAATACTGATCGGCATAGCTATAACAGCTACAAACATGCGCAAGCCTGATTGTACTTAGGTCCTCAGGTAGATGTCTGGGCAACATCAACCCCGTTGTGGTAGTGATTCCAGTATACCATTTGTCATTCTCTTTGACGCCATCACCATGGCCAATATAGCTGAATACTTCTTCACATACAAGTGCGTCTGCGATAGACGCAATGGATTGGTCTTCATAATAATGCGCTGAACCTCCATGTGAGTAGGATAGAGCGGTTTTCATTCTATCATATATCGAATCTGCAGTGGCATAGGATGTTGGGTCGATGGGATCATAGACAAAGACATCTTTGTTATCAGTAATCTTCAAATCCTCAGACACGTAAATCAATTCGGACGTCGCAGCATCAATCCAATACTCAGATGTATCAGTAGAAATGTTCCATATAAGATGTTGATTGACTTCATGATTGATTATCCGTAAGTTTGCAGCAGCATTAGTTAAACTGAGTTCTTTACCTGTTATATTCCTAATAAGGTGAAAGGCGTCCTCCCTCAAGACCGCAGGAGTCCTAGATACTGTGATTTCAGTCCATTGCTTTGAGAAGCAACAGATAAATGTCCCTTCCGAATCCAGCATGACTCTGCAATAATCATCTACTATTACTATGTCATCAGAAACATGCATCCATTCGACGACCCATCCGAGAGAATCTCTTCGAACATGTTTCAGTACGGCATCTTCAGGAAATGAAAAATGACCATCATTCTCAAGAGAAGTCAGATACATCTGTACATTGCGCTGTAAGGATTCATTGGATTGTACATTCTTCCCGACATGAATCATGTTCCACCCTATTGGGAGAACTAGCGAGAAAACCTCCAAGCGGATTGGATCGTACTCGATTTCTATCAAGCTACGGTCAGGTGTAATCCATCGTTTCAGCCAATGCATGTGGTCCTCGACAGAATTCTTGGATCCCGAATAAGTCACGGTGGCATTAATAGGAGAACCTATCAGACTCTTGATTAGTGAATCACCTGCAAGTGAATGTGTATTCTGAATGGGGAATTGACTGGATGCTTCATTAGTTGACGGGACAATTACTATGAAAGAACATACTAGGTAAATGCACAATAGCCCAACTACTACTCCCTTACCCATAGCCTCACCATCTTTAGATTATTCAAGAAGTATTTAAATACTTCCATTAGAATATGATTAGCGAGTAGTCAGGTGGATGGAGAAATCCAGACGAGATATGGGTGGTGTAGTAATGAAAGCCAGCAGGGTCTTCATGATAGTCTTGTTATTCTGCGTATCGTCATGTCCATATCCATGCATCAATGATATGTCTGTTGAAGGCAATGCAATTCAGGGGCCGTTCATAGATCAAATCGAATCACGCACCTATACGACTCTTTCAGATGAGGTCTATGCACTGCTTGATGATGAGATAGACCTTATTGGGGAGTCTCTAGACCCACAGATTCTTGAACAACTTCAGGGTGCCCAGAACATAGGACTTGCCAACGACTCTGAGAATGGCTACGCTTTCTTCTTGTTCAATTGTGACAAATATCCGTTGAACATGACAGTCTTACGCCGAGCAATAGCTTTCGCCTTTGATAAGCAAGAGGTCGTTACGGGGATATGGAAGGAATACGCACAACCGTTGGACGCTCCGGTTCCTCGTATCAACCCTTGTTGTGCTGAAGACAGCCTTCCATTCCATTATTACGAAGGGGAGGTCGAGTTGGCTAATGGCATGCTCGACGAAGCAGGTTTCGAGTTCAACAAGAACACCGGTTTCAGAATGGCCCCAAATGGCGAATCGTTTAGCCTCCTCATTGAAGTGCCGGTTTCATCTGAAACACAACTCCTTGTCGGGGAGTCTATGGAAGAAACAATGCAGTTACTTCATTTGAACGTGAGTTGCCAATCCGTGGATCCATATGAATTGAGTTGCGAGTGCGCTTGGAATGACTTTGATATCCGTCTGTTGGAAAATAGATTCGCGAACATGGATCTGGATTGGATGGCACATGATCTCTGGCATGATACCATCAGACATCCACGAATAGGGTTTGCAGGTTTCAGCAACGCATCCTATGAATCGCTTGGGACCGAACTGCTCAATGGACCAAGCTTCGATGATATATGCCAAATAGCTGTGGAAATGCAGAAGATACTGGTTGCCGAATGCCCGATAATAGTAGCTTATGAAAGAACGTACATCTCGGCATTCAGGACTGACAAGTTCAAGGAGTTTCCATCTTCTATCCACATGGGGACCTCATCATGGTGGACCAGCTATTTGGTGAAACTTGACGAGTCGATGGGGGGTCCGTTCGGCGGAACGTTGAGAAGAAGCGAGTCGAACAAGATTGATACCTTCAATTTCATGACAACCACGTCGCATCATGCGAGCAACATTCTCAAATTGTGCTATGACTCTCTTATGCGGCAAGACCGGTACGGCAACGATGTCCCTTGGCTAATTACCGACTACACAGTCATTACACATTTGGATGACACTTCAATCCCGGAAGGGCACGAACGGTTTGCGTTTGACTTGATTACAAACGCATCTTGGACGGATGGTCAACCTCTCACGGCTGAAGATGTTGCATTCTCGTTGAAATACTACAGGGACGCTCCCGGTCATCCCTGCGCAAGTAGCTTGGACTGTCTCGTCGATGCATACGCGGAAACTCAGTACACATGCATTGCAGAGTTTGATCATGAATCATACTGGAACCTCCACGCAATAGTGTACAAGTCAGTGTTACCACGACATGTGTTCAGCGAGATTGGTGTGGATGGATGGGCTATGTGGAATCCACAGCCTGCCGTTGAGCCAATAGTGACTTCTGGTCCGTTTACAATCATGGAACACTCTGTTGATGAACTCTGTGAACTTCAGTGGAACTCGAATTACTTCTTTAGTCCAAATAGAACATCATCAGCTACTCCCCCTACCACAACCGAACTGCCCTCTTACCCAATAGAGATACTCATCATTGCAGGAGGAGCTGTAGTTGTAATCATAGGAAGCGTCGCTCTCTCAGCAAGAAGACGGAAACCCGATTTGTAGGAGTAAACTACTGTAAAGGACTTTTACAGGAAGGTCACAAGTAAGGACACTCCAACTCATTTGGGAACACTGTTTCTGACAAACAATGGTCTAATCGGGTCAAAAGTAACGAAGTGTATGCGGGTAGGAATCCTCAAGAAATTTGGGGACCCTGAGATTGGTTATGCTGTCGCTTGCCATTTCGACTTTTTGAATGCCCAGTACATCAGTAAGAACTTTCGGCTCACTAGGACTAAGACTCTTATGGAAGGGAACGAAATGTGTGACTTCTGCTGGCATGATACTGAGATCAGCAAAGAAATGAACCGTCGTCTGAAGGGCTTCTGGAAGAAACTAGATGAATAGACAGTGGTGGTCCCTCTCTAAACGCTAGTGGATGTCTTGATGAATCTCAGGGGAGTACAACGAACTGAGTTTTTTTCTCATTCTCGCTGTCCTACGAGAAGGGTACAGCAGGCAATACAGCACGCTCTGGACAATTGGCTGATTGACAAGGTAATCGACTATCCACTGAACAGTGAGGGAAAAGAAGTCGGGCGGCTGACATGGTTCTTGTGCCCACTCTCAGAGGAAGAGTCTGACTTCTTGAAGAATCTCCCAGATATCGAGAAGACCGTCTTGAAGATTCTCAGAGAACGAGAAACTGAGTATGGACTTGGGACCATGAGCGAAGAGGATCTCTTGCTACGTCTTGAAGAGCTCGGTTTTGAGGCCGACTATGTTCCCATAATTGAGGATAGAGTGTCCGATTTCTACGAGCCAGAGAACGATGAACTCATTGCATGGTACTACCTAGTTCCCAGATTTGAACGGACACCTGAATTCAAGAAGACAATGAAGGAACTCGACAAGTTATCGTTGCGAAAGGAACTCCGATATGAACGCGAAAGCCGAGCTCGCTGCATGTGTGCGATTTCCCTGTTCCTGCTGCTAATCGGACGGGGCTTCATGAACGATACAATAGAACTTCGAATCCAGCCGGGCCCGCCATACATTCTAGGTCTCACTACCTTCAAACGTAGAGTCGTACCGAAGACAGTGAAGGCAGAGGGAGCACTGGCGGACGGAACGCAATGCACCCGCTGCAACACACTGGGGATCTCCGATCTGAGCACAACAGGCATAGACACCGTGCAGGTTAACGATACTTGATATTGAAGACTAGCGAAGGAAGTCGTGGAAGGACGGCTAATATGAAGAACGACGCATTGGAGGAAGAAAGGACGAACGCGACACTGACGTCGTGGTGGGCTATGCCGGTAGAGGATGTGCTCGTCAAGTTGGATGTCAACCCCACGACTGGTCTCTCAACTGAGAGAGTTCAGACGCAGCGAGCAGCCTTCGGTGCGAATCTCATGAGGGGTCTGGAACCAACCAGTCCCTGGACGTTGGTAGAGGAGAGCCTAAAGGAACCAATGATGGTGTTGTTGCTGTCTATTGCCGCGGTCTCCCTCGTCTTCGGCGAGTTAGTCCAAGCGACGGTGATGGTGTTTGTCGTTGCTGCATATATCGGGGTCGAGTTTCTCAACAAATACCGATCCGACCGCACAATGACCCGCCTAAGAGAGCTTACTCAACCAACTACACGAGTCGTCCGCGAGAGAGAGGAACAAGAGATTCCAACGGCGAATGTCGTCGTTGGCGACATAATAGTCCTGTCGACAGGCGTCCGTGTTGCAGCAGATGCTCGGCTAGTAAGATCGAGCGGCCTCCTAGTCAATGAGGCTCCCCTGACAGGTGAATCTGAACCCATCAGGAAGCGGGCAAATGCAGAGGTGTCTGAGGAAACTAATCTTGCAGATATTACGAATAGCGTCTTTTCCGGCACGACAGTCCTCAATGGTGAAGGAAAGGCAGTCGTTCTGGCAGTGGGACGCAATACCGAGTTTGGAAAGATTGCGGAACAGGTCCGCGCAGCAGGGAGAGAGCGAACCGCACTACAGCAGGCAATGACTCAACTGTCCAAGACCCTTGCCCTGTTTGCAGTCCTTGTCAGCATTGTCATTCCTGTTGTTGGATTTCTGCGAGGGTTCGCTCTGGAGCAGATGGTGCTGACATGGCTGGCTCTCACTTTTCTGATGGTCCCGGGCCAACCACCCGTCATCATCACGATGGCACTAGCTCTTGCATCCTTCGAACTTGCACGGAAGAACGTCGTGGTTAAGCAGCTAAGCGGAGCAGAAACACTCGGCTCAGTGACGTCCATCCTCACGGATAAGACTGGGACAATAACAGAGAATCGAATGCAAGTTGAGAAGTTTGTGCTGGCAGACGGAACTGAGAAGGAGCCACAGAGTCTTCCTCAGAGGATCAGGGCAAGGATTTTTCTCGCACTTCCAAACCATATCAATGACCCCACCGATGAAGCAGTGCAGAGAGCAATCGACACGGATACAGAACAAGAGAAACCTGTGCCGGCTCTATTTGAGGGGTTCTCTGATGAGCATCCTTGGCGGAACCTGAACTATCGCATGGGCGAGAAGTATGTCCATGCCATAGCCGGAGAGCCCGAGCTCTTAGTGGACGCCTCCGGCCTTTCTGAAGAGAGAAGGAGAAGTCTGAAGAAACGAGTGGCGGAAGAGGGAGATGCGGGCAGGCGCGTTGTTGCTTTTGCCTCTGTGGAAACGGACGCGAAGACCCTCGGCGAGTTGAAGGGGTTGGAGCTCGAGGCGTTGGCAGTTCTGGAGGACCCAGTTCGTCCTGGACTACAGGATGCAGTCGTTGCCCTAAGAGCTGCAGGCATTGAAACCTTCATAGTGACCGGAGATCATGCTGCAATCACGAAGACCGTCGCCAGTAAGATTGGTGTCGAAAGCAGAATAGTGACCGGTAATCAGCTACGGAGTATGAGCGACGCCGAACTGATGGAGAGCCTCCGCTCAGTTCGCATCTTCGCTCGCACAGCTCCATCGCAGAAGCTACGCCTAGTGGAGGCATTGCAGGAGATGGGACAGCGAGTTGCTGTGATCGGAGATGGTGTGAATGACACTCCTGCTATCAAGGCTGCTGACGTTGGTGTGGCCATGGGCGAGATTGGTACTGATCTCGCCAAGGAGACCGCTGATCTCGTATTGACAGATGACAACTATATCCACATTCGTGATGCCGTGGAGATTGGGAGGAGAGCTATCGACAATTTCAGAAAGGGTCTGACATACTACTTCTCCGCGAAGGCGATACTCCTCTTCATCTTCATTATTCCCCTAGCTCTTGGAGTTCCCTTCCCTCTCTCGCCAATCCATATCATCATGATCGAACTTCTGATGGATCTTGCGTCATCGACAATCTTCGTATCGGAGGTTGCAGAGCCTGGTATCTTGAAACGGCCTCCGCAGAGTATTGGTGAGTATCTGGAGCTGCCAATTATTGTGAGAATCATCAGAAACAGCGCAGCACTCACCGTTGGAATCCTGCTCATGTATCTGTCCCTCTACTTGGGGACGGGAGAGGTTGTCCTCTCACGGACAGCCGCTCTTGTGACTTGGCTTCTTGGGCATATTCTACTGGCACTCAATCTGAAGCAGGAAAAGACACCCCTTCTGAAGCAGGGTTTCTTCTCCAATCGCTTCGGTGCATTCTGGTTGCTCAGCATGATTGCACTGGCGGCCCTGATCACGAATGTCCCCTTTGTGTTCCCGTTTCTAGACACAACCTCGCTCCCTCTGGAGGTATGGTTGCAGGTCTTGATGATCGTCTTGGCTTCGACATTCTGGCTGGAGGCGCTCAAGTGGATCCAACTGAAGAGAGATTCCGTCAATCTGAAGGGCACCTGAGCCATACAGCAATAGGTTCCGCCATGCAACGGAGAATCGTAGGCTGTATCGCAGTGATTTTTCATAGGTGATGAGGTTCAGATTTCTCCATGACCTTTATCCATCTAATCTCTGTCCACCTTCGAACGCGATACTGCCCTGCAGCCACGGCTGAAGCTCGATATCGAGCTGACTATGAATCTGGGCGATTGACAGCCATGGAGCGCCGAGCTTCAAACGAGCTGCTCGTTTCGAACCTATTCCTGGAATTGCACTGAGCTGGGACAGGCTGGCAGAATTGATAGGGAAGGGATGGGAGAGCACAGTGACAGATCGCGGGCCGTGATCGATCACAACAACGTCTGTGACCGACGTTGTGGGGGTCCCAGGCATGTGACAGAGGAGGGGGTACGAAGCCAGCGGTCGGAGCAGGCTGCTCTTCCCTCGTTCTTTCTCGAGAAATGCAGATCGTATGATAGTCCCTGCAGGGGCCACTCTCTGGAGCATGGGAGTATCAATCTCTCTCCGGATCCGCTCCTTATGCTTCAGAAATGCACTGTGTGAGATGGCAGGAGAGGACGACTCCAACAGGGAAGTTCCCGGAAGGCCAACCACCTGCCGGATGTTGATTCTCCGAACAAGGAGGTCGGCATCCCGTAGTCGCTCCAGGAAAGACAGATTATGTTCGAGTGTCGCCTCTCTCTCTCCGGGAAGACCGTAGAGAAGATTGATTCCGGGGAGCAGATGCGGGAGTTCTCTTGGAGGGGCTTGGGCACCCACTTCATTGAGCGTTGCTACTGCTTTGAAGGCCTCATCAGCAGTCACCTTGAGATTGTTGCGGCGAATCACCTCTGGATCCACCGATTCTATACCGAAGGCCGCCACATCGCCGACAGTGTGATACTTCATGATGCTCTTAGCGACCTGCCTGCTCTCTTCTGGATAGTGTGCAATGGTGCCAGGATTGACGTTATCGATATGAAGAACCTCGACATCTGGAGCCGCTGCTCTGATCTTTGAGAAGAGATCCTGAACCTGGTGCACGGCCGGAGTAGGGAATTCGTGTTCCCCAATCTCCCTCGAGCCGTATGCGAAGATATCACTCTGACGACCCAGTCGAAATGCTCGGATTCCCTCCCCATATAATGCTTGAATCTCTCTGGCGATGTCCAGAGGCTCTCGAGTCTGGGGTGGTCCATAGTTGGGCTCAATGCAGAAGGAGCAACCCCCTACAACATATCGAGGACACCCCCGGTAGGTCTCAATCTCACAGATTAGATAATTGCGCTTGAAGTTCGGATGTTGCCTCACAATCTGAGCGCCGCGGACCGAAAAGGGTTCGATCTCAGAGGCAGAGGTTCGCGATGTATCGAGAGAGACCCGGGAGAAATCGCCTCCCTCCATCAGTGCACTGTAGATGACTAGTTCTGGATCACCCGTCACGATGTGGTCAAAGGGAGGGGATAGTTCATCCGGACTCAGCGCAAGTCGTCCACCTTCTAAGCCACAACCAAATTGAGCCCAGGGTCCCACAAGCACTTTTTGGATGTCTGCAAGTCTAGGATCAGAAAACAGATGTCTGGTTTCCCGCACAGAGATAGGGGTGCCACCCAAGTATTTCCCTGGTACAATCATGCCTGCAATGAGGATCAGTAAGTCACTGCGTGCCCAGACCTCTTGAGCCTTCTCGAAACTGAGCCTGACCTCGTCAATTGTCTGGTAGAGAATCTCAGTCTGAGGGTCGGACGACCATATAGCGCCAGCGATGTATCGAGGATATGTACTGACGTAGGGAGGTACCCCAAGACAGGTGGGTTCGTCCACATAACCATCTAGTAGAACTATTCTGACGTGGCATCCCACCCTCTAAGACTGTCGTATCCGGAATCGGCCACGTGGACTGCCCCTTCACTTGACTCATATACTACACCCTTTCCATCCTTTGCAGAACCAATCTCCCTGAGAGGGACACTCTGTTGCTCGGCGATGCCTAGAGCAATGTCCCACTTGTCTTGAGGAACAGTGACTACCAGAATGAACTCCTCCCCTCCTCTCATGACCAGTTCTAGCTCATCGAGATTGTTCTCTCGGGCAAACTTCCATACCTCAGGGAAGATTGGCAGTCGGTCTATTATGAAAGCCAGCCCACACTGTCGTGCCATTGTATGCAGTGTGATTCCAAGTCCATCACTGCTGTCCATCGAGGCAGATATTGCCTCATTTTCAGCAAGGACTGCAACAAAATTATGGTGGATATGCGGTTTGTATGCGGCAGCAAGGGCAGCATACCTGAGGTCGTTCTCCAAATCGCGGCCTCTTATCAGGTGCTCGTAGGCAACTGCTGTGAGGCCAAATGGCCCAGTGGTTGCTACGATATCTCCCGCTCTCGTGCCACCACGTGGAACAATCCTCCCAGGAGGGGCAGTTCCTATTGCCACGCCCGTCACTACAACATCCTCAGCGCAGCCCAAATCTCCCCCCATAAATGGAATCCCAATCTTGAGTCCGTACTCTGAATATCCTCGAACTATCTCCCTTGCCTCTTCATGGGAGTACTTCTCAGGGATACAGAGAGAGAGCATGAGTGCCATTGGTGCTGCGCCCTTTGCAACAACATCACTCACTGCCATCACTGCAGTCTTGTATCCAACCTGCGCCGCGGTCATGCCAGGAAGCCAATCGGTCTTACGGACAAACGTGTCAACATTGATGACTAGGTTGGTTTCCGACCCTAAGGGGATATCTGAGGCGTCATCGTCGAAACCGAGTATTGCCCCTGTAGGCTTCTTTATCAGATGACGTATACTCCGTAGAAAAGAACGTTCGCTCCCTGTATCTGATTGCACCTGCAGACCTCGATATAGATGGCGAGCGTGCCAGTGATAAAGTTTTATAACTGAAGCAAGAAGACTCGCTCACAGCAAGCCTCGGTGGCTAAGCGGTCTACAGCGTCTGCCTCGTAAGCAGAAAAACAGAGGGTTGATTACCAATCTCTGGTCGACTCGCGGGTTCAAATCCCGCCCGGGGCTCCACTTTTCCCTCTTTGGCGTTGTGGGCATTGTGCAGGTTTCCATAGGATTAAGAGTGGAGATTCAGCACGTTTACAGTACACTGGAGGTGAAAGGGTAATGAAAAATGACAAAGACAGTGAAGATAAGCGTCGACGAGAACAGCAGAGACCTCTGCCGCCGTTCGAGTGGTTCGCGGCAGCAACCAGATAATGAATACCACTCCCAAGATCTTGCGGAATCCGGTGGCAAGTCATCAGTGCCATCCTGCTCCGCATGAATCTACTTCTTCTGAATCATCAATTCATGCCCATTCCAGTCTGTCAGCAATAGGTGTAGAGTTCGGGTGGCAGGCGAACCTTACATTCATCCAGTCTTGGGGTGAAACCAGGAAACGGAATCTCATCCCCAAAGTATCGGGATCCCAGACCTTTGCAGGTGCCCGTTTCTTCTTGATAGTATCTGCAGAACTGGCATTGTAGTGTGTCATCTGGAGGCTCGGCTACAGGAACTTCAACAAATCCTGCACAGCGTCGATCCCAGACTCTGTCAAGTCTGACATATTTCATGACCTACCGTTTTGCCTAACAGTATATAGTGACCACGCAACACCGGAAACCTGATGTCAATCCCGAAAGGGTAATAAGCGGAAGGAATCGGACTAGACAGCACACGGCCCTTAGAAGACTTATGCGGAGGTTGCCAAGCCTGGCCAAAGGCGCTAGGTTGAGGGCCTAGATTTCGTGGTCTTCCACCACGGAAAGGCTATCTCGTAGGGGTTCGCGAGTTCAAATCTCGCCCTCCGCACCACTTTCTCTTCTCTCAGAACATCTACATTTCTCCATCCCTTCCTTCTCTGATGGCGTTACTCTGCTGTTGAGAGGAGGAACTGAGAGATTGATACGTCCATTGATTGACAAGGGAGTACCTCTGTAGTGTGTATGTTCTGAGAAGCTGACATCATTCTCAGGTGAGTGTGCTGAAACATACACGGTACTATTAGTTCTCTCAAGCTGTTTTCTCAGTGATTCCCAAGACTAACGAAGATGCCTGCAGCTCCTTCTGCTGTCTTTATGTGGAACTGAGTATTCCTCTCTGACTGGACACGTGATGATTGTGACACACATTCGCGTATGCGTTAGGGGACTAGTACGAAACGGTAAGCGAATTCTAGTCTCCTCTGAAGCATGGCCCACTAAGGGCGATAGATTCTATCTCCTACCAGGGGGCGCAGTCAAGTACGGGGAGTATGCTCGCCACGCAATCGTTCGTGAGTTCGAAGAGGAGTTGGGTGATTGCGTGGAGAATGTGAGGTATCTGGGAGTGCTGGAGAATATCTTCGAGACTTCTCTGGGCCTCGGCCACGAAATAGTATTGGTGTATGAGGCCGATCTTGTTGACAAGGCCCTCTATGAAAAGGATAAGATAGTTGGAGTAGAGGACGATATCGATGACCCGGAGCTATATGGTAGTGATGCACTCTCACTTGAGTTCTATTGGAAGTCAGAAGAAGAGATGAGAAGAGAAGGACGCCCGCTATATCCAGAGGGCGTAGAACGATTCTTCTAAAGCTGCAGGAACCGTTCATTGTAAGCTGTACAATCCTGGATATCAGAGTGTCTTACGTCCATGGAACGGCAAGAGAGCAACTTCGTAGGGTATACTAACAGCTACAGCATACTTGGCCAGAGTTGGACAGTTCAGCGCAGGAGTTCATACACTCCAGTCCATGACTGAGAGCTGGTCACTCACACACCATCGCGGATCACGACAGAGACCACCCTGTGCGGTTACCGAGGGGACAACGCTCTGGTGTCCAAGTTTGGCCAACATGCAATGAACAGTCATCCCAAGACCTCAAGGAGTTCAACCCAGAGCCATATCTGGAAGGGCAACACATGGAGCCAGGGAAGAGTTTATCCGTTTTCTAGGACAGTCGTCTAATTACTTCCCAAGACTCTTGCGGGTGTCTACAACTCAAAGAGGCTACTAATTCGGAGACCCGCCTCCATGATGAGAGAAATAGCGAGAGGCGGGTCGTTTGAGGGAGGCAAGTGCAACAAGTTCTTGCTGGTGTGGTTGCGTCAACACAGAGTACGACTCGGCCAATTTAAGGAGCACATGAGTCCGGTCTGCATCTGTACGGAAGACAACGCACATTCTTGGAGAATGCATGGTGCACTATTGCGATAATCGGCATCAGAATGGGAACGTATAAAGGAGGAGGGGCTTGCGATGAAGACAAGAACCGGTTGGTGCCAAGACTTGACGACGCCTCAGATAGGGATTATAGGTACAGGGAATATGGGCAAGATCCATGCCAGAGTGCTGAACAACGCAAGAGCTCTGGCCGGAGTTGCGGATACCGACTTCGAGAAGGCGAAACAGGTGTCTGAGATCTACCAAGTACCCGCGTTTGGGGATTTTGAAGCAATGCTTCAAGAGGTAGCCTTAGACGGCGTCATCATAGCAACACCGACGTTTACTCATGCAATCATCGCTGAAAAGATTGCTGACAAGTATGACTCCGTGAAAGGGATTCTTATCGAGAAACCACTCGCGTCGAACCTACAGGATGCTGAGAGGGTTGCGAGCGTTCTCAATCGAAAGAAGATTGGAGCAGTTGTCTCACACTCAGAGATTTACAATCCTGTGGTCGAGAGAGCCTTGAGTCTTATCATGAGTGGAGATATCGGAAAGCCCCGAACCGTCGTGCATGATAGAAGAGGGTTTGTTCAACCCTCACGGATTCCGTCACTTGGTGATGTCTTTGAGGATATTGGGGTTCATGACTTCGATATCATGTCGAGAATGAGTAGCGGTCCTGGCCGTCTATTCGCTCAGGGGTGCATTCAAGAAGGGACCTATAACTCGGGAACTGTTCTCATCAAGTTCGCTAGTGGTACAGAACACGTCTTCCATCTATCCCGTCAGTACGTGGGACGAAAGCGGGTCATGGACGTTTCAGGCACAAAGGGGACTCTTGTACTGGATCTGTTTGCCCAGATAATCAGAATACAGGACTTGGACCAAGAGCCATCAGCTGATAGTAGAACAATCAAGTTACCTCAAAGAGGTGCCACTATCAAGGTCTATGGCGAACCAGTTCAAGAAGTGATCAATGACTTTCTGAAATGCATCGAAACTGGGTCGAGGCCGCGGGTCGGTCTTGATGACGGCATTGCGGCTTTGCGTATCGTGGAAGCCGCACGGAAGAGCGCAAATTCTGGAGAGGCTGTGGAAATCAATATTCAGCCGAGAACAGAGACATCACCTACCAAGTAGGTCTTCTCAGCGGAGGAAATCTTCACCCCTATGGTTGAGCCCAGTTGCACATCGTCGTCTATGATGACCGGCCTATAGGATGGAGTGCGAGCCAAGAGACCGCCCTTCGGAGCCACAGAAGTCACAATCACAGGTCCGGTCCACCCAAGCCACGAGTTTGCCTTCTCTAATAGAATAGCGCTCACCAAACGAGATATTTCCCGGCTCCTGTTCTTCTTCACTGAAGTGTCAACCTTGTCACTGGACTCCGAAGCCGGTGTTCCCGGCCGATCACCATACTTGGATATGTTGGTGATCTCCGGCCGCATACTTCTAATCAGATCCATCGTGGCAGCGAAATCGACCTCGGTCTCTCCTGGATGCCCCACGATGATATCCGTGGCGACTGTAGAACATGGAAATCTCTCACGAATGGCGCGAATAACTGATTCCCACTCGGTAACTGAATACTGTCGATTCATGGCATGAAGGACGTTATCACTGCCTGACTGCACAGGCAAATGAAAGAACCTGAAGAAGTGCTGCGACTTCATTACCCTCAGCAATGCACCCAATGAATCGGAGATTAGGTTGCAGTTAAACATCCCTAGCCTGAAGCGATAATCTCCTGCAATCTCATCAAGCTCCGATAAGAGGTCAACAAGATTCTCACCGGTGTCTGCACCATATGCTGCTGCATCTTGCGCTGTAAGTCGTATCTCCTTATAACCCGATGTCACTGCTTCGCTTACAACTTCTCTGAGTGAGGAGATAGAGTAACTGCGTATAGATTCTCTTGCGAATCGCACTGCGCAATAGCTACAGGCACCCAAGCATCCTTCACAGATGGGAATTGTGCAGATGACACTATGAGGGGGACCTTGGAAGTATCTGAGTTTGGAGCCTGTATCTGGTTCTAGGTCAATGATTCCGCGTTCACCCTTGAGAACAGTCTGGAATACAGAACCCAGTTTCTCAATCGATTGAGGGCCCAGTATAGCCGCATGATTCGGAGCAGCATCGAGCAGACGTGACAGATTGATCTTGGGAAGACAGCCGGTGATGATGAGAGGAGTACCAGTCTTGTCTAGCTCACCTATGCGATGAATAACTCTGTCCTCAGTTGGCTCTTTAACGCCACACGTATTCACAATCAGGACATCGGCAGCATCGAGTTCTTGCACCCTTTCTCCTCCGATGAGAGCGAGGCGCCCAACAATCAGGTCAGAATCGGCCATGTTCAATGAACAGCCGTAGGTTTCAAGATAATATGCAAGGACCAACAGCCTATCACACTCCACCTTGAACATGGGGCAGAATCGCTATTTCATCGCCCTGTCTGACCGAAGTGTCAAGGCCGTCCAGAAGATCTATGTCATGCCCGTTCAACATGACTATCAGATTGCCGCTGATAGCACCATTGTTGTTCAATAAGATGTTTTCGAGTTCTAGTCCAAACTTCTTGATTGCCGCTGTGATTATATCATGCACATTAGCAGCGGGCGTAGCTTCAAGCGAGACTACGGATTGGCCTATGGCTCTCCTGATAGTTCCGAATACCTTCAATCTGATTTTCAATTGTTGACCTCTGCGTTTCAGGCATTAGTTTTCATTCTCTTCGAAAGCATCTCACTGACTAGTTCGTCCGCCAATGAGGACACTGTGGCTATATCTTCTGAGGATGCATGTTCTAAGTGGATGCCAAGCATCAGTATGACTGTGCATCGCATCTCTCTGCAGATGCGCTCAGCAAGGGGGCTCGAGAGAACATACTCCTTATGACCGGGAACAGAAATTGTGCTCACGCTCACGGTCGGTACTCTTCGATACTCGCTCTCCGAGATCGTTGCAACAGAGACACCACCAACATGGGCAGTGTCACCCCCATAGACTGTGGTCACTAAGGCCTCTCCAATCCATCTCGCCTCCAGCGTAATCGTTCGGCTTCGATATTCCCGTTCAAGCTTCACCGCATTAGCCTCACAGCGAACACACGGCAGACACACAATGGAGTAATCACTGCCGTCACTCATTCTCTGCTTTGGTCACTTTTCTCTCTATGCATCCTCCATGAGAGGGTAAGCGTCTTGGGGTGCGCAGCCTTGTACTCGTCTAGAAGCGAAATAGCGGTCGTATAGGGCGCTTCCTTTATTATGTCTGGTTCTTCATAGGCCTCTCTCGAAATCTCCTTGAGAGCGTGAATGAAGTGGTCGAGCTCCTCCTTGGTCTCACTCTCCGTTGGCTCAATCATAAGAGCCTCGGGAACTATGAGAGGAAAATACACAGTGGGAGCGTGAACCCCAAAATCGAGAAGGCGTTTCACAACGTTCATCGCGGTGATACCGGTGTCTTCTTTGAGCTTCTCAGCAGAGATTACACATTCATGCATCCTTGGTGCATCTTGGGAGTAGGGAAGAGTGAATCCCTTGATTCGGCTCACATGCCTCGCAATGTAGTTCGCGTTGAGGACCGCTGCCTCAGATGATCTTATCAGCCCTTCACCACCAAGAGCATAGATGTAGGCATATGCTTTCAGGAGGACACCGAAGTTTCCATAGAATCCATGGACCTTACCAATAGACTTGGGATAGTCATAGTCTAGGGCAAAGACTCCATCCTTGCTCTTGATGACACGAGGAACTGGAAGGAATTCTGCAAGATTGCTTCTTACACCGACCGGACCAGCCCCAGGACCGCCGCCACCATGCGGTGTCGAGAATGTCTTGTGAAGGTTCATATGAACCACATCGAAGCCCATATCGCCTGGGCGAACTATGCCCAGTATGGCGTTGAGATTTGCACCGTCATAGTAGACAAGCCCTCCAGATTCATGAACCAAATCTGTAATCTCCTCTATGTCTTTCTCGAAGACACCGATTGTGTTGGGATTTGTCAGCATCAGTCCTGCAGTGCTAGAACCTACGGCCTCTTTCAACGCATCTATGTCAACAAGACCCTCATCGCTCGATGGTAGCACTACGACATCATAGCCGGCCATTGCCGCTGATGCAGGATTCGTGCCGTGAGCGGAATCAGGAATCAGCATCTCTGTTCGTTGCTCGCACTCGCCGGTTACGCACCGATGATACTCTCGCATGACCATTACGCCCGTATACTCACCTTGGGCACCAGCTGCTGGCTGAAGCGTCACTGCATCCATACCGCTTATTTCGGCGAGCCAATGTTCGAGCTCCCAGAGCATTTCGAGAGCACCCTGAGCAGTCGTCGGATCTTGATCTGGATGAAGACCGGCGAATCCATTCAACGATACAGCCTCTTCATTGATGATTGGATTGTACTTCATGGTGCAGCTTCCCAGAGGATATGTACCAAGATTGATCGCGAAGTTCATCTGTGATAGTCTCGTGAAGTGCCTCACAACTTGCAGTTCAGAGACTTGAGGTAACATCGGTCTCTGTTTTCTGATAAGATCCTCGGGCAGAAAGGAGTCGAGACTGCCGACTTGTTCTCTCACTTCTCGTTCCAGTGGGGGAAATATGTGACCGACTCTGCCGGTCTTTGTTCGCTGGAATATGAGGGGTTCATTCCATCTGGCCTGTTGATACACTCTTGATGTGTCTTTCACTACTTGGCACCCCCCTTACCTACAGCATCACCAAGAACATCAACAAGCCTGTCGATTGATTCCTTGTTATGCAACTCGGTCATGCAGAGCAGCATAGCTTCTCCGAGCTCAGGGAATGTATCTGTGAGTATTCGTCCCCCGTGAAGTTCTTCCTCAAGAAGATACTCATGCACATCTGCGGCAGAGGCTTCATCGAATTTCACCACAAACTCTTTCCATATGTGCGATCCAAGAGCTGGAGCAGTGATTGATTCAATCATCTCCAGTTTTTGCACAGCATACCTTGAATAGTAGGCAATCCTCTCACCAACCTCACGAATGCCACTCGCACCAAGTGTGGATAGATAGACTGCCGCAGTCACCGCGAGTAGCGCCTGATTAGAGCAGATATTGCTTGTTGCCTTCTCACGCCGAATGTGCTGCTCACGAGGGCTCAGGGTGAGAACGTAACCACGTTCATGCGGCTCTTTCTCTGTTGTTGTCATTCCCACAAGACGCCCGGGCATCTGATAGAGAAGCCGACGGTCCATTCTACAGCCGAATACTCCTAGGAGTGGGCCGCCATAAGACATTGAGGCACCGAGAGATTGACCTTCAGCCACCACTATGTCCGCGCCATAGTCCCCTGGGGGTCGCAGGATACCAAGCGAAAGGATATCCACTCCTGCAACCAACAGGGCATCGGATGCATGGACCAAGTCATCGATCTCATCCAGGGACCGTTCGAGGACTCCGAAATAGTTCGGGTTCTGGATGTATACCCCCGCCACACTGTCATCAAGCTTTGACTTCAAATCTGAGAGGTCCAATTGCCCCGTGACCATCTCGTAGTCTACTTGGAGGACCTCTATACCTGCGGGTTCAGCATAGGTTTGGATAACTTCCAGATAGCTTGGGTTCATTGCCCTTGGTACCAAAAACTTGTGACGCCTCTTTCTGACGCGGCTGGTCATCAAGACTGCTTCAGCAAGAGAACTTGCCATGTCATACATACTACTGTTGACGACATCGATTTCAAGAAGTTCGGCCAACAGACTCTGGTACTCAAACAAGACCTGAAGCATGCCCTGACTGATCTCGGGTTGATAGCTCGTGTAGGAAGTCACAAACTCGGAACGGCCAGCAAGGGCTTTTACAGCGGCAGGAATGTAATGGGGCTCAACACCGGACCCCAGAAACGCGCGTCCGTCATTCATTGGACGATTTCGTGCCGCCAGCTCTTGGAGGCGCCTGATAACATCAAGCTCACCATGGGGAACAGGAAGATCAAGTTTTCGTTTGAGCGTGAACTTGGAGGGGATGTCCCTGAAGAGGGCATCGATCGAGATCTCACCTATCGAATCAAGCATCTCTTCTTCTGTGTCGTTGGTAAGGGGAATATACGAGTGTTTTAGATCCATTGTGAGTATCACCAGAGTATCGTGGTCAGAGCCCATGCAAAAGGGCAAATAGCCTTTCGCCTTAAGGTCGGCCAGAATCATTTTTAAATTGGCACATATCCAAAACAATCAAGACCATAGGAGGTCTTGGTTTGAAACCATGGCTCATGGACATCCTCGCCTGCCCCATTCCCGACTGTAGAAGTGAACTTGAACTTCAGGTATACAGGTCACACATGGTCAAGGGAGTTGATGAAGAGGTTCAAGAGATTGACGCTGCTCTCATTGTGTGTCCGAGATGTGGTCGCTGGTATCCTGTGATTGAGGGGATACCGTGCATGCTTCCAGATGACCTTCGGAGTAGCGGGAAACAGAGAATCGAGGAAAGTAGATTCCTAGAAACGTGGAAGGAAAGGATTCCTGATACTATTTTGCAGGAGGGGAAGCCCTTTGGACTCAGACCCAAAGGCTGATATTCCTAACAAGACTGGGGATTTCCAAAGCCCCGTGGTGTAGCGGTCCAGCATGGCGGGTTTTGGCCTCGCCGACCCAGGTTCAAATCCTGGCGGGGCTACCATTCTGTTTTTCCACTTCCGTGATGCTCAATGCATCACCAGTTTCAGGAGCCTGAGCCTTGAAGAGACGCTTCACCTTCGAGAGAACCAATCTATCACCGTTGACAAGTATGACGATAGTCACATGCTCAGCAAGCCCTGAAGTGGACAACTTCTTCTCTAGTACAGCCTGAACCTGGAACACACCTGCGGGATTATCCATGGCTACGGTGATGCGGAGGGGGGCTTCCGTACCCTTCTCAAGAAGGACGTCCTCGATGGCAAGTGCACTCACGGAGTGAATATCGACCTTACCCTTCTGATAGGGGATGACGGTCCGACCCTTGGTCATGTCGCATCCATCCCCAATCTTCGTGACTCCCGCCTCAAAAGTCAGACATTGGGTATCATCATCGTGGGAGTAGATTCCATGTAAAGTAAAGGACAGAATGTCTGTCGCCTTTGCAGGGTCATCGTATATCTCCTCTAGTTTTGACTCCAAAACAGGTCGTGCTAGCTGGAGAGTCGCCTGTGCATGTTCGTTGCGGTGTACGACCATCCCTATATCGTGCAGATACGTCGCGGCGAGTACAATCAGTCTTGCATCATCCATGTCACCTATACCTTCAGCAACAACATTTGGTAGGAAGGTCTGAGTCAGGATATCGAACGCTTTCAGTGCATTCCACGTGGCAACTTCGGCATGCGTTCTTCCGTGATCTGTATAGCCTAGCCGAGATACGGCCATTCGGTTAGCAGTTCGGAGATAAGATTGCACTTTCGGCGAACTGCTCAGATAGCGATACATATCCAGAGATCTCGTTCCCTGCTCTAGGAGATTCTCAACTTCGATGTCTTCTCTCACAAGACTCCTCGTACTATTCATATCTAACACCAGAGGGACTGAGAACCTCGCTGTCACTAGAGATAAGCATTCCTGCGTGGCAATAGCGGTCCTAGACCTCTCCTGCTTCCTCCTGCAGCGAGAGAAGAATCCTATCTGTGGTAGATATTGCCTGTTTGATGGTCTTGAGGTAGTCCTGACGAGACCTCTCGAATGCCGCCCGACTTATTTTCTGCTTCTTTTTCCGGAGAAGAAGCTGCCGAAGACCAGCTTTGGCACCTGCAATTCTTTCCTCTTGGAGCTCCAGCTGTGAAACAATGTCGCGATACTTTGAGCCTTCAGAAATCATCTCTTGCTTAAGGTCTGCTAGCTCGTTATCTACCTCGTCCAATTGTGATTTGATGTCACGCTCTCGAATCATGAATTCTTTCTTGGTCACCTTACCTCGTTTTCTGGCAGACTCAAGTTTCTCAAGGTCAAGACCAAGGGTTGTCTTCCGGGAGTAGCTGGACGCGAAATCACGTAGGAGCTCAGGTGAAGCACCAACCTGCCGACTGGGACTTGTCATCTCATCTTCTCCGGCAACAACTTCTCCGACTGTACGGCGTTTCATACCTCTGTAGGCAACATACATCAGTGCAACAACGCCAAAGATGAAACCGAATGCAGTTGGTCGGGCTAGAGTACCAGGCGTTGCCACATATGCAAGAGATATCGCAGGAGGGTTGAACCGAGTCGAATTGTAGACGGTATATCTAAGAGTTGAATGGGAAGCACCATGAAGTAGTCTATAATCACCAGACGCTTCAGTCACTCCAACAGAAAGGGGCAGGACAATGTCAATTGTGTGTCTCTCGACATTGATCTCGCTAAGTGTGGTCATGGGAAATTCGACCGTATTGCCTGCACTACCGGACTCCTGATAGCTTGGCAGATGGATGGTGTAGTGAACATTGAATGTGTATTTGTATCCCGGCCAAAACCCTTGTTCTCCGAACCGGTCCCTCTGGAGGTTTACTCTTTGGTCCATTGTGGCATTCCAGTCCCAAGTTTTGGGCTGCGAAGCTGCGAGGATGCCTACTCTATCAAATATCTCCACATCCGACATATAGGCGGGGAAGTTCATGGTTACACCCAGCTCTCTTGCAGGCCCGATATTCTCCAGACTGATTGTTTCTTCGTAATGCAACCAGCCCCAGGGATCCAGGGTTATCCGCGTCGTTCGGGTTGCAACAAGATAGGGTGTGAACGACCTGATGGTTATGGTGAAAGGTTCTACTGTCATAGGGGCGATGTTTTGCGTACTTCCTTCAATATTCTCACTATCGAGAGAATCACCGCTTCTGAAGCCGAAGGAGAATGAAAGGGACTGAATCACGTAGGGGACCACTGGATACCTCAGATAGGAGATATCAAACAGGTTGTTCTCAAAGCTCTTTTCCACATGAAGTGAGTGGAAATAGGTGACCACTGTGAATGTATAACTCTCTCCAAGATCTACAGGCTCAAAGAAATACACACGCCAGTGCATCATTGTGCTGGTATCAGCAAGCCGTTTTACTTCCAGTTGGTGGTTTGCATTGTCTTCGGCCTCAATGGAGAGATAGTTCGCTTTGAATCGGAGAGGGATGTAGAGTTCTAGTGCACCGATAGGAACGGATCTTGTGTTCTGCACTGTGAACTTATCAGCGGTCTTGTCTGTGTGATACATCATTGTTGTGAACGTACGAGCCACACTCAACCTCATGCCGGCCAGCGGGACAACAGGGTTCCCCACGGTGATATTGATCATCGTGATACTTGTCAGGTTTGATGGATCAGTTGCATTGAAATAGATTGTTTTTAGACCATCGTCGAAATCAGAAATATCTACTTCTGTCGTCCAAAAGCCGGTCTTGAAGCTGTATCTGAGGGATGTCCAGTTTGTGTCTTCGAAACGATATCCCGCAGTCCGAATAATAGACTTGTCAGTGGCCTTCAGCTGGACGAACAAGGTCCATTCAACAATCGCATCGGCCGTTGGTGATATCACTTCCAGTTGAGGTGCGTCATTTGGCTCCATTGCTACCATGAAGGGGGCTGACCAGTCAGTATGCTGAACAGGTAACTCGTCGAAATCATCACTGGGGCCAGCCATCAGAACAAAAGGATAGACAACATCAGTTCCGTTGAGTAGCGCTATGCCCTCAGCATCTGTGCTGTTCATCCGAATGTGATACTCCAGCTGGGTGGTGGATCCATCATCGGTAGCATTGGCGGAGATGATTCGACTTTGGTTTGCATAAGGTGTATGTCTTAGTGTACTGATTCCATGTCGATAGCTATATGAGATGGCGCTCGACTCAGCAGGGTTCTTGAAGTTGTCATCAATTCTGGTCAACGTAATCACATACTCCAAGTCCTCGCCGTAGAGAGGATGATCTGGAGATGTGTAGCCCTCCTCAGCAGGTATGATGAAATGCCTTGTCTCGCCGATTCTCATGCCATATATCTGCTCTTTGTATGCCTCAAGAAGCCCCTCATTCTGAATCTCTGTAACGGAGTCATTACCAGGAACATATCCTTCCTGTTCAACAGTTCCGTTTCTGAAAGACAGTACGTAATGGACTGTGACCGAATCGGTCGGCTGGACGCGTTGCACTGGTTCGTATGCACCGGCTGGTGAGGACCCAATGATGACATCGCTGTTGTTCAGACCATCCAACGTATAGGTTCCATTAACATCTTTCCAGCTTAGACCAATCCATCCAGTTGTCTGTGCTTTCAAACCAACGTACATGACAGTGGAGTTATGTTCGAGATAGACGGTGATGCCAGTGGACGGGTCAGTATAGTTGAATGAGTATTCATATGGATCAACAATGCCATCTGCAAGCCCATAATGCTTGTCAACGTAGGGAATAGATAGGTTGCATACTGTCTGAGCAATTGAGTTGTCAGATTCATACGCGTTCACATCTGTGATCTCCAGACTAATGGAGTCAGATAGGCCCACCAAAGCACTGCTCGCAGCGAAAAGCACCAAGAGGGCGATTGTTGTAATCCGTCTATTCAGATGTTTCAAATCATATCACCGCAGACTCGATGTACGCCTAGTCAGTGAACGCAATCTTAACTAGACAGCAATCGATGCGGCTCAGATTCGGGTCAATTATTATAGGTTTCGGAAAGATAAGACTCGTACGCAGGGTAAAAACAGTGTCAGAGGGGGGGCCGCTCCGAAAGGCGTAAAAACACCCATGGTTTCGAACCCGCAAGAAAGGTTGATCAGCGATGCTTGGCGTGATTCTATCGATTCTGCTCTCGTTTGTGCTGTCAGTCTCCATTCTGCCTGGCACCATACGCCTGCTTCAAGAGAGGGGAAAGGTTGGTGTGGATGTCCACAAACATGCCAAACCAGAAATCCCGAAAGGGGCAGGTTTTGTGCTTCTCTTCGCAGTAGTCACGACGCTTCTGACCTATGTTGGAGTAACAACGTTCACCTCAGATGAGGTGAATAGGGGCATTCTTGCAGCACTGGTGTCGATACTGATGGCAGGCATGGTTGGGAAGCTGGATGACGATCTTGACTTCAAGAATCGCACAAAGATCATACTGCCTCTTATAGCTTCCATTCCCATGATTGCTATGCAGATAGGTACCAGTACAATGGATATACCCTTCATCGGCACAGTCAACCTTGGTGTATTGTATCCCTTGATAGTAGTACCCCTGATGATGACATTCATTATAGATTCCACAAACATGTATGGGGGAATGAATGGTCTAGAAACAGGCCTTGCTAGCATAAACGCATCTGCAGTAGTCATGTTTGTCATGATTTCTTCTCTTGTTTCAGGCCAGGGAATCCCGGAGAACCTGATGGCCTCAGGGGTGCTTACTGGAGCTCTATTGGGTGCCTCTCTTGCCTTCTTCATTTTCAATAGATATCCAGCAAAGACGATTCCTGGAGATGTGGGCAGGCTGCCACTGGGAGCCGCCATGGGGGCTGCACTCATACTTGGCCACCTGAATCGCCTAGCAGTATTTTTGTACCTGACATACGGTGTGAACTTTCTCCTGTATCTCTTCTATCGACTGGATGCACGAAGGGATGGCAAAGAATGCGTGAAGTTTGCAGAACCCACTGAGGATGGGACGCTCGAGGTTGCTGGGCCGTATACTATGTACTGGTTGTTACCCCACTTCTTTGACGGTATCACAGAGCAGAAGAATGTGCGAATACTCTTGCTAATGCAAGCCATCATAGCATATGGGGCAGTTCTATTCCTCCTCTTCGGTCCACCATTGACAATTTGGTGATTCTAGCCGAGTTTATCCGGAAGATACTTCTCAACAACATAGTCCAGACCGTGCCTACTGAAGGCCTGCTGTTCAGCCTTCAGTTTCAATTCCTTGAACCTCCTGATGTGTTTCTGAGAGAGATGGTCGCGGTATCTAACATCGTTGGAAAGCTCGTCAAGTCTCTTCAAATCGTAGTCATTCATGGCTTCAGTAGGTAGTCCATAGTCTTCAATATCATCAGCAGTAACGCCAATCCACGTAGCATCAGGTACCGTGAGGTCTGTTATGTGGGCAGAATTTGCACTTCCCGATGTAATGACTTTCGCAATATGCATACCCCAAGGGTCTCCATCAGTGAAGATGTAAACTGGAAGACCGAGCCTATCATGTATTCTTCTGATGAGTCGTCGGGTCGAACGTGGAGCTTGACCTCCGAGGTGGACAAGCAGGGCATCGAACCGCTTCCAAGAACGTGTTTCTACCAATCTTGAGAACATGCCTCCCGATTCTACAGCAAGGATGATCTCTGCTTTGCTCTCAATTGGGTCTGAACTCATCAGAGCAGGGCCAATGGGAAGTCCATCAGGGCTGATGGTCAGGTCAACTTCTCTCCCCTCATATCCGGGGACATTGTATCGCATAGTGACTTCGCCGTATACCGACGAGTTCTCTTCGGGGTAGATTCCCATCTCTTCGCGGGATAGACCAACGAGACACTCCAGGTCGGCAATCAGTCTGTCCGATTCGGCTTGATCACTAAACTCAACTCCAAATGCCTCACTGGAATAATACAGGTCGCGCAATGAACTTGTCCTCGAGCTTTCTATGAGGCTTCGAGCATAGGATGCCACCCACATCAGCTGTGCGAAACTCTTGACATGCCGATAATTGCCTGCTGCACGTTGAACTCGGGATTCTCCGAGGACATACTGATTATTCTCCTCGTCAAAGACAATGTTTCCCGTTCCTCGGTCGGGAATCTCAACAACAGGAAAAGACCCCTGTCTGAGGTCATTCAGTACAGACTTTCCTAGTTTCTGAAGAAGATGTAGCCGTTTTTCGCGGTCAATCAAGGGCCATCCCTCCAAAGTACTTCGGTGGCCAACTGCTCTGCATGCTTAGCATCGGCATCTGCAAGGTCGGCACTGAACCGAGCAATCAATCTGAGCGAGGCCTCCATCTCACGCATCCGCTTCTCCAATCTCCGTGATTGCTGTCGTTTCTTCGTTATCTTTGATGCCCCCCGGCCCAGTTCTCGGTAGAGAGCAAGGGCAGCTGATTCAATCTGCACCGAGTTAGATATAGACTGTTTTCCTGCTGCTTGGTATGGTACTCTTGTAGAACAGAAGCTGACAAAGAGAGCCCATGGTTGACCACCGGGAATCCCATACCGCGACCAAGAAACTCTCTTGAGTGTCTTTGTGAGAACATCATCACTTGCATCATATAGTAGAGGGACGCGATTGGCAAACCTATACAAGGTGGGTTCATCTCCCTTTGAGAAGGCTTTGCTCGATGCGATTATGCCCTCTATTATGAAGGGATGACCCTCCCATTCCAGAGGACCTTTTGACGCGTAGAAAGAATTGTCGGTTTCATACAGTCCGGCGATGGCTGACAGAAAGGCTCGTCGGTTGATAGGGCTTAGAGAACTGCTATCAGGGCGGTTGAAGTGGTCATAGGATTTCATTACTGCAGAGATACGAGATATCTCTTCACGGCTCAGTTCACCAACCTTTCTTCTTGGATCTTGACCAAGAAAGTCGATGAACTCAGATGCGATTTTTCGGCCAACCTGCTGGAAGGACTCGACCAAGTATTCCTTCAATGAGAGAGCTTCTCTTCCTGCCATGGTCCTCCGTAGCAGTTCTGTGTCCGCTGCTCGAGGATGAGGTTTTGTCGTCACAGGCCGGGGAGGAAGCGCTTCTACCCAAGGCCCCACATCAAGAATAGGCTCATTGTCAATTCTCAGGACCAATCGCGCATGAGGTGTTGCTATGGAGCTCAAGCTGAGATACTCCTCGATTCGAGCGGCAGCTCTTGGAAGGTCCCCATCGATTCTCACGGTGACTGTAGTTCCATTCTCAGACCGCAATCGTTCCCTAGTCAGTTCTACCACTGGATGGTTATTCTCGATGTCTACGTAGAGACTATACTCACGACCACGGTTGTTGCTCTGAGTGTGAATGATGACAGGAGAGTCTGTGGTTATCTGCCCGTACAATACCGCCATGGTCACTCCAAGTCCGAAGGTACCGCGTTCTTGACGTAGCCCATACTTGCTACCATAGAGTACCTGGCCGAATGCACTGGGCACTTCATCGTATGGTAGACCGGATCCGTTGTCCTCCACCGAGATGGTGACCTGATTGGATGTAGTGGACTCGATGGTCACTGTCACAAGAGGGGGACGACCTGCATTTTCACATGAGTCCAGGCTGTTCTCAACGAGCTCGCGGACTGTGGAATAAGTTGCTTGAGCTGGGTTGCCAAATCCTGCCATCTGACGATTTCTATAGAAGAATTCGGATGGGGATATGCTGCTGAATTCTGAATGTCTGCTCTCCGGTCCACTCATCTGTTTCATGGAGTCTTTGCATGATAGATTACATAAGGGAGGGTATTACATGCGACGTCTTGAGCCATTCTAAGCCCTGGTAGAAACTATTCCCAGAGCTGAGCCCGCATGCGGTTTATTTCTTGCCTCATTTTCTCAAGGTAGCTGTATACTGCCCCGTGAGGAGCTCCATCGATGAGCATACTTACAGCTCGTTGCGCATAATCGAGGCCTGGGTCACGGCCAATGATTCCCACAGTACGACCATAGACACAGATCTTCGTTTCGGTTATCTCTTCAATCACCTTGCGACTGCGACCATTCTCCCCAATTATCCTTCCAGCAACCCGCTTCAGCTGCGAGGGTGACGAGCCGACGGCTTGTCGTAGCGGGATAATCAGTAAACGGGTATAATCATCCAGTAGCTCGAGTGCATTCTGCGGACTGAATCCGCGAGCCATGGCTTTAACAATGTCTCTTGCCTTCCAGGCTAGAACCGGATCACTACTATCCTCTCTGCTTGTGATTGTCACATAGCCCTCGGAATTGACATCGAGGGAGGAGTTGGTCAGATGTTCAATCCTCTTCTTTACCCGACCGTTTCGACCCACAATGACGCCTATTCGTTCGATAGGTACTCGAATCGTTTCATGAAACAACATCTTACTATTCACCCGATGATAGAATGTACGCGGTAATCACTTCAGGATCTTCTGTTTCAACATCCATTTTGCTAAAGAACCGAGTCATGTTTTGAATGTCACGGAGTAGGTATTTCCCAGCGTAGTCGTGTGCAGTGAGTACTGCTTGAGAAACGTCAATGATTATTGGTTTGTCGTGCCAAAGAATGTTGAACTCGCTTAGGTCGGCATGAACAAGACCAGCGTCATTGTAGCCGACAGCAATCATGTCGATTATGTCATTGAACACATCAGCAGGATGTTCAAGAATAGCGTCCTTCAGAAGGGGAGCTGGGAGTGCTGACTCCTTGTCCCCAATGAACTCCATGATTAGCACATTCTTTTCTATATCAATTGGCTCTGGGACCTTCACGCCAGCCTGATGGTATCTTTGAAGATTCTTGTATTCTTTCATGGCCCACAGGGGGATGAGAGTACGCGCATTGCGCCGTATCCTTTTGAAACGCGGGTCGCCAACAATGTATTCAAGCATATAGTCTGATTCGGCGGTGGTCATTCGGTAAATCTTGACTGCGACTGCCATTCCATCCAAATCCTCGCCCCGATAGACATTCGCCTCCTTTCCGGTGCTAATAGCACCATGTACTGCGTTAATCGAACCACGACTCAAAAGCTTGTACAGAATTTTCAGGGTGGGGGGGTCTATGACGCCTTCTATGACTTTGAACTCATCAGAATCCTTTCTTCGTGTGGAGCGGTCATCAATTCTGTCCTCTATGAGCCGTCGTTTCTTCTCAGCATCACGCAAGATATTCACCGACAATGTGCGGTATTCTCTACTCATTCATCTCGCTTAGAACACTTCTGTGCAGAAAAAGGCTTGGCTAGAACATCTTGAGAATGCCCCGTTTCTTCAACCAGTCAATCTCATTACCCCGATAACGCCAGACAACATCACACTTTTCGTCGGTCTGGAAGGCCCAAGGTACTACCAAGACAGTGTCGCCGATTCTCATCCATATACGTTTCTTCATTCTGCCTGGAATACGGCCGATACGAATCTCCCCATCCTCACATCGGACCCGGACTCTGTCATGACCAAGCATCTGGATTATGATACCGAACATCTCGCCTTCGTCACGTCTCGGCGTTCTGACTCTGAATGTCTCATCGTCTCCTTGGGAATTTCTGTTTCTGCGGGACAAAGTAATCATCCGTCTACGAGGCAGACTCTAGGCCCATCTTACCTCGACCGAGCTTGGATTCCCACGCCATTTAAGCGTACCGAAATAACAGGGAGCGCCGTTATTCTTGGTTGTTTCTTGGAACAACATAGATATGGCCTTCAACGTCAAGCAGATGAACCGTATCACCCACTTCAACATCTTCAGCAAACCGGGCACGATCAACCTCTATAGTGCGATAGGATGAAGAATCCATCAGTTGAAATGGTTGGTTGTAGCCCTCAGCAATTATCTTGTATTCCCTGCGCTCATTCTTAAGTGCAACAAATTCTATGGTCCTCCACTTTGAGCTCTTGGGATTTATCGTAAAGCTTGTCTGCTCAACTAGATCATAGCACCCGAGTCCACCTCTTCCAATAGAAACAACCTCACATGTATTCCCCAAGACCTTGATGAAATCGCCCTTTCTGAAGCGCGGTAGCCTGAGAAGGATAGTGATTCTATACTTCTCCCTTCCGTCCTTGTCTTGACCAAAAAGTTTGTAGTTCTCTTTTCGTTCGGCAAGGTAGCTGAATTGGATGTGGTCTGCAATCTTCTTAGCCAGATGCTCCGACCCAATCTTGAAATCCAGACCATGGCGATCTCGTGAGATCTCTGTGACATAGGCCTTGACATCTTTGCCGTATTCGGCCACAGTCATGTCGGTAACGATTCCGGCGATTTCTTCGGCTTCGTTATCTGTAAGGCTTCGCTCGTCCGTACGAATCTGAATGATGGCCTCGTGGTAGCCCCCGCTCATCATTCCACAAGTATCGCAGGTTCCATGACTGAATCTTATTTCAACAGGAAACTCTTCTTGATGCTCAGGAAGAACTGGATGGGATTGCCCACACGCTGTTAGAGTCACATGGAGGACGCGATCCAGGTTCTTGTCTTCGTGTATCTCCAACTGTACATCAGGAACGAGATAGCTGATTTCCTGTGAGAGCAGAATAGACACCTGAATCCCCCTCAATTCTCCTTCATCTTGATATCGTTCCTCTATGGCCCTCCATCCGCCAGGCACTTTCACAGCACCGCATCGTTTGCACACTTGTATGGCGAGCGGCGTATCTACTTGAATGAGTGGATGTGATTCGTTGTAGCACTTGATACAGAGTCCTTCCACTTCTGCATCTGCACCACATACATAACAGGGAGGCTTCATGCTTCTCATTACTAGAGGCCCAGTTAAGCGCTTAAAGAATGGGGTATGGTCAAGGCTCCGTCCTAGCAGAAGTCTTTTGTTGCCAACGATTCTTCAGAGTGATATGCCTCGCAGTAAGCGTTGGAGACGGGTTTCGAGAGAGCCATCTGTTTCCGTCTACAAGCCTGCCGGGATTCCGGCAAAGGATTTGGATGAGATTCTCATAACAGTTGATGAGTTTGAGGCGATACGCTTGGCAGACTTTGTTGGGATGACTCAAAGGGAGGCAAGCGAAGTGATGAACATAAGCCAACCCACCTTCAACCGGACTCTCGCATCTGCAAGGGCAAAGATTGCCCAGGGACTGGTTGAGGGGTGTGTGATCAGGATTGAGGGAGGTCGTTATGTTCTCGCTGACGGGTCAGGTGCTCTGGAATGTAGAGAGTGCGGCCATGCTATTGAGGGTTCGGCCAGCAACCAGACTACCTGTCCAAAATGTGGCTCCGCAAGGCTTCGTTGGGTTCGATGGAAGAAAGATGACGGTGATTAGACAATGACTACTAGCAGAATAGCGATTCCGATAGATAGCAATCAGGGACTGGAGAGTGCAGTAAGTGGACACTTCGGACACTGTCCAGCCTTTGCCCTGGTGACACTCGAGAATGGAAAGACAACAGGACTTGACTTGGTTGAGAATGTTCCTCATTCCAGCTGTGCCGGGCCAGTTAATCTCCTCGCCGAACACGGGGTAGAGGTTCTGCTTGCTTCGGGAATGGGCATGCGCCCCTACGTGATTGCAAAACAGCTTGGAATAGCAGTACTGAAATCAGATGGCAAGACTGTTGCTGAGGCCATAGAAGGTTATACTAGAGGAGATGCAAAGGATATAAGAGACGGAGGCCTTTGCCAAGGCGGGCGAGGAGCCAATTTCTAGAGCTTGACCCATTGGGCATGGGGGTGGCCTTCAATGTACATAACAGCCTTTTCGTGAACAAGGCCTGCGCTAATTGCAGCATCAACTGTATCCTGACCCACCATATTGAGAATAGTAGCTTTCTTGATGTGTTCCAGACAGGTTTCCATATCAACAAGGGTATCGCCATAGAAGGCCTTGCTTACTTTAAACTCAATGTCCCCCTGAGTGAGGGTTCTTCCCAGTAACGTCTCATCACAGATTGCTACAAGATAATGTTCCAGCGTTTCTCTTACCCGCATGTAGACGGATGACATTCTGGGACCTCCTATACGGGACGAATCGAGGTTCTTGCACCACAAGCAGAACAATGGAGATAGTAGGCACTCTGTTCCTTTATGATGCTCGTATCTGGCCTTCCGCACACAGGGCAAATAACGTATGAATCGATGTATCTTCGCAGCATCTCTTCTACCATATACTCGGAGAACTTACCGTTGAATATTGCATTGCTACCTTCAATGGTACCTGCTGTTGCAAGCTGCCCTGATACGAACTTTAGTACTTCTTTTCCAGGACGATTCAAGACGTTCACTATCTCTTGAAAGTTCTGCCATATGCTTCTGTTACCTTGGACTATCAGCTGTACATCAGGAACTTGAAAGCGCTCACCAGATCTCTTGAAGGCATCTTCTGGCACTTGTGACCTGGCCCTATCGAGTAGGCTATTGTAATCGTCCATATGCAAGTGTGCTACCTGTCTGCTATTGAAGCTTCTGCTCTATGACATCTGTGATGGTTGGTCTAGCTGCTGGGGTCCAATACCCCAATGTCTTCTGGACGCTCTCGAACGTATCCGTTCTCAAGTAGTTCGACCACTCTCATGTTTATTTCCATCTTGTCAATTCCTTCACCATGGAAGTGTTCAATCACTTCCTCAATCTTGACACCGTCGGGCCCCCTCTTCTCTTTGATGTAGTCCAGAATCTGCCGGGAGAGCTTGCCGAGCATGCTGATGGGTGGGGTAGCCAATTCATCAGTGTCCTTCGTGCCTGTTGACGACTCAGAAACATAGTCCTCGAGACCTACTGTTTCTTCCACATCCACCTCTTCACTCTCGGGAGCAGTAACCCCGCTCAGTGTAAGAAGCCCCCAGAGTCGCTGTAACATGTGTAAGGTCATGTAATTTCCATCATCTATTCTTCGGACGATCTCGGAGAGAAGATAGATACGGTCTTCATACTGACGGACTTTCCCGATCACCAAATATAGCTGATCTGCTTCAACCTGTTCCAGCAATGATGTATCAACGCCGAATGTACGAGCCTGAATTACACCAGATCCATCATCGATAGTAATGCTTGCTAGATTCCGGTCCGCATTCACAAATTTCTCAACGATAAACCCCACTATACCGACCCGTCGTAGCTCAACACCATACTTTGAAACAACGCGAGGGCCTCCCGAATCATCAAACTGGCCCTCAACAATGTCAGCCACGGAGGCTCGAACTGTGGTCATTCTCGGCTGCATCTTATTCACACACCAACATCGACATTCAGGTTTTTCTTACATTGCTATATATCGTTCACGGATTCGTACCAAAGGGTATCTTGGACAATCAGAAGAAATCGGTCAGGGTGCTCTGCTGTTGCATATCTCTAATCTCTTCGAGAGCCTCCTCCAACCTCTTGAGAGAACCTGAGATTCTCCCTTCGCTGAAATCATGCTCTGTACAGAGAATTCTATGGATAAGCTTTGGGTTGGGGTCATTCCACACAGGGTCATTGATAGGAACCTCTGGAGGATCCAAGAAGATTTCCCGGATACGTTCATATGGGAAATCAAGTTCAAATCCCTTCTCCTTGCGTGCTTTTTCCAAGTCACCATATTTCCGGATGATTTTAAGAGCGGTCTTGGGCCCAATGCCCGGGATCTTGTCGTTGTAGTCCGTACCCACCAGAATGGCGATGTCAACAAGCTGTTTTCTCGATATCTTTAGGAGACGGAGGTTCAAGTCCAAGTCGATAACCTCTGGATTGATGGTCTTGTATCGATTTGACCTAGCAACCCGCCTTCTTCCGGTTATGGAGAGATTTCTTATCATACGGGGACAGTTGTATAACAACGAATCATTGTCTTGGCTTGCACTTCCCCAGACCTGTTTCTGCCGAGCCATCTGAGCGGCAAGCGCCTCACCTTCTGATGGTGCTTGATATACCGGAATCCCCAATGCCACAAGCAACTCCTTACTCTCTTGTACCATCGGGTCCGTGAGTCTGGAACTTGCCTGGGCCGCCTTCCGAGCGTCTTCTATTCGTCCCTCCTCCTTCGCGCGCGTCCATTCGTTTCTTGCACTTTCTCGTATCTCTCTCCTTCTTTCGATCTCATCCTGTTTCAGGTCAGGAGGCTCACCATCAAACACATAGACAGGTTTTATGCCGTTCATGAGCAAGTTGATATTCCGATAGAAGAGGCCACTGAGATGGCTGGTTACTCGTCCTTGTCCATCCATGAGGGGAGTGCCATCAGGCTGCCGGATTATCGAGAGGAATTGATAGAGGGTATTGAATGCGTCAACAGCCACCTTCTTCCCGGACAACTCTTCCAGAGTGACGGTCTCAGCCCTCATGATGTCGCCAAGTTTAGTTCCCATGGATTTGGTCTCCCAATGGAGTGGATACCTATGAACTATCAATTGCGCATATATGACTTGAGATGGACTGACCCAAGCCTTGTCTGCGGATGCTTCGGTAGGTTTATAAAAAACTCATCGCTCGGCCCCAAGACAGTAGCAAGAACAAGCCCTGGTGATAATTTGTCTTCAATGAAAGCACTAAGATGCACCTCATGTCACGGGTCGATATCTCCCGAAGAAGATAGCGTGAGATTCCAGTGTCCATCGTGTGGAGGATTCTTGATTTGGCGCTGTGAAGTATGTAGGAGATTCTCTGTTAGATACACATGCCCCAATTGTGGTTTTGAAGGGCCTTGACAAGGGAGAAGGATCATTATGGCAAGAGTGGTTATTACTCTCAAGATTATGCCGGAAGACACGGATGTGGACTTGGAGGAGCTTCTAGAGAAGATAAGGGAGAATGTTCCAGAGGGTACTGATGTGAGGGCAAACGAGATAGTACCTATCGCCTTTGGACTCAAAGCAATACGAATGAATGTTGCACGTGACGAGTCCTTGGGTGGTACCGATGATATTGAAGAAGCTATTTCAATGCTCGATGGAGTTTCTCAAGTCGAGGTTGAACGAGTTTCAAGGATGTAATCGTATAGATTGATTCGGGAAATGGTTCTTGGATGATTCCGAAGCGTTTGGCGCGCAATTTGATACTAGATTATTAGCTATAGAGATAAACTCATTAGCGAACTCTCGGCAGGACAAGCTAGGTAGGCCCACAGGCCCGATAATCTCATGCTTGTTTCTGCCGAACAAGATTGAACAACGGAGGATGCTTTGAGGCATTGGTCGAAATCGTACTAAAAGTCGCAGAGGCCGAACATAGAGACATTGGACGATTCATAGTTCGTATTGACGCCATATCTATGGAGAAACTAGGCGTTAGAACCGGTGACATTATTCAAATCAAGGGTAAGCGTATAACTGCTGCGATTGCGTGGCCTGCATACCAAGGTGATAAGGGACGCGAAATAATCAGAATGGATGGGCGCATAAGGAGAAACGCTGGTGTTAGTTTAAGTGAGAAAGTGACGGTTTCCAGGGGAAATGAAGAGCCAGCAAGAAATGTAACGCTTGCCCCCACTTCTGTGCCGATTAGACCAGAACCAAGATTCGAGGAGTTCGTGAAACGCAAGCTGCTCAACTGTCCCGTCACCCTTCAAGACACCGTATTCATCCCTATTCTTGGCAGAGCAATTCCATTCAAAGTCACAGACATTAAACCTAGTGGGACTGTTGTAGTACAACATTCTTCGATACTGACAATTGCCGAAAAGGTGACGGGAGATGTGATAGGACCCGCACAGGTGACTTACGAAGAGATTGGGGGACTTGCAGAACCAATTCAGAGAATCCGTGAAATGGTAGAACTACCCATGCGTCACCCTGAAATCTTCAAGCGATTAGGAATCGACCCGCCGCGAGGACTCATTCTCCACGGACCACCCGGGACAGGGAAGACTTTGCTCGCGAAGGCTGTAGCCAGCGAGTCGGAAGCGAATTTCGTCCACATAAACGGTCCAGAAATCATGTCGAAGTTCTATGGTGAATCAGAACAGAAGCTTCGGAAAATCTTTGAAGATGCTGAGGAGAACGCGCCAAGCATTATCTTCATCGATGAACTGGATGCTATAGCCCCAAAGAGAGAGGATGTACAGGGCGAGGTTGAGCGCCGTGTTGTGGCGCAGCTTTTGGCTACTATGGACGGACTGAAGGCAAGAGGGCAAGTTGTTGTGATTGGTGCGACCAACAGAATCAATGCACTTGATCCTGCATTGAGACGACCAGGTAGATTCGATCGAGAGCTTGAGATAGGTGTGCCTGATGAAACAGGAAGACTAGAGATTCTTCATATTCACTCCAGAGGAATGCCCCTTACATCTGAGGGTGACGGGAAGGTGGATCTCCAAGATCTTGCGGTTATTACTCATGGATTTGTAGGCGCAGACCTCAATGCATTGTGCAGAGAGGCCGCCATGAAGGCGCTCAGACGATATTTACCAGAGATTGATCTTCAGGAGGAGGAGATTCCTCAAGAGGTCTTGGAAAAACTAGAGGTCAATGCGGAAGATTTCCGTACAGCCTTACGGGAAATTCAACCATCAGCCGTGAGAGAAGTCTTTGTGGAAGTACCCAATGTTCACTGGTCTGATATTGGCGGACTGGAGGAAGAAAAACAGGAGCTTATCGAGGTTGTTGACTGGCCGCTGACGCGTCCTGAGGCGTTCTCAAGGATCGGGATTGCCCCACCAAAGGGCGTACTCATATTTGGTCCCCCTGGCTGCGGGAAGACTCTGCTTGCTAAAGCTGTTGCAACCGAGAGTCAGGCCAATTTTATCAGTGTTAAGGGACCAGAGCTCCTATCCAAATGGGTAGGGGAGAGTGAGAAGGCAATTCGCGAGGTGTTTCGGAAGGCTAGGACAGCCGCACCTGCAATGATCTTCTTTGACGAGATTGATGCAATTGCGCCTACTCGGGGACGGGCGGCTGGAGATAGCCATGTGACTGAACGGGTCATAAGCCAGTTATTGACGGAGATGGATGGCCTTGAGGCTCTTAAGGACATACTCGTTCTAGCTGCCACCAACCGGCCAGACCTCATTGATACTGCTCTTCTGCGGACAGGACGATTCGACCGTTTCGTATACATAGGACCACCCAGTGCTGAAGGGAGGGAAGAGATATTCCAAATCTATACGAAGGATATGCCTCTAGACAGCGACGTCGACCTGGCCCGGCTAGTTGCAGAAACTGATTATTTTGTCGGTGGAGACATAGAGGCATTATGTCGGGAAGCGGGCATGCGTGCTTTGCGGGAGAATTCTGATGCCGAAATTGTATCTTGGAAGCACTTCGAGGACGCTTTGAAATCAATCCATCCATCGGTAAGCCCGGATGACCTAGAACGGTATAGAAGGATGAACGAGAATATTCGCAGAACCGCTGTGGCCGCGGTTACCCCACCCGGCGTCATATAGATACAGGAGAAAGAGATATTGTCAACATGGAATACGATACCGCTCAGAAGTCTTGTAATGCGCATCTTAAAGAAGAGGCACGGGGTTATCTTGGACGACGAGCTAGGACGTGCGCTCAAGAAGGAACTCGGACACGAACCAAGTGAGGCTGAACTCAACTCTGCATTGATGCAACTCGAAATCAACGGCTTGGCTCATGTAAGCCAGATTACTAAGACGAAACGTCGAATCGAAACAATATCCGAGGATTCAGAGTTCTTGGCAGTTGACGAGGACTGAGTACAGGATAGAGTATCTGAGGGAAAATCAAAATGCTTGGCAGGAGAGTCCTTGCAGCCGGTAAGTTTGACATTCTCCATCTTGGACATATCGCATATCTCGAACAAGCGAAGGAAATTGCAGGGGCTGAGGGACATCTTATTGTAGTTGTTGCGCTCGATTCCACCATTAAGCGAGAGAGAGGTGCACAGCCAGTATTTCCTCAGGAACAGAGAAGAAGGATAGTCCAAGCTCTTTGTGTTGTGGACGAGGCGGTATTAGGATATGATACCGATGACCACACAAGAATCGTTAAGGATTTGAAACCGGATGTACTTGCGCTTGGCTATGACCAGCAGACGAACATAGAGGCTCTTGAACAGCTATTCAAGAGAGAAAAGCTGGATATCGAGATTGTCCGACTTGAGAAAAGAGACGCTGATGGACTCTGCTCATCCACTCAAATCCGAAAGAGAATTCTACAGTATTATAACGAAAATGGCAAAGCAAGACCTGGCTGCTAGATTATCAGTTCTCCACGCTCCTCAGCCTCTCTCACCGCTCTTGCCCTCCGTTCCCTTCTTTCAATCTCAAGTCTCCAGATGAAATAAGACATCAATGCCACTGCAATCATGACAATGATTCCAACGACTGTATACCATCCTGAAATGAAATGCGAGAGGAAGTCCTTAAGCGGGGCACTTGTGAAATATGGCCAATTGAACGCTAGACCGGAGCTGTAGAGGAAGCCCACTATAGTGATTTCCTTGAGATAGCCGATGCTGTACTCATCGCGATCAAAGAAGAATATCATTATCCCCATCCAGAACAAGTACCAAGGCATTACCCACCTGTAAAGAAACAAGATTGCTGGGAGCATATAGACATACAGAGGAACAAGACTGTTAATCCGCTTCCTCCAGCTCTGTGCCTTGAAATCGGAGAGTGCGGGCAAGTAGAGTGGGAGGGTATAGAAGAGAAAAGCGACGTAGAGAACCAAGGGAATCAATGCAGGAGGCCACAGGTAATACGTAATGGGATCACGAGTTAAATCAGGTGTTGCAAAAGTTAGCCCCGGGTACATTGGATTCACGACATGTGCACTGTAAGAGGATAAGTTCAGGAAGTGCATGATAAGCGACTCGAATCCCACTCCCGCAAAAGCAAAGGGTATAACCGTCAGCAACGCAGATACGAAGAACCACACGGATGCCAAGGGGGCGTCAAGGAAGAAAAGAGGGAATGCAACACCCGGGTATATCTTCGTCTGGACTGCTAGCCCAAGTGTGAACATGGCCTTCCCCATTTGTTTCTCTTGCCTTAATACAAGAGCCATAAGAAGAAGGCAGTCTACTATGGGCTCCAGTTTTCCTCCTCCCGCTGACATTATCAACCCATAGACAAAATAACCACCGAAGAACAACCGGGCCCAACGCTCGTGGTAGATCTTGTCTTTCAAGAGGATGGCAATCAGTACCAGATTAAGATTGAACACAAGTACGAGCAAGAAGTTCAGCCAAAGTGGCTGTAGTTCATTGACACCTGGAAACAGAGCTGTTGCTATCGAGAAAAATATGAGACCGAACACAGGATACTCATAGGTGATGTTACCTAGGTAATCGGGTAAGACGTGGTTGCCATCATTGAAATCCCACTCCTCTGGTAAAGCCTCAGCGAGCTCCTGATCAGTCATGTTGTACACAGCAAACCCATAAATCCAGAAAGCCTCACCATACATTTCGTTTCTATTTCGATCTCTTTGGATAACAAAGGAATTCGCAATGGGTATGGCTACCATGGAGATAACAAGGCTCAGTACAAGATATCTTCGCATCTCGTAAATCTTGAAGGAGATTGCGCTGAGCATTTACTATCGACCTGCCATGTCTGGTTCAACTGAGGAGTTCTTGAACGAGCTCCGAGGGGTGGACAAGTAATTAACCTTTTGTCGGAAAGCACTAGTATCCAAGGCTCTGCGACCTATGCGAGATAGGTGGGGCAAGGCCAGTTGTCGCACTCTAGGCAATGAGAACACTTCTCGTTATTGATAGTCACTTTTCCGTCCACAAGATGAAGGGCATTGTGCTCACATTGGGAGATACAAGAACCGCACCCCTGACAGAGAATAGCGCGTTTCACTGCACGTTCAACCTGTCTACCTAGCAAAGTAATCTCTTCCTCGTTTCTTCCTCGAATGATTAAGGAGCCAGAGCTAAACAGGTTGATGCTATTCTCCCCACGCTTAATCCTGAGCGCACCAATTTCGTCCCAGTAGACAGTCTTGCCAAATATAGATAACACCTCAGAAAGACGGTTCAGATCTAGTCCAGACGAGAACTGTCCTTCAATCGAATAACCGGCTGACACACATGGCGATACCCCCTTCACAATACTCAAGGAGAGGGAGTCACTTGGGGAAGGTCTGTTCTCAGATATCGGGAGGTCAAGTTTCTCAATTAGACTCATCTGTCCTGATGGCAGTTTTTTCCATCTCCAGAAGCCCATCTCAGCCCATTCCTTTGGAAAGCCATATTCCTCAGCCCAACGCATTAAGGCATTCATCCAGCGTTCATACAGCACGGGATGACTATGCTCGAGCTGTTGGATTTCGGCGAGAGGAGAAGAAGGACAGAGGTAGCAGCCCATTCTCTGATAACCTTCATTATACAGAGGATTGAACTCTGCTTTCTCCCGAAATATGTAGAGCCATACTTCTAGAGCATTCCAGTCTTGGATTGGGTTTGCAGATATCTGTCCAGGTACCCAGGGATTGGATGAGACTCTGGGTTCTATTGAGCGGTTGAAGGACTCCAGCTTGCGTTGTCCCATGAAGGCCAGTGTATCGCTACCGAGCTTCTCTGCTATCGCAGTTGCTGCAGGACCTAACTTTAGCACTTTACAGCACCAACGGAAGTCTCGTGCCGGAGGACCGAATATTTCAAGGGAGTCCCAGAATCGATCAGCTGCATCCGAACTTATCAGGTCTGCGTCCCTTCCAGCTGCAAATCGTTCAATGTAGTCCACAGTTTCAGGTAACTCTAGCCCCGTATTCAGAAAGAAGATAGGGGGTGACCTCCCGAGAGCCTTCTCTACCAAGAGGTACGTGACCAGTGAGTCCTTGCCACCACTAAAGCCCACTGATATTGGAAGATTCTTCTCTTCAGAAACATGACGTATGAACGAAATGGATTCGTTTTCAATCCGCTCAAGATTTCCACTATTGGACTTGATTGCTTCGTCCCACGAAGACGCCTTGGTGTTGACCTTGGGAGGTGTGGGTTCGGAGAACTCACGTATCTTGATTGCATAGCCCTTTTCCTCTTTCCCCATGGCCTCACCATTCATACGGGCAATGCCCACCCCAATGACCAGACCATCATAGTCAATAAGCCACACTTCGGCTCCCTCTTCGATTTCAGCATCGCACCCAGCAATTCCGGGCAACATAAGATTGGCACCTTTTCGAAGAAAGGGTATCGCATCTTGATGTACTGATATCCAATTCTTCTTGCTGTGTTGACTTACTCTGCGGCCGCCCTCGGGCGTGAGTAGAAATGTGTAACCCATCGTCGCGATATCGAATCTGAGTCGTCCAATTATGTAACCGTCCACGATAATCTCGTACATAGCATCGAGAGCACCGACTTTGTTTATCACAACCGTTTTATTGCTCGGGACAGTCTTCTCCCCAACCCCCTCTCCGTATTGCTTATCGAGAGTGGCTCTTATCGATTGGATGTGCCCTTCCATGGCAGGATAGGGATCACCTGGTGGAGTTATCTGGACTTTCTTTGGGCTCTCTCCACAGACCGAACAAGGGTTGGCTTCAACTAGTGGAACATTGCATGTGTCACACCAGAATAGCCGTATGCGCGTTAGGTACGGTGCATGCCCTCTACGAAACCTTCTGCTTCTCTTAGCCAGTCAGAAACACATCTCCTCGTGTACCGTGAACTCAGTCGAATCCTTCGAGAATCGTCTTTCCACGACTTGCCCCGATTCGGGTGGCTCCCGCCTCAATCATCGACTTTGCATCCTCAAAGCTGCCGATACCTCCAGCGGCTTTGATTCCCAGACGACCTCCAACAACCTCATGCATGATTTGGATGTCAACCACTGAGGCACCTCTTGGGCCGAATCCAGTGGATGTCTTAACAAAACGAGCCCCTGCCTTCTCCGCCAGATTGCAGGCCATCCGAATCTCATTTTCGGACAGATAGCCTGTTTCAAGAATCACTTTCACAGGGTTTGCTTTTGCGGCCTCTACAACTGCTTGGATATCCTCAATCACATATCCAGTCTTTCCGGATTTGAAAGCGCCTATGTTCATTACCATGTCGATTTCGGTTGCGCCACTTCGTATTGCCACGGCGGCTTCAAACGCCTTGGCTTCCGTGGTCATTGCACCCAAGGGGAACCCAACAACACTGCAAATCTCAATGTCGCTCCCTTTCAGGGACTCAGCTGCAGTACTGACATTGCAGCTATTCACACAGATTGCTCCAAAGCCATAATCGAGAGCCTCCTTACAGATCTCGCGAATCCTCTGTTCGGTTGCATCGGGTTTGAGTTCTGTATGATCAATCATCTGAGCCAGTTTCTCTCGGGTAAGAGTCACGCTATCAACTCCAGAGAGAAGGGCCGACTGCTATATTATTAACCCCTTCGAATGGTGAGTTTTCCCAAAGGAATAGAATCAGGGTCCACCAAGATAGCTCCGAATATCATCAAGGACTTCCTTTTGAAGCCGGATTACGTCATGAACTTCAATCTCTTCGGCATCCTTCACGACAGAACTCAGTTGCACAACAGTACCGACAGCTTCTACCTTAGCGAAATCGACTGGAAACTCAACTTCTGCGCCTTTGACAATGAGCTCAGATCGTGTAGGATGAAGCCCGATACGGATACTTCGTACGATTCCTATTCGACGAGCTCGGCTGTCCAGTACCTCTTTTCCCAGTAGCCGTCCAGGCATGCTGAGTTCGTACAACTCGGCCTCGATGTTCGGCATTGCCTCCTTCGTAGTCATTCCAGATGGGCTCCTATGTTTCTAAGCCTGACTCGCAAAGCAGGCTTTAAACAGTGAGTATTATCATGTCTTCGTGGATGTGCTGTGCCACTACAAGAATCAAACGAACTGAAACGTTATCCAGTAGGAGGCTTTAAACAGACAGGCTAACTCGTTGATAGTGTACACCCATTTCCTAATCCAGAGGCTGGTCGATTGAGCGGAACTGAGTCCTTCGTCAGGACTGAACTAATCAGGGAGGGCAGCATAGAATATCGTACATACCAAATGAGCCTAGCTGACATAGCTTCCAAGAAGAGTTCGCTCATAGTCTTAAGCACCGGTCTCGGAAAGACCATCATTGCAGCGCTTGTTGCTGCCAAGAGGCTCTCGGAACACGAAGGCTCGAAAGTGGTCTTTCTGGCCCCCTCCAGACCGCTGGTGGACCAACAGACAAGATTTCTGAGACGAGTAATTGATATTGACTCTGCCAGTATTGTATGCCTAACAGGTCAAGATTCCCCCGATGAGAGAGCCGCCACATGGAGAGACGCACAGATCATTGCTATGACACCGCAAGCCCTCCAGAATGACTTGATACAGAGAAGCTACAATCTTGAAGATGTGTCGCTGATAGTATACGACGAGGCTCATAGGGGAGTCGGAAACTATGCGTACACCTTCGTTGCAGAGCTTTACGAGATGCAGGGGAAGAACAGACTCTCTCTGGGGTTGACAGCCTCACCAGGTCACAGGACAGAAGACATCCGGACCGTATGCGAGAACCTACGACTGGATCACGTAGAGGTAAGAAGTGAAACAAGTCCTGATGTGAAGCAGTATATTGTGTCGATAGACAGAGACATTCGCTATCTCCATCTTCCATCCGAAGTAGAGGTATTGCGAGATATCCTGTATGAGCTACTAGAAGAATACGCACGTCCTGTGCGAAACTATGGGTTTTCACTGCCCGATAGTAGACGTATGAGTCGAAGAGACATTCTAAAGACACAGGGCCAAGTGAGAAGAGAGATTGGCTCATATACGAAACCGCCCAGTCATCTCTTTCTCCTTATCAGAAATCTCACTGCAGCCATTCGGATTGTGTATCTTCTGGAGTTCATAGGAACTCAAGGTCTTGCACCAACACACAGATACATTCAAGGTATGTACGAGGAGGTTAGGAATAAGAAGAGCTCTAAAGGGGTCAAGGACCTCATGTCTCGCAGCGAGTTCAAGCAGTTTGAGAACCTTCTACAAGCACTGATTGAAAAAGGATACAGACATCCAAAGGCAGATGCCATACTTGAGATTGTAAGCGAACAGCTTTCATTCGACAAGGACTCTAGAATTCTTATATTCACGAGATTCAGGGACACAGCGGCAGAAGTGGTTGAAGTCCTTGAACAGCTTGATGATGTTCGTGTTAGCAGATTTGTGGGGCAGAGCTCGAGAGGCTTAGACAAAGGATTCACTCAGAAGAAACAAGTTGAGATTCTAGACGGCTTTCGAAACAACGAGTTCAATGTACTGGTCGCGACACAAGTAGGAGAGGAGGGACTTGACATTCCTGAGTGTAACCTTGTAGTTTTTTATGACTGCGTTCCGTCCATAGTGCCCTATATTCAACGCAGAGGAAGGACCGGAAGAAGAGTTCCAGGACGCGTAGTGATATTTGTGGCAAAGGGAACCCATGATGAATACTATCACTGGAGTGTGGTGAGCAAGCTGAAGAAGATGCCAGAGGCGCTCAAGGAAACGGAGGACGGCGGAGAGAGCTTACAGACCAATCTCGAAGAGTATGTCTTGAAGGAAACAGGCGAAGACCCGCCAGAGATCAGGATACCAAAGGTGCACACGAAGGATGAACGAGTCCGTTTGATCGTAGATTCGCGGGAGCTTCCTACTGCAGTCCCCCGAGAGTTGACACGACTAGGTGTCGAGATATCAGGAGAATCACTGCAGATTGGCGACTACATAGCGTCCGAAGAAGTTGGAATCGAGAGAAAAGAGAGTGGAGATTTCCTTCAGTCTCTTATCGATGGTAGACTGTTCTCGCAACTGAACTCGCTTCGTTCCGCCTATAGAAGAGCTGTTTTGATTATAGAAGGAGAACAACTAACGGGTCAGAGAGCAATAAATCCTGCATCTATATACGGTGCTCTTGCATCAATTGCCATTCGAATTCAAGTACCCATCATCTGGACGAAAGACGCGGAGCAAACTGCCCAGGTATTATACAGGATTGCCAGAATGGAACAGATTGACGAGAATAGGTCATTGCGTACACGCACAGGTGACGCCAAGAGCTCGGATGCAGAAACACTCGAGTACATTCTCTCAGGGTTCCCTTTTGTTGATACTGTCACGTCACGGGCCATCTTCGAGAGATTTGGCACGCTTGAACGCATATTCAGTGCCTCAGAGAAAGAGCTCAAGATAGTGAAGGGTGTTGGACCTAAGATTGCTGGAAGAATGAAGCGACTGTTGGGTACGATTCATCCCATGTACAAGAAATCGGAAGAAGACTAGTACACCTTGGGGTTTCGTCCTTTGCCCTCTCGAAAGGCCTTTCTGAAGAAGTCAGTGACTTGGCGACTTACCGTCCAATATCGTTCGTAGTCGGGATCATCGAGGTAAAGAATGCTCAGAATTCTTCTTAGAGCGATATATACCTCTGGATCGATTGCCGATACTTGTTCTAGTGTTTCCTCTGCGCTCTTACGGCCCTTCCTCCAGAGAGAATCCCATTCAATGAACTGATCTACTATCCTCCTGAGAGTCTCCTCATCTGGAATGGCAAAGCCAAGAGTCCTCATGACCTCAATGATGTCTAGTGAGGTACTGATATCCGCTGTAGGACGTTCAGGCAATGCTGCCAAGTTTCCAGTGGCAAGGAATATGTTCTCTGCCGTTGCGCGCCAAAGCTTCTTGAGAATGTGAGTGTCCCCATTTCCTGCAGGTTCGTATCCATCCTGTTTGACAAGCCCACTCCGCTCCAGCTCCTTCAGGTGATAGCGCACTGTCTGGGGCTTAATGGTATTGTCTGGATCCTTCTTGGCAAGGAAATCTACTAGTTCGGATGTTGACATACGTCTTGCCTTGAGTGCGTACAGTATACGACGGCGACTCTCATCATTCAATGCATGGACTGCTGCAACGGCCTCTTCACCGGTGAGTATCTTCAGGGTGTCCATGTTCTTGTCTCCGAGGTCTTGAGTCAGGGCTCGTGACAGTGCTGCCAGCCCTGATGTCTCTTCGTCAGTATCTAACCCTACCCCCAACAGAATCGCGCCCTATTAGAGTGTCATGATTCGTGAACATAGACATAGGTCTATGCCGGAACGTAAATCCACTGGCGCATATCTTGTAGGCAGGGTACTCTCTTGATTAGTCTCTTCTTCAACAGTTTCCGAAGAGCGTATCTGACAGTTCGTGGTGCAAAAGAAACCTTATCCAATAGCTGCTTTGGAGTGACTCCATCTTTGCCGCTGCTTCTAAGGATGTCGAGCACTATCATCTGACTCTTTGTAAGCTTGATATCTTTCAGTTCTTCTTGAAGTTCTTTATCGGTCATCATTTTTCGTTTCGTTCTCCTATTGTAACTTGATCCCGATAGCCTGACGCGGGATGCCTGTTTCAGCATCGCGTCACACCATATATCATTAACATCACATTTATGTTTATTAAGTTATCGCAGCTCAGAGTAACTTAACGCGGTGTTAGACCGCGTATTTCAACGTTTGTTTAAATAAAACTTAGTCCAAGTATTCTGATGGTTACGACCTGTAACTAGCAAGGCGCCAAATGCTTTAATCACACCATGATACATCACCAGATGACTCACGATGAAAGCAGCCGTACTAGCCGCTGGCGATTCTACACGGATGAAACCCTTGTCGGCATATAGACCAAAGCACCTGCTCCCCATTGCCGGAAAGCCCCTCATACACCACACTCTGCACTCATTGGCACAAGCAGGCATACAAGAAACTCTGATCATATATGGTTACAGGGGGATGGAGCTAAAACAGAATATTGACTCACATGACTGGGGAGAAATGAGTATCTCGTATGTGGAGCAAGAAGAGAGGAAAGGCACGGCACATGCGGCGTCCTATGCGCGAGACTTTGCAGGTGACGACAACGTATTACTCATGAACGGAGATGTTCTTGTTGGCTCTGGGTCGTTTCGAACGCTAATAGAGCATCATGACAAGACTGATGCAGAAGTGACTCTGTCTGTTGCATCGATGGAAGACCCCACACCATATGGAATTGTGGTAGAGGAAGATGGACACGCTCTTGATATTATTGAGAAACCATCTAGAGATCAACTGGTGAGTAATCTAGTCAATGTGGGAATCTACGTTGCTGGGCCAGCGCTATGGGATGCAATTGAGAAGACTGGCCTCTCCAGCCGGGGCGAATACGAAATCACCGATTCTATCAGGACCTTAATTGAAGCAGGAGGCGTTACTGTATGCAAGCTGTCAACTTGGTGGAAAGACATCGGTAAGCCTTGGGACTTGCTGACGGCAAACGAGCTCGTTCTGAAAGAGGTCGCGGGAAGAACAGACGGAGATATCGAGAAAGGAGCAGTTGTTCGTGGTGAGGTAGTCATTGAGGAGGGAGCAATAGTTAGAGCAGGGGCATATATCACGGGGCCCTCGTATATTTCGAGCGGGTGTGTAGTGGGCCCTAACTGCTACATTCGTCCTCATACTTACTTGGGCCACAGAGTGAAAGTTGGCAACGCCGTAGAGGTCAAGAATTCGGTCATAATGGAGAACTCGAGTATAGGACACTTGTCATATGTTGGCGACTCAGTAATAGGTAGAAATGTAAACTTTGGAGCCGGAACTATCACCGCCAATCTCAGGCATGATGACCAGTCTGTCTGGGTAACTGTAAAGGAGAAGCGCACTGACTCTGGACGGCGGAAGCTTGGGGCCATTATTGGTGACAACGTCAAGACCGGAATAGGGACGTTGTTGTCCCCCGGAGTTGTCTTGAACGAGGACTCGCAAACAGGCATGGGTGTTATCGTGAATCAGGATGTTGGTGCCGGAGAGTTGTTGATTGTCGAACAGCCCAGACGTAGGTTGAAGAGAGAACAGTGACCGGAGTCAATCGCGCCATGGAGAAGTTACAGGAATACAATGTGTACCAAAAAGACATGAGAAACGTTTCGGTGCTCTTTGGATTCTGTTATCCTTCAACCTATCGGGCGGGAATGACAGGCCTTGCAACTCACCTCTTCTATTCGCTCCTCAATCTGAGAGAGGATACCTCCTGTGAGAGATACTTCAGATTCGATACAGAAAGTCCAGCGCAATCAGTGGAATCGGCCCGCCCTCTCCGGGACAACCATCTGGTTGGATTCTCGCTGACCTACGAAGAGGACATCTTGAATCTGGTGCAGATGCTGAGAGTCGGCGGAATTCCAGAGAGACGAGACGATCGTCGGCCTGAGGATCCAATCGTACTCCTTGGAGGACCTGTTGTCAGTGCAAATCCTGTTCCATACTCCATCATTGGCGATGCCCTGATGATCGGAGAGGGAGACATGGCTATTCATGACATCGTGAATTCGGTTCGAGACTCCAACAGTAGGAGCGACGCACTCGCTGCAATGACATCAATAGGGGGGCTCTATCTGCCAGATATTGGGCCTCTTCTTGTTCAGAGAAGAATTCATTCAGACATAGACAACCTATTCTATCCCACAGCACAAGTGGTGCCGATGGTTGATTCGGAGTCGCAATATGAGCCGGTCTTCGGCCCATCTCTGTTGACAGAAGTGACCAGAGGGTGCGGGCATACCTGCAAGTTCTGCCTGATAGGCCATATCTGTAGACCGCGTCGTTCACGTTCTCTAAAGAGGCTTAAGGAGATTGTAGAAGCAGGCCTCGACCAGACCCCTGTTTCCAAAATTGCGCTAATCGGTTCCTCACTGGGGGATATGGCTCGACTTGAGGAATTCACAACATGGATTGTCGATAAAGGACTCGACTTGTCGGCCCCCTCACTCCGGGCAGACTCGGTATCCGAGATTCTCTTGGATAATATGGTAAAGGGGGGGCAACGTACGCTCACTATCGCACCAGAGACTGGTTCGGAGCAGCTGCGGAACATGATAGGCAAGGACATTACAGATGAAGATATCATGGATGCTGCAAGGCTTGCAGAGAGTGCCGGAGTCAGATTTCTCAAGCTGTATTTCATCATAGGATTGCCGGGTGAGAGTGACAAAGACGTCGCTGCCATAGCCAATTTGGTCCAAAGAATCACAAGTACAACAAGTGTGATTGTGACAGTAAGTGTGAATCCTTTTGTTCCAAAAGCAAACACTGCGTTCCAGAGGTCGCCACAGCCAGCGCTAGATGAAATACGTAGAAGATTGAAGATTGTGGATTCTGAACTAAGGAGGATACCGCGAGTGAATCTTGAAACACTCGACCCTAGGTCCGCTCGCATTCAAGCGGCTCTATCCTTGGGTGATGAATCGACAGGTGAAGTTGCCATTGCTGCATCCAAATATGGAGGGTATTCGGGATGGCGAAGGGCGGAGAAGGAAACGGGGATCCGTTTCTTCTCCTTGGCGAGTGATGGGGATCGTCTGGAGGGTAGTCTCCCCTGGTCATTCATCCGAACCTAGCGCCGGATTACCATCGGGATAGCTGTTATAAGCATCTGGGGGGAGTGTCCTTGTGAAAACGGACATTTGAACCCAATTCAAGAACTGGTGTATTGGATGCCTATGAACAAAGACTTCGAAGATACATTCCCCGCATTGAGCAAGGAACTCCAGAACGGAGAAACTCAAAAGAAGAGGATAGATGGAGTGCGTCATAGTATGAAGGAAGAGGCGGATACGGATGGTGAAAAGACCTTCCTACCGGATGCCGTGGACTACATACGAAGATGTGATACCGCATCTCAAGCTCGAGAGATCATAGACTACTTAGTCGAGCAGGGAGAGCTGTCCAGCTCTGATGCTCGAGAGATGAAGATGCAACTTAAGAGTGAGGGGCTTCGAAGTTTCGGCAGTAAGAAGGAGAAGGGACACTATCTCCGGTTCGGATTGGAAGAATAAAGCGGCCCTTAGACAGATTAGTCTTAGCAGGATATGTATTTTGAGAAGGGTAAGATTCCGATTCGGTACAACGCCGATAAGTTCCGCAACATAGAACTCCCAGTGGTGGCCATGCTGTCCTATAGATGTGCGACACTCTGACATCCAGGAGGGGCCATCCCATATCTAACCATAGTCACAACATATCTCCTAGAATCGGTGATTGTTCTCATCCCTTCAAACAGCAGGCATGAGAAGAAACAAGCTAGAGCCAGTGGGATATTTGAAAGAAGACAATGACCGGTGCGAGCAGCAGCGCTCTCACCATCAGTGACTGTCCTCTGTTCTTCAGCTCTCTGGAGGAGGGCGTAAAATAAAGAATAGCGCCCCCCAGTATTGCCACGGCAACCATGATTTGTGCCAGAAACAGTAGCAGGGCCACCAGATCTGTATCACTCATGCCGAGTAGTGATAACCACGCCTGGGTAGCTGTTTCCAGCGTGATACCGCTGATACCAGCAATTCCGGCAAATAGGGTAACAAGATAGGGGCCAATGAAGTAGAGGGCAACTCCGACTACAATCAATATCTTTGCCAGTGAATCACTCAGGGAGGAAACGAACACTATGAGCCCTGCAAGAATCAGAATGAAATACCCTCTGATGGATAGTGCGTAAAGAACGTTGAATGCAAAAGCAACGATATCAAGCCAAGACTGGAGCTGTTCATCTGGAAACGGCATCTGCATCAGCGATGCCCAGAGTAAGACATCGTCCATTACATCCACGAAATTAAGTGACTATAGAGGAATATAACCACCGCTACTCAAGTTCCTCCATTAGAAGCTGAAAGTCCTTCTCAATCTGTGACCTTATCTTCGGAAATCTGAGAGCTGCTGCAGGATGATATGTTATGAAGTAGGTATAACCATCTGCCTCATAGAAGCTACCGTGAGCATCAGAGATCTTCCAAGGCCCTATCAGAGACGAGGTTGCTACACCTCCAAGTAATACAATGATATCAGGTTGAATTATCTCGATCTGTCTATCAAGGTACGGAATACATGCCTCGATTTCGTCCTTCCGGGGCGTTCTGTTCTTTGGAGGTCTAGACTTTAGAATAGATGTGATAAACACCTTCTCCCGAGGAAGTCCAATCTTGTTCAGTAAATCAGTGAGCAACTTACCAGAAGAACCGACGAAGGGACGGCCAGTCTCGTCCTCTCTCTTCCCTGGTGCCTCCCCCACAAGCATGACTTGAGCGTCTATAGGACCCTCTCCCGGGACTGCGTTATTTCGTGTCTTATGTAAGTCACACTTTGTGCAGTTCCTGATCTCTCTGTGTAGAATTTCAAGTGACTCCAGCCTGCTCATTATAGACCACATTGAGATAGGCTTTACGATTAAAAAGGACAACCAAACCGATACCAGCACGATTAGAGCTGAAGGGCCTGCTTACACTTGTACGAAATAGACCTTAAAAGCAGAATCAATGAGTTCTCAGGTAGTAGTTCTAGGAGTTGCAGAAGACATGCGTATGCTACGAACCACTTCGGAAACCTTTCCGGCCGAGAAAGAAATGATGAGTGATATCCCATATGTACTTCGAGTGGAGTTTGGGGCCCTTGAAGAAGAGGCAGAGAGAATCATCGGCAGGCCGATAGTGTGTTACAAGTGTGGTGGTTTTCTCCTCAGTGTGGATCAGATAATTGAGGAGGACAAGGTCGGCAGGCATTTCATCTGTTCCTTTTGTGGAACACTAAATGTTATTGAGGGGAAGATAATCACTGCAGGGGATAATACCGACTTCGTTGTCGAGCCCCCTCGTGAGGTCGCAGAATCTCAGAAAGAACCAGTAAAGCAATTTGGAGGGAGCTTTCTCGCACTCATAGACGTTTCAGGTTCTATGGCAGGCGCCAACCTCGCTGCTGTCAAGAGGAGTCTCAGGACATCAGTTGAGAGCCTAGCTAAAAACGCGCCAAACACCATGTTCGGCCTGATTGAATTCGAGAGTGGAGTCTTATTCAGAGACCTCCATTCGGGTGGAAAAATAGCCCTCCCGCGTAACTCCTATGCCAGTTTTCACGAGATACAGAAAGAAACCAAGAAGCTGATGGACCAGATTAGATTTCTGAGTGTTGGCGAGAATTCAGACAAGATCAAGAAGCATCTCAATGCATTGCGTGATCAAGGAGGAACGGCTCTCGGCCCCGCTGTTGCCATGGGATATACTATTGCAAAACACCGAGATGTGGGTCGTGTTGTGCTGTTAACCGATGGGCTAGCCAATGAGGGCATAGGGGCGCTGGAAGGCTACCAAGTCACTCCCGCAGCCAACTTCTACGAAGAAGTAGGGCTTCAGTTCATGGAAAACGGTACTGCAGTCGATGTTGTAGGCATTGCGTCGGGCGCCGGGATGGAGCTCAAGACATTGGGCCTTCTTGCAGAGGCTACAGGCGGGCAGATGTACTATGTTACACCTAACGAGCTTGACCAGAGTATAGCGGAGTTGGCAGGCAGTTCTCTCCTTGGTCGGGATGTGGAAGTGCGACTGATTACACCCACCGGTGTCAAAGTGAAAGATGCATCAGGGGTTTCGCGCGCGATTATTGAAGAACTGAGAACCAAAGGCGAGAGCAAAATCGGAGCAGTTGGGGAGAATCACGAACTCTATTTCGAGATTGAACCCGAAAGTAGAATTGAGGCGGAAGATGTGCCCATTCAGGTTCAGGTGACCTATACCGATGCAGAGGGGGCCCGAAGAGTTCGGGCAGTGACAACCATACTTAAGGTTGCAAGGGATAACAAGGAATTGCTGGAAACCCTTGACCCCACCATAGGTGCAACGTTTGTGACTCAAAAAGCAGGAGAAGAGTCTTTCAGAGGGAATCGAGAGGGGGGGAAGAAACGTATTGCGTCTTTCAGAGCAGCAATGAATAAACAGGCCAAGTCAGCGCCAGGGCCAATTCAGAATCGGATGAATGAGATAGACAATGTCTTGGCTGAGGAAGAGGGTGAAATGGAGCGTTTGGATGATATGATGAAAGCTGCACCCGCTTCGGCGCCATCTACAGCAGCCGATCAGGCATACACCTCAGGACTTCAGCAGATGCGTCGTAGTTCGAAGCAGATGTTCGGCAAGAATAAGGCCGACGAAGAGGAAGAGGAGTAGCACTAAACAGACGGCCGTTTGTTCATCTTTCGCCTGTCTGTGGGAGAAACATGATTCCCACAGAATGCGCAAAAGAGATATGCATGAGGGGACACACTGCCACAACTCTCAAATACCCAAGAGCGACCTAGAAACTGCTGACGCACTATCTAACAGTGGGGATTCACGGTTGATTAGCCAAGAGCGACTTGATGCAATTCTAGCAGATCTTACAGCCCAGGAGGGCGTTAGAGGAGTCGTAGTCACAACCATGGAAGGTCTACCATTGAGCAGTGATCTTCCACCTGAAACCACTGAAGCCGTCGCTGCAATACTGACCTCTCTGGTAGGTAAGGCACTTGATGCAGTTCGAGAGCTTAAGGAGGGGTCTTTGTCGTTCCTGACCCTCGATACAACCGAGGGACAGATAAACATCGCACCGGATGTTAAGGAGGGCCTCATATTAGTAGTCCTCAAATAGGAAGGTATCCAAGAGGTACACCATCATGAGCGATCCGAAAGCCTTTGACAAGATACTCACGGAGATTATTCGGCAAGATAAGGGAATCAAGAAAGTGATTCTTGTCGATAAGACTGGGCTGACAATAGCCAATGTGAGCAAGTTGAGTTACTACCCTGTGGATGTGGACAGTATCGGTGCAATTGCGAGTGCCGTGTTTTGTGCTAGTGAAGAACAGGGTAAGAACCTGCAAATAGGAGAGCTTGAGATTGTGACATCCGAGTTCTCGGAGGGGAAGATTTTCGCCTCGGCCTGTGGTAAGGGAGTTCTCTGTGTGGTATCAGAGGCAGAGGTCAATATCGGCCTCATTCGTCTGGTAATGAAGAAACAGGGTAAGCAACTGGCAGACGAACTGGACAAGTTCCTCGCAGTGGAACCAATGGCACCCAGCAAGGATCGCGAGCTTGACGAGGAAGACCTCAAGTCCGCCTTGGCCGAACTCGAGAGAGTTTAGGTTCACATGTTCATGTCCGTGATCACTGGTACTCCCTTGATATGTGGACCCCCAGTTCCAAAACCGGGAAAGGTCTTCCAAGCAGGGGTTGATTTCTTGGCGGGCCACACGACGGACAAAGGCTTTTATGAGACTAAACTTCTATCACCTTCAACCTCCCGAGGCTAGGCCCGAAACTCGTGAGGATACTCTGACCTTTGTGGGTCGCCCCTGATGCAATTGCATCCGGCAAGTTGGATCCTCTGGGTCTCATCGAACACGGGTAAGCAGTGAATCTACGAGGTGTTCCAGTGAGAAAGGACGACAAAGGGCGAATACATCTGAAGCTGGTATTCTATGGTCCAAGCTTAGGTGGAAAGACGACCGCTCTTCGCTGGCTTTATGGAAAAGTGGAAGGTTTACAGAAAGGAGAGTTCACTGCGATCGAGGATGAAACAAACCGAACTCTGTTCTTCGACTATGTGCCAATGAGTGCAGGAGGGCGGGTCTTATTCGACGTTTTCACTGTTGCTGGTCAGAAACGGCACAGGCATCAACGAAAGGTGGTTTTACAGGGTACCGACGGAATTCTGTTTGTTGCAGACTCTTCACCCGATCAACGTGATGAGAATACGGAGAGTTTCGAAGAACTCAAGCTCTTTCTAGGGGATGCCTTGGGCCGGGAGATTCCCATTGTTGTGATGTTGAACAAACGAGACCTTCCCAACCGCATGTCGCGTGATGAGATGCTCGATCTACTGGGTCTGGGAGGCAATGTGCCCATTTATGAAACGATTGCTATCCAAGGCGTAGGAGTTAAGAGAGCATTTCAGGCTATAGCACGAGAAGTAATCCTCAAAAGGATGTACAAGTAGAGCCAGGTGAACTGATATGAGTGAATCCCGTGGAGAAACCCTCGAAGGTGTTCTAAATGAGCTACAGGGTAGTATCCCTGAGATTGAGGCCTGTGCCATTGTTAGTGTAGAGGGGTTGCCAATCGTGTCAGCCCTGCCCGCAGATGTTGATGAGGCAAAATTAGCTGCGATAACGGCTGCGATGCTAACTCTTGGTGAGAAGGCTGCAGTTGAACTAGGAAAGGGTGAGCTCGAACAGGTCAATGTAAAGGGCAGGGAAGGGTGGGTTCTTGTCATTCAGGCGGGTATGAACGCCTGTCTTACAGTTTCAACAACAGGCACCGCCAAACTTGGTCTTGTATTTCTTGATATGAAACGAGCAGCAGAGAAAGTCGCGATGATGATATAGGACCGGATTTCTTCTATCACCAACTCTTTTAGGGTACCAGGGATTTTCTTGTGTACACGAGAGAGTGTGTTGCTCAGTGAATATCACAGGCCCCATGTACCGACTCTATGAGTATGTACTGAACAGACAGCTCAGTCGAGATAGAGCTCCAAAACATGTAGGAATAATACTGGATGGAAACAGACGATATGCTCGAGAACATGGCCATGATGTCCCATGGTTTGGACACCGCAAGGGTGCTCAAAAAGTCATGGACGTTCTCCGAATCTTGTGGGAAGCGGGCGTTAAAATCTGCACACTCTATGCCTTCTCTGTTGAGAACTTCCAGAGAAACAAACATGAGGTTTCTGAAATAATGGAGATTGCCAAGGAGAAATTTGCAGAGGTTGTAGATAATCCAGACATTCACCGCCACAGAGTACAGATAAGGGCCATTGGCCGTGTGGATCTCCTACCAGCTGACGTGCAGCGGGCAATAGCTGCTGCCGAAGGAGAAACCGCGGACTATGAGGAACATATTCTGAACGTTGCGATAGGCTATTCGGGTAGGGCTGAAGTAGTCGATGCAGTTCAAGCAATTGGAGCGAAGATTCAAGATGGAGATCTTGCGCCATCAGAAGTGAACGAACATATTATCGAACAGCACCTCTACACATATGGCGTCCCAGACCCTGATTTGATAATCCGGACTTCAGGCGAAGAACGTCTCTCAGGGTTTCTACTCTGGCAGTCCGCCTATTCCGAGCTGTACTTTGCTCAAGTCTATTGGCCGGCGGTTCGAAGGATTGACATCTGGCGAGCTCTACGATCATATGAGCGAAGATCGAGAAGGTACGGAAAATAGGGAGTTGCATTGTCTTTCCGTTCTGGTTACACAGCGGTTTATATGTCCCATCTAATGAGGTTCTACCAGTCAGTCACTATGCGGCATGATGCTTCCCGCACTTCAAGGAGAAGAAGTGGAATTGACACGAAACCCACTTGAAACATATCAAGGACTTATCACGAGTACTCTGACCGACGAGATCCAATCATATATCTTAAAGGTCGTTGAGAGATATTCGGATGCCACCTTTGCTGATGAGAAGTTCTCCGTTCACTTGGGGCGTTTCGTGGAGCTTGTCTGTCGACTTATTTCGAACCTGAACAACCGGAAGGAGGCGACTCTGACTGATCTTATGCAAGCTGTTGACATTCTAGATTATTTTGCATCCACAACTCGATGGTGGAATATGACACGTTCATCGCCCGGGATAATTCTCCGGCCTGCAACACGAGAGCCACGTGAATTCATAAAGTCGGTTCCATCGGTGCGGCTAGGTAGTGAAACCATCAGCAGGATACAAGGTGCGTCAGACCGTCTTTCGTCATTTCTGAATGAGCACGAGATTGCCGGTTCGGATACCAGAGATCATCTACAACGTTCTATGGTGTCAGCATGGACCATCCTCAGTGCATTCTGCTGCAAGAGTCAAGGGCGCAATGTGTCTTCCGAAGTAGATTTCGAAACCGCATACGACATCCTCAGGATACTCCTCTTCCACACACCCCGCGTTGATTTTGTTGCACTAAGCGCGATTAGGAATATCGCCACCAGTTCTCGACTTCCGAAGATTGCTGACGTTGCCTTTTCACCCGGCTTTGAGAAGAAACTCGATTCATCGATAGCTGCGAAGCTGGAGGCAGCCCATGGTGAATACCTCGGGGATGCAGGCGATACAGTCCCCAGAGTATCTCGTGCCATCTTGACAAACTCAATCAGATTGCTTGCACAGATTGAGAGTGTGAATATAGGTATCAATAGAATAGAAGAGGACGACTATGATAGAGTGACCATGGGGGCCCTCAGCCTACTGGAGAAGGTCCGCATTGACCCGGAGATATTTCACGATGAAAACGTTGTGGTTGGACTTTTCAAGAGGCTTACACCTGCAGAAGAGGACATTGGCGAGGGGCTGGCACTACTCACACGAAAACTGGAGAGTCTGATTGTTGACTCCACAGGCAATCGCAATTTCCTGCTCCAACACGCAAGAGTGGTACCTCGACTAATTGCTTTGCTTCTTTTGATCTCGAGCGGCACCAAGTCACCCGAGGATGATGGACTAAGAGATATCGATTTGAAGAGAGGTTTGATTCTGTTAGAGAACCTGATCAGTGATTAGCATGATCATCAATGAGAATCCTTGCATCAATGACGAGAGCACCTTCACCTTCTTCATAGACAAATGTGGGATTACAGTCGAGTTCCGTAATCTCAGGATTCTCATCCACCATTTTAGAAACTGATAAGATGACATCAATGAGCGCATCTATATCTCTGGGTTTCTGCCCTCTCACACCTTCGAGAATCTTCGACGCTTTGATCTCCTGCACCATCTCCCTTGCATCTGTTTCGCTAAGCGGGATAAGTCGAAAAGTCACATCCTTTAGGACTTCCACAAAAATGCCGCCGAGGCCGAACATAAGGGCGTGTCCAAACTGCGGATCTTCCGTGACACCTACGATCACCTCAGTTCCCATATCTGCAAATTGTGAGATGAAAACACCACGACTGAGATCAACAGTCAGATTGTTTCTCCGACCGTACTCCCTTGCGTTTTTCATTATTTCATCGAATGCTTCGGTGACTTCTTCATCGCTTTTCAGGTTGGTTTTCACCCCGCCGGCATCAGACTTGTGAAGAATGTCCTTGGAGAGAATCTTCAGCACAACTGGATATCCGATCTTATTCGCTTTTTCCACTGCCTCATCAGCAGTAGCCGCAGTATCGTATTCTGGAATCGGAATTCCATAGGTACTCATGATATCCTTTGCCTCGTGCTCAAGGACGAAAGACCGTCCTTCCTTCCTTGCCTCTTCGAATATTCTCTTTGCAACTTTCATGACAATTCCAGACCTCTCTCTGTCGTTCTCAAGAGCCTCTGCTATTTATGAATTGTTCACCGTCTTCTTGAAGGCCTCACCATACTTCACTTCCCCATATTTGGCCAGGGCTTTGGCTGCCAATGCTGCTCTCTCGCCTGTATCATATGTTGGAACCCCCATCAGCTCCATTATCTCTCCAGCTTTGATTGTGAATCCTCCGCCCATAGAAACGACCACAAATGGAACACCAGATGCTCTCTGATGATTAGCAATTACATTTGTGATGTCCATCCCTAGGCTTGGCGTCTGCATCAGCATTCCCACGAGAACGATGTCATATTCTCCGGTCTTCAGTGTCTCTTCGAACACGGCATCATAACGTGATGAATCGCTGTCGCCCACAACATCCACAGGATTACCTATGGCGCAGTATCCGGGCAACCTCTCACGCATTCGCTCTCTCAGTTGTGCAGAGGGATGAGGTATACTCAGCTCAAGCGCCTCAAGAGCGTCTGTCGTCATCACTCCCAGCCCTCCTCCATTTGTTATCATAAGTACCCTGTCACCTCTGGCAGGAGGTTGCATTGACAGCGCCTTTGCCATGTCAAACATCTGTTCGAAGTTATCTGCTCTGATGATACCAGCCTGTCTGTATGCCGCGTCGGCTATGTTGTCAGATCCAGCCAGTGAGCCAGTGTGCGAGCTTGCTGCCACCTTTGCACGTTCCCCCCTTCCTGATTTGACTACCAGCACCGGCTTCTCAGAGGTAACGGTCTTCGCATGCTCAAAGAAGGACCGTCCCTTTCCTGGGTCATATCCCTCAGTGTAGAAACAGATGACTTGGGTAGTGGAGTCCGCTGCGAGATAGCGGAGCAAATCATCATCATCCACATCACATTTGTTGCCCAGACTGATGATTTTGCTGATTCCTAGACCAAGTTCGGCAGTCCAGTCAGAGATGGCCGCCGCAAATGCACCCGATTGGGACACAAGAGAGATGTTCGCCACGTTGCTGGCCTTCGGGCGAGCACATCGAAACTCGGGAAGAAAGAATGTGTCAATCTGCGTGGTTGTATCTATGACACCAACACAATTGGGTCCAATAATCTTGATGCCATTCTCTCTCCCGATTCGTACAATCTCATCCTCAAGCTCTGCGCCCTTTGGCCCGGTTTCTGAGAATCCCCCTGAGATGACAATTGCAGCTTTTGTGCCCTTCTTGGCTATGTCTTCGAACACCATTGGTGCGATTCGGGCAGGAACTGCAACAACGACCATGTCTACGGGGCCGGGTATCTCCTGAAGTGATGGGTAACAGGGTACCCCAAGAACTTGGTCGTATTTCGGATTCACCGCGTAGACTCTACCAGTGTACTGCGGTTTAATGAAGTTCTGGAGGATGGCCTGACCAACGCTATTAGGGGTGGCCGAAGCACCATAGATGGCTACATTTCTTGCATTGAAGAAAACATCAATCTCTGTCATTGAATCATCTGACAACGATATCACCCTGAGCCCACTGCTGAGCAACGACCATGTTTCGATACAAGTAGTACTTGTAATTTCTCATGTGGTAGTCATCATAACTCTAATAGCGTCAGCAACTCCAGTTGAACAAGGTTCATCTTGCCATTTGATATCATAAGAGAAGGAGAAGAGATTCTAGAGCTGAAGGAAGATCAGCTGGAATCGACAATGCATTCTGCATTCCAAATGAGAAGAGAGAGGTTTGGTTCAACTCTCTATTGTTATGGTCCAACAAGCTACCCTTATAGTATCAACGAACACATACAGGCGAACAAACACAATTTTCCTTCGTTAAGCGTGACCGGCACAAGCTGTGCACTAAGGTGCGAGCATTGTGATGGGCGATTATTGAAAGGGATGAATGCAGCGTTATCTCCCGAGGAAATGCTGGTTCGATTCTCAGAGATAGTTGAAAGTGGTGGCAGAGGTGCTCTTGTCAGTGGTGGCTCCGATATGCGGGGAAGAGTGCCTCTTGGGCGGTTTAGAGATGCTATTGCTCGGGGCAAAGAGATGGGACTGGAAATCGTGGTTCACACTGGAATAGTTGATGAGCCCACAGCTGAGATGCTTTCGGCTGCATCAGTAGACGCAGTGATGCTCGACATCATTGGTGATTCCAAAGTCATGGCAAAGGTGTATCACTTGAGGGACGGAAGGGAGGCCATGAATAGAAGTCTTGAGATCCTCCAAGCCCATGGTCTTCCTACAGTGCCACACATACTGGTAGGCTTAGACTATGGTGAACTGAGTGGTGAACTTATCGCCATTGACATGGTGTCTAGATACGATGTTGCGGGTCTTGTCATCATCGCTCTCAGTCCTCTTCGTGGCACCTCCATGGAGGGGGTGACCCCTCCCACTCCTAAAACAATCGGGCGTATATTGACCATTGCACGCTTTGGACTACCTGAAACACCCATTTTACTTGGTTGTGCACGTCCAATCGGCCAACACAAGATCCTCACCGACAAATATGCTATTGATTCGGGAGTGAATGGAATCGCCTATATTAGTCAGGAAGGAGTCGACTATGCCAAGGAGCAATCACTGGAACCGGTCTTTCAGGATATATGTTGTAGTCTTGCATTTCAGAATTACGAGTAGAAGTGTTTCATCGATCGCCCTGCGAGCTCATAACCCAAATCAAAGGCCCATAGCCCGACCGCTGAGAGCAGAAAGTCAGGCCAGACAAGAGGTAGGAGTATAGCGGAAACCTTCAATGTGAACCTGTACTCAAAGAACAGTGATAAGACTGACTGATTGCGTCCATTTGCCCAGTTGTTTCCCAGTTCATCCAATACCGAAGCCAAGAAGAGTATGACAAGTGATGTCAACCATTGGCAAGACTCGGTGACAGGAGGAACGCCAAGCAGCACTAACGTGAGAAACATCACAACGAAGCCTATTCCAAACTGGGGGCGATTGACTTTTCCAGAGGCAAGAACTCCAAGGATGATTGAAACCATCAAGACCATGTCCCACTCAGATGTGCTCATTAAGAAGCCAAAGAGGAATCCGGAGATTCCAAGTGGAAACCACGCAAAATCAGATCTGTTAGCCTCATCCAGGAAATCATCCCCTATCTTGAGAGTGAGTCCTGCAAGACAGTATGCCAAGAGCACGAACAATACTTCTAACATCAAAATCAGGCTTCTTCCTTGATTGATTGGTGGCTCCTCGGCTTAACTATGATTCGTCCTTGGGATAAACCCTCAGATAGCCAACATCGTCATCGGAGCCAACACTAGGTAATGATAGCATTCTGATAAAACTTGACACACGTACTATTGGAGTGTGACCGCAGTCCCTATTGCTTGCCCTGGGAGGTTCGTCCTGAATTTGGCTCTTACTGCACCACTGTTACCGTGGGGTCCCAAGATCTTGCCCAAGAATTCACGGCCGGTTTCCGAAACCCATACTACCTTCTTACCGATTAGGATAGCCGCCTTATTTCGTGATGAGATGCCGTCAAATAGGAGTATCACTTGGTTTGGGTGTTGTAGATGCTTCCCTCTCCGGTAGCTAGTGACCACACCCTTACGGCCTTTGACTGTATCACTCTCTGACATTTTCGGAATTCCCCGTGTAATCAGGTCTCGTTGACGCGCTAGAGACTCCATTTAAGACTTGCTGAATGAGCTACTCTGTTCGGAAATGGATTTCGTCTAGGTTTCTATACCAGGTCCTTCATCCGCAGAGCCCAATTTGGTATTCTGATTTGCGCTTCGCTTCTTTATCTCGTCTTCTTTCTCTAGAATAACATCGCGAACCGACCATCCCATCTTGTCTTGGCGTTGAGCAATCTGAAAGAGTGCAAACCATGTCCTTCCCTTCGAGGCAGATTCCGAAATGAGAAGATCGTCGATGATATTCCTTGCCCCTTCCACGAGGTATTCAGAGTTGTCGAGCCGCCCCTCAACCCTTCTTCTTGCTTCAATCAAGTTGTGGACGCGTCTTGCCACGAGTACAGCCCCAACTATTGCCACCACTGCGACAAGAATAATGAAAGGCAGCAGCTCTACTATCATATAGATGCTCTCAAAAATGAGCGCGTAGATAACCACCGCGGCAATAGCCATCATATTCACAATCAACGATTCAGACGCAGCTCTTCTTACACTTCCAACTCGCCAATTATAGTATTTGGATAGTGGACCATTGGGTTCGCGGAAGTGAGTGATATCTCGCACATAATTATCTCTCGCTTTTCGGACAACGAACATCCACAGGAATTGGAATCCCAATGCCGTTATTATGATGAGTAAAACAAAGCTGTCAAGTATCAGTTGCATGGCTAACTATCATGGACATTGGTTTAAAGCCTATTGAATACCGAATCCGCAGTATTACTTTCGGTCTTCTCTCCAGCATGGAAACGTACGGCCAACAAGACCATAACCTCACGAAATCCTGAAGCGTTCTCAGACTGCTCATGCCATGGTAATTAGTTACGGAATGCGTGGGTTCGGGTCAAGCTCTCCCGGCAATCACCTGTGCTCACGCTCACTTCTTCTCTACAGAATGGTTTATCATCTATCGAATCTGGTTCGATATGAACGATGATGGTGGATCCTGTAAGTCACATCTCAGTAGAAGTCAACATGTCTGTGGCAGAGATTGTGCGTCAAATGGAACGAGTAGGGGTTCTGGGCGCAGGACGAATGGGTAGGGCAACAGAAATAGCTGCCCGAATGTTTGAGGATCCCGATTGTTTCACATATTTGTCCATATCCGGCCCCATGGTACCGGGTGGAATGCGTCTTCTGATATCACACTTGGTCCGTGAGGGCTTGGTTGATGTAATTGTGACCAGTGGTGCTAATATTGTGCATGATCTTATCGAAGCTTACAGTGGCAGACACTATCGCGTACCCCAAGGAAGAAACGACGTAGAGCTGAGGTCTGCAGGGATGGGACGAATTGCAGACATCTTTGTCAAAGACAATGACTTTGAGGAGCTGGAGGCAAGAATCTATCACCTTCTAGATAATCTAAGTGAACGAAAGCTGACCGGCCTTGCTCCAAGCGAATTTCTATCAGAACTGGGATCCACTCTGACGGATCCTTCATCGATTGTCAGGCAGGCATTTCTCAAAGGAGTACCTATCTTCTCACCTGGACTCATGGACTCGATGCTCGGATTTCATATGTATACATTTAGCACTACAACCAGTTTCTCGCTTGACTTTGTCAAGGATCTCCGTATACTAGGAACAATGATAATGGAGGCAAAAAAGACCGGTGCTATAATGCTAGGCGGGGGACTCACAAAACACTTCACAATGGGAAGCACCATTCTGAAGGGGGGTCTCGATATGGCAGTCCAGATAACATTGGATCGACCAGAAGGTGGAAGCCTTGGCGGTGCTCCATTGGTGGAAGGTGTATCTTGGCAGAAGATGCAGAAGGATGCAGATTTTGAGACCGTGATAGGTGACGCCACTATCCTCTTCCCACTACTTGTAATCGGGGCTCTCAACAGAGAATGAGTTACCCACGCCATGGACATTCCTTGAAGACTGAGCATCAACGCCCGCACCTTGACGGTTTGCTGGAAAAAGCCTATCTGGACAGTCGACAGGTGGTAACCGAGAACATCGATCTCGCCCCGTTGAAAACGAAACAACTCTCAAGCTGTCACTCCTTCATTGAGAGACCCATGCCAAAATCCTTTTATTCAGACCTCAAGGCGTTGCAATGAATCTAGCCACTCAAGGCCATAGACCGATTGACCAAGGTGAATCAAAATGGGTAAACGACCAGGTCACTGCTATAGAGAACAAAACCGTCCTCCATATGTGCGCAAACGGTATATTCACAGGCAGCCAGCCTCCCGTATCGTATCATTTGATATGGGAACCACGAACGGAAGCTTTGAAGTCGTCATGTCCTTGGTCGGTCTTGAAACATGTCAGATCCGTCACCAGGCGCTTGAGGCGGCGAGGATTGCTGCTAACCGGTGGTTGCTCAGGAATGCAACACGCCGTAACTACCATCTCCGTGTGCGGGTCAAGCCGTTTCACTATCTACGTGAAAACAAGATGATTTCAGGCGCTGGCGCAGACCGTGTTCAGGATGGTATGAGAAAGGCTTTTGGCAAGGTCATAGGCCTTGCAGCAAGAGTCGATGCCGGACAGCCTCTTATGACTGTACGTGTCAATAGAGAACATATTGGGGTAGCCATGAAGGCTCTTAAGAAAGCTGCACCAAAGCTGCCAACTCCTTGCAAAGTTGTATTTGATGAGATTGACCCCGAGCTGGCCCGGAAGATGGGCTACGGCTATGCTGAGTGATTCCTCCTAGATTCTCTTAGGCTCTCCAAGATTTTGCGTATTGTGCCTATGAGGGTTGTGACTTCGCGTCCGGTGAGATATGAACGGCCCAACAAATTCTCAAATACTTGCTTAACAAGTGGCCTTCTGAAGTCACGGAAGGAAACCATATCAACCAGTTCATTGAAGAATATGGTAGCCTGCTTTTTCTCCGTCCTATTGGCAGGACGGGCAGACGATCGCGAGAAATCTTCCACGCTTGAATACTGCACAAACATATGGTAGAGGGTCACGGCCACTGCATGACTGAGATTGATGCTGGTATACCTCTCAGAAACAGGAATTGAGAATGCTAGGTCGCAGACGGCGACTTCTTGGTTTGTAAGACCTGAACTCTCTCGTCCGAATACAAGAGCCACTCTTCCATCCAGTGAGAGTGGGTTTGGGAGTTCTGGCAAGGGAACCACCGCTCTTGTTACACTGTGATTTCCACCTATCCGGGCGGTGGCAGCCCATGAAGCGTGAATACCATTCAGAGCTGATTCAAGAGTTTCAAAGATAGTAGCCGATTCCAGAATCCCTAGGGCATGAACTGAGTAGATCTGCGCCTCCTCCTCCTCGCGAGGGTCTGTACCCACAATTCGGAGATCCGTGACGCCGAAATTCGCCATGACCCGGGCAGTGAAACCTACATTGCCCGGGGTTTCTGGTTCTACGAGTACTACTGTAAGTCGATCAAGTTCAGCAGCCTCACTTGTCATCAAGACCATCTCATCCGTTATATTAGCGATGCATCAACTGAAGCACGTCACCGTCTCGAAGAGAGTAGTTCAGGCCCACCTGTCTTCTCTTTATCTTCGACTCGTTTCGAATGATAACTGCGGCTCTGAATTTCTCCACGAACAGCTCCTTGTGGACCTTCTCGGCAGCATCTTCTACTACCGATCCTTCTGGCAGGACTATGGGTCTGTCTTCTCTCTTCTTCCCGGGAGTCTTCGTATAGACACGGAGAATATCGAGATGCTCATACATGGCCCATTTCATCTTGTCAAGATTGTCATTGCTCTTGATGCTGACTGGAACTATGTGAAACCTCTCCCCGTATTTCTCTTGAAGCTCCTTGTATCGTGCCTCGGAGTGTGCTGCATCACCCTTTGTTGCAACCATCATAGCACGGATGTAGGCCACGCTTGAATCAAGGGCATCTTGCAGATGCTCTAAAGTTGCCGGCATCTGAAAACGCACAATCATATTGGTAATCTTTCTGTCTTTCAGATACTCAATGACTTCGTCCTTCGAACCCTCATAGTAGTGCGCCCCGTAGATCATGAGACCGCCCATTCCTGTTCGCTCTACCCTGACTGCGCTCCTTTCCCGGTTCAGCCTGATTCTCGCCTTGTCAAGTTCTCCCATGATTATGCTCATTTGCCTGTCGATATCTTGGGACAAGTCAACAACCAGGGCAATGCAATCAGAATTCCGAGCCACTGACAATGATTGACGGCCGATTGCAGAATCATAGCTCCCCTGAAAAAGACCGGGGAGCTCAACCAACTGGATGTTGATGTCTTCGAGATGCATCATTGCCGGTGTTGGGATTGGTGTGGAGAGTGGATAGTCCGCCACCGTTAGATCTGCATTTGTTACAGTGTTGACAAGGGCCGATTTGCCACTGTTTGTTACCCCAATAAGGCATATCTGACCCGCACCCTCCTTTCGGATAACGCCTTCCTCAGGGCCTGCACTGGACCTGCGCTGTCTGTCCTGCTCCCTCTTCTTTTCTAGTTCAGCCTTTAGTTTGGCAAGCTTCTTGCGATAGTCGCCAACCATCCTCTCGGCGCCCTTATGATTGGGGGCAAGTCCGAGAAGCTTCTCAAGTTCTACTATCCTCTGTTCGAGACCTTCTGTATCCTCATAGATTTGCCGCTGTTTATCGAATTCTGGAGTGACGTTGGTTGGCAATCTGACTCATACTCGTGGATTGGCTTTGGATATTTGATATCTTTGTCTGACTCATTATGAAGCTTTCCTAAAGGAGAAATCTCATGAATAGTCAAAAGCTCTGTTCAAATCATTGATGAAACGTTCAGGGTGTTTCATCTTATGAAGACGCTTGAAGGGAACCTCCTGAGGAAGGATGGTCGATGAATCACCGATTGCATACACGAAGACACCTTGTGGGTTCAGACTGATTTGGTCGGGAAGTTTGTCTGATGCTTGATCCGCTAAGTACATCGACCTCTTAGAGAAGGAACCGAAAATAGTTCCCTTCGTCCCCTTCTCCAATCGAATTCCATTATCCATGGTCATCTTTTGGCCCAGATCCATTTCGTCAAGATGCTGGGTGGCCTTCATGATAAAGAACGAGATTGAGCGCTCATCAGGTGAAACCCGCTTCAGTTCATCTCCCGGAAATGTGATGAGCGAAACCAGATTGTGTTCAGAACGGCCTAACGATATTTCAACATCCCTTCTCAGGTCTCTAGAAACAAATAGTGATGTGTTCACACATCGGCAGGCTGTCACCAAATTAGCTGGATTCATCCCGGCTCTGATCATACGCTTCTCAACCGGAATTGAATCGAACAGCACCATATACGTGCGCAAAGAAACCATCAGCCTCGCTAGAACCTCCAGTGGTTCCACTACATCCCGGGCATTCCGGGGATTCCTGGAAAGCCCCCCCGTCTCCCTCTCCGTTGCTTGCTCATAGCCTTCATCATCTTCTTCATCTGTTCGTACTGCTTTAGAAGCTCTCTGACATCTTCGGGTTGGACCCCTGCGCCTCGTGCGATGCGCTTTATTCGTGAAGACTTGATGACCTTTGGATTGTTGAGCTCTTCTTTCGTCATCGAGTTCATGATGACCTCGAATTTTCGGAGGTTCTCCTCTTGGAGTTCTGCCACATCATCGGGAAGCTTATACTGTAGTCCCAACATCTCCATGACCTTTCCAATTGGCCCCATCTTCTTCAGCTGCTTCATCTGAACCATCATGTCTTTCAGTGTAAACTGTCCCTTCATCAGGCGCATGGCCGCATCTTCATCAACATCTATCTGAGCCTCTCGGACCTTATCAATGAGACCCTTGATGTCCGACATTCCTAGAAGTCTTCCCGCGAACTTGGTGGGATTGAATGTTTCAATGGCATCCATCCCCTCACCGACCCCTATGAACTTGATTGGCGCGCCCGTAGCGGCTACAGCAGATAGCGCACCGCCTCCCTTTGCTCCACCATCGAGTTTGGTAACGATTATGGATCCGATGTCAGTTGCCTCTTTGAAAGCAGCAGCCTGAACACTAGCCTGTTGCCCCAAGGTGCCATCAATCACCAAGATGATTTCCTGGGGTTTCACTGCTTTCGCGATATCCTTCATTTCTTTGATGAGTCCAGATTCCTCTCTATGCCGACCGGATGTGTCTATGAGAATGAGCTCTACGTCTTTCCTCTTCATCTCCTCGACACCCCGCTTAGCGAGTTTGGAGGCTTTGTCTTCCTTCTCATCACCGTAGAATGGAACATTGGATTTGTCGGCCAGTTGTTTGAGTTGGTTGTATGCGCCCGGTCGGAAGTTATCGGCACATATTACTCCACTGCGAATACCCCTCTTCTGATAATATCGAGCAAGCTTACCCACAGTAGTTGTCTTCCCCGACCCCTGTATCCCAACAAGCATGATGACATTGGGCTGACCCGGGTGTATTGTAAGAGGGACTGGCTTTTCTCCTAAGAAGAGGGCAAGATTGTCCCATACAACTCGTACAATATGCTCTCGTCTGGATACGCCCCGCGGAAGGCTTTCATCAAGGGCTTGTTCCTCCACTCTCTTAGTTATTGCAAGAACAAGATTCACGTCAACATCCGCTTGTAAGAGTGCTCGCTGAAGATCTCTGACGAGTTCTTTGACAAGCTCTTCATCGATGACGCTTGCACCGAAGAGCTTCTTCAGAGCGGAATTGAGTGACCTTCCCAGACTTTCTAAGACCAAGTCAATATCACCAATCTTACGGTCCTTTGTCAAGCAGTGCACATATCAACCTTCGCCTATCTTTAAACACTAATTCGGATGGGAAAGCCTAATACCTAGTTAAGGAGGGAAAAGTCACAGTTCAAAGGTGATCGGTTTGGTCAAGAAGAGTGACAAAATCAGGATTGTCAAAATACACAATGGAACCGTGATTGATCATATTCGTGCGGGTCATGCACTTGAAGTGCTACAGATCTTGGGAATCTCCGGCAAAGAAGGAAATACGGTCACCTTGGCAATGAACATCTCAAGTTCCAGAATCAGCACCAAGGATATTGTGAAAGTCGAAGAGCGGTTCCTCGAGGATGAGGAGGTTGCACGCATAGCTCTCGTAGCACCCGAAGCAACAATCAACCTCATCAAGGATGACGAGGTTGTCCGGAAGACTCGCGTCAAGCTTCCGTCCACCTTCACTAATATAGTCCAATGTCCTAATACGCGATGTATAACCAATAAGGAACGTGAGCCCATAGAACCCAAGTACCAAGTTGTTTCCATGTCGCCGATACGAATCAAATGCCTGTATTGCTGGACCCTACTAGACGAGCACGAGATTGTAGAGCAGTTCACGGCGAACTGAGGCGATTAGATCCAAAATCCCATCTGGAGAACTCGAGTGAACAATGTCCATGGTATAGCTTGTACTCTGACTGCGAAGTGCAGAAGAGAGAGCCTATATGCTGTGCTAACAGAAGATATAAACGGGTCAGTTGAGAAGAGAGAATAGATTCGCAGAAGCCCCAGGAGAAGGAAAGAGATGGTTGATGAATCAAGAATCAAAACCATAGTTGCCGATACAATGGCTGCAAATGCAGACATTCAAGGTATGATTGTATGTGATGCTGAGGGAAATGTGGTTTTTGGCCATACAATCACTGGTGACATCAAACACGGCGAAGTTGCCAATCTGGCTGTCAATATAGCCTCAAATTCGGCACAAATGGTCAGTGGGCTCGATAAGGGGGGCCTAAATGAGATAGCAATAGCGGCTGACAAAGGACTTGTCATTATCCTCGGCGATGTCAAGCTGGTTCTTGCAGCAATAGCTGGAGAGAACGCTCGGGAATCCATGGGTCTAATTAGGATGGCCGTCAAGCGCGCGCTAGTCAACATGCTAACAGAATAAAGAGTCAGACAGAGCTACCTTTTTGTAGCTAACAACAGTAGCACGACGCAATCGAGAGTATACCTCGATGAGCCCAGAGTAATACTTAGGTATTACCAAGTGTATTTAGGAGTCTGTATCCTCCTAGTGATATAGAAACAGAATTTCACAGTGTATATTGCTGATGTAAGAATGGTCATGGATGGGAAGGTGTCTTGGTTCACATAGAGAAGCTAGTATGCAAGGGCTTCAAGAGTTTCGGCCGAGATACCGTTACAATAAAGTTCAGCAAGGGGTTTACATGCATTGTTGGGCCAAATGGTTCGGGAAAGTCAAACGTAATTGATGCCGTCCTTTTCGTCCTCGGACAGCTTAGCGCAAAAACCCTTCGCGCGAATGTGTTCTCGGATCTCCTCTATTCGCCGCCCAAGCCGGATATGCCGCCTAAAGCCAGCAAGGCATCGGTTGAGCTCTATTTCAACAACAAAGACCGTAAGTTGCAGATTGAGTCTGATAGAGTAGTAATAGAGAGAGAGCTTGACGAATCAGGAAGTTCAACATGTAGAATCAACGGAAAGAATGTAACGCGTTCCACAGTGCTGGACATTCTTGGTGGAATCGGCGTAGACCCAAATGGGTACAATCTGGTACTCCAAGGGGAGATCGCTCAGATGGTCCAAGTCAGTCCTAATGACCGACGAAAACTCATCGAAGAGATAGCTGGAATCTCAGCCTATGACGAGCAGAAAGAGCGAGCAATGAAAAAGCTGGCCGAGAGTGAAACGAATCTATCAAGAGTTGAAACTCAGCTTCAGGAGAGAAGAAGGCAGCTTGAGAAATTAGAATATGAGAGAACCGATGCGCTCCGCCATCAGAATCTGAGAAACCAGATTCAGGATATTCAAATCGATAACCTTGCTTGGACCATAATCAAGTCAAGTACGAGAATTGATACAATCAATGAAACGCTTGCAGAAAGAGCAGAAGAAGCGGAGAAACTCAACAGAGAACTCGTACAGGTTGAACAAGAAATAGAGAATGCGGAATCCGAAATCGATGGTATTGATAGTCAGATAGATCAGATTACCGGAGGGGATTCCGCAAGAGTTTCTGAGCAGTACGGCATTATCTCTGCAGCAGTAGATCACATCCGAAACGACTTGGAGAGAGCCGAAAATGCATTCAAGGAGAAGCGAGATGAACGCCACTCATTGAAGGAACAGCTCGGTTCTGTGCAGCAAGAACTGGAACTGGCTGATAATCAGGCCAAATCAAAGCGAAAGGAACTGGAAGCTCTGAATATCGAGATTGATAGGACAACTGACCAGATAGGAGCCCTCGAAGAGAGCCTCAATCGTGAACAAGAGAGTTACTACGAAACACAGCAAAAGCTTCAGGATCTCAACAATCAGATGGTGTCTCTTGACGAGGCCGTATCTGACGTGCGTTCAGCAATAAAGTCACACGAGAGAGAGTTAGGTTTGGCCTATGAGGAGCTTCGGGATGCAACCGAAGGGCTTGAGCGCACAAGAACTGAGCTTCAGGAACTACAAGAGACTGTTCCAGCAAAGAGAGAAAGTCTCAAAGAATCTGACAAGGAAGAGGAGAAGAAACAGAGAGAACTGGAAACTGTGAATGCACGGCTAGAGACTGTTGATGCAGAGGTCAGCGAAGCTGCAGATGTGTTGAGTTCCGCTAGAGAAGAGCTCATCAAGTTTCAGGCCAGACAAGATGCCCTCAAGGAGGCTGAAGAGGCCTTTCTGAAAAGAAAGAGAGCTGTGGCACGAGTATTGGAATTGCGTGACAATGATATCATCGAAGGAGTACACGGCACCGTTGCAGAGCTTGGCACAATAGACCCCGACTATGCAATTGCCATGGAGATTGCAGGTGGAAGTAGACTGAGCTATGTGGTGGTTGAAGATGAAGAGGTTGCCACCAAGTGCGTGAACATCCTGAAACGAGACAGGGTCGGACGCGCGTCCTTCATTCCACTTGACAAGATTCGCACGAGAAGTCCCGGCAGAACATCTGATGAGATTGGTGTCATTGGCTATGCAATAGACTTGGTAAGCTTCGATCCAAAGTTCCAAGCTGCATTTGAGTTCACATTCTCTGATACTATAGTCACAGAGGATTTTGAATCAGCAAAACGACTTGGTTTCAAGGGTAAACGAGCAGTGACCCTTGATGGGGATCTGGTGGAGAGGTCAGGTCTCATAACAGGGGGACACTACACAAGGGGAGGATCAGGGCTCACCCTTCAACTCGAGGATAAGAGTCCTGAGATTATTAGGAAGCTTCAGGGTCTAGAGGGGATCCATGCAAATCTAAGGAAGAAACAGGACGATCTCAGGGGAAAGAAGAAGGAACTAAGTCTAGAAATCCAAGAGCTTTCGAAGCACAACTATCGTAAGAGAATCGAGCTCGAAAGAGATGAGGAGAACCTTCAAGAGAAATCAGCTCGAGAAGAGGCACTCCAAGAGATCATCCAGAAGTCCGAAGTTTCCATTGAGGCATTTGAACAGCAGATTGCGGAGCTAAGAGAGAGAGACCGAGAACTCTCGGCACATCGGGAACATATCCGAGAACAGAGAGACAGCTGTAACGAGATCCTTGCAAAGTCAGATGCTTCGAAAATCACCCAAGATATGAAGGACCTGAAAGAAGTCCTCGAGCACATGAGACGAAGGAGAGACCGTCTTCATAGTGAAGTGACTGGCTTTGAAGTGGCAATCGACGAACGTCTAGAACCAAAAACTGTTGAGCTGGAGATGCGATTGCAGGCCCTTGCTGCGGTAATTCCTGAACTGAAGGAAGAAACCGAGAATCTACGCACGAAACTCTCTGATAAGGAAGAAGAGATGCTAGATCTGAGGTCTGAGAGAGAAAGGATTGAAGATGCTGTAAAAGACAAAAGAGTCAGACAGGTCAGACTGAAAGAGGACCTACGTAATCTCCGATTGAGGCATGAAGAAATCAGGGAAGAGCAAACGAACAATGAGAAGGCAGTCTATCGCCTCCAGACTGAGCAGTCACGATTGGAGGAGGACATAGTTGCCCTCAGAGCGGAGTTAGGCAATCTCTCTGAAGTGGACGAGGAGCTTGAAGCAAGAGAAGAGAAGGAAGAGCTCACCTATAGAGAAATAGAAGAGCTAGAGGAGAAAATCAAAGAGCTGGAGCGAGAGCTAGAGGAGATGGGAGCCGTGAATCTCAAGGCTCTGACAGACTATGATGTTGAGAAAGAAAGATACGAAGAGATAGTTGATAAGAAGACCACCCTAGAGCGTGAACATAAAGAGATACTTGAGTTCATGGAGGAACTTGAGAGGGAAAAGACGCGTAAGTTTCTGCAGGTCTATAATGAGATTGCTGATAATTTCGCAAAGGTGTTTGCAAGACTCTCACCGGGGGGCGAGGCAAATCTCATGCTGGAAAATCCCGAGCACCCGTTGATGGGAGGGATAACTGTACGCTCTAAACCACAAGGAAAGGACTTGGTGTCCCTTGAGGCTATGAGTGGAGGAGAGAAGACTCTGACCGGTCTAGCGCTGATCTTCGCGGTACAGATGTATAATCCTGCCAGTTTCTATGTTTTCGATGAGATTGATGCTGCTTTGGATGATGTCAATGCCCACAATGTTGCCCTGCTGATATCAGACATGGCCAAAGAGTCACAGTTCATTGTGGTTTCTTTGAGAGATGTGACCGTCAGAAAGGCAGATCTGCTCGTAGGTGTTTCAAATCAGGATGGCATCTCTCGGATTGTAGCAGTTGATTTGGAGGAGGTCGCCGGGACTGCATGAGTGATGAAGAGAATCCCTTTTGGATTACACCACCCTACATACTCCTCACTGACGTGCTCCAGCTTGATAAGGTCGAGCCTTGGAATGTTGATGTGGGCAAACTAGTGGCGGGTTTCCTGCAAGAGATGAAGAGGTTAGGGAATATTGATTTCAGAGTATCAGGCAATGCACTCTATTCTGCTTCAGTTATCTTCATGAAGAAGACCCGGGATCTTGTAGACCTTGGCCTGTTGCCTGATGATGACGAGGATAGTGACGAGGATATAGAGATTCCACTTATTCGACCACCATTTCGACTGACAAACAGACGAGTCACAATCCAAGAGCTTCTTCTTGCAATGGACAAGATGTTGAAGAAAGGAGTCCGACGACGACCACCGCCCAAAAAGAGGAGGGCGAAAGATGAACTTGACCCGATATCCTTCCAAATGGATGTCACAAGGGCTGATGTCGAAGAGACCATTGGAGAAGTATATTCTGATCTCAGGAAGATTGTGGATGTTGGCGATACTGTAAGATTCCAAGACATCCTTGTGAACAACACTCGACGGGAGATTGTACGAGTGTTCTTTGCAGTGTTACACCTTCACGGACGCGCTTTTGTGGATATGTGGATGGATGAAGATTGGACAATCTGGATTACAATCAGGGAGCCTCCACAGGTCTCTGAGAGAGAGATGGAGATTCTTCAGCAACAGTTAGTCGAGGAGTAGGTGCAGATGTTGGATGACGATATGCTAACACTGGAAGCAGCACTATACGCAGCAGGACGCGCGCTTGCCATTGAAGAACTATCGGAATTGATCGGGAAGGCAGAATCAACAACGGAGAAACTTCTGAAAGACTTGGAGTTTGAATATCACAAGAGAGGGGGAGCACTAGAGGTTGTCCAGCTCCCACGTGATCGCTACGTGATGCAGCTCAGGCCAGAGCTTACCCCAAGAGTGGGCAGGCTGATTCCGGGAGGCTTGCTGACTTTTGCAACCCTCCAGACTCTGGTATTCATCGCATTGAAACAGCCGATACTCCAGTCAGACTTGGTAGCTCACCGGGGCACACACGTGTACGAACATGTCAAGGAGCTGGAAGAGAAGAAGTTCATCCGTAGCGAACCGGAGGGAAGAACAAAGATGTTAAGGACCACCCAGTTGTTCTCTGACTACTTCGGGTTAGACCGTGACAAAGTCAAGATGAAAGCACAGTTGAAGCACAAGATGAAGCGGATTCTGGATGAGCAGCGCGAGGTCGAAGATGACAATCAGACCAAGTTCTAGCAGACGCGCGGGACAGGTTCTCCGTAGGGCACCTGTATTATCTTCCTTCCGCCAATGCCAGTCTTCATAATCACTCGCCCTTTTCCCTTAGAAACTGTCCCAATTACCTTGGCCTGTACTGTCGATTCGTGTTTCTCTAGTGCGTCAATTATCTCGTCGGTTTTTGAGGATTCAACTGACATGACGGCTGTTCCCTCGCAGCTCATATGGAGGGGATCGAGACCAAGTATGCCACACAGCGACTCAACCTCTGGCCGAATGGGAAGGCTCCGCTCATCAATCTCAATTTCAACCCCAGATTTGGCGGCAATTTCATTGAGAGCCACAGCGGTCCCACCACGGGTCGGATCTTTCATTGCATTGATGCCCCCGATGTCCAGACAATCTCTGATAGGTAACCATAGTGCTGCCACATCGCTAATCAGGCTCGTGTCAAAATCCAAGCCTTCCCGATGCGCCAGTAGTGTGGTTCCATGGTCGCCAATTGGTCCTGTGACAATCAGTGTATCACCGTTTTGTGCGCCACTGTCAGTGACTGCACGGTCACGATACACTACACCTATACCCGAGGTGGACATGACCAGCTGATCAATGGTGCCTCTCGGCATGACTTTCGTGTCGCCCGCAATCATGGCTACTTCAAGAGAGTTGATTACATCATTGAGTGATCTTAGAATCACCTTTAGAGTATCAATCTCGAAGCCTTCTTCCACTATGATAGTATTGGTCATTGCTATCGGCCTTGCCCCCATAACAGCGATGTCATTGATTGTCCCACAGGCGGTGAGTTTCCCAATGTTGCCACCCGGGAAGAAGAGGGGCTGAACTGTATGGGCATCGGTACAAACAACTAGTTCATTCCCATCTATCCTAAGAGTTGCACCATCATCCATCTCATCCAAGCCGATATCACCTGCATGTCGGCGACTGAACGACGGAATTATGACCTCTTCCAGCAGGCGCTGCATAATCTTCCCGCCGGCACCATGGGAAGTTTCGATCTTTGTCATGCGTTCCTCACGTACCTGATGGTGCCTCAACATCCAAAGATGTATTTGAAGAGGTCGATATATGCGGTCCGACTATTCATCGTCACTAAGCAAAGTTTAAAACAACCCCTAGATGTGCCTGATTGAACCCAACCAAGAGGTAGTCAGAAATGGGTGTATGGCATAGAAGATCTAGACGCACATCCACAGGCGCGCGACTTAGAAGATTCAGAGGTAAGAGAAAATACGAACAGGGTCGCACACCAACTGAGACCGTACTGGGTAAGACCAAGCGTAGAACAGTTGACAGCAAGGGCACCTATAAGAAGATGCCCGCCCTTAAGGCCAAGATGGTCAATGTTACTGACCCAGAGAAGAATGAGACCTACCGCGTAGAGATCGAGGATGTAGAGAAGAACCCGGCCAATATGGATTATCAGAGAAGAAAAGTCATTACACGGGGCACAATAATCAAGACCTCGAAAGGGCGTGCAAGAGTCACTAGCCGCCCCGGCCAAACGGGTATTCTGAACGCAGTTCTTGTCTAGCTGATCAACGTGTGACAGCACGTCATACTTTATCTCGATGAATCGATCTCGGCCTCGATGTTCGTTATGAAGAACTCCTTTCCTCCTACTATCTCAGTAGAACTGCCTCCACATCTCGGACACTTCAGAGGGGCAAAGACTGCAATCTCTGGGGGAAGCTCATGAGCAGACTCTGATTCTCCCTCGAAACCGCAATCATCACACTTGAGAGTTCCTCGAACCTTAGTGATGTTCAGCTTTGCATCTTCGAGAATTGTATCTTTGCCTGCAATCTCAAAGTTGAACTCCAGTTGTTCAGGAACCAAGAAAGTGAACTCACCAACTTCAATATTTACTGCGGTTACTTTCTTTGCATTGTGTTCGCGTGCGGCTTGAAGAGCAGTTTCTACTATCGAGCAGGCGGCTGAGAATTCATGCACTTGTATACACTCTAACCGTATCGTGGCAGGTCTATGCTTTTCTCTTTTCGTCTAGGTGCATCAAGCATCTGGATGATGAGGGTCTATCATTCGGGCGAGAGAAGGAGCTAGTCGCTTTTTTTCCGTTCTCGTTTACCTTATATAACAATCAGATTTTCGATTGTGACAAGGAGACACAGAAGAACGATGGGTTCGAATCAAGACAGGGATGAATTAACTAAGAAGGTCAGAGATCTAGACCTAGATTATATGCGTGGTCTGATAAGCGAGAATGACTACAAGAAGAAGATTGGGGAGTTGAAGACCAAACTGACTGAGTTGGGAGGGGAAGAAGCAGATATCCCATCAATTTCCATCTACCTAGAGAAGCAGGTAGGCTCAGGAACAGTTACTTCCCCTGCGAAGAAGAATGCCACTGTTGACCCTGTCACCGCAATCAGGAGGACAATTCAAACTATGAGGCGACTTCCTATCGAGAGAATCGCCCAGGAATCCGGCGTTGATGCAATAAATGCCACCAAGATACTGGGAGATCTTCTGGACGGCCGAGAACTCTCAGGCAGAATAGATCATGATTCTGGAGACTTCATCCTTGGAACTGGTACTGGACCCGCACCAAAGACAATAGCGGCCTGTCCTTACTGCAAGAATGATTTAGAACGGATAGCAGTTCGTGGAGAAACGATAAACTGCCCGGTTTGCAACGAATCGTTTATTGTATCCTAAGTATATGCTCGCCAGCTCTCTGAAGAGATAAATGTGTACTGTTCTATTAGTTCTTGTCTGAGGTCAGCCGCATTGAGTGACAAGTTGAATCTCTTTCAGGCTTGCATGAAGAACGATGAGAGAATCGCAGCAATTCAAGTAAACCAGATGGTATCAAGAGCTCAGACACCAGCAGTCTGGGCGATACTTCTACATGTCGCAGCTTGGCATGAGGAACGGACCTATGATACACCTCATGCCACCATACTCGTTAATTCGATTCACGGTATGATTGGGGATTGTGGATCCAATCCGGACTTGTTGAATGGAAGTTCAGCAGAGTCGGCAGTAGTTCTTCCTGATGAATTCAGGGAGAATCTTCAGAGATTCCTGATTGAGCGCCTAGCATTATATCTGGCCGCGGTAGACCACTGGCAGCCTGAAAAAGGACCACAGTATAAGGTCGAAAGAAGAGGAGAATCACCCGATAATGCCCTTCACTCGTATGTACAGGCGATACGCGAGAAGAGTCATATCGGCGCTCTTCGTTCGGCGGTGACCTTGACAGCACAGGGCAGCTACACAAGATTGCTGCGCATGACAGCAACACTGGGAGCGGAACACCCAGATCGTCTTGGTCATGCGTTCATTCTGCCGGTATCCCTGCTTCATGAGTTACCAAAGGCTCGATTCACAATGCCCCACGAGGCAGGACTATGGCACCTCACTGAGTATCTTGTCAGAAAGGTGCCCAATCGAAGACCGGGCGGCTTCAATCCGGAACCTACTTACGCTGACATGGCGTCGCCTACGTCAGTATCGCAATACAAAGAGCTCTTCAAAAGAGCGACAGTCAACTATGGAATCTTAGGGCATAATGCGATATTCGCACATCGAATAGCTATTGCTGCTAAGAATGGAACAGCTGACTCCAACACCATTCATTGGCTCATGAAAGAGCTGGAGTCTAACACGGATGGAAACCGTCTTCAAGATGAGGATATTTCTATAGAAACTCTTATTGACCAACAGGGAGGCGCTGACTGGGAAGAATCACCCCATAAGATTCTCTCGCCACATAGTGGGCCCTTGAGAATGTGGCTTAACGAAAATTTAGGTGCCTACTGGAAAAGCATGCTGGATAAAAGGGGGCAAACCTTTGAGAGAGAGATTCCATATATTGGGGAAGAAGAGTGGGATCTTGTCAGAGCTGCCCAGTACGCGATGGCCTCGTTGAATGGTACGTCCAATGCATCACATGTCATAATATTCGCTCATGCAACATGGAATCTGTCCGACTTGGGACTCATACCTCGAGAACTAGCAGCACTTCAGACGCATCGTATGCTGAGAGAGAATCTGGAGTGAGGCCGGACATGATTCAAAGAAGACCAAGAGAGAGGATTCCTCCCCCCTCAGGTGTATCCCTACTTGTCACCTTTTCGGTATGAATCAGCTAGAAGATCAGGAATGTATTTTGTTTCAATAGAGGTCCCCTTCATGATGTCCTTTATCTGAATTGTACAGAATGGACACTCTGTGGTCACCATATCAGCCCCTGTCTTCTCGATATATTCCTTCTTAGTGGTGGCAATCTTCATAGAGAGATCACGCAGTCCAGCACGAACACCACCACCAGCCCCACAACAACGGTTCTTGTATGGGTCCTCGATATATTCGACACCAGGAATCATCTTGAGAAGCTCGATTGGCTGATCAACGACTCCTTGACCTCGACCGAGGTGACATGGTTCGTGATATGTGATTTTCATCCTAATCTCACCTGTCGGTTTCACCATGTTCTCCTCCCCTATCACATCAAGAAGATACTCTGCAAGATCATAGACCTTGAATCTCGGAGGTTCTCCTCGCATCTCCTCAATGATGGGACGGTGGTCCTCACGAAGAGTCTTGCCACAGCCTGCACAGGCAACGACTACCTCATCCAAGTCATATTTCTCCATCACATCCTCGAATATCTCTGTGACTCGGACAGCTGCTGCCTTTCCTGTGTGGACATCGCCTGTCCTGAAAGCAGGACTGGCACAACACCACTGCTCCTTGGGGACAATCACGTCAACATTGTTCCTGTTTAGCACCTCAATTAGAGCTCTACCAGTTTCCTGCATCCGATAGTCAATGAGACAACCCGTGAAAAAGGCCACCCTGCCTTGAGGGGTATCCACAAGAAACTCCTCGGTTTCCGTACTCTTGAGCAAGGGCGTGTCCTTCTCAGGAACAGATCGTCCAGTCTTGTTTATCTCGTCGATAAAGCCCTGTTGACCTGTTGCGAGGGGATAGCCAGCCTCGACAGCCTTTGCTCGAAGCAGCTCCACAGCAAGACTTGGAATCTTGATGTTCTTTGGACAGATGTCCTCACACATCTTACAGGTTGTACAGGTGTAGACAGCCTCATCTAGGGCCATAGAAACCCTGTCCTCAACATCTCGAGGGTCAAGCTGAAGCCGAGCAAGCTGGCGGATAATCATGGGCCCAGGATAATCCCAAGTTTCTGCAACAATGGGACAATTGGAGAGACAAGCACTGCATTCTATACATTTTCTTATCTCACGGAGTTTCTCAATCTCCTCGGCCTGAATGATCTCTGGTCGCTCAGGCGGTTTATCACGAGCAACATACGGACGAATGCGTCGAATCCTATATGTGACCTGTGCCATGTCCACAACGAGGTCTTTGATGATAGGCATCTTGTCAAGGGGTTCTAGTACAACCTCCTCATCGGGATTCACCTTCGTCCGGCATGATATCCGTGCGGTCCCATTGACCTTAATGGCACAAGATCCACATTGACCACCTCGGCACTCCCAACGGAATGCCAAGCTTGAATCGTACTTGTCTTGGATATAGAGCAGTGCATCGAGTACAGTCATTCCTGGCTCGTATTCGACTTCGAAGTCTTGGAAGTATGGACTGTCGTCCACATCAGGGTTGTATCTCTGAACAGTTGTTTTGAATTTCTTAGCCATCTTCAACTCCTCCTACGGCGGTTGGATCTTGGTTATGACAAGGTCCTTCCTCTTGAGCTCCATCTCCCCGTCGTCACCCTTGCGTATCACGATGTTGTAATAGCCCTTATCATCAGGGTCAGCATCGACTCGATAGTGGGCACCACGACTTCCCTTTCGCATATATGCAGCTTCAGCCACCATTCGAGCTGTGGTCACCATATGGGCAAACTCGATTGCTTGGTGCCATCCAGGATTGAATCGCTTGATGGGTACATCCACTTTGATCTTGGGAACAACCTCTTTCTGGATGCGCTTGAGCTCCTTGACTGCATCCTCTAGATCCTCTTCCTTCCTGAAAATCTGGACCTTGCTCCACATGAGGTCATTAAGCTCATCACGAGCATCAGCAGGTGATATACCATCCTTGCGTTGTAGCATTGCCTCAACGCGGTCAAACTCCTGCTTGGCCACATCTCGGTCGAATCCAGCGAGTTTGTGATTCTTGGCAAACTTTGCTGCACTCTCACCAGCCAAGGCGCCAAATACCTGGGTGTCAGCCAGTGCATTTCCTCCCAAGCGGTTTCCTCCATGGAGACCGCCCATGCACTCACCAGCAGCAAAGAGCCCGGGAATACTGGCTTGTGCATCAGTATCAATAGAAATGCCTCCCATGAAGTGGTGACAGGTCGGTGACACCTCCATTGGTTCTTCTCTTATGTCAACTCCCGCATCACCGAACTGTTCTATCATGCTTTCTAGACGAAACTCAACGATTCGCTTTGGCAAGTGACTGATGCTGAGATAGGCCCCACCAGTGGGTGAACCCCTTCCTTCGATGACTTCGGTCATGATAGACCGGGCCACCTGGTCACGACCTGCCAGTTCCATGACCTGCGGATAGTAGTTCTTCATGAAGCGTTCGCCCTCACTATTGAGAAGAATACCGCCCTCTCCACGCACTGCCTCCGTAACAAGCCTTCCTTTGGCGGATTCGGGTCTTGTCATGCCGGTTGGATGAAACTGTATCATCTCCATGTCAATCATTTCACATCCAGCCTCGTAGGCCATAGCATATCCATCGCCAACATCAAGCTGAGCATTGCTTGTGACCTTGTAGATTCGACCAGCTCCGCCTGTTGCCATCACCACGGACTTTGCACGGAAGACTAGGTAATCACCGTACTTCATGTCAATGGCTGTGACGCCCGCAATCCTGCCATCTTCGACAAGCAGTTTGGTTGCAAATATCTCATCGAAGACTCGAACAGCACTCTTTCGAATCGCCTCTACCAGAGTGACCATAATCTCTGATCCCGTTCTATCAGAGGCATAGGCCGTTCTTCTCCAACTCTGCTTCCCAAACGGTCTCTGAGCAATCTTACCCTCGGGAGTTCTATCGAAAACCGCACCCATTTCCTCGAGATCATAGACTCTGGCTGTGGCATTGTCAACAAGAATCTCGACTAGTTCTTGGTTGTTAATGTAGTTGCCACCGACAACCGTGTCTTTGAAGTGGGTTTCGGGATCGTCCTTCGGGTCAACATTTCCTAGAGCAACATTGATCCCACCCTCGGCCATAGAGGTATGCGCCTTGCCGAGGAGCTCTTTGCTTAACATTATGACATCCAAGTTATGGTTTGAGGCCTCTATTGCAGCCCGACAGCCTGCACCGCCGGCGCCCACAACAAGCACGTCACATACAATGGTCTTGTATTCCAAACTGTGGTCCTCCAATTGAAGACGAACGTTCTGTTTATCGTGATGGCGGACCTCTCTTCCCCTTTATTGTTGTTACTGTTGAGGTGGAAACTGGATTATGGCAAGGAGATGTCCCGATTGAGACGAAGCCCGTTATTATGTGCATAAGCTTGCATTGGCGCTAAACTCAGTGTTTTTGAATCTAAACAGCTAACTTCTAAAAGAAAAGATCACATATCGTGCTTGTCTGGGAGTGATATGAGTGAAGGCCGAGAATCTGTTCCTATTGGTGGCGTTTTTCGTTTTGCTCTTCTTTATGATATACGGCATCACAATCCCAATTATGAATGCCTTGGGATCCTGAGGGGTCATACCAAAGAGAAAGGACAGACAGGCCAAGACCTGTCTATCAGGAGCAAGCTTAGCTGCTGCTATTCGATACCTAACTTGGCATAGATGCCATGTCGCTTTGCCTCAACCTTCTCATCCATCTCATCATGTAGGCTTCTACCGTGAGAGTCCATGGTGACGAGGAGGGGGCCGAACTCTTCAGCAGTAATGACCCAGAGAGCCTCAGGCATACCCAAGTCCTGCCACTCATAAGCTCGGACTTCCTTCAGCCCACGGGATGCCAGAGCACCACAGCCGCCTGTGAAGCTGCAGTAGACGGCGCCCACATCACTCAGTGCAGCAAGGGTCTTGGGTCCCATACCTCCTTTGCCTATGATGATCCGTGGTTTGTACTTCTTCAGGAACTCATCTTCGAAGAGCTCCATCCGAATGCTCGTTGTTGGACCTGCCGAAACAATGTACCATTTTCCATCTCTCTGTTGTGCTACAGGCCCGACATGGTATACGACACTTCCCTGAAACTCTACAGGGGGCTTCTCACCCTTCTCATACATTTCAAGAGCGCGTTCATGGGCCTCATCTCGGGCGGTATACACGTGCTCGCCCGTAACATAGACAACATCGCCGGCCTTCAGCTTTCTTGCATCTTCCTCTGAGATCGGTGTAGTAAGATGATACTCCGTCATTCTACTTGCCCTCCAGTGGGTGTGTGAGATAGTCAACTTGTAGGTCCTTGGATATCACTGCTGTGCTTCGACGTGCAGCCCAGCATTGGACTGCAACACCAACAGGAAGACTAGCAGGATGCCGCATTGCATAGTCCATCTTCACTCCGAGGACTGTGGTCTTACCACCTAGCCCCATCGGACCGATACCTGTGGAGTTGAGGGCCTCCTTCAGTTCGTCTTCAATTGCTGCAACCTCTGGTTCGGGATGACTGTCAGCTAAGGGGCGCATCAGCTGTTGCTTTGCAACCTTGATTGCAATATCAGCCCCCCCACCGATTCCTATGCCAATGATGTTCGGCGAGCAGGCCTTTCCCATGTAGTCCATAGCGTTGTCAATGACTAGCTTTTTCACACCTGTTAGCCCAACACCTGGCTTCAGCATACCCACTATGGAAACGTTCTCGCTGCCCCCGCCTTTGGGAAATGCAGTGATCTCCAATGTATCACCTTCAACAATCTCCCAGTTAATCCATGGGATCTTTCTACCAGTGTTATCACCGGAATTGCCTCCCACAATTGGGTTCACTGCATTTGGTCGCAAAGGGACTCTGGTGGTTGCTTCCACTGTTGCCTTTTCCAGGGCTGATTTGATGTCACCTAGGAAAGGAAACTCATCTCCCACTCGCAAGTAGAATATGATAATTCCTGTATCTTGGCACATCGGCACACCGGTAGCTGCTATCTCGATGTTCTTGAGAATCGCAGCAAACTGTGTCTTTGCTGTTTCTTCGGTTTCGTCCTCGTATGCTGCCCTCAGAGCCTCTTCGATATCCTGAGGCAGTTTTGTGGCAGCCATTCGAAGAAGACGAACCGTTGTGTCCTGAATTACTTGTGTTGGATCCTTCATCCTGTGATCATCTTCTGAGTTCTCTGTTTGAGGGCCCCAAGGGGCTCCTGTCCATATGACATGAATCTGACGGCTATTTAATCTGTGTTGCTATATGCGGCAACTCTGATAGCTAAACTAGGCAAATATATGGAGAGGATACAATATCTAAGTGTGCTCTGATTAACCATGCTCCGAGTTGAACTGAACGATGGAATCTCTACCCGTCACGATAGTCGTATTCATTGAGTGCGTAGTTGTGCTTACATGGTTCAGTCATGTAGATATTTCAACCAGGAGGATTCCAAACCGGCAAATACTTGTAGCTCTCGTTCTCGCTTCTCTCACAGTCATTGCTTCGGGTTATTTGTTTGACCATCTCATACTACATGCATCGGCAGTTGGATTCACGGGATTCATGGTCTGTGTGTTGTATCGACTGGGTTCTATAGGCGGGGGGGATGTGAAACTGCTTCTTATTGTGGCATTCCTAAGCCCGGGTGTAATCTTTGTATCAGGTATGAATCCAGTGTTCGAGGGAATAATCGCCTCAGGGCTTCTCATCTTTGGCATGCTACTACTCGGATGGCTCTATTCGAGAATGTGTGAGAAGAAGGATGCCTCATGTCCGAGGACAATAATCCCTCTGGTACCTTGTCTCACCCTAAGTTACATTATTCTACAGACAATTGCAGTAGTGCTCCGGTCCTGATGCCTAAAACAATCTTGGCGACTTTTAATCCGATCTGGAAGAGATGCCAGTCTATGTTATGAGGTGTAGATATCAGTGAAAGATCTGGGGCTTCTTGAACGACGACCAGACACCTCTTCAAGAGAACTGAGAGACCTGCAATGTGATATTCTCTAGAAGGGGAAGGAGTTGTCCCTCAAAGGCGCTGGGGGGAACGAAGAATCCGTAGAGCAATGACCAGAGAAGCACCCACAGAAGCAAGTAGGATGGGAGCGTCTTGACAATCAGTTTCTGTCGTCCACCAATCTCTTCCGGGTCGATTTCAAGCAAATAGACGATAACAAAGAGAGAGAGAACATAGATTAGAAGACCCAGCCAGAGGCCCCTGACCCCTGCAAAAGCTTGCCCTCCAAGAGCGCAGGCAATAGCACTTACGAATGCGAAGAATATCTTGACATAGTAATCCTGATTGTCAGGATCGCCTTCCCATCTGCCGAACATGGTCTTGAAGAGATTCTTTAGCGGCTCCACATGGTACACCTCAGAGTATGAGGTCGTCAATCGACTATGTTATAAAATCCTCGGTTCGATGATGAACCGAAATGAAGGACGCAATGAGCAACGTAGATATCAGAATCATGATGCAAGAGATACAAGAAGTATCTGAAGGCGCATTCATCAAGAATGTATACCAATATGGAGGCGTGTTTGTCCTCAAGGTGTATCAGCCAGGCGAGGGAACGTTTCAGCTGCTCATCGAGCCCGGGCACAGGATTCATGTGACTGACTACAGACGTGTTGCTCCCCGGCTACCTCGCAAGTTCGTTAGCGTCCTTCGGAAGTATCTTCGGGATAGACGAATCATATCTGTGAAACAACATGAGATGGACAGGATTGTTGTCATTGAGGTGGGGGACGAAGAGAGTTCACATAAGTTAGTGGCTGAGCTATTTGGCAGAGGGAACCTACTTCTACTAGATAATGAAGATAAGATATTCATTGCACTTCACTACAAGAAGATGCGCGACAGGGATGTAATCCCCAAGGAAGTATACGAGTTCCCTCCACAGCGAGGAACGAATATCTTCAATCTAGACGATGATGTAGTGGGGAGTGTCATAACCGGCTCAGAGGTTAGTGTCATAAGAACCCTGACAAGACAGTTGAACCTTGATTCTCTGAGCTGTGAAGAGATCTGCAGCTTAGCAGAGATAGAACCCGGTTCCAAAGTGAGTGATATCGATCAAGACTCACTGAGAGCCCTGACTGACGGAATTCAGGAATTCAGACTAAAGATAAAGAAGGGAGTGGACGACCCAAGAGTGGTTTACGATAAAGAGGACGAATCCGAGCCGGTGGCATTTGTCCCCTTCAGATTCAAAATCTTCAAGGAGCATCCTCAGACAACTTTTGATAGCTTCAGCCAAGCTTTGGATGAGTATTATGGGGTCACTGAAGAAGAGATAGATCAGGAAACACCAGATACCGCAGCCTTAGAGAGGGAACAAGAACGGCTCAAGACAATAATCGAAAAACAACAAGAGAATGTTGACGGTCTTCTTCTCAGGGCGGAAAAACTGCGGAATGCAGGCGAGCTGATATACACAAACTTCCAGATCGTGACAGATATTCTTGAAACGATTAGGCAAGCACGATCGGAGGGTGTTTCTTGGGAGGAGATAGAGCACACGATAGAGGAGGGAAAGGAGCAAGGAAATAAGACTGCTCAGAGAGTTGTGAATCTCTACCCCTCTCAAGGAGAGGTTGTAGTGGAACTCCAAGGCCAGAAGATTGTATTGGATATCCGAAAGACTCCGCAAGAGAACGCGTCACAAGCATATGAGGGAGCTAAGAAAGCAGAGCATAAGGCGAAAGGGGCTAGGAAGCAAATTGAGAAGACAAGAGAGAAGCTTTCTGAATTAGATCTTTCTGACATTGAAGACACGAAAGAGCCTGTTCCCATCAAGATTAGGAACAAAGGCTGGTATGAGAAGTATCGATGGTTCATTTCATCAGAAGACTACCTTGTCATAGGAGGAAGAGATGCTCGAACAAATGAGAGGATTGCTAAGAAGCATATGGGGCCGAATGACGTGTTTCTGCATGCTGCTGTACACGGGGCGCCATACACGGTGATCAAGGTGCCCGATAAACCTCCTGGAGAACAGACCCTGTGGGAAGCAGCTCAGTTTGCTGTCACTTTCTCAAGAGCATGGCAAGACGGTTTGACGGCAGGAGACGCCTACTGGGTAAATCCGGAACAGGTTAGTTTCACTCCCCCCTCAGGAGAATATCTCCCATCCGGAGCAGTTATGATCTATGGAAACAAGAACTTCATCAAGAGTGTCCCAGTGGAGCTTCGGGTGGGAGTCCTACTCGAAGAGGAATATGCGATTCCGTTCTCTGGGCCGCCCTCAGCTGTGGAAAAGAACACGAAGTATCATGTGAGAGTAATCCCTGGAGGGGACAAGAAAGGACAACTGGTTAAAGACATCCTGAATGCCCTTGAATCAATAGTTCCCGATGAGAGAGCACATCTTGTCTCGCGCATTCCTGAGGCAGAGATGATGAGAGTCCTTCCTCCGGGTGAAGGAGTACTAAAACGATAGAGAATTCATCGACAGGACAGGACGGTTAGATAAGCTTTTTAATCAAACAAATTTGCACTCTTCCGTGATGCCCAAACACACTTGTGGGCACCAACTGCCAAGTTCCTGAGTAGATTGAGGTCAATAAGATGGCAAATCCAGCACAGCATAGCATGTCGGTGCGCGATATCATGACTCACGATGTCGTCACAATGGCGCCAACCGCAACTGTATTTGAAGTGGCAAAAGCAATGACCGATATGGACATCGGCTCCATAGTTATTGCTGAAGGAGAGCGCCCCCTAGGAATAATCAGTGAAACGGATCTTATCAGGCGCGTGATTGCTAGGGAAGTCGACCCGAAGGCGACAGCTGCACGAGAAATAATGTCAGCACCGTTGATTCACGTCACACCAGCAACGGGCCTGACAGAGGCTATGCGTGTGATGGCAAGAAGCGGAATCAGACGGCTCATAGTCCTGAAAAACCACTCTCTTGCAGGCATCTTGACCTCTCGTGACATCTTGCAGTGGTCACCTGAGTTGATCGATATCCTTGTCGAGTCATTGAGAGTGCGAGGAGAACCCACAAGACGCGAAGTGGATGAAGATGAATTAGTGGCCTACGGCGGGATATGTGACAGTTGTGGAGAATACTCTACTGATCTCGCAATGCAAGATGGACGTTATCTATGTGAGAGTTGTCGTAGTTAGTTAAGTGAGGTTTTCGGTTCAGACAATCCTTAGTCGTAAGCATCATTTCGGAGGTACTGTAAGTGGAAGTCAGCCAGATAATGAGTGAGCCAGTAACGATTGACAAAGACCAGCGATTATCTCATGCTCTGGATTTGCTGGATAAGAAAGGTGTTGATAGACTTGTCGTCATTGATGACAAGGAAGTGACAGGAATACTCACTTATGCCGACATTGCAGACAGGCTTGGTGTGAGCAAAGTAGTAGCAGTCTCGATAGGAAGACTCCATGTATCAAGTGCTATGTCTGATACTGTCATCAGTGCGAAACCGGAGCATGATGTCACTGATGTTGCCAATCTTATGATTGAGAGAGGCATGAGTGGATGCCCAGTAGTTGATGATGAGGGGACCCTTGTGGGAGTCATTACCAAGATGGATCTTGCCGATCTTATGAAGAAGTTCACTGATGTCAAAGTGAAGGAGCTTATGACGTCAGAAGACCTCTTGGTTGTGAATCCGGTTGACCGCCTCATCAAGGCTAGAAGTGACATGTTGACTGCAGGATACTCTGGATTACCTGTGACCGATGGAAAGCGGGTCCTTGGTCTTCTGACTCAGAAGATGGTAGCAGAAGCAATGGCCCGATTCAGCGTCGAAGTCCCCGATAAGTATCGTGCCAATCAGGTAAGGCTTCTTAGAGTTGTTGACGCTATGGCTCAGCAGCCCCCGATGATCGGGCCGGAGGATTCGATTGCAGAAGCAGCCACTGTTATGCTTGACAACGGCCTGAATACCCTTCCAGTGGTAGAAGAGGGAAATGCGATTGTAGGAGTAATCAGCACTACAGATTTCACACGATTTGTGGCCAACAAATTCAAGATACCTGCCGACAAAGAGTAGAACAATTAAGAGGGTTTGCCTGTAGTACACTTGTGATATTGCATGCCAGTTGAACTCCTTCTGAAGGATGGCAGGGTCATTATTGATGGTAAGGAAGAAGTGCGTTCTGTTGGCGTGAAATATGGCAAGATAGAGGGGCTATACCATCCAGGACAAGAACCTCTGGCTGACAGAGTTATCGAGTGTGCAGGACTCTATGTTCTTCCCGGCATGATTGACATACACGTACACCTTCGTGATTTGGAGCAAGAACAGAAGGAAGACTATCGGACCGGCACGATGGCTGCCGCTGCAGGAGGTGTAACTACTGTTGTTGATATGCCAAATTCCAGACCGCCTGTCCTCGATAGGGACGTTCTTGATAGAAAGATAGCAAACGCGGTTTCGAATAGATATGTGAATGTGGGATTCTATGCAGGAATACCAAAGAGTGTGGAAGATTTTGATGCAAGACTAGTCCCAGATATTCTTGGCCTGAAAGTCTACCCTCACTCACCCCTCACGCAGGGCACTGAGTATACTAGAGGGAGAATAGAGAGTTGTGTGTCACTTGCGAAACGACATGGTCTGCCCCTCATGTTTCACCCCGATTCTTCAAGTGACACGACGCCCGTCTCCAGTATCCAAGACCATTTCATGGTACACAGCTGTGATAACGAGTACAAATCGGTGAGCATGTTCATAGACGCAAAAGAGAAGGTGGATGGGCGCATTCACGTTTGCCATGTGAGTTGCGCTAGTGCTGCCCGATTGGTTGCCCAGAGCCGTGCTGAGGACTCACTGACCGCAGAGGTCACGCCTCATCATCTGCTTCTCTCAAGCGACCAGTTTCCCGTGGAGGATGGGGTGGCCAAGATGCTTCCGCCCTTACGATCACCCTATGACTGTCAGACTCTCAGGCAGATGCTATGTAATAAATGTGCAATTGACTGCGTGGCATCCGACCATGCACCACATACCGCAGAGGACAAGAGAACCGACTTTTTGAGAGCTGCAGCTGGAATCCCAGGTCTTGAAACGTCTGTTCCCCTGCTTCTGACCCAGGTATTTGATGGAAAGCTTACATGGGTTGATTACCTACGCATTTGTTGTTCTGCACCAGCTGACATACTTGGCCTGTCAGGAAAGGGGGTTCTCGCAGAAGGATTTGATGCAGATATCATAGTAGTGTCAAAGGAAGAATATAAGATTCGAGGAGAGAGATTCTTCTCAAAAGCCAAGATAACACCCTTTGAGGGCTATCGCGTGCTAGCTCGTCCAATCATCACAATGGTAGGAGGAGAAACTGTCTACAGTTATGGCAAGTTTGTCACAGGAGCAGGATTGGTCGGAAGAGTTCCATTGCGAAAACGTTAACGGCAGCCGCTTGTCACTCTGATGATGCAGCAGGTGAGACACAATTGGAACATGCATATGAAATCGAGGACGGAAGATTTCTGATAGGAGTGGCACGGGACGCAATAACGGAGTATGTGAAGGACGGAATTCAAATCGCAATCCCCGGGGAAACTCCAAGTCATCTTCAGGTCAAATCTGGCGTTTTTGTCACTCTGAACAAGGTACTGAAAAACCAAGCTGTTCTACGAGGGTGCATTGGAAGACCTTATCCCACCCAGCCGCTAATACAGGCCACGATTGAGTCGGCAATAGATGCTGCAGTAAACGACCCAAGATTCCCGCCGGTCACAAAAGAGGAACTGGATTCGATTGCTCTTGATCTGAGCGTTCTGACTCCACCAAGAAAAATAGAGTACAGCAATCCGAAAGAGCTATTGGAGAAGGTCAGAGTTGGTCGGGATGGCCTCATTGCAGCCAGAGGGGCTTGGCGGGGACTTCTTCTCCCACAAGTCCCGTTGGAATGGGGATGGGGTGTGAAGGAGTTCCTGGAACACACCTGCAATAAGGCAGGTCTTCCCAGAAGTGCTTGGATAGACCCCGCAACAGAGTTTTATGCATTCCAAGCTGACGTGTTTGGCGAGAGAGAGCCAAAAGGCACAGTGGTTAGAAACCCCAAGGGAGAAGTCTGCAGGAGTTAGGAAGAGATGAGAGAGCTACCCCCTGAAGCCATCGATGCGCTCCGAGGATTCCTAGACGAGGATGTCAGGTCTGGAGACCTGACCACTGAATTGATGGGGTCGTTGGCTACAGAGGCGACTGGCACCGTCTATGCAAAGTGCAAGACAATTGTGGCCGGGATCAAAGAAGCAGTAGCCCTCGCTGACATGGTGGGACTTGAACACAAGATACTGACGGTTGAGGGCGACTGGGTATCACCCGGTGCGGCAATACTGGAGTTGAGTGGAGAAACGGAAGCTCTTCTGAAAGTCGAGAGGGTGATTCTCAACATCATGATGAGAATGAGTGGTATAGCAACCAAGGTCAACACCATGCTTCAGGCTGCTCGGAGAGGGAATCCAGATATTGTTGTTGCGGCCACAAGGAAGACAACTCCCGGATTCAGGTTCTTTGAGAAACGAGCAGTACAGATTGGCGGCGGGGATACCCACCGGTACGCACTTGATGACATGGTTCTAATCAAAAACAATCACATCTCGGCAATGGGAGGGGTTTCTGAAGCTGTCCGTGCTACAACAGGAGCGGTCTCCTTTACGAAAAAAGTCTCATGCGAAGCCAGATCACTGAGCGAAACAATAGAAGCTATTGAAGCAGGGGCAGATATCGTGCTTCTAGACAATCTAACACCGGACCAAATCAAGAACATTCAAGGTGTATTGGAGGAAAGAGGGCTAAGAGAGAGTATCATACTTGAAGGTTCTGGAGGCATAGATGAGGGCAATGTTGAAGAATATGCCAGGAGTGGTCTTGATGTCATCTCTTCGGGAGCTCTGACACATTCCTATGTTTCCGTAGACTTGAATATGATATTACAGCTGTGATGAGGAAGAGATTGTGTGGTGCCCCGGCCGGGATTTGAACCCGGGTCGTCGGATCGAAAGTCCGAGATGCTGGGCCGAGCTACACTACCGGGGCCTATTCGCAGCAAACCCGAAATTCAGGTTATTAACATTGCGTAAGTGCCCATCACTGGATTGCTTGCGAAGAAGCCTCTGGTGAATCTCGTTCGCTCGATTCTTGAGAGGGAGGCTCACCGGATGTGGCACTGGGCACTTCTTCCCTAACAGGTTGTGTCATGTTGATTGTGTTATTGTTAGCCTGCGGAGTGGCGAACTCGGCCTTGCGCAAGAGTAGCGCGTGGTCGATTATCCGGCCAATGTCTATAGAATCGGCAGTTCGCTCAGAGAGAGCACGGAAAAGGAACGACCTGAGGTCATCTGGCTCTGGAACTCCGGACAGGGTGCTAGAACGGGCCACCATCGTAGGCACGGTCATGATACCGTAGGCCTTGGCAACTCTTGCATAGCTATCTACATCAATTTCACATACCAGACTGCTCTCTCCAAAGAGATCTGTCTCTTCGACTATCATATCCTTCAAGAGGTCGCACCACGTGCAGTCTTTCGATGTGAACAGGAGAATCATTACTAAGGCCCAGTCCTTTTCTAGTTGTCCTGATGTTGCCATTTAAGGTCGGATTCGAAGATACTGCATATACAAGAGCCAATCTACTACGTGCGCCCTCATCAATCTGGACTTACAACGATCATCTGTGAACAGGTCAGTGCCAATCCAAGCATTCGCCATCTTTCGCAAGCTTAATATCGGCAACTCGGGGGCATGATTCTGGATAGCGGGCCCATAGCTCAGCTTGGTAGAGCGGCAGGCTCATAACCTGTCGGTCAAGGGTTCAAATCCCTTTGGGCCCACCATTCCTCCTATCTTTGAATGGAAAACCTCATCTATCGACCTCGAAAATGAGATAAACCCATGATTTACTCTCTCTGAAGAGGTATAATGATGCAAATACTGTCAGATCCGGTCATCATGGGCGCAGTTGCCAGTCTAATAGCGGGGACTGCAACCGGACTGGGGGCAATCCCTGTTCTACTAGGGGGCAAGTTCAGTCGGAAGTTCCTAGACGTCATGCTTGGTTTCGCAGCTGGGGTCATGCTTGCGGCTTCAGCATTCAGTCTCTTAGTTCCTGCGTATGAGATGGTTGTTGATTGGGTGGGTGTTCTCAGCGTTGTGGGACTTGGGTTCGCTCTTGGTGGAGTCTTTGTCCACGAAGCGGACAAGCACGTTCCCCATGAACACTTTCAGAAAGGACATGAGGGGCCATCATCCTCCCTAGCCAGAGTATGGCTTCTGATTCTTGCTATAACTATTCACAACTTCCCGGAGGGCCTTGCCGTAGGTGTTGCTTTTGGCACAGATGACGTCGTGACAGGAATCTCGGTTGCCGTGGCCATCGGCCTGCAGAATATACCGGAAGGACTGGCAGTGGCAGCGCCATTGGTACGAGAGGGGTACTCCAAGAGATATGCAGCAGGTTTGGCTCTGCTTACAGGTCTTGTTGAGCCAATAGGAGGAATAATTGGGGTCTCGATTGTGACAGTTGCAGCATTCCTATTGCCCTATGGCCTGGCTTTTGCTGCAGGAGCCATGATATTTGTGGTTAGTGACGAGATGGTGCCAGAGAGCCATGTGGGAGGACATGCTCGCGAAGCGACATGGGGGATCATGGTGGGATTTCTGATAATGATGACTCTGGACAATATCTTCGCTTTCATCTTTGCAGGATAGGTTACGCGACCAGAGGACATACGAAAGGGGGCGATGGAGCTGTGCTAGAAACTGGCAAGAAGAAGAACCAGTAGGATTGCTGCAGCCAGTGTCAACGTAACCAATGTGAAAAGGAGAGTATCCATCACTGGTCAAATGATTGATGCCCTCGTTACCGACGACTCTATAAGATAGATACAGAATCGGCCAACTATAGCCATTCGATCTGGTCAAGGTATGGGCTGAGGCCGCGTGAAACCTTGGTCTTTGTCTTGAATTTGGTGTCTGCAGTGAGTTTGATGTCTGGGTCCAAGTCGAGCGTTCTGAGATTCGAGCAACGGAATAGTGCCGAAACATCCATTTCGCTTATGTCGTTCTTGGTTAGGGTCAACGTACGGAGTTTTCGGCAATTCTTTAGGGGTGAAAGGTCAATGTTACTCAGCCTGTTTTCGTAGAGGTGCAGAGACCTGAGATTCTTACAGGCAGACAGCGGCTTCAAGTCTATTTCTCTGAGTCGATTGAAGGAGAGTCCTAAGTATGTGAGGTCAGGACATGCTCTCAGAGGTCCCAGGTCAATTGCAATGAGCTCGTTTCCGCCCAGAGAGAGCTCCACCAGTGATGGGCACTGCTCGAGAACAGAGAGGTCGATACTCTCAAGCTCATTCCCGGACAGGGTGAGAACCTCGAGATTCGGAAACTCTTCTAGCGGCGACAGGTCAGTCGAACCAATCCGTTTGTCATTCAAGTCAACTACAGTAGTGCTTGGGTCGAATCGTTCGACCACCTTTCCACCCTTTTTGGTTTCGCTCCAGATAGTAATCTCGTCCATGTGTGCCATGTCCCGGAGAGTGGTTAGAGCGCCTCCTAATAAAGTGACGGCACCAACCAAGACGATTCCAATGACTCATTACTCAATGGAAGAGCAGATCGATTACTCTATAGCACTTCGTCTACGTCTTTCCTCTCAGCCGGGAGGTGTAATGCGATTCTCAGCTGGACGCTTCTCTGTGGACTACTTGACCGCACCCACTATCAAGAGGATGACTCCAAGCCCTGTGAGTCCCAGCATCACCTCAGTGAAGTTGTATCCTGCTAGAGCGATGGAGTAGATGCCTTGATCGAAGTAGACGAGTATTGCACTCAGGTCCACGTATGCTGTGAGAAATGTAGCCCATATCGGTAGTAGTCCTGCTACAATCAGTAGCAGACCCAGAATAGCTAAGCCTTTACCCATGTTCAGTCCTCAGTTTCGTTTCGTACTCTGTGTACAAACACCTATATCAGCTGTTTGGATTTTCAACGACCAATTGGAGTTGGGCTCTCAGAGTTGTGACCGAATGTTTGTATCAAGATAGCAATCTTAATATTGAATCCGTGGCCGTTCTCCGTTGCACTTGCCGCCGTGGCTCAGTCGGTAGTTGTTGTTCCTCTTGAGGAGCAGCAGCTGAAAGCGACAACCCTTTGCACTTCGCAAGGGTTCGCTCAAGCCTGTTACCTTTCGGTCAGGTGGCCGAGAGCCAGACAGTTGTAGTGCATCACGCTTCGTGATGCGTGACGTATGGTCCCAGGTTCAAACCCTGGCGGCGGCGCCACGTACATCAGTTCTTTTCAGTCCAATCGGTCTGCATCAGTATCCTGCAATCATGCACAAAGAAAGTGAGCCCACCATTCCCCTTCAGGGGATCGGCTGAAAGGGCCATCCAAGCGTGTTCTGGTACAGTAGAAGTGTTCCGTGAAGTACGAGGACCAGAACGATAACAGAGAGGAAGATGTCAAGCTAGGGCCGTTCCTTGACGGGTGAGGGGCGGAGGAATCCGGTTCTCTGCATATACTCCGCATACTTCTCATTCTGAGTCCTGAGCAGATACTGCTCCTCCGCCACGGCAAGAAGGACATATGCAAGCAGCTCGGCATACCAGACAGAGATGGTCACTCCGCCGCTCCAGTAGCTCTTCGCATAAGGTAGTGTGCCGATCCATATACTTCGTGTTGTGAGTGTCAGGGTGAACAAGAGCACACCGAGATACTGTGGATGACGCACGAACCTGTATGGCCCCATCCTCACAAGACCGAGTTCTCTATTCGTCCTGAGATAGGCAATGGAATAGGTCCAGAGAGAGAATCCAAACAGTGCCAAGATGACCTCAAGAAGAAATCCACCTAAGATGAGATATATCAAGAAGAACGGGAGCGCGAGCAGTCCAACTGGAGCGGTGGTGGCAATGCCGACCAGAAAGACTAGGAAGGGCATGACCATGAGCCCAGCGTAGCCGAAGGGTATCGACTGAAAGAGAGGGACTATGTATCCCGTGCCGTCTAGGAATCTCTTCGGGATTCTCTGCCTTAGAGTTGGAGAAGTGTCTTCCATTCAGTCATCATCCCCATTCCTATCTTCACTGAGGAATAGATGCAGAGCCATTTAACCATATAGTGCAGTACTGTGTGGATGCAAGAGGTGTTTGGAACACGTGTTCCAATTTCATTAGGCAATGTGGTGTTCGGACTATGTTGACACCCCAATGTCCAAAAGGGCCTCTTCAATATAGTTTACTGAGAGATACCTGTGAGTGTAGCAAAAGTAATCGAGCTTATCGGTCAGTCAGAGAAGAGTTTTGATGATGCTATCGAGAATGCACTGGAGATTGCATCTGAGTCGATCAGAAACATCCATGGTCTCGATGTGCTCGATCTGACTGCTGATGTTGAAAATGGGAAGATTGTCAAATACAGAGCAAACGTGAAGGTAGCCTTCCGTTACGAGGAATAAACAACTCATAGAGGGCCGTTCGGCCCTCGTTCCCATCTCTTTTTTTCGACTCGCCAACCGTAATCGATGTCACCCCCTACAGCAGTGAGAGCCTGTAGGATCAAGACCCAGCAGGATTCTGTCGCTCTTCCGTCATGAGAGCGGTCATCTGGGAGAGTACAGACTGATAATGCTGAAAAGAGCAGGCCCGGCTCTGGAGAGGTATGGCGCACCGCGATGATGAACGGGTCCACATGGACGTTTGGTGTCCGTTAATTCCACCCCAAGACTTCTCGAAGCTGGAAGGGTATGAGGGGGAATTGAACAAGGTCAGCAACGCCTATGATGACTGGCAGGCCTTCATGCGTGGTAAGCCCTTCATTGAAACAGACGTTGGTGTTCTCTTAGACCGTATCAGGATGCTCATGATTGGGATAGGTGTCGCCTGTGCTCAAGACCGAGATCTCGCAGAGGTTGTTCAGTCCATCCTTTCACATAATCTACGGAAGACGGCCATCGAGCTGGTAGAGAGGGTGTCAGATACAGGCCAGTACGATGGCCGAATCAAGGGGATTCTGACCAATTTCTTCTCTACAATCAAGTTCACTCGAGACCTCTATCCCCGTGAAGAGATAGAGAGGGCAATGGCGAATCATAGAGAGGAACAGAGGGGTGGCACACTGCTCTCGTCATTGAAGAAAGCAGCTGCCGAGGCTCGAAAGAACAAGGACGATGCCGATAGTGAAAGGGAACCGGTCATACAGGCTGCACTATCTGAAGCTGCGAGTGTGGCAAAACGGATTTACCTACGTCTTCTCAGCCCCGATCCGTGGGGCATTCAATAGGATTTCATCCAATCCGCCTGATGCCAGCCGATGTCCTGATGAAGCGCGAGACTGATTTTTCTACACGCTTCCAGTCTGAAACAAAGAGGATGACCGATACCTTCTCTTGACTAATATATAGTTCAATGAAGCTGGCCTCTTTTCTACCTCCTCTACCTCCTGTGGCACCAGTGATGGTCCCGGGATTGAGTAAGAGGCGACTCTTGTAGAGATCAATGGAGGGGTCATGAGTGTGGCCATGAATAGCAATATCCGCTCCGACGTTCTGAGCTATCTCCCAGAGCTCGGATATGTTTCCGCGAGGACTCAATTGAGTGCCATGAAGAAGAAGAATATGGAACTCTTCGATATCCATGGTCTTCTGGAAGTCATGCCCACCACCAAAGTCCATGTTGCCTTGGACCATATGACTCGGAGGGAGGGGCGGAAGACTGTCGCGCATCGCCTGTTCTTGGACTAAGTCGCCCGTTATCAGGGCTAGACTGTAGTCCGTATCCTCGATGTGAGAGTAGAATTCCTCAGGAATTGAAGTGGCCCTGGTGGGAATGTGTGTGTCCCCAAATACTAAGAGTTTCTTCAACTCAGCCATGCCTCATGAGGACTTTCGCGCCTCAGTAAGATGATCAAGTATCTTCGTGAAGACCTCTCTCTTGGGGCCTTTAGCCAGTTTGGCAAGGCGCTCTACTATGAGTTCAGGGGTGCTTCTTGCCAAATATCCAAACCTCGGCGTTCGGTCCACTATCAGCTCAAGTTCCTCGTTCAAACCCTTGGCCTCAATACCATCAATCCGAACAGGAACCTGAGTGACCTCCTTTATCTCGCGAGCAAGATGACTACAGATGACTGTTGCACTGTTTGGGTCGTCTTGGAGAATCTCGATGAGTCCTGCAATCACATTGGCCGCACTGCCTGGTTCTGTGATAGCCTCTACCTCGTCGAAGAGTACTAGTTTTGACTTATCCGATACTACAATGTCAGCAAATTGCTCCAACGTTGTTTCAAAGGCTCCTGCATTCACCATTCCCTTACTCTTGTAGAAGAAGAAGAGTTCCTCAAAGACTCTCAGATGTACTTCTTCAGCAGGGACAGGGAGGCCGGTCTGTGCCATAGTGACTATCTGTGCAAGTGTCTGAATCGTGGTGGTCTTGCCACCGCTATTTGCTCCCGAGAGGATCGCACAGTTCTCACCATTGGTACCCTCAGGTCGAATGGGTGTGACTCCAATGGCATAGTCGATAGGCTGAACCGGGCCATGTTTGCCCTTCAGCATGCTCTCAACTAGAAAGAGATTACGCGCGTTCTTGACACCTACGCCTGAGTACCCCAATGAGATGTCAGGAATATGAAGATCATATTCTCTGGCAAACGAACCAACTGCTAGGAACAGGTCGAACTCAAGCAGCGTCTGGACCGCCTCGTCAACCGGATCTTTCAGCTGGTCCAGCTCCCCCGCTATTTTCTTGATGATTCTGAACTGTTTCTCAGCAAAGAGACGCCTGAGGCGGTCTTCTAGCTCGTTGATTCGGGTAGCAACCATCTGGACAGGAAGTGAAATCTCTTCGCTGATTATGCCCGTTACCCAGTCCGCCTCACGAGGTGTGAGCCCGAGCATATTGACTAGGCGATCTTCTGCCTCTTGGATTGTGGTCGTGAAAGTTTCCACTATCTCTGCAGGCAGCATGTTTCTCAGTGCCCCAGCGTCTGCACCATCCATATCAGCAGACTGCAAAATACTGATAATCTGTTGCCCTCCAAGCGTCACTTCGCTACTAGATATTCTTGAGTTTATCTCATCATTTAACCAAGCTTCAATCTCTGCGATAGCGGTTGGGAATGCTTTTACTGACTTCCTAAATCGATCAAGCTCACTATTGACCCCCATAGCTATGGAACCGGATTCTTCTATGAAGTCCAGTAGCTCACTGACCTTTGTCAGACTTTCAAAGTCTATGCCATCTATGAATTGCTGGACTGTCGTGTTCGAAGGAATACTCTTGAAGATCTTGGCTATCTCACAGGCAGCATCAATGACACGATAATTCTTGGAGTAGAAACTCACTGTCTGCTCGGGGATGACATCGCCTACCTTCCAGTCCTTGCCAAGGATTTCAACATTCTCCATTAAATCCAGCGAGTCATCATATACTCCATATGGAGAGATATACATCACAAGATCGTAACCCTGGGCGTAATCAGTTGCACTCTCGTCTTCGGACAGAATATAGACTGGACACCATTTGTCAACTTTCTCCTCCACCAGTCTATCAAATGTCTTCTCATCATTGGTGAGGACAACTCGGCCATCCAAGCGTTGGTGCTGTATCCTCTTGAAGAGAGCTCGCACTTGACCCAAGTTCTTTCGAAGCTGTGCTCCTTGGTCCTCCGTCAATCCTTGGGCCATCTCTGATGCATCAGCGAAATACGCTTGACGTTCTCGAATCACGTCGATCTTGTCGGGGGGGAGTGGGAAGTACAAGACAAGCTTGTCCTTAGCATAAGTCGTGTTGGTATATCCCCGGATAATGTCCAGGATAGACTCGAAGATTCTTCGGATGTCGTGGCTTCGCATAATGGTATACGAGTTGGCGCCAAACTCGTGTTCAAAGGCACCCTTCACAATATTGACAGCTTGACGGTCACCTATTCCCGGTACGGCAGCTACAAGGTCAACACGAGAGTCCATAATGACCTTGAGTGCAACGGCCTCATTTCCGAAGTGCTCTATGAGAGCTTGCTTCATCTTCTTGCCCACACCAGGAATGTCAGATAATCTAGATATACTCACTCTAAGTTCCCCTGTAGCTAGGCTGTCTTTTGCATTCGTGATGCTTGTCCTAAAAACATTGACTCTCGGTCAAATGGAGAGAGCAGCATGCGCTCATTCTTTTCTGGTTAGTATCCAAGATCGAGATCAACGATGTTTAACGGCTTCTCACCACGAATAAATCGTAGAAGATTCTTCCCTACGAATCTAATCTGGTCATGCATTATATGCTCCGAGTAAGCGGCCCTATGTGGGGAAACCACAATGTTATCTAGTTCATGAAAAGGGAAGTGCTTAGAGGGAAGAACACCTGACCCACCCCACTCTCGAGGGTAATCCCACCAGACATCTAGAGCGGCACCACGTATTCGCTTCTCGTCTAGGGCATGAAAGAGTGATTCTTCATCAACGATGTGTGCTCTTGAAACGTTCACCAATACTGATGTCTTCTTCATCCACGACAGAAACTCATCATCCACCAGTCCGTGGGTTTCTTGAGTTAGAGGCAGGGCTAGAAACACAAAGTCTGAATCCGATACTGCCTGTGCTAGCTTTTCAGGGCCAAGCATCTTATCCACTAGATGTGCATGTGGCGAATGACCAGACCGTGTCACAGCTTCCAAGTGGACACTGAAGCATCGAAGGCGTTTCGCCAGTTCAGAACCTACACTTCCTAGCCCAACGATTAGCGCTCGCTTGTGTCGAATCTCGACATTGGGACTGGGACCTCCCCAACCATATCTCCAGTTACCTCTGCGCAGCTCCCTGTCATTTACGATGATATTCTTTGCGACAGCAAGGAGAAGCATGAGTGCATACTCTGCGACCTCTGCAGCATTGACATGAGAATTGCACACGAAAACGTCACCTCGTTCACGCACTGCATCAAGATCTATCTTGTCGATGCCGGCTCCAAACGCTTGTATCATCCTGAGTTGCTCAGCACGTTGTATGTACTCCCTTGGGACGCGACCTGAAGCGACAGCAATGGCATCAGGCCCCTTCTTGAGCATATCCTCAGCCGTACGTTCGGATTGCACAATCTCAGCCTGTGACCCGATTGTGTCTCGAATCTGTTCTACTATGTCATCGCCATACGGGACCAATATCTTCATCGTGGAACTCTCCCAAACTCCTGAGAGATTAGCCAAGACCGGTGATAAATGACTACTAAGATGGGGCACAGAGCCGTTCCTCTCGCTGCTAGTACGATCTCGCCACATAGACGATGGCTTTAGCCGACTTCCCGCATACAACACAGACGCCGTCAGCCTTATCATCTACGTCAATTCGGGTGCCGAGGACATCTCCAGCGGTCTTGTCCTTTATCTCTTCGGCGCAGTGAAGACCATCCATATCGGTGCTGCAGAATTGGAGTCTTGCAATCTTGCCATCTTCCATTGCATCTTGAATCCCGCCAATTGTTTCTATATCCACAACAAGATTCTCGAATTTCGACTCGGCTTGAGAACGAAGCGTCTTATCAATCTCAGCACCAAGTTCTTCGGTGAAAGATACTACTCTGTCCAAAGGAATGGTTTCTCGTTCAAGGAGGTCTCGCCGAAAGACAGCCACTTTCTTCTGCTTTACCTCCCTAGGACCCACTTCCATTCGTATCGGAACCCCCTTCATCTCCCAGTAGTTGTATTTCCAGCCCGGTGTAGAATCATCATCGTCAAGATGAACGCGGATACCAGCGGCGGATAGAGTGCCCTCCAATTCTCTACAATAGTCCAGCACCTCGTCTATGTCATCACCTCTAAAGATGGGCACAATAACGACTTGGTAAGGGGCGAGCCGATAGGGCAGTCTAAGGCCCCGGTTGTCCCCATGAATCGAAATCATGGCGCCGTAAATTCGTGATATTGCAGGACCGTAACAGGTCTGCCAAGCATATACAGGCTCATTGTTCTCATCCACATACTTCACGTCGAAAGCACGAGCGAAGTTGTCGCCCAAGTCGTGTGTGGATGGAAGCTGGATGACCTTTCCGTCAGGCATGAGTGTGTCTGCCGCATATGTATTCAGTCCACCAGGGAATTTGTCCCATTGGGTTCTCTTGAACACCATCACGGGGATTCCATAGTACTCTGTCACAACCTCCTTGGTGGTTTCGAGGTCTTCCATGACCTGTGCCTTTGCCTCTTCATGGGTCGCAAAGACATTATGAGACTCTATCCAGAGGAACTCTCTCCCTCTGAGAAACGGACGGGTACTCTTTACCTCGGAACGAAAGACGCTGCATCGCTGATAGCGTTTCATGGGCAAGTCGCGCCAGCTTCGAACCCATAGGGAATACATCGGATATATTGCAGTCTCGCTGGTTGGCCTTAGGGCCAGCCGCTCCTCTAGTTCTTCCTGATCCCCGATTTCACTGATCCAAAATACCTGTGGGGTGAATCCTTCAACGTGGTCAGCCTCTCGTGTAAGATTGCTCTCAGGAATCACAGTGGGAAATATCATGGGTTGGTGACCTTTTCGATGGAGCACTGACTCGAGGAGGTCAAACATGATCTCCATCGAAATAACGCTCCAGGGCATGAAGGGTGTAAACCCTTTCACACCATACCTGATATCAGCCAGTTCCGCGGATTTGCAAATCTCTCCAAACCAGTTCGGGAAGTCTTCGGTCTTGTCGATGTCGAATATGACCTGTCTTGAGTCGTTCTTGTCATCATCGTTCATTCTATCATCCTCACAGATTTGCTAGAAGCGGAGAACAGACTGGAATACAGAAGGAGTCTATTGGAGGGGTGGAACGTATTCACCTTGTGTCATTGTGCATTCTCCAACTTGTGCATCGATATGTACGCCTTATAAACTGTAGCTTACTAGTAGTCATCGCTTTGTCGTGACCTCACCTACTTCTCGGATTCTTTCATCAAGTTTCCAGTCCTTGATCAGCTTGACAACAACTGGTGGAACAAGATGCTCCCAATCACCGCCCTTTCGTATCACACTACGGATGTGGCTTCCGCTGTAGGTCTTTCGTTTGAGAAGATCGGTTTCGTCAATTTCTATGCCTGCATCCTTGAAGAGGCTTCTTACAAGGGGATTGTGCGTGTATGCCAGATCGAAGGGTGGCACGTAACTCCTCAAGTGAGATACCCAGAGGGGATGGATGTGAATGTCTGAGAGAGGAATGATATCAATGCGGTCTAACGGAAGACTCTCAGCAATCAGGGCCCTCTTGATGAGGTGGACTCGTTCACCACCACTGAATGGGTTGTCTGGCGTGTGCGAATACTGTGAGCTACCGATGACTATTATCAGGTCCTGTTCCTTATCGAGAATCTGAGTTATGGTATGGAGATGGCCCTTATGGATGGGTTGGAATCTCCCTATGAAGACAGATCGCATATTGACCACATAATGCTGAGGCTTGTACCACATAAGCATTCTGAAGCCATGTCTTAGTAATCCATGAAAGGGCTTAACTGTATCTCGACCGGTTTAATCATGGATAGCACAATGATTGAGATTGATGGCTCGTATGGCGAAGGAGGCGGACAGATTCTCCGTACCACTGTGGCACTGTCAGCTCTCACAATGAAACCTGTAAAGGTCACCAACATCAGGGCTGGGCGCAAGAATCCTGGACTTAGAAATCAGCATATTGCGGGTATTGAACTCACTGGTCAGATAGTCAACGCAGATACGGCGGGCCTTTCTGAGGGAAGCATGGAGATTCAGTTCAGACCTCGCGAGAGAAAGGGAGGAAGATTCACATATGATATAGGCACTGCGGGATCTATCTCACTGGTTCTGCAGGCCGTCATCCCGGCAGCGGTATTTGCCCCTGAACCAGTCGAATTTGAGATACGGGGCGGTACAGATGTGGCATGGAGTCCACCCATTGATTATATGAAGAACGTATTCGTTCCGATGGTCGAACATTTTGGTGTTAACCTTTCAATTGAGGTAATACGCAGAGGGCATTATCCGAAAGGTGGAGGTCTTGTGAGATGTCAGGTGGAGCCAACAACCGAGATAGTATCAGAAGACATGATAGAATTCGGCGAACTACATAGGATTGTGGGGATATCGCATTGTGTCAGGTTGCCGCGTCATGTTGCTGAGAAACAATCCAAGACTGCGGAAACTAGCTTACGACAGAAGGGGGTATCAGACATTGATATTGAAATCGAGAGTTACACGAAGGATGAAGATCCTCATCTTGGCCCGGGCTCCGGTATAGTGATCTGGGCTGAATCTAAGGATGGCGTCCGAATTGGCAGTGACAGTCTTGGGGCTCGTGGAAAACCCGCCGAGAAAGTGGGAAGAGAGGCGGCGGATCGTCTCATCGATGGGCTCTCAACAGGGATGGCAGTGGATTCCAATCTCGGAGATATGCTCGTCCCCTACATGGCACTCAGCAGTGACGAAACGCAGATAGGGCTTGCAGAAATCACAGGACATCTGAAGACGAATGTGTGGGTTGTTGAGAGGATTCTTGGCTGTTCTACAAGATTGGAGGGAAAACTAGGTCGTAGCGGCATTCTCTCAGTTACCGGAACCGGACCACTTCTCTCTGAGTGATTCCAGATACTCGTCAATGGCCTGCTGCATAGGCTCAACATCAATCTCATCAAGTGCAGTCTTCATCAGTGTTTCAACGCCTCTTCCTTCGGTTGCGACAATCTCGATTGCGCCAGGTAGCTTCTGCCTTGCAATCTCTAGTCTATCAGGAGGGGTAATGTCAACTTTATTGAAGGCGACGATGATGGGGCTCAAAGGAAACATTCTCCGAACCTCATTGTATAGGTTGATCTGTGCGTCAATAGACCAGCCACAGGCCTCAGACGGGTCTAAGAGAAATAGTATCACTTGAGCGAGATATTTCAGGGCGGCAATTGCCTCCCTTTCGATCTCGTTTCGATCTGACATGGGGCGATCCAGTATTCCCGGAGTATCAACCACCTGTATCTGATGTCCCTCCATGGTCAGATGACCTACAATCACCTCTTTGGTCGTGAATGGGTAGTAAGCAACCTCAGGAGTGGCTGTAGAAACACCTCGAACGAGTGTTGACTTTCCCACATTCGGGAATCCCGCACACACCAAAGTGGGAGAGAGAGGGCTGACCCCAGGTAGCCGGGCGAGTTTTCTCTTGGCATCAATGATGAAGTCCAAGTTTTCTGCAGTTCCTCGCACTATGGATGCGATTCGCCCTTTTGCCGCACTTCGGAGACGTTTCATCTTTCGGGAGTCTTCAGCGAGTTTAAGAGCCTCGATATGATCATCAGCAATAGCATTGATGGGGGGAATACAGTTGTACACGGATCCAAGTGACTGCTTCAACTTGTCAGTACCCACGATGATCTCTGCGAGTTCGCGGTAGAAGGGATGAAGCCTATCAAGAGAGGGAAACTCTTCTACGGCAATCTTAAGTTTGGTCTTTACTTGCTTCACGAACTCCTGTACACGACCAATCTCTCGAATCTTAGCACGTTGTTCTCGTGTGATTCGGAGTGAGCTCTTCCTACTTATCTTCTTGGACTTTCTGTGGGCAAACTCTATGATTTCATCTGCCTTCATCACTGTTGGCATACTGGCGAAAGGATTGAGTTTGCGCATTCTCATCACATCAGGAATGAGTGATTCCATATATTGGTGTTAAGTAAACGTTTTAAAAAGGAATGGAACTGACCATAGCTAACCCGAATAAAGGCGTCGGAGGCCACAAACTAATGTCACTCCCAACAGGTGCAACCGTAGTAGGAATCAAGTGTAAGGACGGCGTGGTGGTAGCTACTGATTCACTCATTAGCTGGGGAACGATGATTCTAACAGATAAGGGAATCAAGGCATTCAAGCTGACAGAAACCATCGTTCTGGCATCTGCTGGACTCACCTCAGACTACCAGATGCTAGTCAATCGGCTCAAGGCTCAGATAAAGCTGTATGAGCTGAGAGAGAAGAAGGACATGAGTGTGAAAGCACTGGCCAAGATGGTTGCAAACACTCTCTACGCGCGGAGATTCGCTCCTCTTTTCGTTCAGACTGTCATAGTTGGGGTTGATGATGACGGTCCTGCACTGTATTCACTAGACATGGGTGGGTCACTCCTCCCGGAAGATGTTACCGCAGCAGGGAGTGGAACCCAGATGGCATTCGGTGTTCTTGAGAAGATGTATGAGGAAGATCTGACTGTCAAGGATGCCGAGGATATTGCTGTAGAGGCGGTTCGAGCAGGGATTGCCCGTGATGCCCAGTCAGGCGGAAAGATTAACCTCATGATTGTGACTGAGAAGGGCGTCAAAGAGAAGAGCCTAGAACACTGAAGATTGTGTCCCAATATTGCCAAGAAATAGCCTTATCTTTCGCTTTCATAGACATTCCAGATACAGTGCTGCGGCCCTGCTGGGGGCTGTTGAGGTAGACCCGCTACTGAATGAGTGGGATATCTATACCCCTGAAGGAGTTCCTGATTCTCTCGTCACCGATTGTATTGCAAGTGGAGAAACGGTCATAGCGCACTCAGTAATGAGCACCCAACTCAAGCGTATCAGAAGAGAGGTCAAATATATCAGACAGACCTTTGGAGACCGGGTGACCATTATTGGGGGCGGTCCTCACGCCAGTGCGAACCCTCGTAGCCTGCTTGACGAGGGTTTTGACTACGTTGTAGTTGGAGAGGGAGAAATGGCTTTTCCGAAGCTACTCTGGCACCTCGCTACCGACCGTGAGCCAGATTCAATAGCGGGGGTTGTTGGACCTGATTCGGAAACCTATCCTATCCCAAAAGATTTGGATCATATCGACTTGGACCAGTATCCCCCCTTCGCACTGAACATGAATGTCGTTGGCCCCATTGAAGTCACAAGAGGGTGCCCATTTGGGTGCAAATTCTGTAGTACACCCTTCCTGTCTGGCGGGATTGTTCGCCATAGGTCAATCGAGGCTGTCAAGCATTGGTTGACTCGGGCGGTAGACGAGAGGGGGTTTTCCAGAGCGTGGCTTCTGTCGCCAAACGCATTATCCTATGGGGGCAGAGGACGAAGTGTTGAAAGGAGAGAGCTTGAGCGCCTGCTAAGTGGGTGTACGTCCATCAACGGATTGGATGAGCTGTTCTTTGGGTCTTTTCCGTCCGAGGTGCGACCTGAGTTTGTTGATAGACCAGTACTAGAAATGATGCGACAGTATGTTGCCAACGAAACATTACAGATAGGTCTGCAGTCGGGAAGCGATCGGGTACTTAGAATATCTAACCGCCATCATACTGTACAGCAGGGAGTAGATGCAGCACGGATTGCTCTCGATTGTGGGTTTCGTGCTCATGTTGACATCATATTCGGCCTACCAGGTGAGAGAAAGGAGGACTTGGACCTCAGCTTGAAGACCTATAACGAGCTGATTGACATGGGCGCCATGTTACACGGACATGTCTTCATGCCATTGCCCGGCAGTGCATTTGAGAATGAAGAACCGGGGGCGTTGGATGCAGAAACTAAAGGAATACTCGGCGAACTCTCTAGGAAGGGCTTGATGACCGGTTCATGGTGCAACCAAGAACAGCTGGGTGAAGACCTGGCGATTGGACAATAATGATTGTGCCAACTGGTAAATGCTGATAAACAAGCTTTGGAGAATCTTAACTGGTGTTCTATTGACTCGTGATATGCCCCCAGAACTCGAGGAGAGATTCCAAAGCCAAGGGTATCATCTGCTTGGCAAGAGAGGGGCATTCAAAGCTTGTCAATGGCAAAGAAAGAGCCTAATTGAAGGAAAGACCTGCTACAAGCAGAGATTCTATGGGATAGAATCGCATCGTTGCCTTCAGATGACACCCACGGTGGACAAATGCACCCAACAGTGCGAATTCTGTTGGAGAATCTTACCGGGCGACGTAGGGGTAGAATGGAACCAGACTGATGTGTACGCAGAAGATGTATTGCCTGCGGAAACTCTATTGGAGGAAACGCTCAAGGCCAACCTCATGTCATTGGGAGGCTATAATCCAGAAGCAGGTGCTGATGTGCTGGAGAAGAAATATCGCGAGGCCAGGAATCCAAAACATGTGGCTATTTCCTTGGCTGGCGAACCAACACTCTATCCTTTCCTCAGCGATTTCATTGAGGCTGTAAAGAAGAGGGGCATGACCTCGTTTCTGGTCACAAATGGTACACAACCCGACACCCTGAGAAGACTCACCCTTCCAACTCAGTTGTATGTCACCCTGGCTGCGCCCAATGAACGAATCTATAAGACGTTGTGCAGGCCATCGATGGTGGATGGCTGGAAGAGAATTCAGGAATCACAAGAGCTGTTGCCGACCCTACCATGCAGAACAGTGAATCGACTCACCATGGTTGAGAAATACAACATGACTGACGTGCGTTCATATGCAGAAACAATCCTAACAGGAGAGCCCGACTTCGTCGAGGTTAAAGGGTACATGTTCATTGGATCATCGCGAAACCGATTGCAAGCAGCCAATTCGCCCCCGCACAGATCAATACGGGCCTTCTCAGATAGATTAGAAGCAATAACAGGTTATCATGTAGTGGATGAACAGGTAGAGAGTCGAGTCGTTCTCCTATCGCGAGAGGTCGACTATGATAGAATCAGTGGAGTATGAAGAAACATGGAGTTAGCAGATCAACTAGATGAACTCAGAACAGAGATTGAGCATGATGACAGAGTCAGAGAGAGTATCATACCAATGGCACGAGAAGCAACTCGGAAATGTAGTGAGGCAGTAAAGGAAATACATCGAGGTAATTATGATGCAGCTGAGGGTCTCGTGAAGCAAGCGCATTCGGTTCTGAAGAGCGCGGAGGAGAAGTGCGATGAGAGTGAGTTCATCTCTAAGAACAAGTACCTTGATACAGCTTATCAGGAACTCACGGAGGCGGCTAACCTCCTTTCGATACTCAAGAGTGGTGAGTACACACCGGGTTCCGAGTATGGAATACTGACAAGGCCATATCTGACAGGTCTAGGAGATACCATCGGAGAGCTCCGAAGAGCAACTCTAGATGCATTGAGGCGCGAAGATGTCAGTCGAGCCGAGAATCTCCTCGGCTTCATGGAGGATATCTTAGAAGAGCTCAGTGGCTTCGATTTCCCCGACTCCTTGATTCCTGGTCTACGAAGGAAGGTTGACGTTGGGAGACGCATAATTGAAAAGACTCGTGGGGACGTCACCAATGCAGTACTGCAGCAGGGCCTGATGAAACAGCTCAGAGAGTTCGGAAGTAAGATACGAAGGAGGAGAGATGAGTAGGGTTGACAACACCAGAGATCTGGTTTACGCTTTACGAGCTTGCAAAGCGAGGAGCTGTGCATAGATACTGCGAGATAACAACGGGTGAACTTGGGGATGCTCTTGATGTGAGTCAGCAGACTGCCTCAAGGAGAATACGAGACTCTGTGGAAGGAGGATTTGTTCAGAGAGTTCACACAGCAAGCGGCATGATGCTGAAGCTGACTGAGCAGGGTAAGAGTGAGCTAGTGAACGTTCTCAATGACCTTGAGGTCTCACTAGCCCCACCTAGTGACGAGATCGAGTTTGTGGGGATGGCCGTCAGTGGTATTGGAGAAGGAGCGTATTATGTGGATGCCTATTCGAATCGTTTCAAGGAGGCTCTGGGCTTTGAGCCATTCTCGGGGACTCTGAATGTCAAGGTGTCAGATGAACAATCACACGCAGCAGTCAAGAAAATGAAACACAGTCCCCCCATCATTGTGCCCGGATTCAGCAAGGAAGATAGAACATTTGGTGATGTGATCTGTTATCGCGTCAGAATAAACGAGAAGGTGGAGGGGGCTATAGTGATTGCACAGAGAACACATCATAGTAAGGACATACTCGAAGTGATTGCGCCATTCAACCTGAGAGAGAAGCTCGGTATCAAGGACAATGACAGGGTGAGATTGAGGGTGATTCCGCTCCATCTTGCAACCTGAATCAATGACCGTAATCACCAGTCATTGGTACAAAGGCCACACCGCCCCAACGCTTCTTTGAGATGCTCAAGTCGTCGTTCTTATGCACGATCATGAGGTCTTGGAAGAATCCCCTTGCTCCAACTGGAATCAGCATTGTTCCGCCGGGTACGAGCTGGTCTACGAGTGGTTGAGGAACATCGGGCGCAGCTGCAGCAACTAAGATGCGATCAAAAGGAGCGTATTCCGGAAGACCCTTCCCGCCATCCCCATGAATCATAGAAACCCTGTCCGAATATCCGGTCTTCTCGAGATTCTTCTTTGCAGATTCAACGAGTGCTTTTACGATTTCAATCGTGTACACGTGCCCAGGATTTTTGCTGCCTGCAGGAGCCACAATCTCGGCACAGAGCGCTGCATGATATCCTGAACCTCCTCCGACATCTAAGACTGACAGCCCCTCAGATAGTTCAAGAAACTCGCACATGATGGCACACATATGAGGGGCAGAGATCGTCTGGCCGTGCGCAATTGACAGAGGTGTGTCTCTATAGGCGTAACGTCTGACCTCTGGAGGGAGGAACTCTTCGCGAGGGACCTGCCTCATGGCCCGTTCCACTTCCTCACTCTTTATGTATCCGGAGGCCTTAAGGCGTTGAATCAGTCGTTCGCGTTCCCTATTGATAGAGTCGTTCATATCAATTCTGTAAGAAGTAGGATGTGCATTGATAAAAGACTTGGCGGTCAGGAAAACCAGATGAAATGCGAGGTAGTATTTGAAGCAAGTGGGCATAGGAATGTTGTAGGAACCCATCGAACTACTCTTGAGATTACCAAAGAGTCTCATCTCACACACGGCGGTACCTGCATAGTAGCTACAGATTCAACGCTTGCTCTTGGAGACCTAGATGAACATATTCGGAACCTCGCCCAGAAGAGTGAAACGCGGATAATCCTTAGGATGTCTGTCAATGGCCTGACGGAGACGATTATCGGGCGGGGCAGTCCAGGGCTGAAATATAGGAGTGGCACATGCATGGTGGCACGGACCAGTGAATTCGAATGTGACAGAACTCTGATGATCAACGCTGACAGGGCAGCAGGGGACCTAGACCGAGATTTTGTCAAAATGTTAAGAGATTCTGAAGTACGAGTACACTGTGAGCTGACCTTCATCAGTGAACAATGATATCTGCAACCATCTGGTATTCATATGGAGCACTGTCCCGTACTCGTCGCACCTTCTTGATTAGAGCCACCCGGCGACCTGCCTCTTCGACTAGGCGTTGAATCTTTGTCTTGAGCAAGGATTCCGCATTCTCTCCGCCCAAGAAGTCATAGTAATGAATTATTCCCCCCTCTCGTATCGCTGTACAGGCATCTGCAACAAACGCTTCAGCTCCGGAGGGGTGATTCATGATGACTCTGTCAACGTTGTGGTCGAAATTACGGGGCACATATTCGGACGCATCTGCCACCACAGGAATGATCTCCCCCTCAAGTCGATTCATGGTGATGCTCTTCTCCAAGAGTGCAATGGCATCTGGATTGATGTCAATCGCATATACTGTGCACTCGGAGCGACCAGCAATATGGATGGCAAATGGTCCAACCCCGGTGAACATGTCTACTACTGTTTCGCCGCTGTCCACCTGTTGTGCGATTCGATGGTGTTCTTGAAGAAGTCGTGGACTGAAGTAGGCTTTTGCAAGATCCACCGCAATACGGAAACCATACTCGGTGTGGATTGTATGAGTCTTCTTCTCTCCATGGAGATGTTCATACTCACGTACTCGACGAGTACCACCGATAGCACTGCTCTTTGCCAATACTGTAGAAAAGTTGGGGCGTAGCTTATGGAATGCCTCCCCGATGACATCGGTGTGGTGTTGAATCTCATCAGGAATCTCCAATACCGCAATGTCTCCAATCAAATCATAGGCCCGAGGGAGATGCTCCAATTCTAAGGGGCTCATCTTGTCCTCCAAGGCCTCCTCTAGTGAGCGTGGCCCATCTACTGTAGAGGCAAAAACCCGCTCCCCAAAATCCACCTCCTCTGAGGAGAACTGAGACCTTATCGCCTCATCGTAACGCGTCAAGGGGATATACAGGAATCCGCCTTCTGAGATGATGCGGTGTTCTTTGTCGAATACTCCCATGTCTACACTCATCTGCCGTATTCGCTCTCCAGACTCTACCGGCACTCTCACAAAGGGTCTTCTATCTGTCACATTAGCAGAGAATCATCCCATACCTAAGACCCTTGCGCTATATCAGAGGAGCCTGATGTATTCTCTGCCTGCTCCAGCCTTGGTGCCCACCATGAGTTGATAGAGGGCTGTCTTGCCAGATGGTTTCATGACTCTCTGAACAGTACCTGCGACTTCAAGTCGGTCGCCTGCTTGTGCTAGCCCTCTAAAGGCACCCTCATAGATCATGAGTCTGCTTGTCTTCTGTCCATTGATGCATTGCAGCTCGTCAGACTCACCGATGTAGAGTGAAGGAAGAAAAAGGCCATACGTTGCATCACGGACATCAAAGGTGGCCTTCACAGGTTTGGAGGATACATCTTGATACCTCTCATTGAGGTATGGAATTGGAGCCTCATAACTCAGCAGTACAGGAGTGACGCCGATACACTGATTATCAAGATGCAGAGCTCGTCGCCTCTCAAAGAGTGAATGTATGTCCTCGACATCCAGTCTCGGAACCCGTGATAGGACTCTCGACTTCGCAGCACGCCAATCTGTACTCTTCCTAAGAGAGACCCTACTATCTTTGTCAGGTAGTTGTTCGTAGGATTCCTGCAGTCGCCAGGCGTTCTCCAGACCATAGACACACATGTTGATGTCCGAGTGTTTGGGGTCATGGGCATGCCACGCAATGCTACCGGCCACCCCTAAGAATTGGGATTTGATTCCAGCCGTATCGGATAGTATTTCTGCAAGTGTCAGGGCACTCTCTTCGAGCGGATCTCTGGGGCCAAGTTCGAGTATCTGTCTGAGGCGAACCTCAGGTTTGAAGTGTTTCGTTATGTATTGAATGGGTATACTTGGAAGCAGTGTGCGAAAGTGGGGATCATTGAAAAGGAACGCAGCAGTCATCTGGTCCATCCCGTTGGCTACTGATTGGACGCCGCCCCAGAAGACACGACGGAATCGCCTCTGACCTTTGGACCATCGACCATCTTTGTCTGGCACATACTTCAGGAAGGCAATGACACGGTCTGCAGGCTGAATATGGCCAAGAACAACCCAGATACGCCCCTTATTGTCACGGACCACATCTCGATCAAGAAAGCCTCTCCGTGATCCTTCAGCAGTTGTCATGAGATGTGCCAGCCTTGATTTCGTCAAGACTCCCAGAAGATAGATAGGTGTCACGCATCTAGATGATGACAGCATCCCTTGGAAGCCATACAATGAGAGTCCTTCATCTCTGTGATAGTCTTAATCCTGCCGGTCTGGGAGGATACGAGTCCTACCTTCACTATCTCTCAGCGGTCTTGAACCGAGCAGGGCACAAGTGCATTATCACCAGCCAGAAACCAAGACGGAACAGCCCCGGCTGGATTGAGTCGGAACACTATCAGATTCGGTATCTTGAGGGAAATCTACTAGAGGCAAGAAAATGGGAGTATCTAGCCCTGCCTCAGGAGAAGCGGCGAGGTGCGGTCGAGAAGCTCTTCTCCCCTGATGACCTCGAGAGGAACGTTCAGTTGCTTGCAAGAGAGCTCCTGAGTCTGATTGATAGTTTCAGACCAGATGTGGTACATAGTCACAGTACATACATTATCTTCAATCGTGTCCTTGAGTGTCTTCATTCTGAAGTAGGTGCCAAGAAGCTGCCCCTAATCGCCACTATTCACGGGTTGCCGAAATCGCTGGTTCTTCCGAATGGTACTGAAACTACCGACTATGACCAGCTCGCCGTCCACTGCCCGTTTGACTTGGTTCTCGGAGTGAGTAATTGTGTCACTTCCGAGTTGGAGAACCATCTGCCGAAATCAGTAGAACACATCCAGAGAGAATACCTTGGGATAGATCTTGATGTCTTCCGACCCGGTGGACGTCCCAAGCAGTGGGACCTAGCATTCATGGGTAGAATGGAACACATGAAGAGTGTGGATATATTCCCATCTCTCTTTGGAAACCTGATTGAGAAGTATCCATCATTGAGGATTGTCATGACGGGAGAGGGGTCATATAGAGAAGATATTATGAAAGACTTCTTTGAAAGAGGATTGGACAGGAATATAGACTACCTTGGTGTGGTTCCAAATGCAGATGTGCCTAGCGTCATAGACCAGAGTAGGGTGTTTCTCTACCCGTCTCGAAGAGAACCATTTGGGCTCTCGATTGTCGAGGCAATGGCCTGCGAAGTACCAGTTGTGGCAGGCGATGTCTTCGGGCCAAGAGAAATTATCACAGACAATGTAGATGGCGTTCTCGTTGATCCTGAAGAGTTTGACATTCTCGTGGATTCCATCTTGGCCCTGCTCAATAACTCCAAGAGAAGGAATTTGCTGGGAACTAGTGCACGCAGAACGGTTCAACAGAGATTCAATATTCAAGATCATGCGAAACGGCTAGTCAACTACTACGGGAACATGATATCTGGAAAGAAAACGTGAGGGGGCTTCACTGCCCCCCGGTTTAGGTTGAAACAAGTCTAGTGTCTTATTCGAAGACTTTGGCAGCCCGCTCAAGGAACTTCCTAGCAGCTGACGCTTCTTCCTTTGGGACTTCTTTGTGGCACAGCCACCAGTCCAAACACTCGTACTCTTTGGTGCGCTTCTCTGCTTCTTCCATGGATTTTGGAGGCGGCACAATTACGTGCTCCCCAACAATCTCGTTGTTTGGCCAGTTAGCAGGCATAGCAGCCTTGTGTTCGGCACCTACTTGGAAGGCTTTGATCATTCGTAGAAACTCATCTATGTTCCGACCCAGCTCCAACGGGTAGAACAGGATTGCACGGATAGTCTGGTTGGGGTCTACAATGTAGACAGCCCTTACTGTCGCGGTCGAGGACTGTGCATGAATCAGACCAAGCGTCTGTGAAACGTTCCCCATTGGGTCTCCAATCACAGGGTAGTCGATCTTTTCGCCGACGGTGTCCTCAATCCACTCAACCCATTTCATGTGGCTTATCGTACTATCAACACTCAGCCCAATAAGCTCAGTATTCAGTTTCCTGAAATCCTCATGTCTCTTCGCAAAAGCTATGAATTCCGTGGTGCACACTGGAGTGAAATCGCCAGGGTGACTGAACAAGACAAACCACTTGCCTTTGTAGTGGTCTGGCAGTTTCAACGGGCCAAATGTAGTATCTACTTCCATCTCAGGGAATTTCTCACCGATTGTTAGCATTCTTTTCTTCTCCTCAAACTGTTGTTTGCGTCAGATAGTATTCAAATCAGTCCCACAAGAAACGGTCCACTCAATCATTTGATGTCGGGTCTTACCGCGAACTGTGGGACATGCTAGTCTAACCAAGAATTATTATTACTTAAACTTTACTATCGATAAGTAACAAGTTGTAACAAAGAATGCTTTTATATGTAGGATTCCACATGGAAAACACAATGAAGGCCAAGAAGTCCAGACAAGCGATTGCCGAGGTAATCCGGGAGCACGGATACAGAGCCACACCCCAGAGACTTGCAATCTACGATGCCCTGCATGAGTCCGGCTCTCATCCTACTGCACAGGAGATACACCAGACCGTCTTAGAGAGAGATCCGTCCGTCAGTTTGGCCACCGTCTACAAGACATTGCAGCTGTTTGTAGAGCTGGGTCTGGCTGGAGAGATGGGTTTTAGGGATCAGACTCACTATGACCCTGATACGGGATATCACGTCCACCTCGTCTGTACCAACTGTGGGAGAATCGAAGATTCTCATGTTGACGATTTAGAGAGATTCATATCCCAGATAGAGGAGGAAACCGAGTTCAAGATAACAGGACAACGTTTTGATATGTACGGTCTTTGCTCCGATTGCAGGAGTTAGAGGGGGCTGGAGGGCCACTAGTACCTATCTTGATGCTTTCGATACGATTACCGGAGCCGTAAGACTCCAAATCCTCGCCAGCACAGGCGTCATGAATATGACAGTTGGGAGGCCGGCTGTCAGAACAGGCAGCAAGACAAATCCGATAGCCACCAATGTAGCATACCCCTCAATCACCATGCCAATGATGACCAAGAGAAGCGCTGTCATGATAAGACCAAATGCCGAGAGGAGGGACATCTTGACCAGCGATCTCCCGCTGGAGAGTTCGTAGGATGCCATTCCCACTACAAGACCTAGGACACCATATGCCAGAGCAGGTAGTGTGAAGGTCACAACAACGTTGTAAACTAGGAGCCCATAGATCACCTCGCCCAGGTATCCTGCCAGAAGACCTGCGATGGGTCCTCTGATGGCGCCTGCAAAGGCAATGAGCGCTAGAGCAGGAACAAGTCCCAGAGTCAAGAGGCCCTCCATGATGAAGGGCATCGGAATTGTTGAAATGAGGGCATAGATGCCCGCCACAGCCACGGCGAAGAGGACTGTTTCTACTGCCATTCGTGCATCCCTCATTCGAAGGAACTCGAGTACGGTGGATATTGTCACGGGGGTTTCGGTTCCTTGGTCTTCTTTACTCATTCTCGGATCACCTCATTTTATCACAAGCTGATACGCTCCCGGCTCCAGTGACAGGTCGTAGTCTGTACCAGAAGCAGTGAGTACGCCCAAGACGGAACCAGACGAATAGGCTGTTGGTGCCGAGGCGAAATTGGTGAATGATAGCGTTGCCGACTGGTCAACCCGCACATTGAGAATGAAGGCGTTTCTTGCTGCATCCCATTCTGCTTGATAGACCCAGATACGGTCGTCATCTGCGGAACTAATATAGGGATAATCCCAGAACTCTGCGGGCCGGGCATCCCCAAGGTCCATCACGGTGACAGGAGTATGAGCCCAGATCCATCCAAATGCCGCTACTGATTGCAGGAATGGTTCCAGCGACATGGTGTCAAAGTGTAACTGCCGACCATCTGGAGACCAGACCTTGTTGTACGAGTTGAAGAAGAAGTTCGCCAGTCGGTCTCTCGTGACATAGTCACCCATTTGATTCGCAAGATGCATGGTGAAGAGTGTGCCCAAGATGTCAAAGGTGCCAAATCCACCGGGGTTATTGTAGGTGTCCATGATGTATGCTGAATCGGCAGAGACGTCCTTCATGAAGTACTCTAAGAAAACCGGATAGTCTGCAGCACTCGCTTCTGGCTGAATATACTGCAGAAAAGCAAGAGCCCATCCATTGCAGTAGGACGAGACCTTCGGACTGCCGTCGTCGGCATAAAGCGACTGTTGAGGTCCGGGAATCTCGTCCGGGACGCGACTCGTGTCATACAGTGAAGAGGTGGGTCTGTCGACGTAGTACCCATCAATGAAGAGGCTGTACTTATCCTGGGCTACAGTGTTCATGAAATTGAGTCCATAGTCCCACATGCCTCCCTCCCAGTATTGGGTAGCGTACAGATTGTCATACAGCCTTGTACAGAGCATTGGGATTGAGTTACATTGTACAAACACTATGTAGGGTTCACAGGGAATCAGTCCGGTTCCCCAGAGACCGCCCTCTTTTGGATTGCCTCGCCTATCACTTGTAAGAGAAATGTTCCAATCGTCAACAAAGTAGTCGAGGTCACTCTTCATGAGGCCGGTGTTGAAACTGCGTTCATACATGGCCTCCATGAGGGCGATGTGAGCAGTCCACATGATATTGGCTGGACCACGGAAGCCCCCTGTGTAGATGGCTTCAGGGTCCGAGGCATTATTGGGGTACCAGTAGTCCACATAATTATAGGACGGATGCAGCCACTCCTTGTATTCGATACTGTTGTTACCCCACTCGTCAAACGTTGTATTCATCTTCATTATCAGATCGTACAGGAAGTCGTGATAGTGATCGGTCCGATAGCCCGAAGTTGCCTCGAACATCATCGCGACCGTATAGGCCATGAACGCCAACACATAGTGGTGCAGTCCGTGATACTGCTCAGCAAACCAACCGTCCCATTCCCCGTATCCCTGGTAGTCGCTGCTCACAATCGTGTCCAGATAGTTGAAAATTGCAAGCATATCGTGGTCAAGAGCCTTGTACTCAGCAAAGTCAAACTGGATGCCATCAACCGTCTGAACGCCTCTCGCTACGGGAGTAGCCGGCAGGTTACCCACGGTAAGACCACCAATGACAAGTGTCATGACAAGGGCCACCAAGAAATACTTGTTACTCATCAGTCTGTTGCTCATTCTGAAACCTCTTCTGGATGATGTTACATCTCGTTGCTGTAGATTGCCAGATAGCTTTCTTCTGCGATGGGAAACGCTCCATAAATACTTTACAAATTCGTCTACAGACGTATCGACATATGACGAAATAGACGGGACCTTAGAGAGGAACGAAAGGTGAATTCGGAATGTCTGTCAACCCCGTCGATGCTCGGTTCGCTGATTGACAAAACACTGATTAGTTGCTTTCGAAATCCCAACACCTTGGTCTTGCCTTCACGGGAGACTGAGGAGAGCAATGAAAGCCAGAAACAAACTCATCTGCATCGGTATCCTGATCATGGGAATGCTTGCGTCGACAGTAGTCTTTCTGGTCACGGACGATGCAGAAGGACCGATGATCTATCAGATAGATGTTCTTCCGGGCAGACCCCGCCCTGGAGATATCGTCAATATAGTCATCTACTGTATAGATCCGTCAGGAGTATCAGGGGCAACGTTGTACTACTCGGTGAATAGCGCCGAGTGGAAGGAACAGACTATGTACTTCTATGCGTGCTTATGCATTGCTGGTGGGCGATGGGTCGGAGAGGTTGGGCCCCTTGATGCCGGGGACAGCATCCAGTTCTATATCACTGCGTTTGACAATTCGGTCACAAAGAACTCCGCAGATACCCAAGCGTTCACAGTGGAAGTCATTGAAATATAGAGGAGAGATGTTATTGAGATTCGACAGCATGATATACTTGTCTTTGATGATTCTCGGAATCGTGGTAGCAATAGCACCATGGACTTTCGCACCAGTATGTGTCAGCGAGATGCGATGTTGGTTCACGCGAGATGTCGAAACGGTTCTGGGAGCGGTCATAACCCTGTTAGCTGTAGTGGGGCTATACAGGAGCTTGGCGTAAGAAGACAGGAAGTCACATACCCATGAATAGCGAACAGCGTAGGGCAGTACAGGTAATCCTAGTGGTTCTGTCTTGTTTTGCAGTCTTCACGTATACCTACGCTCTGGAAACAAAGCGTTACTGTGATTGGACAGGCCTAGAGATCCAGGAGAGACTGGGCCACGAAGTCACATTTACTCTCACAAATGGCACTATACGTCACTATTGCGGCGTCAACACATCACTTGAAGCCCTACATGATATGACGGAGCGAAACGAGGAGATGTACATTGAAAGGATACAGGTTCGATGCCCTATGTGCGGAATGTTGATGGATTCGGACGACCCGATGATAGTCTGGATATACTCAGAAGAGTATCTGAATCCGACCACCCACACTGCCACTATTGTGGGAGTCTGCGAGGATGCTGGTGATCAAGCCATGTGTGAAACCCATTTTCTCGATCGGTACGGGGGAATAGTGATATCCAACCCCTATGTAGTCTAGGGAGTGACCGGGGTGAAAAAGGGAATACTTCTCGTTGCGGCCTTTGTCTCAACGACTCTAGTTGTGGGTATGACCCTTGCTGCGATTTCGTCTCAGCAAGTCGGAGGAGCCTGGCTGTTTCCCGATCTAGGCCCTGCTGTGATTCAAGATACTCAGTACGGTCGAGCACCAATACTAGAGTCACCGTTCAGTCCATTCGGAGATATTCCAGGCGGATATTCGCCCTACTGGGGAAATCTACTCGTTGATGAATTGCTGATAGAACCCTGGGAGTGTATTGAACTGCAGGGACTAGAACCGAGGGCACCTACACCTGATACAAGCACGATGTTACTAGGACTGCTGATCACGACTCTTCCGTTGACAGTGGTCTCTCTTGCCGGGAGGCGATCATATGGGGCTTCGAAGACACGCTAACCTCACAGACTATGCCATCGGCAATGTGTTCAAGTATCGAACAAAGAGTATTGCAATCATATCGATATTGGTAATCTCATCAGGTCTCCTTGCCTCACTGGAGTTCATCAGAGAGGGGGTCGTACAGGATGTGATTGCCTCAATGGACGAGGGGCCGGATGTGATAGTTCAGAGGCTCGAAGGGGGGAGACAAGTGGCAGTTCCAGTCGACTGGCGAACGAATATCACACAGATATCGGGATCCAGACTCGCCTCCGCCAGAGTATGGGGATATGTCAACATAGGAGGAGGACAGCTCCTCACGGTCATGGGAATCAATGCATCCGAATACTCTTCGATACCGGGGATGGTCGGTACGAACATAGTGGGACAGGGAAGGTTTCTGGGAAACAACGATAGCAAGAAGATGGTTGTGGGGGAGGGAATCATAGATTTGATGCGGGGTGCAGCACACCCCGTGGAGGTTGGCATAGGTAGTAGAATCCAGCTGATTGCCTACGATAACTCATTGGTCGAATTCGAGATTGTTGGAGTGTTTGCATCGGAGTCAAAGGTGTTCAGCTATGACCTCATAGTCACCGACACAGATAGTGCACGCCAAGTGCTTGGGATTGGGCAAGATGAGTGTACAGACATAGCAATCTGGGTGAACTATGGTACGAATGTGGATGCAGTGGCATTGGTCATAGATACGGACTTCCCCGAAGCCAGAGTTCTCACTAGGCAAGGGATGACGGATATGAGTCTGAGAACATACCTTGGGCGTTCTGGCATTCTTGCTCTCATGTGGGCTGTGTTAGTATTGGCTGTGGTCATGACTGCCATTACATCATCAGGTATAGGATCGGAAGAGGCCAGACGGGAGGTGGGACTCCTCAAGGCTCTTGGATTCGATACGGCAAGTGTTCTCGAGATTAGACTCATAGAGTCGCTCGTCGTCAGTGTCCTAGGAGGTAGTCTGGGCATCTCATTGGCAATCGTGTTTGATTTTGTGTTCCAGGCCCCTCTGCTCTCAGGATTCATTCTTGGATGGAGCCTCGTCCTGATAAACGGAGGAATACCGCTGGCAATCTCCGTTGAGACGATATTCATGGTCTATACTGTATCCGTAGTGCCAGTTCTTGTTGCCACCGTGGTACCAGCATGGCGAAATGCAATCACAGACCCCGACATTGTATTGAGGGGGGTGTAGAATGGATACAGCAGTTCGAACCGAGAGCGTATCCAAGCTATACAGGTCGGGTAGAACTCAGGTTGCAGCCCTCAGAGATGTGAGTCTGACAATCAAGAAGGGGATCGTGACAGTGATTGCAGGCCCAAGTGGTTCTGGAAAGACCACACTTCTGAGCATCATTGGCCTGCTAGCAAGACCATCTGAAGGGCATGTGTATCTTCGGGACAGAGAGGTGTCAGGCATATCAGACATATTCCGAAGCAAAATGAGACAACAAGAGATCGGGTTCGTGTTTCAGAACCAGTATCTGCTCCCTCAACTCACTGCGGTTCAGAACGTGGCTCTTCCCTGTCTGGCTACGGATATGGCACGGGGTGAGGCTGAGAGGCTTGCAAGAGAACAACTCTCTCGTCTTGGCTTGGAAGACCGACTCGACTTCCGGGTGGCAGAGCTGAGTGGCGGAGAACAGCAACGAGTGAGTATTGCACGGGGGCTTATGAACAATCCTTCCATTCTTATTGCAGACGAGCCGAGTAGTTCAATGGAACAAGACTTGGTGGAGTACCTCCTCGACCTGCTCCGAGCAATGTGTGAAACGAGAGGATTGACAGTCATTGTGGCATCACACGACCCACTGGTGCTGGACTGGGGAGATGAGGTCTACCGCCTCTCACAGGGAGAGCTGGTTGATTCTCAGCAGTAGTCACCGTTCATTGTATGTTAGGCAGACTTGGACTTCAGAGAGTTGTCCCCCCAGCTAACGGCACTGGGTGATCTCAGTCGTGGTGAGCGATAGTGTGTGAATGACCAGCTCTCAGTCATGGGCTGGAAGCTATAGACTCCTGCGCTGAACTGCCCAACTCTGTCCACGTTTTCGGTAGCTGTTGGTCTACCCTGTCAGTGAAACGAGAACGTGGGTGAGAAGTGAGACCATACTGAACAAGATACTCACCGTCGAAGTCTTCAGAAGAAGTGTTGACAGGGGCTGGATTGATTCACCATCGAGGGAGCGGTCTTGCCAGCTCCAGTCCATGATTGCTCTCCAGCCTGCTGAGGCGATACCAAGCCAAAAGAGAGCTGTGAAGAGGGCCGTGTCGGGGAACTCTTGGAAAAGGCAGTACGGACAGTGATGACTTGGGAGACCAAGAACCAACGGGGCGTAGGTATCATGGAGCACGAGGAGATAGACGAAACCTGCAGAGAGAGCCAGAAGAAGAGTTGGACCTAACCGTATCTTGGGTCTGAGATGACTCCATTGAACAAGAATCAAGACGGTTGCCAAGGCAATAAGAAGTGCAAGGAGAAATATCCCGAATTCGGGGCCAAAGAGAGCGGAAGGGGAGAATGGTGGATCGACATCGTAGACGCTTCCACAGCACGGAGCAAAGACCGGCTTCACAGTCGCAACAAACAGGACGTCCACAGCAGCCTCGATGACAACCATGGGCAGGAGAATCAGAAGGAACGAACGGGCCAAGTGTGTCATGAGAGGGAGTTCGGGATGGGTACGGTTCGCCAGTTCAAGCACAATCCAGGCACCGTAAGCAAAGGGTAGCACAATCTTCAGGGCCAAATCAATGAAAGAATACGGGTTGCCCACATTCATGACACCATATGCACACATCGCTCCGGGACAGAAGGGAACGATAGACTGAAGCATCCAGAAGAAGACAGGCACTATGAGAAGACGCCCGAGGAGAACAATGATGCCAATCATGGACAGGAGATAGTACTTCTGTTCAGAGGCCTCGTACTCCTCCAAGTCGTCCCGTGAGTCCTCCATCATGTCCGACGCCACAAGGCCGCCATAGAGAGCCAATGCCAAGGAGAGAATGGCCACTACAAGGACTACGATTGTGGTAACGGTGAATATCATGGACTATACCGGATTGTGAGGCAGAGAAAACGACCAATAAAGCGTTCCGCCTGTTCTAGCAGTCTTGAGAGCGGAGATCTGTACGAACGGTTAATCAGGATTCTCCTCGAATGAAGACATGGTGATATTATACTATGGCCTTTGCTGTTGCTGCAGCGACACATACCAGCTCCTATCGTGTGAAGTTCAAAAGAGAGGAGTTTATCAGACTCATAGATCGTGCCGAGCCAGAGAGGATCTACCAGACCGGGCGCATGCATTTCTTTGCATTCGATGGCTTTGTGATGTATACCTTCGAGTGTGAGGACGAGGACTTTCGGCAGGAAGTCTTCCACAGTATCGAGTTCTCGAACACTCAATGGTCCGAATAGGCAGTCCTCTAACCGGGTATTATATCCGGAATGCGCTCATCATGTACTGGCGGGAATCCCATGGCGGATGCAAGTACATCTGACGATGAAGAAGACTTTGGCGAAGCAGACCTGTTTGAGGCCATCTCTCACGAAACCAGAATTCGTGCCCTCTTTGCACTTCGAGATGAACCCCTTGGCTTTGCAGATCTCAAAAGGAAACTGGGCATCTCAAGCAGCGGAAACCTGCAACACCACATCAGGAAGCTCGGAGGGGTCATTCATACAGATGAGACAGGGATGTACGCACTCACAGATCAGGGACGGGAGGCAATAATCGCGATACATGCAGTCAGGACTCTCGAGAATCGCAGGAAGTCGATTCTGCGCAGTATGACCGTGGTTGCAGTCTTTGCGTACTATGTTGTACAGATGAACATACCATTTCTCTTCGGCACGGTGAACGCCATGACTCCTGTGCAAGCATTCTTGAGCTCTGCCGTCTTTGGGATCATATTCTATGTGCTATGGAGAGCTTCATTGAAGCTGAATCCAGACCGGATTCCACCACAGAACTGATGTGAGGCCACGAGATGTCCGATGAATTCAATATTTCAGAGGGGCTGACACACGAAGACTGGGAAAAAGTTCGAGCCCGCTTTGCAGCCTACAACGCCGAAAAGAGTGACGGACTATCAGGGGAGCCCGGCCTAGCTGTGCAGCTTGGCCTGAAGGATGAAGATGGAGAAATCAGAGGAGCGCTCGCAGGACGGGCGACGTACAGGAGTTTCTGGATTGACCTGCTCTGGATAGACGAGGGCTGCCGCGGAAGAGGGCATGGGACACGGCTTGTGCACGAGGCAGAGAAGATTGCCAAGGAACAGGGCTGTATATCTGTTCAGACCTCCACCTACTCGTTTCAGGCTCCCAAGTTCTACCGAGCCCTTGGCTACGAGGTCTTTGGGGAGTTCGATGACTATCCAGATGGCATCAGGAAGTACTTTCTCGGAAAGAAACTCTGATACACCAGGTCCCGCAGTTCTTAAATGGAGAAATGACTGAGTTGAATCGGTGGTAGAATGGCTGGAAGATGGTCTTTCGCAGTCAACGCACTTTCCTTTGCCATAGGATCTGCGCTTCTCATGATCTCTGTAGCAAGTGTCGTGCTTGGTGCTGCCTTCATAGTGGACCCGCCAAGTCACTTCAACTATTATTCCTACATGTATTGGACCACGATAAGTAGCGGTCTGGGAGCATTCCTCGGCACGCTGTTGATGTTTGTCGGGTGGAAGAGAGAGAAGGCAGAAACATTTGTAGGCACGGCTCAGTAGTGAATGACGAACTAAGATGAATTCAGACCTCGGAGTCCGAAACCGTATATTCGACGTTACCTTCTAAGGCGTATATCACTCCACAGTCCCACTGTCCGTAGGTCTCACCATTTCCCAAGGTCAGATTCCACGGCACATCGAACCACTCCCCTGTGTGGTTTGTGGCCGTCTGGAAGACACCGAGGGTGTAGTCCGTCCAATAGTAGCTGAACGATATCATGAAGTTGACCTCATGGCCCGCAATCATCAGAGCATCGCTTCGACTAATCGAGAGGGCAAGAAGAAGAGTAAACACAACACTGGAGTCCTCGGGACCCAACCTGGTCAGGTCGAATGCAAGCTCGATGGTACAGAGATGCGTGAGAGAGTTGTTGGATGGCTGGGGCACGTTGTCTTCCAAGACTATGCCACTCACCTTACCGACATCGCCCTGAGCATCCCAGGTGACAGAGCTCTCAAGACCCGCGTGATACTTCACACTGTTCTCCCCATACTCTCCAGAAGTGCTGTTGACTGCAGGGGTGTAAGATACGTGGACCGAGTCCCCATCCCCCAGCTGGGTGAGTGATACCGCATCCATCCACGTGAAATCCGTGCTGCTGTCAGTTGCATCCATTGCGAAGACGTCGATACGGGCCTTTGAGGGAAGTGACATGGTCAGGCCTCTGCGATAACCGGCCACTGCCCCCATGATGAACATCGGAAACACATGAGAGGTCTGGTCAACAGGATACCAGAACTCCTTCAGCGTCAGGAATGCCGCATCGCCGCTTCCGCCGTCGGGAAGCGGTGACAGTCGTGTCCCAAGCAGGACAAATGTGAAAAGAGGTGTGATCACAATCACGAGTAAGAGGACTGCCTTGATTTTGGTTCGTTGCATTGCCCTTCGTATGTCAATGTCCTCCTTCTGAATATCAGTCTTTCCAACGACTTGTCTTGATAGATGCGGATGATGAGCCAGAAGACCACAGTATAAGATGGTGGACTGAGAGGGGTTAGAAGAATCAATGTTCAACTCAGTACTATGAAACCATTGCCACGATAAACACCTGCACCCGTAGGTGAAGAGTATTCTTGTTTCATTCCAAGTTCTCGATGATCCTCTTGTACTTGGAGAAGGCTTCCTCTGCCTCGGCATCTCTTCCAAGGTGCGAGAGAGCTGCAGCAAGTAAGGCGTAGGCCATTGGATCCGCGTATCCCTCCTCGATGCTCGCCCTGAACGCTCTCGCACACTCCCCCCACTCCCTAAACATGAGGAACAACTCTCCCCAATGGAACCAGGTCTTTCCGTATCGGACTTCTAGGGAGAGGGACTTGTTGAGGTTCTCCATTGCATCTCTTATGGTATCCCGTTCATCCACCTCTGGGTCTTCCGTCTTGACTCGCTCAATCAGTGCTTCGGCCAGTCCTGTGTGGGCCTTGTAGTCGTACGGGTCGGTATCGATAGCCCGCCTCAGATACATCTCAGCATCCTCCGGCCTGTCCAGAGAGAGAAGATGCGCTCCATACTCCCGCAGAACCTCAGCGTCGTCAGGAGTCAGTTGTACAGCCCGATAGAAGGCACGCTCGGCCTTCTCCGGTCTCCCCAATCTGGTCAGGGTGAGAGCGAGATATAGATGCGATTGTGCATCATCTGGTATCAGTCCCGTTGCCGTCGCCAAGGCCTTCAAGGCAGGCTCGTAGCGCTCTTGGAGATAGAGGATTCTCCCAAGGCTCCACCAGGCAACACCGAGAGAACAGTCGATCTCCACCGCCTTCCGCGCCAGCTGTTCAGCCTCCTGATAGTCTCCCAGATCTGTAAATACCAGGGACATGTTGTGATATGCCTCGGTGGCGCCGGGGGCCAGCTCGATGGACCTACGGAGAGCCTGGATGCAGCCATCGGTATCACCCAGAAGAAGGCAGCACTCAGCAATGTCGTTCCAGACCACCGGGTCAGGCTCTGTCAGGTCCATGAGGGAACAGGGAGTCTAACTTCTTCCGAAGAATCTCGAAATGCTTCTGCTTGTAGTTGCTCGGATCTGTCAAGATACCCCTCAATTGTGAGTATCAACCGCGAACTATCGTGATACTGCTATGGATTCTGAAAGAGAGTATTCCGAAACTTCTATAACCAGAAAGCCAGCAGAAACGACCCAGTTGGCTAGGTGATGTAGAAGCGCTGTCTTGCCAAGTCGCCGGAAGTTGCGATGGTTTCTGCTTCTCAGATAGTTGTTTCAGTCAACTAGTTTCCATTAAATCCCTCAGAAACGAGTAGGTCTACAAGCCGTCCAGTCCGGAGTGCTGCAGGCAGTCGTATATCCTCAATTGAACTCACATCAAGTCTAACTGAATGTATCAATCCACTCGATACATCTATGAACTGTTCCACCTCTGCAAGCAAGGCCACATCATAAATGTTCATTCTTTCCTCCTCGAGCTTCTTCAGTTGTGAATTCTCGGACAAGCCATCTAACTTGACAGTAAGCACAGGATGTCGGAGTCGGTGCATCGCCATGATTTTCTCATCATAACGAATATACATGGTCACCGGAGGGGACATTTGCGCAGAGAGAAGCTGTTCTACATTCTTCGGATAGACATAGCTCTCCAAGAAATGCCTGCGATGCACCAGCGGTTTTAGAAATGATAGGCTGAACCACTCCTCCTCTTTTCCGCCATATCCATACTCAATATCAGTGAGATGATCCCACGTCAAGATTGCGCCCTCTTCAGTAGTGACACTGCGCCCATCGAGGGCAGTTGACCGAAGAAAGGCCACAACCTCCGCGGTTCGGGGAGTTCGGAACTCGTACTGCGGCTCCCGCGATGACCTGCACGTGACAACGTAGGTTTCTTGACTCAAATCCACGGTCACCTCACATGTGACAGACATCACTCTATGCTGTTGTTCTGCAATCCTCTCCAGCACCGGATGAAATCTCTCAAGACTGTGTGTGGGTGCTCCAATGGGGCACTCTTCCAGATTGAGAGCCGTTTTCATAGAGAGAGGGGAGAGTCGAACCCACAAGAGAGAGGTGACCCCCTTTGAATCTTGGTGGCTTCCGTAGTCTAGTCTGCCAACGAGCCCCCATTCATCGTTATCATGACTCCATTCCCATAGAATCTCTTGGCCGCCTACATTGGTCACGGCCAGTGACTCTTCAATCCAAAGGCAAGACGCATCAAGCAGCTCTTGTGCACCGTCACTGAGTTCTGCTGGATTGCTCGAACACCACTGGAATCCCAAACGTAGCCTCTCCTGTTTTTCTCTCATAAGACCACAGACAGCTTGACCGTCTGGGCGTTCGAAGAGGAACCATAGATGGTATTCATCACCCACTAGAAGCCCTGGCCTATAAATGGCAGGCAGGGAAGATATCTCGCTAACACGGTCGTCCACTTCGGTTTCTCTGGTTGTGAGGTATTCTGCACGCGAGAGGAGATTTGCGAAGATTGTCTGAAAGTCGTACACTGACTGGATTCTCTCCTGAGATGCCTGAACCGGGGCGAATCCCATCTGATACGGTAGCCATTCAACCACAGATTCCCAGAGGGGAATCGCAGCCGAGTGCCCCTCATCCCGAACCGTCTTGGCCAGTGCAGCCATGATTCCCAAGAGGAGATTATTCCCATAAAGAGCAAGGGCATCCGGATTCTCACGGCGAATATCGGCAAGGAGCAGACGATTCTCCGCACTGAGAGTCTCACCTACCAGCTCACGATACGGCTCAATCAGTTGCCAGGCTCGTGCACGACTGGGGTGACGGATGAGGAGGTCTCTGACTTGGAGAAGTACACCAACGTAATTACCGGGCTCATCGGAGTTGCTCAGGGCACCCTCGCACAGTGAATGCACCTGTCTACACAGAACATACATGTCATCGTGTGCAGGGAACTGGCATTTCAGGAACCTTGCCGCATCTCGTAGCCGTCTAATCTCTCTCCTCCGTGCAGTCGGACTATCCAGAAAGATCAGCTCGGTCTTCCCGTAGAGGGGAGGTTTTCGCGTGTAGTGCTTCTCAGCTTCAGTTTCTCTCTGTGTCTTATGATGCCAGTGGCGTGGGATGCCCACAGGACCTGCATACATCTTCGCTTCAGTTGCTCGTTTCGGAATTGGGGGAGGGTGAATGGGACAGAGATGAAGTCGTTCTCTTAGAGGAGGGCTCTCCGTCTTCCTTACCAAGTGGCTAGAGATGGAATACGGTGTGCTTTGCGGTTCAGCCACCGCTACACTCATTGATCCGTTCCTAGATCGAAGAAGAGTCGGCGAAACAGTCATTGCCTCAGCCTGGAGATCTTGGACTGCGTGTTCAGTGAGGTAGGAGATTGTGCTCTGGATGTTTCCCAGTATCACATCTCGTCCGTGCATTGATTGCGAAGTGACCATCTCTTCCATGATATCTTCCTCGGCGACTATCTTATCGCGCTTCGAACCACCCCTAAACTTTCGCGCCCACTTCCTTAGGACGGGCACCTCAATCATAGTGCTCCAAGGAGGGGCGCTCGTCGGTGTGTCCTGTACGATTATTCGTTTCTCATCGGCATAGGGAGTCTGCCAGCCGAACACTCTGGGAGCAGTGGGTATATTCCAGATGACTTCATCCAGCTGGAAACGCCTGGGAGAGTCATGGGGCAGAACATCAAGACACGGTCGTTGGTACGTTTCATTCATTCTTGTGGCTTTCACGCCACTATCCACCCAGATGATATTGACGTTGTTGTCAGGGAGCGTGTCAAGAATGGAACATTCGAGCGCCAAGAGTCGTTCCTTCTGCGAGGTAGGAGTCATCTGATTCAGGTCCGCCCAGCCATCTACGATGATGACACGCTCCGTTTCTTCCAACCCAGAGATGGCAGTGAGGCTCTGAATTGTGTTTGATTCGCCTTTGAGAAACGACTCGATGTCACCGCTCAGGTCCATGAATATGATATTCTCAAGCAAATCCGAAGACTTGTCGTCCAGTCCCAAACGCCGGGTGCGCAGCCTCTCAGGAAGACTCCCCAATAGGTCAAGCCAATAGACTGAGGGAGACGACGAGGAGTGTCTCACGACTTCATCAATGTGATGTAAGAGGTGCCAGTTCTTGGCGTGCCATGCAGCAGCATTTCCTCCAGAGGTGGGCGAGGGCACAGAGATATACTGGGTGAGGATGCGTTCGTCAGCATTCCGATTCTCAAAGGGATTGTCTACCTTGATGTTGTCTGCTATGGCCGCCTCTCGCATCGCACCTACGGGTCCCGAACAGGGAGCCATGAGGAGAGCTATTCGGCCACCTCCTGTCGATCTATTGAACCTGTGGGAGGTCCATCCCTTTGTAGAAACGAAGTCTGCAGGATTTGCCTGTAGGCTGGAGAGCATTCCTTCAAGAGCATCTAATATCGACTCGTAGCTCTCAGCCGTATCCAAAATGACGACGCCCTTCCATAGCTCGCGCGGAGCAAATGTGTCCTGAGGCACTAGTTGTCTGTACTCACGAACCAGTGTCTTCTCATAGAGAGCTAGCTGGTCACGTGTCCGTTTGATGGGGAGAGAGGTCGATATGGTTGACCATTCCTGAGGCATCAGCCGCGTCTTCCAACAATGCAATACCGGGGCAGAGTGGTCTTTCTTCGTCCGTGGTCGCATCCAATAAAGATTGTAATCGAAGGCAGTCTTCGTCTTGAGTTCAAGGATCATCACAGGAGTCCAAACAATACGCAGTCCAACACTCCGTCGAACAAAGAGCACCAGGTCCGCCTTGCCATGACCTCTGTTTGAACGGATGGGCACCTCAGCAAGGAACTGTCTGTCTGTGGGACACTCCAGCATCGAGTCCCCGGCAAACAGCACCGACTTCAGAGATCGTGGATGATGGAAGACCGAGAGGAGTACCCTGTGCCAGTCATTGCCCTCGCGCTGGCTGATGGCCGAAACCTGCTCTCGGAGTCTCATCAAGTCTGGCTCCGTGATGTACTCCGAGCCGATGTAAGCGAGGATCCTGTCACAAGCATCCCGGACCTCTTTCGATGTCGAACTACTGCGAAGTGACTGTGTCTTAGACTTGAGGAACTCTACCGTAAGGGGGGCCGTGTCCTCCCACTCAAGTTGGTCAGAAAGACGCTCTCGTCTACCAGCGCGACGCCCATACACGGCCCGTATCTCCAGAACGATATCTCTCAGTTCTCTGTCCGCTTCGGGGTAGAAGTCCTTTCGTCCTGTCATTCCCTCAGAATAGAACCAGTCAAGGAATGGCTTGAGTCTGTGGATAAGGAGGCGGATGTATCGATGTGCCTCGTTTCGCGGAACGTTGTAGATGAAGAGCTGCCGACAGAGCTCCTGTACGTGTCCGCGGATCATGTCTACAAAATCGAGTTCTGGAAGTGTGGGGTGTGAGAGCAAGAAACGTGGGCTCTTGGAGTCACCAGGATAGCCTGCTCGCCAATACTCCCTCACGGCATCGTCAGGAGTGTCTTCTGATACAACTGAACGAGGAACGAATGTCTTGCGCCCATCGGCATACTGCAAAAACAGGTAGTACTGCGGTTCGGGAAAGGGGTAGTGAGTTGTAGCGAGATCTCGGAGACGAGCTCCCGCATAGTTCAGTAGACTATTCAGCGGACCCACACTTCCCTCCCGCCAGCTGTATACCCGTTTGAACTCTCGATTGCCGTACCGTTTCGTGCTGTGCCAGATGATGTCCAGCCACCTCTGACGCAAGAGATGCTCGATATTCTGGACAGAAGAGAAGTCATGGGGGCTCAAGACCTGATTCTCTTTCAGCTCCTTCTTCGCACTAGTCCAGACCTTAGTCATGGAGTTGACATACTTCTGGGTCTGGGAGCTACCTCGGGCCTGCGCTAGTCTGACTAAGGCAGCAAGCCCGGTCATGACTGATTGGGCCAGAATCTGGCTTGGTTTCCCTGAACTCCCTAGACGCGACACTTCCATCCATTGGTGATGATTATTTATATAGATATTCTAGACTATCTGTAAGAAATTAAATTCTCTCATAATCCTTTATTCTGGGTAAAAACGCCTAATAATCCTTCTAGACCGATAAGAAGCAATCTTGCTTGGTAGCTTTATAACGGTTTATGAGATTATAACTTCTGAGCCACACAAGAGAGAGGTGTACTGTTGATGACGAAAGAAGCCCGGCGTCGTCCCCGGGAGCATGCTGCGAGGGACCCCTCGGAGAAGCAACAGACAATGGATGACAGCTTTATATCGGTCACGTCAACAACGCACCACGGTACGGGTCTGAAGTATCTGACCACCGAGTTCTCCCTCTGCTCCGTTCATCGGGGGGTGAACAAGAGGGGGAAGGGAAGGGGACCAGACCCACGATTCCGAAGGGGTGAGCTTGCTGCACTCCAGGAGCGCCTCTCGGCGACCACCGGGCGGAAGGTCAACGACATCGACCTCTCTCTACTTGGCTCATATTTCGAAACGTTTGTCTCACTGGTGAACCAGGTCCTTGAACGCGTGTATGCTGACAAGGGACGGTTTGCGTTTCTCGGCGAGGAGCTGGCCGGTTATCCAAGGCAGGGCTATGCCCTTCTCAAGAGTGAGGATTCTGTGAGATACAGGAGTCATCCTGAGGTCCAGGAGCAGTGCTTCGAGCGGCTGTACCGCAACGCTCTGGAGCATGCTGCGCGTATCATCCAGTCCAACTGGTTGCGACGGCAGCTGATGAAGGCAGCTATCGAGTATCTCTGCGAGAACGAGAGCGACCTGACCCGGCTGCTGAAGAACCGGTATATCGCAAGCGACCTGACCAAGGCAGTTCGGGGAGCATGTGAGTCCACGAAGAACAACGGGACCGGGTTCTACTACAGTCTCTCGGTCCTGAAGCAGCTCCGTCGAAGACTGGACCACTCGATCCTCGAGAAGCGAGGGGAACCGCTTAGCACTCGCCCCTATCAGCGGGGGAGGATTCGCAGGTATCTCAAGGAGAAACCGACAGCCAACAGCATCCTCAAGATTGCAAGAGGGAAACTCCGTCAGTGGCACAAGAGGGGCTATCCCTTCGCCACTCCAAGGATGTACTCCCACACCGAAGACTTCTCGGCCAGCACGGAGAACTCTCCCAGTCAAGGATACTGGTACTCACAGGACTTGGAGAAGGAGAACGAGGTGCTGTTTTTCCTGAAGCTCCCTGAGCCCATGGAGGGAGAGGCACATGAAACCTCCCCCTACAAGACCAGGACTCTTGCGTTTCGTTTCCTTGATTGGCTGCCCCGGGCCGCAAGAGAGGACAGAGCGAGGGCAGAGGAGGCCAAGGCTCAGGGCAAGCACCTGAGAGCAAAGAAGCTTCGATTTCGAGCACGGAAATACGAGGACCAGCATGAGCAGTTGATCAACACCATCGAGCTTCAGCATGCCGTCTATCAGCTGAACAGATGGAAGAACCGCAAGAACGCCGACTCCGAGAAGCTAGCACAACTGAAGGAGAAAGTGCAGCGACTGAGAGAGTCCCGTACCTGCGGTCCACCCGCTCTCCTCTTGCGGGGTCATCGTGTCATTCTAGACATACCCTTTCTCCCACCCACTCAGGAGATGGTGGATGAAGTCCTTGGAACGCGGGAGTACACCCGCAAGGCTGGTGCTGATCGTGGCATCCGTGTACCCATCGTGCTCTCGGTGCGGAACGGTGAGGGCTACGTGGATGAGTTTCTCTCTCTGGAGGAACTGGTGAAGAAGCGCAATCTCCTCAGGCATCAGACCAAGGCACTCTCCTCACGGGTTGCTCTCATGCGCAACAACTGGGAACGTAAGCATGGCAAGGACTATTCGAGACCGGGCTCTCTCAGGAAGAAGGAGCGACATCTGGATGCTCTCTGGAAGAAGGTCCGCAGACTCGATCGCGAGATTGCCCGACAGATTGCCTCGAGGGCTGTGTGGTTCTGCGAGAGGTACGGTGTCAAGACGCTCTATTTCGAGAACCTGAAGAACTACCAGGCACCAAAGGGCTACGGGGATCTATCATGGCGGCTCTCATTCAATCTCTGGTCGCAGGTGCTTGAGGCCGTACGATATATGCGTCAGGTCCTGGGGCATCGTTTCGGTGGCGTCTGGACGGTGACTCCAGCGTGGACCTCTCGAAAATGCCATGTCTGCGGGGAGACAGGTGTAAGGGTGGAGCGAGAGGGATCGAAAGAGGAGTACCGTGGGGGCGAATACTTCTACTGTGAGAACTGCGCTGCATACTTCCATGCCGATGTCAATGCGGCAAGGAACATCATTGAAGTTGATATGAGACAACCCAGTGCCGTTGCTGGGAGGACGAGCTAGTCCAAGAAACAATCAGCGGCCGATTGCTCAGCCGGTATTGATCTGCATTAGATATGGAAGACGATTGGAATTGACCTATACCCATTAAGGAGTTGATGGCGGGCCAGGAGGGATTTGAACCCTCGACCAACAAGTTAAGAGCCTGTCGCTCTGCCTAACTAAGCCACTGGCCCACTCGTCCGCTGTGCCTCTTTTTTGGTTATAGAGGTTTCGGAATGCTCTGGTTCATTGATCCGTAAGTCGGACTTACAGTTCGATGTTGAAAGGAAGTCCTCAGTCCACTCTACTCGAATCGACCATGCAACCGCGAGATTATCTCCTCGGTTTCGCCCATTATCCTATCAAGTAAATCCTTGACGCTCGGGATGTCCCCGACCAGACCGACACCCTGACCGCAACTCACGACCCCTAGGTCGGTATCTCCCTCATCGTACATCTTCTGTGCTTTGGTTCCAGCGGCAGCCTGCACGAGGGAGAATAACGATGCACCTTCAGCCTCTAGTTCGAGCACCTTCTGCGCAGCCTCATTGTTCCATATCCGGTGGGTATTCCCGATGGAACGCAAGGCTAGTACTGTATCGGTCTCCTTCGCCTCCACAAAGGCCTGTTTGAGATTGTCATGGATGGGGCACTCCTTTGTGGCCATCATCCGTGTACCCATGATTACCCCTTCAGCACCCAGTGCCAGCGCCGCCGCGACCCCTCTACCGTCTGCTATGCCACCCCCGGCAATGACAGGGATGTCCAGAGCATCAACTACTGATGGTGTCATCACCATGGTCCCTATATCCAGTTTCCCGGTCGCGCCTCCATTCTCGTATCCAACAACCGTGACTATGTCTGCGCCCAGAGAGGCCCCTTTCAACGCGTATCTCACTCCAGCACATTTGTGAATCCAGATAGCGCCACCATCCTTGAACTTGGGAACCAGGTCCTCTGGAGCCTTGTGGCCGCTTGTCTCGATGATTTCCACGCCCTCAGCCAGAGTCGCATCCACATAGTCCTCCAGCTTGTCCTGAGGCATCAGAGCAGGAAATAGGTTGATATTCACTGCAAATGGTTGGTCGGTGAGGGACTGGGTTGCTCTGATGGCATCGCGCAATTTGTCAGGAGTGTCATAGTTTGCACTGGCTAGCACAGCGCAGGCACCAGCATTACTCGCGGCAGCTACAAACTCGGGATTGGTGATCCTTGCCATGGCCCCCACAATGATTGGATATTTGCATCGCAGCATTTCAGTTACTCTCGTCTTTATCATGCAGCTCACTCAACCTTTTCCTAGGGACTCTTGACAAGATTCCTACAAATAAACTACGTCATCAGTTTGTCAGTTCAATGCGATGCAAATCTCCTGCTCGGAAGGACTGCAGAGGAGGGCTCTCTCATTCACTGGTTGCGAATCGGCTGTGTCGTAAGTCATATAACGAAGGCGAAACATGCGACATGTCGTACACAGACTCTACTGTTGGGAGTGTCCAATGTGAGCAAGCACAAAAAGCGGTATGATGAGATCTTCGATCTTTTGGAGAAGCATGACAACTGGATGAGCAATACAATCAATCTCATAGCCTCTGAGAACGTGAGTTCGCCAGCGGTGCGGTCGGCCATTGTGAGTGACTTTCGCGACCGGTATGCAGAGGGCTGGCCGGGTGAGCGAGTCTATGCAGGCTGTGTCTACATAGATGAGGTTGAGAAGCTCTGCATCGAGATGGCAAAGGACCTGTACAATGCGGAATTTGCTGATGTACGGGCAATATCGGGTGTCGTTGCAAACCTCATGATGTATACTGCATTCATGGATCCGCTTGACCGGATGATGGCGCTCTCCATCGCTCATGGTGGGCACATCTCACATGCGCGTTCGAGTCTGGGGGGAACGGCGGGATCGATTCGTGGTCACAAGGTCAGGACGTGGGACTTCGATGAGGATGAGTTCAACATAGACGTTGATGCCAGCAAGAAACAGATCCGCGAGCTGTTCGACAGCGGCAATGAAGTGAAGTTTCTGCTGTTCGGCGGAAGCGTGTTCCTGTTTCCACATCCCGTCAAAGAGTTCCGAGAGATTGCTGACGAGTACGACATGAAGATCGGGTACGACTCGGCACACGTTGCAGGGTTGATTGCAGGTGGGAAGTTCCAGCAACCGTTTGAGGAGGGGGTAGATGTGGTCACCGCGTCGACTCATAAGACGCTTCCCGGGCCACAAAAGGGGTGCGTTTTGTCGCGTAAGGAATACGCCGATGCCATCAAACGCGCAGCTTTTCCAGGCCTAATGAGCAATCATCATCTCCACAACGTCGCTGGATTGGCCGTCGCCCTAGCTGAGATGGCTGAGTTCGGCGAGGATTATTCTACGCAAATCATCAAGAACGCGAAAGCCCTAGCCCAATCCCTGCATGACAGAGGATGGGAGGTCGTTGCAGAACACAAGGGTTTCACCGAGTCGCACATCGTTCTAGTAGAGGTGTCCGAGACCCCCATGAAGAACGGGCGAAAGGTGGAGGAGGAGCTCGAAAAGGCAAATATCATCATCAATCGGAATCTATTGCCCTGGGACAAGAAAGAGGGGCGGGACTACCGCAAGCCTGGCGGTATCAGGCTGGGCACAAGTGAGATGACCAGACTGGGGATGAAGGAGTCCGAGATGGATCACATAGCCGAGCTGATGACCCGAGTGGTCATGAAGGGTGAGGACGTCAAGAAGATCTCAGACGAGGTCGGCACATTCCGTGAGGACTTCCAGCATGTCCACTACGCCTTCGACACGGAGACCGAGGCCTACAAGCATCTCAGATTTAAGTAGAGAGGTTATTAGTCCCTCCTGAGGACTCCTCATGGAGATACGGGAAGCTCAGAAGATGATGCGCCGAATCTATCTTGAAAGAGATAGAGAGCGCGGTGTCGAACGGACAGTTCTACGAACGTATGAAGAACTTGCTGAGCTAAGTGAAACAATTCAGAGAGCCGGGACGCGGGATGAAATAGAGAGTGAATTTGGAGATGTGTTTGCCTGGCTCTGTTCCCTCGCGAATCTCTTGGATGTTGACCTTGAGAAGGCACTGTTGAACAAGTACAATCATGTCTGTTCTAGGTGTAGGAAGACACCGTGCGAGTGTATCGATACTCCGTAGAATGGAGAGAGAGAACCAAACGAGTATCAATCCTCCGCGACAGCTTATCTCCAAGAGTGTAACAAAGGGTTTTTATCCACATCAGAGTCCGGAGAGGCAACGCTAGGAGACAGACAGGCAATGCCAAAGACTGCCAAGAAACGTAAGAAGAAGAAAAAGGGCGAGACGCCAGTCACAGGTGGTGCCGGTCTAATCAGATTCTTCGAGGATGAAACACCCGGGATTAAGGTTGGGCCCACGTTAGTGGTAGTCTTCGCAGCAATCCTGCTCATTGTCGTCATAATTGCACATCTGAACATCCTGTCGTTTTAGGCGGCTGGTGCTACTCCCTAACGGTTATAAAGCGCGGGAATGCCAAACGCAGACCAGAATCTGGTGATTGGAAATGAATATCAAGAGTGAGCTTCGAAAGCATTGTCCACGATGCAATACGCATACTATGCATAAGGTCAGCATATACAAGAAAGGACAGACCAGACCTCTAGCTGAGGGTAGCCGACGAATGGACAGGAAGACTAAGGGCTACGGGTCATTTCCAAAACCAATCCAGAAGCGATTCGCCAAGACCACGAAGAAGACCATGCTTCAGTATGAATGCAAGGAGTGCGGGCATATGTTCCAGAGTGATGGAATACGCCTAAAGAAGGTCGAGATTCAACGCATCTAGACCAATCTTATTTCACGATGTCACCTCTGGCAGTTAGTTTACCGTGAATTACACAGAATGCAATCTCGATTACAAGAGATTCTTACGTCCATTAGAACGGCCAAGAGGGAAGCTCTGTCAGGGCTAGACGCTGAAATGCAGACTCTATTTCGAGTGATTGCAACCAGGCAAGAGAGATCTCGATAGTCCGCTGCCAAGGTAAGTTGATTGTGTTCGAATTTTGCCAAGCTGACTGTAACCTATGTCGATACAGTTATAATGAGAGTCATCGCCGACGATACGAAGTCCCTCCGGGATGCTCTTCTGCTATCCAAGCAGGTTTACAACGCTGTCTAATGCGGTGATGATGTTGAGTAAGAAAGAAGTAGTCCAGCAACCAAGCTCGCGATTTATCCGAATCAAGTGCCTTGAATGCGAGCACGAGCAGATCATATTCGGGAGTGCCTCAACTGAGGTCAAGTGTGTTGAGTGTGAAAGAGTGCTCGCCAAGCCATCAGGCGGAAAGGCGAAGTTAGAACCGATTGCAAGAGAACTCGAGATTCTTTCGTAGAATTCGGGGTCCAATTCATTGAAGGAGGATAGATTCTCATGGTCTTGAAACGTACTGAATGGCCCGAACCGGATGAGTATGTTGTGGCGGTGGCGTCCAAAGTTGCACCCTATGGCGCATATGTGACTCTCCCAGAATACGGGGACAAGGAGGGATTCATACACATCTCAGAAGTTAGTAGTACGTGGGTCAGGAACATACGGAACCATATCCATGAGAACCAAAGGATAGTTGTGAAGGTACTTCAAGTTGACAGGTCAAAAGGCCACATTGATTGTTCGTTAAGAAGAGTATCCAGTGAGGCAAAACGAGCCAAGAATACGGAATGGAAACGTACTCAGAAGGCGGAGAAGTTCTTGGAACTGATTGCACATGAAAACAACACAGACCTCGACGATATCTATGAGAAGGTTGGTTGGCCTCTAGAGGAGCATTTTGGGGAGATCTACAAGGGTCTCGAAGCCGCAGCGGATTTGGGTTATGAGGCGCTCAAAGATGTGGATGCTCCAAAAGATCTACTGAAGCAGATTGCCGAAAATGCTGAAGCACGTATCGAGATTCCTTCTGTAGAAGTTGACGGTGAGTTGAAGATACAAGTGCCGGGGCCAGAAGGCGTCGAAGTAATCAAGTCGGCCCTGACGAAGGGACTTGATATCGGGAAGGCTGATGAGAAATCTGAAGTAGAGATATACACTCTGGGTGCGCCAAGATACAAGCTCTCGATCATTAGTCCCGACTACAGAGAGGCGGAAGAGCTGCTTTCCGGCATTATTCAAAGTATCAGAGCTGCTATTGAGAAAGCTGAGGGTGTCTTTGAGTTCAAAAGAAAATAGGTTATGAGTATGCCATATATTTTCAAATGTTCAGAGTGCGGTGAGTACACTCTCGAACGAAACAGATGCCCAAGATGCGATGGGCTCGTCAAGACCCCACATCCGCCGCGATTCAGCCCAGTGGACAAATATGGTGAATACCGAAGAAGGGCAAAGCGAAAGCAACGGGACGAAGAATAGAAAGGGGGCGATTGGCGCTGCCAATCACCCAGAATGTTCTCAATACAAGTCTACAGGCACCCATATGGTTGTCCATGGAGCTGCAAATGTCGGTTCGCCGGACTGTATGTTGTCCCAGAACAGAAAGCGAATCTGATAGTTCATCCCTGGAATCATCCTTAGGTCTTGAGGGTCTGAGGAGTTCAGTGGCAACAGGAATTCCACAGTCCGATTACCGATGGCGTATTCTGACGGGTTGGAGCCAGACGAGTCTGGTACCCAATCGCCTTCGAAGTTCACGTATCCGTCAAAATAGTCATGGCCATCATAATTCAAGATGCGGATGTCGGGACTCGAGAGGGTTCCGAGCTCGGATAGCTGAATCCCGAAGGCATCATTTTCGACGTCGAGCTGGTCCATCTCGATTCCGAAGTATACATGTGTGCCGTTGGCACGTGTGTACACCGTCGCCTCATAGCCGCCCCCGAAGACGACCTCAAAGGTGGCGAAGTTCTGCTCGAACGCTGAAACATTACCATCCATATCCACGTTGAGAGTACCCTTCTCAATGGGCCAGTCTGAATCGAGCTTGTTCTGATACTGTTCTAGCATGGTGTAGTCGATTTCATAGATTTTCACGAGACCGTATTCACCACTGGTGAAGACCAGATCAAATGCACCATAGAGACTCTGAGGAACATTGTTCTTCCAGCGTGTATCGGGATTGTTCTGCTCACTCAGATATTGCATGTCGGCCTGCTGCCGCGATTGAGGCAGGTTCATCTGGCCGAGCTCCTCCTGACTGCGTGGTTCTCCATATAGCATCAGTTTGTAGAGCGTTGTTTCGAAGAACGCATTCAGAGTGTAGTCGGTCTCAGTCTGAGGCGTATCAGGATTGTCACCGAGATAGGTCTTGTCGTCAATCACGGAACTTCCGAGGCGATCCTCAGCAATGCGCACCATCCAAGGCCATTTCCCCTCGTCTCCACCGAAGCCCGATACACGATGGCCCCAATACACTAGGACATGCGACGCATTCCACTTCTTGAACGTTTCCAAGGATGCTGTTAGGTTTCGCGCCATCATTGCATAACCCATGAGAGCTATCTGTGTGCTATTATGTGTAGAGTTGTCCACTATCGTTTGGGCACCCCCGGCACTGTTGATCCAGTAACCGTAATCCCACCAGCTTGCAATAGTAGCACTTGGAGGGAGAACATTTCGGATGAAGTTCATTGCCGTTTGCCAGTCGGTATTACTTGCACCGGTAGAAATTTGGCCAGATGCAAATTCGGGCCTTCCTGCTTGATTTGTAGAGTAGTTCACACCGCCGAATATTGTCATTGAGAGTAGCAGTCCGACGAAAACATAGGCAGCAAGAGCGTGTTCTGAGGTTAGAGATGAACTCATTCGTAGTCGTCGTCGTTCAAAAACAGACTGCTGAGTGAAGATTCTGGAGAATGGGGATAGTATCTGATTCACAGCAATGGCTGATAGCACTGCAACTCCAGGGGCGAGGATAAGACCAAGACGAATCATACTCCCTGCGAAATACACAGCAGTGACCCCGTACAGAACAATCAGCCAGTCCTCGTCCTTTCCTCTCTTGAAGGCGAAGTACATGCCCAATGGGAAGAAGAAGATGAGAACTAGGAGGGTGTTATAGAAGCTGCTCCATGGAGTTGGCATATGTTCTGCCACTGATGCGAATATCCTCTGGTCAAGCCTGTAGAAGGGGTTGATGACTGTCAGGAACTTGCCGCCAATGGTTAGAATAGGGTTTGCATTGGCCGTGGAAATATCTAGCTCGGAACCACTGGCATAGATGAAGTACGATGCTGCTGCAATCACAGGAGCACCTATCGCGAGAAGTATGGGTTTCATGTGGGGCGAGAGTGCTTCTGCAGTGGTTTCTCTGTAGCTCTCCACCCTCAACCATATCTCATATATTGCCAATAGAGCAGCAACGCCGATGGGCACCAATGTTGAGAATTGCGTCAGATTGTTGAAGCCATTCCTCGGAACTAACCCCCCAATGAACATTCCAATAGAAACTGTGGTCAGATATGATGAGAGTAATCTCTTGCTGTAGCGACCTGCGACCAACAACACAAATGCATAGAGGGCAAGCAGGTCAAGAAGAAAGTCAGCTGCACCCCATGAAGCTAGGAGATATGCCAGAGACAGACCCGACCCAACAGCAGAGGGAAGGGAATTCCTTTTGATACTTCGGGTAAAGAAGAACATGGTAAGAACGATAGCAAATACACCGATACATTCGTTGTCATAGAATCCTACTATTGTTCTCTGTAGAAATGCAGGCATGAATCCCATGAAGAGTGCACTTAGAAGACCAACTGAATTGTTCGAGATCTCTCGTCCCAGAAAGAAAGCTGCAATGGTTGTGAGCGCGCCCAGTAATGCTGGCATCAAGACCGAAACGTAAGTCACACTAACGGGTATACCAAGTCCATTTGCAGTAAAGTATAGGAAGGCACTTGTGAAGGGCACTCCAACATAGGTAGTCCTACCTATCTCTCTGCCAAAGGGCACCCAGGTATAGGCGTCGTGCCAGCCAAAATACGCACCGTATCCGTTTTCGACTACATACTCGGTCGCCTTCAACTGAAACCATGGGTCAAATGCACGGACAATAGGTTGTGCATCAATAAGAGGAACAAGTCTCAATGCTAGAGAAGCTATGAAGATGATAGTCAGCGTAACGGCAATGATGATGGATCCTCGTGAAATCTTTGCTTTTGGCCTGTGGAATGCTCTTCTCAGAAACCTTCCAGTTGACCGCTTGTATTTGTTGAACTTAGACATGCAGAGTGCTCTCTCCGTTCTGACTCGAATCCAACGGAGCAGATTTAGGACGTGCTAAAAAGGTTGTGTTTGGAGGTAGAGGTGTACTACCTAGTATGACCTATTGGCGGCAAAGAGATTGGATTATTGAAAAGAAGAGTGGTGATGGCCGACCACAGAAGGCCATCAGTTACTATCTGGAGATTACTCCTCGATGAACTCGGCGTATGCTTTTGCGTCCATGAGTTTCTTCAGTTCCGCATCTAGGTTGGAGGGTTTAATCTTGAACATCCAGCCCTTACCATAAGGGTCTTCATTGACAATCTCTGGAGCATCCTCCAAATCGCGATTGACTTCAACAATCTCACCGGAGAGTGGAGAGAATATGTCAGAAGAGGCTTTCATGGACTCTACCAGACCAATCTCATCACCCGCATCAACAGCAGTACCTTCTTCGGTTATCTCCACAAAGGTTATCTCGTGTAAAGAGTTCTGTGCGTGGTCTGTGATTCCAACCACGGCTATGTTGTCCTCAACTCTCACCCATTCGTGTTCTTCGCTGTATACTAAATCATCTGGAACTTTCGTCATATGGCTCCACCAACTAAGCAAGTCTGAACTTCTGACTCATTTAAATGACTTCTCATTCAGTCCTTTCGGCTCTCGCCGTATTCATCCTGGTCGTAGAATGGCCATTGAGTAACTCTGGCTTTCCTCATGCGGCCTTTGATATCAACTTCGATGGAATCGCCTTCTTCAACCAGATCTGGCTTTACGTATGCCATACCAATTCCATTTCTGAGCACTGGAGACATGGTACCACTGGTCACTTCTCCAATCTCCTCTCCATTCAGAACCACGGGATAGTGCTGTCGAGGTATTCCTCGGTCAACCATGACTAGTCCAATGCGGGTCTTCTCAACACCTTCCTCCTTCTGTTTCCGCACGATATCATAGCCAATATAGTAAGGGTCAACCTTGAACTTAACTGCGTAAGGAATCCGGGCTTCGATGGGCGAAGTTTCTTCGTCTAGTTCATGTCCGTAGAGAACGAAACCTGCCTCTAGGCGAGCAGCATCGCGCGCGCCCAGACCACAGGGCTTGATACCAAATTCAGCCCCCAAGTCGAGAATCCCCTCCCAGAATGCAGTGGCCTTCTTCTTTCCGGCGTTGTCAAATGGTGTGTTTAGAAGAAGAATCTCACCACCTGCTTCGCCAGTATAACCTGTCCGACAGAGATAGCATTCTTCATTGAGCAGCTGAACCTTATGTGCACTGAACCGGGGCTGGTCTGAAACGTCATGTTCACCCATTCTTGAGAGGAGTTCCAAGGCCTCTGGCCCTTGGACAGCAATCATCACTATCTCACGTGATTTGTCCTGAACCTCTACGTCAAATCTGCTCCGATGTTGAAGCATGTGTGCCCATATCTTGGGCCCATTAGCCGCATTAGTCACCCAGATGTATTGGTCCTCAGCAACCCTGTACAACATGAGATCGTCTTGAGTTCCACCATGCTCGTTGAGACAGGTCGAATAGTGACCATCATTTACATTCAGTTTCTTGACGTTGTTTGTTGTCAGATATTGAAGGAAATCTGCAGATTCAGGACCCTCAATCATAAAACGAAACATGTGACTGGTATCGAAGATGCCAACCTGCTCGCGCACGGCCATCGTTTCTTCTCGGATGTCCGTGTATCTTACCGGCATCTCCCAGCCAGCGAATTCAACCACGTTCCCATTTGCTTTGTGCCAGTCATAGAGATGTGTTCGCTTTGGTTCCTTGGTCATCTTGTTTCACCACGAGCTGTGTATGGGGGTCAAATCCGCTATGTTTTATCTTCTTCCATGTGTCATCTATGATAGAGGTCTTCCGCATTGCATGATAATACTGTCGATATCAGTGGGCTCTTGATAGGCAACAGATATCCAGCAAGAGTTATGGGCGTCATCAATCTTTCCCCTGAATCGTTCTACAGGGGTTCTGTACAGCAGAGCGTTGAAGAGGTTGTTTCCACAGCAATTCAGATGGAGAAAAATGGGGCGGATATGATTGACATCGGGGGCACATCTACCGCACCTAAGGAGATTTATGGAACGCAGGGAACCAGCATTGAAACAGAGCTAGAACGTGTCAAGGGGGCCTTGCAAGCCCTGGATGGAAATGTGAGCATCCCCATCTCGGTAGACACTACGTCCGCAAAGGTTGCAGAGATGGCATTGGAGCTTGGCGCAGATGTTGTGAATGACGTCACTGGATTTCAGAGAGATGCTGAGATGATTGACGTGATTCGTGAGTATTCGGTTCCTGCGATAGCTATGGCTCACTGTGAACCACACTGTCAAACATTGGCTGCCAGCATGGACGCTCTCAGGAAGAGCCTGGAGATTGCTGAACAGAGTAATGTCGAGGCCAGTCAGCTAATACTGGACCCTGGTGTTGGATTTGGAAAACCCACAGAGGCAGATCTTCGAATTATTAGATTCCTTAATCGATTCGTGATGCTTGGGAGACCCTTGCTTGTTGGTGTTTCACGAAAGGCCTTTGTTGGAGAGATGCTAAATCAGGAACGTCCAGAGGACAGGCTTGTTGGTAGCCTTGCGGCCACAGCAATTGCTGTTTCAAAGGGTGCATCTGTCATCAGAACACATGATGTCAGAGAAACAGTCATGCTTCTCAGAGTGAGTAATGCAGTAAGAGGCAGAGAGGAGTTGCAGACAGAGAGGGCCATGTTGCTTGATGTGGAAGATGAGTCAGGTATCGAAGTGCTACTAGAACGAGTGGGAACACGAAGCGATATAAGAAACGCTCTTGCGAAGAAAGGAGTTATGCTGACGGCCCTGTTGAAAGACATCACGGTGCCAGGGGCGCTGATACTGAAGCAGGAAATACTTGCACTGGGGGGTGATGCAGCCTATCATCATGACACCATCGACTTTGAGAGGAAGAAGACAGATGTCTTGCTCATGGGTACTGTACTCCAGATCGGGCGACTCTCCTCGAAAATAAGGGGTATGGACTACTTCGGACTGCCAAGGATTGGGCAAGATTTACAGATGCTTCTGAAGCAGAGGATGAAAGAGATGTGTAGAGCATGATGGACTGGTCCCAATGGAAACCGATCTATGGAACTATTGCTGAGAGGCTTGGGCTTGATCCAGAAGAGGACAGGAAAGCGACTCAATTGCTGACACGCCTGCTCCGGGAAACAAGTCCAGACCTGCTGCTGCGCCGACTCCGAGGGCTGATCAAGGGGCAGAGCGTGATAGTATGTGGTGCAGGACCGTCGTTGGAGAAGCATCTTCTCCGAATCAGGAGTGACTTGGACTTGAAGAAAGCAGTACTTGTTGCTGCCGATGGTGCCGCAGAGGGGATGGTTTTTTTTGATATGAAACCAGATGTGGTTGTAACCGATCTTGACGGAGATCGTGGCACACTTCGGCAGTTAGCAGAAGATGGAGCAGTTGTCATTGTCCATGCACATGGAGACAATATGGCCTTGGTCAGACGCATCACTCCTATTCTTCCTCCAGTGCTCGGAAGCACCCAAGTAGAGCCGACGGACAGAGCATTCCTCTGGGGCGGATTCACTGATGGAGATAGGGCATGCTATGTGGTGGCAGAGTATGAGCCTTCAATGATTGTTTTGGCTGGAATGGACTTTGGCGATTACGTCGGAAAATGGTCAAAGCCTGATGGATTACAATCACAGCTGGCAACTGAAAATAAGAAGGAGAAGCTGAGAATAGGAAGGGAACTCCTGAAGCGACTCATTGCATCATCAGAAATCAAGTTCACCAAGTTGTGAGAGTGCCCACTTGCGCCCTTCTCCTCAATACTTCATTCCAAAGAGGTACGTGATGATAAGGAAAGCAGAACCTGCGAGTATCGCTCCCAGTATCATCAGTCGGGAAGCATAGCCAGGCTGAAGGACGTACTTGGATGAATAGTAGACTAGTCCAAGACCTAGAGTGCCCATGAAGAACACTACTGAGGTAACGATCCCCTCCATACCAAGCTGAACTTCAGGAGTTGGAGCAATCAGGATGGGTGTACCACCAGAACCAGTAGCAATAGGCGGCGGGGTCCTGACAAGTGTGTATATATTCCCCCCAAGCACAAAGAGGACTACTATAAACATAATGCCAAATATGAAAATGTCAGGTGGACGGGTCGGTGCAGTAAAACGCGGTCTCGTTAGTCTGACTCTTGGTTTGACAATGAGCCGTAGCCACCGTTGGGTCACTTCTTGTTACCTCAGCGCATCTCTTTGGAGGTCCTCTTTTAAGACTATCGTGGTATGAACTGATGTACTAGAGCTGTCGGCTGCCAACAGATAAATTAAGCGAGTGCCAAGCGAAGAAACCTTACACTGAGAGTGAACCATACTGTCCAAGATAATGGTGATATCAGAAAAACCAATGGCTGCCAAGAAGATAGCGGATGCCCTTGATGAATCCGGAGCGCCACAAGAGATCAAGAAAGGAAAGATTTCCTATTTTCAGTGCATAAGGGGCAATGATGTGCTACTTGTCGTCTATGCATTGGGTCATCTATATGAACTCAAGCAGACCAAAAAAGGATGGAAATATCCGAGACTAGAAACTGAGTGGGTTCCCAAGTACGAAGTTGATAAGAAGGCTAAGAATGTCAAACCCATCATCTCCCTCATCAAGAAGCTGTCAAAGGAGGTGGAGAGGTATGTTGTGGCAACCGACTATGACGTCGAGGGGAGCCTCATCGGTTATCTCACGCTCAGATACGCATGCAAGAGCGATGCTGCGAATGCGCAACGGATGCGATTCTCAACTCTCACCAAGAGGGACCTCCAGGTCTCCTACGATGAACAGCTGAGCAGCCTCGATCTCCCAATGATAGAATCAGGACATGTGAGGCATGAAATCGACTGGTTATATGGCATAAACCTGACCCGTGCTCTTACACTAGCAATCAAGAATGCATCGGGCTGGTTCAAGATAGTATCTACAGGCAGAGTACAAGGCCCGACACTTGCCTTTGTAGCTGAGCGGGACCAAGAAGTGAATGTCTTTGTGCCACTGCCCTACTGGATAATAGGGACCACCGGATTGTATGAAGGAACGGAACTAGAACTTGAATACTCGAGGAAGAGGATTGACCAGAAGACTGAGGCTGAGAAGATTGTTACAGCAGTCAAAGGAAGAACAGCAGTAGTTCAAGACATCAAGAAGAGAGAGATATCTCAGTCAGCCCCGCCCCCCTTCAACCTGAGTTCGCTTCAATCAGAGGCTTATCGACACTTTGGTTTTAAGCCAAGTCGCACACTCGCGATTGCTCAGAAGCTGTATCTTGATGCACTCATCTCCTATCCACGAACAAGCAGTCAAAGAATACCAGAGAGTGTGGATGTCAAGACTATTCTCGAATTGCTCGAAAAAATGAGAAACTACAGGAGTATTGTGAAGACCATAGTGACTGCCGGGAACTTGGTGCCACAGCAGGGGGAGAAGTCGGATCCAGCACATCCAGCCATTCATCCAACAGGGGAGAAGGCAACAAGAAAGCTCACTTCTGCCGAGAAGCAATTATACGATCTAGTGGTCAGAAGATTCTTGGCTGCATTTGGGGAGAACTCGGTAAGACAGTCCATTAGGGCCGATGTTCATTGTGAAGATCATGTATTCTACTTGAGAGGAATAAAGACACTGATTGAAGGCTGGACGGAATTCTACGGTCAGTATGCCTCCCGGGAGGAGAGAGAATTACCACCATTGGCCGTAGGTAGCAAGATAGAGATTGCTTTTGTTCAGGACGAGGAGAAGAGGACTCCACCGCCATCACGATACAATCCCTCTAGCCTGCTCAAGACTCTCGAAAGAGAAAAGTTGGGTACAAAGGCCACTAGATCAGGAATAGTTGACTCGTTGAAATCACGCGGGTATGTTCTCAATGAGCGGTTTGAGATGTCAACCCTGGGATATGCCGCTTATGAAACCCTCCAGCGCTATATTCCGGAACTACTGTCAACGGACTTCACCCGAAGACTTGAACAGCAGATGGAAGAGATTCAAGAGGAGGGATGTAGCCGAGAACAGGTCTTAACCAATGCCAAGAAAGAGCTTGCCGGATTGCTGAAAACGTTCAGCGAGCAAGAGGAGAGAATTGGGCAAGATCTTGTTGCAGGGTTGAAACGCTACTGGAGAGAGAAGGAGGAGATTGGGGCATGTCCAAAGTGTGATGACGGAACACTCCTCATCATCCGCTCACCAAAGAGTGGAAAACGCTTTGTCGGTTGTTCGAATTACCGTAAAACAGGTTGTGATCAGACCTATCCGTTGCCTCAGAAAGGATTGATACAACCTCTTGAGGAGAAATGTGAGTACTGTGGTCATGCTATGCTCAAGGTGAGTTCAAGAAGACGCTCATGGGAAACCTGTGTGAACTGGGCAGACTGCCCGGGCAGACAGGAAGATCTTGAGGAACTAGAAAAGAGGAGGAAGGGTAGTGACTAGTCAAGAGAAACCACCACAGGAACAGTGTTCCGTCTGCGGAAGACCAACGAAATCGTTCTTCTTCTGTGAGTATCATAAGACTGCACTTCATAACCTTAGAGACGCCTTCGCGACCTGGCAAAACGCCCTGTCTATCGATTGGGCAACATTCTTGAAAACAATAGAAGAGGCTGATGAAACAGGCGACTGGGTACTTGAGGTGATTGAATTCATCAGGTCAGAAGACGCTCCTTCAGACTTGATACAACCTCCATCATAGTAGTGCGGTCGAATTCACTTACGGCAACGATTGCCATACATGGCTGACCAGTCCACGCACTGATACGTTCCGCAATGGTCCGAACGAGAGTGGTATCGACACCCATAGTGAACAGTCCGGTAGAAGTTGGCCCTGAGTGACCTGTGCCCGACGGGATAGCAACTGCAGAAGGGCCAATCTTGTATCTGTTTGAATCAGATATCATGACCATCAAGCCGTTCTCCAGCTCCATCATGCGGAAAATGAGTTTCCCCTTGCTAGTTTCTGCTGTGAAATCACTGATGTTACTCGGCAATTCAGTCTCACTCATTCTGGATTCGCTCGCCGAGGAATATCAGAGAGATTGTAAATAAACTAGCGGGATATACGGCAGTCATGGTGGAACTAGACGGGTCTGATCGCCTATCAGGAAGCTCAGATACCTGTCTAACTCACCGAATGGTATGGGCTGATAGAACAACAGTGTTATCAAGCTCGGTAATTCGATTAGCGCTGGAAAGAAGATGAGTCAGCAGGAACTATCCTATGAAGATTTCTTCCCTTATTCCTCCAAGAGGGCTGGACAGGCAGACATGATGGATAGGATAGAGGACTGTGTACGTGCTGGAAGAAATATACTCTGCGAGGCGCCAAATGGATTCGGGAAGACATGCGCCACTTTGTGTGCTATTCTGCCGTGGACTCAGAAACATAGGGGGAAGATTCTCTATTGCGCACGAACACATAGACAACTGGACCGCGTTGTCGAAGAACTTGGGCAAATTGAGGAAATGAGAAATGTTTCGGGACTGTCATTCCGTGGACGAAGCCATATGTGCATCAACAAGTTCGTGCTTGATAATGCGGATATGGTGGTTTCGATCAGCGAGATGTGCCAACAACTGAAAGCAGATGGCAAATGTGCCTTCTATGAGAGAACCCGGAAACTTGGTGACCCGGAGAACCTTCTTGCAGAAATGCCGACGAAGATTCTGACTGCACCCGAAATAGCGAAGCTTGCAAGAAAACGAAGCTTATGTCCATACGAGCTGGCGAAAAGACTTGCAAGAGCTGTCGATGTGATAGCTCTTTCATACCTCTATGTATTTGATCCTTCCATTAGAGAAACCTTCATACCGGAGCTTGACTTTCCCATGTCTCGAGCAGTGCTTGTTCAAGATGAGGCTCACAATGTCCCATCCACTGCACTCGACTCAGCAAGTGAAAAGCTGACTCTGGGAACGATTCGCCAAGCAATGCGCGAAGGGCGCACCTACAACGATCAAGTTACCTATGACTTTTGCAGAGCTCTCGCGCAGTCTATCATCGATATATCCGCGGGTATCTCGAATAACGATGAAATGATTGTGAACCCAGTTGGCATCTACGAGAAGGCAGTGGAGGAATCGGGAATTGGGGAAGCATCTCATCCGTTGACACATATGAACGAATTGGGCGCCAATATTAGGAAGAACCAACTTCGCCATAGTAAACCTCCAAAATCAGCAATATACCGTGTCGCTGATTTCATGATAAACTGGCTGGACTATTCTGACAGAGATGACTATGCATTTGTTCTTTCATCTGAGCTTAGAAGAACTCAGAGTAGAAGAATTGCCCTAGAAAGAGTAGCACTTGACCCCACCGCGATTACTACTCCCCTGCTTCAATTCCTCCGTTGTTCTATTGCTGTATCGGGTACGGCATCTCCGCTCTCTGCTTACGCTGAAATGCTTGGATTTGGGAAAGCCTCTGCGCAGGTGTCCTTTCGTAGCCCATTTAGCGATCAAACGAGGGTTGGCGTCGTTGTCGAGGGGGTGGATACGTCCTATAACGCACGTTCTGATGAGATGTTCACAAGGATGGTTGAACATTGTGCTGTAGTAGTGGAAGCAACTCCCGGAAATACAGGGATTTTTACTACCAGTTACGGAATAGCTGCCGCCCTGCGGAAAGCAGGCCTGGAACGAAGAGTTTCAAAGAAGTTGTTCTTGGAAAAGCAGGGAGCTGCAGGAAAAGAGAATGATAAGATGATTGAAGAATTCAAGCTCCAAGGACAGAGTGGTGGCGCCGTGCTTTTAGGAGTACAAGGGGGTAGGAACTCGGAGGGAGGAGACTTCCCCGGCCCCACAATGGAGAGTGTTGTGGTTGTGGGGGTTCCTTATGCTAGACCTACTCCACGTACTGAGGCTCTTATTTCCTACTATGACACACGTTTCAATGGCCGAGGGAGGGACTATGCATATGTTCTCCCTGCGATGACAAGAGCCATTCAGACTGCAGGGAGACCCGTTAGAAGACTTGACGATCGTGGAGTGATAGTCTTACTGGATCAGAGGTTCAACACGCCCTATCTCAAGAGGTTCATGCCGCATTGGCTTGGAGAGATAGTTCATAGTATTCCGGATAGCCCAACAATGCTCTCTTCTGTAGTGACAGATTTCTTCAGAGGGGCACATGTGGAGTGATAATCTCCTCTAGTGAGAGAGTGCCTGATAGCAGTTCTTCTGCTTCGCCCGTAGATATCTCAACACATCCATTGGTTAGTCTGCTGACGAGCCGCTTGAGCGAACGGATATAGCCAGTTCTTGGTTCCAGCTGCAGACTCGCAGATGTAATCGACTCGCCAGGTCTAAGGGCGATGAGCATAGCCGATGATATATCCGCATCGGGGCCTTTGGTAATGGTGGTATGATGCTCGTCTACCAGTTCGATGTCAGTCGATGATTTGGCAGCTAGTATCGGTCGAACAACAAGCACTCTATAGAGAGGGGATCCTGACCCTACTCGGACTAGAAAACGACACTCAGGATAGGTTTCCGAGATGTAATTGTTCCAGCCAGATACGATATTTGCAGCCCTCAGAGGGGATCGAGTGACATGTGTCGATACCGCTATCTCATCCATATTCAGTGCAAGACCGTATCTGAAACCGGGGTCAATGCCTGCAACGACCAACGATGGCGCGGAGATATCATTCAGACGCATAAGAATCTCGATTCGCACTTGTTCCTCATCTGGTATCTCTCCGAGTAGAACAAGACGCGGATCGGACAGATCTGGCGCTTCATCTTGAGTAGACAAGAGAACCTTGGTGAGAGTGCAGGCCTCATCATCCGGCGTACAGACTATGGAAGAGAGCTCAAGTTTCTTAAGAATCTCCAGAGTCAAATAGAGAGTCTTGGGTTTTTCCGTAGCAACAGCAATCTCTGGATGTGACATGCTCTATTTGTCCTCTCTTGAGCTAACCTTATCACTCTGATGATATATGCCGCTTGTGGTGATATTATCCTTGACTCTTCCGTCGAGAATCTCAAGACTTGATTTGATGCTCGGGGGTGGAATTCGTACAGGTGATATCACACATGTCTACGGAATGGCAGGTTCGGGAAAGACAACTCTAGCACTTGAATTCGTCATGTCAGCTGTTCGAATGGGCTATCACACAATATACGTGAACTCGGAGGGGTCTTCGCCAATTGAGAGAATAGAACAGATGTCTGGAAGTCCCTACCAGGAGCTTGTGGACTCCATCAACATCATTGTGCCCAAGAACTTCGGAGAACAAGGAGAAATCATCGAGGATCTCAATCTATATGCCCCAAAGACTACACGTCTTATCGTGGTTGATACTCTGACACGGTTGTACAGGGCCTCATTGGATGACAAAAAGACAAATTACGCCGCGCATAGAGAACTGAACAGACAGGCAGGTTTGCTGAAAGGGATTGCTAGGCAAAGGGATATTGCAGTCTTGGTTTTGAATCAAGTCAGAGCAAAACTAGATGGTTCTGATGATTTCGAGCCTGTGGCAAGAAATATCATGGAATACTGGTCAGACGTGACATTGAAAGTGTTGATTGGAAAAACAGACGCTGAGAGACTGATAAAGAGAACCGACTTCCCATCAGATAGACTCTGTATAAGAGTCACAATTCAAAATCAAGGATTGGTCGGCGAAGATAACACACAGCAAGAGTGAAAAACACAGAATCAGGAAACGGAAAGGGAGCGCCACTAGATGTACGAGGAGATAGTAATCATCGAGCTAGCATTGTGGCTCGGCTTACCTGCTTGGATAGCCAATTCTACCCCCGTAGTCTTTGGGGGTGGTGCTCCCATTGATAGAGGAAAGACACTCAGTGACGGAAGACGAATACTGGGGGATGGAAAGACCCTTCGCGGGTTCATCGCAGGGGTTCTGTGTGGAACTCTTACGGGGATAGTACAGATCTCCATCGCACCACTTCTCTTGCCGATACTTTCCAACTATGTGGTTGTCACGGTAGTCATGGAGGAGATTCTCCTCATGTCAGTGCCTGTTGTTATGTTACTCTCAGTGGGGGCCCTTCTTGGGGACATGATAGGGTCGTTTCTCAAGAGAAGAGTTGGACTTCAAAGCGGAGGCCCTGCACCTGTACTAGATCAGCTTGGGTTTATCATTGCAGCACTTGCATTAGCCTCTCCACTCATACAACCTAGTGCCATTTACGTCATTGTACTCGTTTCCGTGACCCTACTAGCACACTGGATAACCAATGTACTGGGATACCTTTTGGGACTGAAAGAGAACCCTTGGTGAGAAGAGCACCTGAAAGAAGCATACAGATGTGTAGGTAAGCCCAAGGATAGATTAAAAAGGTCGGCGAGTGTCCTTATCACATTCTGTTGTGTCGGCTAAGACCAAAGTATCCCAGCAGAGTCTAATCGACCCACTAAATTTCTCAGTACCGGAGTCGCTTCAACAATGAAGGTATCAGATTGCATGCAGTCAGACATAGTCTATGTGTCCGTTCCTGGCACGAGAGAAGACGTTCTGCAGATTATGGCAGAACAAGAAATCATGGGCTTGCCAGTAGTAAAGAAGGGAACCAAGAAACTCGTAGGAATTGTGACCAGGACTGACCTATTGAAGAAGGCAGATGAGAATCAACTGGCTATGTTGATGGTGCGAGACCCAAAGACCGTCACCCCAAGATCGGAAATCAAGACAGCCGCAAAGATAATGTTAGAGAACGACTTCCGCAGACTTCCAGTTGTTGACAATGACGAATTGGTTGGGCTCATCACTATAGCCGATATTTTGAGTGCGGTATTGGTAGGCAACGATAAATTTGAGCAGATGGATGTACGCAATTTCGTGAAGAAACAAGTGAATGCGGTCTGGGAAGAAACCCCCCTGCCGCTTTCGTATCTCATTATGGAAATGGCAGATGTTACAAGTTTAGTGGTACTGAATGCTGCTGGCGGAATCACAGGGATGATTTCTGTTAGCGATTTCGTGCGGCTATCTGAAGTGACCATAGAAGACAATATCTCGAAGACCTATAGCGGCTCTGATAGCGCGGCGGACTGGGGTTGGACGTCAAAGGACTTCTTAGTTGTAACTAAGAAACTACTGAAACTGCCGAATGTGTCCATAGAAGCCATTATGACCAAGAACATAATAACAGTGAGTGAGGTCACAACTGTTTCGGAATGTGTTCAGATACTTAGAAAGAATAACATTGACCAAGCACCCGCTATTTCAGCCACGGGTAACCTCATTGGTATGATTGAAGACAGAAGTCTGCTGCAGCTAGCGCTGGAGCATTCTTGATCAATTGAGGAAATCTTCAATGCATGTCTGTTCTGAAATGAAGAGAGAGTCCAAAGCTGACTGTATCAGGCGCAACCTCTGCCCAAGATAACCGCCAAGTCTATTATCAGCAATAATCTTCTTTGATATTTCAAGGTACTTCGAGATGTTCTTCTGACCAACCGTCAGAGAGAGTGGAGAGCCACATTCACAAACACCAGATAACGGAATTCTTCTGTATACACGATTACACCTTCGGCATTGAATCTTCTGGGTAGAATATGCGCGAAGATTACCACGGATATCGCGAATGAAATGATGGGAGATGACTCGTTCGGCCACATCTTCTTCATCTACTGCAGCAATCAGCTTCGCAAGCTTCAGCTGTGCCTCAAGCTTCTCAATCATGCTACCCAGAGTCTTATAGCGCGAGTTCTTGGGTCCAAGGTCAAAGGAACTTGTTCCGTGGGTGAACTGAAAACCCTCATACTGTGCTTCTGAGTCCAAACGGTTGGCAACAATATCTACAAGCGATTCCACCTCTCGAGGATGCTTTGCCTTTGAAACATGCCGATAGAATTCTGCAGGATATCGGCTACAAACCTCCATGTTATGACTCTCATCATCGACTTCTTCCGGGTTCAGAATCACAGACAACACTAGAGGGGCATCCATGAATCCTCCACGTCCAGCAGGGAGATATGCCTTTGAGAAGTTGATGAGGGCATCCATCACGAGTATCAAGGCGTCTTCATCACCATCACAGTTGCGTCTCTTTGCAGCATGCCAGTATGGGTGTGCGTAGCAAACACTAGCGTTGGTGAATCCAATAATCCGACCAATGATTCCTGCAGAAGTGTGTGGAGCAAGTCCAATGACCAGTGCACCAAGGATATCTTCTTGATTCTTGAACTCGTAGTACCGATCCAGTCCATAAATCTTCTCCAGACAGTCATCTATGAAAAGAGCGACCCGTACCATGTAGTCTGCACACTTTTCGGGTACTATGAGATCTTGCACCTTCAGTTCGACTACTTGCTCCTCAGAGGTTAACTTTTCACCATTGATATCTATGCTGTATCCCAGATCACTCAGTTTGGAAACCGAAACACCAGTCTCCCTAGGTATGAAGTGAGTAAGGGGAGCGTCTGTTGCATCAAATCGAGCAGTACCGTCCCGGTAGCAGTACACGTCATGCTTCGCCCTTAAAATCCCCTTTCCTAAGTATTCTGGGATTTTGTAGTCATTGGTGAGCCCAAGCACACCCTTGACGCCGTATGTCTGGTGCTCTCCAAGGTCTTCTTTAACGCGTTCAATGAGTGAGCTAAGATATAGAGGTAATGGAGTCCACTTTGTTGCTCTTATTAGATTTATATCATGATTGCGGGAACAGCGACCTGTATTTTCGTCAATGGTTTCACCGCAGCCTTCATGGGAACACCATCTTCGGATTAGAGTATGGATTCCGCATCGATAGCATCTAGACTCGAAGGTTTCTTCCCCACAACTTGGGCAGACTCTAGAAACCAATTCAACATCAAAACCAGATTTGCGATGCACCGGTGGATTCACTTCATAGAGAGTTGTCTGATTCCGGGAGGGGTCGTTCTCTCTTGCAACCTTCTCGATTTCCCGTTCAGTCCCCAATGCACGACCAACGGGGAAAAGTGCTTGAACTGCCGGACGCATCTTTCGGGCTTCAGCTTTCTCAGGACGACCCATCCGGGCACCTATAGAGAACCCGAGTTTGTCACGGATCTCAACAGTGGAATGGGAATTGATGAATTCAACCACCGGTCTGTTCGAGGGAGGAGAGTTCCTATCACCTATCTGAGCTTGGACTGTAACAGGATGATCGAGCAGTTCCATATGTCGTCCTCTATCCCGCAACGTATGAGAAACACCGAGGCGCTCTAAGTACTCTTTATGTTGAATACTGGCTGGCAATACTATCCGTTCCAGACCTTCAACCTTGACGGTGTTTCCCTCATCCAAGATCCAGTTACGGAGTTCTGCGGCCTCCTCTGTGGACAATACTCTCCATCTGTAAACATAGCGTGGATGAAGAGGCACTTCAAGGATATCAGAAGTAACAACGGCCTCCTCAGGAGATGGTATTTCACCGAGTGGAGATTGAATCCAAGACTCAAGTCGGTCATAGTCAATCCCTATCTCTTCCAGTGCCTTTTCAAGGGCCTTCTTTGTTTTCTTGCTGCAGGCCTCCTCCAAGTCATGAGACCACCACTCCTCGCAATACCCTGCGGGCACCAAAGGATGATTATTCTCCAGAAACTCTCCAAGGGCAACCAAGATGTCTCCCAGAAAGATAATTCGTTCGAGACTCTCGCCTATCGTTCTTGCCTCTTCAACATCACTAACTTGTTTGACTGTGCCATCTCTTAGAAGCACAACCGGGCCCTCAATAGTATCTACAGGTGCGACAATCGATCCTTTTCCAGGGCGTTCTGTCCGAATGTGAGTTCCGGGTGCCAGAAACTCGTCAACCATATACATGGTCGCAGGGTGAATGCCTACTCCCGCCAATCCCGTGTTTCTGGATCGTCCATATCGTAGACGAAAACCCCCGTTTCGAGAGGGGTGGGAGAAGACAGGGCGACCACCAATGACGTCTGCTAAGTAATCCTCCTTGGGAGAGAGCGGACTCTTTTGTGACTTCTTCTTAGATGAGTCAGACTTAGACATCTTTCTTGCTATCTCTTGGAGCCAGTCCCAGCCCGGCATTTCTAGTCTATTGACAATCTTCGCAAGCTTGGCAGCCCTACCGACCACTCCATCATTCAACACAAGAACCGATCCACCTCTGACACGATTCGTCTCTATTCGTTCCAAATCCCGACTCCCTGATACCTCAAACTCTTCAGTGGGTTCGCCTGTTAGCATTATGGGTAGGTTAGAGGCAGCAAACCGTATCAATTCGGGGTGCACAGGATACTGAAGGTGCACATTTCGTGCATAGAGTTCCACCTCCTCGAGAGCACGTTCAACCTCGTCGTCGGTCGGTAAAAGAGGGGGTAGACCCAAAACTTGCCGAACGTAGTCAGCAACAAGGACTGTCACTGCAGCCTCCGTACCCCCGGCAGCTCTGATTGGTCCTGCGAGGTAGAGTGCAAGATACTTGGAATCGCCTGATCCACGGATTCGTACTTTGGAAATTCCCTCCAAGGGGGCAGCCGTTATGCTCTCAGTGAGTATTGCTAGAGCAACGCGGACGGCTTTGTCTGCTGCTTTCTCTGAATCTTCAAATTCGCCCAGTGACTTCTCAGCTATCTCTCGGGCGATTGTGAATGCAACTTCTTCCCTTGACATGGTCTTCTGGAGCTCACGAATGCGCCTTGCCACCCCAACTGGCCCTTCAAGAGTTGCTTCTACCCTAGCAGCAACATCGTGTGCTGGGGGAATCTCCACCCTCAGTTCCGGATCGTAGCCCTTAGCTCTTGCTGTCTCTGCAACAGCATATATCGCCTCAACTTCCTCATTCAGTGTATCGAAGTATTTACCATAACCGATACTGTGCTTCGGTAGGGGGAGATCCTTTTCTGACACCGTTAACCACTCAAATACCAGGAGGCTCTTTCTTTTGGTTTTGCTGAAACTCAACATTCGTCCCGGGAGCTCGGACATGACGAGCAGTGAGCTTTAAAGCCTAACTGAGAACACAACAAATTGAAACCACCATCACGAGGAAGATAGAGAGATGCTAACATTAGAAGAAACGATTCAGCTCATTCTAGAGAACTCTCCTGAATATGAGAGAAAGGATATCATGAAGATGGTTGAAGAGAAGAGACAAGAGCTGGGTCCTGAGGTTGTCAACGAGGAGTCTGCCGCCATGATAGTAGCTCGCGAGCTTGGGGTTGACCTCCAACAGGTTTCTGCTAGGGCGCGGATGAAGATTGAGGACATAACCGAATCAACAAGAAGCGTAGCTTTGACTGCGAAAGTGGTTGGCGTAAGTGGTGTTCGAACTTTCTCAAGGTCTGATGGCGGAGAGGGCAAAGTGGCAAGCATTACGATTGCAGATAGTACCGGAAGGATGAGAGTGGCCCTGTGGGATGAAATGACCGGAGCTGTTTCTGATGAGGTTGTTTCGGTTGGGAGTGTTGTTCAGATTCGAAATGCATACGTCAAGAAGGGGCTGAGAGATTCGCTTGAACTTAACCTTGGAAGAATGGGCAATTTGCGAGTGTTGGAGGACTACGAGCTAGACGATCTGGACATAGAAATTTCTGAGGGAGAGATGACAAGCATCTCAGATCTTGAAGAGAATATGTATGATATCAGTATCAGGTTTCAGGTTCAACGAGCATTTCCACTCAGTACATTCACACGGAAATCTGATGGTAGCGAAGGTAAAGTTCTGAGTGTGATTGGTGCTGACGAAACCGGGAGTACAAGAGTCACGTTTTGGGATGGCCATGCAGAACAGATGAAAGACGTTAGAGAAGGGGAGGGCATTCATCTTTCCGGCGCCTACACAAGGGCTGGAAGGTATGGAGATGTTGAAGTTCATTCCGGTAGGTCGGCGATAATCAAGAGAAACATCGATGAAGAGATTGATGCAGTTGAAGTTCAGGATTTCGGAGCGACAACCAGTGAGCCCTTGGGCCGAAAGAATATCGAGGATCTGACGGTTGAAATGCGTGATGTCGATATTGAAGGGAAGATTATCAGAATCTTCCCGCCAAATGAATTCGAAAAGGATGGCAGCAAAGGACGCGTTCAAAATCTAATGGTTGCAGATAGCACTGGTACAACTAGGATGACTTTCTGGAATGAAGACGTTGATAAGATAACAGATCTGAAGGAGGGAGAGGTAGTCCGTGTTCGCCATGGTTATGTCCGAGAGGGTTACCGTGGAGGTGTTGAATTCCATGCCGGACGAAGAAGCGAGATAGAGGTGAATCCTAAAGATTCCACACTGCAAGACCTCGATCTATCGGACGTTTCGGTCAGACCGACTACGAGGGCAAATCGAACCATGATCGGTAATATCGATGAAACCATGGTCCAGAAGAATGTCGAGATCTATGGCAATATCGTAAAGGTCTTTGAGAGTCGACCCGTTTATCCTGCCTGTCCTGATTGTCGTAAGAAGGTCGAAGTAGTGGAGGGAGGGCATAGATGTGATGTTCATGGTGACATTAAGGATGTGGAATATAGGACGTTGTTTAAAGTAGTTCTAGACGATGAAACCGGTTCAATTACTGTCACCCTCTTTGGAGAGGCAGGGGAGAAACTGCTTGATATGTCTGCAGACGAGGCCCAGAAGCTTATTGAGAAGACGGGTAATGTCAGCGAACCGATTGACTTAGCCTGGCCGAAGATTCAAGGACAGGACGTAGTAATCCAGGGGAGGGTATCGATGTTCCGAAAGTCCCTCGATATCACGGCGAGTTCTTTGGAGTTTCCAGATTATCTACAGGAGATATCTCGACAGAAAGACGAGATTGAGAAACTCATCAGCTAGAGAGGCACATATCAGGGTACACCAACATCTATAGCAAACTTGGATAGAGTTAGACATGTAGTAGATGAAAGTTTGCACAATGAGGGGCCTTCAGTGCGGAGGTCAAAAATTCTGTTCCTGAACGCTCATCCGGATGTCAAGGAGTTCAATCCACTGCCGTTTCTAGGAGGACAACTCTCCTGTGTCTAAGATTGTCCAACCTACAATTAACGGCTTCAGGAGCTCATATGTATCAGTTTGCTAAGACCGGTGAGGAAGCGGTCTACATCTTCTGTGTTATTGTAGATATAGAAGCTGGCGCGGACTGAACCATTCTTGGGGTTGATTCCCAGCTGATAATGAAATGGACCTGCACAGTGCCACCCGCTTCTCACCATCACACCGAACTCTGTGTCAAGGAAGGTAGCAACATCATGAGCAGACTCCACTGTATCCACTGTAAAGGTAACAAGACCGGTTCTGATGGTGATGTTACTGGTTCCGATTATGTGCACATTCTCCATACTCAGAAGCTTCTCAAGAGCACGAGACAGCAGGGTCTTTTCGCGTTTCTCAATTTCCTTCATTCCGATTGCTTGCAGATACTCAGCGGCGGTTCCCGCACCAATGGCACCAGCATAATTCTGAAGACCTGCCTCGAACTTCTCTGGAGGGGGCAAGTATTCTGGGATAATTTGACCATTCTCGAAGCGCACATCTGCAACGGTATCGCCTCCAGTTAGAAACATGTCCATCTCGTTGAGAAGACTTGACTTCGCGTATAGAAGGCCCATACCCGATGGCCCACACATTTTGTGCACTGATATGGCGGAGAAATCAACATCGGAGGCTTGGACATCCATAGGATGATGGGGAGCGTACTGTGCATCGTCAGAGAGAACAAGAGCCCCCCGATCATGGGCTAATTCGATGATTGCCTCCAAGGGAGCAACAGTTCCCGTGACATTGGAAGAGTGAACAACTGATACCATACGCGTATCGTGGTCAATTGCCTCCTTCCATGCTTCGATATCGAACGTGCCATCTGAGTCCGCCTTGACAATCTCAACTCTCAGATCATCTCGTTTGGCACGTTCCACAAAGGGCAGCGAACCGCTATGGTGCTCTAATGATGTTGTGACAATTTTCGAACCTGCAGGAAGTTTCACAGACTGAGCCACTATGTTTATTGATTCGGTTGCATTCCGAGTCCAAATGCATTCATGAGGGCTGTCTGCGTTGATAAATTCCGCAAACTTCTCCCTTGCTCGATCATACGCTTCAGAAACTTCCCTTCCAAAGGTATGAATGCTTCGACCCCCACAGGCGGGATATCTTTCGTAGTATTCGTTCATGGCATCAATGACCTGCCGTGGCTTCAGTGCCATACAAGCACTGTCAAGGTAGACAGGACTGTGTCCGTCTATGGTTCTCTTCAATGCGGGGAAATCATTGCGGATTCTGTTCCAGTCGACCACGGCTATTTCCTCTTCAGTTGCCAGCGATAGCCACCCTTGCCGAATTCTCTGGTTACAAGTCCTCTGTCGACTAGTTGGTTGGCAGCAGCCACAAAGGCATCACCACCAGCACAGTCCGAACAAAATTCCTCATACTGAGCACTCTGTGCGTACTCGAGTATCTCTGAAGTTGTCAGAGGACCGGCATCTTCCAGTATCATGAGAACACATCTCGCGTTTGCTGTGAGGGTTGACATCAGTTCCGGCTCGGCGAGAAGGACAATATGAAGGCTTCTATCGAGTATCTGGGCAATATTCTTAACATAATGCTTAAAACGGCTCTACCATGGAGCAGCTTGTTCTATTTCTATCAGAGCTGGGCTCTGTTATGAGAAAAGACAAGGTGTTTCATTATGGGACGAAGACGCAGACAGAAGGTTAGTAGAAGGCCAAGGAAGAGGATTCCCGATGTCTATCCATGTCCAGACTGTGGAAACACAGCGATTAAGATAGAGCTCTATCGGAAGAATGCCATGGCCATGGTTAAATGCGGATCATGTGGCCTTGAGATGACCATAGAGGATGTAAATGAACTGACAGAACCCGTTGATATCTATGGTAACTTCATAGATGAGTTCTATGAACAAAGGAAGGCAGAGGCATAGATACGTTCATTGGTATTCAGGAACGATTATAAGCCAGATTCTTTGGAGGACACAAGATTCACATGCAAGCCAATTTATTCACTCAGATAATTGGACTCGTTCTGACAGGGTTCGGAATTCTTGCCCTATTACTAAGCCTGGTTTATACGGTGTATGGTGACGACGAACCCGAAGAATAGCACGATGAGGGTCTCGTACAGATAACAGACTCGCACACTCGATCATTAGCGTTGTTTCTCAAAGACTTGTTCCTCACTGCTGGAGCTGACCAAAGAAATCAAAGGAATTCTTTCGTGTGTTTGTAAGAACCCGGAAGACAGCAGCAGGGATAAGCAAGAAACAATGAGCATGTAGAAACCACTGTGAGAAGGGGTATCCGCATCTTGATTAAGAAGACTTGGCACATGATGATGATGGGGACAACTTGATATGAATGCCTTCGACTTGCTTGACAGAAGGATAACAGACTTCCTGTCCAAAGATGGCATTACGACTCCCACCCCCATTCAGGAAGAGGCAATTCCACGGATTCTGAAGAGAGAGGAGAGCTTTCTGCTTCTGGCTCCAACAGGAAGTGGAAAGACGGAGGCCGCGGTGCTTCCTCTTTTGAACAGATTGAATGAGATGCGCCACAGAAAGGAGCTCTTCGGCTTCTATGTACTCTATGTGACTCCTCTAAGAGCATTGAATAGAGACGTCTTCAAGCGAATTGAGGGCCTATGTGAGCACTTGGATCTATCAGTTCAGGTAAGGCACGGGGATACAACCTCGTATCGAAGGAGAAAGCAAGCTATATTCCCTCCGAATTTCCTCATCACCACTCCTGAGACACTTCAGGCCATTCTCCCGGGTAAGCGACTCCGATATCATCTCAAGACTGTCTTTGCTGTAGTGGTGGACGAGATACACGAACTTGCTGATAGTAAGAGAGGGACACAGCTTAGCATAGGGCTTGACAGGTTAGAGAGGCTGGTTGGGAAAAGAATTCAAAGGATAGGGCTCTCAGCTACAGTGGGTAACCCTGACGACGTGGCTTCGCTCTTGTCAGGTCCTGAAAGGCGGGTCAGAAAGATATGGGCCGGTTATGATGCTCGCCAAATGCAACTGGATGTCGTAATGCCACAACCGACTGATGGCGATAGTGCTGTTGCACGACGGTTGCATTATCCCCCATATTCGACCGCTCGGCTTAGATACATAGTTGAGCAGATTGCCAATCATGAATCCACTATAGTGTTTACTAACACAAGGGCTTTTGCAGAGGTTCTCGGGTCAAAGATGAGAGGGCTGAGTCCGCCGTTTGAGTTTGATGTTCACCATGGATCGCTCTCAAAAGATGTGCGCCTCGCTGCAGAAGACAGACTCAAGGACGGTACGTCGAAGGCTATTGTGGCAACATCGAGTCTTGAGCTTGGTATCGATATCGGGCAGGCCGATCTTGTTATTCAGTATAGCTCTCCAAGAGAAGTCAGGCGTGCACTACAGAGATCCGGACGCGCAGGACATGGAATAGGACGGGTAGCAAAGGGGCTGTTTGTTGCAACTGCTAACCTAGATGATATTACTGAGTCTGCAGTCATAGTACGTAGAGCTCTCTCAAACAAAGTAGAAGAAGCAGCAATACCGGAGAAATCTTGGGATGTTCTATGTCATCAGATTGCTGGTGTGTTATTGGATGAAGACAGCTTGAGTCTTGACGAGTTGCACAGTCGCATTCAGATGTCTTATCCCTTCAGAAACACTACTCGTGAGGAACTAAAGCGATTGTTGGATTTCATGATAGACAGAAAGCTGATCAAGAGAGTAGGGACATCGATTGAACGTTGGGGAAAGACTCGCGTCTTCTATTATGAGAGGTTAAGTACAATTCCGGATGTCCATCAGGTGACTGCAATCGACATAAGCTCTAGAACGGGAATCGGAGTGCTTGATGAGGATTATGTGTCTGAGAACATAGAGCCTGGATCTCTATTTGTTATTCGGGGCAGACCGTATAGAGTCGTAAGCATAGAAGAAGATGAGGTTTTGTGTGCCCCTGCTGGAGAAGAGGACAGTGATGCTCCACGTTGGATTGGTGAGATGATACCCGTTCCGTTCGAAGTTGCTACTGAAGTGGCAGATGTCTGGACCAGAGTAGGACGAATGGAAAGAAAGCGCATAGCTCCTTGGTTGACACGACAATACAGGATGTCGGATGCCGCTCAGAAGCACCTCATTGATATGGTAGACAAGAGCATAGAGGCGCTTGGAACACTCTCCTCTGTGGACAGGATTGTTATCGAGGATTTTGGAGAGGGAATAGTCATCCATGTACCATATGGAACGAAGACGAATGAAACACTTGGAATTGTAGTTGCATCTCTCTTGACTACAAGGAGTGGGGTAGATGTGGCGGTTGAACAAGACCCATATCGAATCTTATTATCATCTTCAGGGAAGATAGATCCACAATACGTGGTGGACATATTCTCTGACTATACTCCGGTGCAGGTTTCTACAGTTCTCAGACTGGCAATGAAGAACACACAGACTTTCGCGTCCCGATTTGTTCATGTAGCAAGACGAATGGATGTGATCCGCAGAGATGCCAAACTTCGAGAGGTGCCCGTACGGCTTCTTATTGTTATTTATGAAGAAACTCCCGTATTCGAGGAGGCAATGAGAGAGGTGATTGCTGATAAGATGGACGAGCAGCGTGCGATGGAGGTGTTCGATAAAGTACGGAATGGCAAAATCGGGTTGCATATAGTAAGAACAACCGAACCTTCGCATCTAGCCCGTCTGATAATCGAAGAGAAGACCCGGTTTGAAGTAATGGGAGAGATAACAGAGGAAGACGAGGTGCTTCGAATGATGGAAGAGAGACTTCTGTCAAGCAAATTCAGATTGCTATGCATTAATCGGCACTGGAACTCGGTCCGAACCATTTCAACCCTTGAAGAGGTGGTCAGCTGCCCCGTCTGTGGGTCGAGAATGGTTTTGGCAGTTCATCCATCACAGAAGGATCTAGAGAGAGTATTGACGAAGCTTTCAAAGGGAGAGAAGCTTTCTGCAGATGAAGAGAAGAAATACAAAAGGGCGATGCTGTCAGCTTCCCTAGTTTCAGAGTACGGAAGGGCTGCGCTCATGGTGCTTGCGGGAAGAGGAATTGGGCCCAGTACTGCTTCACGTATACTGCGGCCAAGCCGTCTAGCAAGAAGGAGTCTGTTACAGGAGATAGCAAAGGCGGAGAAGATGTATGCAAGAACACGGCAATTCTGGGACTAAGAAGCCTCTTGTGGTATTTGCAGGCAGAAGCAACGTCGGAAAGAGTAGCACGATAAGAGCTCTCACGGGGGTCAAACTGCGTGTAGGCAAGAAACCCGGCAGTACAAAGAGAGAAAGGAAGGTGGATCTTGGATCCGTAATGCTTGTTGATATACCTGGATTTGGTTACATGAGTGGGACTAGCAAGACTGACATAGAGAATATGAAGGTAGATGTGGTTCAACAGCTGGAAGAGTGGAGTGATGATATACTACTGGGCGTGTTGGTACTGGACATCTCGATATTTAGAGAGATTGCCCAGAGATGGGAGAGTCGAGGTGAGATTCCCATCGATGTAGAATTCTATACGTTTCTTAACGAAATAGCGGACAGTGTTTTGGTCATTGCAAACAAAATAGACAAGGTGAAGAAAAGGAATCGCCATGATGAACTCGAGTTCCTTAGATACAAACTCATAGCATCTCTTCCTACAGTTGAACCATTGATTATGCCTATATCAGCCTCAAGAGAGCAGGGAATCGGACAATTGAGAAACGCCATGACAGAGATGATACAGGCAGCAGGGCTTGGCAATCCACAATGGTAGGTGCCTGTTATCGTTTCTTCCTCAAAACGTAGTAGGCTACACCGACGAGGAAGACTGCAGTCGAGATTACAATCAAGGGTTCTACCGCACTAGGTGGCTCCACAAAGCCTTCCGATAGCCAATCGAGCATATTCATGAATAGGTGGGAATTGTCAGCTGAATAGAACCACTGCTGCTCAGTTCTGGAATCGGAGTCGGGGAGATCCAAGGTACGACCGGAAAACATTATGGTAGAACCTGAAACAACCACCCTGCTATTTCCATATTCAAAGGCGCTCAACCATGGAGGATATGTTCCGTTGATAGCGGAATAAGACCGAGGGCGTTCCTCAAATTCAGCTAAGGACATGTTGGGAAAAGAGAAGTTGGCAAATGTGTTGGGCCCACGTCTATACTGAGCGAAAGATGATTCGGAACCAGTAGCAACAACTCCAACTGCATCAAGCGGTTTCAGAGTGGCAGTCATAAGAACAAGTTCGTTTATGTCACGGAAGATGGGATGCTCTGGGTTCCAGTTGTTTGTGTCCATTCGCAGAACCCAGGGATGGGTCCCATTCAGGGCCAATTCATAGTCGAACATTGCATCTTGCCAGTATCTATCAGCACCAGTTTCGTTGATACTGAAACGTACTCCCGTGACATTCAGTGCGTCAAGGAACCGGTTTACTGCAATGTTATCACCTAAGTCTTGAAATGGCTGCTCACTCCAATAGGTGGAATTCTGACTGATTGCAGGATCGCCTAGAACTAGGAGCGAACTCCCGTTATTCAGCATCTCTTTGATGGCAGATACTTCTTCTATCTCAAACTCAGAGCTTCTGTCAGGCGATGCAACTATCAAGATATCGACACCTTCGAGGATTGTATCGTTGATAGGAGAGCCCTGATGTACTTTCAAAAGGTACCTAGTTGATGCATTTACCATGTCAAGCATGAGTTTCAGACCCCTCTCTTCGTTATCTGCAGAGAATTGAGGCGCATGGCTTGCATCATAGAGGACCACAACAGGATCAAGTTCTCTCTGTGCCCGGACCTCCACCTGAATACTTGTGAATATGATCATGAAAGCGATGACGGCTACACAGACCTTAGTGAGTTTCCCGAGCTTCACCATATGCTCCTTCCGACTTTTCTTGCTCTGTCAGCGTGGTCGAATCGGGGCGGTGTTAAAAACTTATCTTCAGACATGTTGCAGTGACGCCCTTCAGTCGGTCCTGCGCCACTTATTATAGAGCCTTCTTCTTTCAGAGTCGCTGGTTTCGGCATTCTCATATAATTCGCGAACCTCCGCTATTCGCTGGGCAAGCATATGATAACACATCTCAAACTCGTGTGCAATAACCACAGATTGGTAGAAACTTCTGCAGCTGCAGTAGACATCCGGAATCACCAAATACTCGCGCTTTCCGCCCTCTACAGTCCATGTAGTTGTATCACTTGGCAAGAAGTGATAGCGAATGACACGCCTCTCTTCTACCGCTCGTAATGCTCTGATGAATCGATTGTTATACTTGTTGCGAAAATACTGGATAGTGTCCTGAGTCAGCTCATCCTCTGACAGTAGACGAATCTCATAGGGATTGAGCGGCATTTTCCTCATAGCTCTGTTCACAAGACCATGTTAAAATGATATAGCTTTCTCAAAGCATCATATGGAAACCATCTTCGATGACAGGGCACTCGTTCTTCGGTTGGATGGTGTATGTATTCTGCTTGTAGCAGATCTACATCTTGGTCTTCACGAAGCTTTGTATCAGGAGAAGGGAGTTGCTTTTCCACCGCAAGACCAGCCTATGCTTCAACGCATCAAATCGCTCACTCACAAACACGAGGTAGAGAAACTTTACATTCTAGGTGATGTCAAGCACGAGATCCTTGTGGATCATGCATACAACTGGGATAAGATCCCGCATTTCATGGAGAGTCTTACAAGAGTGGCAGAAGTCAGTGTCGTACCAGGAAACCATGATGGCAATCTATCTGCGCTTCTTCCGAGGGATATAGAAATACTGGATGTGAGAGGGCATACGATAGCCGACGGAAAAATAGGTCTGATCCACGGTCATGCTTGGCCAAATCCTAGCATTCTTTACGCATCACTTATTGTGTGTGGTCACAGCCATCCTGGTGTAAGACGGTTTCGAAGAGCTGACGTGCCTGATATTCATCATCCAAGACGAGTGAGATATGCAGGTACATTACCGGTCTTTCTTCGTTCCAGCTTGAACAATAACTGTGTCAGAGAGAATCTCGGAGTGTCACCTCTTGTAGACACGAGTCATGCGACCCTTCTCACAATGCCGAGCTTCAACAAACTTGTTTCGGGTGGAGGGATTCACAACAAAGGTACGGGATTGCGGGGGCCACTGTTTAGAAGCGGCTGTGTTGATGTGGCACACTCAGAGGTATACAGTATTGATGGACTGTTCTTAGGTACAGTAGCATCCATCACAAAGCAGCTCAACGAAACGATTAAATGACTGCCGAGAGGGGGGTTTCTTGTCATGGGTCGGTGGTCTAGCTTGGTATGATTCTTGGTTCGGATCCAAGAGGCCGCGAGTTCAAATCTCGTCCGGCCCACCATCTACTTTCTCTCCCGTGTTTGTACGCTACATAGAAACGGAAACCTCCACCATGCTTTTCTTATGGCACATGCTAGATAGTATTCGATTGATATGTCGCGTGTCGGGATTGTTGATATTGGCAATAGCATTGATGTAGCCGTGAAGACCATATTTGATGAAACGGCACCTGGAGAGGAGCTTCTAGGAGAATCCGGCAAAGTCTATCTGAAACCAAATGGGATTGATTTCAAGCCCTATGCTTTCACAGACAAACACGTACTCAAGGCTGTGATAGAGTACTTCTACGATTGTGGAGCCTCTGAAGTCTTTGTGATAGAGAATTCAACCCAGGCCAATATGACACGCATTGTATTCAGATTCACGGGTTATGGCGATGTCTGTAAGGAAACGGGTGCGAAACCTGCCTATCTTGACGAGGAGAACCTACTCAAGGTCAAACTGCCTCATTTTGAAGAAACTGTATCATTTCCAAGGCTGGTCGTGGAGGAACTGATAGAACGCCGCAAGGAGAACACCTACGTTTCGTTGCCCAAACTCAAGACACATTCTATGAGCACCGTTACCTTGGGGGTCAAGAATCAGATGGCCTTTCCATCCCATAAGGACAGAGGTTATTCACACAACTACAATCTTCATAGGTATCTGGCTGACCTTTACAACGTGGTGAAACCGGACTATACTCTCATTGATGGGACTCATGCAGTGTTCAATGGGCACTATCCCCTTGAGGCATTTCTGAGCGAGTCACTTGACAGATTGGATGTACTCATCGGTGGCAGGGACACACTGGCAGTTGATGTTGTTGGTGCAAAGGTTCTGGGCTATCGAGTGGATGAGGTAAAGCACCTAGCCATAGTCAAAGCAGATGGTCTAGGAGAAGGAAACATCGAGAATATAGACGTTCTGGGGGACCTCTCTCGTTTCAAGAAACGATATCCATGTGATATCCCGAACGGAATGCCCGATGACGTTCGGATTATCAGAGGGACCGAGATGCTCTGTCCCGAGGGCTGTGATCTCAATGTCAGAATGGTCCTACAATTGTTGTATTTCGATTATGGGGGAAAGGGAGATTTCACTATTCTAATGGGCAAGGGATTCGACAGAGAAGTCCTCGAGTCCATCGAAGGACGAGTCTTCGTTGCCGGGGACTGCGCCATAACTGAAGCAAAAGAGATTCTTGAGAACAGACTGGGGAAGAGAAATGTCTATGTTTCGCCGACCTGCAACAGGCTTGCAGACACGACATCTGCACTCTGTGAACTAATGGGAGTTAGCCCATTGAAATTACTGCCATCGCGATTGGCAGGTGCAAGGGCTCTGATAATGGGCAGGTTGAAGGGCTCCAATGCACTGACTCCAAAAATAATGTAGGATGCCCGAAGATGGCTGTCAGACCTCTCTTGAGTATATGCTTTCTCAGACAGAAGACGGTTCTTGGTGTGAATCATGGGGCACAAACAGCCACTGAGGATAATAGTTGTAGAATCAGCTAGTTGTCGAAGGAAGAGTTCAAAAGCAGCGATTATCTACCGCGGATTACAGCTTCAATCTACGAGAGTGAGAGAATGGGCAAAGGTTCCGGAAAGGGAAAAACCATACTCTTCGGCGAGCACTTTGTTGTTTACGGGCTTCCTGCCATAGCCGCAGGAATCTCGTCTGAAACTACTGCCGAAGTTACGAGAACAAGTCAGCCGGGTTGGACGCTGGTTGATAATAGACCTGCGATGCCGGGTTACAAGGATGAAAAGGCAGACGAACAAGAAGTATCCATCAGAAACGTCATCGATTTCACCGGAGTAGATATCTCTGAGAAAGGAATCCATATCAGGTTTGGTGGAAACCTTGTCTGTGCCTCTGGGATTGGAGCGAGTGCAGCAAGTTGTGTTGCTCTTGCGAGAGCACTCAATGAGGAGTTTGACCTTGGCTATGACGACGAAAGGATCAATGAAGCTGCATACGAGGGAGAGAAGGGTTATCATGGTACACCCTCGGGAATAGACAACACAGCATCTACCTTTGGAGGACTTGTGTGGTACATTCGCAATCTCAAGGGAGGAGCGCCCTTATTCGAGAGGATGAGGCTGGAGGAGCCGGTTCATCTAGTGATTGCATCAACAGGATTAACAGCAAGTACCAAAGAAGTGGTGGGAGATGTGAGGACCAAGAAGGATCAGAATCCTGAATGGTTTGAGAAGATAGAAGACGAGTACAATAATGTTGTACATGAGGGACGAGAGGCACTGCTCAGCATGAACCTGAAGAAGGTTGGAGGGCTCATGGACAGAAATCATGAACTTCTGCGCCAACTGACAGTTTCTTGCCAAGAGCTTGACAGCTTAGTCGATGCAGCACGAAAGAGTGGTGCACTCGGCGCCAAGATGACAGGGACAGGGCGAGGGGGCAACATGATAGCTATCGTACAGAACGAAGAGGCAATGAAGATAGTTGCATCGGCTCTTGAAGATGCGGGAGCTGCAGGTGTCTGGACAACCTCATTTGGTATCTGAGAGGTGGAGAATAATGATTCTTGAAAATCATGTAAACCAACTAAGGGAAATGGGAGAAATACATGTTGTGGACAAACCGATTTCGAAGCATTTGGAGATTGCTGCTGTCCTCAACCAAGTGCAGCCTCAACCGGTACTCTTTGAGAATGTTAAGGAGTCTGGCTTTCGGGTAGTGGGGAATCTTTTTTGTACCAAACAGCAGATTGCATCGTATTTTGGCATAGGTGTTCAGGACATCATCCCGACTTTGACGGAGGCGATTGTGAAACGATCCCGACCAGAAGAGGTCACCAACGCGGCATGTCAGGAAGTTGTTGAGGAGAAGGTTGACCTGACCAGGTTGCCGATTCTTCTACATAATGAGGTGGATGGAGGACCGTATATATCCTCAGGAGTTGTGGTGGCATCTCATCCGGATTACGGACAAAACTTGGATTTTCACCGAGCAATGCAGATAGATAGCGACAGAATGGTCACTCGTGTTGTAAAGGGACGGGATTTCCATGGCTTTCTTGAGAAGAAAGGCGAACTTGATGTTGCGTTTTGCATCGGAAATACGCCTGAAATCCTGATTGCGGCCGCTACATCAGTGGAGACCGGTATTAATGAACTAGAGATTGCAAATGCTTTGCGAAAAACAAGGGTGACCAAGGCCAAGACTGTAGACTTGTTAATTCCGGCAGACTGTGAGTTCGTCTTGGAGGGGACTGTGTATTTGGAAGAGAAACATGACGAGGGACCCTTCATCGATTTGACTGAAACAGTAGATGTCGTGCGTCAAGAACCCATTTTTGAAGTCAAGAAGATCACACACAGAAAGGCAGCAATTTGGCAAGCACTTCTGCCAGGCAAACTTGAACACAAACTTTTGATGGGTATGCCCAGAGAGCCTACAGTGTTTCGTAAAGTTAAGGAACGAGGAGTTGACGTTCTTGATGTCTATATCACACCTGGTGGGGCAAGCTGGCTACACATTGCTGTCAAGATAGACAAGAAGCATGATGATGACGGACTGAGAGCAATCGAAGCAGCATTCGAGGGGCATACTAGCGGCAAACATGTATGGGTATACGACAAGGATATCGACATCTATAACGAGCGAGAGAGAGAATGGGCCATGGCAACAAGGTTTCAAGCTGATGAGGATCTTCTCGTAAAAGATAGAGAGGCGGGTAGTTCGCTGGATCCCAGCGCAGAGCCGGGTACTAAGATGACCACAAAGGTGGGATTTGACTGCACTAAGAGCATGGAAGCAAGAGGCAAGAGCTTCGCCAAGGCAGAATTCCCGGGTGTGGATTTGGCGAAATTCATGGGGTGAATATTGTGGGACTAAGACTCACTGCTGAAGAAAAGGAGATGCTTAGTGGAAAACACGGAAATGCGGCAGCAAAAGCTATGGAAATCATCACCACCCTAGGTGAGATATATGGGGCTGAACGTCTGATTCCGGTGTCTAGTGTCCAGATAGCGGGAGTTTCATACCATAACTTGGGTGAAGCAGGGCTTGAATATCTGGCAGAGATGGCAGAAGATGGGCAGACAAGGGTTCTCACTACGCTAAACCCGGCTGGTATGGATCTAGAAGAATGGAAGAAACATGGGATATCTCCAGATTTTGCAGCTAACCAGCAGCGAGTAGTTGAGGCCTTCGCTAAGATGGGAGTAATAACTACCTGTACCTGTACGCCCTATCTTGTTGGGAACCTACCACACTATGGGGAGCATATTGCCTGGGCCGAGTCTTCTGCGGTCTGTTTCGCAAATTCGGTCATTGGCGCACGAACAAATCGAGAAGGAGGACCTAGTGCACTTGCTGCAGCCCTTACGGGTCGAACGGCTGAGTATGGACTCCATCTTGATGAGAACCGAGTTGCCGAAGTCAAGTATGAAATAGAAGCCGAGCTGCGAAATACAGATGATTTCGGTCTCTTGGGGCAAGTGATAGGACTACGGACCAAGAATGCCATTCCATACATCGTAGGTATTCCTCATGCAACCACGGAAGAACTCAAGTCGTTTAGCGCATCTGTTGCAACATACGGAGGGGTAGCATTGTTCCATATGGAGGAAATGACTCCCAACCGAACGCCTATTCCCGATAGGACTGAAACTGTCACCAATAACGACATAGATGCAGCACGCCAAGAACTGGACGACAAAGGGGCAATGATTGATTTCATCAGTATCGGGTGCCCGCACGCAAGCATTGGCGAGATTGCAAGGATTGCGAAGATGTTAGATGGAAAGAAGGTATCCGAGAAGAAGACGGTCTGGATAACAACTGCAAAGCCAACAAAGGATCTTGCAATGAAGATGGGATACTACAACATAATTGAAGCAGCAGGAGCATATCTTGTAAGTGATGCCTGTTGTGCAGTCGCGCCCTTGAAGGGGAGATTCAAAGGCCTTATGACCGATTCTGCAAAGGCATGCTTCTATGCTCGCGGCAAGAACAATTTCAAGACTGAGATAAGGACTATTGAAGAATGTATAGAGGAGGCGATATCATGAAGCTGGAGGGGCGAAAGATTTTCGGAGGAAAGACAACCGGTGAGGTCCTGTTCAGTTCGGAAGATATCTCGTTCTACGGAGGATGTGACCCAGAAACCGGCGAGATTGTGGAAAAAAACCACCCTCTTGAGGGAAGATCTGTTTCGGGGAAAATCCTTGTCTTTCCCACTGGAAAGGGAAGCACAGTTGGGTCTTATGTTCTCTACGCGCTCAGCAAAGCCGGGATGGGGCCTTTGGCAATCATCAACGAAACAACGGATCCAGTGGTTGCTGTAGGCTGTATAATCGCAGAGATACCTGCTATAGATCAAGTAGATATCAACAAGTTGGAGAACGGACAAAAAGTGGAGGTTGACGCCGACGCTGGCGTCGTTTCAATACTGAAGTAGTGATCAAAGCCTTTGTAACTGTGGCTCAAAGTCCTCAGGTGTGAAAGCGACCTCCTCATCCATTGGGATATCCCCTCTCTCGCGAAGTACCTGTCGTGTCAGTAGGAAGTAAATCAGCGCCAATGCCTTTCGACCTCTGTTATTTGTGGGAATCACAAAGTCGACATTGGTAATCACATTATCTGTATCACATAGTGCAGCCACTGGCACACCAATTCTAGCGGCCTCGGAGAGTGCCTGTTGATCAGTCCTTGGGTCAGTTAGAATCACAAGTTCGGGCTCGATGTATGTCCTTGGTCCCGCTATGTTGGCGTTTGTCAGAGTGCCTGGAACGAAACGTTCTGTGAATGCATTTGCCCCGATATAGTAGGCAAAGGTTTCGACAGGCCGTTTCCCATAGACACGTCCCGATATGACTGCAATCTTGTCCGGTTTGAACCTAGCAATGAACTTGCCGGCTGTTCGGATTCGTTCATCTGTTTTCCGCACATCGAGTACGTAGAGACCTATGGGGCGTTGGCGATAGACAAAGGGTTCCATATCTTGTGTCTTGACCTGAGTACCAATATGGCAACCAGCTGCAAGGTATTTGTCCATCGCTGTCAGCAGGTCAGCATCTGAGATTTCCATTTCGCTCATTCTAGTTCTCCTCCACTATTTCAGATGTGGCGAATGCCATAAAGCTGTCAATGATGTCGATGTGGGACAGCAACATACGCCGACAGCAGTATCGATGTAGACCAAGGCGATCAAGAACAACAGCTGGGTCTTCACCTTGCCGCACTTCACGCCTGAATTCCTCAAACTTGTCCGCGACTACTTTTCCGCATGTGAAACAACGTACTGGAATTATCATATCTCTGGCCACCTCATCTGTACGACTTCTGAAAGCGTGAACGTGCTGAAGGTCCACCGAACTTCTTGGGTTCTGTTCGTCGGGGATCCCCAACAAGCATGGTTCGGTCATGATCCAACATCTTGGACCGAGCCTCGAAATTCTGACTCATTCTTATTAGACCTGTTGCTACTGCCATTCGGATTGCATCGGCTTGGCCCATGAATCCTCCACCTTGTACTCTGACTCTTACGTCGTATCGTTTCCAATCATCTCCAAACAGCACCAGTGGTTCCATAATCCTAAAACGAGCAAGCTCTGGCTGATATATCTCAAGTGGTTGCCCATTTATTCTGATTCTGCCGGAACCGTCTTTGATGGTAGCCTTAGCCAATGAAGTCTTTCTCTTTCCTGTGGTAACTACTACTCGCATTCTATGCTACCCCCTTTCTCTTCCAACCAAGCTCACGACTGAGTTCCTCGACCGTGATGTGTTTTCCTGTTAGACTGGTATACCGGGAACCCTCTAGAACTATCATTTCTTTCTCCAAATACTGTTCTGGTATGCCTATGAAGACATGGATGCGTTTGTAGGCTTCTTTTCCACGAGGGCTGGGCCAAGGGAGCATTCCACGAATCATCTTTCGGACCATCTTGTCGGGCCGTCTCTCATGGAATGGGCCTTTACGCGGGTTGTACGAGGTTCGGATGTCACGTTTCTCCTTGTGTGCCTTGATGACCGTTCTTCTGTCACCTGTTAGTATCGCCTTCTCGGCATTCACGATGACGACCTTGCTTCCTAGAATCGCGGCTTTTGCAGCCTTAGACGCAAGCCTGCCTACGACCATGTTTTCAGCATCGAATATCTTTACTGGTTGTTCGCTCATCAAAACCACCTATGCAATTATCCTCACACCAGTTCCACTGGGAATCTGCGAGATTAGCTCATCAATCGTGATTAGAGAGCCTCCCGCTGTTATTATCATTGACCGAGCTGTTGTGGATGCGTTCAGTGCTGCGACCGTCACCTTATGAGTGAGTGTTCCGGAACCGAGTACCTTCCCCGGTACCACAACAATATCACCATCCTTTGTATGCCGCTCTATCTTTCCGATATTGACTGTGGCACGCTTCCTTGATGGTCTTGCAACAAGCTCGGCAACGCGTTTCCATATTCTGACATCGTTCTTTGAGGAGACCCTTGTGAGTGTGTTGATTAGAGCGCGTGTGTTTGGATCAGATGCTCGTGTTTCAATCATTTGTTTCTAAGCTCCTACAGTGAGTTTGCAAAGTCCAGAGCCTCACCGATTCTCTCTTTGAGAAGCTCGGTGGCCCTCTCCACAATTTCCTCCGGCGGAAGAGCTCCCGTGGATTCCACCTTGAACAGAAAACTGTCCTCTTTGGAATCAATAGTTATGGCACCGGGCTCACATACACGAACACAAGCCTCGCAGAGACTGCATTCGAGTGTGTTTTGTGTGGATAATACGTCATCCTCAAGCAACAGAATGCCCTTCGGGCAAACCTCAACACAGTCGCCGCATTGGTTACATTTTGACCTATCAATGCTGACCAAGGGAACATTCTTGTATGCCACTGTGGCTACCGGTTGGAATTTCGCATTCTCGAGGCCTGTGCCTAGTCGAGCATATGCTTCAAGTATCAGAGTCTGGCGTGGAGCAAGCTTGACAAGAGGTATACCTTCCGTGGCAGGCACGACCTCGGGGTCTTGTGATGACAGGTCACCAGAGTAGACCATCATGTCTTGAGCCCCAGCTTCCTTCTCGAGTGTAAGTGTGCATTGACAGAGGCTACATCCTTTGCCTTCGCAATCACACTCTTCTGGGAGATTGTAATCGTCCAGTTTTGTGACGAGAGGCACAAGTCCCAAGCGGTGGGCGAGAATCTCATCGTACATGACGCTAGTATTCTCAAGTATTAGAACCTCATCGATTGACATCGAGGGGACTCTGGTCAACATTGTTCTGCGAAGTGCATTCGCAAACCCTACATGTGCGCCCTCGAGGAGAAAATGGATTGTATCATCTTGTTTCCGAATGATTGTGATTTCCATTCTAGCACCTGACCTCGGAGGTATTTGATTACCCAAAAGACACTATTCCCGGACGGACTCGCTAAGGCCTGTACTTTTGGTTAGCTCACTCGCCCGTGTCCTGGGCTAGCCTGCCTCGCTTTACAAGGCATAAAAGGATTGTCCTAGAACGAACGCAGGCCTTCGGCTTGTTGTTCAGGCAGCAACTTGGACCATATCCTTGAGTCCATTGACGATGAGTCTGTATCCCTTCAGGCGCTGCTTAGGGTCAATAGCAACCATTCCATAGGTAGGAATGCCGAGTAGATCCTGAACTGACTCGGGCTTCATTGAACCTGGAAGGTCCTGCTTGTTCGCAATAGCAATGACTTGTGCACCAGCAAACCGATGCCTGTGTCTTTCCAGCAACTGCCGCGTCTTCAGTACTGCTTTGGGTGTACTCTCTGTCACAACTACAACCATGCGGCTTCCTTGCAACATATCGGGCCACATGAACTCAAAATGCGATTGACCACCCATCTCAACCAGAGATACCTTGGTTTCTTCGTCAAGAGTGATTGTTCCACAGTCCATGCCGACAGTTGGCTGATAATTGCACTCTAATTTGGATTTGCTGTCAGTTAACAGCTTAATCAGAGTAGACTTCCCAGCGTATCCTGATCCCATAAGGGCAACCTTGACATATTGGGTCATTCCTATAGACTCCAAGTGGTCGTCACACTACGCGAAACAGCCTGGACATATCAGGTGTCGTGTTACCAAGATAACACTGGGTAAGACTCTCTTGAATGAGATGGAAGAAGAGCATTAGAGAATGGGTTTCGCACCAGATAGAAGCTCTTAACAGTGGATGATAAGTGCATTGACCTGAGCTGATTCGATGTCCAAGGTGTGCCCCAATACCATTATTGTTGAGGAGAATGCACTTCGGAAACTTGGGAATCTTCTAAAGGGTTATGAGAGAATCATATGTGTTTCCGATGAAACAATAATTGGGCGATACAGCGCACAGCTCGAAGGTATTCTTGATCACGAGCCACACTGGTTATTAGCAGAAAACGCTAGGAGCGATCGAGATGAAGCTCTTTCCGAGGGAAGTATAATCATAGGATTTGGAGGAGGAAGAAGCCTTGATGCAGCCAAAATACTTGCAGCAAAGACAGACTTAGATTGGATTTCGATTCCAACCGCCGCATCCCATGATGGCATAGCAAGCGAAGTAGCATCGGTGAGTCACGACGGGTATAGGTATTCCAAGAGATGCAGGTTGCCAATTGCCATTGTGGCAGATTTGACCATTATGTCGAAGGCACCAGAACACCTACAGCGTGCAGGGATGGGCGACATACTCTGTAAAGCATCTAGTCTCAGCGAGTGGAGACTCGCTCACGAAAAGGAGGGAGAACCGCTTAATGAAGACGCGTTCAGCATGGTGCAGAGGGCTTTGGAGAACGTCTTGAGAAGTGAAGACCTGAAAACGCTTGTCCGTGCCGAGATTGATGCAGGTACCGCCATGTGCATGAATGGCAGCTCGAGACCATGTTCCGGTTCCGAACATGCAATATCTCATGCTATGGACAGAAACCAACACAGTCTGCACGGACTCCAAGTTATTTTTGCTACTCCCTTGTGTCTGTACTTCCTAGAAAGGGCTGAATGTGCATTATATTCACAGGAGTACATCAGCGAGGTCATTAAGGAGAGGAACCTGCCTACAAAGTGTAGAGACATGAACATTTCCAGAGAGATGTATTTGGATTATATCAGACATGCCATCCGTATTATGAGAAAGCGCGGACGATACTCTGTTCTGGAGAACTTGGACAGGAAGATTCTGGCTGAAGTGATCGGCCACCTATACGATTGTGAGTGATACTTCGACAGTTTTAAAAGATGACTGAACCTCGAGCCCGAGAGCACATGACGACCATGTCGTGTACTTTTCACGCTTGATACCAATGAAGTGCGAACAGAGGTAGATAACAGATGCCAAAACCAAGTTTTGTAGAATGGGAGCCGACTGAAGAGCTCCAGAAGAAAGCTCTAGAATCCTTAGAAACAGCCCGTGATACCGGCAGGATTAAGAAAGGAATCAATGAGGCAACGAAAGCAGTTGAACGAGGTAATGCTCGGCTGGTGCTGATTGCGGAGGATGTTGATCCACCAGAGATTATCATGTTCCTACCCGGCCTCTGCGATGACAAGAAGGCCCCCTATATCTTTGTCAACAATAAGGATAGTCTAGGTGAAGCTGCAGGGATTGACCGACCGACCGCTGCTGCTGCAATCGTGGTCGAAGGCAAGGCAAAGGATTTAGTTGCTGATGTCATTGAGAAGATTGCGGGGATTCGGAAGTAAAACCACCAGGTGATGACTCTTAATGAGTAGTGATGATAAAGAACCCTCCATACCTGCTGAGGTAATCCAGTTACTCGGGAGAACTGGGGTCACTGGTGAGATTACACAGGTTCGAGTGAAGGTACTTGAGGGAAGAGACAAAGGACGCGTCTTGACTAGAAATGTTAAGGGCCCCATAAGGATGGGTGATATTCTCATCCTTCGAGAGACTGAGCGCGAGGCCCGAAAGATGAGGAGGCGCTAGAGTTGGTAGGTACACAGCGCTGTCAATTCTGTGGTCAAGACATCGAACCGGGAACAGGGACAGCTTTTGTGAGAACGAAGGATGGGTCTATTCATTGGTTCTGTTCAAAGAAGTGCAAGGTGAAGAGCCTCAAACAGGGCTTCAAGCCAAGAGAAACAAAATGGACTACAGCCTATGAAAAGGGTGGTAAAGAGAAGTAGAGGAAGAGGTGGCTTTGCGCCGCCAATTCCTTCTAATCTGATTTTTCAATCTGCTCTTTTATTGTTGCATGGATTGCTGACGCAAGGGCTTTGATTTCTTGTTCCTTGATACCCTCTGCATCCTTGCTGAGAAGCGTTTCTAGTGACTCGATTACTTCAGACCCCGTTGCTTGTCTTTCAATGGCCTCATTTATGACGTTTCGAATCTCCTCAGTATAGTCAGCATCCGAATCAAGGTACTTCTGGACATACTCACGCGCTTGCTGTTCCGCATTTTCAGAACGTTCCAGTCCTCCGACTTCCGTCCACAGTTGGATCTCTTTTTCTGCAGTTTCTGGAGCATCAGATGCATGAGCAATATTGATTCCGGCAATCAGGCCGTACTTACCTCTGAGTGAGTCAGGTGATGCCTTTTCAACGAACGTTGCGCCAAGAGCATCACGAACTCCCTGAATCACATCCTCGCCTTCAAGAATCATGACAAGCACTCGGCCAGATGTAATGAATTGAACCAGCCATGGAAAGAACGGTCGTTCTTTGTGCACATCATAGTGTTTCTTTGCCAGGTTCTCAGAAACTGTCATCTCCTTGAAAGCTTGGATTTTGTACCCCTTCTCAAGGAGAGTCTTGATAACTAGCGCGCCAACACTTCTCCGTAGAGTTCCATCAGGCTTGACTATAACAAGTGATTCTTCCATTGTTGTCACCGGAGTTTATCCGCCACCAATCGGTCTATCGAATATTGGTTATGGTGCCAGAATGCAGATTCTATTTTAGCGTTATGACAGCACTGTATCGAGATAGTAGCAATCTTAAAGCAAACGACAGTTTCATAAACGTGCAGTTGGTGGCCGCAGGTAATCTTCTCATTAGGTGGTGACGGTGTCACACTCTCATTCAGGAAAGAACAGAAAACTACGTTCCCCTATTGTTACCGTTCTTGGTCACATAGACCATGGCAAGACATCATTACTTGACAAGATGCGGGGTACAGCTGTTCAAAGTAGAGAGGCGGCGGGGATAACTCAACATATTGGAGCCTCATTCTTTCCAACTGCAACTATTGAATCAGTGTGCGGTGATTTGCTGAAGAGCATGACGACCGAGCTCAATATAGACGGCCTCCTCTTCATCGATACTCCTGGTCATGAGGCATACCTCAATTTAAGACGACGCGGTGGGTCAATTGCGGACATTGCCGTTCTTGTTGTTGACATTACCGAGGGGCCATTGACTCAGACCTATGAATCACTGAAGATTCTTCGTTCGGGCAAGACACCGTTTGTCGTAGCTGCGAACAAGCTCGATAAGATACCAGGTTGGCAGTCCAAACCTGACAAGAACTTGATTCCATCCATCAAAGCACAGTCTAAAGCAGTGCAGATGGAGATTGACAGAAGAATCTATGAGATAGTGGGCGCGCTTTCGGCAAATGAAATCATGTCTGAACGATTTGATCGAGTGAAAGACTTCAAGAGAAATGTGGCCATTGTTCCAACTAGCGCCATGACCGGAGAGGGTGTTCCCGAACTGCTGGTTGTTTTGTCCGGTCTAACTCAGCAGTATCTGAAAGAACGTCTGACGTATACTGAGGGGCCCGCAAGGGGAGCCATCTTGGAAGTACGTGAGGAAACGGGACTGGGAGTGACCCTTGATACCATCATCTATGATGGTGTATTGAAGAAGACCGATACGGTTGTGGTGGGCGGTCTAGAGGGGGTCATTGTGGCCAAGATAAGAGCGCTTCTTCAGCCAAAAGAACTCGATGAGATTCGCGACCCAAGAGAACGATTTGTCCCCGTCGATGAAGTCCATGCTGCAGCAGGTGTGAAGATCGTGTCTCCAGACATCGAAAAGGCTGTGGCAGGAGCTCCTGTCTATGCAGTGGATAACCCTGAGAATCTAGACGAGATTATTGAAAGAGTAAGAAAGGAAGTTGCAGCGATTCGAATTAAGAAAGACTCGTCCGGAGTCGTTCTCAAGACAGACACACTAGGCTCATTGGAAGCAGTGGCGCAATTCTTGCAGGAAAGAAAGGTACCTGTGCGTATCGCTGATGTCGGACCCATTGTGAAACGAGATATTGTTGAAGCGGCAGCTGCAGGAGACACAGACCCTCTCAATGCAGTGGTACTCGGTTTCAATGTTAAAGCATCCTCGGAGATGGAGGAACTTGCTGCAGAGTATGGTGTTGAGATATTCCTGAGCGACGTCATATATCGGCTATATGATGAATACAATGCATGGCTTATTGTTAAGAGAGAGCAAGCAAAGGCAGAATCACTGAGCAGCATCGTTCGCCCCGCCAAGATAGAGCTGATTCCGGATTATATCTTCAGACAGAGTGGACCAGCAATCGTTGGTGTGAGGGTTCATGGCGTACTTCGACCGAAGGTCGGTCTCATCAATGAGGAGGGAAAACGGGTGGGACGAGTACAGCAGATTCAAGATCGCAGTGTCACGATTGATGAGGCGACCAATGAGATGGAAGTAGCAGTTTCGATTCGTGGCCCGACAATAGGACGACAGGTGAAAAAGGATGAAACTCTGTACGTCGATGTGCCTGACAAGCACATATTGGCGATTAGAAAGAAGTTCAAAGAAGACTTGACACAGCCCGAACTAGAGGTGTTAGAGGAGATTACCCAGATCAAACGGGCATCTGGAGCCTTCATCTAGTCGTGTTCTTCAGGACCTTGCGAGAAATATCATACGACGGAATCCTTTTAGGCGAACCTAGCAAGTCTAGCAATTGCAGCGGGCAGGGTGGGCCGTTTGCCGCGGCTGAAACCATAATGGCAATAATGGCACCAGTAACACCGCAGAGGCTGAACCCAGACTCTGGTGGTTTTCGCTGCGTGACGTTGATGGGCGGTCTCTGGAGTCCGTCACGGCCGAAGCAGCATTCGTAGGTCTGCTGTGATTGGCTTAGACGTCCGAACCGTGTCAGGCCCTGGCGGGAACAGCACTTAGGATGGGTGGTGGAGCCCCAGAGGTAGCCGCTCTGAGAAGCGCATCGAGTTCGCCATCAGCGAATGGACAGTCGAAGCTGTGTGAGCCGCTGCACCTTATCTCGTCTGTTCTCAGGTTCTAGGAATCTTGAAAACGCCTTGATTTCCTTGTCATTTTGTCAGAAAAGAGTGTCAGATATATGTAAGATTTCCTCCTTGCTGACATGTAGTCTTGAACACTCTCAGGGGAGGGATGGAACGCAGAAGTCTCTTGCAGGTGACGTTCACTCACCAAACTGTAAGAAACAGATTATCTTCCTGATCTACTGCATTGGGCTGGCTCCCAGATGCATTCTAGGGGCATTCTTCTCACACAAACCTTTAAGAGAAAACCGGAGCCACGACAGATTCGAGCTGAGGTTTCCTAGCCTGGACTTTCATCTCTTTGAGATGGAAGGGGCAACAAGGAGCTGGCCTGCTATTCGTCTATGCATGAGGCAGGCGAGCTGTCAGTCAGTGCGGTTATCCGCGCGAGGGTTCGAATCCCTCCCTCAGCGCCATCTTTCCTATTACGCTGCGAAGCATCTGTTCACCCCTTTTCTCCCCTTATAGGATAACTTATCCTATGATGAGGCGGGCGTTGCATATTGGACACAGAACCACCTTGTCTAAAATAGGAGTCGCGTTTGCCAGTTCGAACGACATGCCGCAATCGGGGCAGCGATATTTTTCAAGCCCTTCGACATGTTCAGCCGGCAAGGCGTGATGACGCATAGGTTCAAAGATCACCTCGTCTTCTGATGTATCACTAGAGATGGAATGACCTTGTGCCCACCTGAGTGCCATGTAAAGGAAGAGAACCACAGCTGGGACAAGGAGTATCGTGTAGAAGACCACGTCTTCGTACAGAACTGTGAGAGCTGTTACTAGAATCAGGATGGCCCCGAGTGTTAGCAAGAGGAAGAATACTATCCAGCGAAGGGGAGATATCTTGTTGTGTCGTATGTCCTTGCGATAGTCGTCGTCCATCATGATGAGCACTGTAGAGATAAGTGGATTTCAGCCTACCGCATCGAAGAACCGAACCACTGGTCTTGATGGCTATCGACTCTGTTTCGAAGTAGTCGTGCAACTAGAAATACGGAGATAGCAAAAGCTCCTGCAAGGAGCAACAGAAGGACTGCGTTCAATCGCTGGTCAGGGATGAACAGAATAATGAAACCTGGAGAAACAAGTAGTGCGATGATCAGGAGTGTGAACACCAGCCGCATGGGCTCTATGTTCTGTTCCTTATTGTTCCAAGCCTCTTCGCTCATAATGCGATACCGGGTGAAGTTTGTTTGTGGCCGAATAAGACTGCTTCGAAGTGGTAAAGATATCTCAAAGAATCTGTGAAAGTGATATGTTTCTCGCCTCTCGTCACTTAGTGCGCCACGAAGACTCAATTGTCGGACTTGCCATTGCTCTCAGGAGGCTTGAATGGGCGTCAGAAGTCGTAGGAGTCCTGTGTGTATCTTCTGTCTATATCGAATATGAACCCAAAAAATGAAGGAACACGGGCCGAGCGGCCCGGTTCGGTGAACTATCTGCGTCTATTTCTTCTTGGCTGCGCCCATGTCTCTGGGAGTGACGTCAAGCACTACGCCCACAGCAACAGTCATACCCATGTCTCGCACTGCGAAACGTCCGAGCTGTGGAAGTTCCTTGTATTTCTCAATCACCATCGGCTTGAGTGGCACAAGTACCGCGTGCATCGACTCTCCCTTCTTGATGAAATCGGGATTCTCCTCGATGACTTGGCCTGAGCGCTGGTCGAGTTTCTTGAGGAGCTTGTCGAATCGACATGCAATCTGTGCAGTATGCGCATGTATGACTGGGGTGTAGCCCACAGTGATTGCAGTTGGATGCTGGATGACCATTACTTGACCTGTGTAGTCTGCAGCCACAGTCGGGGGTGCATCAACAGGACCAGCAACGTCGCCACGACCGAGGTCCTTTCGTTCAACACCACGGACGTTGAAACCGATGTTGTCACCGGGGACTGCTTCGGACATTTCCTCATGATGCATCTCGATGGTCTTGACCTCACCAGTCTTGTTTGGCGGCATGAACGTAATCTTTGAGCCTACTTTCAGGACACCGGTTTCAACACGACCAACTGGAACAGTACCGACACCCTTGATAGAGTAGACGTCGTTGATTGGTACACGTAGGGGTTTGTCTATTGGCTTGGGAGGAAGTTCAACAGTGTCAAGTGCCTCCAGCAGGCTTGGGCCCTCGTACCATGGGGTCAGATCCGGCGTTTTCTCCTTCAGGTTGCATGCTGATAGCGCAGAAGTTGGGATGAAGTCCATCTGATCTGTCTTGTAGCCGATACTCTTCAGGAACCCACCGACCTCTTCTTTGACTTCATTGTACCTGTCCTGGCTGTATTCGACGCTATCATCGTCCATCTTGTTGATGCACACAATGATGCTGGGGACACCAAGAGTCATGGCAAGGTATGCATGTTCCTTGGTCTGACCACCAGGCCCAACCCCGGCCTCAAATTCACCCTTCTTGGCTGAAACAACCAAGAGAGCAACGTCTGCCTGAGATGCGCCCGTAATCATGTTCTTGATGAAGTCCTTGTGTCCGGGAGCGTCGATGATTGTGTAATTGTACCATGGCATGTAAGCCAAGCCATGTTAGTACTTATCGGTCAGGAACTTGAAGAAGGCGATATCAATGGTGAGACCGCGCTCTCTCTCTTCCTTCAACCGATCCAATGCGAACGCCCACGCCCAAGATGGCCGACCGAGCTTTTCGGCTTCAGCCTTGTGCTGCTGGAATGTTCTCTCGTCTACGGCACCTGTTTCATAGAGTAACCGGCCTGTCATGGTGCTCTTCCCATGATCTACATGGCCGATTACCACCAGATTTAGGTGCTCCTTATCCTTTTTTGACATTTTATTAAACACCACGTCATGTAGCATTTGTATTACTTGATGACCCACTTGGCCATCGGACTAACGAGGCCGCATAGGTACGGCAAACGGTCAGTAGTTAGGGTTTAAAGCTTTTGGCATGACTTGTGGTGGCGACTCTACTCAAGCCCATACACCTCTCTTATCCTGAAGATTATGAATGCCCATTCCTAAGGGCACTCGCCTGCCTTCGTTTGTGGGGAAACAAGCTGACAAAATGCAACCTAGACGAACTCCTTGGATAACTGAGTATCCGGTGCTCAGCAATCTGTCCCAGAGCCAAGTATATCTCCGTGGGACGGACTGCGGAGAAGTTGGCATAGACACCGGGGAGATGCACAATGATCACATTCCTGAAGCCTGCGGTCACCGCCAGTTCACCCTCCTTAATGTGAAACAGTTTCTCGCACTTCATGCAGACCCATTCGTACCAGTGTTTCATGGAGTCAATGACCTTTCCTGGCGGAGCAAGGTTCTCTCTACTCTTGGGGTCCATATCGTGGCTGAGGTTGATGAAGACCCTCCGGGGGTCGTCTGGACTGACTGAGAACCATTTGTCCCTGTGCTGTGCGATAACGTGTTCCTGGCAGAGAAAAACGGGCAA
>CAZLEV010000007.1:0-168253 GCA_964558645.1 uncultured archaeon
ACAGGAGCGTAGCAGTCAAAACCCTTTTATGCCTCTCGAAGTTCCGAGCCCTCTAGCCAAGCGACGGCCTAGTGTATCTTGCATCAGTAGAGAGTGACAATGGATGATTGGATTCAGACGTGGGATTGCATCGATTCTATTGGCTACAGTGCTTCTGAGTATGATAGCTCCCTCTATGTTCATTGGACATGATGGTGCGGAGATTGTCATGTTTGACGGTTTCACCCCGAGTGACACAGATCTGACAATCACCAACAGAACTCTGAACATAGGAAAGAAGTTCAATGATGATGACTTCGAGTTCAGGGTGCTCAACTACTCATCCCCCGTTGACTTGGCAAATGTTAGTCTCTATTTCTCCGGAAACGGTTCTCTATATGATTCCTCACTCACAGATGGGCTTGGTTATGCTATCTTCGAGGACGTTCCACAGGGAATCTATGACTGGGAGGTGACTTGGGATGCTGCGCCAGATGTATCAGAATCTGGAATTGTTGTTTCTGATGGCCCAGAGGCCTTTGTTGACCTCGAAATCGGCAATCTCGATGGTCAGAATGATGACGATGACCTCTACGCCACGATTACTGACATAGAAGGAGACCCTGCTGAGGGACTCAACTTTACAATACTCTTCGCCGAGAACGTGTCTATCTACTATCAGACGTTGCTCGGTGCTGATGGAGTAGTCAACGTCACTAACATCCCGGTGGGTAACTATACATGGCAGTTGATTGTGGCTCAGTATGAATATGCCGGCACTATCCTCGAACAAAGCAATTTCACGGCTGACGGCACGACCATAAAGGTGCATCAATTCATTGGACCTTTTGCTGGTGATCCAGACTACTACGACCTAGAGGTCTATGTATACTACGAAACAACCAAGGCTCCCTTCTCAGGTGCTCTTGTCAATGTGACGTTCAAGAATGGAACAGAGATCGACTCAAAGACCACAGGTTCAAACGGAACCGTGTTGTTTCTTGACTTGCCAGTTGCTTTCGTGAACTGGACTGTTACGCATGAGGGAGAGTTCATAGGGGCTGGAACTTACTTCAAAAACCTCACAACCCCTGATACTGATGTGAGAGCACCCTATCTAGTTTCACCGGGCGACCAAGAGTTCCTTGTTGGCTCAGAGAACATCACTATAAGCTGGTATCTTGAAGACGAATATCCATCAGAGATTGCTCTGTATCTCGATGGTGATTTGGATGACGAGGTTGATTGGACAAACACCTCGTACGTGTACACGTATAATGTGACGGGTTTCGAGCTAGGAACATATGAGCTTCGTCTCGTTGCTACTGATGAGAATGAGAATAGCATTGAGGATGTTATCACCCTTCGAATTTACGAGAATGTCACGCCCTCAATATCAGGACCTGACAATCTTGAATTCTTCTTCACTGACACAGGCTACTCTCTTCGGTGGAATATCACAGAAGAGAACCCCTCCATGTATGTCATCGAACGGAACGGAACAGAAGTTGAGACTGGTGAGATCGATTCCTTACAGCCATACATCGAGATATCTCTAGATGGACTCGGTATAGGTCTGCATGTTTACGTACTCAGGGTAAATGACACAAGCGGCAACGAAGCCACTGATGAGGTGTTAGTTACTGTCCAAAGTGATACCGTTCCACCCCAGATAATATTCAGTCCGGAAACCATCTATTATTATCAGGGTGATTTGAGGGTGATCCGAAATTGGACAGCAACGGACGAATACAAGGACTACTACACTATCGAAGTCAATGGGTTCATTGTGGAACAAGGTGATTGGACAACTGAGTCCGTCGAGTTTGACTTCTCGGGTCTGGCTCAAGGTGAGCACTGGGTTGTGTTGACTGTGTATGACATAGGAGGCAACAGTGCCTCTGCAGCTGTGAAGGTTGTCGTGTCACCGCCCGCATTGTTCATCGTTATGACATTGTTTGGTGGAATCATTGCGCTTGCAATTGTCATCTACTTCGTGCTATGGTATCTCAGACGGCGTTGAAGGGATACCCTGCAGTCGGAGGCCGTCACCCTTTTATCCTCCCCGGCTCAGTCGAAGACTGGTCTATCGTCCAGGCTTCAGACCGTTCATCTGAGAGTGAACCCGATGTCATATATTCCCATAGGCAAAATACTGGAAGGCAAACACGAAGGGAAGACAATCAAGGTACGCGGCTGGGTACATCGCATCCGGAAACAGAAGAAGATGGTGTTTGCGCTCCTGCGTGACCCCTCAGGGGTTGTGCAGACTGTTATCAAAGAGAAGATTGTCAGCGCTGATGAATATGCTGACGCGGAAAAGATGCTCATTGAATCCTTGGTGTCTGTCAAAGGAGTAGTGAAGGCTGACGAACGCGCTGAGGGTGGATATGAGATACAAGTAGAGGAGCTCGAGGTCTTGCATTTCGCAGAAGAGTTCCCGATTACTGAGGACCAAAGTATCGAGTTTCTGAACGACAATCGCCATCTGTGGATGCGATCTCGTGCCATGACCAATGTTCTGAAAGTTCGCGATGAGGTCTTCCGATCTGCAAGAGAATACCTTCGAGAGAATGGCTTCTATGAAACTACTTCTCCTATGTTTGTTGGTACAATGGGCGAAGAAGGTGCTGAGCTATTCACCGTCGAGTATTTTGGCAAGAAGATGTATCTGACTCAAACTTCACAGATGCATTTGGAACCACAGCTCTTCGCCTTGGAGCGTGTCTTCACGCTAGCTCCATCTTTCCGTGGAGAGAAATCTAGGACACGTAAGCACCTGACTGAATTCTGGCATCTGGAGGCCGAAGAGGCTTGGTGTGACCATGAATGTAACATCAAGAGACAGGAAGAGCTCATCTCTCATATCTGCAGAAGCGTGGCCAATAACTGTATCTCGGCACTCAGAGAACTGGAGATCAGTCCTGACCGTCTTCTAAGAATCGAGCCCCCCTTTGAACGCATGACCTATAGCAAGGCTGTCGAACACTGTCAGTCTGAGGGTCTTGATATCTCTTGGGGCGAGGATATCCGTACAGAGGCAGAAGAAATACTCACGAAGGATCGTGATGACTTCCTAATAATCGAGTGTTATCCGAAGGAGATCAAGAGCTTTTACATGAAGCATAACCCTGACGACCCTCGAACATATCTCAACAACGATGTCTTAGCTCCTGAGGGATTTGGAGAGATCATCGGAGGAAGCCAGCGAGAGGATGATGCCCAAAAGATCCTTGAGAATCTGAACCGGATAGGAGACGATCCCAAGAAATACGAGTGGTACATAGACATTCGCCGCTATGGGAGTGTTGAGCATTCTGGATTCGGAGTTGGTTTGGATCGACTCATAACATGGATGCTGAAACTCGAACACATACGCGACTGCGTTCCTTTCCCCAGAACTGTATCGAGGGTATACCCATAATTCCATTGGCGAGTCTCAGTTGAATACGTGAGGATTGCGTTTTGATTCACTTGGGCAGCTATCAAACCCGAACGTGGCGTTGTGCGTCCCTCAGCACCTTCAGTGTTCTATATTGCAGTGATTCACTGAATGTCATCTTCGAGTCTTGCTTGTCCGCAAAGTCATCGATGTTGGTTCGGGTCTTACAACTCTATTGCACCAAGAGAGCTATCTGCGGCCAAGATGCCTTGTAACACGAGTATGCGCTTTCGAAGCATGATCTACTTCTCATATGGCACAGAGAGATGTCATGAAGTGGCTGGCTGCAATTATCAGTTTCTGGCCTCTGAGTCCTTATCGTCTTCTAAACTTGTTTCAAGTGGCCGCATCAGGAGCCCCTTGTCTGTAATCTCAAGAACTACTCTCTTTCCGATGTTTGCGAGTTTCCTGACCGTCTCGGGAATCACAACTCTTCCTTTGGCGTCAACCTCTGTCATCTCTCCGTAGACCATGTGCTTTTGTCCTTCGATGAGGCCGTCTCTGATGCGGAGTACTCTATCGGCCTTCTCTGCGACGCGGGGATTGTGAGTGACATTGACAACCGTTGTGCCGAACTCGGAGTTTATCTTCTTGATCGACTGCATGACCATATCTGTTGTCTCTGTATCCAGCTCTCCAGTGATCTCATCCGCAAGAAGGAGTTCTGGGTTGTTTGCAAGTGCTACACAGATTGCCACCCGTTGGTTCTCACCGCCTGAGAGCTGGTTAGGTTTGTGCTCCATTCTCTTTGAGAGACCCAGCGTTGTGAGAAGCATTTCGGCTCTCTCTCTTGATTTGTCCTTCGGAGCCCCTGCGAGCTTCATAGGCAACATTACGTTCTTCAGGGCGCTCAGTCCGGGAACAAGGTTTCCACTCTGCCATACAAAGCCAACCTTCCTTCTTCGATACATCATCGCCCGATAGTCATCCAGCAGGGTAATACTATGGCCATCAAAAAGAACGCTTCCAGCTGTGGGTCGGTCCAAGGCCCCTAGTAGCTTCAGCAGAGTCGACTTGCCGCTACCTGATGGGCCAACTATGGTGATGAACTCTCCCTCAGATACTTCAAAGTCGATGCCTCTTAGGGCGATAACCTCTTTCATTCCTCTCTTGTAGACTTTCATGAGGTCTCGTACTACCAGTTTGTACTCCTGTGCGATTTCTTCTAGGTTCTCATTCATGAGGATCACTCCGCATATTGAATCTCTTCCGCGATGTTTGCTTGTAGGCATCTCCATGTTACTATGAGCGCCGCAGCCAGTGAGAAGGCAAAGGCTGTGATGATGATTCCAATCAGTATCTCTACAGGAATGGTAATCATAACAGGGAGACGACTCCATAGGTATACTGTTGAACTATCCATAAAGACCAGTGGAATCTGACTGACCAAGCTAGCTAAGACGAGGCCAAAAAGACTACCAATGGCAGTAGCCAATAGAACACTGGAAATCACATCGACTCCTGCTACGAACATGATATCTCTAGATTCGCTTCCTAGCGCCCGCATAATTGAGAATTCTCGACGCAGTTTCCTAACACGAATAACCGACACCACAGTCATTCCTGCTGTTAGATAGACCAATGCGAAGACCACGTTCAAGGTATAAATGCCGAATACTGACTGTCCTGCCTTCGCATCTAGGGCCTGATCGAGCCGTTGATGTGCGCTCTCAATTGACACAATGTTGTTTGGTGCAGACTCATAGATATCCCGGATGATTTGTGTGTAGTTGGCTTGTTGCTCGATTCTCACAAAGTATCGACTAACTCGACTGGTGTTAAGTGCCATTTGAACGTAGTCAAGATTTACGAGAACGAAGCTATTCGTGTTGAAGCCAGGAAGGTATAGGGTCCCACCTGCCTCCCCTTGTGTGAGAGTATCAATGATGTTACAGTCAAGATAATGTTTGTCGTCAGGTCCGCTAAGCTCCAGTCTGAACTCATCAGCATAGACTGGTCTACGGTTAGGATACTGGCCTGTGAAGTGACTGAGGGGTCTAAAGGAGCTTAATACATTGGAGTTGGCTAGCTGCATTGCCTGAAGGGCCTGTTGTGGGGTGGACTTGTAAGCGAAATATGGCAGCCAGAACCCCGTGTTTTCGTACTCCTCTGGTTGTACAGCTATGATGTCAATAGAGACGTTATTGTCATGCGGAATTCCTTGGATGTCCAAAGTGCGATACGTGGCGCGACCCTTTGCCTCAAGAACTGCAGATGCTGATGATACCCCTTCAATGGCGGTCAAATTGTCCACAAATGCTGCAGTCATATTTTCAAATACCGGGTTCAGCTCAACCTTGATGTCTGCTCCATTCTCAAACCAGAATAGGTGCTCCATGTGTGTGTATCCACTTGTTGCCGAAACTGACGAGAAGACTCCTGCGGTAAAGACCAATGCGATGAACATGGTCCCGATGACTTCGCTCTTCTTGAAAACAGTTGATGCCCGTGAGAACACCCTTGAACCCGCAGCCAGTTGAGGTCTCTTTATCCGTTCAAGAATGGCTGATTTGAATGATGGACTGATTCGCGCTGTACCGCGGATGAATGTGAATAGTGTGATGGCTAGCAGCGGAATCACCAGCAACATCACCGATGCAACTGCGACGAGATTGAATCCATAGCCGAGTATCATCAGTAAAGGCACAAGCAAGTAGGCTGAGAACACGAATCCGATTATATCGAAGAAAGGATTACCAATGCCTTCTCTCTCAAGGAGGTTCTCACGCTGCACGATGCTGTGTGCCTCCGTCGCTGTGATAGTGAGTGCCTTTATTGCAGCAGGTAGCGAAAAAAAGGCTCCAACTGCGAAAGAAAAGGCAAAGATGAAAGCAATAGACTGGTGCGTGAAGAAGAACGAGAACTGACCTAACTGGTCTAGGTTGAAGCCCATGAAGGTTCTCACAGTGCTTGAAAGGACGGCACCCACAATTCCTGTTCCGATTGCTCCAAGACTTCCTATGATGGCCGTGAACATCGCTGAGCCCATTATCCATCTGAACGCCTGTCGGCCCGATGCACCCCGCGTCTTGAGGGTGCCGACATCACGCCGTTGCTCATCTGCAAGCAGATTGGAGTTGTAGTACACAAGCAATATTCCCATGAGTATGGTGGGGAGACAGAATGCAACGCCAATCGCCCGGATGACGAATACCCAGCTCACGTACTTCGATACGGCATCACGAAGGTCAAATCCGTCATAGGGTACCGCTGCATACGGCAGAAGACGCTGCTCCACTCGTCTGCGGATATTATCAAGTTCGTCAATAGTCTGTGCGGGGTCTGAAAACACAACGAGTTCACGGTCAATCTTTGTCCAGATACCGTGTCTGGCTTCATTGCTCGGAAAGAGTGGAGATATCCTGTCGATTACTCCTCCCTTAGTGGTCACCATCCTCAGGGAGGTAAATGTATCCTGTCGCTCCCAGTAGTAGCTCCTCATGAACAGCTTTGAGGTGAAGGTCCCTACAATTGTGAAGTTCTCTTGTTCTACTGTTTCTTGTCCGTAGTCATCGTATATTCGTATCTGTACGGTATAGTTATCCCCCAGCGCCAGACCGAGTTGATCCAGCGTTTCAGCCTCAAGCCAGCAGGTCGTGTCATTGAACTGGAGGTTTCCCTCGGTGTTTTGCAGAGCATTTGGAAAGGTCTGGAAGAACGTGGTATCTACGCCGAGATAAGTATTCTCGAAATATCGAGGGTCTCCTTGGTGCCAGTCATATGATTCAACATAGGTCACCGATTCGGTTGTGAGCACATGGGTTTGATTCTCTATCGTTTCGACGATATCGGCCAGTGTTGTTTCGTTCTGGTAATGAAAGATCCTTTGGACTTCGACCTTCATGTCAACCGGAACATCCTCTGTGAAGTCTTCGAAGACTTGGGGTCCGACTGCATCCATGTAAAGCAAAACCCCTCCCAGTACTCCTGATGAAAGCGAGAACACCACAAGGGTCGCGAGCACTTGAGGTACACGAGACATCAGTCTTGCGAACAAGAACATTAGACATCCCCTCCCATTGGTCCGCCTTCGGACCATGATGCGTTCAATGATTGTGCAAGATGAATCTTCACCGCAAGTGTGGAGACCCCGACAATGAAGAGTGATACAGAAACGAGGAAGAAGCTCAACACAAGAGCAAGCGTCAGATATGGAATCGAGAAGAACACTCTGATGGGATAAACCATATTGCTAGTATGCTGGATTAGCATTGTGATGATGCTGAACAGTGGTGCGAAGGCAAGTAGCAGAAGGACGCTGGTGGCTACTATCACGATGAGTTCTGCTGCCTGTGTCTTTACAATGATGTTCTTGTCAGCCCCCATTGCTCTCATCAAGGCAATCTCTCTTCTTCGCGCACTCAACCCCTCAGCGGCATAAATGGCTATGGCCCCGAAAATGACAAGAGTACTGGCAACTGTCAGCATCGTGTCCACTGCTCGGTCCATGGTGTACTCAGTAGTTTCGACAAATGACCGGACCTCAGAGTCAACATCGACATAGTCATAGGCACTGATAGGGCCGCTTGGATCGGGGGGCTCATACCTTGCAGCATTAAGAAGCTCCAGAGCTACGTCCGTTGTATTGCTGTTGTCAGTAACCCGCATCGCGTACATGCTGCGAGATTCTGTGGTAAAGCTCATGAACTGTGACAGGTATCCCCGATTGACCCACACAGTACGCTGCCCGAACGCGCGGCCGTAGTATCTGTCTGACTGAGTGTCAAATGGAAGAGCATTGGTTAGAGCTTGGTAGACTCCGATGATTGTGAATGTGAAAACGGAAATATTGCCCATCTCAGTCCCGTAAGAACGCAATGAATCCCCCACTGACAGCTCATAGTCTTGGGCAATGTCTTGAGATATTACGGCTCCGATGGAGTTCCTGTCAAGTTCCAGCAGCATGCTCTTGAGAGGGGACTCATTGAGTGGATGTCCGGTGTAGTCATATCCTACGTTCAGAAAGTCGGTTGGATCCATGGCCACTAAATCTGCAGAGTCATATTGTCCGGTAGAGAGCATCAACTCAGTAATGGTCAACTCCGCGCCAGCCATGTAGGCCTCATGCTGAGTGCAATTCCTGATGAACTCGGTTCGGTTCACTGAAGCATAATTCTGAAGGAAATCCAAATCGAAACGAATGTCCCCTCCGAACGAGAACTTGGCCTGATTGATCTTTGTAAGAGGCAGTGAATCACTTACAACTGCGTTGCTCCAGGCTAGACTGATTGTGAGAACAAAGACCATGGCAACTGGGCCGGCAGAAGAGGCTGCCTTTCCAATGCGTCTAATCCCGACGGATGAAGGAACGACGCCAAAGACCCCCTTGAGTCTAGAAGAAGCTCCACTAGCTCCTGCTCTCAGAGCTTTGATGAAAAGGCTGGCCGCTCCGAGAAACAGCGCAAAGGGTGCAAAGCTGAGTATGATGTTCGAGAAGAATCTCAAGAAGAGGTTGAGTTGCATGGAGGATCCCATACTCACCATGGCAACGATTGCTGCGCCTGTCAACGACACGAGGAGTATATCCCACTTTATGAATACCAGGCCACGAGTTAGTTTCGCGAGCTTGCCTGTGCTGTCATCAGCTGCGCTTTTGGTCTTGTAGACAAAATCGTAGGCAACTATTGCCCCCAATGGAACGAAAACGCCAATGAGGGCCGACATGACCAGGGACTCGAGGCTTATCAGTAGAGGTTCACTGAAGAATCTAGCCCAGTCGAGCGTGAAGTAGCCGGTTGATATAATCCCCACACGGCTTAGAACAGTGCCGAGCCCTAGGCCAACTATCGTCGAGAGAACCGCAAGTACCATGATTTCCTTGTAGACCATGTTATAGACAGTGTTCTTGTCAGCACCTCGTGAGATGAGGATGTTTGACTCATACCTTCTCTCGTTCATGTTATGTCTCACGGCAAGGAAGAGAGTCAACACCAGTAGAAGAATCGGTCCTCCTGCTCTCATTAGCTGAGTCATCCGTTTACCCTGCTGCCACATAGCGTAACGTGTGATTCCGTAGAAGAGTCCATCACTGATCCAGTATCTGCCTCCGCCGTATTGTGGATTGTATGTTGGATCTAACTGTCTGATTGACTCTTCAATTCGGGTTAAGTAGTCAAGACTTGCTTGGACGTTGAACGGTGAGATGTGTGATCGGTCCACGTCAACCCAGACATAGACATCAGCACTGGCCAGATTTATCCTTGGAGGCATTACGATCGCGATTGACCATCCGTAGTTGGAGTATGCTCCGATTGAACTCTGCTGCTTCCAGAGGCCTACAACCTCCATAATGTAAGAACTACCACTTTCGTGGCCTTCCTGTGTGTAGTTGACAAGGTCACCTATACCAACATCGATATTGTCTGCAACTTCGACGTTGAGGACTATCTGATCGACCTCCTCGGGAAACGAGCCAGAGTCCAAGATGAATAGGTCGCTGAATTCATCAATCAGTGCTTGATTGTACTGTATGAAACCTCCCCAATAACTACCCTCATGCTGATTCCATGAAACAGGAGAAAGAGCTCCGTGAGCTATCACAAAGGTGGCAGTCTTCAAGACTCCCGGGATTTGGGAGATTTCGTCCCGAATATCTTGAACATCCACTCCCCCGACCTCCATCGCGACTGGACCAATATCAAGGAGCTCTTCCCACTTGTGCACAGAATAGGAGTCCACATAGACTGTGATTGCTGTTGCAAGAGCGGCCGAGAGCATCAGGCAGATAAATGTAACCGCCCTTCTCCGCGAGCTTCCTGACGCACCGTATCCTACTTGCAGGGCAGTCATCCACACACCCCTCTATGACGTATCTATGATTCTTCCGTCTCTCATAGTGTAGAGCTTCTCCATCTCTTGACCAACGTCGGGATCATGCGTGACAACGACGAGGGTGCCACCCTCTTTCTTGGTGAGGCTCTTTAGCACTTGCATTATCTCCTCTCCGGTCCTCGTGTCTAAATCCCCGGTGGGTTCGTCTGCAAGGACAATCACGGAGCTGGACGCGCCTTGTGGTTTGGCCAGAGCCCTGGCAATCGCAACCCGTTGCTGTTCTCCTCCGGACAGCTCATCAGGGCGGTGTTCAGCTCTCTCTGTGAGGCCCACGAGCTCTAGGAGATGGTCAACACGCTCTTTCCGTTCATGTTCCTCGACTCCCCCGATAAGAAGGGGTAACTCAACGTTTTCGTATGCTGAAAGAACCGGCAATAGATTGAAGAATTGAAAGACAAATGAGATCTTGTCTCTGCGGATGGCTGTCAGTTCCCTCTCATTCATCTGAGTTATATCCCTCCCGTCAATTCTAACAGCACCAGAAGACGGTCTATCGAGGGCCCCTATGAGATTCAAGAGCGTAGTCTTACCTGATCCCGAAGGTCCCATAATAGCTATTGCTTCTCCCTTTTCCACGTTGAGAGAAACACCTCGAAGGGCTTCAACACTCACTTCACCAACTCTGTAAACTCTTGAAACTTCATCAACCGAGATGAGATAGTTATCGCTCAGGGGTTCCCACTCCAGACTTGCTGAATGTGTGTAGTCCTGTTGTAATAAGATAAGCGCTTTGTCCTCAGCAATACCACCCCACGTGTTTTTCCCTATGAAGACGAAGCTTTATCAAAAGAAACTCCTGCTATCCCTACAACGCAACGAGAGAGTTGGTGGGCAGCCATGAACGACACCCCAGAAATGAGATATGAGTTCTTCAGCGTGAAGGGGTTTATGGTTGGAGCTGTAATAATCTCGGGACTCCTCGTTTTACAGTCGCTTATATCCTTTCCATCAATTTGGTTCGATGAGCCTGTCAGCTTTGGTGTCTTCATACTCGTATCTGCCATCGTTGTGGGATTCGCTTCGGGGGCAGTCCTCGTATACCTTATCCCTCCGAATCAGGACGTCATCGGATTGGCTGGCCTTGGCAGCGATGACCTACCTCAGAGCATGTCCCTCTTTCTCGTAATACTTGCTCTCATCCAGCCCATGTTCTCAGGCTTCATACTCTTCTATCAGTACTTCGGAAGCGACCCTCTTATTCCAGTCTGGATTCTTGCAGGATTTGGTGCGCCAAGTGCGGGTTTTGCTGCGGCTATGTTCGACCGCCAGAAGAGGATTGCCCACGACCTCCGGATTTACTTTCAGGAGCACGACCGACTCAACATGGTTTCTCTTGAGTGGCTGCACGGGCTCGGACCGCGCACAGCGACATATCGGATGGGAATGCTCGAGAGCGCAGCCTCAAGGATCGACAATCTTCGTGTTGTCGGCCACGAGATAATCCGGGAAGGAACGGTGGCAAAACAAGAGAGCATTGAGGGCTAATCGCTGTGCCGCTTCTGCATATGGACCCGAAGTCCTTCTTCTGTCCATGCGTACCAGTTGCATTTCAGGCAAGTGAATTTCTTGCTTCCCAAGCCGAATCTTGGTGGAGGCTTCTCTGTGAGTTCGTAGATTGTCCCGCCATATCCGGATCGTTTCTTGGTCTCAACCTTGAAGCGTTTTTCGAAGCAGTCCTGACAGATGCCTGTTCTCTTCCGTTCGTCATTGATGAACGTCTGTTCGAGAGTCTTCGCTGGGGCATATGGTTCCATCTCTTTGCCACAGCTTTCGCAACGCTCAGGTATCCTTATCACCCGTGTTGATGTCCAAGACCCAAAGGGGGTAGTTGTCATTGCAGTATCAGTGCATTCGACTATTTGACTCTCGTGGTTGGATTAGGACACATCACCCAAATAAGCTAATGTGTTATGTGTTTGAAATCTTGGCATCGTAAAGGTCTGCAGCAGTCTGAAATGCGTCTTCCACACCCTGATTGGTAAGACATGAGGTTTCGATGAACGCCACCGGATGAAGACTGTCTTCATCTCCTAGGCGATGTGCAATTGCCTCGGCTGCCTTGAAACCTTCTTCGTAAGCGATTGGTGGTTCCTCCCATTCTTCATCAAGGCCTGAGCGTTCATCTATCTTGTTTGCCACAAGAACGATTGGCGGAATCTTCTCAGATGTCATAGCGACTTCACGAATCCAGAAGTCAACGCTCTCAAAGCTCCATCTATCTGACGCTGAATAGACAATGAGCAGGACATCAGGACTTGAGTAGTAGGTCTTCCGGTCGATTCTGGATTCAACTGCATAGTCGAAGCACCAGACGTGGATACTTACCCTATGATTTGCCGTATCGAAGACGCGCTCATAGATGTACTTCGATACTTCGTCCTCATCCTCGTCCATGCAATGAGGACAGAGGTTGGCCTTGGCCATCAGGGACCTTTTGCCAACAGACTTCTCGCCAAGAATGAGTACCTTCGCCTCAACCAATGGTTTGATTTGATGTGGTGACACTCTTGATACCGCTTCGTCTTCTTCATTCAGCTCCTGCTCAGTGTAGTCAAGAGAAGTGGCTGGCGTGTGTTCAACCACCTCCGATACTAGGATTTCAGACGCTCTGCTTCCTGACGAAGCCCTGATCTCCATTTCTCCGGTGAGATTTATCCTGATTTTCGGGCTGCTCTTCTCCTTCTCGTGTCCATGAGGCGACATAAAGGTATCAGACATACGCTCTACAGCAGTGAGTGCTTCTGTTATCCCATCATAATCCTCTGGCAGATCGGTTCGAGAGGGTTTTGCTTCCTGCTTAGCGACAAATCTTGCTGCGACCTCTTCCTCGATCTTGGTTACACCTGCAGATGGTCCGGGCGTTAGCTTGGCACCTTTGCTGTGACTGATAGAAGAAGCCGGCCTCTCTTCTGGTTCCTCTCTCACGGCTTGGTCAGAAGTCGGTTCGATTTCTTCCTCCACCATTATTGACTTGGCGACAGGTACTCCTATTTCCTCTAACGTATCCCGAAGAACCCGGTTTGCAATCAGCTTACCGCGAGCTCGAAAGTAAAGATTCAAGTCATTCAATACATCTTCGAACGACCTATTCTTGATCTTGATTTTCTTCTTGATAATCCCCTTATCCCGGAGCTCAACGTATGTCGACAGAAGAGCGACCGAAACTGTTGTTCCAGGGATTATCATGTGTCAGCTACTCCACAACGAGTTCTGTGGTGAGAGTGCCTTTCCAAAGTCTTAACTGTTTCGCAGAGTAGCATGTAGGGATCTACTGTTCCTCACGTAGATGCTCCCGATAGAAAGAAATATGTCTGATACACACTCTGATTTGCTCTGGGAAAAGACTATGACCAACGAAGAAACCGATTTCCGTGACTGGGTTGATGTAATTACCGATTGGCCTGAACCAGGTAAGGCTGTCTGTGACATCAGTCGACTTCTTGAACACCCAACAGTTTTCCATCAAGCTGTGGTGGCTCTAGCAAGGCCACTTGTCGAGCTCGCACCTAACAAGGTTTTGGGAATCGAACAGAGAGGTCTCGCACTTGGAAGCGCAATTGCATACTACTTGGGTTGCGGTATCGTGCCCGCGCGTTCCATTGCCTATGTGCCTGACGACTATAAACGACCGGTTGAATTCCTCCCCTCCAGTATGTTTGCAGATCGAAGACTTGCCCTCGTATCAGAATCAATCGATAAAGGCGATAGAGTCGCAATTGTCGATGATTGGCTGGTGCAAGGTACAACAGTACTGGCAGTCAAGAAACTTCTTGAGGAAAAGCTAGGTGCTACAGTCGTTGGCATCTCATGTGTGATTAACAACCTCTCTGAAACAAGGCTGAAGCTACTGGGCCGACCAGAGGTATTTGAGTTAATCCGAAATCTCCAGGCTGATATTCTGAACCCTGTCGATTGAATTAATCGGGGATTGGTTAGGATCCTATGCCGCACCAACTTCGTTCGGATGATTGGTGATTAATGTTGGCCATTAACTGAGCGGTTATAGTCAAACGGTATAGGTTTCCCGTAAGCCGTATGAGAACCAAACCCATTCGCACTGCATATTGCCTATCACCCGGGCAAATCAGACAAAGGGGAGAAAGCTTATTGCCGAAGAGATGCGCTTCTTGGACTATGAGCGGGGTGCCAAAACAGGAGTGGAATGAGGCCGACAGGTCACAGAAGCTGGAGATACTTCGGGAGCTTGCACATCATTCCGAAATCGAGCACGACTTCTTCAGAGATCTACTCGCTGATTTTTTGAGAGGGGGAACGCTAGACGTAGAAGCTTGGTCTGAAGCAGCAGTGATGGAAGCACTGATTCTTGCCAGACAGGAGAATGTCACTATTACCTTTAGAAATAAGAGACACGAGGTCACTGTGGTCACCTATCCTGAGGGAGTCGCACTGGAGATCCTAGCGCAATCTATTGTCACAGGTGTCTGGTGAACTCTCGTGTCTGCTCCGTGTTCTTCAAGTCCAGCCCGAAAGACACTGAACTCTAATGCACCTTCACAACTGGCAACGTGAGATCTAGACCTGTGTACAAAGACCAAACACCGATGTGTCTGTAGTCAGGGTCACCGGTTTCGCTTGGATATGCTTAGCTGTTCGCTGGTGGTAGGAGCTCTCCATCTTCAACAGAGTTGTGGGATTGAGAGCACCTACGGTCCGTACATACTCGAACTCGTAGTTTTGTTCGCAGAGCGACTGCTCGAACGCACGAATGAAGTCCAAACTCTGAACATCATCGTGATTGAACATCGCGGCTACTTTGTACGATGCTATCCCATCTTCTATCACACCAACAACAGTGTAGTCTTGTACCTCTGCGCCTGTAACCTTACACGCATAACCCATGGCCTTTGAGACATGCTTATCGCTGATCTTCTCACCGGCAAGACTCACGACGCGACCTTTGCGGCCGATGGAACTCACCATGTATGGGTCAGTGCCAGTGACTGTGACCAAGTCCCCGATGCGGTACCGTACATAACCCATGGTGTTTGTGATAACCATTTCATATCTATGGTTCTTCTTCAAGTCGGCCAGCGGTACAACCTCTGGTTGCTCCTTCTCTGTTTCGGTTTCGGGGATGAATTCTAAGTAGTTGGTGTGTGGTAGCAAGACAACCCCTTCCTCAGGCCAGAATTGGCAGCCATAGTATCCCTCAGACCCAGCATAGGCCTCCCACATCCAGGTGTTCGGAAGGGTCTTGCGAATCCACTCCCGATAAGGATCGGTGTCGATCCCAGTTACAACCAGCTGCCTGAGCCTGGGCCAGAGCACTGAGATGTCCAGTGTGCCATCATCATTGAGAGCCTCACGTACTCGTTGTTCATACTTGGTTCCCTTATACTCCCGAAGAAGCCACGGGCCGTACTCGTTCTGCATGCGCCTGAAGAACGCCAAGCTCAAGGTCGTGATGCCTGCAAAGACGGTGATGTCTTGCTCGACTGCCACACGAGCGTACATCCGCATTTTACGCTCTAGGTCAGTTTCATTAAATATATCGGGACCGGGCTTTATCATACGCCTGAACAGGAAATTTGCCCCGAGTTTTGGCGCTATTCCCGTCATATACCCAAGCGGAAGGTCGTGGTGCTTCTTCAGCTCTGCAGGGGCTCCGAACATGATGATCGATCCGTCGAAGATGGATGCATTATCCTCGTGTGCATCGATGAAGGTCATTTGGGTCGCAGTTGAGCCTGCCATCCAGCTACTCATGCCTCGTTTTGTAATTGGCAGTACTTTTGGATGGCCTGTTGACCCCGATGTCTGGACGTACCAGACCACAGGATCAGGACTCAGGATTTTCCCATCTGGATACTCATATACTCGCTCAAGATAGGGCCTGTATGAGTGATAGTCCATGAGGGGAACCTCCTCTGCGAACTCCTCTGGTGTGTTCAATGTTCCAATTCCAAACTCCTTTCCGAGGACTGTATCCCGGTGGAGTGTGATTATGTCTTCCAGCAACGCCTCTGTGGCCTCAACAGGATGAGAAATGATGTTGTTCAGCTTCCTCACCTTGCGTGATGCCATGACCGAGACGAGCTTAGTCAGAATCGTCAACTCTTTTCAACTCCAATGGTCGGAACTCAGAGTCCAACCCATGAGTATGACTGAGTTAGAACTATCATAAGTTGTACCTCGAACCCACTGGAGCTATTTTGTGTCTGTTTTAGGCCGACGCAGTCGCCATAACGCCGTGTTATAACTATAATAATAGCAAAAGTGTGCAAAGCGTTTGAAATATTACCATAAACCCTCGCAATCAATGACATTGGACAAAAGTATACACAAAAAGTCAAATTCTCCTGAAGAAGATGGGGAGTTAGATGATTCCGTCATGTTTGAGAAAGAGGTCATCGCCTACAGCTTTGATGACGCAGTAGACGCTATCCTGACCGTATCAGATGTGGGAATTGAGCTCAAGGATCCCCGCTCAGGAAAAGGACTTGCGGCCGACTATCACAGTTACAATCTTGATACAGCGATATTCAGAACCATGGGTGGAGAATTCTGTGAGGAACGTCTGAATAGGAAACTCAGAGTCAACAGGGCGGCAGAGGTATTCACTGAGGCATATGAACCAGGTGATATGACCGGAGTCACCAGTCGTTTTTACCCACCATCAAAGTACCCTTGGTTCTGTCGCTTGCTCGAGGGAAAATCTTTGGGTACCTATCTTTTTCAGAAAACCGCTGGTGAGGACTCACTTCTAACCATCATCCAGAACGGAGAAGTGCTTCACATGCATGCCATCAAGCCCTACGAGCTGGAGGCTTTTCGACTGATGAAATATGAACGTCTATCAGCAGAAGCGAGTCCATACCTCATGAGAGGGCCAGAGGATGAAAGAGTCCGTCGACGATTGCTTGATTCGCTCGATGGAGAATCACCGAGCTTCAGGACACTATTTCGGTTGACACGAGGTTATCCGATCACGGGTTTTCAGATGGGGAAGACAGCACGTGAGACTATCGATCAGCTTGTACCCAAACACATTCCGGAGCAATGGCGAGAAGAACTCATGGCGTTTCTCGCCAATATGAACTCTCTGGAGATTCCAAGAATTGAGCCACTGGAATACTATGTAGATAGATACAAGGCTGCACCTCTCTACTGCAGATATGAGATTGAACACCTTGTGCGCAAAGCTCTTGGACGAGAGACCCCGGATTACGTACGTCTTCTTCATGAGGGAAAGGGCAACCCCAACCTCATATCTTCGGAGATGGGAAAAAGCTACATGCCATACGCACGCCTGCTGGAATCCCCCAACTCACCAGAACTACTCGAACTGTATAAGAAAATGAACAAGTCAGGTCGGGTGTACTCGCGTATGCCCATTACTCCTGAAGACGCTCTGAGTGACACAAAGATGTGGGGTCTTCGGGGTGAGATGCTCTGTCTTGATGTTGTAGCAGTTCGGGGCGGCATACACCATCCGAAGATAGGGCTGCGAAAGGTGGTGCATATCGGTCGAGCTCATGGCTGGCCGCATCGTCACCTGATATGGAGCGCGGAGATGAAAGATGTGAGCCGTCAAGAATATGCATCTACAGCAATTCGCGAACCTAGGCTAAACCTGTTACTGATGCCGCTTGCATCTTGCGAGCAACTAACGCATGTCCTGAGACAGTCTGCAAGAGTGGTGGACTGGAGCTACCGATTCACCAACCTGCGTAGGAAGACTAACGTCGCGCTCATAAGCAAGGCAATCACTGAGAAGTCATCATTGTCAGACCTGCGCAAGAAATACGGGCCTCGTGACGACAAGGTCTATAGCTTGTCTGAGAAGGAACTGGAAGTATTGGACGTACTCACATCTACTAGGGGTATTGACCTTGAGCTGGGTGTCTTCTTCTCCGATATCACAAGAGCGGAGATCGAAGACATTGGAGCGGACTTGATGGGGAGAGAAATCCTCCATCTCTCCTATGGTCCGAATCATAGGGCAGGGTCAGTAGTCCTTCTGTGGATGAGTAATGTGAGCTTGGGCGGCAATGCGGAAAACATACTCTCAGTGACGGCCGCGTTACTACGATATGCATACTATGGTACAGTCTACGTATCGCATCCAGAGAGGAATCTATGCGAGGTCTTTGCTGTGATACGGGTTCCTAATCAGGACAAGCTCTTCCTTGGGGGTGAGCTCCAGAAGGTTGCCAATTGTCATGGGATAGACTTACGACTGTTCGAGTTTGTGAGTAGGTGGAACCAGACTCGTTCTCTCCATCAGCGGATATATGACCATGAGGCTGGCTGGAGTAGCGATATTAGCGGGTTACTCTCACAGATTCGATCATTTTCTGAGTAGCAGCCCGACCTAAAGGAATTAGGCTGCTTGACCTGCCTATCTTTGAGGACATCGGTTGCCTTTGCCAGTTTCAAGAATCCCCTGTCATGTGTTTATCTGGTCGCTGAGATCTCTTTAGTACAAGCTGCGGCATCCTCTGAATCTCACATTGTATCACTTGTTTGTATACATTTGTCCAAAGAGAAGAATGGAGAGGCATTATAATACCCTCGAAACTCCAGAGAGCGCTTATGAGCAAATAATAGTAATAAGGAGGCATTATGAACAGAATAAATGCGCCTATACAGAACGCATAGTCCGTATCGCCATGCGGGCGAAGACTGAATACTTCTCTGGATAGAATATCTCCATAGGTGAAAATGGATGTTACTTAGTCTACTTCCAGAGATGTGCTCGAGTCAGACGGTTGACTTGCTGAAGTCCATAAGCAGGTACAATACCGCAGACAGGGTACTCGTAAGCTCATTGAGCCACAGGTCATCTCTTACCATGCTCTGGGGGTTGCGGAGCACTATTCTCAACACGTTCGTTGAGCAGCCGCGGCGTTTCTTCCTTTGTGATATCCCTGCGCTAGTACCTGCTCTTGTTGCTATAACTCAGCCAGGAATACAGGGCGGCGCAATTGTGCGGAACGATACCACGAAGGTCTACATGAGTTTCGATGATAGAAGCCCTATACATACGTTACGCACAGCATCACAAGTCCTTGCCATGTGGGATCGTCATTGTGAGCTGTTCTACGACTGCCTTTTGAAGGAGTCAGAAGACTTGCTTCCGGAAGCTACGCGCAGGCGATGGATGGATTTCCTCTCCTCTGCCTCAGGCTTGATTGCGGGATCGGCCGGTTGGTCGACGAACACACATAGGTCTACGGCGCTGAGGATTCTAGTGTCGACCGCTGACACGATGCTATGTTCTGCTTTCAGTCGAGAGCGTCTTCGGGACCCCCTGCTATCTTCAGTAGTCAACTTCCTGCATACTGAGCAGGCTTACCAGGCGCATCAGACTGCAGGGGGTGTTACGGCATGACGTCACTTGAGAAGGTCAAAGATATCGGGCCGGTCACAGCCAAGCGCCTCGGGGATGCTGGAATACACAGCGCAGAACACCTTGCCATGATGGAAACACTACCAGTCCTAGATGAGCCAGGACCTGATAGGCTTGAGGAGCTTCAACGGCATGCTCGTAGGCTCATCTTCCCATCTGAGGTTGTGCCTTCTCAAGACATTGATTCAGGTCGTCACATTCGAACTGGTATTCGGGATCTTGACAAGATACTACTGGGAGGCCTTCGCACTGGGACAGTGATGCATATCCATGGGAAGTCGTCATCTGGAAAGACAACACTGTGTTGTCAGCTCGCGGTCCGGGCAAGTGCCCATGGTCGAGTCCTCTGGATAGACAGCGGGGCCACATTCAAGCCCTATCTGACGAGAACCATAGCCACAAGATGCGGATGGAATCCCGACTCAGTTCTGGACATGATCGACCACGCTTTGGCCATCACACAGTTCGACCTTGAAGAGATTGTCCAGAAGATGTACTCCCTCCTCTCTGATAGAAGGTCAGGATACGTGCTCTTGGTCATAGACTCGTTGTCCAGCATATTCCAGACGGAGTACCTCGGGGTCACTTACAGTCTGGCTGCAAAGCGTGACCTTGGTCGCTTTCTTCGCCTCCTCTTCAAGATAGCGTTGGCCCACGATCTCTGTGTGGTCTTCACGAATGGCGTCCATGAGAGCATCGGAAGTTACACCTGCCACGGTCAATACGAGCCGGATGCCGAGTTGGTTGTGAATTCTCTATCCACTACCGTGCTGAGTATGCGAAGGAGGAGGCGTAACGAGTACCGTATCACCGTCGAGAAGGGAGGAGTGGGGAACGACTCGGTACGCAACGTATCGGCGTACCTGGGCTACGGAGGATTCTACGACGAATCGAATCAAGCAAGAGACACTGAACTCTGGAGGACCGTCTATGAGTCCTCCGAGAATCTACGACTGATTATGGAGGAATCAAGATGACAGAACTAGAGGCCGTCATGGGCGTGGGCCCCGGTACAGCAAAGCAGCTGGAGAAAATCTTTGTGACCACAGCCGAACTACTGGCTGTTCAGAATCCTATGGAACTGCAGAAGAAGACAACTCTCGGCGAAGGCACCGCTATCAAGATCGTCCGTAGTGCGCGAGAGCTGATGGGGATACACGGGTTCCAGAGCGGCATAGACTTTGAGAAGAAGATGGCTGCGAAGAAACGATTGAAGTTCGGTATCCCTGATATTGACAAAGGGCTTCTCGGAGGTATCGAGGAGGGATCAATTGTGGAGATTTATGGCGCGGCACGTGGCGGAAAGACTCAGTGGTGCTCACATCTGGCTGTTCGAGCTCAGCTCCCCGTGGAGGAAGGTGGTCTAGGGGGAAGAGTCCTGTGGATGGACAGCGAGTCTTCGTTCAAACCATGGATCATTCGTGCCATAGCAATCAGACTTGGTCTTGATCCTGCAGTGGCCTTGGGCAATATCGGCATCTCGCAGATGATTCTCTCGTCACAGATTGCCGATACATTCGAAACCATTCCCAATCTCTGTGCTAGTCAAGACTACAAGCTAGTGATCATCGACTCTTTCAGTGGCTTGTTCAGAGCGGAATACACTGCATTGAATGACCTGAGCGTCCGACAGAAAGACATGAACTCCCTTCTGAATTCGATGCGTAGGGCTGGAACCGCCACCGGAGCCATCTTCATCTATACCAACCAAGTGCTCAGCAACATAGGCAGCTACGGTTTCAGTGGACCAGGTCCCATAGGGGGACACATCCTTGCTCATGGCTGTGATTATAGATTCTATACGCGGCTCGGCAAGCCCCCACTACGAAAACTCCGGCTTGTTGACAACGCTGGTGTTCCTGAGTTTGACGCCACGACTGTTCTTGGTTGGGGTGGTTTTTACGAGAACCAGAAACAGAGGACTGCTGGGGAGAAGAAAATTGAGGAATACATCGAGAAGAAAGGTTGGAATGCTCGTCTGATGCCTGATGGATCTGTTGTGGAAACAGGGATGGAGGAGGATGAGAAGGAGTGACAGTGTTCTACGTGTACCGATGTAATGCCTGTCACCAGCTTGGCTTTCAGCAGCACGAAGGACTTCGTAGCCTGAGCTGCAGTGTTTGTGGTGCGGACATCGAGGAGTACATTCGTGCCCCGAATCTAGAGCAGGCTCGTCTAGTAATGTCGTCGCTGTCAGCTGAGAGTTCACAGCAAGTACGGCCGATTAGTCGCGGTAGAGGTGTTCAGGCACGCGTGCTGGATATAGTTGAATGCTTGGTCGATGGAAATCGGGGCCGCCCCGTACGAGTTTCAGCTGTACTTAACGAGTGCAGTGATGCAGATATTCCCACGGAACGCGCATGGCATTTCCTGAATCGGTTAGAGGCCATAGAAAGAATCCGTCTGGTAGGGAAGGAGGTTACTTTGCTATGACAGCTGTCTCAGATGCCTCTCCTGCACATAACCTAATCCGCCTCGTGAACTTCTCACGCCGTAGTGGTAAGGAACGACTTGCGCTGGTCAGACTTCCAGGATATGTGGAGCTCAACCCGGAGATCTATCTCATTACTCGGGTGAACTGGCGATCTGAAGATTTCGAATCCCCGATACTGCCGTATCTCCCCCGGCTCCTTGCTATCATCGAGAGTGCTCGTGGTTCTGACGCAGTGCCCACTGAAGTAAACCTCGAGTCACTAGAGGGCGTCATGGTTCATATCCCCACGGGTGTCCGTTTCTCGGATATCCCGGAAGAACGGGGAAAGAGCATTAGTTTTCTGGTGAGGCTGATGCAGGACACCGCCCAGTTCTTCTATGACACTGTGGATGAAGTGGTCGCTTACTTCTGGAAGGCCGCAAGGCAACGCGGGTTCAGCCGACGCATTGTCGAAAGAATGGGTAGGAAGGAACAGGGCTTTACTTCCCCATTTCAGCTGAGGCAATTCGAGGAGTTGCTACATGCATACTTCTCTGTGAAGTTCATGGTTCAGAAATCCGAGTCAAAGCTCAGGTGGGAGCGATAAGATGATTTCAGGAACGTATCTCGACCCGGTTCACGATGTGTTTCCGTATAGATTACGAGATGGGCAGCAGACCGCCATAGAGTACGCCGCAGATATTTTCAGGAGTGGCAAGATCGGGTTGCTCTCTGCAGACTGTGGAGTGGGAAAGACAATAGCAGTACTCAGTGCCTTTGTGGGGGCAAGGTTGAATCACGAGAAGGCTCGACTGGTGGTACTCACCCGGACTCATAGTCAATCGAGCGTGTTCGAAGAGGAGTGTCTTACACTTGCCGACCGATTCCCGATAATCGGCACTAGTATGGTGAGCAGAGTTCATGTCTGTCCCAATGTCGGAGAGATTAACAAGATGAGCGATCTCGGCTTTATCCGAGGGTGTGCTTATCTTGTCAGGACCGGGAAGTGTTCATACTATCATAGTTTCTACGATGCACGAGGTGATAGAGGCCAACTGCGAGAGAACGCCCACGCGGCAATAGAAGAAGCAGTGGCACGGTCAGTTGTTGACCGCAGCACAGCAGAGGGTGTTTCTAGGGATTGGGGAATATGCCCCTACGAACTCTTGCGGTGGTGTGCGAAGAGAAGCAATGTGATCATAGGACCGTACGCCTACTTGTTGAAGAGTCGTGTGCGAGAGGCATTCCTCTCATCATTGGACCTTTCAATCGATGAGATTGACCTGTTAGTAGATGAGGCCCATAACCTTCCCGAGCAGATGGCCGAATCTGAGTCTGCTTCAATCACCGGGCAAGACATCCAATGGCTGAGAGAGCACAAACACGACCTCTCACGAGAAACCGGCTACGAATGGTTAGAGGACGTCATAGAGTTCCTTTGGGACACATTCACCTTGAACACGGGTCGACTGCATCATGGCGGCGAGCAAGAGCTCAACATCTGGGAGGTACTTCCAAGGTTTGCAGTTGAGGCGGACATATCATTGCTGCTTACTAAGACTGGATATGTGCAGAGTGGTGATGATGTAATCGCGGCCGAAACACCTGCTGACCGTCTCTTGGACTTCTTGTATACGGCAATCTTAGCTTCAGAGTCTAGCGACCAAGATGACTGGCACATAACTTTTGAGACAGGCAGAACGTGGGACGAGAATCCTCGCCTTTCCCATACGAGGCTGTGTATCCGCCCCCTGAACACCGCAGGATTATGCTCCTATCTCGTACACAGTACGCGATCTGCTGTCCTGATGAGCGGGACGCTTCGGCCAACCAGTCACTATGCAACAATCCTTGGCATGCGGGACGCTGAAGTCTGTGACATAGCCAGTCCCTATCCGGTCGGGTCGCGACTCGTGCTGATAGACAAGAATCTGAACACGGCCTACAAGAACCGTTCTCCTTCACTGTATGGGGCTCTTGCTAAGAATCTCTCACTAGTACTCACACATAGTCCTGCAAACAAGAGTGCCGTTGTTGCTTTCTCCAGCTATGCCATCATGAATGATGTCTTGAGCTACGGCGTTGAAGACGGTTTTCGGAGGCGAGTAGTGGAAGAGCGCCATGCGCGAGTTGACGATATACGGGAGATGCTCTTGGAAGAGCCTTCTGTGCTATACTCTGTCTATGGCGGCAAGTTCTCGGAAGGAGTCGACCTAGTAGATGGGGGTGCGAGTCTCCTGGACCTTGTTGTTGGTGTTGGAATCCCGTTTGCCCCACCAACCTCGTATCATCTAGCGCTGCAATCATGGTACAACCGAAGGCTTGGTGAGGGTCGAGGTTACTATTACGCAGCGGTGATGCCCGCCCTTCGGAGGGTGGTCCAACTAGTGGGGCGTTTGAGACGTTCTCCTGCAGACCTTGGTGTGGTGGTATTGCTTGACAACAGGTTTCTGCGGCATGTTTCCATGCTGGGTCCGCGTGCAGCAGCTGATACTTGGCCCTATTCCACAGAGGACGAGCTTATTGAGGCAATCGAGATGTTCTGGAGGAATGCTACTTGAGAGAGCAACTGAGCTGGTTGGCTACTATTGGCGTACCGATTGCACTGGCATCGGGCTGGGTGTTACGTTTGGTCTTCGATAGATCGTTGCATTCAGTGCTTCTATCTCTTGCTGGATTAGGCATCGTAGTGATAGCCATCATTCTCATGCTGATCTCTACCAAGTATGTGCGATACTGGGATGAGGAGAATAACATACTTGTAGATACGGGGCCCTTTACAGTCGAAGTATCAATTCTAGTGCTATTCGATAGGATTCCTATCGGAATCACCCTGTCTCACTCAGCCAAGCGTGTTCTACTGGCTATGCATGATCATTATCATCATTCGAGGGGGGGAGCGGTCACATTCATTCTCGCACGACCGGTGGGCAACTCGCGGACTCGACTGGGGTTCAAAGTGACTCGGCGGGGCCTTCGTATTCCACTTGCTGACACTTTCGAGCGTTTGAGGGATCGGGTAGTCGAGGATGCTCATGTCCTGCGTGCTGCCATGAATGCAGCTTACCCTCATGTCGCCATTGCCATGGGTAACTTGGCCGACTCGGTTCTAGCAGATTCAGGAGGTATTGAAGAGATTGAAGCAGTTTGAAAGCATTGAGATTCCTGTTGGTGTAGACTCCGAAGATGTGATGGACGCCATGAAAGGACTGTCCTACTCATGGACCGTTTTACTGAATGACCCACTCAATGCAGTGGGACGTTCCAAGATTTACCCGCCTGTAGCTCTGATGCATGACCGTGTACTCATCGAACAGGACGAAACCCGCACCATTCAACGCGTGAGAGGACTTCTTCGTGCTATGAGCTCACTCTCTACGGAGGGAATGCACGGTAAGCGCGGTGTGTCGCCATGAGTCATGTTCTTGGATCGAAGCCCACGAAGGACCCTCTTGAAGAAGTCAAAGGTGCAAGATATGCAGTACAAGAAAGCGTTGACATAAAGTGGGTTGACCGCAAGGCGAGTAGACCGTGGGAGATTGTAGCACTCTGTAGCCTGGCTTCACTCCTGGCCAGCATGATTGCACCATATTTGGTTATTGCAGGTTCAGGAGTCGTCCTATTGCTTCTGGTCTACTTCCACTCATTCAGACCTATCGAGATGTATGAACGGGCTGGACTCGTGAAGGTCAAGGAGAGCAACCTGGAGTTTTCCAGACCTGATACAAGAAACGGTTCTGTCAGATATCTTCGAAAGACCCACAACAATCCCTCAGTGTACTTGACCGGACTAAGGCTGGACGCCCCAGGTGCTTTCCTTAGTGGCGATATGAGCCGGCTCGTCAGAGGCGTACCGACATCTGCCGGACTCTTTGTAAGTGTACGAATGGTTCCGGCTAAGCTACGTGCGATTGTCAACGAGAACACGATATCTGGTGCTCACGAAGCATATCTGGATCATCTGGAACACGACGCTTTGTGTGGTTATTTCCAGAAACGTGGCGGGCTCTGGCAGAGTTCCGTGCAGGTGATTCTGCAATCCAATGAACTATCGACACTTGCTAGGTGTCGTAACGCAGTCAAGGGTGCGATTCCATCGCGAAACTGGAAGGATCTGACATGGGTTCAGAAGAAGAGTCTCGAGTCGCTACGATCAGCACCTAGTATGGAAGCGTTTTATGCTCTGGGAATTGAACTCAGTGAATGGCTTGTCCAGATGAGGACCGAGCTAGCAGCTGAAGTAGGTGAGTCGGTACCAGGGCAGTTTGTTGCACCTATTAGAGAACAATCCGACCAATACTATCTTGGAAGAATACTCAATCCTGACACCTTGGAGTTAGGTCCTCGAACAGGGCCGACTTACCAAAACATCAGGACTGGGATGATCATCTGCGGAGGTGATTATTCTCTACGCAGGCGTATACAAGCCTTAACGATGCAGGCTCTTGTGCAGGACGGGAAGCGATTAGTTCTGATAAGCACAAATCCCATGGCTGACGAGCTGGTTGCACTCAGCGACAGCGGAGTAATACTACGCCTCGGTTCGGACTTGATACTGAACCCGGTTGACTCAGACGGAATAGACCGTACCACATACTTACCCCGACTCATCACAGCTCTAGAGATTGTTGCAGGAAAAGACTTGAGTAATGCTCCGATGTTCGAGGGGGCGCTTTCGCGAGCCGTAGCTCTGAATGATACGACCATTGCAGATGTAAGAATTCAGAGCGACGACCCCATGGGTGGAGACCCCTCGGTCAGCAGTCGTGAGGACAGGGAGCAGAACGATGCTTCACGGGCCGGGATGGCTGCTATCCAGACGCTCCTAGAGGGCAGTGCCGCTCGAGCCTTCTACGGACATCAGACCGTACCAATATCTGCTCTAGGCGAGCATGAACTGACCATCGTGAAGGTTGGACTCGGTTCAGAACCTTTGGACATCTTTGCACTTGACCTGCTTGCGTTGAAGCTTCTCACACTGGAAGATGAGAATCTCGTCGTAGTCTTCGACGACGCCGAGAACTTCCTTGTTGATAATGTAAAGTACAGGAAACGGAGTCTCTTTGCCCAACGACTGGTTCGGGAACTACTCCAACGTTTCGGGGTGGTACTTTCAGTTGAACACCCATTCGAGATCCCTGCGCGTATCACCAACAGCATTGAGACTGTTATTGCCGGGCGGACAAAGGGTGGCGACAACGTGGCAGTTGTATCAGAACTGCTCGGGTTGAAGGTGATTGAGACTGGTATGCATAGCAAGGCACGGTGGTCTGCTAGAGAGAGTTCGTTCCTACGAGTGATGGATGATGACATTGTGCTCATAGTGAACGGCTCTGAGACCTGCAGACCCATGCGTCTCTTCGAAGAGCCCGACCTCATTGTGGACGATCTGGCATCTTTGAGGGAACGGAGCAGGTCTCTCACCAAGTCGAGAAGATCTCATGCTTCCCATTCTGGGAGGTTGGTGGACCAACTCGGCGATGACGTCGGTATCAACATGAGAGTGCTTGAGCTCTTGGATCAGTATGAGCCCCTTACAGAGGAGGCAATTGGGAAGTTCATTTCGGCGCAAGATGAGGAGGATGTGGATGTCAAGGCTGTGTTGATGCGTCTTGAGGAAGGTAATATGATTCTCCCAGGCCATGAACAGCATGCGGGAGTGTCCTACAAGAACTTCAGGCTGACCATGAAGGGACGGATGGCTCTGAAACAGAGTGAACACTCAGGAGATGATGTGTCCTGACAGCAACGAGTTCCTCTGAGGATACTATACGCGCCGATGTGCAGGCTCTCTTGACGCGTGTGGGATTGAAGCCCAAGGGTGTCCAGGTTGATGCGATTGAGAATGGTCTGTTGGATGGAACAAGTATCATGGTTTCTTCCCCAACAGGGTCGGGAAAGACACTGATAGGAGAAATGGCTTTGCTGCGCGCAGTCTTTGAGGGCCGTAAGGGGCTCTATATCGTACCCCTGCGTGCACTCGCTCGACAGGTCGCAACCACTCTGCGAGAACGATATCAGACTCTCACTGGCCTGACGGTGGGTCTCAGTACTGGTGATTACCAGCAGGGCGGGGACGAGCTAAGCGAGAACGACATCATCGTCACTACCTACGAACGTGCTGATTCTCTCTTGCGTCATCGCACAGATTGGCTCGATGATATCGGAACACTGGTCATCGATGAGATACAGAACTTGGACGACGTGAACCGCGGCCCTCGCCTCGAGACTGTGATCATGCGTATGCGACGGAGCATTCCTGACAACCTACAGATTGTTGCTCTCTCCGCCACCGTGGGTGCACCTGATGAGTTGGCTGAGTGGCTTGGATGCAGGCTTGTAGAGTCGAACGAACGCCCTGTGCCGCTCCAATGTGCCGTTCTAGAGACTGCTGACCGTCAGGAAACCATCACAAGAGTGGTGATGTCAACCGTGAGGAGCAATGGGCAGGTGCTTGTGTTCGTGAGGACACGGGCATCAACAGAGTCCATGGCAGAAAGGCTAGCACCAAGTGTGACCAGGCAGCTCACCTCACGGGAGAGGGATTCGATAGTGAGTGAACTTCAGAGCATTGAGCATTTTGGAACCACCGTTCCATTAACACTCCAGACGCTTCTCGAGTCTGGTGTTGCCTACCATCACGCTGGGTTAGACGCTCTAACAAGGCGTCTTGTTGAAACTATGTTCCAGAAAGGGATGGTGAGATTGGTATGTTCTACTACAACTTTGGGCTCTGGCATGAATCTCCCTGCTCGTACGGTGATAGTAAGCAGTGTGCGCAGTCCTGGTAATCATAGCGACTACATCGATACGAACAGGTTACACCAAATGCTCGGACGTGCAGGGCGGCCAGGAAAGGATACGAAAGGCTTCGGTGTGGTGATAACTGAGAGCCGTGGAGAGGCAGAAATGGTGAAGTCTAGATACTTCATTGAGGGTGCTGGTGGCCTCGAGCCGAAGTTCTCAAGGATAGACAGTGCACTGAATAAGCCTGCTGCGCTAACCGAACAGCTCCTTGTTGCCCTCGACTTTCTTGGGGGGGCGGACTTGGAAACAATTGAACATGATTACTTTGCTGATAGCTACCTGCAATTTCTAGCCGTTCGAGATACCATGGCTCCCATGAGGAGCTTCATCTTCGAAGAGGTCTCAGCAGTCGCCGTAATCGAGAAGCACGCACTTAGTGGAACCGTGCGAGCTGCTCGGCAATCTGTATTGGGTGCCGTGGACATACGAGAGGTTTCTGACTCCGTGATCGGTGGTCTCGTATCAGATGGTGGCAGCAATGCGTCCTGCCGATTCTCGATCAGACGAGACGAGAACGGCATGTCCGAGGGGGCGATGTGTAGTTGTGGCCGGCCTCTTGACGAATCGAGGGTTCTCTGCCCACATCTTGTGAATCTCGGTTTCTATGCTGCCCAGAAGTATCAAGAGATTGCCGACTACGTTATCCCCTTGTCACTAAGTGAGTCAAGTCCTGTTCGGATCCTCGTTCGGATGGGGCTGATTGAAGGCGGGCAAAAGGGTCTGCGAGCGACACATCTTGGAAAGATAGTTTCGAGGCTTTACTTGAGCCCGGGGACAGTACGAGAGATACTGCCGCTGCTTCCGCTTACAGAAAGCAATATCGACCTGCTTGACCTATTGAAGATAGCCGCAAGGTGTGAGGGTGGGCAAACAGGCGTTGACCTAGAATTCATTGTGGGCACAGTGGTTTCCACTTCTATGCCCGTGGAAGAGATAGCTGAAACATGTGGCTTGCATATCGGGGATGTCTATGCACTTCTGGACCTAACTGTTTGGCTGCTCTATGGCATCGCGGCTATTGCCGAGGCCGGGAACATGAAGCGAGTCGCAGAGATGGCATGGGATGTCTACCGGCGAATAGAGGAACGACGAGGAGGAAAGTATGATGGAGGCGACAGAGAAGAGAGCGATAGAAGAACCGACTGAGGAACATCCTGAAACAGAGTCTGAGGAAACTCCTGCAGAGACTGACAGTGACGTAGCGTGTATAATGAATAAGATGGGTTACACCACCCACCAGTTTGCGAATGGACTCTTGGCTGGTACTGATTACATCGGAATCAAAGGTACAAACTCAGTCTTGGTTGACACATTGATTGTTCTCGACCTTCGTAGTAGCAAGTTTGGTAGAAGTCCCCTTGCCATGAAGAGTGAGGTTTTGGAGGTTGCAACTCAGCCACTGGAACGGTTGTTGAACACTGTGAACTCAGGCGAACGTCTACAGCTACGAAAAGTTCCCACTGTCTGCGGGACACTGGAAATTCCTATGCTATTATCTGAGAGTGGCGATAACGGGTCGGAGGTTTTCGAGTCGAGATCTGCATATGTCATTGTTGATGGTGTTCGCCCTTCATCGGACTTCGATTGGTTTGCCGATGAGAGTCGAATCATAGGCTTGGATGAGTTCTCCCTCTGTGTGAATAGCAGCCGACGAACGCGTGTCACTGAACTGTCCAAGAGTATAGACTCGAAGAAATGGGACCATATGAAAAAGAGCGTGCGGGGGTGGTATCTGGTCGCAGCACTGATCTTCGCAGCTGCAAACATTCTCGCTCTGCTCTCCGTGGCGTCACTCTTCTCTCTGCTTCTTCTCGTGGGCGACATACTGTTTATGATGTTCTTCTTTGCGGTGACACGAAAGGCTGTCAATGATTTTCGTTCCACATGCCAGGTTGAACGGCAGGCTACGAAGAACATCGGTGATATGACCCGGTTCAAGAGAGGCTTGGAAGAGAATAAGCAAGATCTGGAAATGATGGCCGAGCTGAATTTCGTCATATCTCCAATGGTATCTCTTGCTGCGCGCTCTCTCGCTAAGGACGACCTGGATAGTGCTGTGGAGATCATCGACCAAATCTTTACTGAATGCATTCTCAGATCGAGTTCTGTTGACAATGACTATTCTGGAGATAAGGGTCTTGCCAAGTTCATCGGCCTATTCGAGGGACTGGGAGTTCCAGGTATCAAAAAACAGAAAGAAGGAATTGCCCTCTCATACGTCGCACTGACAGGACACGTAACGAATCCTCTCTCAGAAGAGGAATTCATCAAGCATATCACCCTCCTCAATGATGTTCTGTTCCAAGCTGGACTTCTGCGTGCAGAGGCCAAGAGCACAGTCGATGACACAATCAACTATCACTGTCTTGGCAAGGCTGTTCAAACTCTTGACGAGGAAATCGTTGACACCGATCCCGAACTAACCGGGAGAACGGCGGAGGAGAATCTTGTTTCTGACATTGAGGAGAGCGGTGAGGCGGCTGCCAAACAAGACGCCATCTCCGTTGAGGAGACAACGGTGAAAGAACCACCTTGTTCTGTGGATGACAGATCCGATGAAGAAGGGCCAGAATATGCCAGCTCTGAGACCCCGCAAGACGCGGTTGATAGTGTTGCACCCGAGCCGATTGTCACGGGCCCCGAAGTTGTGAGTCGTCGCAGGAATAGCCTTGCGGAGGCTGACGGGCCAACAACAAGTGCTGCACTGAAGACGGAGGACGAATAAGTGTCCGACGCGGGTATCCTGAAAGGGTTCGTGCACATTTCCGGGATTGGAGGTTCTGGAAAGACACTCTTGTGCTCCGCGATTGCCGCAAAACGGTCTCTTGAGGGTCATGTCCTCTGGTTCTGCCTTGACGGAAAATACGCCTTCATCAAGACTCTGAAAAATATGTTTGATGCATATGCCGGTTTCAAGGACAATCTGACCATCCTCGTGACGCAGGATGGAGCGGACGCAACTGAGACTCTCCTGACACTACGGGAGAGACTGCGTGATAACACGAAAACCATTGTCATTGATCCTATTACGAGAGTGCTTCATATGGGTCAGCGAGATGGTTCCCCTTGGGGACGTGAGCTCATCGAGGAGGTGCTACCTACCATTGCAGCTTTATCACTGTCAAGAGGTATTATGGTAGTTGTCACCAATCAAATTCGGGAACTGAATGGAAACCAGGTGCCAGTATATCATGCGGCGATTAAGAAATGGGCTGATGTTGACCTGCAGCTTGAGACTGATGGTTCCACAGACGTCTTCTCTCTCCTCGACAATGAAAGCGATAGATGCTGGAGATTCAGAATTGCGAACAACAGGGTGAGTTTTGAGGAGGAGGGCGTAGTTCTGTGATCGGCATACTTCGCATTGCCAAGCACGTTGTTGCAGCAGCTGTAGTCTTGGCACTGGGCGCTGAATTGCTGGCCTTGACAACTTCTATTGTCGTTCTGGTTAGACTCGGAAACATAACCCCACTAATCGTGTTGGCTGTCCTAACGTTTGGGATAATCTACCAGTCCGGACGGATGAAGACAGAGGAGGGTAAGAAGTTGAACCTCGCAAAGACGGTACTTGATGCGATGTCTCTTGTTCTCGGAGGAATGCTCTGTCTAACAATTTTCTTTATTGCACTGCCCTCCGGGATAGTTATGCTGCTCGGCTCGATAGGAGGCACCTGTGTCCTGATGGCTCTAGTCCGGAATCCCGGGAAGATCTCCATGGTCGTGTCAATGCCCTATGCCTCAGTACTTCGACATGATATCTCTTCTCTGAACCTTCGGGTTTTCGAGCTTGAGAAGGGTCAGCGTGAGGGCGTCCTTCGAATGCTGGATGAGAGAAGTCTTCTTCGAGTCAGTATCTGGATACTTCAAGACCTTGACACCATAATATTCCCAACGCGTCACTCAGAGAGTGTTCGTGGGGTGCTAGATGAGTATGGTCTCCAATATAGTCGAATGGATATGCTGCTCGAATCTGCTGTGTTAGCCCTTCCACTCAGCGATAGCGTTCGGCCTGAAGAATATGTGAGTCTTGTTCCGTCATTGAGAGAGAGAGTTATCGAGAGATGGCCTGTGCGTATGATGCTTTTCCCCTCTCCAGAAGGAGTTTCAGTTCTTGTTCCTCGCAGTATTGTTCGAGGGATGCCTACTGAACCACTCTCGTCTGGTCAGGCATACCGTGCAGTGGTCTGCCATGAGCTGGTAACAGGTGATAACCTTGCCTAGAGAAGTTCCATTAGACGACGGCTATTCAAGTGCAGAGATACAGGTACGGCCTGACGTACTGCATACAGTGCTAGGGTCCTCGCTTCAGCCTCGCCTCATGTCAGTGGTATACAGCGAAGAGCGAGCCCCCCTGACATGGTTTGCCCATCTTCTGGCAGTTTCAGCCGCCCACTCTGATACAGAAGTCGCCTTTATCGACTCCGGGACCAACTACTCCTCTGCTTCAGTTCGTGCACTCTGCGCGGGGTCGGAGCTGGAAGTACTGAGGAGAATCCATGTTGGAAAGATTCTCGGGCTGGAAGCATTAGTAGACCTCATCGACGAGATGGCTGTTCTAGGACCGAGGCTTGTGATAATTGACAGTCTCACCGGCGCCCTGAATCTTAGTGGTGGCCCTTATAGCAAGGAATCAAACCGAAGATTCTTCTCAGCGCTTGATGCGCTGCGTCGCTTTGTAAACGAAAACCATTCGACCGTAGTCTTCACTGACCGTTCGACTAGACGTTGGAGTGATGGGACTCGTCGACCTGCAGGCGGGAATATCTTGGCCCATGCAGTGGATAGCGTGATCTACATTGCCAGTCTTGAGGGTGAGAAGAGGAACGAATATGTTAAGGTGAATATCGAACGGGCACCATCCGGGGTCGAATATGATGCAGTAATCATACGACTAGGTTCGGGGGGCGTGAGATCGATAAGGAGCGATACGTGAATGGGCGTTCGTAACTGGAAGGGTCTGTTGCACTGGAGCTGGCAGTCCTTGGAGGAGATTAGCGTCCCGATACTAGCTATCGACTTTCCCAACTACATGTCAAGGAGGCTCAGTGTGTATTCGAACCGGAGGAATCCCGAGCGGATTCCCACAGAGCATGTGTCTATCCTTGTTGGCATCGTACGTGCCTCACTTCGAGCCAATGTTCTTCCAATGTTCGTATTTGACGGGCCACCTGAGGCCTTGAAGCGCCGTTCTAACCCTGAGCTTGTCTTGAATGCACATCGTTTGTATCGCCGATTCTGTGGCAATGGGAATGCGTACGACGAAGATATTGCCTATGAACTACGGACCAGCCCTGCCCTTCGACTATACTTTGCTGCTGAACATGTCAAGGAGTTATCTAGTCTTTGTGGCATTCCTGGGGTCACTGCGCCATCAGAGGCAGAGCTCTTTGCTGCGGTGTTATGTCGTGAGAGAAAGGTGGGCACAGTGGTCAGCAACGATGCCGATACGATTCTCTTCGGCTCGCCCCACGCAAGCAGAGCTATGAAACTCACACAGGGCCGTATCGAGAGTACCACATTGGCGTCATTGATTAGTGAGACAACTCTGACCCTCTCACAGTTGCGTGATCTTGCAGTCCTATCCGGGTGTGATTTCCACTCCGGAGTGAAAGGTGTCGGCCCGAGAAAGGGTACTGTCTTGCTACGCAGGCATGGTGACCTACCATCGGTTCTAAGGCATCTTGGTGTTTCTTTTGAAGAGAGGGATGGGTTGATGCGCGCACGAGAGGTCTTTGATGAGGGAGAGATATCAATTCACGTCGGAAACACCAACTTCACGTTATCTCCACCTCTACCATCTCGCCTGATGAAGACGCTTAGTCTGACAATGAGTGAAGCTAGAGCCGAGAAGATAACACGTGACATCGTTCGGTCTTGGAAGGACTTCGGAAACACACAATCTACGCTTGAGAGCTTTGTTCGATGAGAGACATACCGTGACGAACCCTCCTCAAGGTCCTTGACCTAGCAACCACTTCGCTTAGATTGCTGAAAATGAGAATGATGAATAGTCACTTCCACGGACTAGAGGGTGTTCTGTCACCACCATAGAGCGACTTAAGGACACTGAACCAGTACGATTTTTCGGACCTCACAGTTCCTATCGCGAAGTCGTCCCGATGAAATTCATCACTCAAGCGTTCCGATATAAAAGCGGCAGATAAAGGACCACGATAGAGCGGCACATTCAGTCGTGCAAAGAGGCACGAATTGGTATTATCCCGCGCTATTCGGGCAAAGGGCACGACGTTGAGGAGCCACGAGTTCAAGTCTTCAAGATTGCCTGCTGAATTGCAGCGAACTGCAAGCATGACTCGATCTCCAAGATAGCAGTATTCAGGGGCAGGATGCAGAAACTGGGTTACATACTGATATTCTTCTATGTTCCTCAGTGACTGGTAAATACTGCTATTGGGCATTCCTGAACGATTCATGAGTTCGTATCTACTCCGTGAACAGCCATTGTGCCCGACAAGGAGTCCGAGAAGGGTCAGGTCAGTCTGAGACGGCATGCGACCCGCAGGCTTCTTTGGAGTTTTCTTACGGATCCAGAGTGGGCTTGAGATTGCACCTTCAGATTCCCATGGGCTGAAGTCCCAGACGCCGCCTTCGTTTCCCTCTGAGGCTTGGGGCTTGAACATATCCATATGTATAGAACCTACTTCTTCTTGACCAGTAACAGTGAAGGTACTGTCTGGCAGGTCAGGAGGGTGACAGTCCATAGTTTCCAGATAGAGCTGTGCGATGAGGTAGTCACTGTCAGCAAGCTCGATGATCTCAGCAAGGCCTGTGTTCCATATGATTGGCCGTGCTGCCTCCGAGAACACGATGCGATATCTGAGTCCGAGCGTTTGCAGGTTCAGCATAAAGGTCTCAGAGATGAAGGTCTCCATTTCTCGCAAGTTTCGATGTGCCATAGAGCGGCTCTTGTTTAGGGCTTCTTCTACCAAACCAGTGGTCAGGTTGACAACCCCTTTGATTCTATTGACATATGCGCAGAGCTTGACAAGTTCCTGGTTCAGAAGTCCCTTCAACGAGCGAGAGGCAATGCCCACCGCAAAGTCATTCTCCCAGTCCATTAATCCTGACAAAGGATAGAAGGCTACAGGCTCTCTTACAGCCCAGCTATTGGCATTTCTCGCGGACGTTAACAGCGAAGTCCAGCTAATGCGCCTACCAGTCGCACGGGCCATGAGAGCAACATTGATCAACGAGCGGGTCAGAGGATCAAGGCCATGGGCATCGATTATCTTCTGAACGTAGTAGGGAAGTCCCATGACAGTTCTTGCCATTGTGTAGCAGAGAGACCTTCTGAGTCTAGTCTCATCCAAGACGAGTGAGTCCTCGTCATCTGGGATTGACGCGGCTGAATCAATGGACTGGAGGTACATATGTACTGTCGGCAGCAAGCTCTCCTTTGCCTCTCTCAGGGTCCTATCCACATAGAGTATCCGCGATTCTACGAGGCGTGGATCCAAGACGAAACGGTCCAAAGGAAGAATGCCACACATCTGAAGCCATAGATTCGGCGCTGTAAGGACTCTCTCATACTCCTCGGTCTGTCCAAGATGTCGCACTATAGTATCCCATTCTACAGGTTCATCTGGGAGGGTTTCCAATCCTGCTGAGGCTTCAAACCTCTCGTAGGTGAATGATGGGTCGGTACGCTCGGCAAGCTGAGCAACCACTCTGTAGTCGGGAATCTCTCTCCGCATATTCTCGGTCCATCGCACGCTTGTAAGGTCCATTCTCTCACACCCGTCTTAATCGCTCCCTCTTGTATATACATTTGTCCAATCCGTGATCATAGGGGGTGCTGATAATAGTTATTGTGCATTGTAGGAATGTGTCATGGCTTAACAGTTACCATAACGTTTTCTACATTCCCATAATAACCAGAGAAGCCGTCAGATGCTCGCTTTACATCTGACCGATATCTTATCTATTTTGCAGCTCTATTCATACCGTACACTGACATAGGATGGCGAACAAAGAAATGGATGACCTAACATCGCTCATCGTTGGTAATCTCCTATTCTCGGTGATGATTACTCCCACCGTAGTATTGATAGTTGGCATCTTGCGAGGTCTGGTGCTTCTGACGGGACAGAAACGGGAATTCGAGGATTGGACCCGAAATCCTCTGCTCACAATCTTGAGCATAGTATTTCTGCCAGGCAGTGTCGTGTTTGTGACCCTCAGATACATCATTGCCAAGATCGGAGGAATCGATGTGGAGGATGTGAGCGGATCCGCCACGTATGGGGAACTGGATCTTTTTCTTCGGATTGAAAAACCACCACGAGTGGGTGTTGTATTAACCGCCTTGTATGTGACAATCGTTGCCAGTGTCTTCACAGCCATGGCACTCATCACCATCCCGGTCTTGTATCTACTCTCAGAACCCCCGCTTGTCATCATCTGTTGGTATGTGGCCGTCAGCATCTTGTTCAATACGAGTGTTCGAAGTGGGGATATATCCATAGTAGTAGCATCACTCAAGCGCCATCCCCGTTCAGGTACGGTGGAACTCATTGTTGTTCTGAGTGTGCTCGTCATACTATACACACAGGTATTTGGGGTGATTGTGTGAAACGCATAGTACTCTGCCTGGTTCTTCTGCTGTTCTTGGTTCCGATTTCCAACCCAGATGAAGGAGTGAGTCGAGAGGGCTTCTCTCCTCGGTTGAGGGAGACCTCCTTATCGGAGAGCAGTGGGAGTCTGGGAATCATCCTTGTGATATCTCTTGACGGGGGTGCAATACCGAATTATGGTAATGAGGTTGCGCAGTTACTTAGAGAACGTGGCATTATGGCGGCTGAGTCCACTGTCTCTGACGTCATCACCGACCCGACCCTTCTTAGCGGATCCCTTGTCATTCTTGATGGTTCTCTTGGATCAGAGAACGGAACACTGGTTACGGACACATTCGTCACCCTCCTCCGTAGGCTCCACGTCCCCTGTGTCACCCTCGGAAGAGCTGCATGGCTTCATTCTCGTATCAGAGAGTCCGAAAGCGCGTCTGTGACAGCACTACTCCATACGACTCTTGAGGCATCTTCCGATCATAGCAGCGCGGTCTTCCTATCAAGCCCTGACTCGCTCTCTCTTGGAGCGACCTTGACTTGGGAGAGCGTGACTCTTCCGGTTCTTGACGTGCAAGCAGCACAAGGACGTGTGGTCAACCTGACTGCAGGGACTAGCTCCGGCATCGCCCCCCTTCGATACGAGTCATATCCCTTAGACCTGTTTCTGTTCGGACCTGAGAACCCCGACCACTGGACAGAGGACGGTATTGGTCTACTCGTTAACACTGTTGCCTATGCGCTCTCCTTAGGAGAGTCTGAAGTAGCCTTGGCTTTGGCGTCCATGCAGGTGCTGGATGAACCTGTCACTGGAGGTTTTTGGTATCCCCACGAGCCCACCGTTTCTGGTGTCTACTATGCTGTGAGATCTGCATCTAGACTAAACACCACTTTTGGGGATTGGGCCTCAGAGAGAGCAGCCAAGGTGACATCTATTCTGGAACGCTTCAGAGAGAACTATGACCTCGAGACAGGGTTCCGCGACTCGTACGACAAGACGGTATCGCTCAGTGCAACTAGCATGGCATTGTGGGTCATCTCAATCATGGGTATCGAGTCACAGTTCGACCTGCCTGAGATTGTGACATATATCACTAGTAGACAGGATGTTGGTGGCGGATTCCAAGACAGTGTGCTCAAAACGCATCTTGCAGTTGAAGCATTGAACTGGTCTGGCCACCTATCCAGCATCAATACTGTAGCACTTGGGACCTGGCTCCGCGCCTGTGTGGTATCAGGCTCTGACACATCTAATCCTGACTATTGGGGCGGGGTGGCCCTGAACCCCGATAGCGCTGTACCTAAGACTGAATATGCAAGAGCATACCTGCTCTCATTGGCATGTTTGGGTGGGGTTCATGATGATCCGGTGAAACTCACTTACTGGATTCAGACACGGGTGAGTCGAGGTGATGGGTCGTACAGCAACGTCGTTGGGGGCGATGTCGAGATACTAAAGGGAACAACATCTGCCCTGACAACAATGGCAATCCTGGACACACTGGACACTGAGAACAAGACCGAAGGGCTTGGTTGGTTAGCCGCCAATCAGCTGGATTGTGGCGGTTTTGGAATATCTGATGCCGCCTCCGACATCATCGGAAAGTCCGCAGAAACCGCTATGGTAGCTAGCTGTCTGTACCAGCTTGAAGAAGAGACTTCCGGCACAGCATCAAGAATCCCTGGCTACCTAAAGACCATTGAAACTGAGAACGGTTTCGAACTTCTCGATCGCGTTCCCAGCGGCATGTGGTCTTATTGGACGAGCCGTGGTCTTATGCACATTGACTCAGGGATATCAAGCATCTCAGCACTATATGACTACGCATCGTTGCTCTCAGGGCAAATATATCCTGGTTGGAACAACATCACAGCCATCTCATCGCCGGAGTATGACTTCTATCAATATCGCCAACAGAGCGTCTGGACCCACTACTTCAAGGCCGGAACGGCACAAGCCATCGGCTATCCGCTTTTGGGTTCCGAGAAGTCGGAGATTGCCAACTACATTGTGAACTGCCAGCACTTCTCAGGTCACTTTCGGCCAACAAGCTTCTCGGGAACGGCACACATGGAACACTCTGTTGCCGCAGTTGAAACTTTGGATATCATCGGCGCTCTCGATTCTGTCACATATCTTACGGCCCTTGAAAATGCCATCATGGATGAGTACGAATCCGGCTCATGGGCAACAACAGGATGGAGTCTTCGCCCCTTCGCGATGCAACAGGAGGCTATCGATTATCTCTCAACTCGAGCCGCACTGCGACTGCAGCTTGTTGATGAGGCCATGGCCTCCGAGATTCATTCTACCATTAGCGCTCGAGTACAGTACGAAGACCTTTGGGCTCTCAGTAGAGATGTCGCAAGTGTTTCTCTCCTAGTCGCATCTGGACTCCTCTCTTTCTCCGACTTCAGTGTTTTTGACACTGATCTGGTGCTGGGAGCCCTCTCGTCGAACTTCGAAAGCGGATGGTTGAATGCCACAACTGAATGGCAACCGGCATTTACTGCAGACGTTCTGGAGATGGTCAGTATACTCGGTCTTGAGAGCCGCTGGCTGCAACCCGCTGGGGGGTCCTTTAGTGTTTCTTGTCCTTCAACAGTCGAGTTGGGGGAGCATCTGGAGATTACGCTGTCCATCTCGCCAACGGCCTCTGAGCACACAGTCATTGTCGATGCCTTCGGTAGCATGAATCAGTATCTTGTGGAAAGCGTCGATACCCTTTCTATCAATGTGCCATCTGACGCTGGTTCTCTCGGCATCTGGAACATCTCATTGGCTCTGTGGGATCAATTTGTTACACGCGATTTTGCTCGGCTGGCGGTGAATGTCACGAGTTCTCTATCGGGGCAGTTGACCTTACCGGAAACAAACTACTTAGTCGGCGACTCAATCAATGGAACAGTTTCGTGGACATTGGTTACCGGTGCTGATGCTGGCCAGTGTGATGTAATAATCAGACTTGGAGATCCACCTGTTTACGAGCAGTGGACTCACACGCGCGAGAGTCCCATGGATTTCTCGATTCCCACCACAGGTATCGGGGCTGGCGATCACAACCTTACAGTGACCGTGAGAAGAGAGTTCTGTACTGACCTTGTATTTCAGAGGGTCGTTTCAGTTGCAGAGGGTATTGAGACTTATATCGACCATTTGGACCATAAGACCGGCGAGGTTGGCACACAGCTCTCCATTTCATTCGACCTCCGTTTCTCTTCTAATGACACCGAGATTGTAGGCCAGCTGGTTACGATCGAAATTACCGACTCAGAGGACGGAGTTGTCCACACAGACGGTCTTACCACTGCTGCTGGTACAGAGCAGTTCTTGTGGACACCTGATGAAAGGGGCAATTATTCCTATGTGCTAAGCTTCGAAAGAAACGGCACTCTGATGTCCTCTTCATCACAAGGTGAGATTCGTGTCGAACAGGCCACAGAGCTCTACTGGATTGGTTCTGACACCCAGACTCAATACGAAACTGCTACTTTCATTCTTCTTCTCACCACTGACAACGGAGAACCTCTCACAGGAATGGATCTGGACATCACAATCGATGACCCCCTTGGAAGTCGAGTCATGGACATCATGCTGACCACAAACGCCACTGGGCATGCAGAGGTTCAACTGAGCCTCGATCTAAATGGGAATTACACGCTCTGTGCGTTATTCTCAGGTTCATCCCTTCTGCAGCCCACCTCTGCCCTGACAGAGGTCATCTCCTTCAGCCTCACACGCCTCTCTCTGGATGGTATACCCTCAGCGAGTCTTGTGGAGGAACCCATGCAGATCGACCTGCTTCTGTGCGACTCCAATGGGACTCCAATACAGGGAGAAAACGTCGTCCTGCGAATCGTCTTGTTACCGTCGACTACACTGCTGGAGGAGATTCTGGTGACTGATACCAGTGGTCAGGTATCGTGGTATTGGTCACCACCTTCACCAGGAACCTACGAGGTATCGGCTGAGTATGCTGGAACGCAGAGCCTTGCTCCCTCTTACAACGTGACCTCGACAGATGCTTACATCTCTGTGAGCTTGGCGGTTGATGTGCCGTATGCGGAAGTTGGAGAGTCAAGCACTGTGACCGTGACTGCGGTAGACCATCAGGGCCAACCCATATCGGGACTCGCAATTCGTATCGCCCTCTATGATCCCCTAGGGTCACCAGAACTAGTGGTCGAAGACGTCACAGAGGACGGCGCCTTCGCAGTAGTCTGGACTCCTCTGTCGCGAGGCCAATATCAGATTCATGTCAATAGCTCTCGACAGGATGTATACGAAGCTGCAACGGTCTCAGAACCAATCAGCGTGTTCGAACAGACGACCCTGACGCTGAGTTGGGCATCTGACTTGCTTGCGATAGCCCCCAACATCCTCACTGTGACTATATCTGACACCCGCAACATTGGAGTATCTGGAGTCCAGTTCCAGGTTCTTGTCAGTATTGCATCGAATACCCTCCTTGACAGCACAAACACCACGGACATCAATGGACAGGTAATCTTTGACATTGTTCTTGATAATGTCGGTGATATCTCCATAGTTGTTATTGTCGATGACCAAGGCTTTGTGCTTGGTCTGAATTATGAAAACCACAGCACTGTTCTGGGACTGACAGACCTGACCCTAGCCACAAGTCCGACACCGATAACGCAGTGTTCGAGTCTTGGCATTCAGGCAACACTGCTTGACTGGAATGGTCAGCCAATCCTAGGTGCAGCAGTCCGTTTCACTGTTACCCACCCCAACGGCACAATCGTTAGGAACACCACACGAACCACAGGTACCGGTGGTGCTTGCAGCATTGCCCACACCTTCGAATCGGTGGGCGACTATCTTGTCGGCGCCTCCTATGCCGGAGAGGGACTAAATGCAGGGGACGCAGTAACCAACGTTCAGCGTGTGCGCGTAACTCCAGACCTTCTACTGCTCCATGACACAACAGCCCATCTCGGAGAAGCCTTTGCCATCCATGTCGGTCTTCTGGATGCCTCTGGGGCTTATATCGCCGGGAGGGACCTAGCAATCAGTATCTCATTGGCCGGAGAGGTTGTCTTTGAGGCCGGTCGAGTTTCGAGCGATGGGCTGTTGACCTTATCTTGGACTCCTGATTTCAGAGGCAGTGCAATCGTCGCACTCACTCATGCAGGTGATGTCTACTACCTCTACAACTCCACCAGCTCTACTACATCTGTGATGGAGACCGTGTCAGGTTCCCTTGGTACATCAAGATCGACGATGAACCTCTTCGACACCATCACACTGCATTACTTCCTTTCTGCTCAGGCCCCGGAGGGTATCACTATCACTTTCGAAGTCCTTGGTACAGACCTTGTGCCCGTCTGGTCGGAAACTGCAACAACAAATGCCACGGGCTATACTGAAGTGTCGTATACAGCGCAAGAGAATCATGGATTCTTCACAGTTCGCGCTACCCCCTCTGACGATTTCATGCTCGGCGGAGCAAGCCAATCTTCCATCGCTGTGATGACAGAGGGTGTTCTATCCGTTGATACCGTGAGCCCACCTCCGGTTGTGACGAGCGAAGTCAACATGACCATATCTATTGAGAACAAACTTGGTTTGCCAGTTTCGGATATCAGTGTAAGAGTCACAGTTACAGATCCCTATGGTGTATTGTTGAAGTTGGGGTCCTATTACAACTGGATTTCAGTACCAATAGGTGAGGGAGGCGGCACTTTTGTGTTCAGTCCCCAGCACGCTGGTCTCCACGAGATAGGGATTTCTTATGAAGGCTCGAATACTGTCTATGAGTTCGACGAGAGCAGGGACCTGATAGTCTATGCTGCAACGCAACTCACTGTTGTTGAACACTCGGCAGAACTTGAGGTAGGCGAGGTCTTTGACACAATTCTCCAGCTTGTTGACTATGCTGGACATCCACTTGTGGGCAAGGAGGTGGCAGCCGAACTACACGGATTAGAAAGGAGCTACTTCGTGGTTCTCACGACAAACGAGACTGGCCATGTTACGTGGAGCAAGCAATTGACCAGCCAGGGGGTCTGGACCCTCGATGCCACCTTTGCGGGACTCGGTGTGTATCTTTCTTCAGATGTCGAGGCCGATGTGAATGTCCGTTACGGTACTGAGATAACCGTAACCTGGGACGGGGCAGAGGTTGTCGCGGGTCTCGTTCCACTCAACGTATCCGTCCTTCTTTCCGATTCTGGCGGCAATCCACTTGAGGGACGCACTATTCGATACGAAGTATATCATGTGACCGGCGGCCTTGTGGACTCGGGATCTGTGATCCAGCATTCAGTTGAAGCCGAAACCATAATCATCTTAATTGAGAGGATTGGCCTCTACACGGTCATTTTTCACTTCGCAGGAACAGAGCACTATCATCCGAGTAGCACCGGAATAGATGACCTGTTTGTGCTAGGTCAGGCCAATCCCCATTGCGAAGCACCGCAGACGATTGACCGTGCTGAGAATGAGAACATCTCCATTACGATCATGGACGAGGTAGGCGAGGAGCTCAATGCCTCACTCCTCGATTCCAGCATAGAACTGATTGGACCAGATGGCGAATTGAGCCTGCAGGAGCGTTTATCCTGTAATGGCTCATTCCTTATCACCCTCCAAGGGCTTCCTGTTGGCAACTACACATTGAGTGTGATTGTCCATAACTCCTTGACTCGAGTTGGTAACAGCGCTTCACTGACTCTTGCAATCACTTCGGAATCGCTCTTGCAACTTATTGATACGGATGCGAATGGAATAGTGAACAACCAGCAGATGCTTAGGATCCTCCTGGAAGATTCCATGCATGAGGCAATCAATGGACCTGTCTGGATCAGCGTGTACGACCCAGATGGTGATGAGGTCTATGGTGGGTTCATGCGCACAAGGACACGGATTGAGCTGAACGATGGTCAGGCCACCCTATCATTCACACCTCGCTCAGTCGGAAACTACTCCATTTTGTTGGAGTACGAAGGTGAGTTGTTTGTCAGCGGAGCATTGCTCTCTTTTGACTTGCTCATACGCCATGAAAGCTCCCTTGATGTTGTTTTGCCGCAGCGTGTAACGTACATACAGGGCGGGACTATTTCTGTGCACGTCCGAGCAGGATTGAAGGATGTTGCCAACGAACTGGTGACAGTCAGGTTCCTGTGTGATAGTTCGCTAGTGAGGAGCAATTCGTTCGAGACGAACAGGAGGGGGCAGATACAGGTTCCCATTGAACTCCTTCCTGCAGCAGCATACTCCGTAGAGATTCTGTACGGCGGTTCCGACCGCAACGCTCCTGTCCAGTTCAACGGAAGCGTTGTGATAGAACCCGTTGTCACCATGGCTCTGCAAAACACCAATCCTCCTGATGTTGGATACAATTGGAGTGGAGAAGTGGTTACTCTCGTCGAAGGAACAACACCTGACTGGAAGGGAACCCTCAGAGTGACCCTCTATGGCCCAGATGGGGGATGCCTGAAAGACTGGACTGCCTTAGTGAGCTCATCATCAACACTCGACCTATGGTTTCAGTTTGAGTCGGAGGGTCCGCACATCTTGAATATCACATTGCAGGGGGTGCCGGTTCTTTTCAATATCAGCAGGGCTTTCGTTGTTGCTGTGAGCTCTCCTTCCTTCAAAATTCCAATGGATGCCTCTACAATGCCTGTCATAGGTGGTGGAGCAATAATGGGTCTTGTAGCCCTTATAGTCAAGAAACGGCTTGCGTCTCTATCTCTGCCTGGAGAATGGGATGGGTAGCATAGAAAACTCTGCATGACTTGGATGTGAGCATTTGTCTGCTGCAGCGTAGTCGTGGAGATGAACGCCCAAGAAAAGAAAATGGGATGGGCACCTCTCTCTGACGGAGGATACCCATCTTTGACCCTGTGAAACGATTTTGTGATTCACTGGTCATTCCTATAGTGGATTAGTCCTCTTGTTCTCTGAGTTCTCTTCTGAGCACCTTGCCCACAGAAGTCTTCGGTAGGGTATCAACTATCTCGAGATCCGTGGGAACCTTGTAAACCGCCATCTTCTCCTTGCAGAAAGATCTGAGATCTTCAAGGGTCAGGTCTTGTCCCTCATCGAGAACCACAAACGCCTTGACAGTTTCTCCTCTCACTTCGTCTGGAACCCCAACAACAGCAGCCTCTCTGATCTTCGGATGTTCGAAGAGCACTTCTTCGACATCTCTTGGCCAAACCTTGTAACCGCTCGCATTGATTAGATCCTTCTTCCGATCGACTATGTACGTCCATCCGTCCTCATCCATTTTTGCGATGTCACCGGTGAACAGCCAGCCATCCTTGGTCAGAACATCGGCAGTCTCATCGGGACGGTTGTGATATCCTTGCATGACCTGTGGACCCTTAACCGAAAGCTCGCCTACTTCACCGGGGGGGAGCACCTTGCTTCGGTCGTCAAGGTCAACAATCCTACTGTCTGTGCTCGGAAAAGGTAGCCCGATTGAACCTATCTTTCTCAATTCCTTGTCAAGCGGATTGGCGTGTGTTACTGGTGAAGCTTCGGACAGTCCATATCCTTCAACAATCATTGAATTCGTCGCCGCTTCGAACTTTCGTGTTACCTCTGCAGGTAGGGCCATCGCCCCGGCAATTGACAGCTTCAACGATGTGATATCATACTTCTCCACATGTTCGCTAGAGTAGATTGCGATAGCAAGTGTGGCAACGATGGGGAAGAAGGTCGGCTTGAGCTTGTCAATAAGCTCCAGCAGATGCTTGATATTACGAGGGTCGGGAACAAGAATCATCCCGCAACCCCAGGACATGGCCAGATTCATGGAAACGGTCTGTCCGAAGATGTGCTGAAGCGGCAGAGCCGCAACAAACAGCTCCTTTCCTCGCTCCGCCATCCAATCCATCCACGCACCGCACTGCGCGCAGTTCGCTTTCAAGTTATCATGCGTCAGCATTGCAGCCTTTGGAATTCCTGTTGTACCTCCCGTGAACTGATAGACTGCAATATGCTTGGACGGGTCAATCTCCACTTTTGGCGGGATGGGCTCTGTGTTCTCAAGGAAGTCAAGCCATTCAATATCTCCCTCAACAAGGGGTGGCACGTCCTTCATTTGCTTTCGGTATACTAGCTTTGCTGCTAGGAATCTCTTGATAGCGCTCATGTGATCCCATGCAGCAGTGACTATGACGTTGTCCAGATTGCTCTCTTCTCTTACCGCATTAACAACCTTGTAGAAGTAGTTGAGCGTGACAATCGTCTTTGCGGCCGTGTCCTGGAGGTATATCCTAAGCTCCTTGGGCATACTCAAAGGGTTCACCGGTGTCACCGTTGCCCCCGTTTTCAGGGCACCGAAGTACGCAATGACGAACTGGGGGCAGTTAGGAAGCATGATCGCGACGACATCTCCTTTCTTGACCCCAAGTTTGGTGAAGCCATTTGCGGCTCGATCAACGAGTTCACCTACTTCGCGGTAGGTTATCTCCAGTCCTTCATAATAAAGCGCCACATTCTCCGGAAAGTCGCGTATTGCGTCATCAAGCTGACTCCAGAGTGGTCTTTCATCAATTTCAATCTCCGCTGGAGTTCCTCCAACGTAGTGTTTGTGCCATGGTCTTTCTTCCATTGTATGTCTCTCCTCATCCTAGAGGTTGTGAACCTTAATAGCCGACCATTGGTTGCAGCTTGTTTTATTCCTTTTGGATGAGAGTGATGGGAGAATCGGGTAGGATTTGAGGGTCACTTACTGGACCCAAAAACCCCCTTCTATGTGACCCCGTCAGTTAGATTTGACAGACACTAGCACGTTAGTGCTTCTCGTAGACAGACCCAGAGGATCCGTGCAACAAGGCGTTTCGCGTCAGGTGCTGAATCTTTGGATTCAGCCATGGATAGTGCCACAATCTCTTGGATCTTCTCGTCGCGCTTACCTATCTCAAAGAGAAGGTCTGTATACGGGCTCGTTAGAATCTTTTGGATTTTGACCATTTGATTCATCGATCTACCGAAGTCCTTCCACCACAGGTCCTGATATTCTGATAACATGTCAGCTGACAGATCATTTGACTCGAGAGCATTGCAAATAACCTGGGCACCATATCTTGCTGCATGCATCGCATAGGAGATTCCTCCGCCGGTGATGGGGTTGACAAAACCTGCGGAGTCCCCTATGAGGATGCATCTATCTGTATATGTCCTCTCAAGAGTACCGCCAGTTGGCACAAGTGCCCCTTTGGCACCAGACAGATTGGGGGCGCTTCCCACCATGCCTTGACTCACTAGATATCTAACAAAACGATTGAATTGCGAACGAAGGCCTGAAGCATGCGTAGCGACAACACCCAGTCCAATATTCACTGTGCTTCTCTTTGGAAATACCCACGCATATCCTGGCCGCCCTTCTAGGTTCGCGTAGAAATGGTATTCTCTTTCGCTTCCATAGATGCTGTCGATTTGATTTGCTGCCATGGGTATCTCTGCTACGCGACATGGTGTGACCGCATTATGTGCCCATTTCCTATGTAATCCCGTGGTTCTTGCAGTTACGCTGTTAATTCCGTCTGCACCAACCACCACTCTGGATTTGACTGTATTTCCTGGCGATAACTTGATTGTTGCACCATCGTGATTAATGTCCACAGCTTTGGCCCGCGTTCTGAATGTTAGTTCCGTCCCAGCAGCTATTGCTTCCTCTACCAGAGCATTGTCGAAGACAGTACGGCGCGTAACAGCCATCTCGACGTTGCCACGGAGCATGACTCTCCGATTTGGTGAGTGGATCACACCAACCTTGCAGATCTCCTCAATGATATCTTGTTCGTGCTTCTTCAAGTACGGGAACTCATCCAGGAGATTGTACGAGAACCCGCCCCCACAAGGCTTGTCTCGGGGAAATTCGTGACGATCTAAGAGTAGGACTGAGCAACCTTTCTCAGCCAAGTAGCGAGCACAGGTTGAGCCTGCGGGTCCAGCTCCGATAATAGCACAATCATAGATCATTGTACTCCTCAGGGTCGATAGTCCTACCAACTTGTTCTTATCGGTTCAAGCGAAGAACCGACAAGCAAAAGCCATTAAGCAGGCAATAGGGGCTGAGAGAACATGAAAGAGGATTCACAAGAGGGCGATGAGCCAGGTGGCATTGTAGCAAGCCTTCGGACATCGATAGCCCGCTGTAGTAGAAAACATGTGAGTCTACAGAAGTTCATAAGGAGTGAGCCCAACCTCTCTGCTATCCTCAAGATTCTTGTCTGCTCGGTCATGTTCGCTGATATAGTTCTCATGACCTATGCTCTTCTAGCTGTTACGTATAGAGCCACCAGCCTTGGCTTGTCACTTATAGACTCACTCCCCTTGGCATTCTATGCTTTGCCGTTACTCGTGTTTCTCCCTTCGATGCTGAAGGCATACTATAATTCCCGTAGCGGCATCGTACCTCTTGTTATCTTCACGATCGCAGGAGTCATATTCATTCTGATTGCGCCTATCCAGTCTGTGTTCTATTTGATGTCAGCACTGAATATGATTGCCATTGTAGTCGTCTTTATGGATGGACGCCTTCGACCCCAGGGAAGCGTCCGTTCACTGGGAAAGAGAACAGTGGGTTATATCGTATTGCTCAATCTTATCGGATTGGTCTTTCCCGCTTCAGTGTATATTATGGGTCAGACACCGATTGCCACCGGATCGTTGGATCAGATGCCTGAAGTATACATGACCGTGCCAACGGCCTCTATAGAGTACACATCCGAATCCATTCTCCCGAGCGGTGACTTGCTCCAAGCTTTGCAGGATACGGGGTTTGGAGTCGATATTCAATACCTTATTGGTAACAACGATTCGCTTCAACAAGCAACAGCATGGCTGGTCGAGGTTAGCAACGCCACCATACCTCTAAGGGTGTCCCTACACAGCAACAGAACATCGTATCTCGTCGATAGCAGCAGTCTTGGCGATCAAAATATACACTCTCAGGTATATTCCAATTTGAGACAGGGTGCACAGACAGTTCTAGAACTTATCTCGACTCTTGGAATAGAGAATTCATCGATTCAACTTCTGGCGGATCTGCGGATGTCAGAGTCAGAGTGGGCTACTTTCTTTGATCCGATACGCTCGCTGAATCTCGGAGAATTCAGTCACCTGGTAGAACATGCAATAAGTGGTATCAACCAGAGTGCTCTTGAAGTCTACTTCTTAGGTCTCAAGGAGGTTGTTTCTGGCGCTGGATTGTCATTTGGGCTTCTTGTGGATTCATTTGTGATTGATGACTTCTCGGACAACGATGCAACCTTGATGCTGACTGATGGAGTGACTCCCTCCATCCTCAGAGATGTAGACTTTCTTGAGATCGACATCATGAGAAGCAAGTTCTCACTGGAGATGGACGGAGATGTTGGTGAGTATCTGGTACACTCATACTCAAGGTCTGCAAGAGCTCTCACAGAATCCGGAATAGAATGTGGCTGCAGGCTGGGTCTTGTCGGGGCAGTTCTAGACATCCAAGAACGTGCTAATCCTGTCTATCAGACAGTTGAGGCTATCGCCCGCGACGTGGTGATATGTTCCGGCAACGTAGCTACCAGTGTAGCCATCGCTTCCCTTGAGTCACTTATGAGAAACGAGGGTGTTGATTCAGTGGCGAATCTCAGAGATGCAATTCTTGACGTAGGCGAGCAATCGGTGACATACACATTCAGGATATATGCCTTCCGCGCAGTAGTCTTTGCAATCGATTCATTTCGGATTACTTAGGCGGTCTTACGTAGACCTCAAACACTCCGGACCAAATCTCGCTGCCAGGCGCAATCTTGATCAGAAGGTCGTTTCCCACATTGATGCCAAGCGGCTTTGCGTCACTGCGTTTCCAGATGTCTGAGAAGATGACCGAGTGTATCCTATTCTGGAAGTCTTCACCTATACGCGACATCATTTCATCCATGAATGCCTCATCGATTCCGAGGCTCTCCATGTTGATACCTACCTTGAACAGCCTCTCTTCGCTTACAGCTCCGATCTTCTTGTCAAACGTGTAACCGATACCACCAGTGAGATGAAACACGCCGTGTTGAACTCGCGGTTCTTCATCTACAATCAGGAGGTCTCCGCCAGTGAGGATAACATATTCAGGTTCTGCCATAAGGAAAGGTATCGATGCGGCTTCAATTGAAACTTCGTCCATTCTTAGAGTCTTGGTAAGAAAGTCGTTCAGTGTGGTCATCTTCCTGTCAAATCTGAAGGCGGAGAAGTCTCCGAAATGAACGACATTTCGTGCTTTCCTGATGAAAACATCGAGGATTCTCTGGGCTTTCCTCATGAATCTCCTTCGCTCCTCAACTGTTTCACAAAGTTCGCCTGCAGAGATGACAACTCTAAGGTACTGCAGACCCTTGACGTTCGAGATGATTGTACGGCTGAGATAGGTCTTCTGCTGTGCCTCAAGTAGACCCTCATGCTTCGATATCTCAGGATTAATAGGGTCACTGATATGCACTTGCTTTGGATTTTTCTCCCTGCGAGACTTGAAGAATACTCCGATGTCTAGACCCAAGTCTGGAATATCGGTGAATTGACGGACAAATGACCCCTCTGGTACGATCTCCTTTGCTTGGGCCTTTCGATAAATCTCCGTATACTTTGAGAACAAGTCGGACCTTGACATGGAATTCGCCTACCTTGCTCTGATGTATTCTGTTTCTATTATCTCTTAGGGTGCTAGGCTTGAAGGATTGATTTGATCCTGTACCTTGTCATAGATGAGCACAGTCCACAATTTATAAAGGACACAGAGGTGTCAAAAGTATCTGCTACCAAGGGAGTGCATAGGATTGGAACGTAGAAGCAAAGGTTCGGTACTGCTAATAGCAGGTGTGGTCGTCTTCATATTGTCAGTCTTCTTTCTTCTCCCATTACCTGGACTATACCTTCCCGCTCTGACTACAATGTTTCTCGGCGTTGTCTTGATTGGAATCGGCAGCGCGATGGTCAAGGAATTTGACAGTACTCTTGATCAACCGGAAGAGGATTGCTATTACTGTGGAGGTCTGGGTAAGATTGAAGGTCCTGATGGATATCAGACCTGTCCAAGATGTGGTGGCACCGGTTTGGCTCGACCGGATGACTGACCATAAGAGCAAGCAGATCAGGCATGTCTAGTGGATGAGGGTATGATGTGGGAAAAGAAACTAGTCATTGGACATCGAGGAGCGGCAGCATACGCCCCGGAGAACACGCTTCTCTCCTTTCAAACTGCGGTAGACATGGGTGCTGACATGGTCGAACTTGATGTTCAAAGAACCGCTGACGGGCAGTTAGTATGCGTCCACGATTACGATTTGACTCGACTCTGCAAGTGTGAGGACCTCATTTCGGAGATGGACTACGACGATCTTGTTTCCTGTGACCTTGGAGATGGGCAGCACATACCTCTGCTGAGAAATGTACTGGAAACCATGAGAGGCAGGGCCGGAGTGAACATTGAGATCAAGGTCCCCGAGATAGAATCGGAGGTTGCTATTCTTCTAGATGATTCTGACATGTCTTCGCACGTTGTCGTTTCTTCGTTTCTTCATGAGGTCTTGGCAACATTTCGAGAGATCGATGATATAACACGAACTGGGGTGCTGTTCAAAGAACCTATGAATGACGCAGCATCTTATGCCAAAGAGCTCGGAGCTAATTGTCTTCACCCTTTGTTCTTCACAATCGAGCAGGATCTTGTCCACGAGGCGCACGAGGAGGGTCTCTTGGTTTTCCCCTGGACAGTGAATGATGCTGACATGATGCTCGGATTGTGGGAAATGGGCGTTGATGGGCTGATTACTGACTACCCCGACCTAGGGGTTGAATCTCGGAAGCAGTTTCTGGCTAAGAGGGGCTAGTTGTTCCAACAACCTCTCTCACAAAATCGAGAATCATTGGGTATGCCTGATGTCGAGTTCGATGGCATGTAAGCACATGCTCAGCCCCAGCAACAAGCCTGAGTTTCTTGTAGTCTGATGATATTCCATTGAATACGAGTTCAGCTCCACGTGGGTCTACTGTCTTATCTTCTCCTGACTGCAGAATCAGAGCCGGACAGTCAACTTCACTCAGTTCTTCTCTCACTTCCTTGGCAAGGACAAGAAGCTCTTCGATTGAAACCAACGGGTCTCGATCATACTTGAACCTCATAACAGCATACATCTCGGGCATCTTTGTGAGATCCACTTTGCGATACGGTATGAAGTGTTTCAGAACCGGTATTAGTCTTGCCAAGAAACCTCCAAATTTGATTGCAGGCGAGATAGGAATGATACCATCGATTCCTTCTTCTCTTGCCGCTAATGCAAGTGTCAGAAGTCCTCCCATAGAGAGTCCTGAAACAAAGGTGGCTTCATTCTTCCAGCTTAGAACATATTCAAGTCCTTCTCTTGCCGAATCATACCAGTTATGCCGATTTGTCTCGGCCAGATCCTCAGGGCTGGTGCCATGTCCTGCAATACCCACAGAGAAAGAAGCAAGGTTGTTTTCCTCTAGGTATTCTCCCAGTGTTTCAAGCTCGTCGACGTGTGCAGCAAAGCCATGAATGAGAAGGAAGGCAATGCGGGCTCCGTTCGGTCTTCTTTCGAAGCCCGAGGGAACCACGCTTTTTCCGCCGCCTCTTTGTAAGGATGCTACTCCACCATTTCAGTTGGTTTCGTGTACTTGAAACCACCCTTTATCATGCCTAATCTTATACCTGCAGAGAACCAGGCCAACGTAAGGCATATCTCAAGGCCAACAATCAATGTGACCAGTATGGTGATGACATTGGCCACAACAGTCGCGGGTGGAAATCCTGAGAATACGATGAACGATACAAGGGCAACAGCCGCGCCAAATACCAGTCCGGCACTAGCAGATACCCTGATGAAGTTGCCTTCCAGCTCGTGGCCTTCCTGCAAAATCCGATTGCCCAGGTTCAGGTTAAGCGATATGACCAGTACGAAGCTAATCGTATAGAGCGCGAAAGTGATTGCTGCAGCCGTCAGTGCTTGATGGGTCACATCAAAGTTCCCTGCGATGATTACCAACAGAAGCGCAAAGAGGGTGGTGATTCCTCTGATTACTCCCGCGCTTGAGGATTTCTCCCCGTAGCTATAACCGACAACCGCGAAGTTCCTCACTAGGAGTGTGAGGACGACTATCGCCATGATGCTAGGTGCTTGAGCTGTAATCGATATGCCTTGGAACAGTGTTACATTGAACCAGCGATTCGCAGGCCAAATGGCTGCGGGTCCACTGCCGAACCCTCCCAGCATGAACAGGACGAAAGCTAGTGATGATCCTATCGTGACCAAAACAGTGAGAAGTGTTTGCGAGAAGGCAGTCTGTCCCCGAACCTTGGTTTCAATCGTAAGGGCTGTCTGCGTGATAATTACAAGAATCCACGGTATCGTCACCATGAATGCCAAGGAGTGTGGCGTAAGAACCATAAAGACACCAGCGATGACCATCGGCAGACCGGTAATAATATCGTTAGCGCCCATATAGACAGCTCCCATGAGAATTACAACTGCAGCCGGGCAGATAGTGAGGAAGATAGTATATCCTGCAGCACCACTCGTGAGGGTGCTAGCCTGCGAGGCCGCCCAGACGCCGAAGATGGCAAGAAACAGCATAAAGTATTTCTCACCACCAGCGACGATGTCCTCTCGTACCACTGCTTCCTTGAGTTCTTTGGAGCCGAGTCTCGGACCGAGCATCACCCAAATGATCATCATGGATAGTAAAGCCTGTACAGCCCAAGGTGGAGTATCCAGAACCATCGTATTACGGAGTGTATTGACCACGGAAGTATTCCATGGGTACCAGACTGCTGTTCCTTCAATCGTCCCGATGGGACCGAAGAAGACTGCAACGGTCCCAATGAGAAATGTGAGCAGCCCTGTGAGGCCGAAGGCAAACTTGCCGGCATCACTGCTTCTAGCGAACTCTCTGACATGGCCAACGGGTGCTCTCCAGAACAGTATCACCCCTATCTGTCCAAGTAGTAGAAGAACAAATGCCAGGACGATACCTATACCGTAGAAACCCGGAAGAGCGAAAGATATCGCCATAATTGGAAGAAAGAGTCCATTGCCAAGGCCGGCCAGTACGCCTAGGTATGACTTGGTTGAATCCATGTAGACCGAGCTAGCCAATTGCCACGTAATCACAAAAATCGGTCCGGCAACAGCAAAGCCAGCAGCGTAGATTCTGACTTGAGATGCAGATTCAGGATTGACGGTGAATCCTGCGCCGTACGTATACGCGGCAAACGCAGCGCCAAAAATGGCAAGATACATCAGATTAGGAAGGGCAGACTCAAGTCTGGTCCCGAGTTCTCTTATGCCTCGTGTCTGGATAAGTACACTGACTGCGAGGAGAGCGACGAAGAGCGTCGAAAGCACATAAGACGGCGGATTGTTCATGATCTGTACTCCTTGGAATGGCAGCTGCAAAGCAGAACCGAGAGGAAGCAAATCGGTAGCCAAGAATGCCCCAAGACCCAAGAGAGCAGCTATTACTCCTAAGAACCCACCCAGAGATGCCTTAGTGCTCAAGGGCTGAAAGCTTTGCCCCTCAGCTGTTTCTTGGGTGAGTGCAGACTTCATAGTTGACATTGTTTCTGCCATAAGCAAATCCTCACTAGAATGGTCTCACAACGAGTTCGCATGAAATCAGGCACTATAAAACCGTATCGGAGTACGCGGGACCTGTTGTGTCCTCAAGTGTACTTCTGACTCTTTGAAGTCACCAAAGCGTTCAATTCGCTGAATGAGATCTATAGCTGCTCACGATTCAGAAGTGGTGTATCGATGCGTAATCCTGGTCGAGGAAGCGAACAGGTATAGACTTGGTCCACAACAATGCACGCTGTGCTGTTGTCTATTGGCTTGAATTCTCCCTTGACTTGGAAAGCGGCAGGTTCTTGCGTCACTAAAGAAACGGCGACTCTTTGACCGTCAGGTAGGTTGATTCTTCGATTCCTCTCTTCACTCCTATCTACGACGAGGAGGTTCTCAGAAACTGGGAGCATGCCAAAGGCAGGAATTGCCCTAGGAAATCCAGATTCATCGACATATGCAAGAGTCTTCACAGAGGTCATCGTATCAAAACGGTTTAAGACAGGCGGTGGCATCTTCGCTTTGCCTGTGGAGAAGTCATCCACCTTCCTCCTTGCAAGCCGAGCCTTAAGGTACGTCTTCAAGACAGACAACTTAGAGATGTGCCTCTTCTCACTTGCCCAGACAGCCTCAGCAAGCCCTGCTCCACGAACGTTCGTATACTGGTTGTATCGAAATAAAGGGGTCATTGCCATGAACTCATAGATCTCGTCACCAACATGGTACGAATCAAACTTGGCATCAATGTTCCAGTAATCAAGGTTCATCTTGAGAACTAACAGCCCAATCTGCCCATGGCCTGCCTCCAAGTTCCTTCTTGTCTTGTGACCCATGAAATCACCGTAGACCAGCTGATTCCCTTCGTATGCAGTCCATGTCATAACTAAGGCAGAGTTTGGTTCTTCCTCTTTGTTCTTTGTTATCATGAATTTCGGAGTTTCAAACACGCAAAGTGCTTCTTCGAGTTCAGTGCTGAGTGTCTTATCCACAGTGGGCGGTTCTCCTTTCCATTTTCACTTCTTGAAGCTCAGCTGATTCACGAGCCGTCATGCCTGACCAAGTTACCTGCTTAAGTCCCTCTCTCCTCGCTGTCTGCACGAGTCTAAGCATTGCTTCTTTCTTCATCAACGGAGAATCCTTGAGAGGATACTCAAGTCCGTATAGCTTGTATTTGTCTTGACACATCTTGTTGAAAGCCAACAAGTCGTATCTAAGAACATTGGGCATGTATTCCGCAACAAAGGCGGCAATTGCTTGAATGTTCTCTACACTGTCAGTATGACCCGGAATCACCGGGGTACGAATCCATGTCGGTATGTCCAAATCTGCGAGAGTCTTTGCATTTCGCAGTATCTTTTCCAGCCCGATACCTGTGTACTGTCGGTGTCTAGCATCATCCATTAGCTTGATGTCTAGGAGAACCAGATCTGTCATACTGACAGTTTCCTTCCATACAGCTTCGCTGGCATAGCCTGTCGTGTCAAGAGCCACATGTATCCCGCGTTGCCTCAATCCACTTGCGATGGCCACAGTGAAATCGTGCTGCAGGAGTGGTTCTCCTCCAGATATTGTAACTCCTCCCTCAGAGGTTTCAAAGAATGGGGCGTCTCGGGCGAGCTCATCGACAAGGTCTTCGACACTGCGAAGCTTGCCTATGATTTCCATTGCACCTGTGGGGCAGACATCTTCGCAGCTCCCACAGAGGTTGCAGGCCTTGCAATCTATGAGCATTCCTTCGTCTGCAAACTTTAATGCCTCCTGTGAGCATGCTCGGATGCAGGCACGATCTCCAATACACCTGGTTGCATTCCATACCACTCGAGGGGTGCTGTCAATCGTTTCTATGTTGTGGCACCAGATGCAGTGAAGTGGACATCCCTTGAGAAACAGTGTAGTTCTAATGCCTGGCCCGTCCTCTGTAGAGCATCTCTGAATATTGGTGATATAACCTGTTGGCGTCATCAGATGCTATGCTCCGTTCTTGCTATGATTTCTTCTTGCAATTCTCTGCCAATCTGTGTGAAGTATGCATTATACCCTGTCACTCGGACAAGCAAGTTGGAGTACTTCTCTGGATTCTTCTGTGCATCTCGCAATGTCTGTGAGTCAACGATGTTCACCTGCAAGGCGGTTCCGCCCACTTCATTGTATGCCCTTAAGAGGGCGGCCAGTTTCTCTATGTGTTCCGGTGACCGTACCATAGATGGACTCAGAGTTATCGTGTGCGATGCACCGTTTGGAACGGTTTCCAGGTTCAGTTTCCCTACCGAACGAATTGAGGCTGTTGGCCCCTCGGAATCCATCCCTTGGACAGCTCCCACTCCTCCTGAGAGGAACTCACCCCTCCGTCTACCGTCAGGAGTAGCTGCTGTCAACGGTGCAAGAGGGATGTAGTAGTTCCAACTCAGATAGCCTGCCCTGTACCGCCGCCCGGTGAATGGGTTTTGACGCTTGAACGCCTCGTTGGCCCAGAAGACTGACAAATCTCGAGCGATGTCATCAACATAGTCATCATCGTTCCCGAATTTGGGTGCTTTTGAACGCAGAAGCTGGCGAATGTCCTCATACCCTTCGAAGTTTGTCTTTATGGCTTCGACCAGCTCATTCATCGTTAGTCTTTGCCTCTCAAAGACCATCTTCCTCACCGCGGCTACAGAATCCGCAAGTGTAGCAATTCCCATCCCCTCTAGGGTATTGAAGTTCCAGTCTGTACCACCTTGATTTACATCCTTCCCTCGTTCTGCGCAGCCGTCCAGGAGAGCACTGAGATATGGAGTTGGTTGATACTTGGACCGTATCGTGTCTGCCATATTTCCACACTCTGTGAGGAGTTCGATGAGTCTGACTAGCTGCACCTTGACCGCCTCCAAGAACTCTTCATAGTCTGTAAAGGTGGCTGGATTCGCTGTCTTCTGCCCTATTCTCTTGCCTGTTCTCATATCTCTCCCTTGATTCAGGGCTAACTCAACAGCTTTTGCTAGGTTGATATTGACGTCTACGGTATCAGATCGGTCATTTCCCTGCATAGTGTTTTCAAGGCATCCCACAATACCGTAGTTCCAAGCCTCTTCTCTCGGCACGCCTTGCCATACCATTCCCTCAATACTGTGCTCATCAAAATTCATGAGGAATGGAGAGCCTTGTGCCTGAGAGAGAATCTCTGCTATTCTGTACATGAAGTCATCAGGTGTGTTCCTGTGAATCCTCACATTTGGCTTGGGCTCAAGAAGGTTGATTTCTTCGATTACCTCCAGTGCTAACCAAGTCAAGTCATTGGTAAGATCTTCACCTCTAGGGCCGCACCCACTCAGAGTCATTAGCTGACCGAAACTTGAGTTGATTCCTTGATTGATACCCAGCCTACCTTGATAGTCATATACGTAGTTGTGCTTTATCCAATAGCAGTGTAGCAGTTCCTTGGCCCAATCTCGAGTAATGCTGCCGGATTCTATATCCCTCTTGTAGAAGGGGTACATGTATTGATCCCACCGACCGAAAGAAAGCCCTGCTCCAGGATAGGATTCTGCAGCCATCACCAGCATGTGTGTGAACCAGAGTGATTGCAGCGCCTCCCAGAACGTTTCAGGAGGTTCCCATGGCACCTTTCTGCATATCTGTGCAATCTCTTCCAACTCCCTTCTTCTTTGAGGATTCTGTTCATCATCTGCTAAATCAGAAGCCTTCTGTGAATAACGCTGAGCGAGGTTTCTTGCCGTCTTGCAGTTCAGAATGAGAGCATCTATGAACTCCCTGTGCTCGTCGGAGAGAATCGTGTCTTTGAGACCCTCATACTCCTGAACTAATCCCTTGAATCCTTTCACAAGGACCTTTTCATAGTTGGGAATCACATGCCCTGGTACTGAGGCTGCGGTGCCAGCTCCTACATTGTTTAGCCTGCTGGCCTCTTCGAACCACCTTGCCATCTCTTTGTTCCTTTGCTTGGTTTCAGTCTTATTGAGGCAGCGGGAAAGGGCAGTATTGAAATTGAATCCGACAATGAGCTCCCCGTCAATAATGCTCACCGGCATGTATCTCGTCATGACCTCGTCGAAGAAAACCGCTCTGCGCATCTGAAGGGTCTGTTCCCAGAATTCGCTGGGGAGTTCAACCTCCACTGCCATTGCCTTGAGTGTTGCATCAATCGATGGGAAGAAGGGGTAGATGGCAGGTTCATTTGCCCAGTCATGATACGAGTAGACTTCATCCCACTCAGAACCAGTAGTGAAAGAGTATGGTTCATTGGTGAGGTCTCTTTCATGGAAAGAGTAGAAATGGTCTCTGAGTTTTGTGACACGGTCTGAGAGACTCGGCGAGGGCGACCAGATTTCAACTCGTTCTTCAGGGCCTTCTTCCACTGTCATCGTTCTAACACCGACTGAACGTAGGCCTTCATGTCAAAGAGAGTAATAAGGATGGCTCCACGACACTTGCTGTGAAGACATTGACGACTAGGTTGGCCGATTTCTGGATATTGATGGGCGGAGCGTCATTCTGATAAGCGCCTTTGTCTTTGCTTTTCTTGTGTGAACACCAATGGCTGATTTGAAACTAATTGTGAAAGGCGAGAACATTCCGATGAACGAGTTCGTGAGTAACATACTCAATGACTTGATGATGTCTTTTCTTACCAATCTCAGGAACGTAGACATGGACAAGATAGACACGATTGAAGTGTCCTGAGCTGGTCATTACGGAGCTGTAGGATAGTGATTCATCATTGTTGGAACGGTAGAGTACTCCAGATAGACCTCACTGACGAAAAGATATCCGAGAAGAAGATACAGCCAGATGTGTACGAACGCTTTATCGGCGGGAAAGGTCTGGGAACGTATCTGCTCTATACCCTTGTCGGCGAGGGCATCGACCCTCTCGGTCCCGAGAACTCTCTGTTCTTCATGACTGGGCCGTTACAGGGTCTGAGAGCTCCGAACGTTGGGCGATGGAGTCTTCTTACCAAGTCGCCCCTTACCGGACTGTATCTTGACAGTCACTGTGGAGGAGCTCTTGGTCGTGAGATTAAGAACGCAGGATACGACGCTGTGCAAATCACCGGCAAAGCGCAGAAACCTGTTGTTCTCAAGATCAAGGATGACCAAGTGGACTTTCGGAATGCTGGGGACCTGTGGGGCAAGGGCACGGTAAAGACCACCCGCATACTTGCTGACGAATCTGATGCTCGCGGCTCGGTATATGCTATCGGTCCAGCCGGAGAGAAGCTGGTGAAGTTTGCAACAGGATGCTGTGAACTGGCTCATCAGACAGGCAGAGGGGGTGCAGGTGCTGTGATGGGTTCCAAGAACCTGAAGGGCGTAGTCGCAAGAGGAACAGGAGAGGTTGATGCAGCAGATCCAGATGCTCTAAGAGATGTAAACCGAGAAGTAGCAAAGACATGGTCCGACAAAGAGAATTACGGTTTCAAGGATTTGGGTACAGGTTTCTTACCTGAAGTGGCTAATGGCTTGGGCCAGTTTCCTTCTCGAAATTGGCGGAGTGGATACTTCGAGCATGTAGAGGGTCTTGACATGTACGATGCTGAGAAGAAGTATGGGACGGGTGCACATCATTCTTGCCCGCACTGCATTATGCGTTGCACAAATGCATACAATACCGAGGACCCCTTTGGTTCTGGTGACCAAGTGGAATCAATGGTTGAGTATGAAACCCTTGGACTAATGGGAGGAAACTTGGGAATTGATGACATCCAGGCTGTCTTAAAGCTGAACTACATCTCAGACGACTACGGTGTTGACACAATCAGTGCCGGCGGTGTCATAGGGTTTGCAATGGAGGCCTACGAACGGGGTCTTATAACGGAAGAAGAGCTGGGATTTGAACTGACATTCGGTGATGGAAACGCTGCAATGGAGGCCCTCCGTCTTATTGTTTCAAGAGAAGGGTTCGGAGATGTTCTTGCCGAAGGTGTCAAGGCTGCAGCAGAGAGTATAGGGGATCCTGCTCAGGACCTGGCTGTTCATGTCAAGGGATTGGACTGCGCTGCATGGGATCCGAGGGGTCGAAGAGGCATGGGTCTATCATATGCAACTGCTGATGTTGGTGCAAGCCACCTAAGAGGCTGGCCAGCCACAACAGAACCCCCTAATGCTTCAGCTGTGGATCTTGTCGAGTCAATGGTGAGGGCTCGCAACGAAAAAGTCTTCACTGATTCTCTTGTGGTCTGCCACTTCACATATCATCTGCCTATGTCCTTTGAGCAGAAAATCCGTCTCCTGAATGGCGCAAGTGGTTTGAGCTATGATGAACATAGCATCATGGAGTTTGCAGAACGCGTTGCTACTCTTAGTCGCCTCTTCAACTACCGTGAAGGAATCACGCGACAAGATGATAGACTGCCTAAAAAATTCTGGACTCCGCAAGACCAAGGCCCACGAGAGGGTCTCAAGTCCTTTGTCGACAAAGAAGACTTCGAGAAAAGCCTTGACCGATTCTACGAGCTCCGCGGATGGAACGAGAATGGGGTGCCTGAGCATGACAGGATTCGCCAACTCGGACTATCCGATATCGTTGAAAAACGGGAATAGTGGCCGTGTTAGCCGAAGAGACGTGCTTTGAAGTCTTTTCGCAGTAACACCTCATGTCCTTCCTCAGTAAACCCTGCGTCTGTGTAGAGCTGGACCACATCAGCTCGCTCTGTATTAACGGCAGTTTGGAGGGCTCGTAGTCCCCTCTCTTCTGCAAGGGAAACGGCCTTCTGAAGAAGTGCGGGACCAACAGTCGAAGATTCAAGGGGGTCATCTATCTCGAAGTTACGGATGACTCCAACCTTCCCTAATCTGGAATCACTCTGAATGTCCAACTTCAGAGCAGCTACCACAACGTTATCAGCTGCAGCGATGATGAACATGGTTTCGCTAACTGAGCCGGTCCTTGCAAGCGAGAGTCCCTGAAAGTCAAGTCCCTCTCGATTGTAGAACTGCTCCAGTGCAGACCTGTCTCTTGCGGTTGCGAGTCGAATGTCGAACTTCATAGCAATGAAACCCCAAAGGATTGAAACCTTTAGTCCGCTCACTCATCGATAAAGCTTCTGAATTAGGTTAGAATGGGCAGAGCACTATCGGATTACATCGTATATCTTGTCCATGCATTGGGCGAACTCGCTGTCTGGGTGTCTTAGGATAACAACGTATCTGCTGCCTGCCTCGATGAGAATGGGAAGCAGGGGTATTATCGTTGCGACTTTAGTTTTGAATTTCTGTTGGACCTCTTTGATGATGGCTTCATCCTCGTAGATTTTTGGCTTCTTGTTGACTATGATCTTGATATCGGGGACCTGCAGCTTTCTGGCAACGCTCAGTGTTGCTGCTGTGCCTAGAAGGTCCTGTTCATCGATTCGTGCGACCACAAATAGGAAGTCAGCTGTTGCCATTGAAAGGAGAGTTTCTCTATCAAGCCCAGGATGAGTATCAATGATCAGGTAGTCGAGATCCTTCTTCTCTATTACCTCATTGAAACCGTTTCTCAAATCACTGACTTCGTAGCCTTCGCGAAGGATTCGAGTTATATCTGAGGCGGTCATCGAACTCGGAATGAGGAAGAGCTTGCCGTTCTTGATGCGCTGTTGTTTTGTGATATCCAGACATGCATCGGTAATGTCACACTCGCCCCGTAGGTAGTCATTCAGAGTGTACTTCTGTTTCTGTCTGCCTAGACCAAAAATGACGTGGATCCCTGGAGATGCCATGTCCGTATCCATTACTGCGACCCGCTTTCCATCAAGGGCTGCGGCTGCGGCAAGATTTGCGGCAATGTTACTCTTGCCCGTACCTCCTCTAAAGGAATGGATGCTGACTATCTGTCCAACCATCTTCATTCATCACCTTATGTATCGAAGTGCCCTGGTTGTTTCCCAAGTCACGTGTTTCCCGAGCTTGCGAAGAACCTCAATGATTCTGTTGACCGGGATAGAAGTCCGTGATGATATTTCGCTGAGCGACAGGCTACCATCACAGTACTTCCATATCGAATCAATGATGTCGTAGTCTCTCTTAGGGATTCCTATGACCTCTAGGTATGCAGCAAATCTGTCGTCTCGTTCGTCCATAACAGGAAAGAGCTTGGCTATATGAGCCACACCTCTGGAGATGAGAGTTGCCAAAGCCTCAGTGAGGTTGCCTTTTGGAATTGAGTTTTCTTCGGCTATCTCACCTACCGTCTTCTTACCATCTGCAGTCTTTAGAATCTTGATAGCTGCAGATTGTGAAGCTTCAGACATATTATCAAACAAGGCTCTTGAACGCGAAAGTGCTTCATCAGTCGGGACAAGAAGCTCAATGGTATCGTGAGGATAGAATGAGCCGGGCTCGTCTATCTGTTCCTTGTGAATCAGACGCATCTTGCAGAAATCGACTCTGGAGATCAGTTTCATGAAGGGTTCAGTAAGCTTCCGGTAGACCTCAATTTCTTGACCTGCCCTGACAACAAATGTGCAGACTCCGACATCACACTTAGCGATGAAGAAAGAAGAAACTGGATCTAGGCTGGTGTGGACTACCATCAGGTTCTTCTCAACCCCTTTCTCATTCAGGCTGTGAAGCAAATCAAGAATCGCCTCCAGTTCATATGCTCGGAGATTGGATACAACGATATGCCCATCCCATGTCAAGAGTCCGCCTCGTAAGATGCTGTCATGGGCTTCAATTTCAGATAAGACAACTTTCATCTGTCGAAGCTCTTCAGGAGGAAGCAGAGCTGTGTCATATCTCCGTGCTAGACTTGGGATTCCATCGAACTTCTGCAGTGTCATCTCGACAGAATCAGTGAACATTCTGAAGTTCTTGAAGAAGACATCTTCGTTCTTGAGTTGAGCATAGAACTTACTCACAAACTGCTCTGCCAACTCTTCAAGAATAACACGATAAATCTCTGCACTGTCGTCCTGAGAAACGAGCGCAATGAAGAACAAGTCTCCTTTCTTGACCCACACAAACTTGCTCTCTGCAAATGACATCATAGTCAGTTGCTCTTCGCCTGTCTGCTCTACCAGCAGACCAATAGCTGACAGGAACGCGCTAACGATTTCATCGAGTTTCTTTGTTCCATAGACGCTGTAGTGGAAAAGTGGAATTCCCGAATCACGCAAAATCACGATCTCTTTGACCACTTTGCCACGACCTTAAGCGCTATTGTGTCCCTTGAGCTTTGCCTGCATATAACTGCTATCAGTGGATGAGAGCCGATTCTACTCGATTCCCCAATCATAATCAAGAGTGTTCTGGACTCCCATCAGTTTCCAGTCAACTTCGTCCCCCAGTTTTTCAAGCACTTCATGCATGCGTTCTGATGTTACTCCAAGTCTTTCCGATATTTCTTCGATTGTTCTCTGCCCATTGCAGAGAGGCTTAGCCCGTTTCAAGAGCTGGTAGTCCTTTCTTGGTAGACCTACCAGGTCGAGATAAGCATCGAAGCGAGAATCATTCTCTTTGAGAAGCGGGCACAGTCTCATTACCTCCAAGACGCCCCAAATCGCCAAGTACTCGATGATTTCCGTTACCTCTTCCTCTTCTATACCAATGCGCACACTGATGGCATTGATCGTTGAACGCCCGTCGATTGCATCAAGAACACTACTGCCTGTTCCAGCAAAATCCCTATGAAACTCGTCCAAGAGGCCTTCTGAATCGATTGCTGCTTGCAGCACATCTCTCCTGATAATAGGTACCACAAAAGAGGTAAGACTTGATGTTGTTTTTAGGACTCCTTGATAGAATGTCATGGCACGTCTGACTTCGTACTCAAAGTCTCCGAACTTCTGCGCTATGCAGTTATCGCCATTGAGTTCTGCTCTGTATCTCGTTATGAACTTCCGGCTCAGGTCCTTGAGAACTGCTCTTAGCAGCCTCATCGGAGCTCCCGTGTCTACCAGAAACAGGAATATTTCTTCCTGTTCAGGTTGTTCATAGAGAACTTCGGAACCTTGGAAAGAGAGACTCTGAACAGATTTTTCGCCAAACTCGGCGGCGAAGCTCGATATGGCGGACAGAAACCCAGACAGCAGTTCATCAAGGCGTCGGATACTCGTGGGGGAGTAGTGGAAGATTGGTACACCGCCTGCGGTAATGACCATGAACTCTTGAATCTTCAGTCTGTTTGCCAATAGCAGGGCACCACTGAGAGGGTTCCAACATATGTGATTTTAAGCTATGGTATTCGTCCCTTCTTGGATGTATTGCCGAGAATCGGTAGGAATCGGCTTATTAGACGGGACGCTTGCAAGATATCTCGTTGTTCGGTGAGGAAGATGCTTGAATATCGCCGCTTTCCGTGGAGGACTACATTCTACTACTTGCTCTATGCACCGGTTCTGTCCTACTTCTTATCGGTCATTGGTCGTCTTATGGATGCAACTCTGTTTTATTTCGATTCTGGCCAACACTTGTATCTTCTAGGAATATCTTCAGCATGTGGGGCTCTTGGACTGCTCGCCAGTGCAATGGTAGTTGACAGAACTCGAAAGACCGACTTACTCATGATAGTAGCATCCCTCTTTCCCTTGGGACTTGGAATGGCGATTTCGATTCTGGGTTCACCAAGTACTCACAGCCCTTCGATTGAATATGCTTTGGCCGGATCCGTCTTCTTCGGTCTGTGCCTGCTGCTTGTAAGCTGGACCAATCAGCTTAATGAGACCGTGGTTGTTCGATTCAGGGGGCGTATTGCTGCTTTTTTCCTGTTCCTCTCATTGCTGATTCTGTTTATTTACAATCTTCTCGGCCTAACGGAAGTCATAATCGAGGTCTTTGGAACTCCGTTGATAGAAACCGTGGCCACAGTATCTGTGTTTATTGCAGCAGCCTTCAGACCGTGGACGTGGGCGCATCATCCGCTCGCCGTGAGGGGTAAGACATCTGGGTACTTCTTCCCGATGGTTCTAATTCTAGGTGCACACATTCTATGGTACTTCTCGACGAAGAGTAACGTGGCAGCCCTGTTTGAATTCACAGGGGAATCCTGGTCGGGATCTATTGCCATCGATTCAGACTGGAGTCTCTACCAACCACTGATGCTCGGTGTGGGTATCATTGTGGCAGGTTTACTTGCAGATACAAAGGGCCGCAAGTCCGCCTTCAGTTTCGCCGTTCTCTTGATGGGAATGCTTGCCATCTTCGGGTCTGCAACTTATGGCCTGGTTTCTGTTGGCGGGACCACAGAAGTGCTTCTGCGCTCAGGGACACTCCTCGTTGGAGAGCGATTCGTCGAAGGATATTTTCTGGGGCTTTGTTCTCTCTTGATCTGGGGCGAGATTGGTATGCCCAAGAATCGCGCTCTGAGACTTTCACTTGTTTGGCTCTTCTTCATTGGCTATATGGCTCTATTCTGGGCTGTTGACCTGCAGGCATTTGGATGGGGAATCCCTGCATGGGTTACGGAGCTGGGGCGTGAATTTGCAATAGTTCTATCGCTTCTTGGTCTGTACTGGACTGCGAATCTTCCTGAAATCTTGGGACGCGAAATCGAGATGGAGAAACTCGAACTGGACTTTGATGAAGATCTAGTTGAAGAAACAGTTGAGGCCTTTGTTGAAGCAGATGATTTCGAATCGATAAGAAGCCAACTGGAGATTATCGACACTACACCGGACATCAGTGATACTGAGATGTCTGAGATTCTTGGTGAAGATTTCAACGACATTCTTCCCATGCGGAGAATTCCTGGAATCGGGCCTGCATTAGAAGAGAAGCTCCGAAAGGCAGGTTATGTCTCCGCAGCTCAAATCGCAGGAGAAATCCCATCACGTCTGGCGTCCAAAGTGCAAGGGATGAGTGAGAAGGGAGCCGACAAAATAATACGGGCTGCAAGAAGCCGTGTCAAGGAAACACTGGACTCTGAGAATCTTACCAAGTGATAACACCAGGACAGTTCATTCAGACTTCGCTAAGAGGTTCTTCTTTGTCCTGACTCCATTCTCCTTTCGATGCGGGGTTCTCAATACGCTGTCATTCCCCTTCTCGATCTCTCGAGCTTCGTCAATGAGATGCGAGGCTGCACGCACCATCTCATGGGCTGCTGCAACCATCATTAGGTACTTGTTGCGTTCTCTTTCCCGGAAACAGGCATAGGTTGTTATTGGTGCGACAGCTTCTAAGATGTGAAGGGCTGCGTGTGCTTTGGCTGCGGCGTACGGGTTAGCGAAGCTCGCATGCTCTACCGCATATCCTTTTTTGAGGATCATACGAGGAAGCTCTACTTCTCCCTTTCTTATTGATTCTAGTGCGCCATCAATCAAATGGTGTGTGGCTCTTATGACGCCTGCTGAGGCCAGCACATTGACAATGTGTCCGTTGAAGATCACCATTTCGGTTGCATCGAGAAAGTCTCTGCGCGCACCAATCATCGGGTCCATCGGAATCATGATGAATCCTTCGTCATCAGGAAGGTCGGCTAGAATCTCTCCGTCTTTTCGGAGGAACGCTCTCTTGCCCGGGGCATCTGTAACCGTAATGCTCGGATAACCTGCCTCTGTCAGTATCGAGCGGACGGCAGCAGGGCCCGGCAGTGAGGCATTAGGAGTTGCGATCAAGAAGAGGTCTGCCTTTGTCTTCTTTGCCTGCTCTGCGGCATCCTGACATAGATTCGGTGTCAATTTGGAACCCGTTCCGAAGCTGACCACCTCAATGTCTTCTCTTTCAGCTCTCTCATCCAGAATCAAATCAATGAATGGTAGGCTCCCAATGCAGCCCAGTTTCACCACTGCTAGTTTCATCTTCTTCACCATAAGCAATCCCGTCGTGCGAACACTGGAATAGCAAGCAAAAACGCTTTTGGTCATTCATCTTTGTTGAGTTGGACCTTCGGATAGTATGCTAGACCTGTCCCTCCAAGGATGTCTACCTTGTCCAGTCGTGCACCACACGCAGCACAATCAAGTACAATTCTAGAGTCCGCCGAAGCCGTACTACAGCTGTTGCAGAGTAGTTCCACATCTAAGACATTCAAGTTGGCAACATCGATAGACTTCCTGCAGTGTTGGCATGCTACCTCAAGTAGATCGTCCACTATCACGGTTTGAGTCCTCTTGCCGCAGTGGGGACAGAAGATTTGGTAAACTTTGTAGAGGTCTACACTTCCGCAACTGGGGCACGACAGAAGAACATGGATTTCACTCGAGCCGCATTTTCTACACTGAATCTTTCTGCCATACGTCTTGGCCACAATCACGCCAGCATTCTCAAGATCACTGAGGGTTCGTGACACTTCTTCATCAGAGCCAGAGAGGCGGTGAGAAGCCTCTGGATATACCTCAACTCCCTTCATGACGCTACGCGGACGCAAGACCTCAATGTGTCCTTCAATCATGTCCTGCAAGAGCGCCCTGACTTCCTTCTGTTGAAGCAAATCATCTCCAGTTGACCGCTCTAGTAGCTGGTTAAGTCTCGTGAATGCTCTACTTATCTCGGTGTCCCAATCGGTGCTGTTGAAGTCAATCTCTTCAGAGAGTCTCTGCAGGTTTCTCTCAACGAGCTGTGGTTTATCGTCCCTGTCTAACAGAACTGCTATGCAGTTGGGAGACTGTAACAAGGATATCACAAGTCCCCTATTCAAGTTGCAGTAGCCGATTCTGGCCTCTTGGTTGACTCCGTGTCCCATGAAGATCGCAACGGCATCCTCACTACTGAGTTCCTGTTCATCAGGGGGATATGCTCGGCCGACCATGGGTCCCAGACGGTCGTCCCACCAGATAGAAAACATTGCCTTTGGCATGGTCTGCAGACGGTCTCCACATGTTTTGGTGTTTGTTCCCTTATCGGCTTAATAGCGTTGGGTGCATGAACTCGATGGACGGTAAAGTATAAAACCACGCCTCTGGGTTCGACCGTTACAGAACGAGACTTGGTTATACAAGGGTGTCAGATAGATGTTCTCCAGACAGATAACGAAATCAATTGTACTAATGATGTGCATATGGTTGGCTCTGAGCCCGACGTTTTCCAGAGTACACAATATGAGCAACTCCTTCACTGAGGCAAACACTGTTCATGAGCTTGCAGAAATCTCGATCGAGGATGTAAAGGACATTGAAATGGAGAATGGTACTCGTGGTGAGAGAATAGTCTGGAATGCAACTGCCGAAGAACCGAAGAATTTCACCATTACCAGAGATGGAGATGACTACGATTCGGGGGACTGGGACGGTGGGCTTCTCACGGTGGACTTGGACCATCTCTATGAACAGAATCTCACTTACTCGTTGAATGTGACATTTACCTTTGTCTGTACGGTATTCAATCAGGCGAATGAATCTGCATCCGATGCCGTTGATGTCACTGTTTATCCTGATGAGAGACCACCAATCATAGAGGCGCCTGACGATTTCGAGTACGAAGAGGGGAGTTTTGGTCACGAGATTCGATGGAACATAACTGAATCAAACCCCGATTTCTACAACATCACGAGGCAATCAAATCAAGATACAGACAATTTCACAATAATCGAGAGTGGTGCCTGGGATGGAAGCAATATCACTCTCAATGTTGATGGATTGAATGCATCTTATTGGTATGCCTTCACTCTGTTTGTGAATGATACTCTGGGATTCAACGCCACCAGTACAGTCAACGTCACTGTGTACCCTGACCTCAGCGATCCCGAGCTGTCCTCGGCTGAGGATGTTACATATGAGTTCGGTGCCAAGGGTAATAGCATATCTTGGTTCGCCTACGATAGCAACCCTAGCAATCTTTCGCTGACAGTGTATATCCACTACATCAATGAAACATATGGCAATACAACAAATCTGCATACCCCCCAGAACTTCACGGCTGATTGGAGCTTCGATAAGCCCAAGGGGGATAACATCACATTCACACTTGACTATCTATACCTAGGCAACTATACATTTGAGTTGACGGTCTTTGACGCTTATGGTCGCAACGCCTCTGATTCTGCGAATGTGACTGTCTTTAGGGACTTGCGTGCTCCTATTGTATCTACTAATGACAGCTTTTCCTATGAGGAAGGATTCACTGGATATTCTATAGTCTGGTCCGCAGAGGAAAACAACCCAAGACTCTTCAACTTAACTCTAAACGGTTCGGTTCTTCAAGCTGGTGCCTGGGATGGGAAGAACATAACCACCAGCGCTGACGGATTGTCAGTAGGTTCTCATACATTCAATCTGACACTGGTAGACTATTTCAATCAGACTACGATATCACTTGTTGGTGTTACAGTCACCCCTGATTCCATTCTTCCTATGGTGAGTCAGCTACAGGTCCTGCAAGCATATGCCTCCCCCGGGATGACCAACATGTCAGTCCAAGCTTATGTGTGGGACCTCAATGATGTCAGGAATGTGACTCTTGAATGGGGCACCGACCCCTCAAATCCTGCGAACAAGAGCATGGATCGAATGTCGAATGATTTCTACTATGCATCAGTGGGCGCTTATCCTGTTGGAACAAAGGTCTGGTATCGTGTGGTAGCCGTGGACAACTCCTCACAGAACAACGCATTCACTACAGAATGGACAGTGATCGAGATTCGCGACATACAGAGTCCAAAGACACCTGCGATATTATGGGGAACCATTCTCGCCCTGGGTGTAGTATCAAGCCTGGTCCTGCTCTCCATCTACTTCAGAACCAAGACTAGATAGAGCCCTTGAGAAGTGATACAACGCGGTTGGGAATCTCGTCCCGGTCTTGATGTGTTATTTCCATTAAGGTGACATCATCCCTAGAACGAATCTCATCCAAGAACTCTGTGGACTTGTTCTGTATTGTACCTATCATCTTACCTGCATCCAGACAGTTCAGAACTTCAGTCTTGAACTGCGGGGAGAAGAGCTCCATTTTCGCTATCTCATCGACTATGACAATCTTCTCCTCATTTCGTGCCTGTCTCATTGCAGGTACAGCAATCTCACGAACAGCAGTCACGTTAACGGTGTACTTGCTGACTCTTGGTCCGGCTGAGAGCTGGACATGGGCCAGAATGCCTTCGAGTCCATCTATTGTCCGAATCTTAAATCCGACTCTGTGTCTCCCCTCGCGTATCTCTTCAGACCAGAATCCTCCTGTCCTACTTGGCCCTATCTTGGAAACTATTCGTCGTATGGCAGTTGTCTTTCCAACCCCTGGTGTTCCTGTGATCAGAATATTCAATCGTACGCCTCACTTTGGGTACTTGAAGCCCGTATCATTGTCTACTAACGATTATAGCAACGCATGGCCTTAAGCTTGGCTATTCTTTCGATAGTTAGGCGTTCTTTGTCACTCAGTGGTTCAGCTCGGATAACATTGCCTTGGACAGCTGCATCAAACAGGTTCTTGCCAGTAGGGGTTCGGACCAACACTGTCGTCAGCGAGTCGTCTGAGCCGATGTTGCCAAAGGAGATGTCGGCATTTACGCAAGTCAAGTCGCGGCAGAACTCGCAGGAACTCGCTGCTACGGAATCGAGTTTGCCAACAGGCCACTCCTTTTGTTCATCAGCAAGAAGAACTCTGAATTTGCCCTTAGATATCTCCATCTTCAGAACAGAGCTCATTTCGATCCCTTCGTTCTGTAGGAACCACTTCAAACCACTGTGACTGAATGATTCCATGCAGAAGAGCCCGAGTTTGATGATATGAAACTCATCCTGCCTATCAAAGCCTGAAGATCCTCGCTCAAGGTTACATAGCGAATCGATGGCGCAAGAAGTGCCTGTAACCGCAATCTTTGAAACCCCACTTCGGAGCTCTCGAATCACGTGGCCGATAACAGGAGCATGTGAATACACTGTGCCTGTTGGTATATCTTTAGGATTGGCTATAGTAACTGCTTGCGGCTTCCAAGGAATATCGGTCATGGAAGACCCGCAGACCACTCTTTCAACCTCTCGTGTTGTAAGTGCATGTTCTAGGAGCGAACTCACAACCCCACCGTTCTGACCCTCTTCATGAATGAGTGACTGCGCTTTCCAAGCTTCGATGTAGTTGCCCACCAATCTCTCAGGGAAGACGAAGGTTCGGGGACAGACGGCATAGCACAGACCACAGGCGATGCATTTCCCTGTTAGCTTAGGAACGTATCTCTCATCGGTCCATGTTCCTGTGAGCGCATCAACTGGGCATATCGCCACACATGCTCCACATTCGGTGCAAACCCCAGTAGATATGATCTCTCTCTCCAGTTTCTTGAAAGCATTCCTTCTATCTGTCGTCTCGAGCCAATTCTGAAGGTCGTTCCTTGCTTGTTCGAAAACCACTGGGTTGCCTCCTTGCCTGTCCATCAGTCTTATACTGTCATATATTGCTGCTGGAAGCCAAAGATTATATCACGAATCAGATGCCAAAGCGTCAGTTGGTTCGTATGAGAATCAGTGATGAGAAGATCAACGAGCTCATTCTTGCGAGCGAAACGCACAGATGTGAACCCTACGAGTGCTGTGTGAGATTGGTGGCTGTGGCTGATCTTCCAAGCAAGTTCGGGGAGTTCCAAATATGTGGTTTTGTGAGTCCCTGTGATGGTAAGGAGCATACTGCCATTGTCAAGGGCAATATAGTGGGAAAAGAGGGTGTTATGACTCGGGTTCATTCAGAGTGTCTGACAGGCGACGTCATGGGTAGCAAGCGCTGTGACTGTAGAGATCAGCTCCTTGAAAGCCTGAAGCGCATTGAAGAAGAGGGAGAGGGCATCCTGCTGTATCTTCGGCAGGAAGGACGTAACATTGGTCTCACAGAGAAGATAAAGGCCTATGCTCTTCAAGATCAGGGCATTGATACGATTGATGCAAACTTACTCCTAGGTCACCAACCTGACGAGCGCGACTACGGTGTTGCAGCTCATATCCTTCAGACCCTTGATGTGAGATCAATCAGGCTGTTGACAAACAACCCCGAGAAGATTGAGCAGCTGCAAAAGCACGATGTCGAGATCATCGAGAGACTTCCACTCATCATCGAACCTTCTGAGTTCAACAAGTTCTATCTCAAAACGAAGAAGGAGAAGGCAGGTCACCTTCTCGGTGAGCTGGCCGAAGTGCATGATATCGCGAAGATTGACCGGCTTGCTTAGCGGGAAGATGCTCATTCGGCAACAGAAACCAGATGCTACCTTCATCAGGAGACTCATGTACTTCTGTACCTAGTTCCCGCCTGTATGATCTGTTAACGCAGACGAATCAGTCCGCTTGCGGACTCTTGACGATCTCATTGAATCGAGTTTCAGAAATGTTTCCACCGCTAATGACAATAACACTCTTCTTCTCATGGAACAACTCGGGCTCTTCGAGCACGAGTCCTACGCCTGTGGCTCCAGCGCCTTCCACAACCTCCCCCTTTTCGGACCAGAGGAGTCTCATTGCCTCCTTCACTGAGTGCTCACTTACTACTAGTATGTCATCAACACATTCTAGTATCACATCTAGGGTCTTGGAGTCCTTTTCTACGCCACCTAGAAATGCTTCTGCCATAGTCTCGAACTCCTCAACCTCGACAACTTCTCTGGCTCTGAACGAATGATACATCGTCGAAGCTCCCGGCGTTACAACTCCAAGAATCTCTGCTGAGGGGTTCAGATCCTTGATGCCTCTCGATATCCCTGCAATCAGCCCGCCGCCTCCGACCGGCACAATAACTAGGTCGTATTCTCTTACCCCCTCATTGATTTCAAGAGCAATAGTGCCCTGTCCAGCCATCACTTCATAGTCGTTGTATGGACTTACGTATACTCTGTCTTGCTTCTTAGAAAACTCCTGTGCCGCTGATTCGACCTCGTCATATCCACCACTCTGTATTATATTGACATCATACTCTCTCAGTCGTTGAAGCTTAGTGGCGGTGACATTGTCTGGCAGGAAGATCGTTGCGGGAATCTCGAGGACTCGTGACGCAAATGCTACTCCCAGACCGTGATTGCCCGATGAGGCTGTCACAACCCCTCTCTGTTTCTCTTCTGGCGTGAGCTGTGCCATCTTATTCAGTGCCCCCCGCACTTTGAACGAATTTGTGAACTGCCGGTTCTCTAGCTTGAGAAAGACTTCGCTCTGAAAGGTCTCGCTGAGTCTCTCCGAGTACTCTAAGGGCGTCTTCTTGATGTATCGACCGACTCTATGATGTGCCTCACGGATGTCTTGGAGTCCAAACATGTCATTCATCACAAAGCCACCGACTCTCTTGGAGGATTAGATATTCTGCTGTCACAACGTTTCTAGGTGTTCCTTGATGCAGTCCTCGGAGTTGTCAGCCCTGACGAAGACCGGAACATTGTCAAGGCCTGTGGCTATATAGCTTGACAACAGCCACGAGCCGGGAGGAAACTCAAGGGTCTTGTCGAGAATGCTCAGATCGATTTGAAATGAACTGCTAACCACCGTTCTATCATATGGTCTCGGCAATGTTCCAACAAAGAAGGTGTGGAGTTGTTGCATGATGTTGGTGTTTAGGTAGGCTATCCGCTGTGTAGCAATAGCTCCCCCGAGACCGTATTTCCGTCCTTGTCGGAGTAATCTCTCGACGGATGATGAACATCGGTCGAGTAACCCTGATGCCTTGGACGGGATGAACTCTTGGGCCTCGTCAAAGACAAAGAGAATTTGAGGTTTTATCTCAAAGCTCCGCTTGCGATATCTAAGGGCTGCTCCAGTGAGGTTGATGACGAGCTCTCGTAGGATGTCTGGGTCAGCAATCGAAATGCAGATGACGCGTTCTGGCCCACTGAACATGCGAAGTATGTCCTTTACAGTTATTCCGGAGCTTGTGGCCTGCTCACCGCGTGCGATTGTTGCCTTCAGGCTATCTCTGGTCGTGGCCCAAGCATAGACTGTTGATCGGTCGCTGACTTTGAATCGCTCTACTGCGTTTTGTGCGCTTGCTGCAAAATCGTCGACAAACCCCTTATCAATAACCTCGTTCTGACTCTTGTCTGCCATTTCCATCCAGCCAACCACAAAATCTGTGACTTCGTCCAGTGCCTGGATATAGTTGGGGCGGCCGGTGCTGTCGGACCTTAGAGTCGAAATCTCGCCTAGTATCGATGAATATGTTGGTATCTGGGTTTGAGGTCTGTTGAAAAACGTGACAATCCCTTTGTCATAGAGACCCTCCAAAGCCTTGTTCGCCCGTTTATCCTCCTCGAAGTCCCTCGGCTTGACAATCGCTCTTGAGAAGTGTTCTGCAGTCTTGGCTTCTTCTTCTAGGATGATCTTCGACTTGATAGAGTCGTCAGCGAATACATCTGCGAGAAGGAATGGGTATTCACAGCTGATGTCAAACAAGACAAGCTTGGTGTCGTCTGTGTGATAGAGTATACGCCTGAAGAGATTCGACAGAAGATTGCTCTTGCCCCCGCCGGTGAAGGAGAAGACACCGAAGTGGTAGCGGATGAGCTTGTAGAGGTCAACATAGACTGGCACTTCTGCATCTGACTCCATGAACATCCGCAAGATGCCAACTCGAGGATCCTTGGTAGGATCTGCAGTGGAGGTCTTTCTCTTAACGCCTAAAGCCTGCTTCACTTTCGAGTTGTATATCTCATCGACAGTCTCCATGTTGATGACATGAACTTTCGAACCAATCAGCGGATACGAGAATCCCTTTCTGAATTCAACTTCACCATCTTTATCGATAACCAGGTCGTAGTTGATAGGAATCGCGGTCATATGGACCATCATGGTTGATTGGTCGTCAGTGCTCCAGTCCGGAACAGCCTGTTCGATGATTTCCATCTGCAATGGAAAGTAATGACTATCACTAACGCCACCAAGACCGTAGTGCAGCGGCCAGACCTTAGAGATGACCATGACTGTGTACCTGTCGATGTTCTCTCTCTCGGACTTCTTTGACTGTCCCCTGAAGTTCTTCACTGCGAGCATCATTCCCTCTTCTAGCTGTGCCATCAGCTCCTTGTGATACCGTATCTTGATTCTGCAGTCGTACCTCGCAGCGGACCCCGCCCATTCTGAGGTGTAGTTTGCAGCCACAGGTATAACTCTGGCAAGAACGCCGTCGAATGTTCCATCAAAATCTGTGAATAGATGCTTAGGTATGTCTCCTTGTTTGCTCAATATCTGACCTCCTCTCTCGAAATGTGCTTAAGTAGAATATGAATTCACGAAGCTCTGGTCGGTTGACAAGCCAGCTCCCTGCGCTTGTTACCATCGAGTTGAACTGATTGAAATAGAATTTGGCCACCTTGTCAGCAACGTATAATGGTCTAATATGGCCGAACAGCTCGGGGATGCTGGGGCTTGTCATCTTCGTGAACAACTGCATGATGAATCTCTGAATAGGGTTGTCTTTCCCGTTATAGAATATGGCGTCGACCAGCTCGGGTTCCTCTGGCCGCCCTCCGTAATCGTGCTTGAGGTTGACTATACACTCTTTTCGATCATCGAATCCTGGGTGTGCAAGACGGTCATAGAGTAGCACATTACTTCTCAGTTTTGGATCAGTCTTTGCTTCTGATAGTTGGAAATAGGATTTGAGAAACATCTTATTCAGGGATATCTGATTTCTCCTCGCTCCAGACACGAGCTTCTCGCGGCCCTCTAGGTGTGGAACTATGGTCTTGAACGCCGTATCGTATTCAGCAGTGGCCCATGGAACCTCTAGCCTATCTCGCTCCTTAAGCGAAACCCACTGCAGTATCATTCTGTCTGTATCTGGTACATCGACTCCGGTATCCTGGAAGCCTCCACTGAACTCCTTTGCATGATTCAGCACCGGAAGTAGCTGGCGTTTCAGGTCTCTGGCCGAGGTGTCCTTTGCCACTCCAATCAGTAGCTTGTGCTTCTGCCAGCACTTCATTGCCACCAAGTTCAAACATACAAGGCTTAGGAATGCCAGGTCGTTCGTCGTGAGCCAGCGAGAATCGATCTTGAACCTGTCTTCGAATGAAACATCAGGGTCCTCGGAGAAGATTCTCTCACAGATGTCAAAGACAAGCCTTTCTAGTCTAGGTAGCAGGTCGTGCATCGAAGGGACCACCGTGAAGTGTTTCCCTTTTCGTCGTATGACAGCCTTCGCCTCGCGTTTCCCCTTCATACCCGTTTCCAGTTCCTTGTCTAACCTCTCAAGCTGGTGATTGGTTGTGACTCCCAGTCTGGCTGCAATCTCTTCTCTGTCCAGACCTGTGGGGTACTCCTTGGTGAGCTCCACAACAATTCTTGGGAGAAGGTATTCTCCCCTTGCTGGGGGAATCTGCAGTTCTTGATTTCCAAAGAGCTTCCTGGCATAGACCCAATCGGTCTTGGAGAATCTCTCTCCCTCTAGTTTGTATCCGATGAGACCACATTCTTTGTCGAGATTGACACGGAAGTCAGAGGTCTCAGCGTAGAAGGAGCTTAGCTCCGAAGAGAGCATACGGTCCATCAGCAGAATGTCAACATCACATGGCTCGCTGACAAGCTTGAGAGCAAGATAGAACTCCGCAAGCCCCATCATATAGTCTGCAAAGGCTGAGTTGTCGATGATCCAGCTGTCCGTCTGACTGATCATCTCATCCACAGCGCCTTGCTCATCTCGTATGAGAACTGTCTGGTCGATGTATGGCACCTCGTTGATGTAGACCGGCAGAACGGAGGATATCCCGAGGCCACTGTCGGTGAACTTCTCCTCATAGACCAAATCAAACTCCCCGTTGTCTTGTATCACCATTTCGCCCCTGTGGGCATAGGCCCCTGCAAAGAATATCAGAAGATCGAAGACTGCGTGTTTGCAGACAGTTCCATCGATACCTGCAAATGACGGCGTCCGTTTACCAAAAAAATCATCCACGAAAGACAGGTCCAACGTGTCCTCGTTGTATGAATGCATGAGTTGTGAGAGAAATGCATCGTAGCTTCCTTCCAGAGCCTCGAACCGAGTCTTGTATGATGACACCTGCTCTTTGGCTCCTCCGATGAGGAGATCTCCTGTCCTCTTCAGACGCCTACCGATTTTCGACCCATCTTCATTCAACTATGCTTAGCCACGCCCCGTAATGTGTAAGCAACATGGCATAATAAGAAGATATCTCGGAAGTGCCGAGTGTCATCTGTCTTCTCGTCTAGACATTCTCATCGTCTTCAGAGCTACTGCGAGTGGAATCAACGCGATTATACCAAGGGATCCTGCTATCATGAAGAGCATTCTCAGACTGCCTGTGACGGTCCATATCCACGCCCCTACATTCGCGGCAAAAAGGCCAGTAGAAGACATTATGATCTGGTAGGTGCTGAGAGCTCTCCCTTGATGCTCCTCTCTTACACCTTGGACTACAAGCGTACGTTCAGCTCCAATCCACAACATCACTGGAAAGGCCCATGCAGCATTGATGGCTATGAGGAGAGGAACACCATTTCCCAGAGCCAGCAGCCACATGATAGTGGCGTTTCCTGCAAGCCCGATGACAAGCGCACCACGCTTCTTTCTGTCGGCCAGCCCTGATATGTTGTACATGACCAGTAGTGAAGTCAGAGCGAAAGCACTGTGGGTGAAGGCATAGATAGATGGTTCTATTCCCCATTCCCCAACGCAGAGGTTTCCTAGGTAGTAGAATGCCATGTTCCAGGTGAATGCAAATACCAACATTCCACCAATCAGCTTCCAGAAATCGCCACCAAGTTCTCTTATGGGGACTTTTACACCTTCTCGGGCTCTCTGCTGTATTTCATTTGGAAGACTCTCTCTTAGTCCCAGAGCTGTGGTGATCAGTGCAGTAGCCGACCCAATAGCACCTATCAGGAGTAGCGTTCTAGCTTCTATCTGAAAATTGAGGAGTATACCTGCTAGCACAGGTGTTATCCCATCAACCAACAGAGCTGGTAGGAGAACCATTGTGAACCGTCGGGCGGAGTTTGCACCTCCGTCAGCTGCAATCTCGTCGGCTGGGATGGCACGAGATATGATCAGAACAAAGCTCCACCCGAACTGAACGATTCCGTACGAGAGAGGGATGAGAGGCCAAACCGGAAAAGAATAGAGCATGAAGAGCCCAAGGGTGATTGGCAAGAATGACATGAGCATGGTACGACGTCTACCTATCATGTCCGAAACCATGCCCGAAACTGGATAGCCTAGTATTGCAACAAAGAGGCCTATCGTGATGTTTAGGCCTATCTGCCATGGCTGGAGAATCTCTTCCAGAAAAATCGTGAACTGCCAAGCCCATACACTGATGGAGAACTGCGCAACACCAGTCACAATTGCCAGTCTCCAGAGATTGGGACTCAGTCCCAGAAACGACTGGGCAGGTGACAATCCATCGAGTCCAGTTATTCCCGGTCGATGCATGGTTCTTACGGCCAATTCCCTGCTTCATGTAAACCTCTTAAATCGGTATCCGTATACGCGACTCTCTCTGAACGAGCTTTGGAGTACCTCGAACCCCTCTTTGGAGGGCATTCCTCGCAATCACATCACGATTTCCTTTTGAAGCGGAAAACGTACAGGAGCAAGACAACAACTGCAGCTCCTGCACCTGCTATGAGTAAAACCAGTGATAGCAGAGGATCCATGACCGGTTCTGTTGCTGTCGTAGTCGTGGTGGTGGTTGTGGTAGAAGATGTGGTTGTGCTAGTAGTTGTGGTTATGGTAGATGAGAGCACAGTCACGAAGACGGTGTCACTATTGCTATTTCCTGAGGTGTCGTAGACCACGAGGGTGTAGTTGTAAATGCCCAGAGTCAATCCATCGACGCTAACTAGTATTTCAGAACCATTCCACTCATCGGAATAGCTCAATGAGCCATTCACATACAACTCATACCTGTCAGGGTACAAATCGGACCCACTCCAAGTAATATTGTGGCCTGAGGTGCCTTCTTCATACTGAATATCCTCAGGGCTATCTACAGTTGGCGGAGTGGTGTCTACCACTGAAACGAACACAGTGTCGCTGCTCCAGTTCTCAGAAGTGTCGTACACCATAATCGTGTAGTTGTAAGCGCCCAGAGTCAATCCATCGACACTGACCGCTATTGCAGTTCCAGTCCAATCATCAGAACAAATCAGCGAACCATTTCTGTACAACTCGTACCTATCAGGATACAGGTCGGAGGGGCTCCAGGTGATGGTGTGTCCGGTGGTGCCCTCCTCGTACCCGATGTCCTCGGGATAGTCTATCGTAGGAGAAGCAGTATCCACTACGGTCACGAAGACAGTGTCACTGTTGCCGTTATCAGAGGTGTCATACACCACAAGGGTGTAGCTGTAAGCACCTAGATCCAGACCGTCAACATCAGCGAGTATTGGAGAGCCATCCCAGTCACCTTCGTCTATCAAAGACCCATTCCTGTGCAACTCATACCTGTCAGGATACAGGTCGGACGGGCTCCAAGTGATGATGTGACCTGTCGTTCCAGCTTCATACTCCATATCCTCAGGGTTGTCAATCATCGGCTCAGTGGTATCCACCACTGTCACGAACACGCTGTCACTAACCCAGTTATCAGAGGTGTCGTACACCACAATCGTGTAGTTGTAGGAGCCGACGGACAGGTTATCCACATCGACTAGTATCTCCGAGCCAGACCAATCGTCAGAATCGATGAGAATACCGTTCCTGTAGACCTCGTAGCGATCCGGGTTTGTGTCATATGGGCTCCATGCAATACTATGACCAGTGGCGCCAGCCTCATAGTCGATGTCCTCCGGGCTGTCCATGATTGGCGGAGTTCCAGCACATTTGACTGGATAGCGGTCAATGCTCCCGGCTACTCCTTCTATGATGTAAGTCCCCGTACCGACATAGTCCCCCCAGCAGTTGCCCGTAGACTCACCATCATCCCAGTTGTTGTCACTCCCATCATCTCTGGCATTAATCACACCATTGCCCCAAATCCGATTGTAGTTGACTGTGTTCTGAGAGCTCCCAGGGTCTATATAGATGCCATATTGCCAGTTGTTCATGGCAGTATTGTTCGTTAGAACACTGTTGGAGAACGAAGACAGCCAGAAACCTACGTTTGAGTTGTTGCTTGCTGTGTTGTTGGTGAGGGTGCATGACCAAGAAGAAGACAGATAGAATCCGTAAGAGTTGCTACTTGCGTTGTTGTTCGTGAGGGTGCATGATTCCGAAAACCATAGGTAGAACCCAAACAAGCTGTTGGTAGCAGTGTTGTTCGTCAGATTGCAGTGAGGGGAGTATGCCAGCTGAATCCCAATGGGCACGTTGGTAAAGACCCCATTTCTGACTGTAACGCCTGAGCAGTTGACAAGGATAATCTGTGCATACTGAAACCCGTCAATGTTTCCACTCGTGAGGTTTGCAGAGTACCCCAGTGGTCTTCCATCAATCATGTTTCCGATGATATCGTGGAACCAATGAAACATTGTTGATCCGCGGATGAATACACCATTGCCAACAAGTGTGCTATTCCTCAAGACACACGAGCTCGAATAATACAGACAGAAGCCATAATCCAAGTTGCTTGTTGCTGTGTTGTTCATCAATGTGCAAGAATCTGAATGGTGCAGATAGAAGCCATGACGCGAGTTGCTTGTCGCTGTGTTGTTCATCAGAGCACTGTTGGATGAAGAAGATAGTATGAACCCGTCACCTGAGTTATCACTGGCGTTGTTATGCTTCAGAGTGCATGAGTTCGACTTTAATAGGTAAAACCCATATCCTGAGTTACCGTGAGCCGTGTTGTTCGTCAGGGTGCTTAACTCCGAGAGATAGACATAGAGCCCAATCCCTGAGTTCCCGTAAGCTGTGTTGTTCGTCAGAATACTTGACCCCGAGGAATACACAAGGAGCCCAATCCCTAGGTTACCGTAGGCTGTGTTGTTCGTCAGAATACTTGACGCCGAGGAATACACAAGGAGCCCAATCCCTAGGTTACCGTAGGCTGTGTTGTCTGTAAGAGTGCTGTTGGCTGAAGAATTCAAGCAGAATCCATGCTCTGAATTGGTGGAGGCGATGTTGCCTGTCAGGGCGCAGTTGGCTGAAGAATTCAAGTAAAACCCAGACCCTGAGTTGTCCATGGCTGTATTGTTCATGAGTGTGCTTCCACCAGAATCACGCAGCCAGAATCCAGAGTATGAGCTGCTGCTTGCGGTATTGCCAATCAAGGTGCCATAAGCAGAGCTTTCCAGACGGAAACCGTAGTCCAAGTTGCTCCTGGCATAGTTGTCGGTCAACGTGCATGACTCTGAATCAAACAAGTAGAAACCGTCTCTTGAGTTCTTGCTGGCATTGTTATTCGTCAGCGTGCATGATGCTGAATTACTCAGATAGAACCCAATTTCTGAGTTGCTTTCGGCACTGTTGTTTGCGAGCGTGCATGATCCTGAAGAAACGAGGTATAAACCACACTCTGAGTTCGTTTTAGCGGTGTTGTTTATCAGCATGCATGAACCTGAAGAAACCAGATAGAACCCATCTCTTGAGTTTTCGCTAGCACTGTTGTTCGTTGACGTGCTTGACCCAGAATTCTGTAGATAAAACCCATAGGAATTCTTGGAGGCTGTGTTGTTCGCAAGGATCACTGAGGTCGATTGCCGGAGATAGAATGCAGGCTCTGAGTTACTACCTGCGATGTTATCTTTCAGCGTGCACGAACCAGAAGACCATATGTAGAACCCATGTGAATTGCTGGTGGCGGTATTATTCGTCAAGATGCTCAAATGTGACTGGTACAGATAGAACCCATCCCCTGAGTTATTGGTGGCGGTGTTGTTCGTTAGAGTACATGATTCCATTTCGGCCATTAAGTAGAACCCGTGCATTGAGTTATTGGTCGCAGTGTTGTTTGTCAGGATGGCTGACCCAGAGGAATAGAATAAGAACCCGTCTCTTGAGTTATTGAAAGCTGTATTGCTCGTTAGGTTGCATGATGCCGAGCGGAGTATACGGAACGCCTGTTCCGTATTACTTGTGGCAGTGTTGTTCGTCAGGCTGCATGAGTCTGAAGCCTCGAGATAGAATCCATAGTAATTGCTAGTAGCGGTATTGTCAATCAGGGTGCAATGAGATGAATACCCTAATTGGATGCCCACGGATACCTTGTTGAAGACCCCGTTTCTGACAGTGACCTCTGAGCAGTTAACAAGAATGACCTGACCGTACTCTGACCCGTCAATGTCGCCGCTGGTTAGGTTCGCAAAGTATCCAAGTGGTTTGTCATTGACCGTGTTGTCTGACACATTGTGGAGCCATCCCGTGATATCACCATATCCTGTCAGGACCAAACCATTGCCAAGAAGCGTGTTGCCTCTCAGAATGCCTGTCGTTGAGTGTATAGAGATTCCATGATCTGAGTTATTGGCGACTGTATTATCAGCAAGGATGAAAGATGATGACGATTCGAGGAATACCCCATGCCCTGAGTTGCTGGAGGCCGTGTTATTCACCAGGGTGCATGAGTCTGAATACTCCAGATGGAACCCATGACCCGAGTTGCTAACGGCCGTGTTATTTGCTAAACTGCATGATTGTAAAAAGAACAGGTAGAAACCACTTTCTGAGCTGCTGGAAGCAGTGTTGTCAGTCAGGGTGCAGCTGGATGAAGAATCCAGACGGAACCCATACCCTGGATTATTCGAGGCATTGTTGTTCGTAAGGATACAGGATCCAGACGAGAAAACACCAAACCCTAGGTAATTGCTGGTGGCTGTGTTATTTGTAAGTCTGCACAAGTCGGACGCCGCCACACGGAAACCAGTACTTGAGTTGTTGATTACCGTGTTATTTGTCAGGATTGTACCTGGAGAATTCTCCACAGAGATGCCGTTACGGTGGTTCTCAACAATAGTTCCACTGATGGTACCGTAGGTTGCATTGTTGAGTAAGATTCCATCTTTCGAGGATTGCCCGTCAGAGGAGATGAAGCAGTCTGTGATCTCAAAGTATACTCTCGTGTTTGAGATATTGATACAGACCTCTGTAGAGGTGATGTTCAGGCCCTCAATCAAGTACGGGTCTGCCTTGGTCCCATTCCCGGCCCATTCCTGACTCGAAAAGTTAGCATCGGAGGTTATCACGATAGGGTCATGTTCCTCGTACGCGATCGCTTGTGTCTTGGACAGCTTGGGTGTCGCATCCAGGTCTACATCGTTCTCTAATCCTTCCGATGTATGCACAGGTGCAGAGGCAAAAACGAGCAGTAACGTCAGGAACCCCAATATCAGATATGAACTATTACTCACGGCAAGAACTTCCCGAGCGCCTCAATCATCAGACTCGTAATAAGACTTGTCCGCCTCTGAGAACCCGGTGAGTGGAACAGATTGCTCTGATGCATGTCCAGTCCTGTGAAGGTCACCCCATGGATATGGCTCTTGCTTGGCTCAGGGTCGGCGTAGCAGTGCCTGCCTGTCGCCCGTGTCGTCGAAAGCCTATCAACCTCTGCCTTACTCCATTTCAAAGAGTCTGCAGACACCATCACTATAAATCTTAGCACGGAATTCAGAATGCTCGAATGTGCGGCAACCAGTATTCATGACGAACAATTAGGCGGCCGAGACGAATTGCCCTCTCTCAAATGACGCAACAGTCATCAACGAACCACTTGAGTGAGATGGGATCAGAACATCGCAGAGGCCACTCTGATGAGCCGACGATAGGTGGGTGATTGAAGATGGTAGTCTTCGAGTAGTTGCAGATTGCTTGAGGTAACTCAGCGGGACGCACGTTCGTGGGTCTTCACAGACTGGGCATTCTAGATTTCCTTGAATATGCGGATTGGTATTATTTGACAAGACGCCCGTGTATGCGAAACGGTTAAAGTTAGGCAGACTGTCGTCACACAACAGATACTTCCTGTTCGGAGAAAGAGGAATGCCGATAATACTTGAGGACTCGGACCTTCGTCTCAATAGAGCCGTTACTTTCGAATGGTTATACACCAACGGCCTGGGAGGTTACGCGTCGTCAACCATTGTAGGTCTCAATACTAGAGGTTACCATGGCTTGCTGGTCTGTTCCTTGAATCCTCCGGTTGATAGATGGCTGACTCTATCACGACTGGACGAAGTAGTGGTCACATCAGAAGGCGAATGCAATCTAAGCACTCAGCACACAGTTGATGGTGTGACACACAGGGGATACAGACAGCTGGCTGGATTCCAGCTCAATCCATTGCCCCAGATGAGCTACGCAACAGATTGTGTCAAGATGCAGAAGACTGTGTTCATGTCTTATCGCCGAAATGTCACCATCGTCAACTACGAGCTTGAAACAGGTGAGGAGACCGTCTTCACCGTCACCCCACTCCATACAGCACGCGATATCCACGCGAGGCCTCCTGTGATTGACTACTCACCCGAGTATGAAGTGGTTGACAGGCATACCTACTACGCATTTGACGATAGATTCCATAGTCCCTGGGTGTTCGCATACTCTCCAGACGCCGAGTTCATGCCATCGACTCCTATCAGGATTACCGAGAACCAGGTATACAGGAAGGACAAGGCTCAGGGGATGCCGCATGAAGAACCCCTCTGGATTCCCGGTGTCTTCCACAATGTCCTCGAACCCGGTTCGCATTTTCTGTCTTTCCTGTATGCTGCAGGCGGGTCGCGGGATGATTTGAACAGCCAGCTCGGGACACTCATGCAGGCGACAAGGAAGGACTTTGCGAAACTGAGGTTCGAAGAACTGAGACGTCGCAAGGTCTTGAATGATCGGGCATACTCGCTCTCCAAAAGGGAGAGAGATGAAGATGTGGAATGGCTTGTCTTCAATGCGGATTCATTCATTGTTGACCGTGTCACAACGAACTCGCGATCTGTTATTGCCGGCTACCACGAGTTGGCCGACATCGGTCATGATGCGTTGCTCTCCTTGCCTGGACTGACCGTGGCTATTGGCAGGTTTCAGGATGCTCGAGAGATACTCCGAACCTACGCTCGGCATTCAAGATATGGCCTAGTAGCCAATGACTTTCCAGACCATGGGATACAGCCCGAGTATGACAGTGTTGATGCGTCTCTGTGGTTCATCATGGCGGTCTGGCATTATATTCAGGCCACAAACGACCTTGAGTTCCTGCGCGGACTCATTTGGGACACAATGGAGAATATCATATCTTCTTTCAGAATAGGCACCAAGTACAATATTCATGAAGACCATGACGGTCTGATCTGTTCAGGCATCGAGGGGGTTGAAGTCACTTGGATGAACGAGATGATAGAGGACTGGGTAGCAACTCCCAGGAACGGAAAGTGTGTCGAGGTGAACGCTCTCTGGTTCAATGCCCTCATGGCTCTGGGAGACATGGCTGAACTGAAAGGACGGGACCCCTATGAGTACCGTGCTGTTGCTTCATGGATAAAGGAGGCCTTCGTCCAGACCTTTTGGGATGAAGAACTCGGTTATCTGTATGATGTTGTGACTGATGAAGAGAAAGACGCATCGATACGGCCCAATCAGATCTTTGCGTTGAGTCTGCCCTTTCCACTCCTAGAGGAAAAACAGGGTAAGGCGGTGTTCAGAACAGTCACCGAAGAGTTATTGACGCCTTATGGTCTCCGAACCCTATCTCCTAAGGACGCGAGGTTCGCTCGGGCTGTGACTGGTGGGCCTAGGAGCAGAGCAGGGGCAATCCATCAAGGAGCTGTACATCCGTGGCTGATAGGTCCCTACATATCTGCATATCTTACACTCAACGGAAGAAGCGAGCTGAGCAGAAAGCACGCTGAAAGGAAGTTCTTCAGACCCGTTCTCAGCACCGTACGGAATGGCTGTCTGGGCACGATATCTGACGTCTATGATGGTTCGAAGCCACATAGAGACCGCGGTTGTGTATCCAGGGCTCGTAATGTTGCAGAGCTGCTCCGTGTGTATTTTGAAGAGCTCTGATAACCGTCCGCCATAGCCACATCTCTATAAGACCGAGTTACGGGTCTGAAGACTCAGCCAGAGAGGAGCTGTATCGTGAGATGGAAGTTATCGATGGAGTCTTCAGGATTGCGGTGCCTACTCCCTTTCCAGTGGGTCGCGTGAACGCATACCTCATCGCTGGCGATTCTGTGACGCTGATCGACTGTGGTCCGAATTCTGACAAGTCGCTGGTCGAACTCCTCCACGGGTTCGAGTTGGCGGGCATTGATGTGGCCTCTCTAGAACAGATTCTTCTTACCCATGGTCACATAGATCACACAGGTCTCGTGTCTGCAGTCTGCGATGAAGTGGAGAAACGCGGCGGCACACGGCCCAACGTCTGGCTTCACAAGAACGACCACCATAGAGTGATTGATCACGAGAAGTACATCCGCAGCCGGGTTCGTTCATATATTGAGATTGTTGAGAGAGGTGGAGCCCCGCAGGAGATTCTTGATCACATGCCTTACGATTCACTTGTCAGGCGGTTCATGGGGTTTGGCCGATCTATCCCTCATGCTTTTGCCCTGGGAGACGGACAGGTCTTCGATTCAGCAGTGGGTCCGCTTACGTGCATGTGGGTCCCTGGCCATACACTTGGTTCAGTGTGCTTCATTGCTGAAGAACAGCAAGTCCTCTTCAGTGGAGACCATTTGCTCAGTGACATTAGTTCCAATCCGAGCCTGGACTTCGACAGGTCAAGCGACATCATGATGCTAAGATACTTGGATTCTCTGTCCGCCTTGGAGAGGTACGGGGATTACCTGGCTCTTCCGGGTCATAGGGCTGCCATCAGCAACACAAAATCCCGAATCAGTGAACTCCGCGCTGACATCTTTCACAAACTTGAGAGGATGGAGGAACTGCTCTCAGACAGTCGCCAGACAATCTACCAGCTGTCAAGAGGTATCTATGGGCAATACGGAATTGACCAGATTGTGCTGGCTCTTGCTGAGACGATGGACTTGGTGAGAGTGCTGGAGGCGAATCAGAAGACGATAATATCCGACATGGATGGAGTCATCACCGTCAGCAAGAGGTCAGCGTACTAGAAACACCATAGACTCTTAAGCAGTCATGTCTCTCTTTCAGGTGCAGTCACCCGTTTTCTTCCATCAGAGGGTACTAGGATGGTATCCATGATGAATAAACCAAGTAATACAACTCCCATTGGCTACAGCACGCCGGCAGACGCACCTCCAGTACCGACCGGCTATTCTTATGGAGTTGTCCTTGGCTGGAGGAGCTAACAATGAAACGAATGAATACAATTGCAATCATAACATTGCTCTTGTGCAGTATTGCCGCTTCTATGGCATTTGTTTCTGCACAAGATAGTGAAGCCCCTGAGCTGAATGTGTCATGGCAGGTCGTGAGTGAATCGTCCGATTTTGAACACACGTCGGAAAGGTCACAATGGATCTTTGGACCTCAACCAACAGTTTGGCTCGGATACGCAGAAAACTTGACCAGCACAGAAGAGAATGCCTACAGGGTAGAAGTCGGGACACCTCTGCTCCTGAATATCACAATTCCGAAGACATTCTTGGGAGAAGGAGCTGAACTTGACGTAGTGCGGTTCTGGGGTGCGACTTACTTAGAAAGAAGCCCCGTCTTTGTTCTTGAGTACAACGCCACAGCTGATTCCTGGGCACTCCTCAGTCTGGACTATGAACCAGGTAGCGAAGAACCGTCTCATAGCGACTTCATCGCGCTTTATAGTGATGAGAGTGAATACTCAGAAACATCTGAGGACTATCAAGTAGTCTTCTCAATCGAGTTCTTGGAACTCGTTGTCGAAGCTATCTTCTGGACAGGCATGGAGACGTTAGATGACCAGGGCCGTGTTGTTTCGCCATCCTGGTTGGCACGACTCGAATCTGGCAGGTTTGAAACACCCCCTATCGGCTTGGGAGTTGAAGTCAATTTTGGTCGCTTTGCTCTACCCGAGTACTACTATGCCGACATCGTGGATGAAGCAGGTAATCTGCTCCATTATGTTGATTCACATGACAATTTCACTTTCCGTATGAGAGCCAATGAGCCATTCGGCAGAATCGAGGTTCCATTTGCATTCTTGACTAACGACAGTGATTATGTGAGAAACTACACGTGGCGCATGCCTAAGGATATGTATGACCGATTTGGTGGCTGGAGTGACTGGATCACCTACATGCCGCCTATGCTAGCTTATGTCTTCAATGGAACGCATGCTTATGGTGCTGTCTCGTATCTGGATAACATCACTTGGACCTGGAGTTTCGCACTGAGCCAGTGGACAGTGGACTATGACTTGCTTATCAACGAGACCCTTGACCTCTCGGTCTTCTACTACCTGAAAAATACCAGCATAGAGCATGATGGCGCTTGGGTTTCATGGACAGGCTATTTCACTGAAGATGTAGACATGAATCCATGGGATCCAACCAAAAAGGGTGGTACTGTTACTCCTGACCCCTACTTCTGGACTGTCTTAGACACAGATGCCGAACCCATGCATGCCAGTGCAGAGATAGCTAACCACAACACGGTGCGTTTAGCTTACAAGGAGATGTTCATAGAGGCCTTCTTGCGGAAGGACGGCGAGATTGTTCGGAGGGCACAACAGGGTGAAACCCTGAATCTAACCATGCTGATTCATTCCCCTGCGGCGTATATCAACGGCAGTTTCTATATCGAGGACAACAGTAATCCTGACATTGATGGATACCTTGTTCACATACATAGACACAATTTCTCAGTATGGATGACTGCCTCTGGGCGAGCTTCAAACTCAACACACTACTGGCGCCATCAGACAACGCATGCCCTGACCATGGACCTTGACCTCGATACCGCGTGGACTAATTCTACAACAACTAGATGGGTCTACACTAGTGACCACGTCTTCGTGGGTGAATTCTCAGATGAGAGCTCTACACTATTGACGGTCATAGACCATCAGATCTCCATTGATGAAGGGCTTACTACGATCGAACTAGACTTCGTCTTCGAGGCAGAGGCACCATCGATGAAGATTGATGATGCAGGCATCGCCTCAGCCTACAGTTATGCGATTCAGGTCAACTATACAGACGACGGTGGTGCAACATGGAAGTTACATCCGCCCGAGGTAAACTGGACCCATCCGCATCTCTCTGGCGACACAATTCAGTTCCTGCACGATGAGATTCTATGGAGCCCAGCACATCTCCTACTCGGGGATGTCGAAGCGTGGGAACCCCAGAAGTGGACGATAACAGAAGAAGGTGCCATAGACCTCGATGGGAACATCTTCACCACTGATGACCAGTATTTTGTCAAACGGACGGGGTACTGGCATGACCACGGAAATGTAACCGTCGAAGGTATGCATGTCGGCATAAACCTGGACCCGTCTCCTGGCAACGATGGCGATGAGTTCATTTCCAATAGCTGGATGGGTGTGGCCTCAATGATTGTGGAGTTCGAGGCCAACGAAACGTTCTACTGGTATCGTGCATCGAACTTCACTTCAGTTGGGTCTGCCGAGATGCAGGACATCAAGGAGACCATGTATGCTGATATTGACCAAGAGATTGCTGTGCCAGGTTACGATTGGGTTGCGTGGCTCTCTAAGAATAGGACTGTCGATCTGACGGCAATCACGGGCTTAGATAGCAACTCATGGGAAACCACCTGGTTTGCTTGGGGCACTGAACAAGCATTCAGAGTAGCGACGAATGCAACCTCAACAACGTGGGCGGCTTTCAGAGCAGAATACGCTGGACTGCTCGTATTCAATGATCTTGACCCCGACGGTGCAGGCCCTATGGAACCGAACGGTGCTCCTGATTTCTCGATTCAGGAAGGAAAAGTGGTCACGGATGAGGTGACCCATCTGGTCCTCATTGACAAGGTTGGCTCTGTAGAATTGCGTCGGCCCTTTGGAGCAACGAACGATACTGGAGATGTTAATGTTTCACCTGACGCCGAGGTCAACTTTGGAATCACAATAGCAGATGTTCAGGTCACACTCTATCCATTACAGGTGGAGAACTCGAATGGCCTGAGAGGACCTTGGGCCTTCCGAGAGTCCTTTGAGGGTGCAATGGGCCTAAACTCCACAGATTTCGACTACTGGATTACTCATGCTGACGTAGACGAAATGGCCTTCGATATCACGTTCAGTGTAGAGATGGCCGAATACAATCCTGAGGATGAGAGCACCTGGAATCATGCCGCTGCATTCAAGGTTGACCAGAAGTTCGGGGACTGGGCTCTAGATGAATTCGGAAACGAAGTGCTAGAGGGCCGTTCTCTCGCAGTGAACTTCTTTGGTGTTCTTGCGACAGGTACACGCACCCGTTATCAAGCGGGCGGGAAGCCAGTGACTGACACCAACCAGGCTAGTGTAACCGCAGACTACTACCAGTACAACTCTGAGGACAGTCCCTTTGCTAATGTTTCGATGGGTGGCCTCCCCTATACTTGGGGTGGGGACAATCACGCCACAGTCTACACCTCCGGTTCATCGAGTGCTCCTATAGGTGCCTTCAGCTTGATGTACGAGTCAAGTTCTGGCACTAGTGTGACCAGGTGGCAGGTCGATGCCTCCATGCTGTTCATGACTGCAGGATACACCAATTGGGGTGGCCATGAGATCATATGCGATCCAGTGTTCGTTTCATACACGAGCGCTCATCAGACTCCTGCTGGCCCCACAACAACGCCCACTACGACAACCACCACCACAACCACTGCCACCACCACAACGACCGTCACTCCGACAGGAGTTCCGACGGACCTGTACATCATGATCGGTGGAATCGTCGTTGTGCTTGTCGTGATTGTGGTCTTGGTCAGGCGAAGATAGTACACACGGGATGCTTCGGCGTCCCTTCTCCCTTTTTCTTGATTCCACTTGGCTATCCAAGGAGATCATCGATGAGCTCGTTGGAAAGATAGTCTCTTACACTGGATGGTTCTCTCTGGAACGTATTGTCCGGGGGCATCACAAGTGACCAACCCTTCTTAGAAGAATACTCGTAGGTTCCGCAAGAGGCATAGCCTGAATCAAGCCAGTCCTCAATGAACTCCTCTCCTCCAACGACTAGCCAATAGAAGACTGCACTGACGATGCTATCTACAGCAAGTACAATACTGTCGTTTACATGACCTGATGCTATACCCTCTGCGCAAAGCGATATCCTATGCACCACGTCCTGCAAACTCTCTTCAAGCCCCTCGGTCTCTGTTTGGAGCCAGAAGGCTTTGAGCACAGACTCGTAGTTTCTGAGTTTGCTTTCGGGTAGTTCTATAGATTTCAGGCAGTCCTTTACCTCCACTGCAACCTCGAAGTGCTTTCGCAGGAGCCCCGCGGTCTCTAGACTCGGTTCTTCAGGTCCGGAGTATATCCTACTTGTTGTGGAGATAATCCTTGAGTGTATCAGATCATCGACCTGCTCCCTCCCTGCTTCTGACAGAGATTGAGAGTCATCAGGTTCAGTCTCACCATGAACGACTACGTAGACAAGAGTCCTTGGTGCGAGAGAGGCCCCTGTTTCCTTTTCCTGAATCAAGTCGAACATCTAACCACCGTTGGACTGAAGGCGACAGGAGTTCAATATAATCTCTGCGTTTCCCTCCCTCCATGCACTGTAACGCCTTTCATATATAGAGAGAGTTTCTGCTGCTGATGGCTACAGCATTACCACCGATACGGTATAATTGCCGAGTCAATCTATTAACTCGTCGATCTTTGCTGCCATGATGAAATCATTATCATGTAAGCCGTCAATGGCATGTGTATAGAGAGTCAGTGTGACTTCGTTCCAGTGAATTTCAATGTCTGGATGGTGCCCTTGGTCCTCGGCTATCTCTGCCACCCTGTTGACAAAATCCATTGCCCCATTGAAGTCTTTGAACTTGAACTCTCTTCTGATTCTCTTCGGCTCCTCTTCTATGAGTCCCCAACCAGGAACATCGGATAGGTATGCTTCTATCTTGCGATTCTTGAGCGGCGGTATGCCGCCCTCACAGGGAACACACTTGAGCGACGCCAGTTCTTTGTGTGATTCATTCAAAAACATCATCTGACGCTGTTATCGTGCTCAAGGCGCTTAAGTGCTGAGATACCGCACAAAAGATGAAAGGAGCCGCCTCGGTACACTACTCCTTGGCTCCAGCCTTGGATACGTGAAAAAGCATTTAGGCACAACTAATAGGATGATGTTGAGGATAGACAATGAGAATCACCCCGGATAAGATGCATAAGCTGGACGGGAAGATCTGCTTCATCTGCGGTCATTACCTTCTGAACAACACAAATGGAGACCTAGCATATGTTCCTGTTCATACAGGCGAATCAATCCGTGCCAAACCTGACAGGTATTACATCTTCGAATGCCCGAATTGCGGGATGATGGGTCACAAAAGGTGTTGGCACGATGTTGGTGAGACGAGGGTGCGGGGAGGATTCCTCAATCTCTTCACGAGAGGGTGGAAGCTTTCGTGTCCAAATTGCGGATATGTTCTTGCTCCGCTTAGAGAGGATAGAGTCGATTGGGAGAAGGGCTATCAGATTCCCGGTCATCCTGATGAAGAGCTGTACGAGCTCCGAACTAAGGATGTCTTGGCCTACAAGGCAGGTTCTCTGTTTGGAAAGGTTGGAGCAGCCATTGATGGTTTCTTCAAGGCTGTGGGACTCAGCAGCCTGACAAGCTCGGAAACTAATGCGGTTGTGAGAGCGGCCAATCGGATAGGCAAGACTATCAAGGACGTCGCTGAGAGGGTCTTCAGGCTTGAGATACCTGCTGAGCAACGTTCAGAAATTCAGGATCTCACATGTCAGAACTGCGGTGCACCACTGCCGATGCCTGGACGGTTCGAAGAAGCAGTTGTCTGCGAACACTGCGGTACTGCACATCTGCTTCCCACGTGACCACCAAGACCACCCTAGAATCAATTATATACTAGCAGACAAAGAACAAGCAGGAGCAGACTAACAGGAGGATTTGTTTGCCTTGCCAGTATATCTTGAGTTCAACGAATCAGACTCCCAGTTCCACGAGAGTACCAGGGATGGAAGCCCTGACTCGATTGTTTTGGTGATTGATGATAGCCAGAAGAAACTGTTGATGACCGTGCCGTCGCGTGTGGGGATGATCACCCGACGTGCTGCTGAACGCCAGGCTAGAGGAATAACCAAGTCGGGATTCCTCTGTAATGATGGTGGTCGGTATGGAAGAAATCACGAGTTAGAAGTTCTTGGAGAGGGCGGAAGACTGCCTGAAAGGTTGCGTCAGAGTCCTCGAGAAGTCTACTGAGGCTAACAGACCATATGGAGCCCCTCGGGGCTCTCTTTACTCTCTTTGCTCCTGTAAATCTATACCGGGGCTGTTATTACGAAAGTATTTCTCAGTCCACAACCTTTTTGACTCAGTGAATAAATGGCATTATAGGGAATGCAGCCACACTATTAACAATGGTTAATATTATAAGGCTTTGAGCCCCTGAAGGCCGAGGTGTTAAGGATATGTTTGAGTGTTGTGGGTTGAAGTTCAGCCAGATCAAAGGGAAAAGTGTGATAGACGCTGATGGAAAGAAGATTGGTCGCACCATTGATTTCATTGTGACCTTTACAGATGATAACTGGATTGACATGAAGTCGGTGATATTGGGTGGTAGTCGAGTTGAGGAGCTCCTCGAATCCTTGGGAGTTAAGCCAGACATCGACCCAGTGTTTCAACTCGACTGCATCAGCCAAATAGATGAGGATGCTGTTCGACTTGCGGTTCCTGGTGATTCCTTAGACGAGACTCTGGATGATGGCGTCATAGACGAGCGCGACATCAGGATGTCTGAGCTCTCCAAGATCAAGGTGACCGATGCCGACGGGTTCAAGATAGGTAATGTGATCGATATCTGGTTCGATGCTAGTGGTGAACTCTGGCTTTTGCTTGGTGGTGGATTCATAGAGGAGACCTTGGAGAAACTGAAAGTCCAACCTGACATTGACCTTCTTGTCCCAAGAGCTGCTGTCAAGAGTATATCGAGAGATGACATCTGCTTGAAATGGACTCGATTCCAGCTCGAATCGAATGCCCAAGATGAGTATGAGAAATACAAGCGACAGATCGTTTCGCAGCACGAACCCGGAGATGCGAGATACACACAGCTGAGGCTGTTTCCCGGCCCATCTGGCGGCCCGATCTAACTTCAGATTGTGACAACGGCCCCGTCTTGAAGCACCGCTCATTGCGTTATCGTGAGCGCAAGTATATCTCAGGCTAGGAGAAGGTGCATCCAGAATATCCCTATATAGTATTGCCGTGATAATACATTGCCCCACCTTCGATGCTGCGAAGGAGCATGAGGAGATGCATAGATCCGGCGGTAAGCAGTTCAAGATATCTCTCATAGGCGATCCTTATGTAGGAAAGACCAGCATTAGAAGGAGCTATCTCGATAAGGTCTTCAAGACATCGTATATCCCGACCATTGGTGTTGATTTTGCTCGGAAGTCGATTGTTGTTGATGGGACTCCCGTTCATCTTGTCATATGGGACATAGCAGGGCAGCCCCTATACGAGAGTCTCCGCAAGCGTTACTATGAAGGGTGCAGAGGTCTCATCATTGTGTACTCTGTGGTTAACCGAGAGTCTTTTGACCATGTAGAAGATTGGCTGGTTCAGGCACAAGGGTTCATGGGAAAGCTCCCACCCTTGCTTGTCATCGGCAACAAGACTGACCTGCGACTCGATCGCTCTCCCGGAGAGGTGGTTAGTACTGAAGAAGGGCGGGAATTCTCCAGGATTATCGGGCAACGACTGAGAAGCAAGGCTCTGTTCATCGAGACTTCTGCTCTCACAGGACATAACATCGATGAGGCCTTCAACGCTCTCGTGAGAATGATGCTAGAGCAGGTCGGTCATGGGTCACAGGATGCCAAGAGGCCTAGCTTCGAGCTATAGCGCATTATCTCTGACTAGACGAAACACCAATAAGTCCGGCCTTGGTTTATCCATTCACATGACGCGCAAGGGAGTCCTCTTCGTGCTGTTTCTGTGTATCACGGCGAGTATTCCATTCCTGGCCCATCACCGCTCAAACGCCTTGGCGTATGTCCAAAGTCAGACATCAAATGGCCCAACGATCGAATGGTACGATGTTCCTGAGAACGGTACGCTTGCATTCTCCTGGGATGGAGCCTACACTGGACAGACTGAAGAGGTCTGGACCCACAGACATTGGGTGAACGATTCGGATGGGGTCGATTGCGTTATTTTCAGGTACAGGTGGTCCTCGGAAGGTGAATGGACGAACAAGACGGCCACACGGATCCAAGGCAATGAAACGAGAGGTCTTTACGAGTCCAATTTCACATATGCAGTCTGGTGGAACTATGAAACTGGCCGTCCAGAGACTGAGGGCTCAGGAGGCAATTTCTACTACAAGGTCTGGGCTAACGATACCATGGGTAATTGGAATGAAGTCCCGGAGGTGGGCTACATGGGCGGCTATATGTATGTTGAGCCTCCTCCAGTTGCGGGACTATGGTCCATCCTCGAGTTGGTTTTTCTCACTCTTGTCATTGTCGGGGGCATTGTGGCTCTTGCCGTCCTTGTGGTAGGACACGTAAAGGTGAGGCCTGGTCGAGAGAACCCTGAAATCGCACCTTGAGACCCTGAGACCAAGAAATAGATGAGCGAGTTGCCGCATCCCATTCCGGAACCGAGGCAGCCCAAAAGGTTCAGTCACACAAGGGAACTCTATTTCCAAGCCTCATCGCTCTGCGGCAGAGTGCCTTTGGGCGGTGCGGAGTCTTCAAGTTTCTTGACAATCTCTACGACTTCAGGGATCCAGTCAAGACCCAATTTCCTTACGTGTTCAAGAGTAGGAACACCGTTTCGCGTCCAGCCACGACGCTTGTATACCGCATCAGTCAGGAGCTTGTACTGCTCTTCCCTGAACTCGCGCAGTTTGGCAACCTTGTCTGCAGTGCTCATCCCGGCGCAATCGATCTCACACTTTTTCTTCAGTTCATCGTCATATCGATCCTGCCGACTCTCGTACTCCCACTCGGTAACCGGTCCAACGCTTCTATATGGTGGATTTGAGTCGTGGAGTCTAAGGCCCTTGCCCTGACGGATATTGAAGATTCGCTGGAAGTTGTAGACTCTCTCAGACTGTGTGATCAGGTCAGCTGGATCCACTTCTTTGCCTGTCACAGACGTGAAGAAGTCCGCATAGAACTCAAGGTGTTCGGGGACTTTCGCTGGCTCATCTGTCTCCTTGTTGTCAGCTGGTACTACGTCGTTCCACGGTAACTTGCATAGTCCGTTCAATGCAAACCACGTTCGCCACATAGGGAACCAGTGCAACGCTTCAGCCTTGTCCTCAAAGGTGGGCATGTAGTTGTGGACCATATCGAGAAATATGAGCCACGCCTCGTCGTGTTGAGGTCCTTTCAACGTCAGTCCGTAGCCACCCTGCTGAGCAAGACTCTCCTTCGTCACATATTCGCTGTATTCGAGACCTTTGTGCTCCATGCCGATGTCCTGCATGACCTGTTCGTCCACGCCGAAATTCTCAGCGAAGTAGCCCTTAAGATATCGAATACCCTTACCGAAGTGTTTGCCAAAGCCTTCTCCTATGGAAATCTCGTGCAGTATAGCCATAGCCTCTTCAGTCGCTCCCCAGTTCAGAATGTGCCCCCCTGTGGCTTTCTCATCGATGTGTCCCTCCTCGAAGAGCTCCATAACAAATGCCATGGTGGTTCCGAAGCTGATGGTGTCAAGCCCATAGGTATCACAATAGAAATTGAACTCTGCGACCCAATGGGGGTCGAAGACTCCTATGTTCGAGCCGCAACCTGCGATGGTTTCGTACTCTGGTCCGTCAACGACGACCTTCTTGCCCTTGTAGTCACCTGTCTTGGGGATGAATCCCTCGATGCAGTGGGAGCAGTTGATCGCACATGGTCGCCAGCATCCGTCCCAGCCTTTTCCAGCATTAGTAAAAATCTCATCCCAGATATCGCCAAAGAGTTTCTTTGCCTCAGGGTCGCTGCCTGTTCTGAAGTTCCGTGTTGGTAGGAGGTCGAATTCGTCCATTATTGAAGGCAGGTGCGCTGTGCCAATGTCTCGCATGCGATTCTGTTTCGGGTCGAGTTCCAGAATCTCCTTGGAGTGGGCGCGACCAACATCTCGTAGCGCGTCGGGGTCTGCAGGAGCGTTCATGTCGAGCGTGATTTTGTTGAGCTTGGCCACAAGGGCCTTAATCCTCTTGTTTCGAAAAACTGTTCCACAGCCCCCCCTACCCGCCTGCTTGTATCGAGGGAGATCGCGTCGCATATCCCACCACGAGAAATTTAGACAACCCATGTATGCATGCTCAGCACCAGAACCAGCAGCTACCACTGAGATGTCTTTGCCTTCCTTCTCGGTGTGCCTGTCGCTGAGAATCCGCGTGATCTCATATGCATCTGACGGCAGGTCACTCGCATCGTGGATTTCGATGATGCCTTTGTCCCCATCTATGAAGACATAGATATCTTCTTCTGCCTTGCCCTGGATGGCCAAGGCATCAAATCCAGCAAACTTGAGATTGGGGCCAAAATACCCTCCGACGTTGCTGTCAATCGGTATGCCTGTTTCTGGGGAAATGGTGGTCACGATAGACTTACCTGCACCCGGATAGAGCGAGACACCTCCGAGAGGGCCACAGGCGATACAGAGAACGTTCTCAGGGTCATCCCATTTCACCACGCGGTCCTTAGGCATGCTGTCCCACATGAGCCAGAGATCAAACCCCTTGCCACCCGTGAAGGTGTCTTTCACATTCTTTTCAACAGCTCTGATCTCAATGCTATTATCTCCCAAGTTGATGTAGAGTGTCTGATTGCAGTATCCTCTCTCCAACTTCGGAATATCGTACGTAAATTCCTTGAGCGCCAATTGATATCACCTAAAAGGATCCCACAGTGTAAGTGCTGTATCCCGTCGTGGGTGGTTTGTCCTGAACAGATATATCAGTCTTAAGTTAGTCGACATGTCTGTGTGTGCCGGTCGGAGCTATTCAGAGTACCCAGAGCACCAGAAACTCGATGCCTATTGCAGCGAGGACATATGCCACGAACATCGCTACATCAATGCGGATGGCGCCGCCGAGTGCGGTCTCGTAGTAGTAGCCCCAATGGAAATCCGTCATGTGGTCTGACTCCTTCAGTAACTTTCGGAGGGCCTGCTGACTCTCGCGGTGGAGCACTATGTTGAGTCTGGTTGTGTAGCCAAGAACAATCCCTCCCAGTATGAGAAAGATGTGTACCAAGTGCTCTCCTAGAGTTGCGCCTATAACAGCGACAATCAAGATGTATCCCAAGAGGAAGATGAGGTTGAAAACTACCAGCAGTCTTCGTCTGAGACTTACCTGACTGAACATTGGAGTTGCAAGTCTTCGGAGCTTGGCCACCGTTAGACGTTTCGCCTCTTCCGCACCCATGTCATGAATCTCGAATGTTAGTCTTGAGTCCTCTTCGTAGAAGGTGAACCATCTGCATTGTGGGAATCTACTCTCTCGAAATACAACCCTAAGATCATCAGCAGTGCATCCGGTGTCTTCTTCAAAGAGGTCATGGAGTTCAAGTGCTGCGATCTCCGCGGCAATCAAGGCCTTGAGTTTCTCGGCAGTCTCCTTCTCCTGTCTTGTCAATTCAAGCAGTTCCCCGTCGTCATTCCCGATTTCGTCCCAGCAAGGATTGTGGTCAAGAGCTTTGTACTGAGCAATGAAGAAAGAAGGAATGGAAACAAGCAAAGCCAAGAAGAAGATGATGGGCGGGTATGAATTGAAGTCCAGCGTGAGAACAGCAGGCCTTAGAATGAGCAGCATGAAAGCGACGAAAGCGAGGAAGGGCCAGGCAATCTGTGCTGGGCTCTTAGTCACTTCATATCGGTCGTCGTCGAATTCAGTCAGGCCGCCAAGCTTGCTTAGTTCTTCAACCAGCTCTCTTCGCCATCTTGGATGTCTGATGGCTAGGGCATAAGAGAATCCAACGAGAATGCCCCCGATGCCAACATCTGTTACTATGGAGAAAGCCAGTGAGTACTGAGGAAGAGCTCTACCTAGCAGCAGGTGAATAATGGAGATTGCTACGATGGCAACGAATCCTGTCAGAACCACTAGATTGGGGCGGTCTGCAATGAACCATTTATAGGAGGGCCATTTCTTCCTCACAGCATACCTCCCCACTAGTTGTCGTACTTGAGATGCGTGTTCTACCTCAACTGCTATCGTACCATCCGATACCTGGCGGAGCGAGGGGCTGTACGCATCTTGAAGGGCCCTTACAATCACTCTTTCGCCTAAACCGCTCTTTTCGGTGATATCATCGGCTATGTCCTGTGCTTCATTCGTCTCCACATCTTGACCTCCTCGAAATCATCATGCCTCCTGGAAGAGATGAGATTCTTCTTGATTCTCCGTTCAAGAACATCTTAGTGTTTCTCTTGTCGTTCTTCGTCGAGATGTATTCACAGACCCCTAGTTCTCTAAGGATACTGCAACTGTAAGTAGACCCTGCATATTTCTACCTGTTCTGAGTGGCATTAGGTTCATTATACTTGAAGGCCTCCTTCTCACAACATTCCATTCTTCAAGGGGTAGGTGTAATGATATGCTAATCATGGATGTAGAAAGGACGCCTTCGGGTTGAAGTGTTAATGGGACTACCGGGTGGTGTAGACATCAAGCCAATCGGAGGATATGGCGCAATCAGCCGCGCACTTGCCCTCCTCCCAGCCATCCATAACGGTCAGTCAATCTGGTAGATCCACAGATTGGCATTCGACAATTCCCGAGAACAACATCCAACCCCCAGAAGCTCATGCGCTCAGAACTTGGAGTTGAAACTCAGCAGAGGTGCACAGGCCATCTATTCTCATTTTTCTGGGTACAAATCAGAAGGTCGAAAGAAGGACCTCTGTCATCGTAACCTACACTTTCCGAAGGAATATAAGTAGGAAATGCTGTATTCTCTTTACTTCTCATCCATACGCGGAGGATAAGCTATGAGCGAAGGAGAAATGCGTGAAGAAAGAGTTCGAGAAAGACAGCCAATGGGATATGGTGGCGCAAGTGTCGCCTTTATCGCCGTCTATGCTGCGATTACTGGTGCATTGTCACTAGTGCCCATTTTCCCGTATGTTGGCGGCGGTGGTTTTGTTCCACTGTCAGTGGTGTTCTCAGCCATTGGTCCGCTAGTTCTAGGACCTATAGGTGGAGTGATTGCAGCTGCTGTAGGTGGCTTCATCGGGATGTTCATTAGTCCTGCTACCTTCCCCCTGGGCCCAGTAGATGTTCTGCTTACTGGGATCTTTCCTGCATTCTATACGGCCTTGGCCATAAATGCAGATGAAGATCGATACTGGCTGCTGGCGATTATCTCATGGGTTGGCACCGGTATCTTCGCTTCAGTATACCCCTATATGTGGCCCGGAATTGAGGGTACATCTTGGGTACCACTTGTCGCAATCTTGGGTGCCTACTACTGGCTTCCATGGCTGATTATCTTGATTACACCACTAAGGACTCGAATAGCTGAATGGGCTCGGTCGGAAGAGCCGAAGATGCGCTATATTGGCGTTTTCTTAGCTGCGCTGATCGGGTTGATGGCATGGTATCTCCCGTGGTCCTTGCCATACTGGCAGATTCTTAGCTACACCGTTGAGTTCGGAATCACAGTACATATCGGCTATACTTGGTGGGTGCCTACTATGGCTATTATCACTACCCTCATCTCAGTGCCGGTAGTAGAAGCCATGGCAAGAAGTGGGTTGCCACGAATCCCACGTGCGATCTGGTAATCAGATAGTTCAGTTTGACACCAGCCAGGATTCTGGCTGGTGTTTAGTTACTTTTAAGAATAGGTTAGCTCCTCTAGGTAAATTGTCACAATGAGGAGAACCAGATGAGTCAAACTTCCCTTGTAAAAATAGAGAATCTGTCGTTCACCTATGAACGTGGCCCCCAAGCCTTGTCGAATGTTTCCTTCGAGCTTTCAAAGGGAGATGTGCTTGCCGTCTTAGGGGCAAATGGTGCTGGAAAAACTACACTTTGTTTCCATATCAACGGGATCATTCCTGAAGTATATGGTGGAACGGAGAAGGGAGAGGTTTCGGTGGCCGGTTTAGATCCATGGGAACGTCCCATAGTGGAATTGGCTGAGAACGCAGGAATGGTGCTACAAGACCCTGAAAGTCAATTCGTAACCAATGATGTCAAATCAGAACTGTCTTTTGGTCCGGCCAATCTTGGTGTTCCAGCAGACGAGATATTGGAGCGGATGGACTACGCAACCGAAGTTTGTGGTCTGGACGGACTCTGGGACCGTGCGCCGACAGATCTGAGCGGAGGACAGAAACAGCGTGTCGCTCTTGGAGCTGGCCTGACCATGCTACCGAAAGTCTTGATCCTCGACGAACCTACAAGCCAACTCGATCCTGTCGGTACCGATGAAGTCTTGGACGCCCTTCAGCGACTGACGCAAGAGAAGGAAATGACGATAATCATATCAACTCACAAGACCGAGAAAGTTGCCGACTTCGCGACACGGGTCTTGGTCTTGGAGGAGGGTAAGATTGTGGCTCAAGGAACTCCAAAGGATGTCTTTGCTCGGACTGAAATGCTAGAATCCGTGGGAGTCAATCCTCCCCAGGTGACCCTGCTCTGCGCCCAGCTAGCCGAGAAGATTCCCGGCTTCAAAGAAAAATACGAGGAGAAGGGAGGTATTCCTATCTCGCTTGAAGAGTGCAGGAGCCTGCTTACAGAACTGCTTGAGGACGGGTTCATCCGAATCGACGAAGAAAAGAAGCTTCCTGAACCTGAAGTGCCGTCTGAGGAAGTTGTGCTCGAAGTCAAAGATCTTGTCTATGTCTATCCCGGGCGAAATCCTGTCACGGCACTCAAGGGTGTTAATCTGACAGTGAACAAGGGAGAAGTTGTAGCCATAATTGGCCAGAATGGATCCGGCAAGACTACCCTCGTGAAGCACTTTGTGGGACTGCTCAAGGCCACAGAAGGAGAAGTCATTGCTTTGGGTAAAGACGTGGCTCAAATGACCACGGGAACACTGGCAAAGACGATTTCACTCATCCTGCAGAATCCAGACTATCAGCTATTCAGCATATCGGCTGAGAGAGAGATTGAATTCGGCCTGAAGAACTTGGGACTGCCTCAAGATGAGATAAAGAAGAGAGTGGAGTCTGCCCTTAAGGATGCTGATCTACTGGAAGACCGCGATACATTTCCTTTCCGGTTGAGTTTTGGTGACCGAAGAAAACTGGCTGCCGCAGCAGGTATCGCTATGGATCCTGGGATTCTGATTCTGGATGAGCCGACAACAGCACAAGATTACAGAGGCCGCCATCGACTCGCTCAGATTGCCAATAAAATGCAGAAGCAAGGTAAGACCTCTCTTATGATATCGCACGATATGGAACTAATCGCCACATATTGTCCACGAACCGTAGTGCTTGCTGATGGGAAGAAGATTCTAGATGCCTCAACAAGAGAAGTATTCTCGAAGGTAGATGTGTTGAAGAAATCGAATATTCATCCCCCTCAGATAACTCAGTTGGCTGCGATGTTGAACGGACACGGACTCACCCAAGTTCCATTGACGGTAGATGAGATGGCTAGTCTGATTATAGGAGGTGAATAACTTGGCTTTTCAGTATATCCAAAAGGATACTCCTCTTGACCGGATGAATCCTCTAGTCAAGTTCCTCTTCGTCGGCTGTGCTCTCGTATTTGGTTTGACAGTAGGTACGGGTGGACAGATACAAGACCTCAGCGTAATTGTGATCTGGATGTTGCTAGTCACAAGTTGGTGGATTGCGGGCAAGATCGAGTTGAAGAGCTTGGGAATTCTCCTTTCACTCCTGAAATGGATGGTTCTATTCTTGATCATCGTTCAGGGGCTCACGTGGAAACTTGGGGATTCGACCACTGTCTTACAGCTCTTTGATTTTCCTTCAACTGGAACCGGTGGTCAGCCAGTCAATTTTGGTCATCTCACAGTGGGCGGAGTTCTCTTTGGACTACTGGTCAGCACTCGTATTATGGCAGTCGTTGCAGTGATTCCAATATTCACTATGACCACTTCGATGTCCCGACTGAATGCTGCGCTTACCAAGATTAAGGTACCTGAGAAGATCATCTTCATGATTGTTACTGCTATGCGATTTGTGCCGTTGGTTCAAGAGAGCTGGCAGGCAATTATTGATGCGCAGAAAATCAGAGGCTTCGATATCGACAAGGCAAACTTCTTCCAGAAGATCAGACGGGCCTACATCCCGATCATCACTCCCCTCATTCTTTTGATGTTCAGAAGAGCCATGGATCTAGAAGTGGCAATCAGCGCTCGCGCATTCGGATCAAAGAGAGAACGTACATATATAGAGGACATATCGTTCAAACGCGTAGACTATCTTGGCTTTGTAGCTGTCTTGGGAACATTCTTCCTTGTTATGTATCTCAGGTTCTTCCAGGCTGGAATGCTCTATCTTGTAATGACCGAGTATCTTGGTGTTGCAGCAAGTCTATTCCTCACCGTCATGAGTAGTATAGGTGTCATCGATTTCGTGCAGGCTCTCAATGCCGTTCTCCTTCAGATTCCGTACATGAGTATCTACTTCGGCTACTTCAACAACTACATGTTCACAGGATATGGAGCGGTCTTCGGTCTTCTACTGATGGTGTTTGTTGTCTACAAGATAATTGGGCGATATCGATGATCAGCTGATGATGGATTGAGAACCTTTCAGAGGTTCTCCTACATCATCTCAGTCGGACTTGTTCGGGATATCAATCTCGCCATTCTCTAATGCTATCTTGAATCTGCAGCGAACCGAGATTCTTGAACACTTCACCTTTCTCTAGGTTTCTGTAGACGGGGAATCTTCCCTTGATTGGTGAATCCCTCAGAGTCTTCCATACAGGGGTGTTACCTGACGTACCATGTTGTCGAAGCCACGAAACTCTCTCCAAATCTATTGCCTCAACCATGGTTTCTTCATGCTGTCCTGCCTGCCGAAGCACTCTGCCTTCAGGATCTGCTAGAATCGACTGTCCACCACCCTGCTGGCCTATTGTGTTGATGCCGAACATGTAGATTTGGTTGAAGATTGCATGGGCCCTTGTCATGATGAGTTCAGTGTCACGGTCCGGCAGGAAAACTGCAGTGGGCTGAAGAACAATCTCAGCTCCCATCCATGCGAGGGTTCTAATCATCTCTGGTATCCATATGTCGTAACAGATAGCCAGACCTATCTTCCCTAGATTCTCGAAGTCAAAGACCACAAACTCATTGCCTGAGTCATAGTCTTCCCGAGGCAACCAGGGGAAGATCTTGCGGTACTTGGTCACAATCTCTCCCTCTCTGTTGAAAACCAGCGCAGTATTATAGACTTCTTGCCCATCTCGTTCTAGCAGTGTCCCAGGTATGAGCCAAGTTTCGAGAGTCTTCGCGAACTCAGAGAGCTCGTCGGTTAGCTCGTTTGGAATCTCCTGTGCATTTGCTCCCCATTCCTCTTCTGGTGAATGTTCTGCCAAGTAGTACTCACCAGTGAAGATGATGTCAACCCAGGGAAAATCACGCTTCATTTCTCTGGAAACTGACATAAACTTCTCCAGGTTTGCTCTTGCATCAACCGGATTTCTTGCGAGTTGTAGGCCAGCGACCCCTATATATCTAGACATTTGAATCAACCTTTAGAAACATTGTACGTGCCTTGTTTGCCTAGTCTTATCGGGTGTCTTCACATAAACATGTGGCTATCTACAACCTTATCTGTGGCCACGAACTCAACCCCTGTGAAACTCGTGTGTAGAGCCTACACACATAATTACCACCTGAGGTATCATGTTGGATCAAAGCGTTATCTCTCATTTGAAGCAACTAGTCGGAAGTGAAGACATCGTATACGAACGAGTTGACCTGTTTGCATACGCCCGAGATTTGACTCCCTATTTGGCACTTCCAGATGTAGTAGTATTCCCCAGAACAAAACAATCTGTTTCTGCGATAGTCAGACTTGCTTCGGATAATCGCATTCCCCTCACTCCCCGGGGTGGGGGCGCATCTTTTCAAGGATCGTCGCTTCCGATCAAAGGCGGCATTCTACTCGATCTCAGCAGAATGAATGAGATTCTGGAGATCAGTGAAGAAGACATGGTTGCAGTAGTGCAACCAGGTGTCAGATACGAAACCTTCGACAAGGCACTCTCTGAACGCGGGCTGTCATGGCCGCATGATGTGGGAAGTCATGATGCAGCAAGCATCGGCGGCATTCTTGCCTCAGATTCGAATGGACATCATGCCTACAAGCATGGTCGTGTCAGTTCTTGGATTCAAGCTATGGAGATTGTGCTTGCAGATGGCTCTGTTCTGAATCTTGGTACAAGGGCACCGCGTTATAATATGGGGTATAACCTTGCTGCCCTCTTTTCCGGCTCACAGGGCACACTCGGTATCATCACTGAGGCAATCCTAAGGCTGGTACCTCGCCCGAAATATGACGCCACAATCGGAGCATTCTTCGATGACCTAGACGATCTTATGGCGGCGTCTCATGCTATCACATTGTCAGGTGTTGACGCAGGAACGCTTGAGGCAACAGACGGGTATACAGTCAGAACCATCAGTGACGTGATGGACTTCGGCTTCCCTGAGTGTGAAGGTAACTTTGTTGGTGACATCCAGGCTTTCGACAAGGACGACCTCGAGAGACGACTGAACATCATGGCAGACATTTTGCGCGAACATGGTGGCAAAGAGGTCATCTTCGCGTACGATGATGCAACTATTCGGAAGCTTTGGGCCCCTCGGATGGAGATCGATGTAGCCATCATGAAGACCGACCCAGGGTACCGAGAGATCGGGTTCGCAGCAGCTGACCCTTGCGTGCCTCTATCTAAGCAAGCCGAAGCTATACGGGAGATCGGTAGGATAATCAGGTCACACGGACTTATCGCGGCTGTTTTCTGTCACACAGGAATTGGAATCATCCATCCTGCAGCCCTCATGGACCCCAAGAGTGAGGATCATTGGAAGGCTCTCAAACTGGCCGAGAAGGAAGTCATTGAGTATGTCTTCAGCATCGGAGGTGTCTTGAGTGCAGAGCATGGCCTTGGGTACGTCAAGAACCCCTATGTTAAGCGGGCTGTTGGTGAGAAAAAGCTCGAGATTGACCGGAAAATCAAGAAGTTACTCGACCCCGATGGGGTCTTCAATCCGCGCAAGATGGCGCTTGACACGGAGGAACGAGACGTTGAGGCTAAGCCGATTCATTCGGCATATGTGACAGATAAGGAGGCTTGGTAGTCAGATGTCACTTGAAGACCATAGGCACATCATCATGGAATGCGTGAGTTGCGGTCTCTGTCAAAGCAATTGTCCCATCTACAAGCAGTCCTATCTCGAGTCCAACAGCGCGAAGGGGAAGATGTCCATTCTGTACGCGTTGCTTGAGGGGTGGCTGGATTGGGATGAGGTTGCAGAGAGGATGTACGAGTGTACCACTTGCAAGAACTGTCAGGCAACGTGTCTCTCCGGATTGGATATCCCTGCAGTCGTCGAGGCCGCTAGAGCCGAGTTAGTGAAGCGGGGTTACGGAAACGAAATCTCAGCAAAACTGGCAGAGAACCTGAAAGAGACCCACAATCCCTTCGGTGAGGATCCGAAAGTGCGAAACAAATTCAAAGAACTGGCGGAGGCGTAACAGTTGATAGTGTATTTTCTTGGTTGTATGGCAACGTACCGGCTACCATCTATAGCAGAGGCAACAATCAAGATTCTGAAACATGCAGGTGTTGACTTCAAGACGCTTGGTGAGGACGAGTGGTGTTGCGGCAGTGTCACTCTTCGCACCGGTTTCAATGAAGAGGCCGAGTATCTTGCTCGCCACAATGTTGAGGCTATCAAGGACGCAGGAGCCGATCGAGTTGTCACTGCCTGCGCCGGTTGCTTCCGAACCCTGTCTGTCGACTACCCGAAGATTCTCGGTGAGGAACTGCCTTTTGAGGTGGTCCACTTCCCGACGCTTCTCAAGGAGCTCATCGAAGAAGGGGAGATCCAATTCCCGGAGGACGAGCAGATTGCAGTTACCTATCACGATCCGTGTCACATCGGCCGCCACATGGGAATCTATGACGATCCACGTGAGGCTCTTGAGGCAATACCGAATGTAGAACTACGCGAGATGTTCAAGAATCACGAGAACGCCTCGTGCTGCGGTGCTGGTGGGGGCGTTCGCTCGACAAATCGTGACCTAGCGCGAGGGGCAGCTGATACCCGTATCGAAGAGGCTGAGGAAACGGGCGCATCGGTGTTGACCACTGCTTGCCCGTTTTGTACATTCAATCTGAGAGAGTCGACTGAGCGCTCTGAGTCTGAGGTCGAGATGCTTGACTTCCCTGAGTTTGTCGCGAAGATACTGAAGCTTTGAGCAGAATCATGTCCGTCTGCGCGCAACGGACCCATTCCCTTGCATGCAGTTCGGACTCTTCACAATCTTTCCATAACGTAATCGACCTTAGTCCCCTTTTGCCAGTCCGAGTGTGGCTTATGTCGAGAAGGCTCTCCCGGGTCACATTCAAATGATTCTTATGGTTGACCTAACTCGACTATTCGTGTTTCTAGAGGCGAGATTCTGCGATGGAGTTAATTGATGCGCCTATGCCAATTTCAAAGCGCGTGGCCGTACTAGCAGTCTTTTCAGCGATAGCCATCGCCTTGGAAGTCTTTCCAATACCTGGCATCACTGATCTCAAGTTAGTTCCCGCTGTTCCTAGTTTCACAATTGATTGGACAGGGATACCGATTACATTCATCTTTCTTGTTCTTGGATTCAACTACTCACTGGTGGCAGTGGCGACAATGGCTCTTGCAATCGGATACCGAAATCCGATTGGAGCTGTATTCAAGGCCATGTCAGAATTTCTAACGGTCTTGGGAATGCTTGCAGGACTACTCATGTATCGGTGCCTTGCTGAAAAACACACGAACAGAAGAAAGCGGGAGATAAAAGCACTTCTCATGTTGCTTGGGGGTGTCTTCTTCAGAATGATGGGAATGTATGTTGCCAACATACTCCTGCTACCTCTGCTTCTGGGCTTGCCAGAAAGTGCAGCTATTTCAGCATCTGAAATACTAATTCCTTGGAACGGACTCCAAGCTGTCATTAACATACTGGGCGGTTTGATGCTTCTAAGGCTAGTTCCACGAGAGGTTCTTCTAGAAGCAGGACTCGATACAGATTCAACAAACATACATCGGGAATAGAACGCTCTCTTGAAATGAAACCTTGGCTCTTCCCCCTGCACACTATGCTCGCCTATGTGGCTCACATCTCTGTTTCGATGAAGCCTTCCACAAACCTAGAACTGGCCTTCGGCGCCTGTTTCATATCCTTGGCGTACATAGCATGTCTCATCAGTCTGTCAAGAGCGACAGTATAGGCATCAAGCGCGCTCCATCCCTCAGATGAACTGTGATACTGACCGTTCACTGTTCTCAGGTTCATCCGACATTGAACGAGCGTTCTTTTGCCAGCTACAGATCCTTGGGTCTTCATATACACGAAGAGGATGCCCTTTCCCAGAGTCGTATCGAATTTCTTTCTGAACGACGTGAAGTTCTGCATCATTATCTCTCTATCTCGGCCCGATATCTCAACCGAGGGCTTGATAGAGAACTGAATCGTGAGACGTCTCGATTCGATTGCTTCTCGCGCTAGGGGTTCGAGGAAGTCTAGTTTTGTGACTATCCCGGTCATACGGTCTTCCTTTGTCACGACGAGGCACGATACTTGTTCCCTCTTCATTTTGGATACGCAATCCTTCAGAGTGTTCCGTTCGGTCACTGTGACAACGGGCGAGCTCATGACTCCTCGGATCTCAATACCCATCACCCCGTATCTCTCTCCAATGCGTTCTCCTTTTGTTGTCCGACTTCTGATCTTGTAGACGAGGTCTATGATGTCCTGAATGCTTACCATGCCGATAGTCCTTCCGTCCTCGACAACAGGTGCGTGAGATATGCCATGCTCTCTGAAAAGATTCAGTACAGACGCGGCTGTATCCTCGGGCTCCACGACTTCCGGCTTTCTTGACATAATCTCCTCAACCGGTAAATCCCCCAATGAACCTGATAAGACGCTCTCGAGTATCTGATCGCGCGTTACGATTCCTCTGAATCTCTGTCCCGCATATACTGGAAGCTGTGCTGCACCGCTCTCAATCATCAGTCTAGCTGCCTCACTGAGAGTATCGCGCATCTGAACCTGAGGAGGTTTCTGTATCAACTTCCTGATTGACACATTCGCAGGGTTCAGTCTTGATCTCCTCAGTCTTCTCAACGAGATCATACCAACGTATTCGCCTTTCCTGTCTCTGACAGAGAGGGCTTCAACTCCAAGTTCCTTGAGTCTTGCAAGACATGAGGTAAGACTATCAGTGTCAGTGACCGACTCGGTGATTTCGCTGTAAATATTCTGAACATGAAGGTCATCCATTTACTCTACCCCGTATCTAAGTAAAATATTGTGACTATTGATATATCTGTTTGGAAGGGGCAGCGAAAAGAAGTGAGCCTACTCTCCGATACGGCTTCTTCTTGTCCTTGTCCCGAAGTCGTCTAGAACTGCAGGAGAAGATGCTCACTCAAGTTCTACGCGGGCCACAACGGGTAAATGGTCACTCGCCATAGCTGTGGACACAACCACACATGTTAGCACGGTAATGTCAGGGCTTACCCAGATGTAGTCTATCCTTTCGAACGGACCTGTGCTGGGCCATGTATAACCTTCGGGAGAATCGAGTGGATTTCCTGCGGCGGTCCATGTATCATTGAGATGTTTCGAGATGTCTTGGTAGATTGTGTCGTCTGGGCTCTCAACTCCCGGTTCGGGCTGGCCTGTTGGGAGGGTATTGAAATCACCCATTAGGACCTTAGGGCCGGAGGTAGCATTCACTGCACTCATCACTTCTTGTGCTTGAGTTGTCCTATCATAGTAGGAGAGTCCAAGGTGCACTACGAACACATTTAGATCGAGCGAGCCAATCCTGACAACGGTTTCAAGCATGACACGCGGCAATTCCTCATGTGTCAGAAGATGGTACTTGGCACTGATGATGGGGTGTTTAGAGAGAAGCGCCACTCCAATTATCTGCTCGTTCGAAGGAGGACCGAAGTAGCTGTGCATTCCAAGTTGCGTCGAGAGCCAGAGCACTGAGTCTATGTTCATAGAGCTAACCCTTCCTGAATCAGACTCCTGTAGACCTACTATGTCTGCCTCAGAATTCAGAATTGTATCACGGACATACTCAAGGTTCACTGAGCCATCCGGGGTGTAACCTTGGTAGATGTTGTAGGTCATGACAGTAATAGTCTCAGATGCTGGGGCTTCAGGAGTTGGAGCCAAAGAGAGAACAAGGCCTGAGGCTGTTCCTATCAAGAAGACAATTGCAAGGGTTGTTACTGTTTTGTGAATAGACGAATCCACTAGTTAAGCACCTCCTTGTTGCCGAGTGCTAGAGCGAGGGGTACTGTTGCAGCGAGTGCAAACGATGAAATAATCAGATAAGGGGTAATGCCCTCAAGGGCTGGGAGTATCTGTCCTGCAACAAGGGCGAGAACATAGAGCAGTGTAAGGAGCAGGAGGATCAGCATTCCGGAGAAATGGAATAGTGCATGGTCTGTGAGAGTCGCGTTGCGAGAGCCAAGCAAGCCCCAGAGCAGTCGTAGATTGAGCATGAACACGAAGGTGGTTATGCCCGCCAAGACACCGGCTAAAGGCGAGTGCAGATATGCAAAGTCAAGGGCTGCTAGAAGGGCCAAGAGATTTAGTGCTGCAAGAGTGGGCTTGCGACTCAATTGCTGAACTAATCTTGTGTTGAGAACTGCCAGAGCGTAGGTGATGAGGCCGAGAATAACTGAGAGTCCAGCAATCTCATAGGAACTGGTGGTCCATCGAGCTATTACATTGGGATACGCTAAGAAGGTGAGAAATGCAAACATCACTCCTCCAAACCCCAGACCAGCCGCGAACACTGCACCTCTTGATATTGAGGAAGGCTCGCTTACCTGTGAAGAAGCCACGGCTGACGGAAGCAGATGACTCAGATAGGCAAACGACCCAGCGAGAACACACAAGAGTGGGGCTATCACAATTCCGAGTGGACCAGTGGACAAGTCCCAGGTGATGCCAAGGGTTCTTAGCATGAGATCACCTGCAATAGCCAGCGAGAAGGCTGCACTGAAGAGGTTGGGAACTGACAAAGCAGGACTCGGTTCGGCTTTGAACTGGGATTCCGTGGCAACTGGAAGATACATGCCGTAGAACAAGACAGTCAGTCCCGCAGTAATCATGTAGAGCATAGCAGTTGTCTGAACAAAAGGCATGATGAATCGAAACAGGATGACTCCTATCACACTAGACACTCTCAGAGACTCAGCTTGAGCATTCCGAAATGGTATAACCACGGCAGGTGATAGCAGTAAGAAAATAAGCGCAACAGAAGGTCCCAACGACATTGCACCAAGGTTCTGGAAGTATATCTGACCAATGAACTCTCTGACGCTCTGGAGAAAGAATAGAGTCATCATGAGGGGCAGTAGTAGATGATTCATGAGTAAGCTCAACTCATCTCTTGAGAAGGCGTCTGTCACCCTCTTGGCTAGAGCTTGGGTAGATGTTCTTTCGGTCATCGTTCATCACCTTGGCATACAGGCCATGAGTCTGGTGTTAAACCGGGACAAAAGCGTTTTCATGCTCATGGCCCTGTTTCTCTATTGAATGAAACGCCTTACATCAGCTTCTTTTGGTGTACTCCAAGATAAATGAATTCTGACTATTTTGACTCAGGTCTTTCTACCAATTCATAGATTAAGTTCACTATCGACTCGACCACCGAGTCGTCTTTGGTCACAATGCCGACTTCCCAAGTTGAGCCGCCTGCTGAACTGCTGTTGAGGTCCATCGAAGAGGTGCTGGCTTAGCCCTATGAAACGGATTTCCTAGTAGTGCGTTCTAGGAGCAGATCAGGACATAAAAGCGGGCAAATGAGATGTATTTCACGAGTAAGATGCAAAGCTGAGATTCTTCTTGCCTATTCTTCTGCTTTCATGAACTCGTTCACGCTGTAAGCCTCTTTCGCCTCAGAGCAATTATGACTATAACAGTAATACCTCCAAGGATACCTACCGCAAGCAGATAATCCATGCTGGTCAGATTGAAAAAGGGTGCGGGTTCTGCGCTCGTAACTGTGACCCAGACAGTATCAAATGACATATTGCCAGCCATATCTCGAACGACTACTGTGATATTATGGATGCCAACTCCCAGACCATCCAATTCGAAGACAATCTCGATTGGACTTGTATCCCATGCACCATAATCGGAGATTGTTCCATTGTTGAAAATCACATATCCATAGGGATTATCGTCAGAGCATACCCAGATGATGGTTCTACCAGTTGTTCCCTCTGTCATCGTCACATTCTCTGGAGATGAGATGGTAGGTGGTGTAATGTCACCATGTGCATTTCCGTATGCTGTAACTGGCTCTGCAGCAAAGCCAAGAAACAGCACGATGCCCATGAAAACAATCGATGCCACCTTTCGTTTTCTCAAGAAGAAAGAGTGTGAAATCAGCATCATTTATCACCACGCTTTAATCAAAGAGTTGTCGAAAGTACATTCAAAACGGAGATAAGAATCTTTCCTAAGCTAGGACTCTGTGTGAAAAGTTGAAACGAGTAATTGCCCGTGCATGTCATGTGGTGCCATCCTCCAAGATTCTTCTTCAAGTATTTCCCTGAAATCACACTGCCGTTGGAGCAGGCCTTCAGTAGCTGTTGGGATGTCAAGACCATGCCGTCTTTGAAGAGATTCGCTTTGGAGTGATTGTCTTTAGTAATTCTTATGTAATTGCTTGCCCTAGATACAGATACTGGGATTGCGACGATGACAAAGCTGACGAGTTCCTCGATATTCGTCCTACTGCTATTCATCGGCTTCGGTTTCTCCAGCATTGGTATTAGCATCTCTTTTACTGGGGCTATCCCTGTTGGTCAAAGGCAGTACGTGATTCCTGCCGGCGCCTACATCCCCCATTCACCTATCACCATCACCAACAACACCGACTTTTTCAGACAGGGCTGGCCCGGAAATGGTACTGAAGATGACCCGTATGTCATAGAGAGTTTCAACATCACAGCTAGTTCCACAGGCATTAAAGTAAGCAACACAGATGTCTATTTTGAGGTTCGAAACTGTCTGATTTCTGCTCCAAGTCAATCGAGCAGTGATGGAATTGTCCTTGAGAATGTGACCCATGGGACTGTAAAGGGGTGTGTTGTTGAATTATATAGTGCAGGAGTGCACCTTTGGTCATCTTTCTCATGCAGGCTGGCAAACAACACGGTTTCGAATAATGAATTGGGGTTTAGTGTTTCTTCTTCTTCCAGCATCTCCCTCATGGATAATACAGCCACAAGTAATGGCATATATGGGGTCTATATCTATGGCTCCGATTCTTGTACCTTGGTCCACAACACAGCCCGAAAGAACAGATATGGTTTCTATCTCCTCAGGTGCAATTCCTCCACCCTGACGAACAATACTGCAACTAGGAATGAATACGGGTTTTATATCCGCTCAGCGTCATGTACCATGATGGACAACACAGCCACTGACAACACCTATGGATTCTACCTCTCTGCCCATCATGAGTTTTTTGGTTCCATCGGTTCCTACACCTTGACTCACAACACAGCCACCGATAATGACTATGGATTTTCACTCTTCTCAATGTCCTCAAAGTCACCATGCATCCTGATTCACAACATAGCCACTAGAAATGCCTATGGCATCCACCTTGCATATTCTTCTGACTGTATCCTAACAAATAATACACTCAATAACAATGGATTGGTATTTGATGGGTATCTTCTGGCTCACTGGTTACACAACATGTCAGATAACACAGTCAATGACAGACCCCTTGGTTACTTCAAGTCGGTCAACGACACGGTCATCGATGGTGACCAGTACGGGCAGGTGATCCTTGCTAACTGCTCCCGCATCGTGGTGAAAAATGGAACTTTCATTGCTGCCTCGATTGGCATCCAGCTTGCGTTCAGCACAAACTGTACCTTGACTCACAACACAGCCATGAACAATGCCGTGAGCGGTATTCATCTCTCAGAATCGCTCAGTTGCATCATGAAGAATAATACACTCAATAACAATGGATTGGTATTTGATGGGTATCTTCTGGCTCACTGGTTACACAACATGTCAGATAACACAGTCAATGACAGACCCCTTGGTTACTTCAAGTCGGTCAACGACACGGTCATCGATGGTGACCAGTACGGGCAGGTGATCCTTGCTAACTGCTCCCGCATCGTGGTGAAAAATGGAACTTTCATTGCTGCCTCGATTGGCATCCAGCTTGCGTTCAGCACAAACTGTACCTTGACTCACAACACAGCCACTGGGAATGGAGAATCGGGATTCTTTCTTGCCAGCTCTGATTCTTGTATCCTGACTCACAACACGGCTATCGGTAATAGACACAGTGGATTCCGTTTCAGTGGGTCCGATTCTTGCATCCTGACTCACAACACAGCCACTGGGAATGGAGAATCGGGATTCTTTCTTGCCAGCTCTGATTCTTGTATCCTGACTCACAACACGGCTATCGGTAATAGACACAGTGGATTCCGTTTCAGTGGGTCCGATTCTTGCATCCTGACTCACAACATGGCCACCGAAAATGATCATGGTTTCTATCTTAGCTCTAGTTTCTGCATCCTGACGAACAACACTGCTGCATTGAATGGATTTGGCATTTGTCTACCCCATCCCTCCTTTGGAAATCTCTTATTGTTCAACAGGCTCTTCTACAACAGCCAGAGCAATGGTCATGATGATGGCGGGCAGAACAGCTGGGACAATGGAATACATGGTAATTACTGGGGCGATTACGGTGGAGAGGGTACATACCTTGTACCTGGCTTTGCTGGAAGTGTCGATCATCATCCCTATGTCCTTGAAGCCTGTCCCCCCACCATCTTAATCTATGGGCCTGCAATCCTTCAGTATGAGGAGGGGGCTACCGGACATTTGATTACATGGGGACTGGAGCACCCTCATCCCGGTGACTATGTCATCTACCGGAATGGCTCAGTGGTGAGGGCGGGAGTCTGGAACTGCAGTTCGGAGAACATTACCATCTCCGTGGACGGGCTGACGGTGGGGCTCTACAACTACACGCTGGTGGTGAGGGACATTGTGGACAACCGTGCGGCAGCCGCAGTCTTTGTGCGAGTGGTGCAGAAAGGGTCGTCACCGGAGGAGCCCGAAGACAGGGGAGATGTATTCTCACTGCTCGTAATGGTGTCAGCTGCGGCCATAATGGGAGAGGTTGCAATTGCCATCGTGATTGTCAGGGACAGAAGGGAGCACTGAGGACAAGGGCCATTTTTCTGAGGTATAGAAAGGCTGCGAGATGTAGTATGGTTCCCCCATTCCAAGCTCACCCGAGGAGCAAGGTGAGAGTAGGATTTAGAGGGCTTTCAGTGCCCGCAATGACATCCATTATAGTCTACTCTAGGAACAAAGCAAAATGTGTTTGGGCCATGCCAGCGTTCGATTCAATAGGAGGTGATACTACATCATCCTCCAATGATTTAGCCTGAGCTAGTCCGTTCCTACAGGGTGTTTCAGGAACATAGACTGCAAAGAGGCTTATGTGGAGTTCGTTCGTGCCATCAATCTTCATCTTCTCCTTGTCTTAATTAGCAAGGCACTTGCTCTTACCCGACTTGCTCTTTTCCTAGTTTTCAGGTTTTCCAGAGTTCCAAAGGACTAATTTGGGAAACTACTTGGGAAGGAGAAGTAGTCGATGTGGGACTGATACCCAAAGACCAGCTCATCGATTATTTCGGTTCTAATGAGAAAGCATCCTCTGAAATGGCAAAATATCCGCATTACGAAGAAACGCTTCTCCACCATCTGGTTGAAAGCAGTCATCTTTCGCAACCACGAGCTATTTCTCCCAGCCTCAAAACGCAAGTTGATTATTCTCAGGGTCCTTCGCCTGTTTGGGACATAGACAACTACTACAATCTTGGAGATTATGCTACGAAAATATCTGAAATTTGCTCTGCACCTAATCTCAAAGTAACTCTGCATCTGTCATTGTCTTCTGGAGTTACAACTGCCACTAGTGTCAATGGAGGTGCTTTGTCGTATGGAGAAGGAACAGCTTATTCCACTACAAGTACGAAGATATTCTCAGTCGAGAATGGTGCAGTTCTGATGTGCTGTCGTGTTGACATTGTACTGGCGCTCTAAGCAGACGTTCGTTGTTTCATCACGAAGAACACTGCGAGAACAGCGGCAAATCCGATTGCGCCGATTACCGCAACCAGTATCAACGGGTCTAATTCGGATGGTTCTGTAGGAGTGGTAGTGGTTGTCGTAGTAGATGTTGTTTCTGTCGTGGTGGGCGTAGTGTCAGCAGGAGTCACTGTCACGAATACAGTATCGCTTGCGCTATTGCCGCTTGAGTCAACTACAACAACGGTATAATTGTAGACACCGGCCTCAAGACCGTCCACAAGTATTGATATGTTGTTCCCATACACTGAACTGGACAGAAGAAAGCTTCCATTTCGGTAGATAGAGTGATTGAGGGGACTTAGATCAAATACATGCCAGACGATAGAATAGCCGGTGCTGCCATACTGATACTCGATATCATCCGGATGATCTACAGTGGGTGGTGTTGTGTCTACTACCGTGACAATTACTGTACTACTGGTAGAGTTTCCTCTTATGTCGAACACAACGAGGGTATAGTTATGCACTCCGAGATGTAGCCCATCGATGCCTATGATGATGTCTGAACCGTTCCAATTATCGCCAGTAAAGTACATATCGTTCCGATACAGCTCGTAAGATTGCGGGTAAGGATGTCTGGGGCTCCAAACGATCGAATGACCCGTCGTACCTAGTTCGTATTCTATGTCTTCAGGATGGTTAATGGTTGGAGCGTATCCTGCAAAGAACATTGGGTGCCAGTCTCTGCTTCCGCTTGATCCTCCAATGAGATACTCCCCAACTCCCTCGTAATCGTCCCAGTAGTTGCCATGTGTGCCATTATCCCAGCTGTTGACTCCGCTGTCGTCCACAGCATTCGCTATGTTGTATGCAAGAAAGTTAAGATACACCAGACCGCCATCGCAATAGGAGAGATGAATACCTCTTTCGTTGCCGGTGGCTGAGTTGCCAGTTAAGACGAAATCACTGGAAGATGTGATATAATACCCGCTTTCTGAGTCGGTTGCAGTATTGTTTGCAACCAAGCATTCGGTTGAGTGGGCCAGCATGTATCCGTTACCTGTAATCGCTTGAGCAGTATTCTTTGTCAGAGAACAATCGGCACACTCAGTCAAATAGAATCCTTGATCTGAGCCCATGACCACGTTATCGATGAGGTTACAGGTTTCACAGTGGTCGAGATACATTGCGACTCTCCCGCCACTGACCGTATTCCCGATCAGAGTGCAGTTGTAGCAGTATCCAAGTTGAATGCCATCTACATCGACATATGAGCCATCTGACACGATGACATTGGAACAATTCGCAAGTATGACCTGTGCGAACTCACTGCCATCTACTGCAAGGTTGGAACTGCTTCTGAAATACCCCAACGGTTTCCCATTGACCATATTGTCAGTCAATTCATGCAACCAGTGAGATACATGCCATCCTCGAAGACGAAAACCAATGCCAACAACCTCATTCTGGATAAGCACACAATTAGCTGAGTTCTCGAGATAGACATCATGATCTGAGTTGTTGCTAGCGGTGTTGTTTGTCAGGGTGTTGTCATCCGCGTAGAGCAGGTAGAGCCCGTAGTCTGCGTTATTACTGGCCGAGTTTCTGTCGAATATGCAACTCTCAGACCTGTCTGCATGGAATCCACTTCCTGTGTTGAATTCGGCGGTATTGAAGACTAGACTGCAATTCGTAGATTCTCGCAAGTAGAATCCATGATTCATGTTGTTGCTGGCGGAGTTATAGCTCATGTCGCAATAATGAGAATCGTTGGAGAAGTACCCACTACCTGTATTGAGATTGGCAGTATTGTAGTTGAGCGTGCAATTCAGGGATCCCTTCAGATGGTATCCATGTTCGACGTTGTTGTCCGCCACGTTGTGCGTTAGATTGCAGGCGGCTGTATTGAGGAGGTAGAATCCGTGTTCTCCGTTGTTGCCCGCGGAGTTATAGTTCAGGATACAATCATCTGAACCATCAAGGTAGAATCCACTCCACATGTTGAGATTGGCGACGTTGTAGCTCAGTGTAAAGCCCTCGGAATTCCTCAGGTAGAATCCGCTTCTGTTGTTATTGTCAGCTACATTGTATGTCACGTTGCAGTCCCGCGAATCCCGCAGATAGAACCCATCCCCTGAGTCAGTGACTGTGTTGTTGTTCAAAGTGCAGTCGCTAGACGTGTACAAGTAGTATCCTGAGTAGCAGCCGATGGCTGTGTTGTTGGTCAGATTAGAGCTTCCAGACCTTCGCAGATAGAGACCCGTACCTGTGTTGATAAGGGTGTTGTTTTCCAGGACGCAGTGAGTAGAATCTTCTATGTAGAAACCCGCATACTCAACATCAGTGGCTGTGTTGTTGACGAGAATGGAATTGGGCGACTTGTATAGATAGTACGTTTGGCGTGAACCGGTCGCGGTGTTATTGATGATTGTACAGGTCGGGCTGAATCCCAGCTGGATACCCATCGCACTCGTGAATACACCATTTGCCACTGTGATTTTGGAGCAGTTAGCTAGAATCACCTGGCCGAAATCACTAGCATCAACAACTTGGTCTGAAGCGTTGCGAACGTACTTCAGAGGTCTTCCATTAACAGTGTTATCCGTGATGTTATGAGCCAGCCAGTGACTGAGTGAATCTCCCCTGATTCGAAGACCACCTCCCTCTAGAGTGTTGTTGGCCAGTGTGCAGTTGCTCGAATTCAGCAACTGAATTCCATCACCTACGGCATTCTCAGCTGTGTTGTTGCTCAACAGGCAATCTGTGAGGCTTTGGAGATAATAACCCGTGTACGAGCCATATGCAGTATTGTTTCTCACTGTGAGGTTTGATGACAGACTCATGACAAATCCATATGATGGATTGTCGATTGCTATGTTGTGCTCCAAGGTGCAATCATTGGACCAGTGCAAACTGACTCCATGTTGAGAACTATTCCTAGCTGTGTTATAGTTCAGGACGGAGTCGGAGATTTGATGCATTTGGAAGCCATATCCACCATGGTCAGTGGCATTATTTCGGGTCAGAGTAGCATTTGGCGAATTATCCAAGTAGAATCCGGATTCGGAGTTTCCTACAGCTTCATTCTCAGCCAGAGTGCAGTGCTCAGACTGTGCAAGCGTGAAGCCGTAGCGCGTGTTAGAATGCGCTGTGTTGTTGAACAGAGTACAGTTATTTGAACTATCAAGAACAATCCCATCTCGGTGCGAGCTGATGATGGTGTTCCGGATTGTGCCATTGCCTACGTTATAGAAGACAATCCCGTGGGTCTCTACGGGATCCGCAGCGGAGATCAGACAATCACTGATTTCGAAGTAGACATCCGTATTGCTGATGCTGATACATGTTGAGTTGTGGGTAATATTCAGTCCTGCAATGACATACGGGTTTCCCAGACTGCCATTTCCGGGCCACGACTGACTTTCGAAGTCAGCATTGCTGGTGATGACGATTGGGTCATGTTCAGTGTACGCTACATTGAAACTCTGGTTGGGCTCTAACGATGGCACTGGGGAAGTTTCAGATTCGTTGTATCCGATGGGAGCGGCGAGCAGTATTAGTCCCACGACGAAAAGAACAAGTATTCTCATATCGGGTGGTTTCCTCCTGTCATGCAAGACGGCCGCAAATGATTAACAACATCTTGATATAAACGTTCACTAATCTTATTTCTGCGAACTTGAAAACACAAAACCTTCAGAAACGCAGAAACGCCTTGTTTCAGACGTTTCCGCTCAGACCTTCATAGAGTATCACTAGCAGAATTGTAGATAACTTATTGACCGGGTCGCACACCTTAGTGCCGAAACCTCTGGCATCTGCTGAGGTGGTGTCTGTTGCCATGATTATCACAATGCCTTCAGTCCGGGCGAATGACTATCTGCTAATTCCATACCTCGTCACAAAGGGGCTCTCATCATCTACCTATTGGGCAGATTTATCAAGGTGAGAGACTAAACATCCTTCAGGGATGTGTCGAGTCTGAATCGTAAGCGACCCACTAGATTCTTTGACAGTGACACAGGTGAAACAGGGTTTGGAGGATTCCAGAATAGACGCTAATTCTCAGGAGAACGCTGACCGCGTGTCATACGAGGCAGTTTCCGTCCGCGAAGTCCTTGCCAAGATGAAGACTTACTCAGAGCTCATGCTGGATCTTGCCTATTCATCCATCCTCTTCTCAAGTCCAGAATTGACCAAGTGGGTGATGGAGCTGGAGGAGGAAGTAGACTATCTGGGTTATCAACTTCTCATGTCCCTATCTCTCTCAATAAGAGACAAGGACGATGCTGAACTCGCCGTGGGTCTTTTTCGAGTGGCCGGTTCAACAAACAAGGTGTCTGACGCTGCCGCAGATATCGCGAAACTGGCCAGGAAGAAGGGCGAGGTTCACCCCCTTATCGAGGATATGTTCAAGTACGTGGAAGAGCGCCTCATGCAGGTCGAGGTCACTGAAGGGTCAACTCTGATTGACTCCACTGTGGGTGATTTGTGGGACAAACATGACATCAATGTTGATACTATTGCAGTCCGCAGAAACAGGAATTGGACTGTGAATCCGGAGCGTGAATGGTCGTTCAATGAAGGTGATGTTGCATTTGTGAGAGGGTCACCAAGAGAGGTGGCCAAAGTACATAGTATCGCATCAGGTACAGAGCCTGAGGTACCTGAAGAAGATGCACTTGAGCCTGAAGACAATCTAGAACGCCTCCTTCTTGATATGAAAGAAACTTCAGAATTCATGGTTTCCCTTGCCTTCGCAGCTGTAAAGTATCAAGATTCTGAACTGGCAAAAGAGGTCGGCGAACTGGAGGAACGAGTAGATAGTCAATGCGATTCTGCTGTGAGGGAGATACTCTCGCTTAGTGATGAGAGTGTCAATCGCCGCCTAGATCTGATACGTCTGGTCATAGCTGCTGAGCAGATAGCTGATGCTGCCTGGGAGATAGCAGCTGTTCAGCTTAGCGGCCTGAAGACCCATCCGGTCATAGCCTCCATTGCTGATGAGGCCGAGGAGATTGTGAGTAGGGTAATCATTCATCCTGACTCTCCCCTTGCCGGTCATACGCTCAGAGAGTTGGCGCTCGACGATAACTACGGCATCTATGTACTGACAGTTCGGCGTGAGGGTCATTGGTTCCATCGGCCGTCAGCTGACTTCACGCTTCGAGAGAATGATGTGCTTGTCTTCGATGGATACAGGGAAGGTCTTGATGATATGAGATCTCTGGCAGACCCTAGTTGTGAAACGCAGAGCTAAGCATGCTCCGGGATCATCTTGACCGATGCTATATGCATCTTGCCTCTTACCAAATACAAACTAACTTGAGAAAAGGACGGAGGGTCCGGCAATCAGTGCTTCAGACGATCAGCAGGATTGAGAGTAATAGGAATACAGAAGTGAGTCCGTCCGCTATCGCTGATCCTATAGGAATTACGAAGTTGTCGGGGTCTAGTCCTCTGTTGTAGGTTACCATCGTCAAGAAAATTGAGATGAAGACCATTGTTGCAACGGCCGGTATGTTGGTTAAGACCAAACGTCCAATGAAGATGATGAAAATGCCTTGATCTAATACACCAAACAGAAGAGCAGCTGCAAGTCCGTAAGTGAGGAACATGGTGAGAGATGCAGCCCAAGCTGAGGCAATCTCCTCGAGCTGCTGTCTGAAGGATCGTAGATTGGCTTGAATCGTCCCGAGGCTGAGCTTCGTGGTTGACGTCGATCCGATTATGGATCCTACATCACCGACAGTGCATATGATTGCAGGATAGACGGCATAGATGTGTGGAACGCTAGCCACAGCTTGGCTGATGCGGTCCAAGGCTGAGCCGGCAATGTTCACAAAGAAACCTATGACGAAAAGGACGCTCAGAAACTCTTTCATTGCTCTTCGGAGCACCTTCTCATTACGATTGGTCCAGGTCATCTTCAGGATTATGCTGCTGAATATGACAACGATAACTAACAGTACGGTCATCACTTCAGGTGCATTGGACAAAGCGACGATAATCAAGTAGATGATAGTGACAAGAACATCGGCAACTGTGGAGATTACAGGGTATGTGACTATATCAGGATCAAGGCCTTTTCGCATCGCGACGAACGAAACAAGCACGGTAACCGGGGAGATGGCCGCAAATGCCAATGCCATCGTTGCTATCATGACAATAAGCATCATCATGACGTCAGCAGCTGTCAGTCCAATAAACACAAGACCGAAGATGCATGCGTATGCCCACATCACGATGGATGCTATCAATGAGAGGGATGCCATGGTACTTGTAAGGACATGGAAATGCTCTGTATTGTCTGTCAGAGTTGGCCTTATTGTTCCAATGTGCAAGGCAGTAGAAAGCCTACCACTGAACATGCCACCGATAGCACCTTTGACACTCAGAACGGATGGGTACAGGAGCAATCCCCAGCTGACAGCACCGATGACCGACTCAGAGGTTGCAAGAAAGAAGCCAGCTGCTATTCCTCCGAGGTTGAAGGCAAGCGAAATAACAGACCGACCGTAAAGCTGCGCTGGTTTCTTCAGGTTGTGCAGATTCAGCTTCACCGTCATCACCGTCCTCCATGGATATTCGCCTCTTGCCTTGTTCTACATGTTCAGCTCTTACTTTCACTCGAAGTGACATATTGTCAGCAGACCACATCACCATATACTACGTCAATGTGAAGTTACGTGGGCTTTCCATTCAAGATATTGAATAATACCCGAATATTGACACGCGACCTTTGTGGTCCGCTGCAGATGCTGATAAGAGATTTTTGATGTGTATGATAAGTCTTTTCTCTTCAGCTGGATAGCACAGAAATGATCTCCACCTATCTCCATACTTGGCAGCACTGGAGCCCTTTGTCTTCTAACTAGGATGACTCTGAGTTCGCCAAGTCATTGCCTAATCTGATACTCAATACAGTTCGATTGTTTCGCTCAGTCATTACGAACTCGTCTTGAGTTCAGTGGGGCTATCAGCATCGATAGACTATTAGGCCACTCTCAATTCCTGAAATGTGTGTAAATACAGGGCTTGTGTCATTCTATGGCTAAGAAGAAGTTTGCAAGAGACCTTGATACCCTAATTGACAGAATAAGACCGAGCATCTCGGCAGACCATCTTGATAATCTGTACGAGGTTCGTGATCGTCTTGTCGAACTGAGTCGCAGGGGCTTGGCAAAGGTCAACCACAGTGTGATGCAGGTTCTATGTGCTAAGCATCTCATTGAGGAGGGCTACGAAGTTAGAGTGGAGTATTCTCTTAACGGTGGGAGCTTGACAGCTGACCTATTCGCTGTCAGAGAGAGGATGCTCGGCCTCGGCGAAGACCCAAGAGATGCTATCCTAAGCGAAATGCATGGCGTTTCGGAAAACGAGGAAACTCTTGTCCTGGAAGTGGAAACTGGATTCGTGCCGCCAAAAGCGGCTCTCAGTCCTGGGAGTTACCGCTCGACAAGAATTGCTGCCAAGATTGCACGCTATGCCGGGTTCAGTCATCGGTTTAGTCTGGCAACTCCTCACTATCACGTCTTACAGATACCTGATGTCATGTTGCAGCCTGTCGGTCACCGAGATGAATCTCAGCTTCTCAAGCTCAAGGATCTCTGTGATTCGCAGTACTTCTCCCCACCCGTGTTGTATGATGCGCTTGCGACGTCTGAGATACATAGCGTCTTTGTTGTCAACGTTGACGAAACCAAGACACGGGAAGTTGACCCCCAGCAGTACAGATACACTGTCATGCAGGCTGAGGGCATCATCCAGATGGAAACCGCAACTGGTCTCTGACATGCAAATGGAATGATTCCTCTGGTATTGTATGAAATGGTGAGATGGAGTAGAGATATAGCTCTAGCCGCCGCCAGCAAAGATTGGAAGAAGGTCGATCTGGTCGCCATCGTTCAGAACCGTGTCCAGTCCTTGCATCCGGAGAATAGGGACATCGTTAATGTTCACCATAACATCCCCGCTTATCTTCTCTCCTTCGGGATCGTAAATGTACGTCTTGAAGACCTCGCTGTGCTTCTCAATGAGACGGTAGAAGAGGTCTCTCACTCTGGCTCCGTTGGCGAGTTCGACAGAATCACTAGTCGTTGCCATCTTTGATGCAAGCAATCCAAAATAGTTGATGACAATGCTCATCGAATCACCCAGGTACTAGGTGTGTTAATCCAAATTGTTTTTCAACATTTCGACTGTAGCATCATCATCGGGGGGGTTCTATCTTATCTGTTCCTCTCATGACAAGGTCTGCAATCACGACTGCAGCAAGACATTCGACAACTGGCACCGCTCTCGGAACTATGCAGGGATCATGCCGACCTTTTATACGAATCTCTGTGTTCTGTCCAGTTTCAAGATTCACTGTGCTTTGCGGCCCTGCGATGGAAGGTGTAGGCTTGAAAGCCAACCTGAATACAATTGGCTGACCATTTGAAATTCCACCGAGGATTCCACCAGCGTCGTTCTTGAGTAATATCACTTTCCCGTTCTGGATTGCAAGAGGATCGTTGTTTTGGGAACCTTGACTGGCTGCACTGGAGAAACCCGCCCCGAACTCGATACCCTTTGCTCCGGGAATAGCAAACATCGCTTGGCTCACTACGCTCTCTATGGATCCGAAGAGAGGCTCACCCACGCCGACTGGAACACCCAGGATTCGGCATTCGATAATGCCGCCGATCGAATCTCCTTGACGCTTCACCCTCGCAATCTCCTTGGCCATTTCAAACGAGATTTTGTGGTCGGCACACCTGACCGCATTAGCATATGTTTGGGATCTGATTTCTTGATTAGTAGCCGGTGTATGGATTTTCACGTTACCAACTTGGACGACATGTGCAATCACCTCGATTCCAGCCCCTGCAAGCAGCTGCTTCGCAACGCTTCCGGCAGCAACCAGTGCAGCCGTCATTCTTCCTGAGAATACGCCGCTACCACGGTAGTCATTCTTTCCGTTGTATTTAATTCGGGCAGTATAATCGGCGGTACCTGGCCGAGGGGTGTCCTTAAGATTGTCATAATGTGACGAGTTCGCGTCTGTATTGGGAATCGTCATGACCAAGGGGGCCTCCGTCGTCATCCCGTCAAACAGGCCGCTCAATACTGATATGGAGTCCATTTCTCTTCTTGCAGAGGTCAGCTTTCCTTGGCCTGGCCTTCGATGGTCTAAATCACTTTGGATGGCTTCCAAGTCAATGCCAAATCCCGGTGGACACCCTTCTATGATGACACCAACGCAATTTCCATGCGACTCTCCGAAGACATGTATCTTGAACTTCTGGCCGAATGTGAATGTCATATCTTTCCTCCTGACAGTGTGTAGTTATTTGCGAGCTCAATTCTCCCTCCAAGAGTCTGAATGTCTCGGATGAAGTTGGGATAGCTCTTGCTTATGCATTCTACACCTTCTACCACGGTGTTTCCGTCAGCAATCATACCTGCAAGAATGCAAGTCATCGCTATGCGATGATCGTTGTGGGAGTCAAGCGTGGCCCCCTTAAGCGTCGTGGGTCCTCTAATCTCAAGACCATCATCATTGATACTGATGTTAGCTCCCATTTTCCGGAGTTCAATGGAGATAGAAGCCAAGCGATTGCTTTCCTTGTAACGCAGCCTTGCCGCATTGTAGATTCGAGTTGTCCCATGCGCTTGAGTTGCAGCCAGGGTCAACACAGGGACAATATCTGGTGTTTGGCTCACGTCGATTGCGAGAGCCCGTAATTCTGAAAGACCAGTGGAGATGCTACGTCCTGTGTTTCTTACTGAAGCACCCATTTCATTGAGAATGTTGATGATATGGGCATCGCCCTGTTTCGAATCGCGTTTCAATCCAGTTACTCTGACATTCCCCCCTAGTGCTCCAGCGACCATCAAGAACGCTGCAGATGAATAATCACCTTCGACGTCAAACTCGTCTGAGTGGTACTCCTGGTTTCCAGGCATATGGATGTATTTCCAATTATCTGCTGCTTCGGAATAGACTCCAAAATGTGCCATCGTTTCAAGTGTAAGTTCGACGTAGGGCTTGGACGCCAACTCTGTTGTGATTTCTAGTGTTGTGTCTCCGACAGCCTTAGAGCATGCAAAGAGGAGGCCTGAGATGTACTGAGACGAAACATCCCCACGAATCCTGACAGAGCCTCCTCTCAGAAGTCCTCCGTGGACTTCTACGGGGGGCCGCCCGTTCGAGTTGATTGACTTCGCGTTTACGCCCAGTTGACGCAGACCGGAAACGAGATGTTTGATGGGTCTTCTGGACAGAGTCTTATCTCCTGTCAACACACATCTTCCATCTGCTAAGGCAGAAAGTGCAGTGAAGATCCTAAGAGTGGTGCCGGATGCCCGGCAATGCATTTCCGAGGCAGGAGCACGTAGTCTATTCGGCCCAGTTATCTCCGTGGTGATGCCCCTGCGAATATCTGCGCCCATCATGCTCGCGTTCTGTAGTGTGACTTCGGTATCGTCGCACAACAGAGGGTTGTTGATTCGTGTCGTTTCTGGAGAGAGAAGTCCGCATACAATAGCTCGATGTGTATGACTCTTTGACGGCGGAGTGCAGACAGTTCCGTCAACTTCAGAATTCCAGACATTTGCCCTCAGAGTCCAAGCCTCCTTCGAATATGATCTACAGTTTCACTCACACCCATTGTGTCCGTACAGACTTCTATGTCCTTGATGGCATCGTACAACCTACTTCTCTTTGCGAGAAGCTGTTTCACCTGCTCTATGCGTTTAGTTTCGTCCTCAGGCAAGAGCGGGCGGAGCTCAGAGGACCTAGCCCTTGCAGCGATTGTGGCAACAGACGCCCTCAAAAGAACAACCTGTGTGCGCTTGCTTATGATTTCGGAACTAGAAGGATATAGGAGTGCCCCACCACCAAAACTGATGACAGCGGAGTTGATTTGGCACACATCCCTTACAACTCTCGCCTCAATCTCTCGAAAAGCCATTTCGCCAGATTCCGAAAAGATCTCACTAATGGATTTGCCTTCTTGGTGTTCGATTATCTGATCAGTATCACGAAATTCTCTCCCCAAGCTTGCGGCTAGTGCCTTGCCTATAGTGGTCTTCCCAGTAGCCATGAATCCAATCAGTCCGATGTTCGTCATACAATCCACTAACTGTTTCCCCCTTTCAGGGCTTTGAGCACTGCCTTCTTCATAACATTGATTGGTGCCTTCTTACCGGTCCAAATCTCGAAAGAAGCGGCTCCTTGTTGCACAAGCATAGTCAACCCATTGATGGTCTTACATCCAGATTCCTGTGCCTTTCTAAGAAGCTGAGTGCGCAGAGGGTTGTAAATTAGATCCATGACAATGTCAACTCTCGAAAGCACCTCTGCAGGAATCGGGGTATTGTCACTAGAATGCCCTGTCATTCCAACAGGAGTACAGTTTACCAGAAGACTTGATTCCGCAAGTTTGTTCTCAATTCTTTCTAGATTATGGCACTTCACTTCAGTTCTACTTCGCATTCGAACCAGATTTGCCAGACTCCTGGCCTTTGGTAGTGACCTATTGAAGATGGTCAGCTCCTTCAACCCGGACCTGGCTAACGAAAATGAAACAGCTCTTGCAGCTCCACCGGCACCAATCAGTGTTGCCTTCTTGGTTTGAAGACTCACATCCGCCTCTTCAATCGCTCTCTCAAAGCCCCTCACATCTGTATTGCATCCCACAACTGTCCCTTTCTCTCGATAGAGCGTGTTTACAGAACCCACAGCAAATCCGATATTCGAAACAACCGGGACATGTTCTATGATTCTCGATTTGTACGGTATTGTGATGTTTGCTCCTTGTAGTTGGCCGGTAAGAATCGACTGGACTAGATCGGGCAGCCGAGCACCTTCCAAGACACAAGCTCGATACTCAAACTCGTTAGATAATCCCAGTGCAGAAAAAGCTGCATTATGCATTACCGGACTCATTGAATGCTCCAGCGGATATCCCACAACAACGAATCTTTTCACAGGAGCACCTTCACAATTTTTCTCATCTGTGACAGGCTCATCTGGCCTGGAGCTGCTCGCCTTTGATTGTCCATAGAAACATACATGAATGGGGCACCCATGAGCAACGCATAGAGCCTACTGAGTCGCCCGAGGCGCCCCATTGCGAATGCAATCAGCGAATGTCGATTGTTGTGTTCAGCATCGTAGAGATGCATGATTCTTCGACAGTCATCGATTGAACTAGGGGTAGTCACTATCTTAATAATGTCCGGATTTTGGATCAGCATACGGTCCCGCATCGAGGCAAGTTCACAATACTCAGGAGTGAAACTTTGATAGTGTTTTGATGCAATCAAGCGGCGATTGAGAGATTTAGCTCTCTTTTTGACGCGTTCAAACAACTCTGCCTCAGTTTCCACCTCGACATCCACATATGAAGCGCCGGCATCTATGCCCTCAAGTAAGTGCCCAATCCGATCCTGCTCGCTACCTTTGTAATGGCCGCCATTCCCTAAAGATCTGCAAGTGGCAATAATCGGGGCACTGGATGCACCGTATATCTCATCTAAGTCTTCAATCTTGCACATAAAGTCCATTCGATGTTCGATCAGCTCTGCGTCACATGCTCTTACAAACTCGATGCACCTAGGTGCGTTTTCTGCCGTCATTGATACACAAAGTTTCATCGTCATCTCCCTATTCACTCCTCAGTGTGGATATCGCCGCCAGAAACAGTGGTTCCTAGTGCAACTAGCTGAGTTCTTCTTTCTGCAGGAAGTCTGAAGCGTTGAGGCATCATCTCGCGTCGAGCAATGTCTGTCATGAATTCTCGAAACATGACAGGAGTGAGTGACTGGGGTCCATCAACCAAAGCCTCCGTCGGATTCGGGTGAACTTCTATCATGACTCCATCAGCTCCAACAGCAAAACCCGCTCTAGCAAGAGGAATTACCAGGTTTCGCTTTCCAGCCGCATGACTGGGGTCAACAATCACCGGTAGGTGTGTCAGACTCCTCAATTCGGGAATAGCACACAAATCCAGTGTGAACCTGCTATACTGATTGTACGTCCTCATTCCTCGTTCGCACAGTATTACCTGATTATTTCCTTCTGCCATCACATATTCTGCTGCAGAAAGGAGTTCAGTCAGCGTAGCCCACATACCTCGCTTCAATAAAACGGGTTTACGCGACCGACCTGCACGCTTGAGTAGAGAGTAGTTCTGCATATTTCTGGCTCCAATTTGAATGATGTCTACTGCTGCCTCTACAGCGGGAAAGCTCTCTGTATCTACGGCCTCAGAAACTACGGGAAGACCAGTTCGCCGTCGAGCCTCAGCCAGCAGGCTCAAGCCATGGTTGCCCAGACCCTGGAAAGAATAGGGCGAGGTCCGTGGTTTGAAGGCACCTCCTCGCAGGATGTCGCCTCCGCATTCTTTTACCAACTGAGCCGCTTCTATCATCTGATCCATGGATTCAACACTGCACGGTCCTGCAATGACCACAGGTCGTTTACCCCCAATCTCACATCCACCTACTTCTACTACAGTTCTTTCAGGATGCACTTCAATGTCTGCTAATCTATATGGTTTAGTTACACGAATGACTCTCATTACACCGGGCATTCCCGTGAAAGAGGAAACGTCTTGTACTCTCACATCTCCTGTGACGTTTATCACGGTTCGACTAATCCCGGGATTGACATGGCTCTTATAGCCCAGTTTCTCGATTCTTTCCAGGACTTCCGTCATTTGTTCGTGTGTTGCATTTGCGTACAGTATTACCAGCATTGTTATTCCATCCTTCTATTCGGTATCAAAGATCCCCCATCAACCATCATCATCTTGGTCCGTCCTATGTCAACGAGTACGGGAACCCTGAGCTTATCTCGCCTGATTTTCTTGTCTTGTCGAATGGCTAACTCCATCTCGTCTGCATCGAAGGTAGGGGGTATCTCGGTAGGCAGCTCAAACATCGATAGAGTAGTAATCAGCAGTTCAAGTGAATCAGTATCAAACAGGCCCAATCTGGCCGCGAAGCGGGCTTCTTCCGCAATTCCAATTGCCACAGCGAATCCGTGCGGGAGTCTGTATCCTGCACAGACTTCTATTGCATGACCGACTGTGTGTCCATAGTTGAGAACCTCTCTCTCGCCTTTCTCCTCTCTTTCGTCCTCTTCAACAATCTGCGCCTTAGTCCTCAGGCACTTCTCAACAACCAATGCGAGTACTTCAGGTGTTCTCGAAAGGATATCCTGCCTATTTCCACGGATAAGCTCGAATAGATCCTTATCCAATGATACCCCATATTTGATGACTTCCGCAAGACCACTTCTGAATTCGCAAGTAGGCAGAGTCCCGAGAACACAAACGTCGGCAATGACAGCGTGCGGTTGGTAGAATGTCCCTACAAGGTTCTTACCATGGGGTAGGTTTACTGCGGTCTTGCCTCCTATGGCGGAGTCTACTTGGGATAGTAGCGTTGTTGGAATCTGTACCAAACGCATTCCACGTTTGAATGTTGATGCCACAAAACCCGCCAGATCTCCAATGACGCCTCCCCCAAGTGCGACAACAACATCTGACCGTGCCGCAGTGTTCTTGGCGAAGAAATCGTAAATTTCCCGTGCTATCTCAAGGGATTTCATAGCCTCTCCCTGTTTGACTGCCTTGGTGAATGACTTGAGTCCTACCTCCTTCATACCTCTTGAGAGTGGCTCGAGAAGTAACTCTGCTACGGTATCGTCAGTCAAGATAAAGGCTCTATCCCCTAAGTCAGCAATGAACTCACTGGCATTCTCTACTAGGTCCTGGCCGACAATGACCGGGTAGCTCCTACTTGTCGCTGTTACATCAAAAGTAGTATATTTCATGGGACCACCTCAGATGTTATCTGATCTTCTAACATGCACAGGACGCGATACATGTCGCTATAGCTTTGAGTCAAATCTACAGTCCTTCCGAACTCTGCTTTGATCCCCCTACAAAACTCTCCAAAACCTTCCCCTTCCCCATTGAGGTCTCTTAGACCTGACGCTGTATGGTCGTGGAACTTCTTCAGAATTTCAAATGCGTGGCTGTTTCGTTTATGTAGGCCCTCATGCAAAGCGCAAGCATTGAACATCACTCCTCCGGTGAGCATCAGCTGCATCCTGAAGGTCGTCCCTCCTAGTTTCTGTAGAGTGGTTATGTTTTCGTTTCGGAGGACTGACGCAATAATCAGATTAACAAAGTAAGGTAGAGAGATCGTGAGGGCCATGATTCTATCATGTTCTTCTGAATCAACAACAATAATCTCAAAATCCGGGAACAGACGCCTAGCAGTATCTAATTCCTTGTTCTTGTTGATAAGGGGTATGAGGGCCATCCGCTTCTTCAGAATCTCCGCTCCCTCTCCAAACAATGGATGTACACTCAGTAATCTGACACCATGCTGCTTCAGACTGCGTAGTGTTGCTGGTATTCCCGCCTTGATTGAGGAGATCTCACAGAGAACTGCCTCTTTCTTCATTCTCGGTATGACTTCTCTAATGACTGCGCCAGTGCTCTCCATCGGAACCGAGATTATGGCCACATCAGCGTTGGATACGGCAGTGGTGTTGTCGTTCACGACTCGTATGCCAAGTTCTTTCTCTAAATGCTTGATACTTGGTGCCAACGGGTCTGATACGATTATATTGCTCTTGTATGAGGAGAAGTAGTTGACAAGCAGCTTCCCCATTCTTCCAGCACCTCCTACTATTGCCACATTCATTGCAGAACACCCTCCATGGCCTTTACAGCCCTGACGATGACGTCTTCTGGTTGACAAACTGATACTCTGAAGCAGTCTGAGTAGCCTGGACCATACGTTGAGCCGGGAGTGACACACACACCAGTTTCCGCGAGGAGGCGCTCTGCAAACTGAACGCCGTCCATATCACTCCGAGCTATCCTTGGGAAGACGTAGAAGCCTCCTTGTGGTGGAGCGAAGGACACCGGTAGCCGAGCCAGATGAGCAGATAGAAGGTTCAGCCTCCTGGTCACGGTCTTCACATGATGGCGTAACTCGTCATCGCAGTCAAGTGCAGCAATGCCTGCATGTTGAATGAATTCTGGGGTGCTGGTGAGGCACAGATTCTGCAGTTTCGTCATCTCATCGATTGTGTCCTTGTCAGACACAGCATAGCCCAGTCGAAAACCAGTCATTCCATAGCTCTTGGAGAAAGAATTCACGTAGATGTGTTTGCTGTTCGTGAATTGAAGTATGCTTGTCGGACGTATGAGTGAGAAATCCGAGTACACTTCATCACTAAGAATAGAAATATCCCGTGATTCAGCAAGCTCCACAATCTGACTGAATGAGTGCCGTCCAATAACCTGACCTGTAGGATTAGCAGGAGAGTTCAGAATAATCATAGTTGTGGTGCTGTTTATGGCATCCTCTAACTCACCCAAGTTGGGAATCCAATTATTGTCGATTTGAGTGGAAACGTGGACAGGTGTTGCACCCGTTGCCTTTACAACATCATCATAGGCTGGGTACGAAGGATCAAATATAATCACTTCATCTCCTGGACTACTATTTGTGGTAACACCCAAGAAGAGTGCGAATCTTCCGCCTGTGGTGATGAGGACCTCATCTGCTGAGATTCTTGTGTTATGCTGCTCGCCGAGATGGTCGGCGACCTTTTTTCGAAGAGCGTAGATACCCGCCGATGCTGTGTATCGAGTTAGGCCCTGTGAAACAGCTTCCATCATTGCCTTCCTGACTGCATCTGGTGGACCAAAGTCAGGCTCCCCGATTTCAAGATGGGTGATAGGTCGTCCAGTCTTCTCTAAGGCCTTGGCCTTCTGCCATATGTCGTATGCTGTCAAAGGTGCTGAAGGCCGTATGATTTGGCGCTGAACGTTCTTTGATTCCGCAATCAGGAAATTCAGCAGTCTCAGAGCGAATCCTTTGTCATGATTGTCAGAATCACATTGATTGACCACCGATATCCTGAGATCACGCTCAACTTCCTTATTCAGCACAGGATTTCCGAGCCGTGACTTTGCGTGAGCCACCTCCAAAGCAAGACAAGTACGTTTTCCTGCTAGAGAAACGATCTCCAACGTCAGTTTCTTGATTAGATTCCTTGTTCCTCGTAGCTTCGCGTTTTCATCCAATATCAGACCACACCTCCAGAAAAGCAAAGCCATACTCTCCGATAAATGACCAATAAACTTGTGACCACGCTGGGTATTTCGATAGAATCGGCATTTGGACTTCTGACTTCTATAAACATAAGACACCACCAAAACGAAAAGGCTCGACACAGAGGTCGATATCGTCAGTAGCGTCTCGACTTACAGATAATAACTATAATAGCCACTATACTGACAGGATTTCCCTGTCGTACGGATGTTTGCGGCTATTCCTCTGTTCATCGAAACGTTCACTGAGCCCGTTCACGACCGTTACCCCTAATATACTTTGTCGGTAGAATTTCACTTTCGATACGTTCATTTTGTCATATTGATGGACGAAGCGCACGGACTATGCACACGGGTTCCAAGAGCGTCGAGAGCTACTTGACCACGACTGCTTTTCGTTGATGCCGTTTCCAGAGTTACTAAGTTTGGGCATCTACTCCTTCATGGTAGTATTTGGATAAATTCTATATTGCACCAATGCATAGATGCACAGCAGGTCGCTGTGAACATGGAATCAGAAACGCCGCTGTCTGAATCTGAATTGACGAGATACGATCGACAAATCATGGTTGATGATTGGGGACGGAAAGGGCAAGGGAGATTGAAGGACTCGACAGTTCTCATAGCAGGCGCGGGCGGCCTAGGGTGTCCTGCTGCTCTATACTTGACCGCCGCAGGTATCGGGAAGATTGTGCTCGTAGATAAAGATGAGTTTGAGCTAAGCAATCTCAATCGGCAGGTTCTTGCTTGGGAGCAGGATATCGGCCAGCCCAAGGCCGCATCTGTGGCCGAGAAACTTCGGGCATTGAACTCACATGTTGAGGTCGATGCAAGGATTGCGGAGATTACCGAAGAGAATGTGAGTGGTATACTCAACGGTTCAACTGTGGTGGTTGATGCCATGGACAACTGGGCTACTCGGTTCCTTTTGAATCAGGAGTGTGTCAAGCAACGAATCCCATTTGTGCATGCGGGCATCCATGGCCTCTATGGACAGGTAACGACCATAATCCCTGGAAAGGGACCCTGTCTTCGATGCATTTTGTCAGAGGATCCAAAAGAAGTAGCAACGTTCCCTGTAATTGGTGCAACACCTGGACTGTTTGCTATGCTGCAGGTAATGGAAGTTCTAAAGATCATTGTTGGGTTTGGCGAAACATTGGTTGGAAAGATGCTGCTATTCGATGGCGAACGAATGGATTGCATGTCCACAGAGGTGAGTCATAGAAAAGACTGTCCAGTCTGTTCACACCTCTGGGCGTGATACCAACCGTGGTCTTGCTGCTGCAACACGTATCAACAAAGCCATCATCAATGATTCAGGATTTGGCATCTTTGGATGGTATGAAATTAGTTAGTTTCGATTCAGGCGAAGAAAAAGAGTAGTGGGGCAGGGAGAAGAATCTACTCCGAAGCCCCAACTGACTGCGATAGTCTATATCTCTGGTGCTACCTTCTTGAAGACTTCGAGGTGGGTCTCGATGTCCTCCTTTGTGTGCTGAACCGATATCAGCCATTCCTCATCAGCGCCACAGGCCATGGCAATGACTCCCTCATTGAGCATGGTCATCCAGTAGTCCATTGTTCGCTCTTTGTCCACCTTCATCCAAGACCTATAATCTGTGACTGGTTCAGTGGTGAAGAGAATGCCTCCAACAGCATTGATGCCTTGGACAATCGCATCCATCTTGTGGTCGTTGATGATGTCCTCGTATCCCTTCATGAGCTCGTTACCCAGCTCCGCAACATGCTTGTATGCAGAGTCTGTCAATATCTCTGTCAGAGTGATCTTGGCTGCCTTGATTGACATAGGGTTGGCCGAGAATGTTCCAAAAAGACCCTCGTGACCAATTCCATCCATTATTTCTGCCTTCCCACCACAGGCTCCGATAGGCATACCCCCGCCAATCGCTTTCGCCAATGAGACCATGTCCGGCTCAACTCCGAAGAATTCGGTTGCACCGCCGCGTGCAAGCTTAACGCCGGTCTTGACCTCATCAAAAATCAGGACGATGTTATGTTCATTGGTTATCTTCCTGAGCTCTTTGAGGTAGTCCTTCTGAGGAGGTATAACACCTGCGTTCATCATTGTGGGTTCGACGATGAGTGCTGCAACTTCGCCCAAGTTCTCTTCAAGCAGTTCATTCAAAGTTTCAGTATCATTGAACGGAGTAATGATAGTGTCTTTGATGGTTCCATCTGTGATTCCCTGACCGTAGGGTACCTTCGCAGGACGTCGGCGCGGTCCATACTCGCCTTTGCCGGGTCTCTTACTGATGTGAAGCGAATCCATCACTCCATGGTATGCTCCCTCGATTTTCACAATCTTGTCCTTGCCAGTGTATCTTCTGGCGAGTCGAATTGCGTAGAGGGTTGCCTCAGAACCTGAATTTACAAATCTGAGCTTCTCGATGGGTGTAAACCTCGAGGCTAGTTCCTTTGCTGTATCGACTATGTCTTCATGGGGAAAGCCGTACATAGTTCCGTACTTGAGCTGCTCTTCTAGGCCTTCAATGATCTTTGGGTGTCTGTGTCCAACCATCAGGACGCCCCAACACAGGTTGAAGTCTAGATACTCGTTATCATCAAGGTCCCAGACTCTTCCGCCTTCGCCTTTCTTGACCGCCATGGGATACGGTGCAAAATCTGGTGCAGAACCACCGATGCCACCGGGCAGGAGTTTGATCGATTCGTCAAAGAGCGCCTTGGACTTGCCTGTCTTCTCTCTGTATCGATTCTTCGTTTCTTCAAAGTGTTCCTTCTTTGCCAACTTAAATCGCCTACTTCATTCCCTCTCTTGGAAGTGAATGAGAATGTGTCATGTACTTCTAAACAGGACCTGCTTCTTTATATTCGTTATGAAGCCACAAAAACAAGGTTGAATCTGGATGGATTTCAAAGAAGGTCTGCAAGATGGAATGCATTGCAAAAGATGGTACCTTGGTTTGCATCTAGCCGCCTCGACCGCAAGTTGCTTATTGCACCGTGACTATCTTAGATATGCTAGGAATGCAGGTCGGCTGAGTGGCTTCGACAACGGCCTTCCTCTTCCAAGAGATAGAATGACAGACAGGTCTTGACCATGAGACGACACCTTGAGAATCTGCCCACGTCTGGAATTGGATTGCTTCTTGCAATTGCCGAAGACAATGAAACAATCAGTCTTGGTATGGGAGAACCCAGCTTTGATACGCCGCGCCACATCATCGAGGCGGCTCATGAGGCGCTCAGGGCTGGCAAGACACACTACTCACCTGACTACGGAATTATGGACCTCCGAGAGGCGATTGCAGAGAAGATTCGTGTTGACTCAGGAGTTGACCTCAGTCCAGAACATGAAGTCATCGTATCAGCAGGAACGTCACCGGCAGTGTTTAACGCTATGATGTCTCTTGTTGACAGTGGGGAGGAGGTGGTTATTCCGACTCCCTCCTATTTCGCATACGACTACATCACCAGAATAATCGGCGCGAAGCCAGTCTTTGTACCATCATATGAAAAGAACGGATTCATTCCTACTCCTGATGACTTGGTTGAGTGCATCAGTCCAGAATCAAAGATGCTGGTGATCTGCTCGCCAAGCAACCCGACAGGTGCCGTCTGGACGATGGAGAGCCTTAGAGCGGCAGCAGACTTAGCTGAAGACCATGACCTAGTCGTTCTCTCTGACGAACTCTACCAGCGAATCGTTTTTGATGACGTGAAGGCACAGAGCATCGCTGGCGTAGGCAGTATGGCAGAAAGGACCCTTGTCCTCAACGGTCTTAGCAAGAGTCATGCTATGACCGGCTTCAGGGTTGGGTGGATTGCCGGCCCCAGAAACCTACTTGAAGGCTTCAAGAAGCTACACGAGTACAACGCAATCTGCGCACCCATCGTCTCACAGCACGCTGCTCTGGCAGCACTAACTGGTCCAGACGACCGGGTCCAAGAGATGGTCGCTGAGTACGCTCGTCGCAGGAAGCTCCTCGTCGACCGCTTGAACAATGAGGTTCCACTTGTCAGTGTGCAACCTCCCAAGGGGAGCTTCTTCATGTTTCCCAATGTCCGAGATCTTGTCGAAGCGCATCACGATGACATGGTTGAATACCTGCGAGGGGCCGAGGGTGAGCGTTACTTGAAAGGTCTACCCTCGTCTCTGTTCAGACCCGAGGACCTAGAGCAGTCGGACTCGCTTGCGGTTATGCTGTACCTATATGCTAAGGGACGCGTGGTTACGGCATCAGGTACGCTCTTTGGCAAATCTGGCGAGGGATTCCTGCGTCTATCTTTTGCGCAGAATGCCGAGGTCATCAATGAGGGATTGGACAGGATAATTCGTTCTCTGCAACAGTGGGAGTAAGCGACCCATTAGACAGAATCCTGAGCCCTGAAATGAACTGAGGCCTTGGAAAGACGTTAGCAGTTGCTCTTGTTCTTTGCCTAGCTCCGTTTTCTCATGATGAAGAGGATGGTTACCACCACAACGGCACCTATAGCTCCAACAATCAACGTGACAAGCAACAAATCAGAGTGAGGTGTTCCGGTCCCGGTCGTTGTTGTCCCACTAGTTGTAGTGCTGGTGATCGTTGTGCTTGTAGTCGTTGATGTGGTTGTGGTAGTTGTTGTTGTCAATTCTAGCACTGTTAGTGTAAAGGCTGCAGATGCGGCATTTCCACTTTCATCACTGACGGTCACATTTAATCCATACTCACCGGGTGATAACACAGAAGTGTTTGTCAGTAGACCTTCGGAAGAGACTGCGAAATGGACTGTGTCATTGACGCTCCACGTAAGAGGGGATAGGTCAGTGGCTTGCAGCTGGTATGCGAATGCATCCGTTTCATTAATCTCCTGATTTGTCGGTGTCGTTGTCCAAGTTGGAGGGGTGCTATCCACAACGGATATCACGATTGTTGCCTGAATGGTATTGCGGATGTAGTCAGAAGATCTAACCGTCAATTCGTAGTCATCGACAGTAAGTGGGATTACATTCGTGATGATACCACTGGGACTGACTGTGAAATTGGTCTGATCGTTTATCCACCAATCTCTTACTCCGACTGCTGAAGATGCCTTCAGCTGGATTGAGAATACATCACCCAGCTCTGAGGTTTGGTCCCAGGGTGTTTCGACCCACTTGAGAATGGGCTTCTGAACGAAGTAGGCAGATCCTGTGAGTGAGCCGGATGGAGCGTGATACCCTCCCATTGCTAACCCTCCTGCTCCAACTTCTATGATGGTATTGAAATACTCGATATCTTCTGGGGTTCCCGCGCTTTCATTTGCAAGAAAATTTCCATCTAAGTCGACCCACAGGAAGTAGCCATCTCTATTGCCACCTGAGAAGCTGTAGCTCTCACCCGCAGCTGCCAATGTGCCGTCGTGAATCTGAACAATGGCTGCACAGTGGTCATTGAGGCTGCCACCATACGTGTAGTTCCATATGACGAAGCCTGTTCCATTTGTCCTCACCACAAATGCATCTCTATGAGTTTCTCCGACAGGAGTAATGTCGCCGGTCAAGGCAAAGCCGCCGTCAGACAGCTGAGCAACTCCTCGCGCAACGCTGACATCCACTCCATGGTACGAACGATTCCAGAGCTGAGCCCCATCCTCATCAATTCTCACGAGCCAAGCATCATTATTACAGGATGCACTGCCATTCGTATAACCTGCCAGCGCATAGCCTCCAGAAGCACATGATACGATATCAAAGCCCTCGTCAGTGGCTGACTGGTATCCATATGTCTTGTTCCAGAGATGGTTTCCACCGGAATCAGTACGGATGAGCCAGGAGTCGGTCTTTCCTGACGACGCCTCATGGGTTGAACCGAGAACGAGAAAACCTCCATCATCGGTTTCCACCACGGAACGCCCTATGTCCGCCCCTGAGGCCACGAAGGTCTTGTTCCACAGGTGTTGTCCATATTGGTTGATTCTCAGTAGCCATACATCATCATCGGGTTGAACAAGAGTTGTAGCGTAACCCACCGCTGCGTATCCCCCGGTTGAACAACCAATCAGGTCCATCAGAGCATATCCATCGGGGTAGAGCTCCGCCCACTGTTGATCTCCTGAGGAGTTGTACTTGGCGAACCAAGGTGCAACACTACCTTTTATGACTGGTTCGCTCCTACATCCAAAAACGAAACCCCCGTCAGGGTCCTCGACTATCCCCATTATTCTGGTGCGTTGGCCACTACTGAACTTGAAGCTAGAATAGACCCAGTAGACCGAGATGGTCACTTCAGCTTGAATCCAGTGCCCATGAGCATCCTCAACTTCAATCTCAAGTCCATGCTGACCAATTGGAAGCGATGTGGCATTCCGCAGGATGCCATTGGAATCCAGAGAAAAGTCTTCAGTGTTATTGACAGACCAGCTTAGAGGGCCATCAGTGGATGATGCGTTAATATCATAGTAGAGTCCTTGTCCCAGTTCCAGCTCTCTGTCTGTCGGCGCGGGATTCCACATGGGCTCAGAGAGCCTGTAGATGACAGTGTCCTGGTCCCCTACAGAAGGATTCACATACCCTGAGAGAGCATATCCACCATCACTTACCTCGATGACCTTGTCCGGCCTATCGTCACCGGGGAGATTTGTCTTTTCTGACCACCATACCTCACCCTCCGAGTCTGTGCGTACCAGCCAGATATCTTCTCCCGTTCCTGGAGCGTACCCCGCCAACATATAACCGCCGCCAGAAGCGGAGGCAATTGAGATGGCCATCTCGTTCCCTGCACCGCCGTAGGTCTTATTCCATATCAGGTTCCCGGCACTGTTGTATTTGAGAAGATACATGTCGTACCCTCCCCCTCCCCAGCTAGCTGTGGTGCCGCACAAGGCATATCCCCCATCGGTGGAGTCTGTCAGACCGAAGCAGTATTCTATCTCGGGTCCGCCATGAGTCGAGTTCCATACATGATTCCCGCCTTCATCAATCTTCAAGAGATAGAAGTAGTTGCTTGTGGCATTCTGCATTGAAGCCGCAACCACATACCCATTTGCCCCGCCGAGGTCAAGCACATCACGGCCACCTAAGCTTTCGCCTTCGTCTATCTCTGCGTCCCAGGTCTGTACTCCGTTCAGATCAGTCTTGACAACATAGAGGGGGCCACCCATCGTGCCACTACCGACCAAGATGAATCCACCATCATCTGTTTCCGCGAGGGCTCTTGCTTCATAGTTCGATCTACCTGTATAATTCCTCATCCAATCTACATTTCCATCAGTATCAAATCTGACCAAATAGAAGTAGTTCCATGATCCGATTCTGACGTAACCACAGGTAGCATATCCCCCGCTGCTGACTTCTATCACGTCCCATGCCCTCTCTAGGCTTCCATTGTCAACCGTGGTATTCCAGAGCTCCGTGCCATTTGCATCAACCCGAAGCAAATAGAGGTCATTGGCAGTCTGACCTGCAATCACGAATCCTCCGTCAGTGGTTTCAGCGATAGAATATCCCCGATCGTTAGCATTGTTGCCTGCAACATCATATATGAAGTTCCATATTGGATCGTTGGCCGATGCTTCAAAGCGATTCACGATATCCGGTTTCCCATCTGCGTTAGGTGTTATCTCAGATCTAACGCGATAGAATCCGACTGAGATGATGGCACAAAGCAATACAGCTAGCAGAATGCGACTCCTTCTGGCGTGCAATGATTTCAACCAACCATTTTGGTCGGACAAACCTCGTAAAAAGTTGTTCTATCTTGTGATGAACCGCTTGAACCTTAACCAAAAGCCAGTGAGTTCTTCTGTAGAAACTCGCGCAGTTATCCTGCATAGGTGCTGCTGGTGCCTAGGCTGCTACCAGGACGAGGACTACGCCCATGACACTCATGGCCGTAGCTGCATAGACACGCCGACTCACTCGTTCGTCAAGGGCGAGCATTGCCATCGGAGTGGCTGAGAGGGGTGCTGTTGCTACCAAGATTGACGTAACTGTTGCTCCAATAAACTTGATTGAGAACATTGCTAAGAACAGGCTCACTCCTATCCCGAGGACTCCTGTCAGCAGGAACCCAGCAGCATGCGTTCTACTCAGAGCCTTCACCTCTCTCGTCGTCCTAGGTAAGAGGGGAAGCATAATGATTGAAGCTGCGAGCACACGAACCAGATTTCCATCTACAGGATCCACGTCCATCAGACCAACTTGGATACTCACGTCGCCTATGGCCCAGAAGAGAACGGTAAGACCTGCAGCAAGCATTCCTAGTCTCTGGTTTCCGGACCCGTTTGAGTTAAGGGTTGGAACGGTGTTGGGTTCTTCGCGTCCAATGATTCCTACTCCAAGAACCACTAGAACTGCACCAACGACGCGAGATATGAAGAAAGGCTCTTCTAAGAACAGATAGGCAATAACATACACAGCGAGTGGATAACTCATTACGAGAGGAAAGGCCCGACTCACTCCGAGATGTCTTTGACTCAGGAAATAGAGCGAGTCTCCAATGACAATTCCGATAATCATGGAGAAGGAAAGGACCAGCGCTGACCCTATTGGTATCGCAAAACCGGACTGCCCAACGGGAAGCAGGAGCGCAAAGAGAGCCACTGGTAGACTGACCCAGATTCGTGATGCGGAGATGGTGGCTATTCCCACTCGAGTCCCATATCTCTTGTAAACGACGTTGGTCAGACCGAAGAGAAATGACGCGGCAACGGCGCACGCAACACCAATCCAGTACTCGCTCATTTTTTCTCTCTCTAGGGTGAGGTATTCTTCGCCACATCAACCAAGGCTTGTACGTTATCCTCGGGTGTTTCTAATGGTATGTCACAACCAGTACTGAGAATATGTCCCCCTTCAACACTCTGCGCTTTCTTGATGCAGTCTGTGGCATGTTTCTTCACAGTTTCAGGCGTTCCTGTCAACATAATCGATGTGTCAACGTTTCCGATAAGTGTCGCCTTGCCTCTTGTGATGGACTTTGCCTCCCTCATGTCTACCACAGCATCAATACTCAATGCATCAGCTCCGGTTGCGAGCATGCTGCCCAGTATCCTCGCTGTGTCCCCACAGATGTGAAGCGTGGACAGCGATCCCATCGTCTTGATCTGTCGATTGAGCTTGATGAGCGACGGTACCGCGAAGGTGTCGAAGAACCTTGGAGAGATGATGCTTGTACTGGCAGTCGGCTCAAGTATGATGATATTGTGTGCACCTGCTTCAGCAAGAGCCTCCACATAGGGTATGATAAGATTCCTGCATGATTCGGTAATAGACATCGCCCTATCCGGTTCCTCGATAGTCAGCTCCAAGAGTGAATCCACGCCCATAAGATGACCGGCAAGTGTGAATGGGCCGATAACATAGCTGCTAACTAGATGAGAGTTTCCCACGGCTTGTACGAGTCTTCTGGTTGTGTCCACAAAGACGCGCAGCCGAGACGTTTCGATGTCAGGCATTCTCAACTTGTCGATCCCTCGTCCATCATGGTATGGATGGGTCTTCACATACGGAAAGCCATCTTCTTGAAAGACAGTTTTTGCGCCCAAGACTTCGGCCTCTACTGTGAGATCCATGCAGGTGATGACTCCGTCATACCCGAACCTTCTGAGTGCAGTAAGCTGCGCACTGGTCTGTTTCGCTGAATCGTGAACCAATTCGTTGAGACCGCTGTTGACTAGTTTGGCGGAGTAGAGACCCAGCAGAGGAAGTACAGGAGTTCTATCTGGACTCTGGTGTTTCAGTGCCTGGCTTACGATATCAATGGGCGACTTACTCATCGGCTTCTCCTCACGGTTCAGAGGCTCGTACTCTAGATGCTTGGATGAGTAACACAAAAATGTTCTTATATCCTACATGTTTCCGAACAACTACACGCCAAATTAGAATTCTTACAAGGCGCCTAAAAGTGAAGCGAAATGTCAGAGAATGACGTCCTGCGAAAGCTCATCGATTCCATTGTAGAAGGTGATAGGAAGTCCTCACCTGAATATACGGAAGAGCTGCTGGATCGAAACATGTCAGCATATGACATTGTGACCAAGGGCTGCTCTGTAGCGATGAAAGAGGTTGGAGACCTCTACCAGCAGGGTGAGTATTTTGTGCCCGAGATTCTGATGGCTGCAAAGGCTTTTGAAGCAGCGATGAGCATTCTCGAGCCGTTGCTGAAGCAGCTCGATTCTAAGGCCAGTGGGACAGTAGTGATTGGTGTTTGTGAAGGTGACATCCACTCCATCGGCAAGAACCTCGTTGCAACCATGCTTGGGGCTGCCGGGTTCTCAATAATCGATTTAGGAAGTGATGTACCTGTCGAGAAATTCATTGAGGCTGCGATTGAGCATGATGCTGATATCATCGCGGTGTCAGCTCTCATGACAACATCGATGCTAAAGATGAAAGAGATTGTTTCGGCACTGGAGAGCAGCAAGATTCGATCCAAGATTATGGTTGGCGGTGCGCCGGTGAGTCAGGACTACGCTGATAAGATAGGTGCTGACGGATATGGGAAAGATGCGATGGCCGCGGTGAGAAAGGCAATCGACCTGGTTGAAACCTCATAGGAAGTGCCATCGAGTGTGCATTCAGAACCCCTGTGTCATGTTGGACCTATTTCGGAAATCTAGATTTGTTCGAGCCACTCGTCCTAGAGTCTAGAGCGGTAACAGCTTGGTAGTGGCCACTTGGAGGAGGAACTGCCCAGCAATCATCAGGCTCTTATGGATGTGGGGTCAAAAACATACGAGTTGAAAGCCAATGGTTCTTCCCAGAAATCTTGTAGACACAGCACTGAACGGAGAGCTCCCTGAGCGCATACCTGTTTCTGTCGTGTCGACAGCGTGGGTGTATAATCATTATGGACAGACCCTGCGCGAGGTTGACCACGATGCTGAGAAAATGGCCCGGGCTTGGTTGGCCTTTGACAAGGATTTCGATGCAGATACAGTCTGTCCCATGTTTAGCCCAATGATCATTCCTGAGTATTATGGTTCCAAGCTCAAGTTCCCGGAGGGAGGATTTCCCATTGTGACTAAACCGGCAATCGAAGGACCCTCTGACTTGGACAAATTGGATGGGTTCGCCCCTGACGAGGATCCACGCATTGGGGCTGCTATCGACTGTGTATCCAAGGTTGTAGATGAGGTAGGAGCGAAGAAGTTCATATGGCTGGTGTGCATAGGTCCCATCTCCAATGTTTCGCGACTCATAGACACACAGCTCATCATGGAATCTCTCATAGAGGATCCTGATTTCGTTCACGCGTTGTTCCAGCGGAGCGTTGACATCTGGAAGGCAGCGTTAGAACCGTTCTTGAATCTGGGAGTTGACGCCATTGACTTTTCTGATCCCGTGGCCTCACCTGACTTGGTTTCACCCAGAATGTACCGCAGATTCTTCCAGGACTATGATCGCCAAGTGGCCACGTGGATTCAGAAGAATAGCGTTCATGCCATCTACCATGTATGTGGCGATGTGTACCGAATCATCAAGGACATGAAAGACACAGGCGCCCATGGTCTTAGTATCGATGCCCCCCTCGACTTGGCGGCCGCACGTGAGATTCTGCCTGATACAACATTCATTGGAAATGTGGACCCAGCCAATATCATCATGAATGGGACTGAGGAAGAGGTTCTTGAGGCAAGTAGGGCGGCCATGAGTGATGGTGGCACCACAGGCCCGATGATTCTGGCTCCGGGTTGTGATGTACCTCCGCCAAGCCCTGCGCCGAACATTCATGCGATGATCAGAGCAGCTAAGGAACATGATTTACCCCTCTCACCATAGTGGGCGAAAGAATCTCATAAGACAATTACTCTACGATTGAGACTTGTTGGCACTGACAACTATCTCCATCTGCTTATCCGCTCGGTTCTGGGCCTGAAACCTGCCGATAATGAATAGTTCCTTGCTCGGAGGAGTGCGATTCTTCCCTCGCGGTTTCTGGTGTAAATCAGTTGCATATCTCCCACATGTTTCTTCCAATTATCGGCGAATCGCTCGGCGAATCGTCGGTTCATGGCGAGCACTGATGGTACGCTGTGATAGTCCCGTCTGACTATCGATTTACCAAGCTTAGTCTTCCTCAATAGCAGATACCTTGGCGATTGGATGGGGCCCAGCAGTTCTCTGAGGGCCTCAAGATACAGGCTTTGCTCTCTACTTGTTCCTCCCTTGACATGACAGAAGACACTACCGCGGGACCCCTCTTCTGTGACCACTTTGAGTTCGTCTGGGTGTGTCATAATGAGGCCAACCTCACATAGTGTAGTCAGCATCGCCTTGCCAACCTGCTTCAGACTTGACTTTACAGGTCCGTGAAGAACAAAGAGCCGCAAGGCCCTGTAGAGCTTCGGCAAGAACTTGATCGCAAACAGCAGCAGACCCAGCTGCATGAGGTATGAGATCCAAACTATACCTAGGTCCGGAACCGGAAAGAAGAAGGAGGTGGCTTGGCGGACCAAAAACAGGGCTAGCAATATCATAATCTCATATCCTAGTGCCTCAATCGTGTTCGTAAACACGAAGCCTCGTGGCATGTGTGTCTTCTTGGCCAACACATCTTCTACGAGTCGAACACCCTCCTCTCCTCTTCTCAAAGCTTCGTCCCATTTGCCTTTCAGTTGTTCGCTGGAAGTAGCTAGATGGACCATCTCACGATTGATAGAGGCAATGGTCTCTTGCGTATACGGCGGTGTCGGAAGATTCATTCTGTTGATCCCATTCTCAATAACTGGTTCGGTCGCCGAAACCCCGAGAAATGCCTTGAATCGCCTTTCCATGATGTCGTAGTCATGACCCAGCTTCTTCGAGTCGGTTTCCACGCATACTAAGTGCCAGATGTTAGCGACCTTTGATTCATTCTTCTTGTGTATCCTGATGGCGCGACCTCTCATTTGGTTTGAGAGCATATATGAGCCAACGAAGCTTGCAAGCACAAGTGAGTTGATACAGGGAGCGTCCCATCCTTCACCAAGGAGGGACTTGGTTCCCACCAGTGTATTGATTCCTCCTCGCATGAAGAGACCTGTGATGAGTTGTACTGTCTTCTGCTGTGTTTCCAATGTTGAACGGAGAATCGAGTAATCCGGGTCAGGTAGAGTTTCGAACCGTAGAGATTGAGGGTCAATCCCGATCTGAATCGCACAGGACTTGAGGAGTTCACGCGATTGCGACGGAATGACGACCAGCGATCCTGTCAATATCGCAAGTTTGCACCCCCGAATGCCTCGCTTCCTAAGCGTTTCAAAGATGGGTGCAGCTCCCATTCTATCGAGGTCAATGTCTTGGCTAGGCTCTCTTTGGAGATATGCCTCCCTGATATAGTCTGTCAGAATGACCATCCTGAGATCGCTTTGCATTGACTTATACTCGATCTCGACAATGGCTTGGATCGCAAAGAGTTTTGATATGCTTCTACGGAGAATACCTTGTAGCTTCCTAGGGGTTCTAAACTCGATGTTTCTGCGATGCAGAGCTCCCATTCGTGAGAGTGCGTGTCGCGTGTCAAGAAGTAGTGGGTCGAGATCCTTTTTCGTGATTCCTGTCGGAAACAAGAGGCCCTCAAGCAGAGTTTTCAACCATTCTTCTGTGAACTTGGGCAGGGCATGATATGAACCTACTACGAGCTCTCGGGTTGATCGGGGGATTTCAATGCCTTTGAACTCCAAATAGATTAACATACTTGAGAAGAGTTCAGCTTCTTCGAGTATCTCCTCTAGATGGTCTTCAGGTGCTGCTATCCAACGATGATTCTTCACAAGAACAAGGTACCTGTCATCATCCTTGAATGACCCTATGAACTCCTGGGTCCTTCTTCGGAAGTCATTGATTCTGTTGGATTCAACAAATGATGGGGAGGTGAAGATGACCAGGTCCTGGTGAGGACAGAGGTCTCCGGCCTTGACCAGCTCGGGTACAGACACCTCTGCGTCTATGGGACCGCACATGTCGACATAGCGACTCCATTCGGATATTGAAACATCGTAAGGGGGAGTCGCAGTAAGCGAAACCCTGGTCGTTGCAGGAAACTTCTGTAGGAGTTCATGCAGACAACGCCACCAGTTAACTCTGAGATGATGTGCCTCGTCAAGGACAATCGTTCCGAGGCTCACCCTCCTCAGGGCTTCAATGACCTGTTCCTCTCCTGACAGCTCAACTAGCGCGTCCCCTTCATTCGCTTCGTGAGTTTCATTTTGCATTCCACTGAATGCAGCGTACAATGCTTGGTAGGTGCCAACTGTCAAGAATCTCGGGTTTCTAACGTTCTTTGAGATCCAGCTTGGAATGGTTTTCTCTTCCAAGAAGAAATCACAGAGTCTCTCTAGCCATTGGTCACGTATTGCTCTTGTCGGTGCAAGAATGATAGTAGGTCTGTTAAGGCGATGGGTTACTTCCAGCCCAAGAAGAGTCTTTCCTGAGCCGGGTGCTGCAACAACATGCAGTCTATTGTCGTCAAGGTGTTCCTCAAGTGTTTGCAGCACCCGCGCCTGATACGTTCTCCACTGTCCTCTGAAACGGACATCGGTGGGAAATTGTCTGGCTCTGGGTTGCACTTGACTACTCCCTCCTCTCGGGGGCATGGCCTTTGGACTGCTTGAGATTCTTCTTCAGTAGTGATGAGTATAAGCCAGTCATATATGGGTTTGTGGCATCTTTCTAGCAGTGTCAACTCTGGTCCTATAGGCACTCTTGAGAAGGAACTACGGCCAATCATCGCGCCGCATCCAATACCCATAGATGACAAGCCCCCAGCCAATAGCAGCCACGACACCAAAGGGGAGAAGCTGGGAGACTATCCTTGGATCTATCCCTGTTAGCTGTAGTGCAATCAGTGTTAGTGTGATGAAAACGAAAGTGACACAGAAGGAGCATCCAATATGCCATTTATAGTCACCTGCAGCTTTGCAGGAAAACGAGCAATAGTGATTGAGTGGTCCGCTATAGAGACACCGGCTTAGATCATCTGTGGGTCTGCCGCACCACGCGCACCGCTGGGTTGTATCACCATACTCACCCTGGCGAGGTCTATCCTCATACCCCATTACCTTCGTCACCATGTAAGAGATACGAAGTTTCGCTACATATGACTTTCGAAGTCAATGCCGATGGCTGTCTCAGTAGAGAAGGCCAGGCACGAATGTTAAGGCCGAGAATCCGGCCAGACAGGCAATCAAGGCAAGGAGAGTCACGAGCCTGGCATAGACCAACTGAGGATTCTCACTCTCATGGTCGCGGATATAGAGGCTGACAAAAAGCAGCAGCGCAGACGATGCAAGAAGAAGCCCTTGAACGAGCTCCCCGAACACGAAGGTGAACCCAAAACCGGTAAGGGCAAAGAAGAGTGGTGCGTTGAAAAGATGAAGGTGCTTGCTCTTGGCAACAGGGAGCAGTAGCCACGACATTACAAAGGCGGACAGGTAGATGCAAGGCAATGGAAGGAACGCCAAGCTCGCTGCAGCATATGTGATTAGTGTTGATGTGCCAGCTATACCGACTTGTAGAGACTTCAGCATGGACTCATCTGTCAGGCCTACTCTCGTAGAGGCGATGAATAGACTGAAACATACGATCAGAGATAGCCCAATCGATATCGACATCAGGTTTGTGCTCATTGCCGAATTGTAGAACAACGAAGCGATGAAGACTGCAACTGAGATCGGTACCGTGAAGAACAGTCGACGAAGTACACTCTCATCTTTCTCAAGGTGATTAGCAAGGACTGTGAGTGACATGAAGCCCATTGCCAGAGTGGCTGAGATTGCAGGGATGACAAGTCCTCTGTCAATGAGAAAGGCGGCTGCGGTTGCGGTTACTCCTGAGACTAGTATTCCGACACTCGACATACCGAATGATGATTGAACACCTCGTCTGATTGCTGCGATGGAGATGAGAAGCAGTCCGAACAGCCCCAAGGGAATGCTATAGCTTGGCAAGGAGTAAAGCGGCGTTCCAGGTTTCATTCCTACTAGCTCACTGAAGAATGGATATGATAGTGTCCCGATGACCATGGTAACTAGGCCGGAGAATAACAGCCAGAGGACATAGCCGAAACGGTCAAACAAATACCTGAGAAATGCGTTCAGTCTTCTCAGGGCATCTAGCATTATCGCACCAAGATTAGCAAGCAGTTTCATGAGGGCTCGTATCTGCTCAGTTATGAAGGGTACCTCAATCAACAGGGTCACTAGCATCGCCATCAAGAGCGATTCGACAAGCGGTATATGTACCAAGGCCGAGAAACCGATGAACGTTGCTATTCCAGAAGATACTCCTCCGAGTATGTGACTCGGGTGTATGACTCGGCCAAAATGAAATGCCCTGCTCAGTGCGCTCATGACAAGGAGTGCTGTTGCCATAGATGTGGAGAGAGCAAACAGAGCAGCAGCGAACTCTGTACCTGAACCAGGAAACAGAACCAAGGCGGGTCCTGTAAACGCGGTCGTTGTGATTCCCACAAGACTCAGTCCCAAGGCTGAGGTTTCATGTCTGTCTTCAACAACCCTTGCTCCCGAGTAGTATAGGAATCCGAAGGCAAACGAGGCACATGTTGTCGACAAGAGAAGTTTGTGATTGGTATCAAGTAGCAAGCCTGGCAGCAGGTTGAAGAGGGTTACAAACACAAAGAGACCTGTAATGGGTGGAGTGAAAAACACTAATCCCGTCTTGTGTTTGACTGCGAATTCCTTTGCTCTGCTTAACGCCCACAATGTCGCAGGCGCGCTAGCTGGAAGTGCAACAACATACCAAACAATGAGGGTTGCTACCATTCTGACCATCTCATTGTTGAAGGCGCCACCCAGAGACCATGAAACATATGCAAGACTAGAGGCAAAGAAGACATCAGCCATTAGAGGGTACCTTTCGTTTCTTCGAGGATGAAGAAGTAGGAAAGGTGTGATTGCACACGAGAATGCGACTGCACTCACTCCTAGCCGCAGATGAACGTCAGAAAAAACAATGGTATACTCCCATGCTACGAGTACGCATCCAAGAATTGACGGGCTCCAACTGATATGAGCTAACCGGTCTAGGTTGCTATTCCTTGACTCTCCATAGAATATCGCAGGTGTCAAGAAGGCTCCATACAGTGACAGAATCCACCCCAACGTCAATAATGGTTGGGACGGAAAGCCGAACTGGAAGAGCGTCCAGCTGGAGAGGTACGCCCCCAGAATGACCGCATTCAGCCCAGACACTGCTTCCCATACGAACTCAAATCTGGTCCATTTCATGCTGTCTGTCGCTGGGATAAGCAATGTAGAGAGTAGGAGAAGTGCAGCCCCTGTACTGATTGCTGCAGCACTGAACATGAAGATGAAGTAAGCGTGCCAGATCCATGCAACCTCGAGCAGAAGGATGACTGCAGATATGGGAGTCAGTGAATGGCGGTTCGAATAGCCCGATCTGAACCATCGAAGCAATGAGATACTAGCGAGTCCCGAAGCGATTGATAGAGGGATGACCTCAGTCACCGGGTACAAGAGCGTCCAAAGCGTCATCGAGTAGAATACAATCAGGAAGATAACGATACCTTGGTGAACTGATTGGAAAGACTCAGATTGAGAATGGACGGCGGCGATCGCGAAGACGGGCAGAAGAGCGAGATGAAGTGCTACGATGGAATTCGTGAAGGGCAAACACAACGAATAGACAACCGCCAAGCTGGCCAGTCCAACAAGATCCTGAAGGATGACATGCAGCTTCTTTGAGGTTGAGCTCACAGATATTCTCAGAGTCACAAGCGAGGCGAGGAGAGCCAATTCAGTTGCGATGACAAGTCCAAGAAGCGGAGTGCACTGTAACGCAACGAGTAGACCAATCCATGTCCCCCTGAGGGCGGCAAAGAGTGTGTTCACCCTCGCCTTTTGGCCGCTGATTCTCGGAGTTCGTCCGAGAAGCTCTATGATCGTACCTGCGGCCAACAACAGGGCGCCATTAGAGACTAATGATACTAGTAGGTATACGAAGTAGCCTGTCGAGATCGAGAACAGAGCCCAGCTTATGGGATGATAGATATCTTCCGGGATACATAGAAGGAGGGATTCTAGCATAACGAAGAACATGGCTGCAGTCAGAAGATCAGTAAAGGGAAGGAGGACATGAAGCGAAACGAGGCCAAGCACGCCGCTCGTGGCAACTGGATAGAGAACCTTCAAGAAAGTCTTCTTTTCAACAACCAGGCCAAGAACCATTGCGGTCCATGATATTGCTACAAGCGCTTTGAGTACCAAATCGAAGGTAACAAGTTGGAGAGAGAGGACCATCAGTAAGATTAGTCCAAGCACCAGGGGATGGCGGCTATCACGAATCTCTGGGATAAGAGATGATAGTGGGGTAATCACTAGACATAGAATTGTGGATGCGACTAGGATGCTCACCGTTGGTTCCATCGGCTGCAGTAGAAGAACAACGAAAAGGGAGGTGACAGTGGAAAGGCTGACGAGCATCGCTGTTCGGACGCTGACGTTGAACTGCTGAACTTTGAGAACTGCAGCAGATGCGCATAGGAGGGTGAACAGCACAGTGAAGAGGACTCTCGCTAAATCAGGCTGAATCATTGTGTTGAAGAACCAAGAAGCATTTGCCAGAATCACCAGTGAAGCAGACAGCCCAACTATCGCTGCTGCAATAACCGTGTAAGTTAGAACGAGAACAAGAAGCGCTTCTCCAATCTTCTGAGCAAGTCTACCTACGTGTCTAAGAGCTCGCACATAGTATGACGATGCTACAGGTATCAGTGTTAACGCTATTCCAGCTACGAGATACGTCAACGGCAGTCCGAAAGCAGACCAGAACAGCACACATGCCGCTACTATACTGATAGCGTATCCGATACTAGCTGAAACCTTGAGCCTTTCAGACCTAGACGACATCAGCATGTAGAGGGCAACAATAACCCCTGTCCATGCATAAGCCAAGTCTTGCTCATAGATTCTCGATAGCCACCAATAAACAAGTGATGAACCGGAAAGGAGTGTCGCACCCCACAGGACAAGCGGAATAAACGGATGAAGTGTGTCTGGAAGCTCCTCTCGTAGTGCTGCAAGAATCGCGGTGGCTGTCGTCACGGCCAGGAACAGCGAATGAATCTGAGGAACGAATGTCAGAGCCAGATGGTATGCGAGTGCTCCTGTGAAAAGGGCAAGCCCCGCAATCACAAATGTGACAAGGGTGCGATGTTCCATTCCGCGATACTTCACAACTGGCGAATATGACAAGAAGAAGAGAAAAGCTGCAATAACAAGAATGTATGTGAGCTCAAGCCTCAATCCACTGTAAAGGTAAGCATAACTCCCGTAGGCTATGAAGAAGACAGCCAGAGATGCCTAGGAAACCAGGATGAAGCGAATGAGAAACTCTCCAAAGGCAATCATGGCACGATAGACGGCGACACCTATACGGATGAGCGCGGCTGCCATGGCGTCTTTGGCCCGAGTCAAACCGCGCGTGTATTCCTCACGAAGTACCCCGACGGGAAGAATGATGATGGCCGTGGCTGGTAGGAGATATTCTGTTGGCAGATAAAGCGGCTCAACAAGGTGTAGGTACCAAACTGCTCCGACCAATCCGGGAAGATAGAACAGACCCGAAACCTTCCTACTGATTTCTAGCTTCTGTAGTGCAGCTGATCCAAGCATCCAAATCATTGGAATAGTAACCCTCTGGATTGGTCCTGTATCCAACAATGCGGTGAGGATCCAGTGAGTAAGAACTGCATTTGCTGATAGGAAAAGAATCCAGGTCACTGCTGCAAATTTCATCCTGCTTCTCATGCGTTTCAATGCCCCGATTCCTATCATTCCAAAACCCGAAGCAATCGTGATCGAGAGTGGAATCAAGGCTAGTTCATAATACGGAAGTCCGCTCATTAGAGGAACGACTAGTGACAGGACTGCGGCAGTGAGAAGCAAGTCAATAGCCACGCCGGTTTGCACTGGGTGATTCCGGATCCAGTGCTTCACCATTCTGAATCTGTGAACTATCTTGAACCATAGACTCCTCCATATTCTGCGGACTTCTCGAAATATACCTGTCACGCCTGTGACAATGACAGCTCCAGCCAGAGCTAGGGACTTTTCAATCGGCCAGAACGAGAACTGAGTCCACATGAATGAGGAAGTAGTACCAGCCAGTACTGTGAGAAGACCCAGGATTTTTACGGTTTGTTCCTCGCGACGACGAGTCATATAGCGAGCGAGCCGCAGAAAGACTGTTGCTGGAATAATGACTAGAAATGAAACAATGGCAGCCAAGGGGAAGAAAAGAAGTGGTACCCAACTTGATTCCGCAAACGAACTGAGAGCGGCTAGTGACACCAGTTGGGTAGGAACGCCACAGGCGACTAGAATCAGACCAAGGGACGAAAGTGCATGAGCAGTATTTGGGTCGATGATCCACGGCGTCGGGGGGAGTGTTTGCACTGGGGCCTCTGATACTGTTTCGTCATCCGTGTATTCGTCGAGCCCCATCAGAGATTCGATGCGTTGCCTCTCGGTGACGTATTGGGTGTCCCCGACAGTGCGCCTAAGGATATTGGTCTGAATGTATCTAAGCATCTGGCTCGAGAGCAATAGGCTAACTCCGAGCACAATGAGATGAGCCGAAATCTCTACAAAGAGGTCAACAACCAGCATGTCCGAATACAGGAGAGGGGCGAAACCCTGTGACATTGCTGCAGAGAACACAACCGTTTCAACAATGGCAAGAATCGGTCGTTTCTGGTAGATATGCAGCCCGATAAGGTAGGGGACAGAAGCCAACAGTGCTATGAGCAAAGTCAGCTGAAGACTCGAACCTAACTGTATCATATACAGGGCACCTATCAAGGGGCCTGTGACAATGGCCAACAGAATCAGAGTCCAGATGACAACTGTTGCTCTCTGCTCTTCAAGCAGCTTCTTGGATGAGGCATCAAGAGCAAGAACAAGCGCTATAATGATGTTTACGTGGACACATCCCATTGTCATGAACGACTGGTCCCAGAATATCGAAAGAGAATAAGCTCCCAGGACCGCTCCAGACAAGACCAAGACATACCCGAACAGATTACGCCCTGTCTTCGTTCCGATTGCACCTGCTAAGCAAAGGGCGAAGGCGAGTGAGAATGTCTGACGAACAGCAATCTCTGAGATGAACGGTTCTGTTATGAAGAAGACCGCGAGTAGCACCGCAGCGGGGATGATGATTAGTAGAACAAGTAGTTTTGCTGCTGTCTGGATGACGTCGGCAACTTTGGCGGCTTTATAGGTGCTGTCGTTCACCATTTACCCTCTGTGTGCTGCTGGTCGACAGCCCTTCTCGATGGTTGGGCGCTAGCGTATATTACTGAAACTATGCTAATAAGCAAGCCTTGGATGTATGATGGTCTATGCGTGGGCTGTCACAGCTGGATGCAATCTTGAGAATAAAAGCAAATTGCTATTCTTGAGTCTGTCCTCAGAAATCTTTTATCCACAAGTTCCATGTAGAAAGCTAGCCACGCACGCTTCTTTCGTTTCCGTGTTGAATGGCTGATTCTGTTGAGGGATGGAATTGCCCGAAAGACTCCAATGCCGATATTGCGGAAGACAGAATGACCCAGATGCCACCGATTGCCAGTTCTGTGGAGGTGCCCTATCAGATGCCGACCGCGAGGTGTATTGCGATTGGTGCGGTGTCCCGCTTGGCAGAGGGCGAGAACCGGCTGGGAAGTGCGTTGCATGTGGCGTCGAGGTCTTCTTATGTGATAAGCATTTGAGAAAGGCCGTGAAGGACGAGGTCTACTGCAAAGATCACCAGTCTGAGTGTTTCATCGCTACGGCGGTTATTGGGAGTCCGCTTGACCCCAGGATTGACCTTCTTCGTCAGTTTCGGGATCAACGGATGTTGACGAATCGTTTGGGCACTATGCTTGCTCATGCGTACTACGAGCTCTCGCCACCCATCGCAGGGTGGGCTCGTTGGAGTCCTCTTCTGAAGAGGGTTTTGCGGCGCTTCCTCGTGATTCCTTGGCTTGCACTGGCCCGTGCAGTCCTTTGCTCTTCAGATGGCCAGACGAGTGCAAGTAGTCCGTAGCTGACTACTTCATGCCTTAGAAACAACACTCCTAGGCATAGTCGTCCTGATCTATTTGGACAGATAACAACGACTGTCCGGATACGAGAACCAATTCCTCCAGAATCCCAGTGAGCATGAACCACGTATTGATGGGAAACACGAGTTCCGAGACGTTGAACGGTTCTATGTACTGTATCGTGATTGTTACAGTGGTGCTTGTTGTTTCAAGTGTCCTTGCTGTAGCTGCGTAGAAACTGTAGTGTTTGTGGAACTAGCGGCTAACGTCGAGGCAATGAAGCCGCTGAAAGAGATCTTCTTTCTATGTAACAACCGTGAACTTGGAATAGGAACTCTTTTCTATCGCATTGCATATCTAAGTCGATTGGAAGAGCATGCAGAACTGCTGTTTCAAGAACCCCTGATAGAATCCAAGACATGGAGGAACCTGTTTGACAATCGAGAAGGCTTCTGGCCCTAGCTCACAGACTGAACGAGAGGACGAAAAGACCCTGGCTGCACTCGTCATAGGTGGCGGCGTGGCAGGAATGCAGGCAGCACTTGATATCGCGGATCAAGGCTTCAAGACCTATTTGCTCGAGAAGTCCCCGTCCATTGGGGGGCGAATGGCGGCAATTGACAAGACATTCCCGACGCTGGACTGCTCCGCATGCATTCTCACACCGCGTCTGAGTGACGTATCTCGTCATCCAAGAATCGAGCTCCTCACGTATTCTGAGGTTCAGTCGATTCATGGTGAAGTGGGAGATTTTACAGTGCGAGTTAGGAGAAAAGCGAGGTATGTTGACGAAGACGCGTGTTCAGGATGCGGTGATTGCGTGTCGGTGTGTCCAGTAGAGCTCCCTAACGAGTTCGATGAATCTCTTGGATTCAGGAAAGCCATCTACACTCCATTTCCTCAAGCGACACCTAATGTCTACACCATCGACAAGAAAGGTGAGCCTGCATGCAGAGACACCTGTCCAGCCCGTGTCAATGCGCAAGGATTCATCACTATGATGAAGAAGGGGGACTATGCTAGAGCTCTTGAGATTGTCAGAGACTCCATCCCGTTTCCTGGCGTCCTTGGCAGAGTCTGCATATCGTTCTGCGAGGGTGAGTGTGAGCGTGGTTATCTCGATGAGAGCATGAAAATACGGAACCTGCATAGGTTCCTTGCGGACTGGGAGCGATCACTGGATGTGGTGGAGCCAGTTGTGCCCAACATCGACAAAGAGGAGCAGGTTGCTGTTATCGGCTCTGGACCTGCGGGTATTAGCTGTGCATATCAGTTGGCGCGCAGGGGCTATCCAGTTACCGTCTTTGAGAAGGAGCCGCTGCTTGGTGGTCTGCTAAGATATGCGATTCCAGAGTATCGACTGCCTCGCGACATACTCGATGAGGAGATACAGAGAGTCGTCGACCATGGTGTCAAGATGAGACCCAACACCCCAGTCGAGTCCATTGAAGACCTCAAGAAACGAGGATTCAAGGCCGTGTTCATCGCTAGTGGAACTTGGGAATGCAATGAGATGGGGGTGAGAGGCGAGGACTCAGAGGGCGTTCTTCATTCCATGGAGTTTCTCAGAAAGGTAAACACTGGAGAACAGGTTGACCTTGGAAGAAGGGTTGTGGTCATCGGAGGAGGAGATGCTGCAATAGACTCAGCCAGAGTTGCTGTTCGTCTGGGCGCTGAAGAGGTCACACTTGTCTATAGGCGGTCAGGTATAGAGATTCCTGCCATTCCAAGCGAGGTGGAAGATGCTAAAGAGGAAGGAGTCAAGTTCATGCTTCTGACCAATCCTACTGAATTCCTGTCATCAGATGGCAAACTGACTGGAATCAGATGCGTTAAGATGCGTCTTGGAGAACCTGACTACTCAGGCCGGAGAAGACCGATCCCAATTCAGAACTCTGACTTCACAATGGCAGTAGACACGGCCATCGTGGCAGTGGGCCAAAAGGCAGATATCCACGGTGTTCAGACCAATTGCGACTGCACGAAATGGGGCACTGTTACTGTCGATGAAGTCACGTTGCAGACCAGCGAACCTGGGGTATTTGCTGGAGGAGATATTGTCACAGGACCCCTCACAGCTGTGAAGGCTGTTGGTCAGGGGCGAGAGGCAGCCGAGTCTATCGATCGCTATCTAAGAGGAGTATCCCTTGAAGAGGGGAGAGCTGAACCTCTGCATCGGGTACAGTCCTATGAGGTCGATACAACTCACAAAGAACAGTCAAAGGGTGCTGTGATGCCGAAGCAGGGGTTAGCGTCGCGACGTAATAACTTCGCTGAGGTGGAACTAGGCTTCACTGAGGAAGTGGCCCGTCTTGAATCTGAACGCTGTCTTGGATGTGCCAATTGTTGCGAGTGCAAGCTCTGCGTGGATGCCTGCACGCGTGAGGCAATTGATCACTCGATGAACGATGAGATACTTGACCTTGATGTCGGTGCCATTGTCTTGGCAACCGGTTACAGACTCTTCGATGTGTCACGATATCCGCAGTACGGCTACGGCAAGTACCCCAATGTCATTCACGCCATGGAATACGAGCGTCTCATCAACGCGGCTGGACCCACCAAAGGGCATCTTGTTCGCCTTAGCGACGGCAAGATTCCAGAGAATATTGGGTTCATTCAGTGTGTCGGGGCTCGTGATGTGAGTAAAGGTGTACCATACTGCTCACGTGTGTGCTGCATGTACGGGATTAAGAATGCCGTGATGGCGAAAGAGCATCAACCAGAGTGCGAGGTCACCATGTACTATGCCGATATCCGGGCCTTCGGGAAGGGATTTGAGGAGTTCTACGAGATGGCTCGTACACGTTTCGGTGTGGACTTCGTCCGTGGTCGCGTGTCAGAAGTTAATGAGAACGAGGAGAACGGGAATCTGATTGTAAGAGTGGAGGATACTGAAAAAGAGGTTCTCCATAATGTCGAGCACGATTTGATTGTCCTGAGTCCGGGCATTCAACCGCCAGAGGGAATGAGCGATATGGTTGTGGAGCTGGGTATGGATCTGGCAATTGATGGGTACATAGATGTGGCTGATCGGGTCATTACCCCAGTGGACACGAAGCTTGCTGGTGTGTTTGTGTGCGGATGTGCAGATGGGCCTAAGGACATTCCTGACTCAGTATCTGCCGGTAGTGCGGCAGCGATGAGAGCAACTATCATCCTTAACAAATATCAAGAGAAGAGTTAAAGGGGGGTTCCAGACCGCCATGTTGCTAGGTACCCTTCTGGAAGAAAGTAGCGAGGAATGTAAATTGTGTGCCCATGGGAATGCTCTGGATTGCCTTCTGGAGAGGTCTTCAAGGTTTCAGAGGCATGGAACGGCAGTCGAATGCTGTTCTCATGGTTGCGTACCCGCACGGAAGAACAAACATTTTGACACAACCATATACTTTTTTGTTGAAGTTTGTAACCAGCAGATTGAACCAATGGCAAAGAGCCTAGAATACCGGAAGGACGTGTAAACGGAATGGTTGAAACAAAAGGTGAGCTGAAGCAACCGTCTTTGCATCATCCGAGTTCAGATTTCTCGGAGGAGCTATCCAACGAACCCGGCGGGGAGGATATCACCAAGTGTATCCAGTGCGGTATGTGTACTGCAAGCTGTCTTGTAGCCAAGTACACAGACCGATATAGACCCCGAAGACTGATTCAGAAGATACTCCTGGGAAAACGCGAAGAAGTGTTGGACAGCGACCTACCATGGTTGTGCATGACCTGCCGGCTATGTGAGGAACGATGTCAGGAAGGCGTGAGCCTGCCCGAGATCTTTAGCGCAGTGAGAAAGATAGCAGCAAGAGAAGGAAAGATTCCCAATGTATTCAAGAATACTGCAGGTATCGTTCTGAAGGACGGCTGGATGCTGAAGGAAGCATACAGTGACTTTGTTGAAGATGACCGTGATGACCTGGGCCTTGACACAGAGCTGAACTGGAATTGCGACTTCGTTCAGAGAGTGAAGGAGAAGTACTTCAAGGAGGATGTAGAGTAATGAGAGAGTTCATGCTTTACACTGGCTGCACGACTCCAGTGCGGCTACCAGCATACGAAGCATCAGTGAGAGCTGTTCTTGAGAAGTTTGGCATTGAACTCACTACTATGAAGGATGCAAATTGCTGTGGAGCTCAGTACGTTGAGTCTCTAAGCAGGCCAGCTTTTGCAGCACTTAGTGGTCGCATTCTTGCACTTGCAGAGCGAGAGGGTCTGGATATACTGGCGGTCTGTGGTGCTTGCTCAGGATCACTGAAGACAGTAAAACATGAGCTTGACTCGGACCGATATCTTCGTGCAGAAGTGAATGACCTCCTGAAGGAGGAGGGTCTGGAGTACACCGGTAACATACGTGTCAAACATCTCCTGCAGATCTTCCAGGAGGATGTTGGTTACAATGCCATTGAAGAGGCCATCGTTCGACCCTACAATGGAATCAGGCTAGCGGCTCACTATGGGTGCCACGTAACAAGGCCGTATGAGATTGTTCAGGTTGACGACCCAGAGAACCCTACAATCATCGATCGGATTATCAGAATAGCTGGTGGCACACCCGTAGACTATGTTGGAAAGACAAGGTGCTGCGGTGGGCCGATGCTTGCGGTTGACGAGTCTGTTGCGAATAATATCGGAATGGAGAAAATCAACAACCTTAGGGATGCTGGCGTGCAGGGTTTGGTCACGGCCTGTGTGTTCTGTGATATTCAGCTTACCCAAGTTCAGTTTGGCGAAGGAATGGAGCCGCAGAATAGAGTTCCCGTTCTCACGCTTCCCCAGTTTCTTGGACCTGCCATTGGGATTGACGTAGACAGTCTTGGAACGTATCTCAACAAGATACCTCCAGATGATATCTTCGCATCGATGGCGGAGGCTAGATGATGTCAGACAAGAAACCCAATAACAGCGCATTAGTAGTCGGAGGTGGAGTTGCCGGAATGCAGGCAGCTCTGGATATCGCAAATCAAGGATACAAAGTCTATCTCATTGAGAAGTCACCTACCATCGGCGGTCGAATGGCTCAATTGGACAAGACATTTCCCACTCTTGATTGTTCAGCATGTATACTCACACCAAGACTGAGTGAGGTCTCGCGTCATCCCAATATCGAGCTGATTACGAACGCGGATCTGGAGGCCGTATCAGGGAAGATTGGGGATTTTAGAGTCACTGTAATCAAGCGCTCACGCTACGTAGATGAAGAGAAATGTGCTGGTTGTGGAGATTGTACGGCGGTATGTCCAGTTGAAGTCCCGAATGAGTTTGACCGCGGGCTCGGAATAAGAAAGGCAATCTATACCCCCTTTCCACAGGCTACGCCAAATGTGTACACGATAGATATGGAAAGCTGCATTCGATGCAAGCGGTGCATAAACGAGTGTGAAAGAGATGCTATCGATCTGGAAATGCAGGACGAAAGACTAGATTTCAAAGTAGGCGCAATCGTGTTAGCAACAGGTTATGAAATGTTTGACGTCAGCCGCTATCCTCGTCTGGGTTATGCTAGGATTCCAGATGTTATTGAGGCCATGGAATATGAACGGCTGATAAACGCTGCAGGTCCAACGCATGGGCATCTCATCCGACTCAGCGATGGCAAGATTCCAAAATCCATAGGGTTTGTCCAGTGCGTCGGAGCCAGAGATGTCGCAAAAGGGGTGCCTTACTGTTCACGCGTGTGCTGCATGTACGGGATCAAGAACGCCGTGATGGCCAAGGAACACCTTCCAGATGCTGAAGTAAACATATACTATGCCGACATCCGGGCCTTTGGAAAGGGTTTCGAGGAGTTCTACGAGATGGCCCGTACACGTTTCGGTGTCAACTTCATTCGGGGTCGGGTTGCAGAGGTCACGAGGACGAAGGAGGGTCGATTGGCAGTAAAGGTTGAGGATACACTTTCAGCGAAGCCTATGGATGTTGAGCATGACCTTGTTGTTCTGAGTCCTGGCATCGTTCCTCCTGAGGACCTTCTTACAATGTCGAAGAAACTGGGCGTGTCTGTCCGTGATGACGGATATGTCGACGTATCACACCATTACTTCGGTCCGGTCGACACAAAGATGCCCGGTATCTTTGTCTGTGGGTGTGCAGACGGCCCAAAGGACATTCCTGACTCGGTAACGGCTGGCAGTGCAGCTGCGATGAAAGCCACGATTATATTGGCTCAGGGAGGCTAGTCAATTTGACAGAAGCCAGTGAGAAAGTTAAGACAAAAGAGAAGACAGAACCACGCATTGGAGTATTTGTCTGCCACTGCGGGCACAATATTGCTGGTGTGGTGGATGTGGAAGAGGTTGCAGAGAAGGCGAAGAGCCTACCTGGAGTGGTCTTCAGCACTCATGAGATGTTCATGTGTGCCGATGCGGGACAACAGCTCATAAAGGACAAGATAGAAGAGATGAACCTCAACCGGGTCGTTGTTGCAAGCTGTTCTCCACGAATGCATGAACCAACCTTCAGACGTGTGGTTGAAGCTGCAGGACTGAATCGTTACCTGTTTGAACAGGTGAATCTGAGAGAACACGTATCCTGGTGTCACATGCGACAGCCTGAAGCCGCCACTGAGAAGGCTTGGGACTTGGTTCGAATGTCCGTTGCACGGGCTCGCGAACTAGAAAATCTCCCCATCAAGGAGGTTGACGTGACTCCGAGGGCTCTGGTAGTCGGCGGAGGCATCGCTGGGCTACGGGCTGCACTGGATATAGCTGACCGTGGCTTCGAAGCCGTCCTTGTGGAGAAGGACGATGAGCTCGGTGGCCATGTAAAGAAATGGACTCATCTGTTTCCTGCTGACGAGTCGGGTGCGCAGGTCATCTCCCCCCTCATAAGGCATGTCGAGAAACACAAACTCATCGACGTGATGACCAGTAGCAAGGTTGCCGAATTCGACGGATACATCGGGAATTTCACGGTGAAGATAAAGAACCTCAAGACAGACAAGATAAAGACGGTCGAGGTGGGCGCAGTGGTAGTTGCCACCGGATTCAAGCCGTTTGAACCAGAAGGGTACTATGCCTATGGTCAGTCCGAAGACATAGTCACACTGGCTGAACTCCAGGAACTCCCCCCCAGAGCAGAATTGAGACGTCCTAGTGACGGAAGATTGGTGAAGAAGCTAGCGTTCGTCGGATGTGTTGGTTCGAGGGAGCCCGGCAAGAAGGGGCACGAGCACTGTTCCAGACATTGTTGTTCTGCAGTAGCGCAGGCATCTGCAGACTTGAAAGAGAGAGTTGACCAAGTACTCATTCTCTATCAGGATATCCGAACCTATGGTCGAGGTCACGAGGAGCTACATAGACTTGCATTGAGCAAGCATGTGATCTATTCGAAGTTTCCACGTGAAGAAAAACCAGAGGTCGATGTTGACGATGATGGGAATATCAAAGTCACCTGGAAGGATGTCTTATCAGGAGACAAACTTGAGTTCGATGCCGATATGCTCGTACTTGCAACTGCTATGATTCCCCCCGAAGATGTAGCAGAGACTGCGAGTCTTTTCAGCCTCACCAGAAGCGGTGATGGGTTCTTCAATCCGGAGCATATCAAACTGGCTCCACTTACGACTCACACTGCAGGAGTCATGATTGCAGGAGCGGCTCAGGCTGCAAAGAATGCATCTGAATCAGTCATTGATGCTAGTGGCGCCGCAGCAAAGGCTGTGGGTCTCATGGCCCGGGGAAAGGTGGAGATTGAGTCAACTGTTTCTCATGTTGTCTCTGATCTCTGCTCTGCATGTCACACATGTATCACCACTTGTCCATACGGTGCAATATCGATGGATGAAGAACACAACCCCCCTGTGGCCTTCGTAACAGAAGCGAAGTGTCACGGATGCGGTACGTGCGCTGCTGCTTGTCCCAGCAACGCAATCATCATGTACCATTCCACAGATAATCAGATCATGGCGATGATCGAAGCGTATCTGTGTCCCAGCGATATCGAAGAAGGAGGTTCGTAGTTGACTCAGGCTAAGGCAAAGACCGAATCTGAACACGAGTGGACACCTCGCATCGTAGCATACTGCTGCAACTGGTGTTCGTATGCAGGTGCCGACCTGGCTGGTACCAGTAGGATACAGTACCCACCCAACGCAAGAATAGTTCGTGTGAACTGTACAGGTCGGATAAGTCCCGAGTTCATTCTGGCGGCTCTTGACATGGGCGCTGATGGCGTTCTGGTATCGGGGTGCCATCCGGGTGATTGTCACTACACAAGCGGCAATCTGAAGCTCAGGGCAAGATGGGCCCTGATGGAGCGAGCCATTGAACAGGCAGGTGTAGACACCCGGAGGATAAGACTACAGTGGGCTAGTGCATCAGAAGGACAGGTGTTTGCCGATGGGGTGGAGAAGCTGGTGGAACAGGTCAAAGAGGTTGGACCGATTCAGGAGGAATGGAAATGAGTCTCTTTCAGAAGTACTTTGATCAGAAACGCGGAGAAATACGGAAACAAAGAAAGGCGATCAGCGAGGCTCTAGAAAGCGGACCAAAGACTATCAGTGCCATTGCCAAGATTACAGAGTTCCCCACTCAATTGATTCTCTGGAACCTCTTGGCAATGATGCGATGGAATGAGGTTGCGGTTTCTGGCGAGGAAGATGATGAGTTGGTCTACAAACTCTCGGAGGCATCAGAAGAGTGACAGACAAGGTCTCAGTAGCATTGATGCAAGGTTCCTCTTGCTGGGGCTGCTTTCAGAGCCTTGTTGACATCCATCTGCGTCTGGCAGAGGTCTTGCCTCTGCTTGACATCAAGTTTTGGGCTGCGGTTGCAGATTTCAAGCACAAGCACCTCGAGAGTTATCCTGACCAGTCTATAGATGTTGGTCTGTATGAAGGAGCTGCAAGGACAGAGGAGGACATTCATAATCTCAAGTTGATGCGAGAGAAATGCAAGACGCTGATATCTTTTGGTTCTTGTTCATGCTTCGGCGGTATACCCGGTCTTGCAAACTTCTCAGACATCGAAGAATGCTATGATGTCAAGTTCAGAAACAACAAGACTGTCCAGAATGGCAAAGTACCCCATGAGAACGTTCCTCCCATAGCAGCGGTGATAAAGCCAAACAACCAGTATGTGGATTTTGACGTCTACTTACCCGGTTGTCCTCCAACTTCCGACTTGATTTATACTGCTCTTACCTCGCTCATCCAAGGCAAAGAGCTGGAATTGGACCCACACACAGTCTGCCACTATTGCGATCGTGACAAACAGGAGACTCCAATTCCCCACGTCTTACGTCCCTTTGATGGAAATGCTGATCCAGATAGATGCCTTCTCGAACAGGGATACATCTGCATGGGCTCAGCCACGTGGGGCCTCTGTGAGGGCCAGTGTGTGAACAAAGGCGCAACATGTCGCGGATGCTTTGGACCTCCTCCGCCCATCATGCAGGACCAGGGTGCCAACGGTATAGGAATGCTTGGTTCTTACGCACCGCTCGAACCAGATGAGATCACGAAGACGGTTAAGGATCCTCTTGGATTGTTCTGGAGATTCACTTACGCAACGAGTCATCTAGGAAGCATCCGTATCAAACGAGAGGAGGCTAAGCAACAATGACCGATGAGCGAGTTGTCAAGATAGATCCAGTTACGCGTCTTGAAGGACATGGGGCACTGACTCTGAAGATGGGAACTGATGGAAAGGTGAAAGACGTTCAGTTCAATGTGCAGAGTACTCGGTTCTTTGAGAAGTTCCTCGAAGGGCGACCGATGGAAGAAGCCATCAGGATTGCGCCTAGAATCTGTGGTATCTGTCCCATTCCTCATCACCTCGCTTCCGTCAAGACAGTTGAGGATGCCTGGGATGTAACGCCACCCCCTGCAGCCATCAAGCTTAGAAGACTCCTGATAGAAGCAAAGCAGCTCTCATCTCACGCAATCCATTTCTATGCACTCGCGGCCCCCGACTTCGTGTTTGGCCCATTTGCAGACCCCGCGGTAAGGAATGTCGCAGCTGTTCTGAAACATTTGCCTGATGTAGCAGTTCAGGCAATCAAGCTGATGCAGTTTGGCCAAGAGTTGTGTAGAACAATCGGAGCCAAGGCCATCCATCCCACGACAGCTATTCCTGGCGGAATGCTCTCCCCACTCAAGGAAGAGGAGCGTGATCACTGGCTTGGCGAAGTGCCAGAGATGCTTGAGAACATCAACAAGACAGTCGACTTGGCCAAGACGGTTGTGAATGATTATCTTGATGTGATCACCAAGGTGGCTGTCACTCCGACATACTACATTGGTCTCACAAACGATGGCGTCTTGGACATATACGACGGCACCGTTCGGGTCATGGCCCCTGACGGTGAGATAGTCGCAGACTTTGAACCGCAGGATTACACAGACTATTACGGAGAACACATACCTGACCATTCCTATGCAACGCACATCTACTACAAACCCGCCGGATACCCCGAAGGGATCTGGAGGGCCAATACTCTCGCCCGCTGCAATGTTGCAGATAAGATGGCGACACCCCTGGCTCAGGCGGCTCTGGAGGAGATGCGTGAACTCGTTGGGCGTCCCTCTCATCATACTTTCGCCTACCATTACGCCCGGGTTGTTGAGATGGTTCAGGCTGCTGAATGGATCAAGACGCTTCTGGAGGACCCTGATATCGTCAGCACTGACGTAAAACTCGCTGATGTGGAGCCAAAGGCCGGCGAGGGTGTTGGCATCGTTGAGGCACCTCGTGGAACACTGTTACATAATTACGAGTGCGATGAGGAGGGAATAATCACCAAGGCGAATCTCATCGTGGCGACAAACAATAATATCGCTGGCATCGAAAAGAGCCTCATGGATGCTGCGAAACTGATCTTCGAGAAAGAGGGACACAAGGAACTAGACCTACCTGAACCCATGGTCAAGACATAGGTGAACAATCAAGATGACAGATGAAATAGATGAAGGCCTGCTCAACCTCCTTGAGATGGTTGTCAGGTGCTATGACTGCTGACTATCCTGCGGCGCTCATTTCGTCGTTGTGGACGATGAGGGTCGCGAGATTGTCCGAAAGGAGTTAGTGACTGGCGGCGGATGAAAGTCCGGCGTAAAGATGTGAGCCGGGTTGGACACGCCCCGCAAGGGCGCGTCGGTCGCACTCCTTGAATCCTTTGTTTTGCTCAAGATGCAAGATGCATAGCAGAGTATATGAGCACAATCTCCATACGAGAGATGAGAAGAGAGAATGACCAGCTCGGTTCCTACCCAAGTGAAGCTCCGGAGGGACTTCGACCAGATACGAACAGGAATACGAGCAAGGCGATACACAGGGCACGAAACTCTATTGATGGGTCTCAGGCTTTCATCGCTGGCTCTTCGCATTGCTGGTGAGAGATAGAATGGACGAGTTTCGAAACGCCCTGGAGTTGGTTTCTGGATATCTTGACAGCGAAGGAATCGAATACGTGATTGTTGGGGGGGTGGCGGTAATGTTTCATGGTGTTCCTCGAACTACAGTGGATATCGACATTATTCTGGACATTGGCGAAGATGAGATCAAGCCATTTGTTGAATTCCTGACCTCGCACGGCTTCGTTGCTTCTGTCGAAGATATGGAAGCAGCACTCAGAGAGGGCTCACTTTGCACAGTTTTCTTTAAAGATAGCCTGCTTAGACTAGATATCCAGGGTGTGAACACTGAGTTCGACAAGTTGACCCTTGAACGCGCAATCCGGGTGGATTTGTTTGGTTCGAACATACGACTGGGTTCGGTGGAGGACACTCTCATTAACAAGATTCTCTTTCAGGGAGAACAGGACCTGCGAGATGCACTAGGCATCTTCTCACGGAAGACAGGACAACTGGACCTCGAATACATTGATTCAACATGTAGAATGCTGGATATCCTCCAGGACTGGAAACGTTTCTCGACCGATGCGATAGCGAAAATCGACGCTATGGATGAAGGCGAAACGTAGAGATTCGTGCCACTTTGGGCAGGCCCCGAAAGAGCGTGCCAGCCGCATTCCGTCTTTCCTTGAAGAATCTAACTCCTCACGAACGACTTC
>CAZLEV010000008.1:0-166830 GCA_964558645.1 uncultured archaeon
GCACAGGAGGAGGAAGCCAGGACCGTGGGAGGGATCCCATCCCGATGAACATGGACAGAGCCCCTGCTGCCTCAGCGGTCTTCGGGCCTGCTGGGGGCGGTGACGCTGGCAGAGGACGGGTGGAACACAGAAGTTTCGGACACCTTGAGTTCACTCAATGTGTCAGAAATGGTTTATCTGGAGAAACTTAGCGAATTCACTCATCTGGGCATTGGTGAACGAGATGCGACAATCTTGGCAACTATGTCAATTGAGGGTGCAACCAGCTTGATGACGCATGATCAAGCTCTCAAACGCATTCCTGGGATTGATGTGATCGATCCAGTGTAGCTTGTGTCGACATGGCTTCGAATGAGTCAAGACCATGAAATAGGCTCAACATGAACCATCCGGGCGGCCATCTTCGTCCAGTACTTCCCTTTTTTCTCTGGTGCCGTATCTCGAAGGTTTCCTAGGATGGGGCAAGTAAACTCAATGTATCATCTAGAGCTCTATCTATGCAGACTTCAGTGCCCTCAGAGAACAGCATTCTACTTGATTCAGAGCTATGACGAGGACTTCTTACGGCGATGCAGAACAATCAGTGTTCCAAATGCTACTGCTACAGTTCCTCCTACAATGGTCACGATGAGGGACACCAGCTGGAGCCGAATGATAGGGTCAACGACAGTCACCATGACTGTGTCACAGACGCTGTTGCCGTGTGCATCAGTCACGACGATGGTGTAGATGTGGGTGCCAGCATCAAGATCGTCCACAGGGATAGTGATGGTTTCAGTACTTGAGTTCCACATCCCTGATTCCAGCGGCAGACCATTGAGATAGATTGTATACGTGGCGGGGTTGAGGTCCTCAACAACCCAGCTGATGGTGTGACCTGTCATGGCATACTCGTACTCGATGTCTGCTGGACGACTGATCGTGGGTGGCGTTATGTCCACCACGGTGACAAGCACTCTATCACTCTCCTCATTTCCTAGGATATCCCTTGCGACAAGTGTGTAGGCGTAGACTCCCACGGGCAGCTCGTCGATAGACACGGTGATGGTTTCGGAGCTTGTGTTCCAGACTCCCGTTCTCACCACTGTATCGTTGCGATAGACAGCGTAGCTGTGAGGGTTCAGGTCCTCAGGGTTCCATGTGATGTTGTGCCCGGTGGTTCCGTACTCGTACGCGATATCTTCTGGACTGTCTACCGTGGGCGGGATGTTATCGATACGGTAGGGATGGTTGTCGATGCTCTCTGCCGAACCCGGAATGAGATAGACACCCTCGCCATCATAGTCGTCCCAGTAGTTGCCGTGTGTGCCATTGTCCCAGGCATTCGCAGTGCCGTTGTCCACGGCATTGTGCTGAGTGTTATCGTAGAGCCGATTGAGAGACAGCGAAACATCCTGACTGGATCTGCTTAGACAGATGCCACAGACATTGTCAGCAGCGGTATTGTTGATCAGCATGCAGTCAGAGCCACTCAATAGGAAACCTCTCTCACCGTTACTAATGGCCGCGTTGCTGGTCAGGGTGCATTCATCAGCGTCCAACAAAAATCCCGTCCGACCATTGTTGATAGCACTATTCATCGTCATGGTGAGATGCTTATGGGAAACGAAGTGGAAGCCATAGTCGGTGGCATTGCTGGCAACATTCCCTATCATGGTGGATGCCGAACCGTAATGGAAACGGAACCCAACCAGATTCTTGACAGCTCTGTTATCTGTGAAGGTGCCGTTGGAGTACGAGAAATAAAACCCACATTGTGAACTGTTCCTGACGATGTTGGCTGTATAGATGGAGTTGTAGGCAAATTTGGCAGAGATTCCCTTTCCACCAGTACCGCTGATGGTGTTGTTTTCAATGATAGAGACACGAACAATCCAGAAACTGATACCGCCCCACTCACTGTCACTGATGGTATTGTTCTTCACCAAGCAGTCACTTGAGTGATCGATGAAGACTCCACATCCATTGCTCCATAGGATGCTGTCCGCCACAGTGCAGTTCGGTGATGAGGAGAACCTCACTCCGTACCCGTGCAGCTCGATGACGCAGTCCTTCACAGTTCCATGGGTCACGTTGTCAAAGACGATGCCATCGCTGCTGGTCGGCAGAGCTGCCGAGATGAGGCAGTCCCTTATCTCGAAGTAGACATCTGTGTTGCTGACAGTGATGCATGTTGAGCTGTCTATGATCCGCAGCCCCTCGATGACATAGGGGTCATCTTCTGTCCCGCTCCCCGGCCATCCCTGGTCCTCAAAGTTAGCGTTCCCATTGATGGTGATGGGCCCGTGGGGGGTATAGGCGGCGACAGAGGTCACCTGCTGCTCCCTTCGACTGCCGCGGTTCTCTCGGAATGATCCATGGGTGACCACGCAGACATTCGATAGAAGCAGCGCTACAAGGATCAGCAGAGCATAGACTCGACATTCCCATTCACCCATGTTTACTCCTCCGGGTCTACGTGCCAACACCATACTTGGAGACAGGCCCTTTCAAGTTTTTCTTGCAGTCCAATTCTCTTGAGTGTTTCTTGATGCTCTGGATACAGAAGTGCGTCTTTCAGCACATCAGTTGAATAACCGGCAGCACATCCTGGTGTTGTTCCGTGATACATCAATCTCTGTCTTCTGCTATCGTTCTTCGACGGCTGCCTAAAAGATTTGCATTTCCATCTTCGGTATATTCCGATGCATTTCTTTTCAGTACTAGAGGGATCCATGTAACTATGGAACTGGTGTGAAACAGACAAATGAAGGAACCAAAGTAGAGGATGCAAAGGTATAAACTCGAAGAAATGCTTGAAAGAGCCATCAGCAGTGGGAGATGTTGTCCATGCCCAAGTTACCTGAGCCACGCAAGAAACGTTACATGCGGAAGATACATCATGGTCGACATCGGATCACACTTGTTAAGGAATGGCAGAAGGAAGGAACATCTGAATATGAAATAAAGAGTCTGTTAGCAATAGAGAAAGCGGCTCAGGAATCTATTGAAGTGGCTACGGACTTGATGGCGATGATTCTGAAGGACATATCCATCCCGCCGACCGATGATTATACTAACATCTCGAGGGTTCTAGAACAGGATATCATAGCAGAGAAAACTGGACGAATTCTGAGAGAAGCCAATGGGCTTAGAAATCGTCTCATTCATGTGTATAACGATATAGAGCAAAAAGTGCTTCTGCAAAGCATCAGAAGAGTCATGCCCGGAATTTCCGAGTTCTTGGACGTGGTGGAAAAATGGTTGAACACATGATATCCAAAATCAGAGATGAACTTGATTGGATGCAAGAGCTTCCCAAGATTGATGCAGTTCTCCTGTTCGGTTCTCGAGTTGAAGGTACAGCCACAGATACGAGCGACTATGACGTATGCATTGTTGCTTCAACTCTGCGATCCGCGGATGAGCAAGCAGAACTACTTGGTAAAATCTGGAGCCAGCTAGATGCAAACAAGTATGATGTCTGGATTTTTGAAGAGCTGCCTTTGTATCTCCAGATGAGTGTCATCGATAACCATGAGATTCTCTTTTGTGCCGATATCCCAGAGCTCTATGAATACTTCTATAGATTCAGAAAAAGGTGGAGGACCCAGGCGCCTAGGCAGTCTTTAAGTTTTGAAGTCGCCATTGATCCGTTGGATCTCAAGGAAATTTGGAAAACAGAACCCTCGTCCACATGAATTGCAGTTCAATTCAGAATCTCAACCAGAGTGATGATACGGTTCCCCGTTAGTGGCGGTCTTACTGCATCTTCATCTTCAAAATAGAGTTCCAGCGTTTCCTTGAGATTTGCCAGAGCCTTTTCTACTGTTTCACCTTTACTAGCAATATCTACATCTGGAGCAAGTGCAACATAGTGCTTTTCTTCACGACTAACGACCACAGTAAAGAGCATTGACATCGAAATCACCTTCAAAGAATTCTCCATTAATTTTTATCAACAATCCTTTTGTACGCACATCTGAATGAACACATGACCTGTGTAACTAGCCGCCCTGCCATCGGATGGGTCAAGACCATGAATTCCATCTTGCGACAACCGAGTGGGCCCTAGAGGATACTTGGCCGAATAAGACAAAAGCGTGTCTGACGCTAGAGTAGAATCATGCGTAATCAGACACCCTTTGCATTGTGCATCATCGGTGGATTGCTGTTGATCATAACTGGATATACACAAGGCGTGGGAACAATCATCCTAGTCTACCAGTTTGTTCATTCGCTTGCAGCGTTGTCACCATTCTATCCTATCATTGACTCTGTATTGCTTGTCCTCTGGATCATTGCTTGGCTTGGTGGTTTCGCAGTGATTCTTGGCGGCTATCTCCTGACGACGACACATGTTGGGCTCGGGAAATTCATCATTGCAATCGCGTCGGGCTTTGGACTCATCAGTTTTGTCTTAGCATTGCTCTACGTCGGCATCACATCGGGACTTGCAGGCCTTCTTGTGCTCACTTGGTTCATACTGAACTCTGCTTGGGCGCTGGGGCTTTTGTTGACGGTCATTGCCAGAGCGAAGGCAGTATAGAGCCCATCATCTCGATATTTGGCTGCTGATGGTGGTTTTCCCCCGCCACCTTGTCGTGTTCTAGAACGCTCTGTCCAGCCACGGTCCTTTGTATTCTCTTATGAAGACAACTCCAGCTAGGATTGCCACCATTCCAGCCAGAAACGCGGGGGCAAGAAGAATGATTGCGTCACCCATTTCTGCTCCGAACATGAAAGCCACAACGATGGTCATGATACCTCCGCATATTCCACAACAGGGTGTGGACTGCACTCGCTGCCCTGTGTCGCGAGTCGTGATTGTTCTGGTGTAGCTCCCGTCATAATTCGGGGTTTCCACCACTGTCTGATCCAGCACTGCGCTGAGACCTCCTTTATACGCCATGCCTGCTCCCACGAACATGACAAAGGCGAAGGTTCCCGCAACCATGGAACCTACCCAGTCATCGAATATTGCTGCGCTGATACCCACCTGACCAATGAGGAGGCACCCCGATATGAGATGCAGAATTGCGCTGTCTCTTGATCCCGTCATGTTTCTTTTTCCTCGCAGAAGCAAGCCGTAGACAATCCCGGTTATATCTCTTTTAGATTGCAGGAAGTGATCAAGACGAGTCTAGGGGGTTCTCTTGTCCTGGGAGTGGTATCTAGGTGTCCACTCATTATGCGACCTTGCAGCTTGGCTTCAGTCTACAGCTCTGTATCGAAGAAGTCTGGCTACAACGATTGGACTTCCTTCAGGTCGCGAATGAGGTAAACAGGGACATCAGGAATCGTTTCATGTTTCACTGTCCGAGGAGAGTTGGGAAGCTACTGCTTGCATCGTGATACGTCGTGTCCATAGATGCCCCCCCTTCTTGATATGAGTGACGACTTCTTGTCATCAGAGTGGCCGAAATCCACGATAGACAATGATGTGGAAGACATATACGCAAATGAACCATCTGATTGTGAGGTGAAAACAGTGGGTATAACGATCAGACTACTAGCTCATGCCAGCATACAAATCAAGACTGACACTCAGAACATATACGTCGATCCTACCACAAAAGGTACAGGTCTTAAGAAGAGCGATTTTGGCCCTGCTGACTTAATACTCGTCACACATGGCCATCAGGATCACTTCGACAAGGACCTGATCAAGAAGATTCGGAAATTGGGGTCGCCGGTGATAGCTCCGGAGGAACTAAAAAAGGAACTGAAAGGTGTTGCAGTCTGGGGGATGGATGCAGGCCAGCATATGGTGATAAGTGACGGGCCTACCATATGGACGACCCCAGCATACAATGTGAAGCGTTTCCGCTCCCCTGGGAAGCCATATCATCCTCAGGGGCTTGGAGTTGGCTACATCATCAAGCTGGATGATAAGAAGATATACCATGCCGGCGATACCGACTTGATTCCGGAGATGGAGAGGCTCCCTGAGCTTGATGTCGCACTACTCCCAAGTGGGGGAACCTATACAATGGACATGAGTGAGGCTGCTGAGGCGGCAATCCTCCTCAAGCCGAAGGTTGCGATTCCTATCCATCTCCGAGATGCAAATCCTCAGCATTTCAAAGATCAAGTTGAGAAGAGCTCTTCAACGAGAGTTGTCATCCTTGGCCACGGCGAGGAGTACGTACTTGAATGAGTCTCTTTCCGAGGGCAACATGTTTTCCATGCGAGGAAAAACATAATTACCATGCGGTAAGTGAGTACCATTTGATTGGTGATACCTGTGGTTAGAGAACTCAGTATTGGGCTAGCTTTCATTGATTCTACCTCCAGAAAACGAGAGTTGTCGAAGGAAGAGATCTATGTCACCACCCTTGCTTTAGCTGAGCATCAGAAGACTGGTCATTCGCGTGTGGCCGGCCTGAGTCTAGTTGGATTACCATTCTGGCTCGTTCAAACGAGCGCCTCGACATCAATAGTTCTCGCTCCCTCCAGGGCTACTTCTGCTGAGTTCGAGTTCACAGAAAACCCCCATGTGAGCGACATGCGGAAGACTCTCGCGAGTGGAGTTTCTGAACCCAAGGATGTGCCACCTGCAGTAGATCGATTGATCAAGAACTTGTCTGAGTTGGACAATAGAACCCAGAGGATTCAATCGGTCGAAGACCCGTCTGCTCTACTCTCGGCCGCGAACTACGTGAGCCCTTCTCCATCAGAGCAATCTGTCGCACTCATCGAAGGATCTATCGCGTCCCAGGATGCACTCGTTGCGAGCGAAACCTATCAGGACTTGAGAGAGTCAATATCCGTCCGCATCAAGGCCATGGAAGAACTCCGTTCGTTGGCAGACGAAAAACTAGGCGGCCAGCTATCAGTCATCGAGAACATAATCTCTACTGATGAACGAAGGTATCGGCAGCAGCTGGAACGCATGCAGCAGACCGTCGATTATGACGTAGAGCAGTTAAGGGAGAAGACCGATCGTCGACTTTACTCCCTACGCGAGAAGCTCACAATGGACCTGCGTGCAAAGACTGCTGATTTTGCCCGATCAATGACTCAGATCGAGTCACTACTTGGTGGTCTCCTCGATGAAACAAGATCTTCTCAAGCAGCAGTGAGCGAAAAGGGCGAAGACGTACAAGGGGCTGTTTCAGTTTTCATGGATCTTTCTGCGACTCTTAGAGACCGTACCACAGATATTCCTGAGGTTTTAGCAAATGTAGAATCCTACGCTCAGACGCTGCTAAAATCTGCTGAGCAACTTCGTGAGAGTTTTGATGAGGAAAGGCAGAAAACCGAGGCCATGTATGAGGAAGAAGTCAAGAAGAAGAGGGACCGAGTCGAGGCCTTCAGAGAAGAGATGGATGTAAAGATTGAGAACCTCAGGGTTGTACGGGACGAGGTGAAGGCATCGTTAGAGCGACTGGATGCAGAAATCAGCAATCGTATTGTTCAGCTTCAGGCTGAGTTCCTCGATGTCACAAGGATCTCCATAGAAAACGAAAGAATCGAGGGGATTGCACCCCTTACTCGGCTAACGGTCAACTGTGCAGTCATCACCTATCCCGATGGAAAGACACAGCTCCTAAGTCCGTATCTTGTGCCTGACGAGCGAATCGGTGCCACATTACATCATCATCCAGTTAGCCGCCCGCTTGCAGAGAGGACTTCCTCAAATGTTCAGGAGTGGCTCAAAGAAGACTCTACCTTCGCAAACGCCTTTGAACGTGCAATACGAGAGGGAAACATCTTCCTGCAGGAAAATGCCGGAAGCATCATAAGAGAGGGTCTGTTCAAGCTTCAGGCAAGTCAGAGGCTCGAAGATGGTACAAAGGGAACACTCGAAACCATCTGGAATCGCTATTCAGGTAAGTGCCCAAAATGCGGTGTGGACGTGGAGATTGCTGACGAGTTCTGCCCGAAGTGTGGTGCTACACTCTGATTCTCTCATAGCACATCACGGTGGAAATACAGATACTGCGGTTCCCATCTACATGACTACGTGCTGATGGAGTTGGTCGCTCTATAGTATCTTGCCTTCGGGGAGTTCGTTGAGCAGAAGTCCCTCTTTCTCAGCTTCCGCAATAGCCTTTGCAGCCTTTCTTCCTCCGATTGATTCGAGTGAACCGGCCGCTGTCTGTCTTACAAAGAGCGATTCATCCTGAAGTGCCTGTATCAGTATATCAACAGCTTTCTTGTCACCCCGTTCTCCCAGTTTCAGCGCTGCCTGCAGGCGGACCATGTACCTCGGATCGTTCAGACAGTCAATGAGGTAAGTCATGGCTTGGGGGTGATCGATGTTAGCGAGTCCGTCCACAGCTCCGAGTGCAACTTGTTGGTCTGCACTGTGGAGCTCTTCGAGATAGTCCTGAATCATCTGGTCAATGGGGGCAGTCTTCTTCCCTATTTTCTTCCTAGGCTTCTTCTCAACGACGTCTTTTGGAGATGAGATCCTTCTGGCTGATGCAATCATCTTCTTGGCAGTGGCGGTTCCAAGACCATCTACTTTCTGAGCTAGCTTAGCAGGTTCATGCTTGGCCAAACTGGCGACGGTCTCTATCCCTGCATCTCTCAGTTTCACTTCGGTCTTTGGTCCTATACCGGATACATCCGAAAGTTTGGGTCTGCCAGACTTCTTCGTCACGAGGATCCCACCTTACGATGCTGTACTGTGAATAGTCCCGTTATTAAATCCATTACCATTAGGCCATTTTGCTTGCATTTTCAGTTTCAGTTGTGACGAGTAGTCAACTATGGATAGGTGTTACCTTGTGATCTGATCATTGTAGCAATCGGCGATTCTTGCGGCAACTCGAAGAGACCGTGCAATAACAGCCTCCTCAAGAGAACACAAAACCCTTTTGATACATGTGAGGAGTCGGGTGTGTGGTGAACAAATAGTGAGAATAGCCATGGCGCAGGTGAACCCAACGGTGGGCGACTTCGAGGGGAACAAGCGATTGGTGTGCCAGTATATTGAGCGTGCAAAGGATGCTGGAGCAGATATCGTTGTGTTTCCCGAGCTCGTTATCAGTGGCTATCCCCCTCAAGATCTGTTGAACACCAGGGCCTTTCTCGAGGACAATCAGAAGTCACTGGAACACATTTGTGACTCAGTGGAAGGAATTGTGGCCATTGTTGGTTCTGTGGAACACGACTCTCACTGGAAATTGTACAACAGTGCAGCTGTCATTCAAGATGGGCAGATAATCGAGATGGTCCGAAAGACCCTGCTACCTACATACGATGTCTTCGATGAGGAGCGATACTTCGAGGCCAACTCCCCTGACATGGTAGAACCTGTTGAGATAGAAATCAACGGTAACGTCCACAGACTAGGTGTTCAGATATGCGAGGATCTCTGGGATGATGACTATAGCGTCAAAGTCACTGACATTCTCGTTGAACGCGGGGCACAGGTTATTATCAACATATCATCATCACCTTTTCATGTAGGTAAGCGAAGAGAACGGTTCAAGCTCATGCACGATCGAGCCAATAGACTGAGTGTTCCAGTCTTGTTGACCAATCTGGTTGGCGGGCAGGACGAACTGGTCTTTGATGGGCACAGCCAAGCTGTTGATGCCTCAGGTGTTCTTGTGTGCCTCGCTAAGCAGTTTGAAGAGGATCTAGCCTTGGTTGACCTTGATGCAAAGAGTGGGCTTGCCGAGCCAATTCCTGAGCCAGTATATGACAAGGATGCTGAGATTTTCAACGCTATTGTGCTTGGCATTCGGGACTACTTCAGAAAGACAGGGTTCAAGATGGCTGTTCTCGGGCTGAGTGGAGGAATAGACTCAGCAGTGACGGCCTGTATCGCAGCAGAGGCCTTGGGCCCCGAGAACATCATTGGAGTCTCGATGCCCTCGAAGTACTCCAGTACGCATAGCAAGACAGACGCTCAGCAGCTTGCTGAGAATCTCGGCACGCATTATGTCCAGTTCTCGATTCAAGACATCATCGATAGTTATCATGATGGATTGGCGTCACCTCTTGCCTCAATCCGTGATGAATTCAGCTTGACACCAGAGGATGACGATCCCGTGGCGGACGAGAATATTCAGCCACGAGTGCGGGGAAACTGCCTCATGGATTTCTCGAACCGGCTAAAGGATCTTAAGATTCTCGTTCTCAACACAGGCAACAAGACCGAGCTTGCATTGGGCTACTGCACGCTCTACGGCGATTTGACCGGGGGCGTGGGTGTTTTAGGAGATGTGAGCAAACTCCAAGTTTACAGCCTCGCAGAATACTACAATTCTCTCAAGGGCGAGGAGACAATCCCTCAGAGCACTATCGATAAGCGGCCCTCTGCTGAACTCAAGGAGGACCAATATGACCCGTTCAACTTTGACGTTGTGAGCCCCATGGTTGATGAGATTGTGGAGAATCGTCGTAGCAGACGAGAACTAATTGACATGGGATATCCCGAGGATGTAGTGGATGACGTGTATTCCCGATTCATCAATGCTGAATACAAACGTTGGCAGGCACCGCCCTGCATCCGTATAACAAGAAAGGCATTCGGCACCGGCTGGAAGATGCCCATAGTCAATCACTACATGGGTTGACTTCTTTCTGTGTGCTAGCCTCCGAGTAGTACAACCTCGATGATCAGATAGAAGATGCAGGCGTTCCCCAGATATAGTGCCATTACTATGTACGACCAGAACAGCTTGAGAACATGGCTGTAGTGTCGTATCATGGCATAGATGATGTAGGAGGAGCTTCCCAGAAGGAGCTCGGGGATGACGATGTATACGGCCACGGAGCTGATTGTTAGTACGTTCTGTGCTGACCAAGAGGGGAGGGCCCACATTGTTGCCTCAGCACCAATGAAGAGGACGAACGATGTGATCAGTACCGCCAGCTGGGTCTCCCAGACAGAATGCTCCTCCTCGACTCGCAAGCCCACATAGACTATGATGAAGAGCGGAATTGACCAGAGACCTGCCATATAGAGCGGAACTGTCCCTATCATAGGAGAGCCGTCGTTCGGGAAAGAGAGGACCCCTAGCTGTGCTGATAGAAACCAATCGGGCAAGAGCTGGAAGATGCTCAGAGGCATAACAAACATCCATATCTTGACCCATTCTGTGTGACCCAGCAAGTAACCAACGAAGGGGATCATAGTATTGTACACAATGACTATGGCCAGCATACGCCACCCTACCGATGTTGCAGTGGGTGAAAACAGCAAGGCCGTAGCCACCAACGCGAACAGCAGATGCAGTGTTATCAGGTTGCGAATGGGTCTGGCTCGTAGTACTTTCTCCATCTGACTCCCTCTGACTCTTTCGGTTCCCGTATGAACCTGTTCAGTCAGGCGCTGCAACGGCCTTTGCTCTATTGAATCTTTAGGCTGAATGCATTCGCCGCGATTACTGACATACTCATGACATCTCAGAGCTACGCAGGAGCCGTTCTCGGAGTGGCATTGTTCTATTGTTCGGCTAGCTCCTCTTTCAGTGAATGATCCGCTTGGCCCAATAACTGGAAAGAAAACTATCGCATATGGGATGTCATCCAAACACGTCAAAGAGTGAAGGTGGTGGCCAGGACCAATAAGGCATCGTAGGAGGGGGGGAGTTATGAGGGCATGTTACAGAAATTAGGTGCCCTACCAGTTGCCTGACCACCATATCATTCTGTGGAGTACTATCTAATAAGCTCTACCATGGTTCGTTACCGGCTGAAGTCAGACTCGCACTGAAGACTCAAAGAAATCCCCTAACACAACTCTCTTCAATATAGTTATCAAGTAGCAGAGGAGCGAGGCATCATGTCTGAAGACCATTTCTACGAGTTGGAGTCCAGCTGGATCCGTGACAAGATTGTAACTATCGAGATTGAGGGGAAACGCACTCTCGAAGTGGCAACCCCTCCTGATTTCTGGCCCGATTCTCCCCGCGAACTTCTCTCACCCGAGGACTTGTTTCTTGCCTCTGCGGTTTCCTGCTATGGCGTGTCGTTGTCAGGTGTGGCGAAGCGTTATCATGCAGAGTTCACCGATTTTCACATAAGTGGGGCGGGCCAACTCGAGCAGGGCGAGTTCGGCTGGGAGTTCCAACGCATTGACATAAGGGCCGAAATCGTCGTTCCCACTGAGACTGACAAGAAGCGAATGAGCAAAGCTGCAGAACGAGCACACGCGTATTGTGTGGTCTCGAATTCGATGAAGTGCCCAGTGAATCTCGAGTATGAGGTTCGCACCGAGTGACAGACCCATTCAGTAGCCACATTAATATGCCAAACTCGTCGGACTCTTCGGGATTGTCATGTCAGATGAACATAGATACAAAATGACAACACGAGTTATCAGACCGATGTTTGTCGGCGTGGATATTGAAGGAATGGAGGAATTCGAGGTGACCTCGTCACCCGACTGGTGGCCTGAAGCACCAGAAGGTACGTTCTCCCCGCAGACTCTCTTGGTAGCTGCTTCCGGGTCTTGTTTCACTCTCTCCTTCTTCAAGGCGGCAGGAAATCTCCGTGTCCAAGCTGAAAATGTAGATGTTATAGTAGAAGGGACAATGGTTGAGGATGGCCCTGTTTGGAGATTCGGAGAGATTCGGCTGGATGTCAAGGTCTACATCTCGAGTGATCAAGACAAGAGCAAGATTGAACGCGCAGTTAAACTGGGGCATGAATTCTGTCCTATCGCCAACACGTTGAAGTGTCCTACCAAGCTTGATTACGAGATCATAGTGACTTGATTACGGTAGCCATGGATGAGGGTTCAACTCGGTGGTGCAATCACCGGGAGATGGATCTCTGAAGTGTAATCATGACCGCATGTGCATTCTAGTTTCACCGACCATTTTCTCGGAACCGGAACATTGAACTCCTCCACCACCCCCTCAAGATTCATCTTGATTCCTGCAATGAGTGACAGATAGACCTTTGCCAAGTTTCGTATTTCCGCAGGGAAGTCCAGATCAGAGGCAAAGTACTTGACCACCTCTTTACACTGAGGGCACTTGGTCAGAAGCAGATGCGTCCTGTTCGAACACCTTTCACAGTTGATTTCGACCTGTTCCATCTTTGGCGCCGCGGGGACTTCAAGATGCGTCACTATCTTGTTGCCACACACACCGCAGAAATAGGTCAGTTCATGGTCATTCATACACACTACCTCAGTATTTCTGCCTAAGATGCTTTCCAAGATATAGGTCTGGTGGAGAGCATGACCACGGTTTTATAGGTGAAGGATGCTTGCTTGACTGTCGGCCATGGAGTTGTCCGCTATGAGGCCCATTGACTCGCTTAGATCTGGAGATAGCATCGGTGCAAGATTCTTTCAGATGTCTACTCTGCCTATGATAATATCTGCCTCACTTGTTTCGTATGCCCTGTCCATCATCTGGTTCCTACGGACGGGTGCTGAAACACTTCAGGGTCTTGGTCTGACAGGGTTGTATCTTTTGGTCACAGTTCTTGGAATACAGCTCTATCGCCCTGGGTTCAGACTCTATGAGGAAGATGAACGCAGAATCATAGAATATAGCAGACCGGGCTACAGTTGGGGGGTCTTGTTAGAGGGACTAGTCGGGTGTGCTATAGTCTTCGCTCTTGCGTATTTTGTTGTCTTGAACTCATTTTCCTCGAGTCCAGATCTTGCCTCAATGGTCGCATACGTGGCAATCGGCTTTGATTTTCTTCTGGTTCCTCTCATTCCAGTGACCGCAGGTTCTCCTCGAATCCCCTTTCTCAAGACATCCGTCAGAGTCCTAGTGTCTGACAATGATCAGGTTGCGGAGGTTCTGAGCATTGAAGTAAGCATGTTGGACCTGTCGTGGTTTCAGGTCAGAAACAGTGATGAGCTCCGCCAATCTCTACTCAGTAGGTTTCAGGAGATGATCACAGATTGTGCTCTTCCTCATTGATTGGTGCCGACCGAACCGTGGCCGCTTCTATCCGTGAACCTTGCGGATCTTTCGAGCGACCCATATGTCGGTGTCGCCGAGGGTTTCCAGGTCCACCTGAACCTCTTGCCCTATCTCCAGAGTCTCAGATTCGGTGTATGCGTCCACCTTGGCTCTAATGTGTTCACCGTTTGGCAGTACAAGGCCAATGTAACCATACTGGATGTTTTTTCCGCCAAATCGACCAAGTTGGTGCGATGCTATCCTACCGCTCAAAGCCTTACTCATGAACAATCACACATTAACTATAGTACATGGCCTTATGGCTCTTGCGCTATGGGCTTCGGCATTCTACTGCTTTTTCAGTACTCCAACATAGACCGAGTCTTCTTTCAGTATGTCTGTGACTGTCCAACTCGCTTGTTCAGCAATCGATTCCATGAGGTCTGGTGTTGCCATAAGAAGACTCCACCACTCACCAGTTTCTCCCATGTATCGGAGTCTTATCTTAGCGAGCCCGGGTGGCTTTCCTCTCTCTCTGTTCCACTGGTGATACTTCAAGTGCTGTGGATTGTCGGTAATCAGTGGGTTTCTTGATTCCGCAAGAATGACCGCGTCGTTTCTTGTGATTCTGTGAATATCCTTAAGCATGCGGATGACTTTCTCGGGCTCACCCAAAATGCCGAAGTTATTTCCAAACATGATGACTGTATCGAAGGTCTTGTTGGGAAACTTGAGCTTCTCGGCGCTCATAAGGTGCACGTCCATCACTCCTCGGTTCCTGCTAGTTTGAACTGCACCAGGCGAAATATCTATTCCAGTTACATCCAGGCCCTTCTCTTGGAGGTAGAGGCAAACTCTGCCAGCACCGCAGCCGATGTCCAGAATCCTCCCCTTTGCCATTCCTATGGCCTCTCGTTGCCCCTTGGGCCAGTCTTCTATTTCCGCTACGTACTGCTTTCCCGAGCTCTCTGTCACAAGGCCATCATCGCGCTCTATCTCGTGGATAGCGTCCTTTCCATTGGCCGCATCACGTAGCACCATCCCAAATAAGTCAGGCATAGATTCACTGTTAGATTCAAGAAGTAAAAGATATTCGGCTGGCTTTCCGGAAAAGGTTATTACCATTCAGCCCCATCGTCGTATTGGTTCGGAGGAGAACTTGAATGACTGGGTCTGATGAAGAATTCGATTTAGATATTACCGTTTATGGAGCCAAGCAGGAAGATGTCGGACCTGCATTCAAGAGCCATGTGGCTCCGTCTGAAGAGCCACATATCTACTCTACTTGGGTCAACGTAGGTGCTATGAAGCGGCTGGGTTTCCTGTTCGAGGGAGGCGTAGAGAGTGCTGGAGACATCTTCGAGATTCTCTGTGTCTTTGCGGTGATGGCGGCTGTACTCGCTGCATTCGTCTTCTGGCAGATTGTGGTCTTCTTCGTAGTGCTTATCGTGTTGACCCTGCTTAGTGGCGGAGCCGCTCTCAAATATCTTCGCAGAACAAGAATACAGACCATTGCCGATAAGATAGATGGAGAGGATCTGGAGGCCTTCGTCAACGAACAGCTGGGCCAAGGACGGTTTGTAAGCATCAAAACTGAGCATGATATCTCGTTGTCCAATCGAGTACAGCGTTCTAACAGAGCATCCGATGCTTTCCAATACGGAGTTCTGTTTTCACTCATCGTTGCGACTGGCTTTCTCATCGTAGAGGTGCTTTACTTGGTCGTTTTCATGTCATGGATGACAGAGGTCTGGTTTCTGGCAATTTGGGGTATCGCTTTCCTTGTTGGTGTTGTAGTCATGGATGTCGGTGCCATATGGCGACATAATCTGGCAAGACGGATAGGTGAGGCGTATAGAGATCACAATGCGTGATGCCAGGCTTTTCAGATTACGTCGAACACGATAGACCAGAATTCTCTCTCAGACACTCCCGTTCGGAGCTTGTCAATCTCGCGTTTGACTCGCTCAAAATCCTCAACAGACTGCTTCTTCTTCTGAGCTTCGTGATTGCTCTTGACTCTCTCAGTAATCTCTCTAATCTGGTTCGGAGTAGCCTTCACTCCTCCCATCTTCAGTAAGTATTCGACGTAGCTCCGCCCTACGAACTTGCCGAGATGGAATTCTCTCTTTCTTCCAACAGTGCTCGGACTTATTGGTTCATACGTCATCGAGTGAGTGAGTTGCCCGTGGGAGTGAATGCCACTGGAATGTGTGAAGGCATTTGCGCCCGAGATTGATTTGTGAAGTGGTAATGGAACTGCGAAGTACTTCTCTACCATCTTTGAGAGCTGGTACAGCTTTGCAGTTGTAATGCCAGTATCAATGCCGTATAATTCTTCTAGAACCATCACAATCTCCTCAAATGCTGCATTACCCGCTCGTTCACCATAGGCGTTAACGCAGACTTGAGGATAGGTTGCACCCTCTTCAATGGCCGTCAGCGTGTTGGCTGTGGCAAGACCGAAGTCATCGTGGCAGTGCACTGCAATGGGAACCTTATACTTGCTACTGGTCCAGAGACGCTGCTTTATTCCCTTCATAATGTATCTCATGACTTCTGGCCTGACGAAACCCACAGTGTCAGCCACACAGATCTTATCGGCCCCTGCATCGATTGCAGTTCTATAGGCCTCCACCAGAAAGTCGAGTTCAGACCTTGTAGAGTCTTCAGCAATGTAGTCTATGATGAGTCCATGGTCCTTACCATATTCGATGCAATCGCTCAGACGCTCCAGCATGTCTTGTCGAGTCATCTTCAGTTGATACTTCAGTCTGAAGTCTGATGCTGCTATGAAGATGGGCACCTCTTCGACCTCTGCCTCGATGCATGCGTCAATATCTGAGATGACTGCACGTGCAGGGGCACCTATGGTTGCTCTACTGAGGCCCTCTCTTGCAATCGTCGCAACAGTTACTTTCTCGTCGTTACTGACAGCCGGGAACCCCACAACAACGGTTGCTGTGCCAACCTCGTCAAGCATCTTGGCAATGGATATCTTCTCATCTACTGTCAATACAACTCCTGGTGTCTGTTCTCCATCGCGGAGAGTTTCATCCCAAATCCAGACGCGGGAGGGCAAGCTGGAAGGTTTCGTACTCTCTTCTCGATTGTAATTGACAGCTAGGCCGGCCTTTTCCAGGGATTCCATAAGCTGGACTCTACCTCTTCCCTCTTGTATCTTCAGTTTGGTACGATTCACTCAAATCTGTAGTGGCCATGGTCCGAGATGGACGCAAGGCTCTTATCCAGGGCCTCGATTTGCGCCTCATACTCCTCATTCGACACACTGCCCGCATCGAGTGCTTTCTTTGCTTTGCCCTTCTTGTACTCGATTTTGGACTTGGCTACATCAGACAGCCGCAGGGAATTCTCAATTATCGGCTCTGATCCTGTCAACTCGCCTATACCCTCAAGAAGAGGTCTCCAGCAAATCTCCTCTATATGGAATGCGTACTCTAACCCTCTCTCTTGAACTCTTTCCCATAACGGGCATCTTTTCACAATGATTTCAGTTCCCTTGAGTTCTACATCCTGTCCAATTGAGGTCAGGATAGATGCTGCTATTTCCGCCGCAGCCTCAGGTCCGCTTCCTCCTGCTCTCTTCGCGGCCTCTCGTCCTATCTGCTTGAAACCTCTGCTGTATCCATCGTGCATCGAGAGTGCTCCAGTAGTATCTCTTAGTCCCCACCAGAGCCCATCAAGAAATGCCACAAAGCCCTCCTGAAGTGTATTGAGATTCTCCATGGTTTTCAGTCCTCCACCTTGAAGTTGTTACCCCATTCATCAACGAAGGCTATCTCCTCGGGTGGTTGTCGAGGTGGTCCCAGTGTCCTTTCGTATTTAGCATATCCGAGAGTCAGGCACAGTATCGGCACCCAATGAGGGTGAGGAATCTTCAGACGTTCACAGACAGCTCGGATATCATCGAAATGATCAAGCTGAACAGAAGACACACAGCTTCCAAGACCTAGAGATGCCGCCGCGAGTGTCATATTTTGTAGCATCATTGAGCCTGCAATGATGGCGTGACGCGGTGCAGACCATCCATAGACTCCGCCCGTCCCTCTGAGCGTGGGTTGAGAATTGCCTACATGAGTGCGGTCAACAGCCAGAACAAGCAGTACCGGTGCGCCATCCGTTTCCGGGTTTCCCTTGATATACTGAAATCGTTCTCCTGTGATGAGGATGTCAATGGTCCTCTCAAGGCTAGCCTTAGAACGGATGTATGATAGTCTTCTCTCGAGTTCTTGGCGCGGGGTTGCTCTTCCGAAGAGCTCGATGGTTCTGTCCACGGCCATCTGGCCTATGAACTCCTGGGTTTCTTTGTCCTTCACGACGATGATGCGCCATGGCTGCTGGTTTTCTGCACTTGGTGCATAGGTCCCAGCCTCGATCACCTTGTGAATCAGCTCGTCCGGCACTTCCCGTTCAGTGTCATAGTCTCGGATAGCACGTCGTTCCTTGATCATTGAGATTGTATCGTTATCTTGCAAGATACTCAGTCTCCGCCTTGATGACGTTCGCCGAATTTATTCCGGCCTTAAGTAGCTAACTGCTCGTTCACTGCAGTGATGTCCAAAGCGATTCTCGGAAAGCGTTGTCCAAGGGAGCAAAGATGTCCCCGGCACAGATCACTCTACACTCATCCCGATTCATGTTAGCGGTGCGTCACGGCCTTCGTACTTGACAACAAAGCCAGTGTCTTTCCCGGTATTCTCTTTGAGTACAGTCTTGCCAGCTACAAGTCGTTGAATCTGGTTTGTTCCTTCATAGATCTGGAGGAGTTTGGCATCTCTCAGGAGTTTCTCAACCGGGTACTCCTCAATGTATCCATATCCGCCGAAGACTTGCACGGCATCTGTTGCATTCAGCATAGCAGCATCTGATGCAAACGCCTTTGCCATTGCAGACTCTTTTGAGTTCGGTCGTCCTTGGTCAGCAAGCCACGCTGCATATCTTGTCATCCAACGAGCCCCCAGAGCTCGTGTTCCCATATCCGCTAGCATGAAGCTGATGCCTTGGAAGTTACCAATCTCTGTTCCGAACTGCTTTCTTGCACCTGCGAACTTTGCTGCCTCATCAACTGCTCTTTGGGCAACACCAGTTGCGATGGCTGCTATCCCTGCTCTTGTCTTATCCAACGTCATCATGGCAATCTTGAAACCCTCTCCCTCTTTGCCAACAAGACAGTCTGCGGGAATTCTCACGTCATCAAAGATAATCTCGCTCTGGACTGAGTTCTTCTGTCCCACCTTATTCTCAACATGTCCTATCTTGACTCCTTTGGTCTTGGGAACCATGAAACATGAGAGGCCTTTGTGTTTCAGATCGGGCTGAGTGGACGCAAAGACTGTAAACAGTGACGCAACGGGGCCATTAGTGATCCAGCACTTTGTTCCATTGATGATGTATTCATCACCCTCTCTAACCGCGCGTGTCTGTGTCGCTGCAGGATCAGATCCTGCTTCTCGTTCTGTTAGGCTGAAGGCACCGAACTTGGCATCCTTTCCTGTTATCAGGGGTTGCACGTATTTTTGTAACTGTTCGATACTTGCTCCAATCACGAGGGGGGCGAAGGCAAGATTATTGCACATGATTGATGTTGCCATGCCTGCACATCCATATCCAGTGGCTTCTGAAACCAGAGTTTCAGAGAGGAGTGACAATCCTGGCCCTCCGGCCTCCTTCGGAATGTGGAGGTTCATCAGACCTGCTTCATACGCCTTTTGAACTACTTCCTTTGGAAACTCATCTTTCTTCTCAAGCTCGTGGGCATAGGGAGTGATGTGTTCGTAGGTGAACTGCTTTGCTCTGTCCCAGAGCTCCTGTTCCTTCTCATCTAATTTGAAGTCCATTCTTGGCCAGCTCCTTTTGCCCGGAAGTCAGAACTCTCCCTTAAATCAGTTGTTGGAAAAGAGCCGTTACGTTGCCTCTCGCATATTCTTTATATGTGGCAATTCCTCAAGCCCTCCTACCCTATAGTGGGTGGAGTCTCAGGATCATGCCACTGAAGAATACGAATATCGTGAGCGCGGCTCAGACCAAATTTGGGAAATTGGAAGGAATAACGCTCAGAGAGATGTTTGCGGAAGCAGTCGACAAAGCAACCGTTCAATCAGGAGTTCCGAAGGAGGACATCCAGGCGGCGTTTGTCGGCACCTTCATCCCTGAGATGCTGGTACATCAGGGTCATACAGCACCATTACTGGTTGACTTTGCCGGGATGAGAGGACTTGCTGCAACGCGACATGAGGCAGCTTGTGCCTCAGGTGCAACAGCTCTTCGAGCCGGGATTATGGCCATAGAGTCAGGTATGTACGACACCGTTCTAGTGGCAGCTGCAGAGAAGATGACGTCTGTAAGCACCAACAGAGCGACTGAGGCTCTTGCAGCAGCTGCAGACGACGAGTTCGAGTCAAGCATAGGTCTCACGTTTCCGGGTGTCTTCGGAATAGCTGCTGTTGCCCATATGCAGCGTTACGGTACAACTGAGGAAGATATGGCTCGTGTGGCTGTTAAAGCGCACAAGAATGCATCAACAAATCCCTTGGCACAGTTCCAGAAGGAGATCACCCTAGAGAAAGCGATGACACCACGTTACATCGCGTGGCCACTCAAGTTGTACGATTGTTCGCCGATTTCAGATGGTGCAGCAGCCCTAGTTCTGACCTCAAATGAGAAGGCAAAGGAGTACACTGACCTCCCAGTCAAGATTGTCGGTAGCGGACAGGCATCTGCCTCCATGAATCTCTGTGATCGGATTGACCTCACAACCTTTGAGGCGTCAGTTCGTGCCAGCAAGGAGGCCTATACGATGGCCAAGCTGGGTCCGGATGACATGGACCTTGCTGTTGTCCATGATTGCTTCACCATCGCAGAGATAATCGCATCCGAAGACATCGGCTTCTTCAAACCGGGTGAAGCGACCAACGCTGTTCGGGACGGTGTGACCGCCCGTGATGGAGACAAACCCATCAATCCCATGGGTGGCCTGAAGGCAGTTGGTCATCCCGTCGGCGCAACCGGAGTGAAACAGGCTGTGGTTCTCTACAGGGAACTCATCGGCGATGCTGGCCCAAACCAAGTACCCAAACATGATACCGCAATCATGCACAATTTTGGTGGGACGGGCGCCACGTGTGTTGTAAATATCATGAGGAGGGCTGATGCATGAGCGAGAAACCAACAATCGAACAATACAAGAAGAACATCCAAGAGGAGAGCTTCAAGGCCTATCGTTGCACCGGCTGCGGAGCTGTCATTGCGCCTCCGTCTGGTGCCTGCTACGGCTGTGGAGGTACTGAGATGGAGTGGGCGGAGGTTAGCGGAAAGGGAATCCTGATTTCGTTCACAGTTATTCACATAGCTCCGGATGAATTCCAGGATGAAGCCCCATATTTCATTGCAATTGTTGAGCTTGAAGAGGGTACTCGTGTGAGTACGCGGCTCAAGGGCTTCGATCCGATGAAACCAGAAGATGTTTCTTTGGGAATCCCCGTTGTACTTGACTACGAAGAGAGCGAGAGCGGCAGGAATTACCTGGCGTTCAGACCCGCATAGTGGTTCACGCAGGCTGTTGCGCGCAGTTCCTGCGTTTCACTCTTTTTCTAACATGAGCAAGCTTGATAACTGGAGTGAACTCAAGATTGGTGAGGACACTACACTGATAGAGAAGAAGTTTGAAGAACTCCTACATCTGGATGTTGATTGGAAAGAGAGTACTTTCGGTCAGTGTTCAAAGAATCTCAAGGCCAGATACGATGCAAATCTCTTAGCTGAACACCTTCCACCGACATGGGGAGTGCTCAACGGTGATGCCACTCTGCTCGCCTCTGTCGGTAAGGCCCTGCCCGAGGATACACGGGCTGCTCTGGAGAGCACTGAGTTTGTTGGGGTGTTCGGAAGAGTCATCGAGGAGAAAGGCTGGGGCGGTGCCAAGTGTCTTCAGTATCTCTATGTCTGGGACTATCAGGCAGTCCCTGCTCACGAAGCAGATTATGAGCCAATCTTCGTCTTCTTGGATGGAGGACGCAGATACGTAGTCTATGATCTGGTGCACTACTGCTCCAGAAGTCTTGATCTCAACAAACCTGGCAAGTCTGGCCCAGGATTGAGGATGATTCCAGGGTGGCACTCGTTCTTGCCCGCCCCCAGCTTGGAGGTATCTTCTCTGGACAGCGGTATCAAGATCAAACCGTTGACAGACAAACACCTTGAAACCTGGTGGAATATCCCGGAACCGGAGCCTCAGCTCAAGATTCGGAAATATATGCTCGACCCGTTTCAACTCGAGGCACCGGGCCATTTCATGGACTCGCCAGATGAGGAATCCCTCACCATATGCTGTACCTTCTTGGAGATTGAGAGGGCGCTGGCTGAGTTTGAAGACCCAAGACAGGGTCTCGTAGAAGGGATAAAGCGCGCCATGACACGGTGCATCGGTATCTTTGCATTACATCGTCTCCCGGCACTGATTCAGCTTCTGAGTGAAATGTCCCAAGTGGGCTTGGTGGCGATGCCTGCACCGATATCTTCTGCTGGAATGAACTTGGCTGCTGTTGGCAATCTACTGCGAGATGGATTCATTACCCTCACCAACGCAGGAAAGACGTTCTTCGAATCATTCGGTCAAGCATCTGATGACGAAGACTAGCTTGAGGGACTGCCTTCTGGAAGGCCTTCCTGCACGACTGGCTCCTCAGACTCCTGTGGTTCTTCAGCGCGATGCATTTTCAACAATCGGTTACTAGTCATCCTTCCCCAGTCCACCTTCACCAGTAGGTAGATTGCGATTACAACCAGAAGCACTGCGAACACTTCTGTCGACCTCGATACCATGCTGGTTGAATCGGTTGCTGCGAAAATCTCTCCGACCCAGTCAAGGCTAAATCTGCCTGCCCAAGCGACTCCTATGAGAAACATCGATTTTCCAATCAACAGTGGAACCAAGACCTTCCACCAAGAGTATCTTACAGCTCCCAAAGGGACAATGACAACATCATCGGGAAGGGGCGTTGCAGCGAGGAACCAGATGACTATCGGAGTGGCTCGTGGGTACAGATGCACAAACCGCCCGAAATCGTTGATGTGCTCCTCATCGAGTACTTGTCCCCCCAGATGTCCGATAAGGTACCCTGTCATCTCACCGAGGCATGCACCTATCCCTGCCAGGAGGCCGATAAGAGTCGGATCGAATATGAACAGAGAGGATGCAGTATCTCGTAGTCCTCCAAGCACAAATGGCACACCTATGTATGGAAACGGCACCAGTATAGTTGCATTACCCAAGAAAGAAACAAAGAACGAGCCCGCATAGCCCATTGCCAATGACACATCCAGCAATGCAAGGTAGAGCCTATTGAACGGACTTGTGAGTTCGGGGTTGAGCATGATCAGAGCCCAGTATCCGAACAGGCCTGAAATCACAATGATTAGAAGTAGGTCTGAACGTTTCATCTTGTGTGGCTCACCCGCCTGCCGGCTCATCCAGTAATATGAGCATTCCCCTCTGTTGCTCTTCGGATGGCAGGCTTAAGAGGCCGCGTCATCAGACAACTGATGGAGCTGAGAGATTGAGAGAGAGTCTTCCGTACGGTCTGGGGTCTCTCCCCTTGCACCTTGATACAGCCAATGCACAGAGGTTATCCCCTAGAACCTTGGGTGTGCATCCTGAGCCTCGGAAGGCAATCCGTCGTGCCTTGGGGGATCCAATTGGGCAACAAGACATACGGCCGCTGATCTCTCCTGGCGCGTCCACAGCAATCATCCTGGACTGTCATCTGGGACTGACGGACATAACAGAAGTTGTTGATGCAGTATCTGAGGCCTTCGGATCTCGGGAAGGATCGGATAGGGATGTCAGCTATATAGTGAGCTCGTCTGCTGGCAGAATGGCGGCACGGCAGTTTACATCTGAGATTAACAAATGCACATCTCTCCAAAGCGATGAGGTATTGCTTCACAACCCTGACAGAGAGGGAGGCCACATCGAGGTGGGAGTATCGCCCTCCGTAGGAAATCGAATCCTAGTCGATGAAACTGTGGTTGGAAGCGATCTTGTTGTGTCTGTTGGCTCCGTCATACAGGACTCATTCGCCGGTGCCACCGGTGGAAGAATGGCGATACTTCCCGGAGTAAGTCACCGTCAGACAATCAATCGCAACAAGAGTCAGCAAGGTATCGATGGTGTTTGTCCGTTCAATCTGCAGACCAAGTCGTGCATGGACATGATTGAGGCATCCCAGATGGCTGGTCTTACTCTCTCAGTGAACCTTGTCTATGACCGGATGGGAAACCTTGCCTCGGTTCGAGCAGGCGCCCCTGAGGAGTCCTGGCTACAGGCAGTCGAGGATGCTAAGCAGCTTGCACTCACCGCTTACACAGAAGCTGGAGATGTTGTTATCGTGAGTGCTGGTGGGTATCCTTTCGATTTGACTCTCTATGATGCGGTTGATTCATTGTTTGCAGCATCACGCGTCTGCAGAAGAGACGGTGTGATTGTTCTTGTCGCAGAGTGCTCGCAAGGTGTGGGGCCGAAAGGATTCGTGGAGGGTATTTCTCAATCAGGGTCGCAGGCTGATGCTCTTTTGAGAATCCAGACTGGTTACAGTGATGGGATGGAGAAGTCAAGATATTTCTGGCGGATTCTCGAGAATCACCGTTTAGTCATATGTTCACGTCTACGACGATCTCACGTGGAGGAGAGGCTCTATGCAGATGCGGTGAAAGATCCCCAAGAGGCCTTAGAGCTCGCAAAGAACTACGCTGGAATACGTCCAAAAGTCACTGTGATTGAATGCGGCAATATGACATATCCATCATATGTTTCCAAAGAGCAATAGTCCCAATACTTCGCTCTATTTCTCAAATAATGCGTCACTTGCGCTTAATGCGTTCTCAATCTCTTTCTTTGTGAACTCTTCGAGCTCTCCTTTCTTCGCGATACGGATAGTGACAAGAGCGAGATCCCCCTCTGGTTGCATCTCCCACGATGCCTCGTAGTCTGGTTCTTCCTTCACGAACTGCTTCAGCATCTGGAACCATGCATCTTTGACCTCCTCAATCTTCGGAGCCTCTTCGTAGATGAATTCTAGGAGAGGGATTGTGATTTCGACATTGAGGACTCGGCCGCCCATAATGTAGTAGTTTCTGATGTCCCAAGGCATTGTGAGTGCTCCTCGACTGGATTTCAAAGAGCGACAGATAAGTGTTCTTCGCGCTTTCTGGATTAGTCATTGTCCTCGCTATCTGTTTCAGAGGACATGAGTGCCTCAACGTCCTTTATGAACTTCTCTGCCTCGTCCTCGTGTTTCTCAGGTTCTTTCTCATCTGAGGCAACTTCGTCTTGTTCTGAGGGCTCTTCGGCTTTCATATCAGATGGTGTTTCAGAGACTCGAGCAGGCTCTTCCTCAACGCTTTCTAGAGCCTCTTCTCCCCCGATTATCTCAATCTCTCCTTCTTCTTCTCCTGAGATTCCCAGCCCTTGACGTTGGAGAACTGTGTGGACGCTTATGGGACGAATCAGCCCTTTCTCCTGCATCTCCAGCAGAACATCAAGGATTTCTGCTTGTGTCTTGCCAGTTTCTTCGGAGGCGGGTTCGAGCACATCGGCAATCCTAAACTCTCGTTTCTCATCAAGTCTTGCGGATAATATCCTCAGAAGCTCCGATTCCAAGCCTCGAGCTTTTCCACCCTCTGCTATCACATGAGGGAGCATCCAGTTGTAGTTGAATGTTTCATTGAGGTTTCCGATAACCCATTCTGGATCAAAGCAGTCAACAGATCCCCTCCAGTCGGTGAGCTCTGACTCATACTGATTCTCAAACATTTCCACGAAGAATTGAAGTCGCTCTCTGAGGAACGAGCTTGTCTCTCCCTCTAGAATGAGGATCCCAATAACGTATTGGCTGCTGTAGCTGTTCAACCAGAGGCCCTGATACTGAATCTCTTCGAGGGCGCCACTTACTCCATCGCCCTTTATCTCGCCGTATACACTTGTGATTGCAGCAATAAAGCCGCTGATGAGATCTGGCTGGATTCGCATGTCGGTGAAGGGATGATAGAAGACACAGGTGCCGCGATCAAGATAGACAGCCATGAAGTGGCGCAGGGTCTGAAGATCATTGAAGGCATTCAGTTGCCTCTGAAGCGCACGCCGCTCGTGTGCCTTACGAGGCTTGTGTATCTTGTTATATGCACCAGCGACTACTCCCAATAACACTATGGCCAGAATCATGTACAACCCTGGAGGCTGCGTAATGAACTCAAGGAATTGTGTCATGACGCCTGGTGTAACAGGTATGGTTCCCGATTGTTCCTCAACACTCCAGACTTGTCGTGTTCCTTCGAATGCTGCAACAACTGTGAGATTGACGGCCTCAGTTGGGACCATGAAGGCTTGGCTGGCATATCCTTGGAGGTTAGTTACAGCGTTCAGTTCCTGCACAAATGCTGTACCGTTGTCCAGAGTCACATAGACATAGAACCTCACTGGCGCACCATCAAATGGTTCGTCCGTTCCGGCGACCAGAAGGGTGGCACCAACAGAGAATGATGATCCCTCGGCAACTGACTCCGGCAGGTTGAATACGAAGTACAGGTTCGTCTTCGCTCTGACCTCTAGTTCTGCACTTAATGTCTGAGAGTCACAACCAACAGCCTCGGCTGTGAAAGTGAGGTCATAGTCGTTGGGCGCAAGGAGTACCCTATATTCGACTTCGTAGATGCCTCCTCCAGCGTGAGTCATATTCAGCTCGATACTGCTGAAACTGACGCGGACTGAGGCCCAGTACACCGGCAAGTCATGGTCGAGATCATGAAACTGCACTGCAAAGACAATCGTTTCATTTTCCCACTCGAAGTACTCTGTGTTACCGGTCAGTGCTGTGTATACAGCCCTCACAGTAATCGTCGTACTGTAACTGACACTGGTGTAGTTCGCCTTCAGGAATGTGATGTTCAGCAAGTAATCCGTCAGCGGCAGCGAGTATGTACTGATTTCGAATGAGTATACGCCCTCGCTCACTATTGTCCATGTGACGGGATTTGCGAAAAGCGCCAGGATCTCATCGGCGGGACTGAGTTCGCCAGTGTGGCCGTCAGTGAAGTTCAGGATTAGGTCGAATGTGTCATTAAGGAACATGGTTGGCGGAGCTTCGACAGTAAACAAGATTTCTGTGGGGACTGGGAGGATGTCAATGGTCAGGGATTCGGAGAAGGATTCGTAACCATATACATCAGCCTGCATTAGCGCGGTGAATGAACCAACACCTATCGTTGACCCAGCGATGGTGGTGCTGTACGTGCCACCTCCCGCAGACATCAACGGATAGATCTTCCCGTCGATTGTTAGATTCACAGTAAGGGTATTCACGGGTTTGGAATCCACATCAAGGACATCTACAGATACGTAGTACTCCCCGTCATAGAACAGCTCAACGAAGACGGAGCCATTGAACCCGTAATAGATCTCTTCGATGGTATTTTCTAGCGGGGTTTCGACTATATTCAGCAGCACCGAGTCTGTGAGGTTGTCAAAACCATACGCCCAGCTCCTGATGGCTATCGTGAAGGATCCCAGCCCATCACTGCCGTCAAGCTGTAGGGTGTAGGCGCCAAGTCCCTCGTGGGTCAGCGTGTAGTTCTGTGAACGATAGGTGGCATTCACTTCAGCATCGAGGATGGGGTTGCCCAGCGAATCCATGAGTGTCACTGTGAGCTCCGTTTCGTGTGTGTAGTAGAGATCGTGTTCGCTCCAGCTGGGAGTCAACACTGGCGTGTCAACTTGTACTCCTAGAAGTACTTCATCCCGTCCTGTGTCGTAGCCGCTACTGTTCGCCAGTATCGTCAAGTTCCAGTTCCCCAGGCCGATGTCGCTGGCGGCAAGGGAGATATGCCATAGGTCATCCATGCCAAGAATCAGATCATAGATGCGACCGCTGTTCACATAGAGGCGGACAGTGGCATTCTCAACGGGTTCGCCACCATATAGGTAGTAGACTGTGATATTCAGGGTTTCCGCGTAAGTCATGATATAGTCTGAGGGCTCATACTGGACATCGAACATATTCGGGGATGTGGTCACAATCAGTTCAGCAGTGACATTCAAGGCGTCTTCGTAGCCATAGCAGTCAGCAAGAATCGTTGCAGTGAAATTGCCCACTCCCAGGTCGCTCCCGTTTATGGTCAGATACCAGTGTGAGCCGTTGTAGCTCAGGTGATATGTGGTACCATCGATGGTGACATTGACCATCGTTCCCGTTTCGGGTACGTCGCCTGCGCTGTAGGTGTAATCAACAGTCAGGTTGAAGGAGCCTGTGAACTCGATGGTCAGGTTTGCAGGTGTCCACGTCACGTCGAGTGTGGTCGGCTCCGGAATGATATCCAGGGTGAGGGTCTCATCATATGCAATGATGTAGCCGTACTTGCTCAGATTAACGGCTATCTCGAAGTGGCCCAGATCCAATGAGTTGTCGAAGGTGAACCAGTACGTCCCATTGTCTCCCTGAAGCAGGTATTCTGTGCCATTGATGAAGATCTGTCTGGTCTCTGCTGAATCAATCAACGCACCAGTTGAGTCTGTATAGTTGACAATCAGGATCGTGTCTTGTGTCCATGTGATGGTATCCGTCTTCCAGTTAAACTGCAGGACTGTCGGCTCTTCTCCAATCTCGAGAACAGTCAATGCGCTTCGATTCTGGAACCCTGCTTTCCATGCTCTGATCTCAAGCGAGAAGTTACCGATACCAAGTTCTGCAGCAGTTCCCTCGAAAGTATAGTTGTAACGTTGGCTTGCGGAGTCATAGATGAGGTCCCAGGTGGTAGTCCCGTCTGTGGCATTCGCCGTTGCCCATTCCACAGGTGTTCCATTGACGAAATAATAGCCGACTGAGAGTGTCGTATTCTCAATGTATGTTATCGAGTCCCCATTCGACCATAGGATGTCGAGAGCTGTTGTATTGTAGATCAGGGTGACAGGAATGTTGAGGGTCTGATTCTCGATAGCATAACCTCTAGCAGTGACGTTGAGGTTGTAGGTTCCTGCAGCCTTCCCTGCGGTGGACACGGAGGCCGTCCACGTTCCGTCTGGGAGGTCTGACATGAGGGTGGAGGGCCCTTCATCGAAGGAATATCTCACTTCGGCCTGACTGCTGTCCAGACCCTGGGGTGTGAAGGTGTCATTGAAATGAACCGTGAAATCGAATGTATCATTGGTGTAGTAGTCTATCTCCGGCTGTGGAGTAGTCAGCTCGGTTGGATAGTAGACCACCACCTCGGTGGTGAGATAGCCTGCCTCAGTCCCGTTGACCCAGTAGACCTCGAGGGTGTAGAGTCCATTGTCTGACGTTTCGTTGTCGATGTCCCAGAGATAGTTTGTTGTGCCATCCACCACAGTTTCGTTATCTGGTCGCCATATACTGCTTCCAGACTTGTAGATTGTCAGGTTCGTACTCCCGTCTTGGGCCGGGTTACTGCTGGCATCCTCAATCGTTGTATCGATATCCATGTCCACGAGGATGCTAACACTATCCACGATGGGCTGGCCCGAGGAATGATCACTCATCTCTATCGCGGTGACATAATTCGGGGCCGTGAAGCTCATAGTCCACGTCCCATTCGTCATGGATGTACACGTTGCCACTGTGGTATAGTCGGTGTATCCCCCTTGGTTCGTTGGGGATGAGCCATTGTAGAGGCCTTCTATTGCCCAGTCTGGCATCTTCGTCACGTTGAGATACCTGCTCGTTTCATAAGTGGTGACGGGATATGAGGTTTCAGAGGTGGCGTTCCAATAGATGTCTGCCCTTGAGGTGTCCGCACTCCATGTGGTGCTTGTGCTAAGACTCTGCGAGTACCAGAGGGTGAGATTGTAGTTCATGTAGACTGACTGATTCGTACTGATGTTTAATCGGGCTGGATTGTCCTCCATTAATGTCCATACGTTTCCTGCCACATCCGTGGAATTCACCTGTAGTTCAATGTTGGCGGGAGAAGTAAATATGAGCGGATGGTTCGTTGTCTGGTTCCACGGGATGTAGGTGTAGTTGAGGAGTGCCTCACGATTATTTATCGGCACCCAAGTAGATGGTTCCATGAATCTATAGGTATTAAAATCACCTGCTGTGTTTTCAGTACGCCACTCTATCTCAGGATATCTCTCTTCGTGTTCTATGAGCTGTTCCCCATCTATGATGAGATAGTAGGTATCCCTCGCAGTGAGATTGACCCGAATATCCTCCGTATGCCAAGTGCCAGACACGTAATATGGAAGAACGGAATAGCTTGTCACATTCGATGTGTCGCTATCATATGCCCTTCTGATGACAAGGTATGCAGGGTTGTTGACATCAGGGTCATAATAGGCCGACCGATAGTAGATAGAGTAATTCTGAAGCGAACCATTGTAAGGCTGGTCATAGAAGCCTTGAGCCAACTGGGAATGAATGTTGTCAAAGTTGTCTTTTTCTATCTTGAAGTCCCATGTATTTCCATTGACGCCCACTGTTTCTCTTTCAGGGGCGGCAGTGAGGTTCTCTAAGACGACATCTACCCGATAGATGTCCCAGTCGGGGATTGCAAACTGCTCTATATCTATCATGGCCTCATGCGTGTCGATATCGGCATATGAGTTCAGCACTGAAGTCTGTACGCCGGTGATAGTGGTGGAAAAGAAGACCGTGCCATCGAGAGTACTTCCCTCGGCTGAGAGCTCTGAGAGATTAGGTGTAACTACCAATGGAGTTTCCTTACTCCCACGGAGATCAGTACCTCGTGGACCGTGCACTGCGCGTGGCAAGATGGGGAGCAAGAACAGAATGACGAGCAATAGCACAATACCACGTTTCAATGTATTTCGCCTCATGGGGCATCATTTGTCGTTTGGACTTGAACAGGTTATGGCGCGATAAATACGTATCTTTAGAGAGTCTTTCAATGTATTGGTGATTGACTCTTTCCATATTTCGGTAGTCGTCTGATGTTATGTGTAGTATGAAGGTCCACTATCGGTCTCTTGTTGGATGGTTCCTGGCATCTTCCCCGTGATGTCGTTGAGAATGTGGATCACCATATCAACCGTGCTATGGACCCTTCTCATCAACCTCCAGAGGCGGTCTTCGTTGAAGGCATCGTCATAGACTCTGTCGGAGACCACAAAACCCGGCCCGGGAGGCTTCTTTCCCTGCTGTTGGTCTGGCCGAGGCTGAATGAAACCAAGGTCCACATCCTGAGAGAAGCTGTAACGCATGGTCTTGATCTGAAACTCCTTCATCTTCTCTGCATTGAGGAGCTTGAGGTGCTGGGGAGATATCATGACCTGCGATTCAACTTGAATGAAGGGTTGATCGTTCGGGCGGACGACGCTGAAGAAGAAACGCTTGAACTTGACCTTGAAGAGGAATTCTGCCCTGGGATTTGATATGGTTTCAACCTTGCTCCCCTCGCGGGAGAACCACTCTCTGATCTTCTCTCTGATTTCGTCAGTTGTTTCATCCGCCATATGCGCCTTCTCCAACACAGGCTAAGAAGACCCTCCCATCACTTAATGCTTGTGCTATATGGTTAAGCTTTGAATCGTTTGATGGTGTCGTAGCCCGACGGGGCAATATCAGCATAGCAGGTTATCTGTTCCCTGACCGACTTGATCATCTCTGTATCTGATGTGTTCACAAATACCCGTTCCTCAGAGTTCAAGCGATTCAGCCTCACACCCCACGGGTCGATGACTTGGCTGTGACCGAAATAGGTCTTGCCGTCAAACCCAAATCCGATGCGATTGGTGGCCGCCACAAAGAGCTGATTCTCGATGGCTCTCCCCAGCAGCAGAGCGTTCCAGTGTGCACTTCTCGGATCCGGGAATGCAGCAGGGATAACGATCAGCTCTGCTCCTTCCAGTGCCAGTCTTCTAGTCACTTCGGGGAATCGGATGTCATAGCAGATCTCCAGCCCAACCATCATGCTTCCTAAGTCGAGCAGAGCCAGACTCTCTCCTCCCTTGAAGACATCTTTCTCCTCCTGAAACGGATGCATCTTGCGGTACTGTGCCACAATCTTGCCATTGGGGGCTGCAACTACTAGCGTGTTATAGAACATCTCATTCTCCGTTCCTTCGATTCCTGTGCCTATGACGAATGCACTGTGTTCTTCTGCCAGGTCAGTGAGAAAATCAACTGTCCGGCCTGGGATGCCCGGCCCCAGCTGGGAGTAGTCCGTGAGGCTGAACCCTATGGCAAATAGTTCAGGAAGAATGATGAATTCCAACGCGGCATTTGTCTTTCGTTCACGTAGCAGCCATCTTGCTCTCGCAAAGTTATGGTCCGGATCACCATCTTTGCAGGGCATCTGAACGAGAGTTGTTGCAAACTCCATGATTACTCCTCGGTTGCGTCGAAGGGAATAATGGGTACTCACTGGCACTTAAGGCTTCATCCAGCACTCGGACACTTCTCAGTGACCTCCTTGATGTGTCAGATGATAATCCTTAATATATTCCAAGCGAGGTTCAAGAATCGTAAGGGCTCTTACGGAAGTGTGACTAGTGGTCAACGAAGTCGATACTGAGCCGGAAAAAAGGGCTGATATGCCGAAGACTCCCTATTCTAAACCAGTTGAGGGTTCCATGGGGAAGACCGGCAGTTGGCGAACCTTCAATCCTGAGATTGATTATGATGAGTGTAGTCGATGCAGGACCTGTTGGCTCCATTGCCCTGAAGCGGTCATAACACTTGATGAAGACGGAACACCGGACATCGACTTGGAGTACTGCAAGGGCTGCGGTATCTGCGCCCAGGTGTGTCCGAAGAAGTGCATAGCAATGGTTCGACGCAAGCTACTGGAGGACTAGAAGTGCAAACGAAGATAATGAGTGCGAACTATGCGGCTGCGCGGGCAGTAATGTCTGCTCGTGTGGAGGTTGTTGCTGCATACCCCATTACGCCTGCAACCACGATTCCCGAACAGATAGCGTATCTGAATGAGACGGGACAGTGGCCGGGCGAGTTCATCAGGGTGGAGTCTGAGCACTCTGCGATGTTTGCTTGCATTGGTGCTAGCTCCACAGGAGCCAGGGCATTCACGGCAACAGCATCTAATGGTCTACTGCTCATGGACGAGGCTCTTCACTGGGCAGCGGCTGCCAGACTGCCCATAGTTCTTGCGAACATCAATCGTTCTGTCTCGCCGTCATGGAATATCCATGCCACTCATGATGATGCCTTTTCGAAGCGAGATACTGGCTGGATTCAGTTCCATGCAGCGAGTGTTGATGAGTTCTATCACACCATTATTCAGGCGTTCAAGCTCGCTGAAGACCCACGGGTACTGATGCCAGTAATGGTGAACGCTGACGCCTTTGTCTTGAGCCACACTCTGGCCCCCTACGATTACTTGGAGCCGGAGGAAGTGGACCGATTCCTACCTCCATACAAGCCTTCGGAATGGGTGATGGACCCCGAGAAGCCTGTTTCTCACGGAAACATTGTCTTTCCTGAATACTTCCAGGAGTTTCGCTATGGAATGCACAAAGCCGATCTTGCAGCCCTCGAAGTCTACAAGGAGGTCGAACGTGACTATAAGAAGTTCTTCGGTAAGGAGCTTGGAGGAACAATCGACTGTTACAAGTGCGACGATGCTGATGTTGTATTCACAGCGCAGGGGACTATCGGATCTGAGGCTATTGATGCAGTCAAAGAGCTCCGCGAAGAGGGGTACAAGGTCGGAAATGCCCGAGTCAGAATGGTGCGTCCCTTCCCAATCGATGACGTGAGAGAGCTTGCCAAGAAGGTGAAGGCCTTTGCTAGTTTCGACAGAGCCGTATCTTACGGGATGGGTGGTCCAGTGGCCAACGATATCCGCGCGTCACTCTACAATACAGACCTGAGGCCAATGGTCAAGAGCTACATTGGCGGTCTTGGAGGAAGAGATGTGACAGTGGACGACATCAAAGAGATTATTCTAGACACAGTCGATGCCTTAGAAAAGGGCGAGATAGGCCCCGAAGAGACCTGGCACGACCTCATGGAGGAGTAAAAATGGTTGCGACAAAAGACATACCACTGAAGGAATACATTCTGAAGGGCAATGCGGCATGCGCCGGTTGCCAGGACATGGTCGCCCTGAGACACGCGCATAAAGCGCTTGAGGGTGATGTGATTCAGGTTGTTCCCGCCTGTTGTACAAGTGTAGTCCAGTCATTATTCCCAAAGTCATGTATGGACTTCCCAGTTCTCAACACCGCTTTCCCTGCAGCTGCGGCGACGGCATCTGGAGTTCGTGCTGCATTACGCGCAAAAGGCAACGATCACACCACGGTGATGGTCTGGGCTGGAGACGGTGGAACGTTCGATATCGGTATCCAGGCTCTCAGTGGAGCGCTGGAGAGGCGTACTGATTTCCTCTACGTCTGCTATAACAATCAGGTATACAGTAATACCGGCACACAGCGTTCCGGTGCAACTCCTCTACATGCACAGACCACTACGACCTGGTTTGGAAAGACCGAGCCGGAGAAGATGTTGGACCTTGTGGTCGCTGCCCATGAACCTGCCTATCAGGCCACAGCAAACGCTGCATATCCCCGCGATCTCTATGAGAAATTCACCAAAGCCCGAGAGATCCAAGGTCCGAAGTTCATTCACGTCTTCATTCCGTGCCCACAAGCTTGGAACTACCCAGTAGAACTGGGTGTCGAGATGGGCAAACTGGCGGTTGAGACTGGATATTGGATTCAGTGGGAACGTGTCGGTGACAAATTCGAATTGAGCCGCCACAGCAAGCGGTACCAAGACCCCGAAAAGCGCAAACCAATTGAGGAGTTCCTGAAACTGCAGGGTCGATTCTCAAAGCTCTTCAAGCCAAAGCGCGACGAGAAGAAGATACAAGAACTTCAGGACTATGTCCAGCACCGCTGGGATATCATCATGCGAACCTTTACGTAGAATCAGTGCCCGGAGACGGGCGCCTTCTCTCTCTTATGGTCCTGCAGTATCAAGTAGGCTAGACCCCCCATGTAGGCTGACTTCATTCTCTCTATTTTATTCTCTTCACTAACGACATCATAGATTCCCATCTTGGCGTAGGCATCAACAGCTTCTTCAGCAATGAATCTTGAAATCCATGGAAGCTCCATCACTTGCCCCCCCAGGTCTAAGAACTCAAGTATCTGAAACGCGGTCTCAGAGAAGATTGCCTCCGCGAATCTGTCCCTATCCTGTTCCAAGAATGTCTGTTGCTGCTTTATCATTTCAGAAGCAGCTGTGAAGACAAGCTTTAGATCATCAATAAGCGCCTGCTCGAAACCTGCGGTTCTCGATTTCACCTTGATTTTCATCTCAAGGTTCGCAAGTGAGTCGGTGTATCGTTTCTCAGGTGAGACATAAGGTTTCCATCCGCTCTTTGCCTTTTTCTTGATAGTCTGAAGCTCCTCGTAGAGCAGACTCCCTCGATTCTTCTGTTCTGCCAGTCTTACTGCCAGAGACCTTCTGTTTCCCCTCAATATGTCAATGAAGTTTTTCAAGTCTTCATTGCTCCCTCTTCCCTTTCGTGCACGGAGGGTTTCGTCATAGTGGGTATCTATCTCGTCAAGTACATACATGAACATGTTCACGAGAGAAGGCGGCTCGGAGAGCTTCGCCAACTCCTCTGTCAATAATCTACCAAAGTGAAGATCTTCGATTAGCCTGTACGCTATTTCTGCAATTGTAGCCAGATGTCTGCATGCAGTTTCACTTCCGATGAGGGGCCAAGCAAAGGGCTTTCGGGCCCCATACCCGCCAATTGCGTTCTTCAGGGCAGTCTTCACGTGGTATATGAGTATGTATCCTGTTACTTCTCTCGACAGGTCATCCAGTTTCATGGTGAGGGTTCTGTCAAAATCCACTCTCAATCCCGTTGCTGTCATCATCAGAAGTGCTATCAGATGTGGAATCCTACCAAGGGTGACTTCATTATCGGTGTCAAAACCTCTTAATGCGTCACTGATTGTGAAGAGCGGGCAATCCACGTTTCTCAATTGTATCTCGTGTTTGATTCTGGCTTGTAGCCTTAGCCGCGACTCCCTGCTCTCTAACAGGGCCCTGACAAATGGCTCGATGGGTTGAGCTGGCAGTTCCGATGGTCCCGCAGTCATCGCCACCACGTTCTTTGGCAGCATCATAATCCAAAGCGTGGAAACGGATGCAAGGACTGCAGCTTCAACTACTTCTTGCCCTCGCATGTTGTCTGATGGAATCCTCGGTTTGAATCCGAGCCAGCCGGGAAGGTTCACTAGGAACTCAACTTGTTCATCATCATTCAATGCGCGTGAAAGCAGACTGCTCTTGATATAGTCGTAGAAGCCCACATACTCGGCTTGGTCCTTTGGCTTTCTAAGGAGTTCTTCTCTCTCTGTTAGGCTTCTCACATCGTCTTCCAGAATCTCCTCTATGACCCTTGTCTTCCAAGAGTATCGCATGTTGTCAACTACAGTGCTAACAACATCATCAATGGGATTCATTGATCCGCCTCCTGTGAGAAAAGAAGATCAATGATCTCTTCTAGCGACGGCCTGATTCCAATCTCTGATTCCATGAAGCTGTAGGCTTCGAGTATCGCCTGTTCGATGTCAACTTCTTCTCCGGTTCCCGATAGCTTAGAGAATGAAAGCCGTCTGAGCTCCAGTCCTAGGTCAATCTCTTCTGGGCATTCGATGCCTTTCAAGTCTGTGAGGTCAAGGATGCCCTCAAGACTTCTGTAGCTAAGGTCAACGATGGTGCCCTTAGGATGCTTTCTGTTTCTCAAGTAGATTCTGAAGACAGGACGCAACCCATTCTTGTCAATATCATCGCAGAGATTCATTATTCGGCCGGCGACGCTAGCTCCCGACACATATGCTCGCTTCAAATCCTCTAGTTGGACCTTGTCAGCGAGCGTGATAGCAAGGTCTGTTTCATAACTGTAGTCGATTTCTCTTACGGAAGTGGCCCCGATGACAACATCCGTTTCTCTCTCAACCTCTTGAAGGAGACTGGCCCGGAACTTGCCTAGGGTATCCAGATTCATCTTGACTTTCTGTGGTTCACCATCCGTGTCAACAATGAGGCCCATCTCCACATCGAAACTATGTACGTCTTCTGGGCGGAAGCTTGTTAGCGTCATTCCCAGAGCCTCTTGCTGGTCGACCTCTATCAGAACACCGTCTACTGATGTCATGTGGCGGGAGCAGTAGAACCGACCCGGCAGAAAAGCATGCAGCTCCGGAGTTTCCGTGTGGGCTTCCATGGATTTCAGGAGTTGGTCCTCTCCTCCGCTTGCTAATGGCTGCGGCGATGATTCTGTTTTGTCGCAGCCCGAGAGTATTGCGCTATCTTCAGAACATGGAGTAGACACGGACTGAAGTTCGACGGTGTTACCATGGGCTTGAGGCTCAAGAATAATACTATCAGTGTGATTTGAGAACTCTATGTCCGAGTCATCGGGAACCTTGCTCATCAGGTCCTCTGTTCCCGCTTGGAAATAATCTCTGTCAAAAGGGATAGGCATGGAAAAACCGACACCTTGGAAGTAACCGAGGTCGGATATTCCGATGATGTACTCCTCTTCCGGGAGAACGCTCTCCTGTATCTCTACCAGTCTCAGAGTCCTCTGCTTCGGTATATACACAGTGCCTTCACCCACGACATCGTTTCGTTAGTGCTTGCGCAAGTGCCTGAAAGTGTCGAATCAATATATTCGATTCTATGATAGACTTCCGGGCTGCTCAGATACCTCTTCTTTTCAGCAAGGCAATCCCGAATATGATTACACAGCCTGCCGCTCCTGCTGCAACAATCAAAGGGTACCAATGCAGAGTCATTGCCTCAGAGTCTTCTGTGGTGTTTTCCATGGCGATGTCGGACGAGTTGGGGTCTTGCCCGAGCACAAACTCCTCGAGATTACTGAATCCATCTCCGTCCGGGTCGTCTGCTGCGTCGTCCGTTAGCGGATCGAGCCCATGTTCGATTTCCCACCCATCTGGCATATCATCGCTGTCACTATCTGGGTTCTGCGGGTCAGTCCCATGAGTGTACTCCTCGAGGTTAGTCAGCCCGTCATCATCGGGATCCTCCATGGAGTCGTCCACCAGCGGGTCAAGCCCATTGTAGTACTCCCAACCATCCGGCATGCCGTCATCGTCAGTATCGCTGTTTATCCTGGAAGTCCCGATGAGTTTCTCAAGTCCGTCACTCAAACCATCATTGTCAAGGTCGAGGCTGAACATGATTGGATCAAACCAGTATTGCTGACTATCTAATACGTCATCACCGTTGAGGTCGGCGTCGTACCGGATGGACACACTGTAGGAGGTTGAGGTGTCACCTGGGTTGTTGACCATGACTTTATACAACCCCGCGGATTCTGCGGCCCCATTCAATGCTTCGATCATTTCTGATGTACCATCTATGAAGCATGCTTCATCAACGATAGTGTTGCTAGGGTCGCGGAGAGTGAACTCCAGTTCACCACCGGTCCAGTTAGAATAGACTGCGACATCTGTCGGTGTGCTGATGGGAACAAGGTAGGCGCGATTCTGGCCGGGTTGCAGTGTTCCGTCGTAGCTCATTTTGCTCAGCTGAAGCGGAGCGTAGGACATTGTGAAGGCCATGGAGGCACCTATGCATCTGACCGCCTCTGTTGCCACCGTGTAGTTGTATAAGGGATTGTTCCAGACATCAGCCGGCTGGTGATATGCATCATCTCTGTCGAAACCACTCTCGAAAAGGAACGAGACCTGATTGTATCCACTTCGTATGAACGAATAATGGTCACTACGTTCCCACCCGAAGAACCGAGTGGACGGAGTAGGGTCTACAATGTTGATACCGATATTGTTGCTCAGTGCTTTCATGAGGTATGCATAGTATTTGCTCTCGTGAAATGGTGCGTAGGTATTGTACACGGCTAGAAACTGTTTATCCGAGGCCCCCTCTGGATCGTCAACCAATAACATGTCTACATTGTAATAATGTAGCAGTGCAAGATCTCGGTCGTGGAAAATATTTGTGACCTCCCAACTTCCCCAGAGACCTATCTCCTCAGAGTTCCAGAAACAAAAATAGATATCAAGAGCCCATCGATACTGTGACATCACACGTGCCAATTCTAATGCTGCAGCAACTCCTGTTCCATCATCATTTGCCCCCGGAGCACCAGGCACCGAGTCGTAGTGGCCTCCCACCATGAATACTGGTGCGTTGCCAGATGCCCAACCAGGTAGTACTCCAATGACCGACTTGTAATCTCCCAGAATCTCTATCTCGATGCGCCCTTCGGAGACTCGCTCTAGCTCCTGCACTATCCAGTTACGCGCATGAACATTCGCATCACTGAAAGTGATTCCGTCATCCAGTGATGTCCAGCGAGACCCATTCTCTGTGAGCTTGATGATATAATTACGATATGAAGCAAGGTCTATCTCTTGGTAGATGTCATACGATAGATCCGCTCCGTACACATCTGAAGAACCAATAGACAATCCAAGAGGTGTTGAAGTATAGGAGACCCCATCTGTTCCCGTTGCAGAGGCGAAAAGAATTGTAAACAGCAGACAGGCCACGATGCTTTGCTTCATGTACGTCGCTTTCTCCTGAGACCTGATGAATCTTCGTTATAATGTAATTATTCGTAAGATTCTTCAACATATTAAGGCAAGTGGAGTTCCTGCGCGATTCGATTCCGCTGCTAAGGGTCAGTGACAAAAAATGGCAATCCCAGATTTAGCCTTCTCCATCGAGATAAAGGATCCCCTTCACGGATACATTGGCCTAACCGAACTTGAGGAGTCCATCCTGGACTTACGGATGACCCAAAGGTTACGGAGCATTAGGGCCCCGGCTGGAATCCATCAGGTATATCCCGGGGCTGACCAATCTTTAATGGGGCGGATGATCGGCTTTCTTCATGTCACCGACGTTCTATTCGATAGCCTGAGGGCTGACAAGGAGGACTTGCTTAAGGCCCGACTTGCTTCGATGCTTCTCACCATCTCGCGTGGCGCATGGTCGAATGTCATGGACGAGTATCTCGCTGTTAGAGGTCGAGATCGTAGAACCAGAGTAATAATGACACTGGAAGACTCTCCTGCAACTGAAATCATAGAAGCGAGCACCTTCTCAGTGAAAGAACTAGTTGACGTGTTCGAGAATGGCATCTCCGTGAAAGGAATAGATGTGGATCTTCTCACTCTGCCCATCAATCCTGAACTCATTGATAGCCTTGAGCGGGATGCGTATTTCGCAGGAGTCGAATATGCACAACTCGAATACCGTCGTCTCTTTGATGCCACTCGCATTGCGAAAAACAAGATTGCAGTGGAGCGCGGATCTGTCTATACACTGGAATCGTACCTTTCCGCAGGTGCCAACATGTATGATGCAGTGTACTATCACAAGACCGTTCGCGCTGCTGAACTCATGCTGCTCCGAATACTTGATGAAGCTGCATCAATGCTGTTCGAGTTTCCTCGAGAGAATCCCAAGGAGTTTCTCTCCATTGATGACCTGACTTTCCATGACTTGTTGTTGCATCTGCCGGAGGATTCTACTGAGGAGATGAAGACTGCAGGTAGAATCTTCGATGCCTTCAAAGACAGATACCTCATCAAACTGGCAAGCTCAAGAGCGATAGCGGATCAGGCATTTCTCAAAAAACTGAGTACACCCGATGGGCTGTTTGAGGTTGAACGAGAGATTGCAGAGACCGCCGGTATCGATCCAAAGAATGTGTATGTTGACTATCCAAACCGGCCGTCTGTAGAGTTCTACCCCGGGAAGTACTCTCTTGACGATTTAGTGTTCTTTGAACGTGGTTCTCGAGGTTACGAGTTCTGGGACGTCGCTGATTTGAGTCTCATTGCAAGAAGCTACAAACGGGATCTGCGTCCTGTACGCGTCTATACCACTAGGGGATATAGGTCTCGGGTTCGGAAAGCTGGCGATGAACTGCTTGAGAGCATCGATAAGCCATGATACGGCTGCATAAGATATAATATGCACCTGATTTTTTAATAATTACGTGATAACATGAGCGATGAAATTTCACCAATAGAGAGTTTCATGAAAGATCCAAACTCTCTTCTCATAACAATAGGTATGTTAGTATGGATTCTTGGCAGCTACGATAGCATAGTCCGGCCATTTCTCTTCACAGGCGGATTTGTTTTGACCTGTTATGCTACTGCCGTAACAGCATTGAAGCGACCCGGGACTATGGCTGCACCAGGACTGATTCTGGGTATCATCATCCACCTTATTGGTGGCATTCTCGAGGCAGTCTGGTTCCTCGGCCCTATCCTTTCACCGATGCTCTACGTTCTGGGCGGTACACTCATACTCTTCTTCGCTGTGCCAATGGCACTACAACTTGGAAATGTCCCGATTGAACAGATGATCGATCGAGTGAAATCTGTAGCTGAACGGCAGAAGGACGAAGAAGAGGCAGAGGGCGAAGAGACTGAATCTGAGGAGGAAGTCTCCGACGAGTCCCCCGAGACCGAAAGCGAGTCTACCGCTGGCACTTATTGAATAGTCTAAATCAAATGGAGACTGGATGGCGCCTCTTGAAGGTGCTTTCCAAATCCACTCCTATTTTCCGAAAAAGTCTGCAACATCAGCAGGCTATCTCAATGTATGTCTATTCTCCAGTCCACTCAACCCTTCGGTTCTCTAGTACACCAGCGTGGTATAGAATTCGTTCTACAACCGAGTCGACGAGTTGTTCGATAGTGGATGGTTTGTGCCAGAACGCTGGAGAGGCGGGAATAACTATGGCACCTGCCTCTGTCACTCTTCCCATGTTCCGTATATGGATAAGGTTGAGCGGGGTTTCTCTTGGCACAATGATGAGCGTACGTTTCTCCTTGAGTGTACAATCAGCTGCTCGAGATATGAGATTGTCCGCGTAACCGTGTGCAATCCCTGCCAGAGTCTTCATCGTACATGGAACTACCACCATCGCATCGAGATGATAGCTTCCACTGGCAGGCCCTGCCGTCAGGTCGTCTTCATCATATACCTTTGTAACCCTGTTTTTTAGGTCTTCGGCCGTGAGTCCCGTTTCGTGCTTCAGGGTTTCGGTACCCCATCTGCTCACGATAAGATGAACCTCATGTCCTAGCTCGACCAGCCTATCGATTGTTCTGACGCCATAGATGGCACCGCTTGCGCCTGTCAGGCAGACAAGAATCCTTTTCTTAGCCATGTAATCTCACTCCGTTTCAGACGTTCATCTGGGTATGGTGAAGAGCCTGAGGCAGTAACCAACATCTTGCTCAACTCGTCTATAAAGTTCATGATTGGTTACATTGCACGATCCAAGATAGTTAGATGAGCAGTACTGTGGCGGCCGACAGCAAGAATGTGAGTCCTGCAGCGCCCAATCCCACTCGCTTTGCTATACGGGCAGCCTCGACAATGTCTTGAGTAAGAATATCAAATGCTTTCTCCCCGAATACTCTCAACTCCTTCGCCTGGCCGAATGCCATCCCTACCTCTACAGGTCTCAGCTTTTCCCGTGCCTTCGTGGTGGCTGTAATGATTGAATCCAGGATTTCGTCAGGTTTGTGTCTCCCGATGGGTGGATAGCCGCTGCTTGACAGTGAGATTGCATTGACAACGTGGGTGTCCGTAGTCGTTAGTTCCACTTTCTCGAATCCCTGTTCCTTGATAATGCTGATTGCTCTCTCTCTGTAACCCGGCTCCATATTGTTACCGTCGATGAACAACAGGACGGACTCTGTCTCTCCCACTCTCAACACTAGGGCCACTATTCCGCCAGGGCCCAGACCATCTTTGAGGTCTATGCCATCGGGCGTTACTCTGTATATCCCGGCGCTCACCTCATGATGTGGCCCGTTAAAAGTAGAGAATGCTGCGCTTGAAACTGCACCAACATATTCATCTGCCTCAGGGTCACCCCTCATGACCGAGACTGCCTCATCATCTATGCAGTTATGTGCGTCCACAATAGAGACCTGATTGATAGACTGGAGTCTGCTCCTCACCATTTCGGCCGCATCCATTCCCACACTTAGAGAGATATCATCGGTGAACTGTGGAGCGCTGGTGGTGATGCACAGGGCGTTATCACCCACAAAGAGTGTCCAGACCTTGAACTTACCAAGATCTGTCCAGTGAGGCCCTGAAACCTTTCCGACTGTCTCAGCCTCTCTCACAAGTCTGTCAATCTCTGACAGGATGATTGGAATGTCTTCTTTCGTTGTGAGGTTCTGATGATGAGTGCAAGTTCCGTGCATCACAAAGGCAGGAACTCCATGATGTTTGCGGATATGAGCAATGATCTCGCTTGGAAGGCCGCTACTGCCGATGTCCCTGAATGGGCCCGGATGTATGTATAAAACTACTCCAACAGCGAACAACTTGCCCTCTGACTTCAGAACCATGACCTCCACAGGAACATCCTGTTTGGTGTGGATTTGGGTGAGCGTTCGTTCTAGCGGTTCAGGGTTGCCTATCAGATAGTCGTATCCGAAGGCTCTCAAGAGGGCCGGACCATCTATACCCAGGTCTCGTTCGAAGGGTCTACTGACAGATCTGAATATCCAATAGACCGAAGCAGACGCAACCCCGTACATAAGAAGCACTCCCGGAATCCAGAATGCCGGCAGAGATGGGAACGTGTCCGTATAACTCTGAAGAAACAAGGTGAGTGAGAACCAGGTAAGTGGGAATACCAATGCCGCGGCTAGGTTGCGGAGTGCATGATGGTCACTCAGACCCGTGACAAGGAATGCGAACATCATGTATCCGAGCGTCATGCCAAGAATCAACAATCGTACTGTGAAGTAGTCCATGCCAAGAATCGCATCTATAGACGCTCCGATGACACCGAAACCCAACCACAGTAGGGTGCCGAACTGGGTTGCACCAAAGGTCCTGCGCGGATCGAGTGGTGACCCTTCCTTTCTCACAAGGAGATAGAGGATAGCTGAGCTTAGGAAGACGGTCACGCTGAAGATTGCTGTATTGTGAAAGAAAGAATCGATTAACGTACTACCTGGTACTACTTGGGCCCTGAAGAATGATATGAGAAGACTTGCCAGGACAATCATGCCCAGAATCCTCACGAGGATCCCCGGGAAGGTTGGAAGTTGCCATACTTTGGAGTAGAGTCCCACTGTTTCCTTGACCTTCGCCTTTTCGCCCATTTCTTCTATCTCCGATTTCAGACTGCTCGACTCAGCCTGTCTTATAGAGATTCCCGTAATCCTGAAACTGGGCACCGCATCAGCAGCTTTATATCGCATTCGATAATGAACGCGTCAAGAATTATCGTATTCGATATTATCATGAATGGATGGTTGCGATGTCGCCAGACTGTGAATGCCCTGAGGGAAGATTACCCCATGCTGTACCGCGGGGATTGCTCAGATTCGTGATTCTGAAGCTGTTGGAGTCACAAGAGCTGTCTGGTACAGGCATTGCGGACATCCTTGAGGAACGTAGTAAGGGTGCGTGGCGACCAAGCCCCGGCTCTACCTATCACTTGCTGTCGGACCTTCTAGAGCGGGGGCATATTGAGGAAGCCAGGACCGAGGGTCGAACCATCTTCTACCGCCTATCCAATGCGGGTTCAGATGCACTAGACAACCTGTATGACCAGAAGAAGACACTGGACAAGCGAGCTGCTGTTGGGCCTATGCTCTGGCTCTCGGTTCTTGATCCAGAAGACAGAGTTCAAGCGCAGCTCCATCACTTGGATGGAGTAACAGAACGGCTGGCAGATACGTTCTCGCACCTCGATGAGGACGAGAGGGCGGCGCACAGAGATGAACTCAGGACAATCTACAAACGTCTATCCAAGATTATCAAAGACACACAATAACCACGAGGTATCGCCATGACAGAAGACAATAATGAACGAAACTCCGCTTTCCGCTACATGCTTGGGGGACTGGCTCGAAATCCTGGAGTCATCATTGGAGCCCTGATTCTCACTGTTATCTCAGCATTCATCATGGCTCTGCCAAATGTGCTTCTGGGACAGGCCGTCAACATTGTCACTACCGCAGGTTTCACCGCAGATTTCGTCAACCTTGTCATAGAGATTGCTCTTCTAGCACTCGTCTACATGGGCATGTACTTCGTGGTCGGATATGCTTGGGCCGTTGTGACCCTGAGATGGGAACGCGATGCACGACAGGACTTCTTTGAGGCTCTACAAGAGTTCAGCATGACCTTCCATGATGTCATTGATAGCAAGAGATTGCTCTCGGTTGCCATGCAGGATATCAACTGGGTACGCCTCTCACTGAATCCTGCTCTCCGCAATCTGGCATATAGTATTGCATCTTTCGGAATAACGGCCCTGTTCTTGATGTCCTATGATCTAACACCGGGACTGGCAGGTCTCCTTAGCTTGGGCGGAGTTCCTATTCCAGTGTTTACGTTGATTATGGCTATTGGCTCACCACTATATCTGTGGTTTGCCTACCAGTATGCAAACGCCGTTGAGCCAGTTCGCCGAGCCCGGTCCGAACAGATGGAGAATCTCACTTCAGTGTCGCAGGGTGTATTCCGGGGCATAGAAGTAGTTCGGGCTTTTGGGAAGGAGGCGAGCGAGAAGGACAAGTTTCAGAGAGTTAGCAATGAATACAAGGAAATGGTGACTCAGGAGGGCAGACTGGCTGCGTTCTATATTCCCGCCTTGGTTCTCATCGCAATGACGACCTTATCTTTCTTCTATGGAGGTTACGCAGTGCTGGTCGGTGCGTTGGATGTTGGTACACTCACGTCTGTTCTTGCTCTTCTGCTATCTCTTCAGGGTTTCAATTTCATGTTACCTAGGATGTTGCTGATGCTGCGAGGTGGTTACGTGAATGCCCAGAGGATTGTCAAGATTCTCAACTGGGAGGATCCAATGGAAGAACCCCAAGAAGAGGCAACTGGTTTGGATTGGGGAAACGATATCATCTTCGATGCTGTGAGTTTCAAGTACACCTCTGATAATGGGAACAGTGACCACTATGCATTGAAGGATCTCAACATTACGATTCCCGGCGGTTCAAGAGTGGCTCTTATTGGTGGTCCTGGCGGCGGAAAGAGCACAGTACTCAAGCTCCTGCTTCGGTTATATGACCCTGACGAGGGTCGTGTTCTCGTCGATGGGGTTGACTTACGAAATGTTAAGACTTCCACAGTTCGTGACCATGTGGGGCTTGTTGAGCAGGACATCTTCCTTTTCCGGATGACCGTCAAGGAGAATATTGCTTTCGGCAATTCTGAGGCTTCCCAGGAAGTAGTTGTTGAGGCTGCGAAACGAGCGCAAGCTCATGAGTTCATTGAGCAGCTCCCCAAAGGATACGATTCAATGATTGGTGAACGAGGGATGACATTGAGCGGAGGACAGCGGCAGCGGTTAGCGATTGCACGGGCCATTATTCAGGATCCCCAGATTCTTCTCCTCGACGACTCTGTGAGTGCAGTAGATGCACAGACCGAGTACAAGCTTAGGCAAGCTCTGGATGAGGTCATGAGCGGTCGAACCAGCATTACCGTCACACAGCGCCTCAGAACCCTCTTGGAATCTGATCTAGTGATTATGCTTGATAAGGGAGAACTGGTTGCAGCCGGTCGCCACGAGGAGCTTCTGAGGGCATCAGAAGAATACCGTCTGATATTCGAAAAGCTACCCGGAGCTGAAGCACTTCTCAAAGGCGTTACCGTTCGCGGAGGTGCCTCATAATGTCTCACACAAGGGGTGGCCCGGGCAGATGGACTCGAGAGAAACGCAAACGAAGCCGTTCAGTCGGTCTTCTGCTCCGGCGAATGCTTGGATACTTGGGGGCCTTCAAGAAGATAGTTGCTATAGCCGCGGTGCTATCACTGATGGGAACCTTCTTTGCTGTCATTGATCCCTTGGTCTTGAGATGGGCGATAGACGAGGTCTTCAGTGCCACAACGACCATGAATGTCCTAATCTATTTGGTGATGCTCTATCTCGTACTCAAAGTTGTATCCTGGATACTCAATAGCAGCAATACGTGGATACTTGCCAGTGCGCAAGCAGGACTAGTTCAAGAGGTGCAGTCCGATCTCTACGCCCATCTTGTCGAGGCAGACCTTTCCTATCACAAGTCTGAGGAGAGCGGAAACGTGACTTCCAGAGTCACATCCGATACGGATGCTCTTGGTATTGGCATCCAGGCAATCGTCGATTTCAGTAGCCAGATCCTGTTGATTGGCGGGACCTTTGTTCTCCTGTGGACCACTTCTCCAACCATAGCATTGACTTCACTAGTTGTGATTCCGGGTGTTGTCTTCATCGCAGTTCTCTTCGGAACTGTAGGTCAGCGTATCATGCTCGCGTCGCGAAGAGCCTATGGTGCAGTATCCGGAAGGATTGCTGAAGACTTGAGTGGAGTTCAAATTGCAAAAGCATTCAACCGTGAAGATGAGTTGGCAGAAGAGCTGCAGGAACTTAACGAAGAGGCATATCATCATGGCTTCCGCTTCATGATATTGATGAGCGCGATGCAGCCTCTTATGCGGTCAATGGGTCAGATTGGCATAGCTGCTGTCCTCTTTGTGGGTGGATCTATGGTCACCGGTACCACACCGCTTCTCACCGTGGGTGAGCTCTTTCTGGGTGTAATGCTTGTCAATCGGTTCATGTGGCCGATTCTCGGTCTTGCGCTGATGGCAACAGAGGTCCAGGCATCATTGGCCGCCATGGATCGAATATCTGATGTCCTAGAGTCAAAACGAGCTATTACGGACGAGCCGGATGCCATTCCCCTGAAACCTGAAAGCGATGGTATCCGATTCGAGGATGTGACCTTCTCCTATGTTGAAGGAGAAGAAGTGTTGAAAAACGTCACATTTGAAATCGAAGCGGGCAAGACTGTCGCTGTGGTGGGGCATACCGGGGCCGGTAAGACCACAGTTGCAGCACTGATCAATAGGTTCTATGACCCGGAAGCGGGTCGGATACTCATCGGTGACCAAGACCTTCGGAAAGTGACTCTTGAATCTCTGCATCAGAATGTCTCTCTCATTCCACAGATACCGTATCTCTTCGATGGCACAATAATGGAGAACATCCGTTACGGAAACCCCGATGCAACAGATGAGCAGATCAAGGAGATATGCAGACTTATCGGAGCAAGTGAGTTCATTGAAGTACTTGCTGATGGTTACAACACACTCGTGATGGAGAACGGCAAGAACCTAAGTGCTGGTCAAAGGCAGATGATCACCATCGCTCGAACTATGCTTGCAGACCCGAAGATTCTCATTCTGGATGAAGCCACCAGTCGCCTTGATGCCTACAGTGAGGCTCTGGTGCAGGAAGCTCAAGAGATACTCTTCTCAGACAGGACAACAATGGTCATAGCCCATCGCCTCACCACAATCGCCCACGCATCCAGGATTCTAGTCTTTGAGGACGGTGAGATTGTGGAGCGGGGAACACACAAGGAGCTGCTCGACCAAGACGGAGTATTTCGTAGACTCTATCAAAGCTACTATGCCCATCAGGGTATTGACGAGCTGACAGAGGAGCTTGCCAGGGTCGCTGAGAAAGAGGTCTCCCGATACGGTAGCAAAGAAGGCTCTCTCATAGCGCATGGAGGTATGAACCCTCAAAAAGGAGGTATGGCTAGCATGTTGAGTGGAACTGGACCCGACGGTGAACGGATTGTCGAGATGAGCGAAATGCTGCCCCCAGATTTGATTGAAGAGATTCATGACAGCGATGGTAAGATATCTCCTGACCTCAAAGAGAGAATCAGGAAGGCTCTGGAAGACACTCCAAAGGAGGCCGAATAACTAGTTCGCAACCTCGAGTCTTCCGGCTATACTAATAGAGCCACCCATGAGGATGTATACCTCTGTTGCTATGAGCCTTGAGAGAATTGATGTAGGGTCGCTAGAGAGGACACACCACGAGAAATACTGGACGATGAACAGAAGCGACGCAATGAAGGAGAAACCAAACGGAAGAACCAACAATCCACTTCTGAATGTCCACAACAGAACAGCAAGGATTCCTACTATCATCAGGATACCAACGCCTACGGGAATACACACTGCAATGTCTATGAGAGTTCTACCCGGGGAGACGATTGCACCGAATATCTGAGTCAGGAGAACTCCTGAAACTGAAACAAGTGTTATCAGGAGCAGTATGTCTCTCGGTTTCGCTGCAGCTATCGTGTTCCGGCAGACAATGAGATACCTAGTGGTGCCTATTCCCCATAGAAGAACACCCGGGATGAGGAGGAGGGATATTGTGAAATAGAACTCCTGGCCCCTTGGCATGCTTGATATGATTGTCGTTCCAATCTCAGCAAGGGTCAGGACGATAAGCCCCAAGGCGAGAAGAAGATTCATCGAGTTGAATCTATCTTCGAGTCCATAATCGTTTCGTGCAAATCTGATGAGGCCCAGAACTCCCGGTACCAGAGCTGCAATCGGAGCAGAGATGTTCAGAAACATAATTGGGCTACCGACAGATTCCGACGAATCCAAGGCAAGGACGATGATGAGCATCGATGCCGCGAGCAGGACGAACACAGACACAACATAGACCATCTCCTTTTTCAATATCGTCCCATCCTTATCTCTCTGAGCAGAACTGGTTGAATTTGTTTCTTGTGTTCAGCCTCTATCATCTCATAGGTTTCTAAGACGGTTGAGCTGTGAGTCTTTCCCACTCCACCTCATAATTCAAGGTGGGAAATTGTCTCTCTACATCATCTCTGGTGTGTTCTAGTATCTGATTGATTGGATTCACTCCAGTGTAATCACTTATCCTCTTTGTGATGAACTGGAGCAATGCTCTGAAGCCCTCACTCAGATATCCGGGAGATAGTTTGTCTCGCATAGTTGCTGATGTCAGAGAGCTCCTTATCTCCACATCTACTCCCTCTTCGAGGTCTACCAAGTGCAACCAAGAATACTGCCCTGTCAGTTTTCCCCTTGAATCATAGAAGACTTTTTTGGCAATGCCGAAGCCAAGAATCCTTGCGCAATGTTTCAAGACGGATTGGAGAACCGATGAGTACAGGACCAGCCTGGCCTGTGCGGGAGATACTCTTTCTATTGCCTGTTGTTCAGCCAATTGAGCAATCTCATCGAGGAAGACTCTCATATCTGCTGTCTTGACACGTTCGGCGGCAATAGAGAGTGGGGTTTCTCCGTCGAGCTGAGAGACGGCTTTCTCTGTTTCCCACGAGACTGATGTCGGCCCTCTCTCAGACTTCATCAGGGATGTCGCCTGGTAGATGTCGTCAGGCCTTACCGGCGTCGACAGAGAGATGGTCTTCTCCCAGAGTGCCTCAGCCACCAGATCCAGTGCAACGTCCAGTGGTATCTCAAGAAACTCTGCCGCCTCTTTCACGCTTATCCTGTCGGGAAGGAGTTTGAGGAAGGCTGTGACTTCGGGGTCGCTGGTAATCATGTCCCAGTTCAGTTTTGGTCGGATGATTGAGTCGGGGTCTATCTGGTCCCGAATCAACTCCTCAATTACGTGCTTCTCAAATCGAGTATACACAGCCAAGTCCATGTCAACCCACCTGAGCAGGCCAAACATATCCTCGAATCTCCTGACAAGTTTCCGGAGTTTCTCCCTAAGGTCTTCGGAATCACGTCGGACCGAGAGTGCCCCCAGTGCCCATTCACCGAACTCAACAACTATCTTGTAGTCGGTTCCTTCGAAGGCTCTGGCCTTAGATGTGATAGAGTTTGTGGCCTCATCGAAGAACGAGGTCATGGCTACAATGAACGACGATATGAGGTGTGGATCAAAGATGCCTTGGGCGAAATCTTTGTGGTACATACAGACGCCCGTTTCGCGTTTCATGATGTACAGGCTCCTTGCATCCATGTAACTCTCTCCGCTGGATTTGTTTCGTTATGCGGTCCCGTTCGAAACAACCATGTCCAGCTGTTTCAACTTTGCTGCTTTTGAGTATTCTACTGACGTATGTCAAGAAGAGGATATGTCAAGTTCCCAAGTGCTATAAGCAGAACTCCAGTTCTGCCCGGTATGTCCGAAGAGCAGAACATCAATTGCCCAATATGCGGAACGGGCAGGCTCACCGTCAGCTCGATGTTGTATAGTGTTCCTTTCTTCAACGAGCTTGCTATGTTCACGATGAGATGCAACACTTGCAATTTCACACACAATGATGTCTTCTCTGCAGAGGACAGACCACCAAGTAGATGGACTCTTCATGTGGGCAATGAGCGGCTTCTTCGGGTTCGCGTTGTACGTTCTAGTTCAGGAACCATCAGGATGCCGGAGTTTGGAATCGTCATAGAACCTGGCCCCGGTGCTGATTCTTTCATCTCCAATGTTGAAGGAGTACTCTCCCGGACACGCCCTGTGGTCGAGACCGCTGTTCGATTCGCGGATAAACCTGAGGAGAAGGCCAGAGGGAGAGAGGTGATCGCTATGATTGACGAGGCGCTCGCGGGCAATCTCGAGTTCACTCTTGTCATCGAGGATCCAGTGGGCATTAGCGGCATTCTTCCGGAGGATATGTCGCTGGTTAGTTTTGACGAATTGACAGAAGAAGAGGCATCGAAACTCAGAGGGGCTCCTGGTTGGCTGGATACGGTTCGGGATGAGTATTCGGAGCGTAACGGTTAAAAAACAACCCAGAACTGATTCTGAACAGGCGTGGGCCGATAGATTAGCTCGGTAGATCGCTTGGTTTGCATCCAAGAGGTCGCGTGTTCAAATCACGCTCGGTCCACCACTTCTTGTTCATCCCACACTGGGTATTGTGTTTATGTCTATACTGCAGAAAAGCTGTTCACAGCTTAGAAATCAAAGAAATACTGTGGGAACTAGCTGATGATCAGATTCCTGCATAATTGATTGCTCTCTTCCATGCCCGAAGAGGCGGTTTAATCCAAAACGATATATAGCGCTACTTTTGGCCTGCAACAAAGAGGCAAAAGCAAATGTCTGAACTGATATTTCTATTAATAGGCATAGTTTCCGGCCTTCTTGCAATTTTCACTGCCCTATATATGTTCCAAAAAGTCAAGACGTTCGACGAAGGGAACCAAGAAATGAAAGAGGTCAGTGGATTGATTGAGAAAGGTGCATATGCTTTTCTCAAGATTCAGTATCGTATTCTCTCGGCCTTTACGGCAGTACTAGCAATTCTGCTAGCTCTGGCCTTTGGCCAGCTTGGAATCCCGATTGCTGTTTCATATGTGCTTGGCTCAATTGCAAGCATGATTGCAGGTTATGTCGGCATTATTATCGCAACAATTGCTAACAGACGAACAGCTGCAGCTGCTGCTTCAGGTGGACTGAATCCAGCCTTCAATGTAGCATTCAAGGCAGGCTCTGTTATGGGACTGATGATTGCGGGCATTGCCCTGGCAGGTCTAGGATTCCTCTATATACTATGGAACTCGCTGCTCGCACTCACACCCGTTCTCATCTGGGAGGTTGTGACCGGTTTCTCATTTGGAGCGAGTACAGTGGCACTCTTCGCCAAAGCTGGTGGCGGAATCTACACCAAGACTGCAGATCTAGCTGCCGATATAGTGGGAAAGATTGAGCACAATATTCCCGAAGATGATGCTAGAAATCCCGCCTCGATAGCTGACGCAGTGGGTGATAATGTAGGTGATGTTGCAGGGACTGGTGCAGACATCTATGACAGCAACGTCGCTGCGATACTGGCGGCAGCCATCATTGGCGCTGCAATTGACGCTACTCTCGCTCCTGCCGTTTCCTTTGGGCTTCTACCTCTGATGATTGCAGGTCTAGGCACTTTTGCATCGGTCATCGGAGTGTTTCTGGTTCAGCCGAGAGAGGATGAAGACCCTGGCCCCGTCCTGAATAGAGGGACCTACATAACTACCATTCTGTTTGTCATCTTTACGGTAGTAGTCACTTGGCTCATGGGTATCGATCTGACGATTGCGGCATCCGCCACACTTGGTCTCATCGCAGGTGTCATAATTGGTGTGACCTCCGATGTCTTCACAAGTGACAGAGGGATAGGCGGGTTCAAGCCTGTTCCTACCATGGTTGAGTCTTCGACAAAGAGTGCAGCAAATCTCATTCTCTCAGGATACTCCTACGGTCTGCTGAGTGCTGTCCCGTCAGTAATCGTGATTGCTGGAGCCCTTGTGGGATCCTTCGTTCTTGGCACTTCTGCAACAACCCTCGGACTTGGCACTTGGGACGGTGGAATATACGCCGTGGCAATTGCTGCAGTGGGTCTGCTGGCGACAAACGGAATGATCATGAGTTCCGATGCCTATGGTCCCATTGTAGATAACGCAAGAGGGGTCATTGAGCATGCACATGTGGGCGAACAGGCGCTCATTGACTGCGACAAGCTGGACGCAAGCGGGAATACGGCAAAGGCAATAACCAAAGGCTTCGCGATTGCCGCATCAGCGATATCAGTACTGGCTCTCTTCTCGGCATTCATTGGCTCAGCAAGGGAGTTACTTGGGTATGAGCTCATTGTAAATTTGGCAAACCCATTCATTCTAGCCGGTGGTTTCATCGGAGCATTGGTACCTGTTACATTCTCGGCAATCTTGATTCTTGGTGTTGGAAAGAACTCTGAGCGGATGATAGCTGAGATACGAAGACAGTTTGCAGACGACCCTGGTATCCTAGAGGGCACATCCCTGCCCGATTATGACAAATGCATCCAGATAGCAACTTCTGGAGCAATACGAGAGCTTCTTCCAGGTACAGTCATTGCCATAGTAGTGACCATCATCACAGGTTCAATGCTGGGAATAGAAGCAGTGGCAGGGTACTTGGGCGGTGCAGTCATGGTTGGCATGATAATGGCTTTGCTGATGTCTAACGCGGGTGGGGCCTGGGACAATGCCAAGAAGATAATAGAGTCTCCCGAATCTCCTGTCCCAGCTGATGATCCGCGCTATGCGGAAGTCCACGCAAACGCTGTGTTGGGTGATATGGTCGGGGATCCGTTCAAAGACACTGCGGGGCCGTCTATCAATACTCTGCTGGTAGTTATCTCATTGACGGCAACACTGTTCTTGCCAGTCATGGTACAGATACATCTTGCGCTACTGGCTCTGTTCTAAATGAACTCGGTATGGGGGCGGCTCCTCAAGGAATCGCCCTCGTATCTCTTCTTTATTCTTCCTCGTGTCCACGCAAACAGAACACAGTGAATCGCCAAAGGTCTTAACAGACTACGAATCTCAGATAGAGGTATGTTCATCGGGGACTATGAATTCGGCAGAATTATCATCAACGGTAAGGCATACACAAACGATGTGATCATAGTGGGCGATACAGTTCATGCGAACTGGTGGCGGAAGAGCGGTCACGAACTGCATATGGATGACCTATCTGAGATCACTGAGGCTGAACCCGATGTGCTTGTGGTCGGAACAGGATACCATGGACGAATGAGAGTCCTCGAATCTACCAAGAAGGGGCTTGAGCATATTGGCTGTGAACTCGTAGTCCAGAAGACGAACGAAGCCGTCGAAACCTACAACGAGCATGAATCCAAGCGAAAGGTGGCGGCTGCTCTTCATCTGAGCTGCTAGGGAAACCAAGAGTGCATCAAAAGCTACAGCAGAGCTGAATTGTACTGTATGAACGTTTGGGCAATAAGGGGATATCAATTCTGTTTTTGTGTATCCGGTCGCTGAACTCTCGTCCAGTGTCATCGCAGGACTCAAGGAGTTCGACCTAGTGCCATTTCTGAGAGCACAACACTCTTTGTTCCAAGACTGTCCAACTTACGATGGATTGTTTGGCATTTCCTCTGAAGAACTGCTTCATGTTACTCGGATGCGCGTCCGCCCATGCATCTTGCGTTTTCGTACTTGTTCTGACGTTCCCCCAAACGGATAAATATCAAGACAGCTATACATTGAGATGCCTTAGAGGAGAGGAGAAAGTACTCTGTGGCGCACTGGGAGGGGGCGCGCCACGCCAGTAAAAAATCGGACTCAGTCTATTTTTCTGATGATCTCATAACTTCTTCTGTTCGGAGACAAGCACTCTTGTCTGCACGCTGTATGACATCACTTATGAAATCACGATAGGTGAGTTTCAGAAAGAACAGAGAAGTTGGGTCGGCCCAGAAGAGAAGAGAAAGTAGGTATATTCGCGTGGTTAGGAGGGGGGAGATTGCGAAGGAGACTAGATCTCCTTCATGGTTTTCTTCTGAACCAACCCGTATCTGAGATTACGGAGCGTTCCATTTTAAGCATTGAGATAGATGCATATTTAATAAACACGACGCCTATCAAAACTAAGTAGGTACTGCATACTGGAGCGTGTTTCTACTATTTCTCAACCATATGTCCAAGCTACTAAGTTATGTTTCTGGGACTCTCCCTTCTTCGTGATGTTTCTCTTCGAATATCTCCACGCACACCTATCGTGAAGGACTGCAGCGGAATCCGTTTGCCTGACCGGAATATGGCGTCTTGAGTCATCTTCAGGATACCTCTGCAGCATGGAACCTCAAGATGTAGTACCGTGACGTCTTTGATATCGTTGGCGCTAAGGAGTAGGTATAGCTGTTGTACATTCGTGTCATAGTTCTCGAACTTCGGGCAAAACATCACAACAACTCTTCCCTTGATGAAGTCATTGTGTATACTGGAATAAGCCAAGCTTGCACAGTCGGCCACGATAAGTAGTCTTGAGCCATCTAGGGCGGGATGCTGTGGGCTCACAAGTCTGAGTTTTACCGGCCATTGATTGAGATAAGAGGGTGTGTCCCCACTTGGGGGAATTCCGTAGTCAGTTTGGTCTATCTGTTCAGTGCCATAGACTAAGACTTGCTCTAACTCGTCATCAGCTGGTTTCTTCTGAGTGATATGCTCCATTGCGGCCTCCTCATCAAAAGGAACCGTTTCTCTTTCAACAAGTGTGAGGGCACCTGTGGGGCAGTGACCAATGCATGCTCCAAGCCCATCACAGAAGCTCTCAGCTACGACACGCGCCTTGCCATCCACCAGTTTCAAGGCACCTTCCTCGCAGTTGGGGATGCAGTTTCCACAGCCGTTACACAGGTCTTCATCTATTTTGATCATTGGTCGTCTTACCATTGCACGCCACAGTTGTACATCGTTAAGAGATATAATAAAGGTAGTAGTTACCAAATGGGAAGTATAACATTCGTTAAGACTATTCATCTGGCTCCGTTACATGAAGCCGACACAGTAGCAGTTGGGCCAGGTGACCGGCCTTGGTCAGAGACTCGCAACAAAACATACTGACTAAGTCTGACGAGCTGGGAGCTCAAAGGCTCCTAGTAGCCCCATTCCTGTCCCAAGCGCTGACGGTACCAGCGGGATCCGCGTTTCGTCAAGGAGTACCTGCCTTGTATCTCGCTCAATAGCCCCATGTTGACCATGTTTTGCAGTACTCCATAGAGTCTGTCCTCTGAGGAGCCAGTCATCTCTGAGAGCTGGGAGAATGAGAGCATTCCCTCTCGCTTCAGGAGTTGAGCCACCTCGAACTTTCCCACCGCACGGGTGTCCTTACGGATGATGATGTGTCCGCAGTTCGTGCAGAGGAGATCGCCTTTCTGGTCGTCACGCGCCACTTCTTTGCTTCCACAAATTGGACAGGTTGCATTTGAAAACCTGAGTGAGCGTCTATGTGACATTCTGTTCCGACCATGCCGCCTCGAACCTGAACCTAGATAAAACTAGCGAATACACCATGAACTTTTTTCATGCTTGATCTGATTGAGAGAGGTTTCTGAAGAATGACTCGTAGTCGATCTCGAATCCCACCCTCTTGCCGGGCCTGACCTTCTTGTTGTCATCAGAGAACTCGGTATATCCCATCGAATCAAGTTCTCTTAGATCTGCACGGACACCTCTTCGGCTCTTCTTTCTGAACTTCTGTACCCTATCAATGGAGACCCAGCCCCCTTCCTGATATGCCAGCGTGATCACCACCAGCAGAGTAGATGCAAGCCTATCGGGAAGCGGCGTTTCTTCCAGTGAGTCTTGGGTTCTTGTACTGGTGTCTAGATAGAATACATGGTCAATCGGATTATGTCTTATCTTCAGACCGAGAGGCTCTAGTTGGTTCTGCAGTGAACCCATCTTCTGGAATAACACATGTCTACCAGCATCCTCAGGCAGTGCCAATGCGTCGAGAAGATCAGGCACACCTGCACCAATAGGATTGCCGGTTCTGGTGAGCATTCGGATCAGGATTGCGTATTCGTTCATAGTGCTCTACCAAGCCTCCTTTACTGAGTGACCGCGAGTCATGATCCCGATATTCCTTTGCGCCTTGGTCACTTCTTGTGACTTCACTTCGTGACTCCCTATTGTGGCTTTGCATTATATACTGATTCCGCACAGCATTGTTTGTGAAGTATCATGGCTCTAGCAACTAATAACCGAACTCACTCCGTGAAGACGAACACCATCAGAGGTCAGTCTGCTGAGGCTCTTGCTTATGCCTATCGGACGGTCCTGAGGTGATATTGGATGACTGTTCATTCTCAATTACTCTCAGTTAGGAATAGCCGGAGTCGCAGGGCAATATCGACGCAGGCAATCTCAGAGGTATACTTCTCGAGATGAATGCTGTGTGTCCTGATGTGGTTGATACGTTGAACGATTCCTCACCTGCTAGTCGGGAGATCTCCTGACTATTCTCGCAGAACTATTCTATTATCTGGATTATAGACCAGTCTGCCCCTCGCTACCAGGATCACGACGAGCAGAAACCTTCGGAGGAACTTCTCGAAGTCCTCATGTTGGACAATGTCGTCGATGGAGATCTCTCTCCCTTTTGGAATACTCTTGAGAAAATCCTCGAGGTCTCTCATGAATACAGAGTCCTCCGACTGAAACGTGAAGCCATTTGGTAACTCCGTGATCTGAGGGATGGCATCTTCTGGTGGCTCCTCGGAGAGGGCTTCAATCATATGTAGTACTCTCTCGAAGGCTCGCGAGAGGGGGATGTAACTCAGCGTATTGGTAGTGATCGGGTGATTGTACTCTATCATCCCTGCCAGGGTTCTGGGTTTCACTCTCTTCAATGCGTTGACGTAGACTTCGGGGGCGGCCAGAATTCGAGCGAGTTCTTGGACCCTTGTGACTTTTAGGCCCAATATCTCATTGAGCATCTCATCGACATCGATTCGGCTTCCGATTTCTGCTGCAGATGCCCTCAGTTGCTGAAAAGACTTTGTCAGCTTGAAATCAAATGGATCCTCTCCCCTCGCACGGATTGCTTCTGCCATTTCGAAGACTTCCTTCGCTAGGTCACCTTCTTCGGTCATCACGTTCACCCTACTATTGTCCCTCGAATCTGGGGCTCTCAATTATCACGGAGGGTTCAGTACCCTTCGGACTGACTACGCCGATACGTCTGTCAGCATGCTTTAGCAAGTGTGTGCTCTTGGCGGGTGTGAAGATTATGAACTGACTTCTTCTTGATGAGTCATGAAGTAGCATGCTGACCATCTCAGTGTTAGTGGCGTCGAGAAACGTGTCTATCTCATCCAGAGCGTAGACTGGTGCAGGGTTGAAACGCTGAAGAGCTAGGATGAGCCCTATCGCAATCAAGGAGCGTTCGCCTCCCGAGCCTGCGCTTATCTCCTTGTATTCCTCGCTCTTTATTCTCGATTTGAAGTCTACCCCGTATTCTCCGTCATTCATCGAGAGCTCAAACCTGACTTCTGCTGCGAACTTCACGGTGCTCAGAATATCATTTACTTCGTCCTCCACCTCTCTCAACGTTTCGTTCATACCGTTGTGATACTGTGTTCTGATATCCCGTACAGCCTCTTCCGCTTCCTCCAGTTCCTCTCGTATCTCCTCTACCTTCATGGTGAGTTCTACTAGTCGTTGTTTGAGCTTGGACTCATTCTGTGCAAGCACTTCTGATACGTCCTGATAGTCGTCTAGTATCGCTCTGACTCGAACAAGTTCTTGACGGACATCTTCTAGAGGCCTTACACCCTCTGGACATTCCTCGCCCTCGAGTGCCTTCCGAGTTTCATCCAGCTCAATTTCCATGTTGCTCATTTGTCTCTTCAGTTGTAGGACCTGCAGTTGGCTATTCTTTATACTCAGATTGAGTTCGACGAGCTGTTCAGCGAGTTCTCTGATAACGTCTCGCGAAGTCTGAAGCTCACTGCGAACACTTGTAAGCTCTTCTTCCACCTTTTCCCTGCCTGTCTTCAACGTTTCAATTGTGTCCAGTATTGTTCTTGCCGATGACTTCGACTTCTTCATTTCCGCACGCAGTTCTTCAAGCCGGTTGCTGAGCATGACAGTATCTTCTTCAATATTCTTCAGTTCTTGTCTCTTCAGGGCCTCATCTCTCTCGGTAGCGTTGAGGTTCGCCTCTGCCTGTGAGAGATCCTGTTGTAGCCTCTTCTGTTTCATTCTGATTGCTCGTTGCTTTCCGACAAGTCTACTTCTCTCGGGTGGCTGAGTGTTATCCAGTGCTCGGAGCTCTCTCTCAGCGATTCCAAACTGTCGTTGGAGATCTTTAAGCTCATCATCTGTGGCTACTACTCTCTCCTGCAACTCTGGGATCCCTTCCATTAGCTCCTTGCGCTTTTCCCAGGTTCTGCCCCATCTGGTGAAATGGCTCAGGAGTTCGACCACCTCTTCTCTCTCCTCCGTGACCTTTTCCAGTTCAGCGATTATCTCTGTGACTCTCTTGGAGGCTACCTTTCGTTGCTTTTCGAGTTCTTCGAGCCGGGACTGCAGCGGCGCCGTAGAAACCAGACCCGATGGTTCTCTGGCAGGATAGCTCATTGTCCTCGTGTTCTCTGGTACCACGAGATGCCCCTCCAAAGAAACAGTAGTGATCCCCTTCTTGCGTGCTAGCCGTGATGCCATACGCGACTCTTCAGCGACAACTATCCTGCCAAAGGCTCTTGACAATAGCCTTTCATACAGTTTCTCTAAGGCTACGAGGTTCCAGAGTTCTCCCCGAACATCCTCATCTTCCAGGGAAACCTCATCATGGCCATCTTCATCTAATTGGAGGAATATGATGGGGGAGGAGGCGCCCATCTGGTTCCTCAGTCTCTCCAAGAGGGCATATTCAGCTTCATCGGTCACGATAAATGAAAAAGCCAGTTCATCTCGTAAGACTGCTTCAACTGCTGGTCCGAGGGTGTTATCTGCTTCTACCATCTCTATAACTGGACCGAAGACATTGGTGAGCCCGTGTACCTGAAGGGTTGCCTTGAGATCTCTCACATTCTTGGGTATCCGTTCTGAGGTCTCTGACAACTGAATCCTCAGGTCTTCGACCTGTTTCTGGAGCTGTGCAGCTCTAGTGTTCTCTCTGAACCTCTCCTCATTGAGAGTAGCTAGACGGTTTTCAAGGGACGACTTCGTCTTGGCCAAGTCCTTCTGATCGGTGCTCTCCAACGAGTCCCAGATGTTTCCCCATCGACTCTGGATACTCTCCAATTCGGCCTCGTCGACTTGGAGCCGTTCTCTGAGGCTTCTTAGCATCACATCCTTGCTCTCTACCTGTCCTTGAAGGGCTTTGTAGGTGCCATAAGCCTCAGCTCTCTTCGTGTTCCACTCTGAGAAGATAGCCATGGAGTCTTCTAGTTCGTCTTGTTCTTGTTCAAGCCCTTCGAGTTCAATTTTGAGCCGCTTCAGGCTCTCCATATACTCCTCTTTCGCATTTGACCCTCTCCTCAGGTCGGCTATTATTTTGCTCTTCTTCCTCTCTTCGTTCTTCATTTCTTGTTCTAGTTTTCGGACTTCGAGACCGGCTTTCTTGCTATCATCCTCAAGTCTGAGTAGTCTGTTCTCCTCTTCCTTGACTCTCGCATCGATGTTACCTATCTCGCGCTGGAGTTTCTCCATTCTCTCTTCAATGGCTTCTGATTTCTCCTCTTCTTCAGATCGTTTTGCCTCGAGTTCGGCAGACTCAGCGATGACTTCTCCTAGACCCTCTTCTCTCTCCTCAGTTTCAGAGCGAGTATCCTCGAGCTTCTTCTCCAGAGTCGCTATCGTTGCCCATTTCAGCTCAAGCTCGAGCTCTTTTTCTGTGGCTTGAAGCTCTCTCTTCCGGAACAGACGCTTCAAGTCCTTCTGAAGGAGTTCAATCTCTTGCTGGACTACCTGTGCCTCGGAGACCGCTGATTCTAATCGTCTCTTGTCGTGGGCGACCTGTGTTTCCTGAGAGCTAATCCGGTCTCTGAGAACCCCGAGTCCTGTCCCCTCTTCAACAAGTTTTCTTACCTCAATAGGATTCATATCACGAAGTGCATTGATTCTCTCCTGAGGCATGAACACGAGGGGGTTGTCAACATCAATCCCCAATCTCTCGACGGCGTTGTTGTGCTCTGCCGCTTTGACTCGCTTGCCGTCAATATAGGCGCGAGGTACTCCATCTCTGTCAATCTTTCTGAGTAGTTTCTGTGTCTGGCCGTCTGAGACCACAGTCAACTCAATCTCTGCGGAGCTGGCTCCGTAACGAATGAAATCACTCCACTTAGAGTATCTCTTCTCTCGCTGATTGGAGCCAAGTGCGAATTTCACCGCATGAAAGATGGATGTCTTCCCTGACCCGTTGGGCCCTGTGATAACAGTGAGACCTGGATCGAACTCCACAGTCCCCTTGTAGAAGGAGAGGAAGTTCTCTAGCCTGACGCTAGCCAGACGAATCTCAGCCTCACTCAATATCACATACTACTCCTATCTTCCCATTATCCTTGCTAGTCGGTCGTGAGTCTTCTTTGCCCTCAGCAATCGTGTAAGCCTTTCTTCTGAATCTCCCTGAAGAAGGAACGGATATCTGTTCAGTATATCCAAGTCGTCGTTAGATAGAGGCAGGTTTGAATTCAGGGTTTCGATGACACCCTGGGTCTTGTGATACTCTTCTCCCACAGCCAACAGATAGAGCTGATCCAGGAAGTCATCTGGATACAGAGCCTGGGTCCGGTCAATCTCTTGTCGGGGTCGAGTCTCTACTTTTCGCGAGAGTCGCTTCAAATCTGAAACATTGCCGACCGGCTGGATGCCCGTAGTTTCTAGAAGGTTCTCTAACTTCTCCAATGTCATATGATTCGTTTCTGCGGGCGGATTGAGTAGCAGGCCTACCGCCAGGTGTTTCAAATCTGCAAAGCTCCAGCCCTTGGTCGCATCTGTTACGATTGCCAAATCGATATCCTCTCTGTCTTTGAAGAATTGCTCGAAGAACCTAGTCCGATCTTCGGCATTGGGCTCCTCCAACATAATCGTCCTGTCAAACTGCAGTGCAAGTTCGGGAGGTAGTTCTTTGGGGCGGGTCACGGCAGCAACCACAAGGGTCTCATCTCCATCCCATGTGGTCTCTTCCAGCTCACTTCTCAGTATTGATATGACATCATCGTTTCGTCTGAGTACTGACTCAAAGTGTCGGATATAAAGAATGACTGGTGCATTTCTTCTTGCATACTCGAATACTGCCCTAATCGACTGGACTGCTTCACCTACGTCGGCTGATAGTAAGGCAAGTGAAACAGTAGCGAGTTTCAGGGGGATTTCTTTTGCTAGATGAAATGCATATGCACCGAAGTCTGTCCCTGGGGGGCCTACCAGAAGGATTCTTCCTCCAAAGAGTAACCCCATCGCATCAAGTTGTTCCGTCATCATCGAGTAGTTGTCTATGACTGTCCTCATCAGTTCCGCCTGTCTAACGACACTGAACTGGCTGTGGCGCTGGGTCGGCAATTCCTCTGGATTCTTTATCTCGATGAGTTCGGAATAGGAAGTTTCTGAGCCCAATTCTGATGCCCCATTTAGTATCTTCTATGCTCACCTAATATCCCCATATTACATCTTCGGAGCTAACATAATTCCGCGCCTTCCGAGAAATGATTCGGAAGGTTTCTTTCATGGTCTGACCATAGTATCAATAAGCAGAACTAAGAGATGAAACTCATTACGGTGAGAGTGACACTATATGGCCAGTCGAAATGAGCTTCTCAGAGAGAAGGTCTGGAACGTAATCGGAACGGTGGAGAGCAGAGGGCTTTTCGTACACTCAGAAGACCTGCCGATACGGTACAATCCATCTGGAGGAGCCTCTACCAAGAAGTCTAGCCTTCCTCTGATCGTTGGCGCATGCGTGTTGAATTCGCTGGTGCCTAGGTCTGCTATGTTACTTGTCGGCGGCCATGGTGGCGGGAAGACTACTCTCATCAAGCTGCTGGGTCGGATGATGACAGGAAGCAGCATAGACCAGATCGAAGAGGGTATTCTTCACGGGCATCCTCAGCTCACTGAGGAGAAGATGGTAGCTACTCTCAAACCGGGCCCTCTCATGAAGGAGGGCAAAGAGGTTGTTGTGTGGCGAAGGTTTGTGACAGGTTTCTGGAAGATTCTGGATGAGATCAACCGACTGACACCACACGCTCAGAACATCCTGCTCTCTATGCTTGCGGAGGGAGAACTGAAGTACTATGATGAGGTCAAGAGATGTGAGGAGTATTGCCTTTACGCAACCATGAATCCATCTGATTCCGGAACTTTCGACTTGGCACCTCCCTTCTTGGACAGGTTTGGCATCGCCGTTCCCATAACAATGCCTTCAGTTGACGACTTGGAGTTGATTCTTGCTTCTCGCGACGAGAAGCTCTTCGGATACGATGAGCTCTGGCAAGTTCCTGCAATCCTCGAAGTTGAAGACCTCTTGACAATCTGGAATCTTGCCGACAAGATGCCTGTGGTCTCTGAGGCATCAGAATTCATGAGGGCTCTAGTGAGAGAGTTCGGCGCATGCATTCGTGTGGACAAGAGCCAAGTCCAAGATCCCAACATCGATTCCGGATTATGCGATGGCTGTCACTTCAATACTGCCAAGAGTGTCTGCAACAAAGTACTGATACCTCTCTCAGTTCGAGCTGCCAAAGATCTGAATCGCTACTCAAAGGCGGCAGCCTGGCTTTTTGGAGCAAGTGAGGTGAACGTCGAGATTGTGAAATCCATAGCTCCCCTCGTCTTCTGGCACAGGACCAGCTTCAGTCGTGAGGAGATTGCAAAGCCACCCTTCTACGGCAATCAGTTCCAATTCACACAACATCTTGTGGAACTCGCGTCCGCTCGTTTTGCCAAGAGAGCGGCTGCTTTCGCATTGATTGAGAAGTTCAAGCACGGGAAGGCTTCAAAGAAAGACCTCGACGAACTGCGAGAGATGTCAAAGAGCGACTTGCTCGTGAAACTCGACTACGTCCGATTCGCCAAGGAGTTGACAAGGTCTGCCTACGTGAAGATGGTTCGACGCATTGAAGAAAGCATTGATGATGAAGACATTGAAGATCTGACTGAGATTCACGAGGTATTGATGAGAGACGCAGATTTTCCCAACAGGAGTATGCTGCTTGGCAAAGTATCAGATGCCCTTCACCGTCTAACTCTTTCGCAGTTCAATCTCACATTCGAAGATTGGCAGGACTTGTGGACGATGATTAGCCTGCAGTACCCGAAGATGACTTCTGTTCTGAAGGAAACACTCAGTCCTCCTAGGAGGAAAGTAATCAGGACAAATCAACTCACATTGGTAGTATATGTGACTGGGGACTCTCCAGATTCATCAGTCTTTCTTGAGGTTTCGGGCGGTTCAAAGGCTGTAGAGCTTCGTCAGATGATTCAGGACACACTCGGTGACTAGGATGTGACGCCATGAGTTCGAAGAAGGCATTGACACCGACAGTACTACTCGAACTGGCAAGCGGTGCCTGGGCTCAAGCAAGTGCAGATTTCTATCACCCACCGCTCCCCGATCCAGTGATTGAGCATAATCAAGATGTAAGCAGCTACTTTTACATCGACTCATCAACATGGACCGTGCATCTCAATGTGGCCGGAATTCCATCAGAGATGGACTCTGGATCTGCGGTACAGCATCTCAGGTCTCTTAGTCACCACGAGATCGAGCATTATCTCTTGTGTCCCTATGATGGTGTTACCAACGGCATGATGTTCGCAGCGGCTCGGAAGCATGTGAATGATGCAACCGCGATGTTTGCATGCAACCTCTTTGCTGACTTGGTTGTAGACTCTACGCTTCTGCGTCGATATCCCATGCTCACGCGGCGAAGGATTGCGAAATCAATATCCCATGCCGCAGATCGAGTTTCAGAGCATTCTTCTCTCTGGCTATTGATAATCGCCTGTTACAAAGAGAAATGGCTTTTCGAAATACCCTCACAAGCTGATATTGATGAGGGAACTCTCACTGCTGCAAAAGAAGTCGTGAGAGTGGCGGACCGATATATCTCAAGAGAGCGGCGTTGGCCTTTCGCTGTTGGGAAGATTGCCAAGATTATCTCGGAATGGATGCCTCGAGAAGATGAACAACTCGCAGGGTGTGGTCATCCTGTTGATGGCCAGAAAGACAGCAATGATGGACTGCTACTGCCGTTTGATGTTGACATCATGATGGGCAACCCCTTAGAGGTCAGAAACGGGGATCTGGCTCGCAGATGTATGGACCGAGATGAATCTCCTCAGATAGAGGACGAGATGGAGCGTCTGGCACTTGAGGTTGTCGAGCGGGATGGCAATCTCAATGACCTTCATATTGTATTCCAACTTGCTGGAATCGGAGTCAAGGGACGTAAGTGGCTTCGATTCTGGTACCGTGCGAATGTCAGAACGGGGCTCAGGATTGAGGTCTTTGAGAAGAGAAGCTCGGGGCTGACACCTCTGACTCCGCAGGTCTGGCGTCTTGGTGACCCTGTAGAAGAGCTTGATATTGTCCAGTCATTGCAGGCCTTTCCGGTGCTGATTCCAAATATGTCCACGCGGCGATGGCTGCACTCTGAGGGGCAAGGCATGGAGGAGTCCATCAAGGTGCCAGATCTGCTGATTGTTATTGATTCGAGCGGTTCCATGACGTGGTCTACCACAAAGAAGAAGGCATCAGGGCCTTATCATTCGGCATTGCTGGCTGCATTTGCCGCAATCGACTACATCATGAGGAGAGGTCAACAGATAGCGGTGATCAATTTCTCTGACGATACCCGAAGCTGCACTTGGACCCGTGATAGGAGAACTGTGGAAGACATTTTACTGTCATATCAGGGCGGAGGTACTGTTGCACCAATCGGAGATATCGAGTCGCTCTGCGCCGAGGCTGATAATCCCGTCTTGGTGTTCATGATTACTGACGCCGAGATTGCGAACTGGCAGAATCTCATGGAAATGACCCAAACACTAAGCAAACAGGGGCACCATCTCTACTTGTTCCATGTTGGAGCGGGAAGCACTAGGCGTCAGGATCCGGTCAGAGTTGAATTGGAGAAGGCCGGTGCTTCTGTCTTTGCTATCAGTTCTCCTGACGACCTTGTGGGACTAGTAGTCCGAGAGGTTAGAACTGCCTACGGTGTCGGGTGACCGGGGAGAAACACATTTGTGTGGGTTATTTTTTGGCAAGCGAATTACAACCCAAACTCTTATCACTTCCACAAAGACGCTTCGCAAAGAGGACAAGGTTCTCTTCATGGACGCATCTTACGAGGCAGTCACAAAATGCCCTACCAAATCAAATCCAAACAGGTTCTTAATCCCGTCATAAAGCTCATGGTTATCCACGCCCCGGATATTGCTGCTGTATGCAAGCCTGGCCAGTTTGTCATCTTGCGGGTGAACGAAACTGGCGAGAGGTTCCCGCTCACCATCGCTGATTTTGACAGAGAAGAGGGAGATATCACCATAGTCTTTCAGGAAGTTGGTAAGTCAACCAAGTTGCTTGGTTCTCTGGAACCGGGAGATGAGATACTCGACTTCGTTGGTCCTCTCGGCCGGCCTAGTCCTACAGACAAGCATTACGGAACGGTGGTGGCAATCGGGGGTGGCTGTGGGAGTGCAATCTGCTATCCCGTTGCGCGGGCATTCAAAGAGGCTGGGAACTACCTCATCACAATCAATGGTGCACGGAGCATGGGCCTCCTCTTGTTCCGAGAGGAGATGGAGGCGATCAGCGACGAATCCTACGAAACAACTGACGATGGGTCGTGTGGAGTACACGGATTCGTGACCACGGTTCTAGGGGATCTGATCCAGAAGGGGAGGAAGATCGATTTGGTGTTTGCAGTTGGGCCAGTTCCTATGATGAAGTTTGTCAGCAGGACCACCAAACCAGCAGGAATCAAGACTCTGGTTTCATTGAACAGCATAATGGTTGATGGCACCGGGATGTGTGGTGCCTGCCGTGTGACTGTCGACGGCCAGATGAAGTTTACTTGTGTTGACGGGCCCGAGTTTGATGGACATGGAGTGGACTATGACGAGCTCATGGGACGCCTCAATGCCTACCTGGATCAAGAGGCTGTTGCGATGGAACGCCTGAACAAGGAAACAGGAGGAACAGAATAATGGCCGACGACAAGAAGAAGCGTGAGCGCAAGCCTCCCACCCGAAAGGTGCCGATGCCCGAACAGGATCCCAGTGCAAGAGTACAGAACTTCAACGAGGTTGCCCTGGGCTATACTCCTGAACAGGCGATGGAGGAGGCCAAGAAATGTATCCAATGTCGTAATCCACGATGCGTCAGCGGCTGCCCTGTTGAAGTCCCTATTCGCGAGTTTGTGAACCTTATCAGAGAGGGCAAATTCATGGAAGCGGCGGCCAAGATAAAAGAGACCAACAGTCTGCCAGCTGTCTGTGGTCGAGTATGTCCGCAAGAGACTCAGTGCGAACAGAGCTGTATCTACGGTATACGCAATGAACCAATAGCCATTGGACGACTCGAACGTTTTGTTTCGGACTATGCCATGGAAAAGGGCGAGCCGATTCCAGACATAACTAAGAAGATAGGGAAGAAGGTTGCAGTTGTGGGAGCTGGTCCTGCTGGACTAACATGTGCAGGTGACTTGGTGAAACTCGGGTATGATGTCCATGTGTTTGAGGCGTTTCACAAACCTGGTGGAGTATTGATGTACGGCATCCCTGAGTTCAGACTTCCGAAGGACACAGTTGAAGCCGAGGTTGAATACCTGGAGAAGATGGGTGTCAAGTTCAGGTACAACTATGTTGTTGGTAAGATTCGAACGGTTGATCAACTCATGGAAGAGGACGGATTCGCTGCAGTCTTCATCGGAACAGGTGCAGGGGCACCCAACTTCCTCAGGATAGAGGGGATGAACTTCATTGATGTATTCTCTGCAAATGAGATTCTCACACGTGTGAACCTAATGCGTGGCTACAAGTTTCCTGAATACGACACTCCTGTAAGAGTTGGGAACAAAGTCGCAGTCATCGGGGGTGGCAATGTCGCAATGGACGCTGCTAGAACAGCCCTGAGATTGGGAGCTGGAGAAGTCTACATTGTCTACCGACGGGCTCGTGAGCAGATGCCGGCTCGAGCTGAAGAAATCCATCATGCCGAGGAGGAAGGAATCCAACTCAAACTCCTCCTGAATCCCACTGAGATCCATGGGGATGACCAGAATCATGTAATCGGCATGAGTTGTGTGCGTATGGAGTTGGGGGAGCCCGATGCCTCGGGAAGAAAGCGCCCGGTCCCCATACCCAATTCAGAGTTCGTTCTTGATGTTGATACCGTGATCGTTGCAATCGGCAACTCTCCCAATCCAATCGTTCCTGAGAGCATTCCGGGCTTAGAACTCACTAAATGGGGCACAATCGTTGTGGATGAAGAAACTGGGATGTCTAGCCGTGAAGGCATCTTCGCTGGCGGTGATATTGTCACAGGTGCTGCAACAGTCATAAGTGCTATGGGTGCGGGGAAGAAGGCTGCTCGAGGTATTCACAGATATCTGTCCGGCGATGGGGCTGGGCAAGAAGCAGACGATGGTGTTCTGGTAAAGGATTGAGTTGATTCGAAAGACGAGAACAGGACTGGAAAGCTCGAGTGGACCTTGACTGGTCTCTCTTGTTCTCTTCAGGAAGGCTTTCCTCTGGCTCAAAAGAGTTCTTTAGTAACATCTGTTTGTCTGGTTGTGCCGAGGATGATATGGATGCAAAGCAAAGCCATGACCACCGATGAGATGCGTGTGCTCGAACTGAATGCAGAATACTTGGGGATAAAACTTGGCACACTAATGCAGCAAGCGGGGCGCGAAGTAGCTCACGTTATTGAAACTCGCGAAGACGTAAAAGAAAAGCGAGTTCTCATACTCGCTGGACTCGGAGGAAATGGTGGCGACGGGATGGTTGCTGCTCGTCACCTGGCTGAGGCCGGAGCCAAAGTTGAGATTTGTCTTATTGGCGACGAACAACGCATTGCAAGCCCCGACACAGCGGAGAACTGGGCCATCTTGAAGAATCTCCATACCGTTGAATTGAGAATTCTCAACTCCGAGTCCGATATCAAAGCGTACAAAGCCATTTCAAAGGCTGACATAATCATCGATGCGATGCTTGGGTTCGGACTGACATCACCTGTGCGCCAGCCCATGTTGACTGCAGTTAAACGAGTGAACAAGATCTCAGCAAAGAAGTACTCGGTGGACATACCAACCGGTATCAATAGCGATACCGGAGAAGTCCTAGGGGATGCAGTCAAGGCTGACGTTACGATCACCATGCACGCTCCGAAGACTGGTCTTCTGAACTCAGCAGCATATGCTGGGGAGGTCATTCCTGTTGCCATCGGCATACCTCAAGAAGCTCACACAATATGTGGACTTGGTGACCTATGGCTGTTCGCTCAGGGTCGAGATTCAAGGTCAAAGAAAGGCGATTTCGGAAGAATACTAGTAGTCGGCGGCAGCGATGTATACTCCGGAGCCCCTGCTTTATCCGGATTGGCTGCATTGCGGACGGGGGCGGATTTGGTGAGCGTCATCGCACCAGAGCCGGTCGTGGGTGCCATTCGGTCCTACAGTCCCAATCTCATGGTATTGGGGATGGGCACTTCAGTCTTCTGCATGGAATCTATGCCTGGGACGTTACAGGCGGCACAGAGTAGTGATGTAGTTGCAATTGGTCCCGGATTGGGACTAGATGAATCTACCAATGCTGCGGTGCGGGGGCTTGTCGAGAATCTGCATGACCAAGGAACCAAGATGGTGATTGATGCAGATGGGCTCAAACACTTGGCCCGTTCTGATATCTCTCTTAACCCGCTTGATGATATCCTCACTCCCCACTGGGGCGAGCTCCAGATTCTGTTGGGCCAGAAGATCGGTGACTCCGGCGATTCCGACAATCGGGTCAAGCGAGCACTTGATGCTGCAACCACGTACAACGCGACAGTCCTACTGAAGGGACCCACTGATGTGATTGCGTTACCAGATGGATCCTACAAGCTGAATAAGACCGGCGTGCCAGCAATGACAGTCGGAGGCACAGGTGATGTGCTAACAGGGATATGTGCGACTCTCCTTTCTAGGGGAAAAGGTGCCTTCAATGCGGCAGCTGCAGCAGCATTTGTTTCCGGGAGGTCCGGAGAAATCGCATATGAAGAACTCGGCAATCACCTCATGGCAACAGACTGCATTGAAGCGATCCCATCTGCAATGAAACTGTGAGATCATACGATGACCGGCATCTGTTCTAGTAGCTGACGAGCTAGGTTCTGATTCTCTGAGTTAACCGGTACCCAGACGACTCCTTCATTAGGCTGTCCGTATAACACCGCGGCGTCCATGGGTGCCAGCAGAACGGCTGGAAATCCGAGCAAGTCCTCTTCGCCGTCAACAGTTATTATCGACTTGCGGTCGTCATGTATAGCCGTATCAATGGTAGACCACGCCTCGGGGTATATCACTTCCCGAGGATTGTAGATCAGATACTCACGGTCGGAATGAAACTCTCGGTCAAACTGCCCTCGTTTCGTGGCTCCGTCTACTATACAGACATTGGGCTGATATCCCTCATCGATCAGCGTTGCGCTTGTGACGTCACCAACAGCTATGACAAGCGGGGGGGATTCTTCTTTGATTCGCTTGATAACTGCTTTCTCCGGTGCTCCTTCGGTTACTCTATAGAGCTGGCCTTTTGGAGTCTTGAGCTGCCTTCTAGAATCATATTCAAGTCGCCTTGGCGGTTCCGAGGTCCCTCTTAGCTTCCGCCCCTCTCGGTCAACCTCGCCCAGACGGATTCTCGCTGAAGAGAGCTTGTCACCATCATGAGCCCGTACGGGCTTGAGAAATTCGAGATTATCGCTGATGCCCAGTGTTTCCTTCCTCAGGGTCAGTCCCCTTGCTTCAAGCTCGACACAGCAGGGGCCTTGGTACATCATGAATGTTGTTGGTCCCTCGATCTCAAGCAACTCTCGGAAGCTGGTCAGGTACTTGACATCTATAGTCTCGTCAAGGTCAATTGACTTGAGATATTCATTCAGTCGTCTTATTCTGAGCTCGGGTGGCTGGATCAACGGAGCAAGCTCTAGGTCTTCTCCCATAAGCTCTCCACCTGTCACTGCAGCAACTGGCTCAGGCATATCTTGAAGCCGGTCAACCAACACCTGGTGCCCTAGATGCATCCTGTCAAATAGATTCAGAGCCCATGTTCCGGCCATAGGATTCCACATCAACACTCTCAGATAGAACTTTTAATACCTGTCCCCATGCTGTCTTATCCATCATAAGAGAGTGGGCCAGCGATATGAGGATCCTTGCGGTTGCAGATGTGCATTCTCCTCGGTTTCTGACTGAATTTAGGACCTCCTTGGATGAACTGGATTCTCCTGACCTGTTGCTTATGGCCGGCGATATGATAAATCGGGGCGATGCGGAAGAATACACGAATGTGATTGATGCCCTTGAAGAAACAATTGGAACAGGATTCCCGATAGTTGCGTGCTTTGGCAATGAGGAGTATCCCGAAACACGCGATCGAGTTCTTTCACTGGTCGGTGAGCGCATTCTCTTTCTCGACGAGAAATCAATTATTCTTCGAATGGACAAGAAACACATCGGTATAGTTGGGACGCAGGGTTCTCTTGACACTCCAACCAGTTGGCAGAGGAGGAACATTCCTCGAATAAGGCAGATCTATGAGCGAAGGGCGGAACGTGCTGAGAATCTGCTTCGAAAGGTATCTGAGAAGTCAGACATCCGTATTCTGCTCATGCACTACAGCCCTTGCATCGAGACCTGTGAGGGCGAGCAGACCCGTTCATTCCGTTGGCTGGGCAGTCGCAAGTTCTACAATGTGATTAGTTCGGAACAGCCGGATGTAGTGATTCACGGGCACGTACACAATGCCACTGTTCACAAGGCCTTCCTTCGACCGACAACTGTCTGGAATGTAGCTTTTCCTGCCGTCCGACAAGTTACAGAGATCATCTTGTGATTGGTTTCAATCGTGACCCGTCACTGACATGGTTGGCTCGAACTTGTAGCCATAGACAATGATTCCGTCTTCGCCGTATTGTGTTATCTTTCGGAAACAGACGCGGACGCGCATGCCGATCTTGACATCCTCAGGGTCAATATTCACAATTTGTGCTGTCAGCCTCGGTCCTTCGTCGAGCTCCACCTGTGCAACTGCATATGGCACCTGGCGTTTGAAGTCTTCTGGTGCCTGTCGCACGATTGAGAAAGTATGGATCTTCCCGAGGCCCTTGTATTTGTACTCCTCAAGCTCCGCCTTTCTTCTACATGTCGGGCAAACAAGTCTTGGTGGGAAATAATATGCATCACAGGTCTTACAGTGTGTCCCAATAAGATTGTAGATCACTTCAAATCTTCGCCAGGCTTGTGCTACTCCTTTCTCTGCCATTATCTTCACCTTCCAAGAATGTGTACTATTGATGTTGCTCCCGTACCCCCGATATTCACAGCCATAGCTTTCTCTGCTCCCTCTACCTGCCTCTTCTCTGCATCTCCTCTCAGCTGAAGGACGAGCTCAACTATCTGAGCAACTCCGGTCGCGCCAATGGGATGTCCTCGTGCCTTCAAGCCGCCTGATGTGTTCACTGGAAACTCGCCTTTGAGTTCTGTGACACCATCATCGAGCAGCTTGCCACCTTCACCCTTCTTGGCCAACCCCACGTCTTCTGTGAGCACTATCTCGCTTATAGTGAAACTGTCATGAAGCTCGAAGACATCTATGTCTTTGATGGAGAGGTCTGCTTGCTTTAGAGCGCGTCTACTGGACAGAACAACAGAGGCCATGGTACAGATATCCTCCCTGTCATGGAGGGCTAGGCTGTCAGTTGCCTGTGTCGACGCTTCAACGAAGACCGGATTATCTGTGAACTCACTGGCTCGTTCCTCACTGCACATCACAAGACCGGCTGCACCATCTGTGATTGGTGACGAATGCAGTACTCGAATGGGATCTGCTAGCATTCCGGAGTTCATTACTACCTTGAGGGGCAGAGATCGCTGAAACTGAGCCCAGGGATTGTACTGTGCGTTGTAATGGTTCTTCACTGCCACCTTCCCAAGTTGTTCGTCAGTTGTTCCGTACTCCATCATATGACGTCTCGCTATGAACCCATAGAGTGCAGGAAATGTAGCTCCGAACATTCCTTCCCAGTCCATGTCGCTTGCAACGCTGATTGTGTTCATCGCCTCGCTCTGGCTTACATCGCTCATCTTTTCACAACCCAGAACGAGCATCACATCATGTTCGCCCGATTTGATTGACATGTATGCTTGTCTGACGGCTGCTCCACCGCTTGCACATGCCGCTTCAACACTGTATGCCGGGATGTTGCCAAGACCTCCCATGTCTACAGCGAGAGCACCTAGATGCTCTTGTCCGGTAAAACGCCCTGCGCTCATATTGCCGATGGCGATTGCTTCAATCTCCTTTCCCTGAACACCAGCATCGAAGATTGCGTACATTCCACCTTCTAATGTTATCTCTCGCAGGCTTTTGCCCCAGAGCTCTCCAAACTTGCTCATTCCTACTCCGACTATAGCCACTCTGTTACTCATCTTCTCTCCTCCTCACCCGAGTGCTTTGATTTTCCGTCTGTACTTCGCGTATATTGAGTAGTTCACGTAGGTCTTCCTCTCAACGTAGTCATCGACTGTGGGAACTTCTCCCCGTCGGCCTTCAATCTCGTCTTCGACAATAATCGAGAAGGCATCGCTACCTGCCCCTGAACCATAGGACACCATGAAAATTCTTGAACCGGGATCTGCAATGTCGAGTATTCGTGCGAGTCCCATCATAGCCGAGGCCGAGTATGTGTTTCCGATTCTCTTCACCACAAGGCTATCTTCCAGTTTCTCGGCTGGAACCCCAAGAGTCTTAGCTACAGCCATGGGGAACTTCCCATTGGGCTGATGGAACACAAAGTAGTCGTAATCATCAATGGTCGTCCCCGTCTTGTTCATCAATGCCTTGGCACCTGCCTCAACGTGCCGGAAATAAGCTGGTTCCCCTGTAAATCTGGCGCCGTGACTCGGGAAGGGCTGCCCTTCCCTTCGCCAGAAGTCCGGTGTGTCTGTAGTGAATGAGGTTGTCTTTTCGATGGTCGCGACTGGGTTGTCCTTTCCAATCAGGATCGCAACTCCACCTGCAGCAGCAGAGTACTCCAGCGCATCACCCGGCCGACTCTGAGCCGTATCTGAACCTATAGCCAGACCGACGTCAATCATATCAGATTTTACGAGACCCATGCAGGTCTGTATTGCAGCCGTACCGGCTTTGCATGCAAATTCGAAGTCAGCACATGTCATGTCTGCGGAACAGCCAATTGCCTCAGACACTATGGTGCCCGTTGGTTTGACCGCATAGGGATGCGATTCCGATCCAACATATACCGCCCCAATTCTCTTGGGATCTATGCCTGCATACTTCACTGCATTTCTTGCAGCCTCTGTAGATATAGTCACTACGTCCTCGTCGGGACCGGGAACTGATTTCTCGAATACCAGCAGGCCGTGGGCCATGGCTTCGCCATCATCGCCCCAGACATCCGCAATGTCCTCAGTCTTTATCCTGTAGCGTGGTATGTATACTCCGTAACCAACTATGCCAACCATGACCACTTACTCCATGTAATTCGGTAAATGCCGAATTGAGTTACGTCACTTGACTGCGTTCGGAAGTTGTCCCTCTTATCAAGGTTGCTGTGTGTCAATCCGTTTCGACCGACTTTCACCGAAAGCATAACCCCTTTATCGCAGCATGACGACAGCTCAGAAAATCGTTTCCTGATATATATGACTAGCGAAATGATAATCGTGTCGATATGAAAATAGCTGCATGAACGAATAGAAGACTGGAACTACAAGCGTTTCTTGAAGTCATGAACTGCTCTCAGATTGATTGTCAGGTTGGTATCGTGTCCTATCGGGTGCCCTAGCATTCCGATCTGCGCTGCAATCTCACTCAGAACAAGATCAATGCTCTGATATACTTCTCTCTTCGTAGAATGAGCAAGCTCCGCAACATTACATCTCATCGATTCGGTCAAGAGCTTGGCCGAACCAGAGCTGTACTGTGTGGCCTTCTTTTCTCTGTTTGCAAGCATAGGGTCAAGTCCCATCTCGGCCGCTAACTCCCTGAATATCACTTTCCTCTCTGGCGGGTCATCGGGATGGACTTTGTAACTTGCAGGGATCTGCATCGCTAGTTGAATGAAGCTGCTACTGAGATATGGGCAGAAGAGGTCACATCCGCCAAAGGCAACGGCAAGTTCGTCGCGTTCTATATTCTTGTCGTGAGTGGATGATATGTCCTTCCATAGTCTCTGCTCCAAGGCCTTTTCACCCGCTCTTCTGAAGATGTTCACATATCTCGAGTAGCCTGCGAATAGCTCGTCAGGGCCTTGGCCGGAGATGATGAGTTTCAGGCCGTCCTTCCTCGCCTGCTTTGAAGCCAGGAGAAATGGTGTCGCTATTTCAATATCCATTCTGTTGGCCCTTTCAATCGCATACACCACCTCTGGAAGAGTCTTCCAGATCAGCTCTTCGTTCATCTCTATGAATGTGATCGGGCATTCCAGAACTTCTGCAGCTTCTTGAGCAGCATTGTGATCCCTCGCTTCCGATGCGCATGCCGTATAGAGAGTGACCCTTGAGAATCTCTTCTTTGCCAAGAATGCTACCAGTGAGCTGTCAACACCCCCAGAGAAGAGCACTCCCACCTCACTCCCCGTGATCTTGTTGAATGATTGTGTTAACTCCCTTCTGAGTTGTCCCTTGTATACAACTGGTTCTCTTGAGTGGTCAACAGGTGGTTGTAGGTCAGGGATTCTCCATGCCAGGGATATTTCTCCCTCCCAGGTCACGTTCAGAAACTGGCCTGGCTGAATGGTCACGGGTTCGGCTACTCCAAGACTCCAGAGGGCTTTTCGTTCGGTGGAGAAGAGGATGTTGTTACCCTGTAGCTGATAGTGTATCGGCTTGAATGACAGTCTTGACCGAAGGATGTTCAGGCCCAGAGAATCAAACTTCAGTACAAGGAGGTCACCAATGTCCGCGAGATGCAATGAGAGTCCCTGGACGCTGCGATCATGAACCTGTGATGGATCAAGTCCCTCTCTGAGAATCTTCAGGCTGCCCTCCATCGTGTCCCAGCCATCTGCTATCCAAAATCCGCTTGTGCTCTCTCTGACCTCTCCTCTGTGATCTTGAAGCATCTGCAGAGCAATAACGGCAGTCCTGTCGTGCGGTCCATCCACCCGCATCATCTTGGCTGGTCCACGATGTGAGAGGATACTCTCCACGGAGCCAATCGGAATCTCGTCATCTTCATCTCGCCCGAGAGGAAAGGCTCCAGTGATGCACACCATTCTCTGTATCGTCCTCTAGTCCTCATAGAAAGGAACGTATAGATCCTTGCTAGCAGACTGTCATTCTTGACAAGCTGATAAATGAATCGGGATTACCCAGAAACAGGCACATCGCGAAGGACAACCTTCTGAACTCCCGTTATCCCTTTCATCTTTTCCCTAAGCTTCTCAAGATCCATCTCCAGCTGCTGAGGTGTGAAATAGCATTCATAGTAGCACTGACTTGCTGATTGACATATCCCGCTCGTGAAGAGGATGTCCTCGAGTCCAGCACCTTCGAAAATCAGTGTCAGCTCCTCGAGAAAGCTCTTGCTCAGTTTGTCTATCTCGAGTTTGAGGTAGAGTACCTTGTCACTGTCAACGGGATATAACTTGACGTTCTTGTCCTTCATGACCAGGATGGCAAGACCGTATGGTTGACCAATCCCCTCTACGAAATCCGCGGGCAGCGTGATTGCGTTTCCCTTTTCTATTTTCATAACCCTTGCTTGTGTCATATCTGCCTTGGTCATCTTGTTCCTTCTCCAGACTGAGGATAAACGTCATTGTCCTGTGATGATTATATTTCTTGTGGGCAACTGGTTTGGCTAGTTATGACTTCCTTCTGAACCAACCCATTATCTCTCCTATCACGCCCCTATCCGGTTTTCTGAGTGTATGAAGCCTCCACTTATGTTTGTCAGGTTCGTAATACTCAAGAAAAGCACAGCCATCATCATCCTTCATTCTCTCCATCTCTTGGAGGCGTCCCATCAACCAAGCCTTTCTTGTTATCGGAACGTTGGAAGTGGTCATGTCGAAGAGATGCGGGTGTAAATCGAATACCAGGGCTCTTTCACTCATATACTCAAGTACACCCTGCGTGAGTGCCTCACTGATTGTCTCCCGATTTGTGTAGAATGATGCCGCCACTGACATGTTTGGGTGTTTCTCAGGAATATTCAGAGCGAACTTAAAAGAGCGATTGAACTTTGAGAGGTGTGTTGCAGCATCGATAAAGAGAATGGTCTCGGGCTTCCCCTCGAATTCATCTTCTAATACTTCTGTTTCTACTCCTGTCAAACGATCTTGGTCTTCTCTTTCTAACTCTCCATGGATGTCGCCAATCTCATCGTCCTCGATTACATCATCTCCGCGAGAATCTTTCTTTACTTCTGCTTCAGCGGCTGTTGGAGCCTTTCTCCTTCTCAGGTGAGGCGGTACATAGCCTACCTCTTCAACAAGATGCTGCAATATTAATGGTAGAAAGAGATCATAGAGTGTCCCTCTGGTTTCTGTGATCAGTAAGACAGGTTTGAAGGTCTCAACTGCCTCCTGAATTCCGGACTTGTATTTCGAGTCCTCGTCAAAGAATTTTCTCAGGTTCTCAACAGAGTAGCCCTCCTGTACCCGTGTCTCCCACTCCTCATATACTTCCTTCACTTCTTGCTTTCTTCGGTCCTTGAGGAGTCCCATGAACTTGCCGAGATACTTGACGCCTCTCGATACGGCAACTGTCGGACTGATGAATACAGTCATGAGGCCTACTGCCTCTCCTGCATATTCGCTGGCCTCAGTGCTTCTTATCTTTCCCATGACTTCCTCTGTTAGAGAAGGAGGACCAAGCTTTTCGACCAGAACCTCATGCATTCCCTCAAAGTTCTCAAAGGACGCATCTGCAGGGCCTATGTCTTCCCCGACCGGGGATGCATCTGACAACACTTCGGCAAACACATTAGGTCGTTTTATCAACCATGCAAGAGGTATCCTGAAAGTCTGGTATCTGTGCAACCATTCGCGGTCTGAGTCCTTCGGTCCGAAATAGAACTTTTCAGCGTCAGGAAATGAATCGTCAAAGAGCTCCATGAACTGGTGGAATCCTTTTGGGGTGCTAAGCCCCATCTCAGCACTCTCTAACGAGTCCACCACGAAGACAAGTCCTGATTCTTTCTTCTTTGTGATCGAGGCCATAGTAAGCATGACCTGTTTGGGTGAGAGGTATAATAGATCGCTCTCTGCATAGGGTGCATCATAGAATGAAAATATCCCCAATCTCTTCCAAGGTCTATCCCGAAGCTTCTCGTGTGCCAAGTACGAGAACCACTCGTATCCACGCTTGTATCTGGGTATACTCATATCGATTTCAGACTCAGTCATCTAATAGCCTCTCAATGTCATACACTTGGGTAGTGACTCAATCAACGCCACGTTGAGCGATTGTCCATATGAATCTTGGCCACATACTGAGTGGTTCTGAAACGGTCCTCAATCCATCTTTACAGACAGAACGGCAACGACAAGCACCCCAACAATAAGGGCCGCGACTAGCACGACACGCCAGTCTATCAGGACTGGTGCTGGATTGTTTGGGTCTTCAACAGCAAGCAGCACATTGGGATTCTGTCCGAGCAGTTTCAGAGACCAAATTGCTGGACCGATGTTCACCGTGTTCCCAACTTCCCGTCCGGGAGTGAAACCCCAGCTCCCGTCGGCCGATTGGCAATCGAGTATGAAATCGACTGCAATGGACTTGTTCACTTGACTGTCTACCGCATCTAGAGCATCAAGGGCAAGCAGTGCATAGTAGGTGCTCATGATGTTTGTATCGTTCGTGTTGACTCCCTCGGTGAAGCCTCCAATGTACTGGTTGCTTAGAGGCGTCTGTACCTGTAGGTCTCCAATCCAGTTTACAATATCCTGAATATCGTCTGAAATCTGAGGCAGCGCATTGAGGATCTCCAGAGAAAGAAGGGCTGATGCTGTTGCTGTAACCCCGCTTACCTTGCTTTCCGGGGTTGGCTTGAACGCGTCGCCTTCTCGGCAGCTCAGAATCCAGTCCACTGTTGCTGTAGCATTCGGCAACCATACATCCCATGTCTGTTCTGGTGAATCTTCGCTGATTGCTTCAAGAATATCTCTCATTGTTGCAAGAGCGTGATAAGTTGCAAGCATCGTCGAGTCTTCGCCCTCACTTGATCCGAAGCCGCCATTTTCATTGTGCGTCTTGTTGACATATACTAGTGTAGCTGTCAGATTGAGTGAAACCGCCTTCATCCCTGGAATATCATCGTGTTGACTCAGAATGAACCATGTCTGAATACCAGTGAATGTCGAATGGATGTCATATGAACCCGCGATGAAGCTTGCCATGCTTCCATACTGGTCATCGGTTTCATCCAGTGCACGTATCCACTGAAGCTTCTGTGTGAAGTTCTTCATCCTCACAAGGTCAAATGCTGGGGGCCTTGCGGCAAAGTAGCCCATTTCGTTTAGTGCCAGTGCGGCTGAATATGTTGGTTCATTGCGGGATAATGTTTCGCCCACTCTTCTGAAAGCCCGCTCACCTTTCTCGTCGTATCTGTCAACGAGGAATGCATAGAGTGATTCCAGTCGGGTTCCGGGATTGGCCGCTGCGGGTTGAACTGCCAGCGCCATCACAACCAGAGCTATTGCTACAGTGATGCCTGCTATTCGTGCCTTCTTCATATGGACTACCTTCACTCAAAGCTCTACGTTTTCAGCCTCGGACAGGGGCACGGTTATTAACGTTTCCCCAAGAGAAGAAACGTACGACTACGCATAGCCACGAGGAGAGTCATCAAGACAGTACCTCTTTATGTATGTATACGCTGAGTCCGCTGCGATTGCACCTGTACCGGTGGCAACAACAATCTGCTTCATGGATTCTATGACATCTCCCGCAGCAAAGACACCTGCTATGTTTGTGGCTTGTTTGTCGTCAACTAGGATCTCTCCTCTCTTGTTAGTCTTAACTCCAATATCTCGTGCAAGCTTGCTCTCAGGATTGGAGCCGAGTGCCACGAATGCACCATCCACCCGCAGTTCTCGTGTTTCCTCGGTCTTTACATTTTGGAGGACAATCGTGTCAAGAACATCAGCACCCCTGAACTCCTTGGCGATGGTGTCCCAGAGGATTTCAACGTCACTGTTGAAGATAATTTCTTGGAGGGCGGAGTCAGCTCTAAGCTCATTACGTCTGTGAATGAGATAGGTTGTCTGTGTCAAGTCCGCCAGATAGACTGCCTCGGTCACAGCTGTATTTCCGCCACCAATGACTGCTACAGTCTTGTCACGGAAGAGTGGGCCATCACAAGTTGCACAATATGATACCCCTCTACCTGTGAGCTCGGCCTCACCAGGGATATTGAGTTTCCGATGTCCTCCCCCGGTGGCGATGATGATTGCCTTCGCATGGTAGTTCCCTCTGCGAGTCTCAAGAATGAAGTCCTCTCCGACCTCCTCAGGTGCTATTATCTTCTTGACTTCGGTTATCTCTCTGATTCCGGCGCCGCACTTCTTCACCTGCTCCTTCATTCTGTTGGCCAGTTCTATTCCGGTGATGAAATTGAAACCGGGGTAGTTCTCGATTCCCGGACTCGTTGCCTGCGCTCCACCAAGTACTTTCTCTTCCACAAGCAGAGTCTTGAGACCGTATCTCGCTCCGTAGATGGCGGATGTCATCCCTGCTGGTCCACCACCGACAACAATCAATTCCCAATTCAGGTCTTCAGTCATGCTTGGTCCTCCGATGCGCTATCCATCTTTAAACTACTCTACTCATTTCTTTCGGTCATGGGGTGAACACTTCTTCAATGTCCGAGTCGGACAGTCCCACTTCGGGTTTAAGTTCGTACCGCTTCTCCGGTAGGAGGAGGTCGGCAATCCTAGAAAAAGTGACCTCACGAATTGGGGCATTACCACGGTGGGTGAGAAAGGCTGCCTTTCTGATCTTCTCAGGATTATAGATAAACATCTGACCGGGTCCTACAGCAAATACCTTGTCAACACGGCCCAGTCCCTCCCACGGCCATACTGAATCATTGAAAGACTCGATGACGACCGTGTCCGAAATCTTCTCAATTGCCGCGAAAGACGCATTGACGGTGTCCTCAAAGAGCTCTCTCTCGATATCTTGTGCTCTCTCGAGACTCGCGACAGGAAGACAGTCCTCGCCATCAACAAGGTGTTTCGTTTCAGCATGGGTCAGCAGTATAGACTGGTTGTCGATGAGCTGTTTCGCCACCAGGAAGATTGAATCAAGCTCACCATTGTCAGGTCTTGTGAAGCGTTGGATACCGAAGAAAGCGTCCCATCCTGCCAGGCCGAGCGTACTGAAGTATGTCCTACCGGGTCGTTCGATGTTGGATGGTACCCAGAGGGTATGGACGGGGTTGGCAACCTGTATTGGGACGCGTGAGTCGATTTCCTGTCTTGTTCTCACAGCGTCGTAAGATACGAGTTGTCTTTCCTGGATGCAGTCTTTGGTATGCTCATATCGGTACCAGTAATTGTGGCCACTTACCGGTTTGAAGTACTCGACTTCTCGGCCCTTACCTCTCAAAGCCCCGCACAGCTGTATGGCCAGCTTGGTCTTACCTGAGTCGAATGTGTTGATCCCCAGTATCAGGATTCTTGTTACCAAAAGCTATACCTCTGAGAAAAAGAAGTGAGTGGGAGCCTAGAGAGGCTCCGCTGTTTGTATTTGGTATTACATCATGCCGGGCATGCCGCCCATGCCACCCATACCGCCCATACCACCCATGCCACCTGGACCGCCTGCACCTGGCGGAGGTCCTGAGGTTGCCTTAGCTGCGATGACATCATCAATCCTGAGAATCATCTGTGCGGCCTCAGCAGCTGAGCGAATCGCCTGCTGCTTAACACGTGCGGGTTCGATAACGCCCTCTTTCATCATGTCCTTGGTCTTGCCTTGGAGGACTTCGACGCCGTACCAGAGCCCGGTCTCTTTGGCGTGTTCTTTGTTGAGCTCGGCAATGATGTCGATTGGATCATGCCCGCCATTCTCTGCAAGTGTCTTGGGTACAACACGAAGGGCCTCTGCAAATGCTTCTATGGCCAGCTGTTCGCGACCTTCGACCTTATCTGCGAATCTCTCCAAACGTCTTGCAATCTCGGCTTCAACAGATCCCCCACCGCCAACGTAAGTGGCATCTTCGACGACATTCCGTACAACGCAGAGTGCATCATGGATTGCTCTCTCTGCCTCATCGACGACATGTTCAGTTCCACCACGAATGACTATTGACACCGCTTTCGGGTCTGCACATTCTCTCACATAGACAAGCTTATCGTCGCCAATTCTGACCTCTTCAACAATCCCTGCTTCACCGAGGATATCAGCGTCGAGTTCATCGAGGCTTGAGGCTATCTTGCCGCCTGTGGCCTTTGCTAGCTTCTCAAGTGTGCTCTTCTTGGCTCGTCGGATGGTGAGAACGCCTGCCTTGGCCAAGAAATGCTGGGCAACGTCATCAACGCCCTTCTGGCATATGAGAACGTTGGCTCCAATATTGACGATATCGTCAACCATCTTCTTCAGCATTCGCTCTTCTTGGTCAAGGAATGCCTGAATCTGGTCCGGATTGTCAATCTTGATCTCCGCGTCAAACTCGGTCTTTTCGACCTCAATAGCAGAATTGATCAGAGCAATCTTCGCATCTGCGACCTTTCTGGGCATTGAGGCATGAACTATCTCTTTGTCAATGACCATTCCATTGACGAGTTCTGTTTCTCGAAGGCTCTTGCCCTGCTTCTTGATGACTTCAATCATATCAATATCTGCCTCAGTCCTGCCATCGATTTCTTCAGCAATCTGCAGAACTGCCTCAACAGCGATATCGGCAAAGTGGTCTTTCTCGCCCACAATCGACTTGCTGTTCATTGATGTTGACGCTATCTCTTTCAAGATCTTCTTGTCCATGCCTTCCATGGAAACTGAGATTTCGTTGAGAATCCTTGTTGCCTCTTCAGCAGCTTTCTGGTAGCCACCCACTAGAATTGTGGGATGAATCTTCTTCTCTAACAATGACTGTGCTCTCTTGAGCAGCTCTCCTGCGATTACCACTGAAGTTGTAGTTCCGTCACCAGTTTCCTGGTCTTGGCTCTTGGCAACTTCAACAAGCATCTTGGCTGCTGGATGCTGAACATCGATCTCCTTCAGTATTGACGCACCATCGTTGGTGATTGTGACATCACCGAGTGAGTCAACAAGCATCTTATCCATTCCTCGGGGTCCGAGGGTGGATTTGACAGCATCAGAGATTACTATGCCAGCCATTATGTTATTCTCTTGTGCGGACTTTCCGCGGGAACGCTGAGTCCCCTCTTTCAATATTAGAATCGGTTGTCCTGACATTTGTGCCATTTGTTTTTCCCCTTTTGTTTCTTCAATTCTTTCTGCGACCTCAAGGCCATCTCACGATGGATTAGGCCGCGGGATTTGTGTTAAAACTGTACATGGACTTCGGTGGTTTCGCACTTAAAGCTTGTCCTAGCTGAACGCGATTCGGTGAGCATAAATAGTTTGTGAACTGACAGTTGACAGATAGGCGGCAGGGACCTCACTCAGCTTCATAAGCTCATCTAACAAGAACTGAGGATGACGAGACTTGGCTGTGTCGTACGATGAAGAGTAAGACATGAATCATGCGAACCAGCCAGTCTGGTCACATATCCTTGTATTACTCTCCTCGACTTTTCACACAGAGCCCCTATACTCGAAGAACTTAAAAGATGTGACTGGCATTTACGCTTAGTTGATGGTATGGAGATGATTGAGGATGAGAAAGCATCATCTACTTCTTAGTATAGTTGTAACTATGATTACGATATCAGGACTCCTTACTCGCGGGTCGGTGAGTAACTCACCGTCTGATGTTATCCTTCGTAACCATGATTCTGATCTCACGAACGGCGAAATCCTGAATCTAGCCGATTTCTGCTCGAGGAACCAAAAGGCCGTAATAGTAAGTAGGAATACATACTCGATTCGAAATATTCCCTTAGTGCATTATGAGAATTCCTTAGACCTTCGATCTGGGGAACACACAGTTAAATCAGGGTCAACTGAATCTCTTACGATGTATAACTACAAGTATGTAGTTATTCTGCCTAATGACACAATCAGAGAAAGAGAGTTCTACCTCAACTCTTCAGACAGCACACAACTCAATCTAGCAATCAGGGCAGAAGTCGCTGCATTGAAGAACGCAGTTTGGTCAGTAAGTAAGAAACTCGCCTTAGCACAGATCATCGGTGATAGCGGCGGAATAGTGGCCCATTACAGTTGGCATCGCTTTGTCACATATTATGTAACTGGGTGGGAACGCGACGGCGACTATACCGTAGAGGTGAGTGCTTGGAGAGATATATACAAGTGCGAATTAGACATTAGTGGAAATAGATACTGGGAATCCGAATGGCGACTCTTGTCATCTGTTGATCCGGATGATTATGAGGAATCCTACACTTTGGGGGTAGGACCCTACGTTACTGTTAGAGGCATGGATTATGATGAAGACAATCTGGTGCTCAATAAGTATGGACCTACAGGAACTGTCCATACTTATTCATATGGATGGAACACACAAATACAAATCGGGCCCAGTGGCCCCGTATACCAAGTTGGTTTGTCACAATCATCAGGCCATTCTGATGTGGAAACTTGGGACTGGACATCAGCCGCTAATTCTCATTGCACATGGAATGAGGTCTTTTCAGAGCCTGATTACTCGATATGGCCATATATGATCCCTCCCCCCAATGTGGCTCATAGTACGTATACCTCATATCAAGGCGCAGAGTTCTTTGGTGGTTCCGGCGCATCTATGTCTGGCACACAACTGTACGTTGTGGAGTTCCGAAAGGATTACAACTTCAGAATCGTGAATTTCTTCTGGTTGCAGTGGGACAGCTCGTATATCCAGCCATACTTCGAAGACGACATACCTCCATACTCATCGTGAGAGCGGAGAAGTGTCGACCCTGTCGGTATATCCCTCAGGGCGGCCTCTTACTCTATCCTTGATGTGTGAAAGGGTTTGCCTCTCGCCAGAACGGGCCATCTTCTAGTATAGAAGATAGTACGGAGTAGAGTATCAGGATAATGCACTGACTTGTTGTGGCCAGATGTCCTTTTGCCCTCCCTCAACTCTCTAGAACTGTACCACTCATCTGGCTTCTAAGATACAAGCTATATGGTACCGATGGTAGATTCAGCACAATTCGTTCCAAAATGAAAAGCAAGAAAGGAAGGAGGTAGGGAGTTCAAGACCAGTAGTCAGTGGATGGGTTCTTGCTGGGACAAGCGATATGTGTAAGTACAGGTTCGATTTCGTCCGGGCAAGGTATTCAAGTGGAAAGTCATTTGAGAAACGGGCAAACACTTGGGAGTCCAATTCAATCAGATTCTGATGATTTCTGAAACCCAACGAAAACATTAAATGATTGCCTCTTAGTGATATCGTGTAACGGGCATCAGGATGATTATGCTTCAGGAAACTACCCAAGGCGGAACCACATTGGTTCCATTCATATTCATTCCCTTCCTTGTTCTTGTAGTTTCGCTGCTGATATACAAACTGTGGAAAGCCGTGAAGGCCCGAATCGATAGGTCAGAAGACCCATTCGAACAAGCAGAGAGAACAGAAGAGGTCACGCATCTACTGAGAGTGAGTTCACGCAAGACCAGACTTATTGCTGCCCTCATCATCATGTCAGTAGCGGTAGCAGGAATCGTCGTGGTTGGCCGGCAACCCGTTCACAGGACAGACATAGAACACACTGACACACTGGGAGATGTCATTGATGCGGACATCGATATCATAGGAATCAGATCATACCTGAACGGCACAGAATTGTATCTACAAATGACTGTAGCAGGTAGAATTGTGACAGATACCACTCGGTATCAATACGAGATGCTAGTCATTGCAAAGAGTCTTGATGGTGGCGATCACATCATCACAAATGGCAGTAGCGGCCATATCTATGCACTCTTTGCATACATGAATGGATCGGTAGCTCCGTCGCTATACTCACCTCGTAGTCATGCAGATGGCTCAACCTTGACCATTGCTGTTTCGCTGTCAATGTTCTCTTCTGGAAGCTACATGATAGGCCTTGAGGGCATAGCGAAGAACGGATTGGAACAGGACTACACTCCAGAGGACCGAGATAGCGAGATTCCCCGTCTGCTCTTTTAGGATGGACGTTTGCCTGAGAACTCTTCTACCAACCGCTGATTCCAAGGAAATTCACGCCGGATATCGGTCATCCCCCTTGTCACCAAGAAACCGAATTGTTAGGAGAACTAGACAGTGGGGCAATCGAATTCGAAAGATTGACGAGGTGCATTGAAAACCTCTACTCTTTAAACAAGACCAAGCTACGGGTCTACTGTTCCAATTTCGCACCAGTCCACCATCAGAAAGAAATCAGAAACTTGGAGGAGTTTCTCAAGACACATCAAGAGGCCATCGCAAAACGATTACGAACTGACTCGCATTGGAGGACCAAGAGTTTCCTGTGCTGAAGATCCCAACCAAGGAAACAGCTCCGTAGGCAAGGATTCGGGCATAAGACTCGACCTGTGAAACCCAATCTCTCCAATATCGCTATACAGCATCGCGGGGTCGAGATAGTCTTACCAGACAGAGTCGCCGGCCTTCACAGCCGTGTAAAGTGACTCGTCCTGTGCGTCGGCCGTGCTGTTGTCCATGAACAGGACGTCGAAGGCGGCGGCCAGTCGTTTGTCCAAGAGTGTGTCCATCCTAGGGGAGAGCGACAAGAAGAGCTCCGTTCATCCTTGGGATAGAGGTAGACCACGCATTCATCATGCCCTCACGCATGTTGTCGCGAATCTACATGGAGAAACGGTTTCAACCATTCCTATCAGGAATACTGATGACATTGACCTGACCAACGCGGTCAATATCAGTGGATCTGCCTATCCCGGATAGGACATCCTGAATGTCACTCAGTTGTTCTGCACTCCCATATCGCTGGGGTCTGAGCGGCTGGACATGGTGGAGGACGGCTCCTTGTTCTATGTTGCGGACAGGAACCTTGGCGATGCAGACATCACCGTCACCTATCTGTAGGCCAATCGGACCTAGTCCCCTCCTCCATTCCGGTTTCCGGACTCAGTGGGGTATTAGGCTCAGGCGAGCTGTTCTACTGAACCATGATATGTACCCCCAAAGCAGGGAGAGTCTTGCCCCACCGGCGCACGTGATTGACTCCATGAAGTACTGGTACTACTGGGTCTGCATGAAAGGCGAGAGGCTGTTTCCCCTTCAAGAGGGTGAACTGGTGGTGACTACCGACTTCAGGAATGTGATTGTTGTGCATCTCGCCGGGGCCTATGCCAACTTCTTTGCAGCTCATCCCATTGAGATGTGTCTGCCTCTAGGACAGATTGCTGAATACAGGATACTGAGCTTCGCAATGAGTTCATCTAGGTTGCGGTTTCTTAGCGTGCTTCCACATAAGAGAAGACAGGGAAATGCCCTTGAGGAGCGAACGCATATCATTCAGAGAGTTAGAGGATTCTACCAGCTTGAATAGCTTTAGAGCGAGAAATCTGCTGCCCTGACATGTATGAAAAACGTTGCCTTGAAGCAACAGAAGAATACGGTGCGCGACATCCAGTCTGCGAAATACCGACTATAAGAAGCTTTGTGAACGGGAAGTTACAGAATCGGGGCACCAAAGAGGTTAAGACCCAGCATTTTCTAGGAGTTCACAGCCTAACTCTTTCAGGTCGGGACGAATCAATGGACATATCATTCAACATAGGTGGCGAGGCTGGCCAGGGAATCGACACGATCGGTGACCTTTTGGCTCAGGTTTTTGTGAAGGCCGGATTCTATACCTTCACAATAAAGGACTACCGCTCACGGGTTCGCGGTGGATACAACTTTACTCAGATTCGAGTTTCGGATAGACCCGTGCATGTTCACCGCGAAGAGATTGATGTGATGATTGCCCTGACAGAAGAGGCGGTGGCTATGCGTCGCGATCACCTCAGTGAGAAGGGGGTCATCATCTTCGACAAATCCACAGATGTAGATGAACCCGACGAGTGCCATTTCCGGGTACCATTGGAGGAGATTGCTAGAGAGGTAGGTGGCAGCGACAGGATGACGAATGTCGCAGCTCTCGGTGCGCTTCTGTCCATTCTCAATTTCCCTCTGCATCTTGCTGGAGAGGTGATATCCGACATCTTCATGAAGAAAGGCAAAGACATCGTGAAGTCCAACTTGGATGTCGCCCAAGCAGCATACGACTATACCAAGGACTACTTCGACAGAGAATGCACTGAGAATCTTGAGGAACTGCAGAGGGGGCCCTCAGAAGACCGACTGCTTATTACAGGGAATCAGGGTGTCGCATTGGGTGCATTAGCTGCGAACCTGAAGTGGATATCTTCCTATCCCATGAGCCCCTCGACCTCCGTCTTCGTGGAGATTTTGAAGCATTCGCGGCGCCTCAAAGTGGCCGCAATGCAGACAGAGGATGAGATTGCGGGCCTCTGTATGGCCATTGGAGCCTCATTCGTAGGAGCAAGATCCATGGTCACGACATCGGGAGGGGGATTCTCTCTGATGGTGGAGTCTCTCGGTCTGTCCGCAATGAGCGAGACCCCCGTGGTCATCTATAACGCTCAGAGACCCGGTCCGAGTACTGGATTACCGACGCGCACGGAGCAGGGCGATCTTCTCTTCGTGACCTTTGCAAGCCAGGGAGAGTTTCCGCGAATAATCCTAGCTCCCAGAGACCCGACCGAGGCCTTCTACATCACTGCTCGCGCATTCAATCTGGCAGACAGGTTTCAGGTTCCGGTCATGATTCTGGGCGATCAACATCTGGCCGATTCCGTCAAGAATGTGGGACGACTGAATGTATCTGAGACATCAATCGATAGAGGGAAGCTGGCTGAGTCTACCGGAAACGATTACAGGCGTCATGCGTTCACCGATGATGGCATATCTCCCAGAGCCTTTCCGGGTCAACAGGGAATCACTGTCGTATCGACAGGCAACACGCATGACGAGGGCGGCCATATCAGTGAAGACCCTGAAACTCGCAACAAGATGGTGGAGAAACGGCTGGAGAAGATTCCGGGCATTCTCGAGGCCTTGCATCCTCCTGTCTACTTCGGTCCATCTAGTGCACAGGTGACGCTCCTCTCTTGGGGGAGCACATGGGGGGCAGTCAGAGAGGTTGTAGAAACACAGAGTGGGTCGAAGTATCGACAGCTGCACTTCAGCGACATATATCCACTCAGAACCGAGGAGCTGAGGTCTGTTTTTGAAGACTCGGAGGTAGTAATATCAGTCGAGCAGAATGCGACAGGGCAGTTTGCAAAACTGGTGAAGATGGAAACAGGTTTGTCTGTTGATCAAAAGGTCACCAAGTATGATGGGAGGCCCATGTCACCGGGCTGGCTACGCTCGGCTTTGAAGGAGGTTGGTTTCTGATGGTCGAGATGAAGGACTTAGGGGCGCCCATAGAGAACCAGTGGTGTCCGGGCTGCGGTAATTTCGGGATTCTTCGGGCCCTAAAGAAGGCTGTCGTGGAGCTGGGAGAACCGACCCACAATATCTTCCTAGTATCTGGAATCGGTCAATCGGGAAAGACACCTCATTTCATTAACCTGAATGGTTTCCACACTCTGCATGGGCGAGCAGTCCCTATTGCAACAGGGGCGTCGATTTCAAACCCCAACCTCCATGTGATAGTACATGGCGGTGATGGGGATCTTCTGGGAGAGGGCCTTGGCCATCTCTTACATGCTGCAAGAAGAAATGTCGATATCACAGTCTTCATTCACAACAACGGCATCTATGGGCTGACCAAAGGTCAGTATTCACCGACTACGCCTCACGGTCAAGTGACGACGACATCCCCTCCACCTTCGGGGGTTCCTATGGAACCGGTCAATCCCTTAGCCCAAGCAATAGTGGGCGGAGCTACTTTCGCTGCAAGATCCTTCTCTGGTGACATGAAACACCTCACAAACACGATGCTCCAAGCAATCAAGCACGAGGGCTTCGCGGTGGTGGAGATTCTTCAACCCTGCGTAGTCTTCAACAAAGTGTGGACTTGGGGCTTCTTCAATGAACGGGTGTATGCGATTTCGGAGGATGAACATGACCCCTCTGACAAGATGAAGGCCATTCAGCTTGCCTTCGAGTGGGGCGAGAAGATTCCGTTGGGCATCTTCTATAGGGAGGAGCGAAGCACCCTGCGGGATGACCTTTACTTACCGGATTCGGGTGGCTTGTATGACCATGAATCCAATCTTGAAGACCTACAGAATCTTATCGATGATATGCTGATATGAGAATCACTGCGCAGAAGGACCTCAACATGAGAGAGACGACACGGACAGAGGAGGATTCCCTGGGGAAGATCGAGGTTCCGGCAGACGCCTACTGGGGTGCGACCACTCAGCGAGCTATCAACAACTTTCAGATTAGCAACCAGATAATGCCCGCAGAGTTCATACTGTCTTTGGCGAAAGTGAAGCGCGCCTGCTTAGTAGCTAATGCAGATGCTGGAGCTATATCTGAGGACCTCTCAGGGGCCGTAATGCAGGCCATAGACGAGATTCTCCGAGATGGCAAGCATCTGGATCAGTTTCCTGTCGATGTCTATCAGACAGGATCTGGTACTCAGACCAATATGAACATGAATGAAGTGTTAGCAAACAGGGCCAACGAACTGCTCGGTCACAACCTGGGCAAGAAGAGTCCGGTACATCCCAACGATCACGTCAATATGGGGCAGTCGTCGAACGATGTGATTCCGACCGCGATGCATCTGGCAGCACTCGATGCCGTCAGGTCAGAGCTGGTGCCAACAGCTGACGAGATCATTGACACCTTGGATCGAAAGATTGAGGAGTTCAAAGACATTGTGAAGGTAGGCCGAACGCATCTCCAAGATGCCGTCCCAATACCCCTATCAACTGAGTTCAAAGTCTACAGAAGACAGATAGAATCGTCGCTGGTTCAGATTCAGAAGGCTGCAGACGAACTGATGGAACTGCCCATCGGAGGTACCGCCGTCGGTACTGGCCTCAATGCCCGCGATGGTTTTGCAGAGGAAGTTGTCAAAGAACTATCTAAGATGACTGGTCTTCCTCTTAGGTCCAGTCCTCTAAAGGCAGAGAGCATCGCGTCTCACGGTAAGATTGTCGGACTTAGCTCTGCATTGCGGAATCTTGCACTTGCGGCACTGAAGATGGCAAATGATATACGTTGGATGGGGACGGGACCAAGAGCGGGTCTCTCTGAGCTTAAGATACCTGCCAATGAACCTGGTTCTTCCATCATGCCTGGTAAGGTGAATCCGACTCAGGCTGAGGCACTAATACAAGTTTGCATCCGTGTACTTGGCAATGATACGACCATCGCTCAGGCAGAGGCACACGGAAGTGTGCTAGACCTGAATGTGACAAAGCCGTTGATGGTGGTCACCATTCTGGATTCCATCCACATTCTTGCGGGAGGACTGAGATTATTTGCCGCCAATCTATTGGAGGATCTAGAACCAAATGAGGAACATATTAGACAGCAACTGAATGAGAGTCTCATGATAGTGACACGGCTCTCACCCGTCGTGGGATATGATAAGGCCTCGGAGATTGCAAAAAAGGCGCTCCAGTCCGGAAAGACGATCAGGAAGACCATCGAAGAGATGGATCTCAATATCGAGGATCTCGATGATCTCTTGGACCCTAAGAAGATGGTTTAAGAGCATCTTCTGCCCTTAGGCTTACATGACCACTCCGTAACCCTAGTTGGAGTTCGGTCCCCGAGGTTATACGATTGGTGTATGAACATGAGGTTCTGGTTGTGGGAGCGGGACTCTCAGGACTTAGAACCGCGATTGAGCTTTCTGATGATCATGATGTAGCAATTCTCACGAAGGTACATCCTTTGCGGTCTCACTCAGTGGCAGCACAAGGTGGGATTAATGCCTCTCTGGGCGAGGATGATTCTTGGGAATCACACGCTTTCGATACCGTGAAGGGAGCTGACTATCTTGCAGATCAGGATGCCGTTGAGATACTGACGAAGAACGCCCCCTTTGCAGTTATTGAGAATGAACAGTGGGGAACTGCTTTTTCAAGAAAGGATGACGGGTCCTTGGCTCAGAGACCCTTTGGCGGGGCTATGTTCCCCAGAACCTGCTATGCGGCTGATCGGACCGGACACAACCTCTTACACACGACATTCGAGCAGGCAATGCGAAAGGGTGTGAAGATGTACTTGGAGTGGTTTGTGACGTCACTTGTGACCGATACAGATGGCATCTGTGGAGTCACAGCGTTTGATCTCTCCACGGGACACGTTGATGGTTTCTGCTCTCGCGCAGTGGTTCTTGCGACTGGTGGCTTCGGACGAGTCTTTGGTAAATCTACCAATGCGATCATAAACACGGGGGACGGCTGTGCACTAGCACTAAATGCAGGTGTCCCGCTGAAAGACATGGAATTCGTTCAGTTTCATCCCACAACTCTATTCGGTTCTAACATCCTGATGACCGAGGGTGCAAGAGGCGAGGGCGGTTATCTGAAGAACTCCGAGGGCAAACGATTCATGAAAGACTATGCCCCGGACCAAATGGAGCTCGCTCCCCGAGACATTGTGGCTAGGGCAATACGCACCGAGATACGTGAAGGTCGCGGGGTTGAGGATGAATATGTGCATCTGGATGTAGTGCATTTGGGCGAAGAGAAGATCAAGGAGCGGCTTCCGGGTATTCGCGAGATATGCATTCACTTTGCAGGTCTGGATCCCATTGAGGAGCCAATACCTGTTCAGCCCGGACAGCATTATTCAATGGGAGGAATAGACTGTGATAGAGAGGGTGTAACAAGACTGCCTGGACTCTTCGCGGTTGGAGAAACATCCTGCATGAGTGTTCACGGGGCCAATAGACTGGGAGGTAACTCCCTTCTAGAGACTCTCGTCTTTGGACGCGTAGTTGGCAGACGTGTTAGGAGATACCTGGAGGAGACGACTGGCAGACTGAAGAAAGATGTGGAGAAGGCGGTGTTTGAGATACGGCAGGAACTTCAGCGCCTCGTTATGCGGGAGGAGGGTGAGCTCATGTCTAGAGTGAGAGTGGAGATGAATGCATTGATGGATGAGAAGGTGGGTGTCTTCAGACGCGAGGAGGAGTTGCAGGAGGCATTATCCGAGATACGCAATCTCAAACAGCGCTTCAAGAAGGCAGCCTTGGGAGAGACTGATGAACGTTTCAACTATGCCCTTATCCGTGCTTTGGAACTCAAGAATATGCTCCATGTTGCCGAGGTGATTGTGCTAGGCGCAATACATAGGCGGGAGAGCCGAGGAGCCCACTGGAGAGAGGACTATCCCGAGAGAAATGATGATGAATACCTGAAGCACACTCTTGTGACTAAAGAAGACGATGAACTGAAAGTGTCATATTCCTCAGTGACACTCGGCAAGTTTGAGGTCAAGGAGCGGAGCTATTGATGATTCTCAGGATTGCCAGAAGTCGCAAAGGCGGCGAGATCACACACTATGATCTCTACAAAGTACAGGCGGAGAAGGGAATGAGCGTCCTAGATGCTTTGTTCCAGATCCAAGACAGGATGGACCCCTCCCTCTCGTTTCGTTACTCTTGCCGTGGCGCAGTCTGCGGAAGCTGTGGGATGTTAATCAACAAAATGCCACGACTGGCCTGTAGGACACAACTTGACAAGGTCATGGATGAGTCGATGGATCTCCAAGACTTCCCTCCAATCACAGAAACACCCGAGGGATGGGATCCTGAAACCGAGATACTTGTCGAGCCCTTGCCAAATCTTCCTATCCTCAATGATCTCGTAGTAGACATGACGGCGTTCTATGCGGCTCTGGAGGAGCTACGCCTCTGGGCTGAACCCGCAGAGGATGAAAAGGCAAGGAATCAAACACCCGATGAGCGAGAGAAGATACGCCGGTACCTGAACTGCATCATGTGCGCTCTATGCTATGGCTCATGTCCCATTAATCACGAGAAGTCTGAATACTTGGGACCTGCTGCTCTTGCAAAAGCCTGGCGATTCTACGATGATTCGCGAACAACTAGTCCCGACCGATATCTCAAAGATGCTCTTCAGCCGAATGGTGCACCGCTCTGCGAGCTCATCATGAATTGTGTTCGAGCGTGTCCCAAGGGAGTTGCGCCGGGTGGGGCTATCCGTAAGATTAAGACCCAACAAAAATAGGAGCTGAGAGCCTACTCTTCTTCCAAGTCTTCGCTTACTCTCCGCAAGACCATCGCAACCTGACCCGCATAGTGAACTCCAAGCCAAGGCATCCATATCGTTCTCGATTTGGGAGAGCAGCCAACTCTTTGCTCCAAGGCCGAACTTGACAAGATCCCCTCGGTTTCCATGAATCCTATTCATTACCGTTCAGACCTCCCCCAGTGACTTTGTGTCCCTCCCCTCTTGATTCCGGAGGCTCAACCATTCTGTCTAGCTCATCATTCGCCACCATATCGAGGATCGCTTCCAGATCCTTCACTTCATCAGGTAGACGAAATATGGTTATGAAACGACCTCTGAGCATATCAAAGGGCGACCGCCCGATATCGCCAACAACAACCGCATCGACATTCTCTTCGGAAAGGATTTCAACAGTCTTCACTCCTCTCCTCCGATCCACCTCGTGTCCCGGGTTATCCACAAAGCGTAGTTTCTTGAGATTCCCATTCTCTAGGTCCGCGACACCAAATGCAGGAATCCGGCCGAAGTGCCTCAATACTCTCGAATGCCTCCCTTCATCAGCTTCAACAGGTACCGCCACTCGGAGAGTATGGTTCTCTTCAGGATCCATATGGATCGTGACTGTTTCGAGATCGGGTACAACTCGTCTGAGTTCTCTTTCGATCTTGTCTGAGAGCGCGTGCGCTTCTTCTATCGAAAGATTCTTGACAACTGTTATGTGTGCCTCCGCGAACACTGCTGGTCCTGCTTGTCGAAGCCGCATGTCGTGTATATCAAGAACGCCAGGAACTTCTTTCGCCACCTCCTTCATCTCCTCACTCTTATCAGGATAGGGTGAAGCATCCATCAGTGTTAGTATCGATCCTTTTGCAAGCTCGAGACCTTCTTTGACAACATATGCTCCAACAATGACTGCGACACCTACCTCGACAATTCCTACACCAACGAGTGATAGGCCTATGCCTGCAAACACCAGCATGCTAGCATAGACATCGGCTTGTGAGTGCTTGCTGTCAGCCACAAGGCTTTGACTACCTATACTCGTGCCTACTGCCTCCTTGTAGCGCGAGAGAGCGTAATAGGTGGATGCCGAAATAGCCGCTGCCGCCAAGGGAAAGATACTAGCTGTCACCTCCATGGGGTGAAACAAGGTTCTGGATGATTCCCAGATGATTTCTGCCCCAGAGAAAATGACCATGAGCGAAACAATGAACGACGCCAAGTTCTCAGCGCGGTAGTATCCGTATGGGAATCTGTCACTCGGCTTCTTTGAGGCTAGACGAAGCCCCGACCAGACCAGTGCAGAGGCAAAGATGTCCGAGAACGAGTTGACCGCATCAGCCCAGAGCGCTATGCTGTTGTAGAACCAACCTGTCAGCCCTTTAATAACTGTGAGGCACAGCATGGCGACTACAGAGATTTTCGCCACGGTTTCGCCTTCCTCGAAACGCCTCTCGGAGACATCTTCTTCATTCATTGTCATTCGCCGTGACCCAGTTGTCTATTTCGAGTACAGTGTATTTGTACTCGCCCTTTTGCTCGCTCTCCATCTCTCTCAGCCTTTTGAGCATCAGCTCTATGGCAACTTCTTGGTTGTCGCACACTATCCAGCGTCGACCTAGCTGTTCCGCAGCAACGGCGGTAGTACCTGACCCCACAAAGAAATCTGCTACAATATCTCCAGATTGAGTTGCACTCTTGATGATTCGACTGATCAGAGACAGTGGCTTTTGTGTTGAGAAGCCCGTGTATTCTGCCGATGCTCCCTGAATGGGAGGTATGTCAAGCCACAAATCTGACACTGGGACGCCTTTCCGCTCCGCAAGATACTGCTTCTTAGAGTATCGTCCATTTCGGCTTCTATAGATTCTCCCCTGATCCCACCAATTATCTAGTGTTTCCTCGGAATACAAATACGGCGCCTTTCTACCGCGCCACACGAATTGCTTCCTCCCCTCTTTTCGTTGAATTCCGTGAGCTTCTATCTCAATCAGTCGAAAAGCCCCCTTCTCATCCTCATAGCTATAGGGTTTCAGTGACTTGGCATCATGTTCTCGATAGACGGTCTCTGTCGAAAACTCTCTGTGATCTCTCGCGTAGAGAAGTATCAGGTCATGCTGATTTCCAAAGCCAGTGCTCTGTGATTTCGGGCTGTTGGTCCTCTTCCATATAATTTGGTTGATGAAATTCTCGTAACCGAATATCTTGTCAAGCATGACTTTAAGGTAATGAGCAACGTGAAAATCCACATGCACCCATAGGCTACCTGTTGACTTCAAGAGACCATACATCTGGTTGAGACGAGCTTCCATGAATGATAGATACTCGCTCAACCCTCCCTCCCACTTGTCACTAAAAGCTAAAGTCTCTTTCATACGAGGTGCGGAGGATGCATCTCCTGTGGTCTTCTCTTTGAGGGTATAGTCTGTACCTGAAAAGAAGGGTGGATCAATGTAGATAAGACTGATCTCCTCTTGGAAACCATTCTGTAAGTGCTTCAACGCATCAAGGCAATCCCCCAGAATTATCCTGTTTCTCCATTGTTCCATGGGTGAGATTCCATCTAATACCCTTAAGATTCCTTGCCAAAATGATTTCGTCCTGTTGTGAAGAGCGCACATGAACAAGTTAATTAACAATTGAACGTTGTTAACTATGATAAAGTAGTGGGCAAACATGAAAAGAGTGGCAGTATCGGTCTTTGTCTTATTCCTATCTTTGTTTCTGGTCAACTCGATGGTCTGGATCTCTGTAAGCGAGGTAGAACCCGCACAGTCTGACATACAACTCAACAATGCATTTCCTAATCTGACATTCACTCAACCTGTTGACTTACAGTCTCCTGGGGATGGTTCTAATCGTCTCTTTGTAGTTACCAAGCCTGGAGTCATCTATGTCTTTGATAACGATCCTGCGGCGGAGTCGGCCGAGGTGTATCTTGACATTACTGGTTTCGTAAACGATGTTGGCGGCGAAGAGGGGCTTCTTGGTTTGGCCTTTCATCCCAATTTCACTCACAATGGCTATTTCTTCGTGGACTACACTGCATCGAATCCGAGAAGAACTGTGATTGCCCGATATACTGCCAGCGACACGAATCCTGATGAAGCGGACACAGAGAGTGCTCTTGTGATACTCGAAATAGAGCAGCCCTATGCGAACCACAATGGAGGGCAAATTGGATTCGGGAATGATGGCCTCCTGTATATAGCAATGGGAGATGGTGGGTCGGGAGGTGATCCGCTTGGGCACGGCCAGAATACCTCCACCCTGCTTGGTGCCTTGCTTCGAATTGATGTTGATAATCCAGACCCTGGTTTCGACTATGGCATACCTGATGACAACCCATTTGCTGACGAATCGGGGCGCGGCGAGATATACGCCTACGGACTGCGCAATCCTTGGAGGTTCAGCTGGGATCCCGAAACCGACTGGCTCTGGCTAGCCGATGTTGGGCAAGCAGAAGTCGAGGAGATTGATATCATCGAAAAGGGGGGCAACTATGGCTGGAACATCATGGAGGGGGACCAATGCTACTCTCCCGCTGTCGGATGCAACACCACAGGGCTTGTTAATCCGATATGGACCTACACTCATGATGTCGGAAGCTCGATAACCGGAGGCTTTGTGTATCGTGGGTCAGAGGTCTCTAGTCTGCTTGGAAAGTATGTCTACGCTGATTACGGAAGCGGCAAGGTCTGGGCTCTGTCGTACGAACTGAATACCACTCCGACAAATGAGGAGGTTGTGGACACTACGCTGCCGATAGTATCCTTTGGGACGGATGGAAACAACGAACTCTACGTCCTCGCATTTGACGGCAACATCTACTGGTTTGGCCCGCAGAGATCAGGGCCGACTGGGACCGATAGCACTCCGGAGACCGAACAGGCTATCATTCAACTTGCGCTCATCGGTGGAGTATTGGTGGGTGTATTGGCTGTCAGTATCGTCATTCTGCGCAGACGATGACTGAGAAACTCGTTCTCTGGTGATCACGAAGGCTAGCCAACACTGATAAAAGGCAAGAGTTCGTAATACAGTTTTCCCAGAAGGGAGGTTCACGTGCGTTGGAGTCACAGAGAATCACCTTGGTCACAATGTTCCTTGGAATCCTAGTCTTACCCGGCGTTATTCTTGGCATTGTCATTGCCTCACCCACCAGTCCTTCTCAAGTAGAGAACGTGGTGATGGTTGGTGTAGTGGGTTCAGAGAAAGCCCCAACAGTGCTTACTTCTCTTCGCTTGGATAGCGAATCAGTATCTGTCAGTGAATACGACAGCGTGAGTCAAGCGCTAAATGGTCCCAGCATCGATGTTCTCGTTCTTCTGGATACTCCCCTCGGCTCGCAAAGCCTGCCTGAGATTGAGAGCTTCGTTTCTGCAGGAGGTGGCCTCATGGTCTTTCTCGGACCGGCCATGACAGCGAACTCTACGGGCATGTCGGAACTTGGAATTACCACTAACAACAATCTTCAGGAGAGTGTTTTTCGGGAGTCTGCAAATATAGTCACACGAACAGTCGCGACAGAACACTCATTATTATCGTTCGACTGGTCCTCTGCTCCGCCAGCCGAGAAAATCGCCCTGCTCCCTGCACTGGATAGTGGTGCTGAAACCCTCTTGGCAAATGATACCGGATTTGGAACCTATGGGGCTCCCCTTCTCGTGCACCGAGAAGTTGGAGATGGTGCAGTACTGGTATACACTCCTTGGTTGACTCTGAACAGTGCTGAGGGCGAGACTCAAATCAATCGCGAATTGACGCTGTGGCCCTACTACAACTACTTCATGTACAAATCTGCTCGATATCTCGCGGAACAAGATGCGTACACCTATGCCGAGTGGACCTACTCGCCGGTTCCCCATGTGGAACAACAGGTCATCATCGGATTGATTGTCCTTGTCATAGGCATCTCAACTGCAGCATCATACAGGACTGTGAAGAAACGGTCTAGGCGAGAGGCCGAGGTGCTTACTGAGATTGAGCGTGCCGAGCTCCTTGTGGAAGTGGAGGAGGAAGTCAGCGAGTGGGAGGAGATTGGTATGCACAGGCAGCTTGGTGGCTTCCTCATTCAACTATTCATCACTCTTCTCATCGTCCTGCCCCGCGTGGTTCTCTCCATCATGATTTACCCTCGCTTCATCATGCCCTTCCCGCAGGCGGCCGGTTGGTTCTCTTTCAGCGTGAACCTCTTCCTGGGTCTTTGGACGCTGTTTGACTTGGGGACAAGTGTTGCACTCGCGAAGTATTTTGCTGAGTATCGTGTTACAAGACCTGAAGAGGCTGTGAAGTACGCCCAGATCTTCGTCTGGTTCCAGTGCATTACCGGGGTTGTGCAGATCACGGCGGTAGCCTTCTTCGGATCAATACTCTTTCCGCACACCTATCTTGCTCACCTCTCATACGTCTTCATAGCACACTCTCTCTTTCAGTTCCCTGGGTTCACTCTGCTCTTCATCCATGTCTTTCGAGGAATGAACCGTATCGATATGCAGCAGATCATCAACATCCTGTATTATGCAGTGTTTAACATAGTAGGACCCTACTTCATGATCCTTGTCTTCAGATGGCTCGGTAGCCAGAATCCTATCTTTGGGGAAGCCCTCGGTGGAGCAATAGGGCAAGCAGTCGGTTCATACTTGACCGAATGGATGACCTTCGGGGTGTCCATCTATCTGTTCAAGCGCCTTGGGTTCAGTCCTAGTACACTTTTTCGAGTCGACTTTGACAGTGAACAAGTTCGGAAGGCGCTGAGATTCGGAGCGAAGTGGACTGTAGGAGCCGCAGCTGTGCCACTTGTCTGGTTCTATCAGATGCTGCTCGTAAGCACGAACCTTTTGAACTGGTCGGCGTTGCAGGGACAGTATCAACTCGCCTGGGACCTTGCCATAATGGTCAGTGTGGTCGGACTCTTCATGGAGGGTATGCTGGGTGGAATATCTGAGTCATTCTCTCATGCAAAGGAGAAACTCACCGAACTCTACACGGCGCAGGGTCTGAAATATGGAGCCTTCTTTGTGTTCTGGCTCATCTCAGTGTTGGCTGCTATCGGCCCTCGTGCCATACTTGGCGCCGCCGGGCCAAACTGGGCATATGCGGCACACCTACTATGGTTCTTCCTGTTGTTCCAGCTCATGGGTTTCTGGAGCTGGCTAGGTGACTGGATGTTTGCAGGGGCAGATCGAACCGGCCTAGCCGCATCTGTCTGGATTCTTGAACAGGGCGTTCGAGCTATTGCCATGACTTGGTTCGTTATTACTGAACCAGTAGTGCTTGGGATATATCTCGGTGGCATGCCCGGCATCATTGTTGGATACTGTATTGGACTCTTCATCAAAGATATTGTTGCCTGGATTCTCATCAGACGTGAGATCTCTGCACCCAAGCTCTATACCTGGCAGAGCTATATCGGACCAGCTCTTGCTGCTCTGATTAACTTCGGAATACTCGAGGTCCTCTCACGGCTGATATGGGGCGGAGTGAATGACCTACTCACTTCAGCTCTGCTGTTCTTCATCGGCACACTGCCCTCATTGTTCGTCTACTCGTTCTTCAGCGGTCTAACAGGGACCTGGGACGATCGAACTCTGAAGGAGTTTCGTCGAGCATCTGATATGGTGAGAATGCGAGGAATCGGCTGGCTTGCTCGTAGATTCTATGGTTCCATTGCGCTTGGAGCCAAGCTGTCTCCTCTTCACAACAGGTTCCCCATCGACATATACGATGAAGCTATGGCTGAGGCTGAAGAACTCACGAAGGAGAAGAAGCAACTGGTCATATAGTCCGTCGGAGTTCAGTTGTGTATTCTGTATCAGCAGGGCTCTGTATCCTCTTTCGTGGATAGGATTAGATGGAGTCTTAGAGCCGCTGGCTCACATCTCCATGTCGATGATTTCTTCTGGCTCAGCAGCTTGTCGAGCTTCTTCAGCAATCTTAATCTTAATGAGAGTGACCAGATATCCGGCAATTCGGTTTCTTACCTTCTTGCTACTGACATCCGTATACTGCTCCACGAGTCTCTTGTTGGTCTCGAAATCCGTGGTGAACTCGTTGGGATAGTTCCGGAGTAGCTCTCTTGCCGCCGTCTTCACGTACCGTGGTCGTATGCTGCCCACTATCAAATCACCGCTATTCTGTGTGTCTTTGACGATGCCCTTGAGCGCGTTTATAAACCATATGGTGGGTCCTATCGTCGAACGGGTTGTTCTTCATGTACTACAGAGACCTTGCAGCAACCTACAATGCAGTCGAGCGAACTTCCGGCACATTGGATAAAATCTCAAGGTTCTCGGAACTCCTAGTTCGTGCTTCGGCCGATGAAATCGGACATGTGATTGCACTTACAACAGGCAAGCTCCATCCTGATTGGAAGGACAAACCAGAAACTGGAATCGCAGAGAAGGTCGCTGTTCAGATGGTCGCGGCCGCCGCAGGCGTTTCTGAGTCGGAGGTGATCGACCTTCTCCAACAGGTCGGTGATGTTGGCGAGGTGGCAGAGCAATTGCTCAGCAAGAGCACGCAGGTAACACTCTTCTCCGAGGATTTGACGGTTATTGACGTATACCAGACACTGGATGAAGTTTCCAACATCGCTGGCCCCGGGAGTGGCCGGGAGAAAGTCGCAAAGATGGTGGGGCTGCTTTCTGACTCAGAGCCTCTTGAAGCTAAGTACATCCTTCGGACTGCTATGGGCGACCTCCGGCTGGGGATGGGAGACATGACCATAATCGATGCACTCTCAGTGGCCTTCACGGGGGATCGCGCAGCTCGTTCTGATATCGAGAGGGCTTACAATGTCAGCAGTGACCTCCCCTGGGTTGGGCGACTCCTGTTGAGTGGTGGTCTTGATGAGATTAGAGCTGTCCGAGCTCAGGTGGGCAGGCCTATCAGGATGATGGCCGCGAAGAAGTTGTCTACATCTGCTGAGATACTTGAGAAGGTCGGCGGTCAGGGATTGGCCGAGTACAAGTATGACGGAGAACGCGTACAAATCCATAAGAATGGAGACTCGGTTGTGCTCTTCTCAAGAAGACAAGAGAGGATAACATCCCAGTATCCGGACGTCATCGCTATGGTCCTTGAGAGCATCACCTCCGAGATTTGTGTGTTTGAGGGGGAGATAGTAGCAATCGACCCCGATACTAGTGGGATGCGCCCCTTCCAAGAGCTCATGAGACGAAGGAGAAAGACCGACATTTCGGAAATGAGTGAGGAGGTGCCTGTGGCATTGTTCTTGTTTGATATACTCTATGTGGACGGTGAAGACGTCATGGATCGTCCTTTACTTGAACGCAGAAGACTACTCGTAGACACTGTCGCAGACCATACTAGAGTACATCTTACAAAGGCAGAACTGATTGATACGCCAGAACGTCTTGATGAGGTATTTGAAGAAGCGATTCTTTCTGGTCACGAGGGAATCATAGCTAAGGCAGTTCACGACGAGTCTGTCTATCAAGCAGGATCCCGTTCATGGCTCTGGATTAAGTTGAAGGCGTCCTACAAGGAGGGAATGACAGACTCCGTAGATCTCGTGGTGGTGGGTGCTTTCCATGGGCGTGGGAAGAGAACAGGCCTCTATGGTGCCATTCTTGCAGCTGTCTACGACGAGGCAACAGATACCTATCCCACAGTGTGTAAAATCGGTACAGGATTCACAGATGAGATGCTTGGTGAGCTGAAGCAACATCTGGAAGGACTCAGTAGAGAGAGTCGACACCCCCGTGTGGAATCCGAACTGGATGCAGATGTCTGGCTTGAACCTGAACTAGTCGTAGAGGTCCTAGGTGATGAAGTCACACTGAGTCCCATCCATGTTGCAGGTAGAGGGATTCTTTCTGAGGCAGGGCTTGCCATCAGGTTTCCTCGATTCACCGGTCGATGGCGTGATGACAAGTCCCCTACTCAGGCGTCCACAGTTGCAGACTTAGTGGAGCTCTACAAGAGCCAGCGACCTGAGGATTACTGATTCACAGAACCGACGACGGATTCGGCAGTTTTACAAGCAACGCGATTATGTGGTCTCGAGAGGTAAGTCATCTTGTATAGCATTCGAGTGAGTCACAACAGGATGAGCTTTAGCGCAGCTCATTTTGTCCTAGAGGCCAAGGGGTGCGAACGGCTGCATGGCCACAATTACTTCGTGGAAATATCGATTGAGGGTCCAGTAGATGATTTGGGTATGGTGATGGACTTTCGCGACTTGAAGCGAGATGCGACCATTATCTGTGAGAAGATGGACCATCGCTTTCTCATTCCGGGCGACTCGGAAATGATACACTTGACTCAGGAAGGTGACTCCTACAAGATTGCTGTTTCTGGAAAGACGTACGTCTTGCCGATGTCTGATTGTGTGATACTACCAATCAGGGCCACGACTTCAGAGTATCTTGCCGAACATATTGCCAGAAGTCTAGACCTTCCCCAGGGACTGGCGGTTGATGTATGCGTCCAAGAGAATGTGGGTAGTCGCGGCTGTTATCGAATTCCGAGTACCTGAACCTCTGGGCCACGTAAGCTGATAACAGAATGACACTGCTCCATCATAAAGCTAAAAGGTGACTGCAATCCGACAGAACTAGGTCGATGAGCATGTGCTATCTACCGCTCATCTAGACACGACCAACGAGGCGACAGTTCATGGTCTTTGATACACAGAACGAAACACCCCGGTACAGGATTCACCTCGACAAGGTGGGCGTGAAGAATCTGAAGACCTTCGTAATCACAGAGCGCAGTGGTCTCCGCCACCATCTCATTCCAGAAGTGGAGATCACCATCGATCTCCCTGCCGAACTGAAGGGAGTTCATATGTCTCGTCTGGTCGAGTCTATGACTGAGGTCATCAGCGAGGAGTTCAGCGTGTACAAGTCTGTTGAGGAACTGCAGGTGCATATCCTAGAGGCCTTGCAGAAGAAGCATAAATTCAAACGGGGAGAAGTGAAGTTCGATTTCGAGCTTGGCTACGCCAGCAGGACCCCTGTGTCGAAGAAAAGGACCTGGGAGATCTGCGATGTGACCGCCAGTACTATCATCGAGGATGATGAACCAGTAATGCACACAGCCGAGGTGAGAGTGGTGGGAAACACAACATGCCCTCACTGTCTGGCAAACAACGAAGGTCTCACTCACATGCAACGGGCAATTGGAACCTTGCGATTGACAGGTGAGATTAGCGAGATTCCGTCTTATGGGTCCATGATTGACGTCATCGAACGGTCCTTCTCCAGCAAGACCTACTCACTCTTGAAGCTTGAAGATGAAAAATACGTGACTCGTCAGATGCACGAGAACCCGCAGTTTGTTGAGGACGTGTGCAGAAACGTCCTCCAGAATGCGAAGGAATCATTCAAGAACCGCAATCTGGAGATGTATGCAGAGGCGACTTCGCTTGAGAGCATCCACAAACACGATGTGATTGCCCAGGGACGTATCGTTGTGAACGGTGGGTGATTCGAAAAACAGAAAGGATACATCAAAACAACCGATATATTCAGAGTCTGCTGTCTATGGATTCCTCCTAGAAAGGTATTCGTATATCAGACGGATGTGCAGCACATGAGAGATATGAGGGTAATCCTGTCCTGTATGCTAGTACTAGCATTGTTGGCAGGCATTGCTCCATATGCCGAGGATACACAATCACCGGGTTCTACGTCGTCGTTTGAGAGGCACACGCCCGTGCCAGATGGGTCACAACCACTCGAAACCGAATCTCTAGATTCCGTGCTTGCTGAAGAAGCCTTCCTTCAGGGTATTCTAAATCCTGCTGTTGTGGAGCAAAGGGGGCTCGTGCTGTCAGACAACACCAGTGCTAGAACAGATACGACGCCTTCACCGACCGTTAGTCTTCCGCTGGATATTGAAAGCTCGTGGGTCTTCAGTGAAGGCTCTATCGAGATATATGGTCTGGATCGACTCTACGCGGTGAATGGCTCTTTTGATGAAGGTTACCCTGGCAGCAATATAGATCCTAACGGAACGGTCGCTTACTATCCCTATGGCTGGACAGCAGACAGCAATAGCAGTTCCGCCGATACGCAGATGGCTTCCTATGTGCAGAGTTCTGAGAACTACATACTCGTGGAGAATCAGGGAGAAAAGAAGCCAGGCACTGCAAACATATACCGTCACTATGCAGGGAGCGCAGTGTTCTGGGAGCAGGAGATATACAATTCCCCTTATACTGAAGACTTCGAATTGTCCCTTTCTTTTCTGTATGACAGCGGCCCGTTAGGTCAGAATATCGCAGAGGGATGCTCCCTATACGTTTCTATTGATGATGTTCCTGTGTGGACGATAAATCTCGTCAATCTTACACAGCGAGATGTGTGGTTTGATAGCGGTATAATCGCAATACACTATCCCGGAGCGCCGCTGTCGTTCAACGTGAGTGTCGGTTTGATTATCGACAATTTCCTAGAATTGGATGAAAATGATGACAATGATCTAGACGGCAACCCTGACGGACTTGCCAATGCTAAGTACATCACTGTACACATTGATGATTTTGCTCTGACTGGAACTGAACCACCATCTTTCGAGAGTGTTGATCTATCGCTGGAAGCCGGTGGTGAGGTCTGCGTAATAACTGGAACCGACGGTCGCGGAAACGCTACAGTCTACTTTGATCCCCCCCATGATACTGACCCCCTTGTTGTTTCTGTCCATTCCAACACATCTGTAAGATTCAACTTCATAGCAAGTGCACTTGCTCATCGATTCATCAATTCCACATTCAGTACTGACATTGATGATGAAGGTGTGATGTATGAAACGTCTGCAAACAAAGGTGTGGACCTACTTCTCTTCACTTATCTTGGCTTTGTCGGCGATTACAGCAACTTTGCCGTGAGAATATATTATCCTGAAGATTGGGATAACGTCACGGTCTATGATCCATTCTTGAAGGATGTTACATCCGAATGTGCTATCTCTCCTGGTATGGTTGTGTTATCAGGCTCAATCTTGTCCCGGCTAGGTTGGTGGGAGCTGAATCTCCAGTCTCCTAATTATGCCCAGAGCATCCAGACACAGAAGTACGATTCTGACGTGGCTTCGTGGCTGGACTCAGAGATTTTTCGGACTGACAACAACACACGGGCTCAAGTCACTATTGCCACCTCTCTGGAAAGCCCTTACCTCAATGACCCCATAAACTTCACGTGGTATCTTCCCAATGGTTCTCTCTGGGTGGGGTACTCGCTGACTCCGAATTCTGTTGGTACCGTTAACTCCAGCTCACATACAATTGGCGTTGGTAACTCCAGTGCAGGAGAATGGCGCGTCATTATGGCATGGTCGAACGGTACTGAAGTGGCTATTGGTGCAGCTAGGTTCGTAGTCGTGCATTCGAGCTCACTCGAAGTGGCCGTGGCCGAGATTGAGGTGACATCAGGAGAAATCATCTCGAATTTCGTGAAATTCAGAGATACGGAAACGGGGGAATACCTTACAGAAGATCACATCTCAGTGACTGCGAACTGGACTATTGGCGAAATCACCTTCACACAGAATCTCGTGAGAAAACGATACGAGGCCGATTTCGATACTTCGGATCTACAGGAGGGCATAACAAGTGTCAACGTCACCGCTGTATCGTTGTATCACGATCCCTCCTCGATTCACTTCGTCATCGTCGTGCCCTATGGAACCACTGCCACTCTGTTCGATGTAGATGACGGGGTTGTGGAGGTTGACGTGTTCGTCGCAACCCCTGTGAATATGCGATACGAAAAAACGGATGGCTCTGGAATCCAAGATGCTAGCATATCTGTGCATTATTCGGGATCTGCAGGGGGTATGGAATGGGTTGAAGTGGCCAATGGAGACTCTGGTAATTACACCATTGAGTTCACAGGTAAGGAATCAGGTATCTACGAAGTTGATATCGTCTTTTCGAAATACGCGCATGAAGATGCTCACACATCCTTTCTGTTCATCGTTGGAGGACTTGGTTCAGTACTCACTCTGCTGAATGGAACTTCAAAATCAATCGAATACGGTAGTGACTTCAATCTGTTTCTTCGCTTTGAGAACACTACTGGCTATGGACTTGAGAACGCCAGTATCTCAGTCCAGTCAACTGGAGAAGACGATGCAATCTTCATCGGTGCAGTATCGGAACTAGGTGGGGGAGATTACTCAGTGTATCTCTCACCCTATGAGGCAGACACATTCACAATCATAGTGGGCGCCTCGACCCCAATCCACGATACACAGTATGCCACCTTCACTCTCACTGTGATAGATATCGATATGTCCCTCACCTACCGGCTATCCGCATCAAGCATTCCCATCGGTCGCAACATCACTGTCACTCTCGAGCTCTATGATGCGAATTCAGATCCAGTCACAGGTGCATTACTTGAGTTCATCGACCCTCCATCTTCTGCTATTCTTGATCTATCTACTAGCATGTACTCAGACAACGGTCGATACACATTCAATGTTTCCTTTATCGAAACGGGTTCTTTCGTTCTGAGTGTCAGGGCGAGCAAAGAGAACCACCGGAATTCCACGAGTGCCATATCCATTGTTGTGACGAATATACCCACTTCATTATCAACATCAGAAGGTCTCAGTTCGGCGGCCATTGAATATGGCTCAAGCTTGGAACTAGTTCTCTTCTTTGTTCGGACCGACCTCATGGTAAACGTGTCCGAAGCAGTCATCGAGGTTCAGGCAGATGATCTATCAGGATTGACTATCTCTATCGTTGAGAATCAATCTGCATACAGGGTCAGAATACGCTCCAACAGGACTGGCCGCTGGGTCTTTACTTTCACAGGAACCAAGATGGACCACGACCCGGATCTAATGCAATTCACGCTTGACGTTCAGCTGATCGGCACAGACCTCAGTGGTATAGGCCCACTGAGTTCCATCTATCTCTTGCGTAGCTATGAGTTACCTTTCTCTTATGAGATGACAAACGGCACGGGAATACTTGGAGCCTCGATATCCAAGTCGGGACCCGGTTCGGAATATGTATCTGTGAGGGATGATGGCGAAGGGCACTATTCTGTTCTACTGACACCTGAAGATGTCGGCACTTACTCTGTACGCCTTACTTTCGGCAAGCTGGGCCACAGGTCTCGTGAGTACACTCTGTCTTTCTCAGTGACACCGGTTCCTCTCGAAGTCACTGTAGAGTCTCTCTCTTGGTCTCAGGGTCTTCCTCTGGTGATTGTTGCCAGAGTTGTTGAGGCCGACACTGATGTCCCTGTTGATGATGCGACGGTGCGATTCCAGCTGTATACTGATAACGCTGTCATAGCAGAGGGGACTCTCAATTCAGTCGGCAACGGTGTCTATCGCTCTCAGGTTGATGAGGATTGGATAAATGACAACACTCTGGAATTATCCCTCTCGGTCACAAAGGAGGGCTATGACCTTGAGGTTCCTGTTGTACTCAGTGTCATTTCGGTGCCAAATCCAGACATCCAGAACTACCAGAACTTCATGACTTACGGTGTTCCCAGCATTGGTGTCTTCGTGTTTGTGACCGTGGGTCTGCTGGTCTATCGATGGAGGGAGAAGCGACTGCAGGAACTCCGCCGGCAGAATGCTCACATCAAGCAACGGTTTTCAGATGCCCAGAATATCTTGGGTGTTCTCGTGATGCACAAGAAGAGCGGTCTTCCTATCTATTCGCAGGCCATGAAACCAGGTCTCGATGAGGGTGTACTCTCTGCCTTCATATCGGCGATATCCCATTTCCGGAGCGAGTTTGGGCTGGAAGAGGTCAATAGCTACTCAGCCATCCCGATATCTGATGTGGTTCGGGTTGTCCCAACCGAGAATCTACTCTGTGCCACTGTCACTCTCACTCCTCCTTCAGATGAACAGGAGGAGCGAATGATTGAAGGAGCGAAGGCCGTTCATGAGAGATTCGATAACCAATTTGAGGAAACCCCTGTAGAGTTCCGGGATGAGTTCACGGCAGCCATATTCGATCAGATGTTCGAAGAATACTTGGATGGGTATCTCCTCCGGGAGTACCAGATCAACTCTGACATGGATGTTCCCAGGAATCTTCGGTGTGTGAAAGAAGGAGTAGAGGCACTCGAGTCGCGCTATTTCAAACTCTCAGGTCTTGCCCGCGCTATGTCCTCATGTGGATTCAGTGACACCATGATCTACCGCAAGATATGGGACGCGCTAGAGTTTGGGCTACTCATTCGCACGCCCTCATCAAAGCCCGATAGAGGTCTTGACTGGGATACACCTATTGAATCATAGCATCAGCCCGATTCAATTCCCTTTTCGGCTCTGTGTGACATCCAAGAGTATGATTTCGCAGGCTCAGATAGAGGAACAAGGAGTATCTTGTTCGTGTATGATATGATGCTAATAGTTCCAAATCATACGCCATTATCGCCGTTTCCCGCAGCCATTTTCTTTTCAAAACCAATATATGATGTTTTGACTTATACACAAGTCTCTGAGAACAGATTTGTGACGGATGTGTTGGCATATGCGCGAAATGAGGGTAATATTAGTCAGTTTACTGTTGATGGGTCTTTCGGCATCTCTTGCCCCACATGTCGCAAATACGGGTTCGCTTCCGGCCACCCCTGATTTGGGGGGAAGTGTTCTTCATCCTAAGGCTGAACCAGACTGCGTTCCAGTTGGTGAGTCGTTCTCTTGTGTTTCAGAAGACCAAGTCCATCAAGGGCTCCTTGGTCCCCTTCTCGTAGAACAGCGAGGTTATGTTGTATCAGGGGGTACAACTGCTAGGACTGATCTCAACCCTAGTCCAACCACGGATATACCACTTGACACAGACAACTCATGGGTATTCAGTCAGACTTCTGTAGAGGTACACGATCTAGAGCGCATGTATGTTGTTAACGGAACCTTCGACGAGGGATACCCCGGTTCCAACGACAATCCTGATGGCACTGTGGAGTTCTATCCCTTGGGGTGGACAGCCATCAGCAATTCCTCTAATGCAGAACAGATACAGGTTGCCTCCTATGAACAGACGGTTGAAGAGTACGTCACAGTGGAGAACCAAGGAGAGAAAGAAGGACCTAGTGGCAAGAAGTATAGGCATTATGCTGGAACAAGCGTGTTCTGGAAGCAGACTTACAGCAATATTCCTCAAGTTGAGGATTTCGTCCTAGGTTTCTCTTATCGCTATCTAAGGGGGCCGCTTGGAGCAGCCACTCCCGGTGCTTGTTCGTTGAGGATTGCTCTCAACAATCAGGTCTTTTTCTATAAAGACCTCACAGAGTTGGAATCACGGAACACATGGTATGATGTTGAAGACCTGGCAATCAACTATCCTCTTGCGCCCAGTCAGATCGACATCACAGTTGGTCTATTCATAGACGATACTATGTTGCTGGAGGCTGATGGAGTCTATGGGGATGACGACAAAGCAAACGGAATTGTGAATACTGTATACATAACCGCACATGTTGACGACATCACGCTCACAGGCGCGCAGCCCCCCTCTTTCGATCAAGTCGCCATGCAGTATGAGGCAAACGAGACGACGGTTGACATCGAGGGCAGTCAGGGCTCTGGAACCGCCACAATTCAACTGACTCCTGTCTATTCGGCTGACCCTCTCACAGTTCGCGTTCTCTGTAACTCTTCGGTACGATTCTTCTATGAGGTGAGGGCTCTAGCTCACCGTTTCATAAACTCCACATACACCACTGATAATACAGCAGTTGGTGCAGCGTATGAAGCAGTTCCAAATGGTTCTGTGAACCTGATAACATTCACCTATCATGGGTCGCAGGGAGATTATGAGAACTTCACCATAAGCGCCTACTATCCGAACGATTGGGAGAATCTGACGGTCTATGATCCCTTTCTTACTGATGTGACCTCTCACTGCTACCTTCAACCTGGGATGGTAGAGATTTCGGGCTCCATACTATCTCGGTTGGGCTGGTGGGAATTCATCATTGAAGCCCCAAATTACGCAAGAGATGTCAGCTCTCAAATCTACGATTCAGACACTTCTTCTTGGACTTTCTCCGATAACTACAGAGTCGGGAATCTGACAAGAGGCTGGATAGACATAGGAACGTCGGAAGATGATACATATCTCGACACCTTTGTGAACTTCACATGGTATTTGCCAAACGGCTCCATCTGGTCAAGCGCCTCATTTGTACCAGACTCCTTTGGCCCCTCCACATCAAATCCTCAAGCAATTGAGGCGGAGAATTCCAGTGCGGGTGAATGGGTACTCTTGGTTGAATGGACAAATGGGACCGAGGTGGCAGTAGGCTCAGTCAGTTTTACGGTGACACACTCAGGTTCACTGGAGGTCGCCGTTGCTGAGATTGAAGTGTCACTTGGCGAAGTGATTTCAAACTTCGTCAGGTTCAGAGATGACACAACCGATAGATATCTAACCGAGGAATATGTTACCATCACCGCGAACTGGACTTCTTCACCAGTGCAGTTTGACCCGAACCTTGTCAGGAACCGGTATGAGGCAGACTTCGACACCTCAGATTTGCCGTATGGCATTTCCGCGGTAATCGTGACTGCCACTTCAATGTTCCACGATACCAGTTTCGACCAGTTCAATGTCATCTTGCCCTACCCGACAAATGCATCGATTCTTGGAAATGATGCGGGCTTTGTCGAAGCCGATCTCCTTGAGGCGACAAGTATTACAGCTAGATATACGCGGATGGACAACTCTGGTGTTGAAGACGCCAATCTCTCCATCTACTACTCTGGGCCGACGGATGGTCTTCAGTGGGAAGCGGTGCCAGCGGGAGGAAATGGCAACTACACAATCGAGTTCACCGGCGTGAAATCCGGTATTTACAGTATTGATGTTCTATTTTCAAAATACGTCCATGAAGATGCTCAGACTTCCTTCCTGCTGTTAGTTGGGGAGCTTGGTTCGGAGTTGACGCTGCTGAATGGAACCTCTCAGTCCATCGAATATGGAGAATCCTTCCAACTGTTCCTGTTCTTCGAAAATGCAACAGGATATGGTCTGGAGAACGCCACTGTGACGGCACAGTCCACTTACGGGGATGATCCAATTACAATTGATGATGTGATAGACCTTCGTGAGGGATACTACTCGGTAAGCATCACCCCCTCCGATACCATGACTTTCACAATAGTGATCGAGGCGTTTCTTGTCAATTACGAAACTCAGTTTGCTACATTCACCCTGACAGTGACAGAGATTGAGATGACGCTGACTTATGATATCTCTGCATCAAGTATTGCAATTGGTCGCAATGTTACCGCAACACTGGAGCTGCTTGATAGAAACTCTGAGCCTGTGAGCGGTGCCCTCTTGGAGTTCATTGACCCGCCCTCGTCAGCCGTGCTGGGCTCTGTCATAGTAGGCGAGGCAGGCATCTACGTCTTCAATGTATCCTTTACCGGAACTGGAACCTATGTCATCGCTGTACGGGCGAGCAAGAGCGCATACAGGAACACAACTACTTCTCTCACCATAGTTGCCACAAAGATTCCAACATCGTTATCGGTTTCAAGCGGATTGAGTTCTGCCTCCATCTCATTTGGTTCAAGACTCCAGCTTGACCTTCTATACATCCGAACTGACCTTAATGCGAATGTCTCAGGGGCAGTCATCGAAATTCAGGGTGAAGGTCTCTCTAGTCTGACACTATCTGTGACGGAAGTAGCCTTGTCTTATAGGTTGGCGATAAGGTCCAATTCTACGGGTAGATGGGTCTTGACCTTCACTGCTTCACGAACCGACCATAACTCGGATATGATTCAATTCACGCTTGATGTCTTGCCTGTGTCCACAGAGCTTACCGGATCCACTCCACTTGAGTCAGTGTACATATCTAGAACCTACGAGCTTCCTTTCTCATATACAATGGATAATGGAACCGGTGTTGCCGGTGCTGACGTCATTGGAACCGGATTTGGCTCAGACTTTGTAGTATCGAGAGATGATGGTGAGGGCGCTTATACGTTGTTGTTGACTCCCGAAGAAGTTGGTAGTTACTCGGTCAAAATCATGTTCAGCAAGGTCGGGTTCAGTAGTCGTGTATATACCCTCAGTTTTGCTGTGACCCTCATTCCTGCCTCATTATCAACTTCTGAAGGTATCAGCTCATCAAATCTAGAATACGGCGCTGTACTGGATTTGGATCTTCTCTACATACGGACCGACCTCAACATGTCTTTGTCAAGTGCTAACATCTCAGTTCAGGCCGCTGACTTGTCTGATTTGACATTGAGTGTGATGGAATTACCTTCTTCATATCGGGTTCGGATTATGGCCAATAGTACTGGAACATGGGTGCTCACGTTCACTGCATCGAAGTCTTTCTACTCCTCTGACTCCATCAAGTTCACACTTACTGTTCAGACAATTGCAACAGAGCTTAGCGGAGCGACACCTCTCCAATCGGTATTCGTTTCTCGGGAGTACTCGCTACCGTTCCGCTTCGCCCTCCTTAACGGCTCAGGAATTGCAGATGCTTCAATTTCCAAGTCTGGGTTGGGGTCGGATTTCATTTCTGTGGCGGACAAAGGCGGGGGCGATTACTCGGTCTTGCTAGCACCTGGCGAAGAGGGCAGCTTCTCCGTCGTAGTAACCTTCAGTAAGCTGGGGCATAGGTCGCGTGATTATGCTGTTTCATTCACCGTGGTGCCGATTCCTGTTGAAGTTGATGTAGAGTTTCTGTCCTGGTCTCAGGGTCTGCCTCTGGTGATTGTTGCCAGAGTTGTTGAGGCAGACATGGGTGCCCCTGTAGATGGAGCAATCGTTCGATTTCAACTGTACTCTGAAAGCGCCTTGATTGCACAGGGTACATTGAGTGATGTCGGTAACGGTGTGTATCGTGCTCAGGTGGATGCCGATTGGGTCGACGATAACACTCTGAAAGTATCAATCAGCGTTTCAAAAGATGGCTACGAGCAAGAGTCTTCCTCAGTTGTCAGCGTGATTCCAATCCCCAATCTAGAAGTCCAAGCCTATCAGAGCTTCGTGGCATATGGTGTTCCTGGGATACTTGTCTTCATTCTCGCTATCATCGGCTTGCAGATCTATCGTTGGAGAGAGAAGAAACAACAGCAATTGCGCCAAGAAAACGACCGCATCAGACAACGGTTCATGGATGCCCAGAACATCATGGGAATCCTAGCTATGCATAAGTCGAGCGGTCTGCCAATCTACTCTCGAGCGATGAAACCTGGAATTGATGAGGCAATCCTCTCTGCATTCATATCAGCTGTATCGCACTTCAGAAGCGAGTTTGGTCTCGAAGAGGTCATGAACTACACAGTTGTTCCTATATCAGATGTGGTTCGAGTTGTTCCCACTGAGAACCTTCTGTGTGCGATGGTCACAGTGACTCCTCCGTCAGATGAACAGGAGGAGCGACTTGTCCAATGTGCGAGAGCAGCTCATGAACGCTTTGATGAACTGTACAGCGATGCTCCTGTGGAATTCAGAGATGAGCTCACCGCCCAGATTTTTGACCAGCTGTATGAGCAGCACTTGGACGGCTATCTCCTAGAAGAGTACCAGTTCAACTCCGACATGGTAGGTTTCGACGAACTCAAATGCGTGAAAGATGGCGCGGAATCTCTTACAAATCGCTTCTTCAGACTCATACGCCTTGCCAGATCCATGAAATCATGTGGTTATAGTGAAACGATTGTCTATCGGAAGATTTGGGATGCATTAGAAAGTGGGCTGTTAGAGCGTGTGACCTCTCCACGACAGATGATGTCCTCTGACTGGAGTGCTCCCCCAGAACCATAGTGATCAATGTGGTCTGCCTGATTGGCGTTGCTGCTTGACCCTAATTGCTTCATGTCGAGGTACAGAATGCCCCCTCTCCCCCTCTCTTCTTCTGGACATGTAGATTCTGTCTTCACAGACTGACGAGAAACGCATCCTTCGGGGCATTATTTCTGGGTATTCCTGATACTATCGCTGGATATAGCTCTCTGTATTACGTAGAGAGTAGCCTGATTGCACGCAACCTTATATGCTCTCCAGACGAAGTAAGGGTGTGTTGTATCACAGTAAGTGAATAGAACAAGGAGATGGCGAATGATGGCCGAAGAAACAAAACAGAATCCGCGTCCGAGTTCAACTCTGCAGAAGAATGCCGAGGTTCTGAACGTCCTCTATGGGTTACTGGACAGCGACAGAGAACCAACAGATGATGACGCCCGGACTCTTCGTTACCTCTACTCCAGTTCTTAGAACATCTTATGCTCCTCATGTAACAATGAGGTCTTCATTCGCTGTCTCACATGCACCTCCCGGCAGGCGAGACACAGTGGGGCGGGTCCTCTGATTCGTCCCACACCATCTCCTGGCACCTCACTTCTGAAAGCAGCAACACTTTCCTCGCAAAGCGAATGGATATGTGTGGAGGGAACCTACCCATCTTGTCAACCATCACGTTTCTCATGCTCAGTCTGTTCTGGTTGGAGGAGTATCCCATCTGGTACAACATTCTGCGAACAGTCGTTGTATGGGCAATCATGGCTCTCGGACAGACTCTCACCATAAATCTCTCCGCGGGCAAGACCCTAGAGGTCCAAGAAGCGGAGAGTAGCAATGACCAAAGGGGCGCAGGTAAGCCTATCAGGAAGCTCCAAGAGTGGATAGACTATGCCCAGAGTGCGAGTTGTTTCCACCGAATTTCAGTCCGAGGGTGAGATGGTCTACGGCGACTTGGTGGTCCCTGTGGGCGATGGACCATTCCCTGGGATCTGCAAGTTCCACGGTCTCCCGGGCGGAGCTGACCAGGTGAGTGGCTTCGCAACAGATCTTGCCGAAGCAGGCTTTGCTGTCCTCACCTTTGACTTCCGAGGATTCAGACGGAGCGAGGGAATATTCTCATTGCCCGGCGAGGTCAAAGATGCTCGCAATGCGGTCACCCAACTTCTCAGCTCGGAATATACTGTGGATGACTGGCTGGGTGTCTATGCCGCAAGTTTCGGAGGACCTGTGGCGATCCTATCGGCGGCACAGGATGAGCGCATCAGTGCAGTCTGTCTGAGAGCCCCGGTCTACGACCTCCTCTGGTTCGTGGGTGACCCGATGGTTCCTGCAGAGATGAAGCGACTCATCGCTGAGGGATCTGATGTGGTACATGGATTGACAGAGGAGACAATGAGTCAGATGCATGATCAGATGTTGGAGGATGCCGCAGGGTATGATCTGTTGCAACTCATCTCCCAGATCTCGCCTCGCCCGTTAATGATCACAACAGGTCTTCTTGACAGAGGGATCGACGCAAGTGGTGTTCGGCGTCTATTCGAGGCTGCGAAAGAACCCAAGGAGATGCATCTCGTGACCGAGGCTGATCACACCCTTAGCAATCCCAATGCATACAGAGAAACATCTAGACTTGTTGTTGACTGGTTTCTGAAAGTCTGTCCATACGGGTGACTTTGACCAGAGAGCGTTACAGTTATATCAGCAGAAAAGACGCTAGTTTGTATCATTCTAAGGCGGGAAGAAAGCTTCAAGGTATCAAGACGAACAGACCTGACGAACGGACTCAAACGGCAGTCCAGTCTAGAGATAGCGCCCCGGTTCTTGATTCACACAGGTATCTGGTGCAGTCGGGACTAGGCGATATCCGCCAGAAATGATAGGAGTGTGACAAGATTGGCCAAATACCCAAGCAAGGAACCAGTACTAGTAACATGTGGACTACCATACGCTAGCGGACCTATGCACATCGGTCATCTCCGAACCTACGTGCCAGCCGACGTATTTGTCAGACTCCTGAAGAAGATGCAGACCGAGGTGGTCTTTGTCTGTGGTTCGGACACGCACGGGACACCCATCGTAACGGCTGCTGAGAAGGCAAATGTGAGCCCGGAGGAGCTCTTCCAGAAATACCACAGACACTATCTCGAGATCTTCCCCAAACTCAACATTATCTTTGACAATTACGGCACCACAGATGATCCTGAGAATCACCATCGCACGAAGCAGATTGTGCAGGCACTTCAAGACAAGGGGTACATCTATCCAAAAGAGCTTGAGAGTCCGTACTGCGAAAAGTGTGGACGGTCACTCCCTGACAGATTCGTGAGGGGCGAGTGCCCCTACTGCGGGGCAGACGCTAGGGGTGACGAATGCGACCAGGGATGTGGACGCTATCTGGAGCCAGGTGAGATCCTGAATCCCCGTTGTGCCATCTGTGGTTCGCCAACACGTCCTGTCACAAGAACCCACTACTACTTCCGACTCACAGACTTCAAGGGATTTCTTGATCAGTTCCTGAACAACGTTGACGGAACGAAGAACGCCCGAAACTATGCCTTGGGCTGGGTGAGGGAGGGGCTGAAGGATTGGTGCATCACCCGCGACCTTGATTGGGGTGTTGAGTTTCCCGGCGATGAAGATCTTACCCTCTACGTCTGGGTTGATGCCCCGATTCACTATATATCCAGCACCGAGCAGTGGGCAAAGAAGAGGGGTGAACCGGAGGAATGGGAGAGATTTTGGAAGCCCGGAGACGCTCGCATTGTTCACTACATCGGTCAGGATATAGTCTACCATCACTGTATATTCTGGCCGGCTATGCTGAAGGGCAGCGACTACAACCTTCCCGATTCCATCGTGGCGTCAGGAATGGTGAAGATCGAGGGGCACAATTTCTCTCGAAGTCGAGGATATGTGGTCTGGATAGAGGATGACTACCTGGACCAAGGCCTTAATCCTGACTACCTTCGATATTACATCGTATCCCACAGCTCTCAGACCAAGGATTTGGACTTTGCATGGGACACATTCCGTGACAAAGTGAACAACGAGCTTGTTGGTACCTTCGGGAACTTCGTCTACCGTGCACTCCATTTCACAAACAAGAACTTCGGGAAGATTCCCAAGGGTGAAATTGAGGAACAGGTGAAAGAGCGAATTGCATCCACCATCGAGGCAGTGAACTCTGGCGTCAACGAATACGAGCTGAAGAAGGTCACCGACGCCATCTTGACGCTTGCTACATTTGGAAACGAATACTTCCAAGAGAACAAACCTTGGGAGCTATCGCGGCATGACTTGGAGAAGTGTGGTGAGGTGCTTCACAATGCAGTCGCGATTGTCAGAGCTCTGGCGATACTCATCGACCCCATGATGCCAAGTATTGGTGAGCGTATATGGGCGCAACTCGGAGAAGAGACTGATATCCATGCCGTTCAACTCGAGCAAGCGAAGAGTCCCCTTGAAACAGGTCGAAAGATTCCTAAACCCGTTCCGGTCATCGACAAGATTGACGATGATCTCTTAGATGACTTGCGCTCCTCTATCGAGGGACGTATAAGAGCTGCAGAGGCAGCCGAGCGAGGTGATAATAAAGTGACAAAGAGCAATATAGAGTTCGAGGACTTTCAGAAGTTGGACCTCCGTGCAGGTAAGATTCTCGAGTGCGAGAAGGTACCAAAGACCGACAAACTACTTGAACTCAAGGTGGATATCGGAGATCAAACGCGTACGATAGTCACTGGTCTTGCTGATCAGTACAGACCCGAAGAACTCAAAGGCATTACAGCTCTGTTCTTGGTCAACCTTGAGCCCAAGAAGCTTGCTGGCATCGAGAGCCAGGGCATGATAATCGCAGTTGAAAAGGCCGACGAGAAAGGGAAATGGCTTCCTGTGACCATTGAGGGCGTTCCTCCAGGCAGCAAGGCTGCTTAGATTAAGAAATTGTCAGGTTTGCAAAGACAAAAAAACGATTCGCGTGCATATAATGAAGGCAGGTGCTCCTATGCAACGCAAGCGAATACTAGCGGTGACACTCATAGCAATCCTGACATTCATGATATTTTCTGGATTGTCAACAACGCAGGTCCAAGCACATACTCCATCAGGGATGACCTTGGGATACGATGCTGAAACGAGTGAGCTACTGGTTTCAGTATCACATAGTGTGGCGGATCCAAGTACGCACTACATCGAGACAATCACAATTTTCAACAATGATGTGGAAGTTGATTCGAGAAGCTATACAGACCAAGATTCATCATCGGGTATGAGTGACACTTTCACTGTGGATGCCGAGGATGGTGATGTGCTGAAAGCGACCGCCGTTTGCAGCATAAGTGGATCCATTACGCGAGAGATCACTGTGTCAACTACTACAACTACTACGACGACAACCACTACAACCACCACGAACTCCACGACCACCACGACCAATGATACCACACCGGATGAGCCCTTTCCAGTTCTTCTGATAGCAGCGGGAATCGGCGCTATTATCGTGGCAGCTATCGTTGTTGTTCTCTATAGTAGGAAGTAGTCACTCAAGAAGTCTAATCAGGACGCCTTGTAGCATGCTGATATAGCGCGCATTGCCGGTGCTGTTTCATTGAGAATTATCTTCCTGCGACATGCAGAAACTCGTGTTCAACCTGAGATTCAGTCTTCAGAGTGGGCTCTATCTGCAGAGGGTCGGCTTTCTGCAGGGAAACTGACAGCCACTGGAGTGTTTGGTGATGTTGATGTTATTATTGCCTCTGATGAGAGAAAGGCACTGCAGAGCATCGAACCGCTCTGTAAGACACTTCAGCTCCAGCCAATTGAAGAGCCGCTGTTCCGGGAGCTTGATCGCGGCACATCCAACTTCTCGAACTCAAGCGAGTACTCGGCTGTAGTGAAGCAGGCACTAACGAATACTGCTGATTCATTTCACGGCTGGGAGACCGCCCGTTCAGCTCTTGATAGATTTCGGCTGGGAGTCCAGCGTATAGAGACTGACTTCGCTGAGAACACAGTCCTTGTTGCCAGCCATGGGATTGTCCTGTCACTCTACTTTGCGGACAAGCTAGGCATGATGGACAGAGTCTATGACAGATGGTCTGAGCTGGACTTCCTCGACTACGGGGTTGTGACAGATGGAGTGGTCACGAGAGACTTGGCTGGATATGCCATCTCGTAGGCTTCTAAGTCACGACCGCGAATGGTATGATGTACCTGCCCGCAAAACCCTTTTCTCTGCTCACCCCAATCTCGGGACGGTGTTAACTCGATGGCCAAGAAAGTAGTAAAGTCAATGATCACTGACTTCAAGAAATTCAAAACTGCGTGGGAGAAAGACGCAGGAGACCCCCATGAGAGCATAATGTACTATCTCATAGCTGCTCTGAACGTTGAGAAGGACCCCAAGCTTGCTGATGCCATGATGACTCTGGTGGTTTCGAAGAATGATACAGTGAAGGACTCTGCTTCTCCATCCGGAATGAAGCTCGGTCGAGGTGCTAAGTATTACGTAGGTCAGTTCAGGAAGAACCCGAACATCGCCAAGTCATATGTTGGAGGCACGTCTGAGAACAACTACAAGATCTCTAAGGGTGCTCTGAGGATGAACGTTGTGAGAGAGCAACCCATGGACGACAGACTCAAGATATTCATCGATTGTGGCGGCGCCGACTCAGCGCGACCGGTGCAAGTAGCGAAGAACAAGCACGGTCAATGGAAACTCGTGGAATACAGCTCGCTATGTGTGGGAATCAAGAAGCCTGCATCGGAGAAGGGTGACTTCTAGTAACGGCCGAACACTGTTGAAATAGGTGAATGCTGTTCAGTCTGATGACGGACACATTTGGGCAATCCTGCAACAAATGGTGCCGAGTAGTCAGAAAGCCGCTGACCCCCTCTTGTCCTTCGTCCTATGAAGAATGGGGGCTCATCCGTGTCTTTAGAAGGTACACTATCATCCCGGCGGCCACTAGGATGGCTCCTAGGACTGCATAAACCTGCACCATATCCGGACCCTGAAAATCTGATAATGATACACACTCCAGTGTATATACGTCACTGGTGGTTTCGATGCCTGCATAGTCTCTCGCGATAATCTGGAACGTAACACGTCCGGGCGTATCATGTTTGAGGGTATAGCGGAATCTATACCGTCCGCATTCAATCATTTCAAGATATCCTAAGGACTCACCGTCGATTGCAAGGTTCAGGTAACATTCACTCACACCACTGGTGGGATTGGTCCATTCTGCGAAGATTGTGTAAGTTTCACCTATCTTAGTTTCTTGGGGATAGACGATGTCGACTAGTTGAGGTTGTTGAGCATCATCGGGAAAGACTCTCAAAGTCACATTGTCCCCCGGTGCTAAGTCAACCCGAAATCTCACAAGGTATGCATCTGTTCCGTTGATGGTTTCGACGGGAGTGCCTCCCGAAGTCAAATATCGCTGATTCTCTGATGGAATCTGTACCATGATCTCAACCATTTGGCCCTCCAGGGAGTAGTTCAGGTTATTGGAGATCTGAATGTAACCTCCAGTGTCAATATCACGAAATAGTCTAGGAGTGCGTTTCAGGCTTACCATGTCCCAAGGCTGAGACCAGTCCTTTTGTAGAGTCCAGTTCCATGAAACGGGTTTGTGATCTTCAAAATCTATGACTCTGAATCCATGCGAGAGATGATCGGGTTCTGCGGCTATCTTTGAGACTGGCGCACCGATTGCAGTAGTAAGAATCCACAGTGTCCCGTTCACTCTGTCCACTCGATCATTGTGTAAATGTCCTGTGAGCACCATATCTACGTCATGCTTATCACAAATGTCAATCAGTTCAAATGCTTCATCGTCATCCAGGTAGTAGTTGGGCGGATTGTTGAGATTGTAGAGAGGATGATGAATGCAGAGTATCTTGGTTTCAGCTTCATTTTGAGATAAATCTCGCTCTATCCATTGTATCTGAGTATCGTTCAACCTTTTCCCGTGAGAGTTACACATGACCAAGATTATGTCTGGACCAATATTCGCCGTGTAATAGTCTGGCCCAAAGAATGAGGAATAGGTGCTGAAACCCCTTCCATCAGAGTCCACATCATGATTACCCGGCCCGACGAAGACTGGGACTTGACTCTGCTTCAAGAAATCGACCGCCCTCTCGAAAGAGTCCGCCGTACCGAAGTCTACTATGTCACCGCTCAAGACCATGAAATCTGCATTGGTCATGCTGGCCTGATATAGCGCTGATAGCAGCCTATCGTCTCGACTTGAGGGAGAGGACTTGAGGTGTGGATCCGTGATATGGAAGACACGGAAGTCGTCAGGGAAACTATTTCTGACTTGTATGGCATTGTATTCCATGGCTTCAGTTGTTTGGATCCCGTCGGTTGTACTCACGACCAAGTCATAGAGTCCCTTGCTTGCCCCTGAGGGAATAGTTGCATTGATGTTCCAGACGCCTGTCGTGTCATTCCTCTCTGCATTTCCACAAGAAATGGAATACTTCTCATACTCTCGGTGAATGGTAAGATTCCACTCCATAAGATTTGATGGTCCCTTGATTTGTACAACTAAAGTCGATCCGTTTAGCACGATAGCCGGACAAGCCAGTCTGGGCCACATGATTCTTGCTGGTATGACAGACAACGTTTCGATGCTCCCGTTCAGAGGCGTTGTCTGTTCGGTCCTTGTCACGGTGCTCGGTGACCCTGACAGCGTTGCCATTGAAAGGAGAATTACAAGAAATAGGGTCCATAGACCATGCTTCATCTTATGAGGTTCCATCAGGGACAACCGAAATTGAGATGAGAAGCTTCCTTATAGCATTGTCCAACCATCAGTATGGGATTGCCTTCTTGCCCAAGCAAAGGTCGACTGGAACACAGTGGTGGAACAGCACCAAGCCAATCTACTCGACATCTTCCGAGCCGAGAATGGACTTGAGCCTCTCCTCCGGAGATCTGCCACTCCCTTCTGTGAGAAACCCTTCTTTGACCCAGAAAGCTTCTCCATTTCTCTTGATAGGCATGGATGCTCTCCTCGTCTGAAACACCTAGAGCTTCATCGAGTGGTTCTTTGTCGTTGTAGAGTGTTATCGTCCGACCACGTGTATTCTCAGAAGGAAGACCGGCTCGCATGCCAGGACTGATGAAATACCTATACAGTCTGGTCATCTCGCGGATTGAGAACCACAGCGGCAGCTTCGCCGGGGCTCCTAGCCGCATCGAAGTTCCAATCAAGGAGACCTATGTCAATCGGTCTTAGTGCTCTTCGGAAGTCTTCCCATCGCGCTTCCTCGATTCGCACTGCATCACGAACTGTTCCTGCTGTTGTTCCCATGAGTTCTACACGCTCCACAGATTGTCGGATGAAGACGGGTTTAGCTCTGACTATCAGCAGAACCCATGCTATGCTCATCCAAAAATGCCAAATAACTGTCAATGTTGTTGTGTTCCAGAAGACCATCCCAAGCGCTTATCATCTATGTTCACATAGAAATCGACTTTAGTCCTCTGCTTTCTTGTCGTTTTGGTGCTTGAGTTTGCACGTGGAACACCTTGACATTGATTTTGAAATTCGCCCTGATGATTCGTATGTTCAGGTCGAAGGAGATGTCACCGTCCGGGGCCTCGGAGAAAGCTTCTCCTTTCTCTTGAATCCGTGTCTTGAAATTGATTCCATTCAAGTCTATCGTGGTGATTCGTTAGAGAGGATTGAAGCTGTGGAACAGAGGCCCCCTCAAGATGTCTTCATTCCCAGTAGCTACTACAGGATTGAACTCCCTGAGGATATGCAGAACAGCGAAGAGCTAACATTCCGTTTCAAGTATAGAGGGAGAATCTTCAGGTACTCTTTCAATACAAGTCGAATTCAGTCAGACTATGTGGAGCTGGCAATCTACTCCATCTGGTACCCCTTTTGCAGTTTCAGAGACCGACCTTCATTCGAGGTACGACTCCGAGGGCCAGCGAATTGGACTTGGATCATGAATGCAGACAAGGTCGACGACAATCCTCTGACATGGAGGTCTGATGACAACCGGACTGACCTCACTCTTCACGGCCGGCCAATTAACAGTGCGATTCACCCAGAGGAGAGCGAGCTCTTCTGGGGATCCCCGACCAATCTTGATCTCTATAAGCCGCTCGAAGCCAAGTTCTCTGAGATTCAGGGCCAACTCATTAATTGGCTTGGCGAACCTGAAACGAAAGAGCTACAGATCATTCTTGTTCCTAGAGACTTCGGAGGAGGATATGCACGACACGGATTGATTGTGATACAGGAGAACACCGTGACGGAGATCGAGAGCGAAGTTTCAATCATGTCGTATTGGGGTCACGAGTTCGCCCATTCTTGGTTCAAACGGACTACTGTTGAAGATTATCACAACTGGGTGGACGAGGCACTAGCCACGTATGCTTCCCTGCTAGCCATAGAAGAAGTCTATGGTCCCGAGGCAGCTCAAGAGCGCATCGAAAAGATGCGGAAACGGATTGAGGAACACGAAGAGCTTCCATCAATCAAATCCATTGAACGGAGTCATCCCCACGCGCAACTGGTATACTACGTATACGGCACACTGATCATGCATCAGATTCGAGAAGAGATTGGCAAAGACACCATGATTGATGTGCTCCACAACTTCGCCCAGAAGTGCCTGGAAAAGAAACAGATCGTCACTAAGGACTTGATTGGCTCACTCAATGAAATGACTGGTCGTCACTGGGACCAGCACATGGAGGAACGCCTTACTGCTCCACCATCTGCTCTATCGTCAATCTCAGGTTGAACTCAAGATCAGACCGCAGCTTGATAAGCCACAAAGTGTATGTCTGTCCAGTGGGAAGCATGACTGTCCGCGTTGTACCATTCTTCTCTGCGATAACACCTGCGCAAGTAAAGGAGCAGATGCTCTCTGCTATTCGTGCTACGGGCGTTGACGTATTCAATCCTGAATCGGTGTTCGATGAGGGTGCAAAGAAGATTGGCGTAGGCACACACTCCTCGCTTACGTATCTCTTGATAGGTACAGGTGGAACCGAGCAGCTTGTTGCGGAGTACGTTGAAAAGACACACATCACTCCTCCCATTCATCTCCTTGCTCATGAGGGTAGCAATTCCCTGCCCGCAGCAATGGAGATCCGTGCATATCTTGAGTCCCAGAACACGAATTCGGTCATAATACACGATGAGTTCGAGCCATTGTGTAAGAGGATGGAAGAGTGGGTAGAATTCGACAGGATTCTCCAGAAGCTGAGGAGTTCACGAATTGGAGTAATAGGGAGTGTTTCAGAATGGCTGATTGCATCGAACATCGATGTCAGTGATGTGAAACGAAACTGGGGCATCACGATTGAGCAGATTCCCTTTGAAACTCTGACGAATCAAATGGAAGCTCAAGATGTGTCTGCTCTTGCTCAGGGGCTTGCGGATGCTGCAGACCTAGTCGCTGTACCGTACAGCGAAGTTGAGAGAGCGGCACAGGTCGCAGCCAAGATGCAGCAAATCGTGGCAGATAGCGAACTTGATGCTGTTACGTTGGAATGCTTCAGGCTCGTGGGGACTACTCAGGTGACCGGTTGTTATGCGTTGGCCCTTCTCAATTCGAGAGGTTTGGTTGCAGGGTGTGAGGGCGACCTTCCGACCACTTTCACCATGTACTTGTCAAGGCTACTGACAGGCAGTTCTTCGTTCATGGCAAATGTGATTTCTGTGGATCAGGATCGGGGGACTGTGGATCTGGCCCACTGTACAGTACCTCTCGACTTGGTCTTGTCTTATGACATAATGAGCCACTACGAAACTGACAAGAGCGTGGGTATCAGAGGGAGGATGGAGGAGGGACCTGTGACATTGGTGAAGGTTCATGGTCCGGGTCTAGAGCGATACTGGGTATCTTCTGGGCGCATGATTGGTAATCTGTCGGACGATAATGCCTGCAGGACCCAGATTCGTGTGAAACTCGATGGCAGTGTTGACTATTTCTTGAATGCATCTCTGGCTAATCATCATGTGGTTATTCCCGGAGACCATGAACAGAGATTCAGACGATTCTTTGGGTTCAGCGCCGGGGCAACGTGATTTGCCACCAGCATGTAAAACGCGCGTAACACTGTCGATTTTTCGAAAACATGATGAGGCAAACGCGACTGGTCAACGCCTCTAAACCCTCATAGTGGCAGGTTCCTCTGCCCATAACTCTGCGAATAGCCTATTCAGTGTGGTGGTTCTTCCCTCTGCAGTTTGAAGTTGTTAGAAGTGAGTACTTGTTTGCTCTTGAACATGGAGATATACACTCAGACAGTATATTAGGGAAATCTACCGAGATATGTGTACTAGGCCGACCCTGTCGTTCTGGTAGTTGTCCGCCGGGAGGACACTTGCTTGCAACGTGACCACAGCGATTTCACTCTTGAGGTAGCCAGTTTCAGTCCAATGACGCAATCCAAGACAGTCCTTGAAAGAGACCTCCGGACCAGACTTTGTGCATTCCCAAACGATGCCCAATCATGGTATCTTCTCTCTTGTGTCCTAGAGTCCAATGCGGAGTACACTGAGGCTGAGAGTGCCCTCAGAAGGGCAATCGAGTTGAACCCGCGTCCGCCTCATTTTCACAGGAAACTCGCCAGCGTGCTGGAGGCACAAGGAAGCTACAAGGAATCCCTGAATGTCTTGAGAGATGCAGGACTGCTCTCTGAAAGTGATTTGAAGCGGTGTCACGTTCAGGACCTGGAAGCAACTGCACATGATAATATGCTCTTCACACAGAGTTTCTCGAATAGCCTCGATGAGAAGCTAAGACGCAAGTGACCTCATGTGTGTCAAGGTTGCTGACAGGTCCACTTCTTGGGCCATTCGATTTATTCTATGCTAGTGGGCTACTTCTATCATTGTGTCAAGTCTCAGACTGAACTAGTCGTGAGTCGCGTATGCCTTGTGTTATTCGATCTTTTCTCCTTTGAAGTCTAGGGCTGCTGAGTTGATGCAGTACCGTTGTCCTGTTGGTTCGGGGCCGTCTTCGAAGACATGCCCGAGATGACCGCCGCATTTCTTGCATAGAACCTCAGTCCGAACCATTCCATGAGTTCGGTCCGTATGCGTTTCAACGCTCCCTGAGTTCATGATGTCATAGAAGCTTGGCCATCCGCTACAGGACTCGAATTTCGTTTCAGAAGAGAACAACTCGTTACCGCATGCCGCACAAACGTACGTGCCCTCCTTCTTATGTTTCACATATTTCCCGCTGAAGGGTCGTTCGGTCCCTTTCTCTCTCAGGACTCGATACTGCTCGGGGGTCAGAATCTCCTTCCATTCCTTTTCTGTCCTTTCCATTTCATCCACCTGATAACAATTGTGAATCAATACTAAAGACCTCTTCGTTATGGGAACTTAAGGTCTATAATCCCCCCTGTCTATGTATTTCTGTACCAGGTGACCCGATTGATTGAATATGAAGACCGAACTGAAGCAGGAATGTATCTACTCAGCGAACTAGAATCGATGGAATTCGAGTCCAAGCCACTAGTCATTGCAATTCCAAATGGTGGTCTCCCTGTTGCTGCAGAGATAGCCAAGGGTCTAGGAGCTGATCTTGATGTTATCATTGTCAGGAAGCTTCAGATTCCCGGAAACCCCGAGGCTGGGTTCGGTGCACTCACTTCTTTTGGTTCTGTGATTCTCAATGATATCCTTGTCAGGCAGATGGCACTTGACGACAGTGACATTCAGGCGGCAGTTGACAAGACCGAGAGTCAGATTGAACGTAGGCGACAAGCGTTCGGAGGCCTTGTGGGCAAACATAATCCGAAGAACCGTGAGGTAATACTAGTCGATGATGGGCTGGCTTCTGGTTATACCATGCTTGCCGCCATAGAGTCTGTCAATCGCGAGAATCCGAGGAGAATCATCGTTGCAGTTCCAACATCTCCCGGAAGTGCGGCAGGCAGAGTGGAAAGGGCTGCAGATGTCCTAGTCTGTCCAAGGGTTGAAACGAGGCACGTGTTTGCTGTTGCAAATGCCTACAGGCAATGGTATGACGTCCCAGACAAGGAAGCCATGGAGATACTGCAAGAGTTCAGATGATGCTTGGTCATGTATCGAACTGTGACTCCCACATCTTTCTCTCGATCTCCTGAGCCTCTCCTGGTAGAATGTGAAGATTCCCCATAGTAGAACCTATGATGTATATTTTGCATGCTCGCTCAATGAGAACCGCATTATGAAACGCTGTTTCCAGGGATGGACCTATTGCGAGCGCTCCGTGATTTGCCAACAAGACACCACTCCTATCTTCTAACGCCTCCACGACATTTTCCGCCAGCTTCCCGGTCCCGGGTATTCCGTATTCTGCGACCCTGATGTGACCGCCTAGGCTGGGGATGATTTCGTCGATGACCGGCGGCAGTTGCCTTCTGAGTGCGGCAAGAGCTGATGCGTAGACGCTGTGTGAGTGAACAACCGCTCTGCATTCAGGGTGGTGTTTGTAGATGATGAGATGTGTTGGGGTCTCCATGCTGGGTTTGTGGACGCCCTCTACAGTGTTGCCCTCCAGATCAACCACCACGGCATCAGTGGCTCGCATCTTAGAGTACGGAATTCCGCTTGGCGTGATGATGACATGCTCTCCCACTCTGGTACTAACATTACCCGAGGAGCCAATGACCATTTCAAGTTCTCGCATCTTCTGGCAAGTCCGCAGAAGCTCGATCTTATGATCGTTATACATCTTGTACACTACCGATTCTTCTGGACTGGATGGCCCACCCGTACGCTTTGTAGGTAACGGTTGAGGATGGACATCCATGGAATTGCAGGATTCACCACATCTCATCTCCTTGGCGCCTCTGGATCCATCCGAGAAACCGACCATAGGTTGCAGCATCTACTATGATTCTTCGGAAGTCTTGTTGGCGGAACTATAATATGTTCGAAGACATTCCTGAGAGCCTTGTGTTCTGTTCCGATGACTGGGCATCAGGAATGGTTTCTGCTACCCTGCCGCGGTTCAGTGCAAACAGATGTGTCCTGCAGCAAGTCCTGACAGATGACAAACAGGTGAAATGAATGATAGACGTGATAGAGAAGGTACTGCCTTACATAAGCGGACTATGGACATTGCCTTGGATAGTGATTGGTTTCTTGATGACTATCGCTCTCTCCAAGTGGCTGGGTCAGGAACAAGTCAATGCGGGGATGAAGAAGGTCGGGTTGCTACTGCTGTTTGTATTCATACCGCTTCTACTGTTCAGAATTTTCCTGAACATAGGCTTCGGACCTGAGGAGTTGGTGTTCACCCTGATCACCTTCTTGGTGCTGACCTTCATGTATCTCGTATCGTATCTCTTCGGCTATCTGGAGGCTGGACAGTTGCCCCTCGCCGAGTCCGAGCGTCGAACTTTCATGAAGACTGTTCTCACCAACCAAGGACGCAGTGCTGCCTTCGTGGGCGGGATGATGCTTGCTATCGAAGAATGGAAGGTGCCGGCAGCTATATACATCAGCATCGTTGGCATCGGACTCTTCGCCATAATTCCTTTCGTGCTCTCAGTGATGCACAACCGAGAAAACCAGGGCCAAGAGAAGGTCACAACATTACCTTGGTTTCTCCGGCTATACCCATGGTATCTGCTCTCTTTCGTCGTGGCTGCAGTGATAATCCATAGGAGCACCGGCATGACTGTGGCCGACCTGGGTGATGGCGGGGTGGTGCTCCACTTCATAACTGCTCTCACCATACCTGCCGGTCTATACTATGTCGGAGCCGGGATACGTCCGGGAGATCTGAAGGTTGCTGAGATGAAGAAGCTATTCTCCCTGAGCCGTGGGGCATCCTCCGATAGGGAGTTCCACTGGACGGTAGCCAGAAATGCCTTCTTCTCCACCCTTATCCTGACTCCCGTCGCCATCATCTTGGTCTTCGGATCACTGATGTATGGGGGGCTCATTCCCAAGGAATGGTTTGCCGTCATAGCCCTGAACTCCATAATGCCCATCACCAGTACCAACATGTTTCTGATACCCTACGGCATAGACCGCAAGGGAACAGCCCTAGCCATAACATGGACCACCATCATTGCCGTTCCCGCCCTTATGGTGTTAATACCTTTGTTCATGAGTCTATTCACATAGCACTGATGGAATCGTTCATTGTGAGTTCGGCCAGCTTGGATATCAAATCGACCCTTTGGAGATTGTATTTTGGTAACCCCTTCTGATAACCGCGCCTATTGAGCCAGCTCGTCTGTTCCGAGAGAATCCTACATATCCTACTTACTTTCGTCGACCTCCCTGTGCTCCCGCTGTACCTTCACAGATACCACCAGTTATCGTAAGGTCGATGAATGAGGCTCTCCGAGACCTGTCAGCGCGTGGCACATACCATAAGCTATACTTAGCTTCCCATCGAGCAGACGCTATACGAGGCATGAGGCCATGGCAGAGTTCAGACTAGAGGCTCCTTTCGAACCGACGGGCGATCAGCCCCAGGCAATTGACAAGTTAGTGGAGGGTCTCAACGCTGGTCTGAGGAACCAGACTCTGCTCGGCGTGACTGGATCCGGCAAGACCTTCACCATGGCGAACGTCATAGAACACTATCAGCGTCCCACGTTGGTCATAAGCCACAACAAGACTCTTGCTGCTCAGCTCGCCAGCGAGTATCGCCAGTTCTTCCCCGACAACGCCGTGGAGTACTTTGTGTCATACTACGATTACTACCAGCCGGAGGCCTATGTCCCCTCGAAAGACATGTACATCGAGAAGGAAACGGACATCAACGCGGAGATTGAGCGCCTGCGCCAGAGCACTACTCGCTCCCTTAAGTCCCGCAATGATGTCATCGTAGTAGCCTCCGTGTCGTGCATCTATGGTCTGGGGGACCCGAAAGAGTACGGTGAACTCTCCATGGTGGTCGAGGTGGGTCAGGAGGTTGAGCGCCGGGAGCTTCTCGAGAAGCTTGTAGCCATGCAGTACGACCGGAACGACATGGAGATCGAGCCAGGGGTCTTTAGAGTCCGAGGCGACGTTATAGATGTCTATCCGGGTTACTCACGAGATGCATTGCGAATCGAGCTCGACGGACCGAGGGTCTCACGGATATCACACCTGCAGGGCCTCTCGATGAAACGCCTTTATGACGAGGATTGGGCGGTGCTATGGCCGGCTCGCCACCACGTCGCTCGCCACGAACGGATACTTGAGGCGCTTGAACCCATCCGACAGGAAATGGAGGAGAGAGTTGAGTGGTTCCGGAGGCAGGGCAAACTGGTCGAGGCAGACCGCCTAAGACGCAGGACCCTGTATGATATGGAGATGATGCGCGAGACCGGTTCGTGTCAGGGCATTGAGAACTATTCACGATTCATCGAGGGACGCCAGAAGGGGGAGCCACCTTATACCCTGCTGGACTACTTCCCCGACGAGTTCCTGATGATTATGGACGAGTCCCACATGACGATTCCGCAGGTTCGAGGAATGTATCACGGAGACCTCTCACGAAAGAAGAATCTGGTGGAGTACGGTTTCAGGGTGCCCTCGGCGGTGGATAATCGTCCCCTGACGTTTGAGGAGTTCGAGGAGTATATGCGCCATGTCATCTTCACCAGCGCAACGCCCGGCCCCTATGAGCGACGTGTCAGCGGCCAGATAGTGGAGCAGCTCATCCGCCCCACAGGTCTACTAGATCCTAGAGTTGAGGTTCGTCCAGTAGAGAGCCAGATTGATGACCTCCTGGGCGAGATTCAGAAGACGGTTGAGCGAAAGGAGCGGGTCTTGGTGACGACGCTCACGAAGAAGACTGCTGAGATGCTTGCGGAGTATCTTGTGGAGAACGGTGTCAGAGCGAGGTACCTTCATTCAGACATCGGCACAGTGGAACGCATTGAAATCATCCGTGAACTACGACTGGGTAAGTTTGACGTCCTGGTGGGCATCAACCTGTTGCGTGAGGGACTCGATCTCCCAGAAGTTTCTCTCGTGGCAATCTTGGATGCTGACAAGGAAGGCTTCTTGCGAAGCGAATGGGCTCTCATTCAGACCATGGGTCGTGCTGCGCGGAATGTAAACGGTCATGTGGTACTCTATGGCGATCATGTCTCAGCTGCGATGCGGACAGCTATTGAAGAAACGAATCGGCGACGCGACTACCAGCTGAAGTATAACGAGGAACACGGGGTGACGCCCGAGACCATCAAGAAGGCGGTTCAAGACATCGCGCAGGGTTTCCAGACGAGGAGGAAAGACGAGCAGACACAGATATCCGATTTCGACAGGTTGGAGATTCAGGAGCTTCGAGACATCATTGTGAGTCTAGAAGAGGACATGAAACAGGCGGCTCGCGATTTAGAATTCGAACGGGCTGCAGAGGTGAGGGACGAGATAGCTGAACTAAAGGCAAGGGTTGAGGGCAGATAGATAGATGACGGCAAGATACGAAACTGCAATGGAGCCCGATGACGAGTTCGACGGTCCAAAGTCAATCGTCGTTCAGGGCGGCTCTGAGCACAATCTCAAGGGCATCGATGTTGAGATTCCTCGCAACAAGTTCACAGTGGTCACAGGCGTCAGTGGTTCTGGCAAGAGCAGTCTAGTCTTTGACACGATCTTCGCGGAGGGGCAGAGACGCTTTGTTGAGTCACTGTCTCCATACGCGCGGCAGTTTCTTGGAATGACTGAGAAACCCAATGTGGACTATATGTCGGGCCTCTCACCATCTATCTCGATTGACCAGAAGAGTGTGAGTCGGAACCCACGAAGCACGGTGGGCACCATAACCGAGATCTACGACTTCCTCAGATTACTGTATGCCCGAGTTGGCGAACCGCACTGTCCTGACTGTGGCAAGAAGATAGAGCCGCAGACTGCCCAACAGATCGTTGACCGCGTTCTGATGATACCTGAAGGCACCCGCGTCATGATTCTTGCTCCTATCGTACGGGGCCGCAAAGGTGAGTACAGGAAAGAGTTCCGCGAACTGGTCCAGAAGGGGTTTGTGAGAGCACGTGTGGATGGAGAGGTGATTGATATCGGGGAAGGCCTGTCGCTTGACAGGTACTTCGAGCATACGATAGAGGTCATCATAGATCGCGTTCGGCTATCGTCCTCACAACGCTCTCGAATCTCCGAGGCTGTAGAGACCGCTCTCAAGATGGCTGAAGGTGTGGTGACCATCGTAGCGGATGACAGAGAACTGACTCTGTCAGAGCAGTTTGCCTGTATTGACTGTGGTATCAGCCTTCCCGAGATGGAACCGCGCATCTTCTCGTGGAATACCCCACAGGGGGCATGCCCGAACTGTACTGGTATCGGTGTGATTCGGGAGTTCGACCCGGAGCTGTTCATAGAGGATCCTGAACTTCCACTGAAGGACGGTGCCATCAAGACAGACAAATGGCTTCTGAAGCGGAGTATCACGAAGAAGCTGGCTGAGAGATACGGCTTCTCACTTGATACGAAGTGGAAGGATCTCACTGACGAACAGAAACGTGTACTCATGCACGGGAGTGGCGATGAAACCTTTAAACTGACATGGACAAACAAGAATCCCGATAGCGAGGTACAGTGGGAGGGACGATTCGAGCGCGCCTTTGAGGGCTTCGTGTCACGAGCCAAACGAGTCTACAAGAAGACAAAGTCAAGTAGCCGTCGGAGAGATTTGGAACAGCTCATGTCGTCGCATCCCTGCCCCGTCTGTAACGGGGGTCGGCTTCGGCCGGTCTCCCAGGCTGTGACTTTCAATGGATGCTCCATCGTTGAACTCGACCAGATGTCCATTAAGCATCTCAGGGAGTTCTTCGACAATGCTGACATTGATGCGCGACATGAACCTGTTGCCCGTCCCATATTGAGCGAGATTATGGGTCGCATTGGTTTCTTGGAGGAGGTCGGTCTTGAGTACCTGACCCTTGATCGCCTTGCACCATCGCTGGCTGGAGGAGAGGCCCAGCGAATTCGTTTGGCCAGTCAGATTGGGTCTGATCTCGTGGGTGTCACCTATGTGTGTGATGAGCCATCTATTGGACTGCATGCTCGCGACAACAAGCGTCTTCTCAATTCACTGGTGAAGCTGCGAGACCTTGGGAATACAGTCATTGTTGTGGAACACGATGAGGAGACCATCCGCTCGGCTGACCATATCGTTGACCTTGGACCTGGAGCAGGGTCTGAGGGCGGTGAAGTTGTGGTTTCAGGCACTCTGGATGATGTTCTCGAGTCTGAAACCTCGATAACAGGTCGGTTTCTAAGGGGTGATGATAGTATCCCCATACCGGTTCAAAGACGGACACCGAACGGCAGGTTCCTTGAGATTAGGGGTGCTAGACATCACAATCTGAAGTCCATCGATGTCACGATTCCATTGGGGCTCTTCATAGCAGTGGCTGGTGTGAGCGGAAGCGGTAAGAGTAGTCTGGTTGTCGAGACCTTGCAGCGGGAGCTCGCGCGGCGGTTCCACAATGCTCAGGAGAAGCCGGGTTCCCATGATGAGATTATCGGGGCAGACCTGCTCGACAAGGTTATTGTCATCGACCAGAGTCCGATCGGAAGAACTCCTCGAAGTAATCCCGCCACATACACTGGCCTATGGACGCCACTGAGAGAGCTCTTTGCGAGTTTACCCGAGTCCAAGATTCGCGGTTACAAGAAGGGGCGATTTAGCTTCAACACGAAGAGCGGCCGATGTCACAAGTGTAAGGGTGCCGGGGTGGAGACCATCGAGATGCAGTTCCTACCTCCTGTTGAGGTCACTTGTACTGAGTGCAAGGGTAGGCGGTATGACCGTGAGACCCTACAAGTGCGATACAAGGGGAAGAACATAGCGGATGTCCTCGACATGCGGATTGATGAGGCACTCAAGTTCTTCGAAGGTATTGGTCCAGTTGAGAGGCGCCTCCAGACACTGCATGATGTGGGTATGGGTTATGTGAAACTTGGGCAGCCTGCCACAACCCTTAGCGGAGGGGAAGCCCAGCGGATCAAGCTTAGTAAGTTTCTCTCTCGACCCGCCACAGGACAGACGCTGATTATGCTTGACGAGCCCACTACGGGACTTCACTTTTCGGATATCAAGAAGCTTCTCGAGGTACTCCACAGGCTTGTAGACTTGGGGAATACGATACTCGTCATAGAGCATCAGCTTGATGTTGTCAAGACGGCGGACTGGGTTATCGATCTTGGGCCGGAGGGTGGTGAGGAAGGTGGATACCTTGTCGCCGAGGGATCGCCAGAAGACATTGCATCGAATAAGAAGTCCTACACCGGCAAGTATCTTCGACCACTTCTCGGGCTTGATGGTGAATGTGGAGGGAAGGGCAAATGACTGGTCAGATCCGAGTGCGAAAAGCAGAGGAGCACAATCTGAAGAAGATTGATGTTGATATTCCTCGAGATCGCCTTGTTGTCGTGACTGGTCCATCAGGTAGCGGGAAATCTACACTGGTCTTTGATACCATATTTGCGGAAGGTCAACGACGCTACGTAGAGTCATTGAGCTCCTACGCTCGCCGTTTCCTTGGTCGGCTGGATAAGCCCAAGGTTGAGAGGATCACAGGCCTTCCCCCGGCAATCTCGATTGAACAAAAGGGTCGCACGAAGAATCCACGGAGCACTGTAGCCACAAGCACGGAGATTCAGGACTATCTTCGACTCCTCTATGCAAACATTGGCATCCCCCATTGCATGGAATGCGGTGAAGAGATGGAGCAGCTCACTGCCGAGTCTGCAGCCAGATTGCTACTCGACGAGAATGGTGGCCAGCGAGTGCTTATCATGGCTCCTGTAGTTCGTGACGAAATAGGGAGACATGAGGAAACATTCCAGAAGCTGCGCGAGAAAGGATTTGTCCGAGTCCGAGTTGATGGCGAGATTCTTGACATCGAAGGTGTTGACATAGACGGACGAATGAAACATAACATTGACGTTGTTGTAGATCGGCTTGAGGTACGCCACAAGCGCCGTGAGCGGGTTGTTGGCTCCCTGGAGACCGCTCTCGAGATGGGGAACGGTACTGCTCTGGTTGTTCGTGAAGGGTCAGACGATTTGGTGTTTGCTGAACAGCTGATGTGCCCCCATTGCGGCGTGCAGTATGACAAGCTGACTCCCAAGTCTTTCTCCTACAACCGACCTGACGGTGCCTGTCCCGAGTGCAACGGTCTCGGTGTGACGATGGATATCCATCCTGATCTGGTCGTTCCTGATGAGACCGAGCCGACAGTCAGTATCTTCAAACGAGCTTTCCGAAACAGGAAGTGGTTGATGCGGAGAGCAAAAGCTTTGGCTGACCAACTTGACTTCTCACTGGATTCTCCCTGGAACGAACTCCCCCCTTCGACTCGTGATATCCTCCTTCTAGGAAAACCTGAGATAGAACTCCACTATCAAACTGAGAGCGATACATCAGAATGGGAAGTCAAGCGGAAATGGAGAGGTCTGGTCGCCTGGCTCAGAGGAGTCTTTGAGAAGGGCAGAGGCAGTGAGAAGCAATGGTACCAGCGTCTCTCGCAGTACATAGCCGGGGAATTTGCCAAGAAAATGACCTGTGCTTCATGCGGTGGCAGGAAGCTGAAACCGGTCAGTCTCAGTGTGACTGTAGGTGGCAAAGCGATAGATGAAGTCACATCTATGACGATTGAACAGGCTCTCGAGTTCTTCGAGAGACTCGAGCTGACAGACCGGGACAGGAAGATTGCTGAACTCGTCCTCAAAGAGATTATATCCCGACTACGGTTCATGGTTTCAGTGGGGCTTGAGTATCTCAACTTGGACCGACTATCGATGACTCTATCCGGTGGAGAGAGCCAAAGAATAAGACTCGCCACCCAAATTGGTTCAGCATTGACAGGCGTACTCTATTGCTTGGACGAACCTTCTATTGGGCTTCATCCGCGAGACATCAATCGGTTGATAGACACCTTCTACAGGCTTCGAAGCCTGGGAAATACAGTCCTTGTAATTGAACACGACCGAGATACCATCGAAGCTGCTGACCATATCATAGACCTAGGGCCGTTGGCCGGAGTCCATGGGGGTGAGATTGTTGCACAGGGGCCTCCGAAACAGGTTCTGTCAGATCCGAAATCCCTCACAGCTCAGTATCTCGCAGGGCAGAAGAAGATTCCAATTCCGAAGAAGCGTCGAAAGGGAAATGGTAAGATGATTGTTCTGCACGGCGTGAGAACGAACAACCTGCAAGATATTGACATCACGTTTCCACTGGGTAAGTTCGTCGTTGTCTCCGGCGTGAGTGGCAGCGGGAAGAGCAGCATGGTTGACCAGACTCTCTACCGGGCTCTAGCGAGAGAGATCAATGGTTCGAACGTGACACCAGGACCGTACGATTCAATTGAGGGCGTTGAGAACATCGACAGACTTGTGCTTGTAGACCAGAGCCCCATCGGTCGGACTCCTCGATCTAATCCCGCCACGTACACGAAGGTCTTTGATTCTATCCGTGACCTTTTCTCTGAGATGCCTGAGGCAAAGAGACGAGGCTATACACCGGGTCGATTCAGCTTCAACACTCGCGCGGGCAGATGTGCGAAATGCAAAGGAAGCGGAACGATTCGGGTTGAGATGCATTTTATGAGCGATGTCTACATGACTTGTGACGTTTGTGAAGGGAAGCGTTTCGAGCGAGAGACCTTAGAGGTAAGGTACAAAGGCAAGAATATCACCGATGTATTGAATCTGACAATCGACGAGGCCTTGGAGTTCTTTTCTGACATTCCGAAGATTGCAGACAAGCTCGAGACTCTGAGAGACGTGGGACTCGGATATCTTCAGTTAGGGCAGCCAGCCACCACTCTGAGCGGAGGAGAGGCTCAGCGCATGAAACTAGCCTCAGAGTTATCGCGCAGAAGTACGGGAAACACGCTTTACATCCTCGACGAGCCAACAACTGGTCTGGCAGCATCAGATGTCCATGTGCTGTTGAAGGTCATTGATAGGCTGGTATCCATGGGCAACACGGTCATCACAATCGAACACAATTTGGAAGTGATCAAGACCGCAGACTGGGTGATTGACCTAGGTCCAGAAGGCGGTTCTGCTGGTGGCCAACTTGTGGCTGCTGGTACCCCAGAGGACATATGTGATGTATGGAATTCCTACACCGGCAATCACCTGAGATCCGTGCTCTATGCACATGATGCAATCTACGGTTCGATCTCCTAGACTCGTCCATCGAAGACCTCAAGTTCTTGAGCGCTTTTCACAGGAGTGAGAGATTTGTCAGAAATTGAGAAACTTGTCAACGATCTTCCCGCCTCACCGGGTGTCTACATATGGAAGGATAGTGACGGCAATATTCTTTACATCGGCAAGTCGAAAGAGCTTCGAAAACGCGTTCAGTCTTATCTTCGTCTGAGTGGTCTTGATAGAAGACGATGGGAGATGATGCAGAGCGCCAGTGACCTTGAGACCATCCTGACAAACACGGAGAAAGAGGCCCTGCTTCTAGAGGCCACCCTCATACAGAAGCACAGACCGAAGTACAATATATCGCTCAAGGATGACAGAAGACACGCGTGGATTAGAGTGGATCTGAACTCCGAGATTCCGACGTTCAGTGTAACACGGGAAGTGGAGAAGGATGGTGCTTCGTACTACGGTCCCTACGGGAGCACGAAGCGTGTGGAGCGATTTCTGGATACCCTCAGAAAGCACATCCCCATTGCGATGTGCACAGGTCCTGATAGTGTCAGACGAGAGTGTATGGACTTTCATCTCGGGCGATGTGTTGGTCCTTGTAAGGAACGTGTACCTCCTGAGGAATACAGGTCTCTTGTTGAGCAGATGTGTCTGTATCTTGAGGGCGAACAAGAGAAGCTTGTTTCCCTCTTGAACCAGAAGATGACCCGAGCGGCAAAGAATCTGGAGTATGAGAAGGCAGCGGAGATCCGTGACAGGATTCGAGACATCGAGATTCTCATGCGCCGGCAAAGAGTTGTCGAGGCCAATGGCATAAGCCGCGATGCACTTGGTATGTCAAGAACCGAACAAGCCTCGCTAATCGAGGTCTTGGTCGTCCGGGGCGGCCGGTTGATTGGTCATGATTCGTTCTACTTCGAGATTGACATGGAAACCTCTGACACAGAGATTCTCACTACGTTTATCGAGCAGTTCTACTTCACGCTCCCACAGCTTCCCGAAGAGATTCTTCTTCCCATAGACATCCCTGAAAGAGAACAACTTGCTGAGTGGCTGGGTGAGAATGTAGACACGCCTGTGAGAATCCTAGTCCCACAGAAGGGACAAGAAATGGATCTCATAGAGATGGCGAACAGAAATGCTTACCGGGCCCTGAGAAAGATCCTTATTCTCGGAAACAGTGAAGAGGAGATAGTCCATGATGGCGTGAAGGAGCTCAAGATGGCTCTTGACCTTCGACATGCCCCGATGCACATCGAGGGGTTTGACATCGCAAATATCCAAGGAACTGACCCAACTGGGTCCTGTGTTGTATTCATGAACGGCGAACCGGACAACAGCCAATATCGGATGTTCCGCATTCGCGTGAAAGACACCCCCGACGACTATGCCATGATGCATGAAGTTGTCTATCGGAGATACCGCGGTGTCCTTGAGCGCGGGAAGAAACTGCCTGACCTGATTCTAGTAGACGGTGGCAAGGGGCAGTTGAATGTCGCACTCCGAGCTCTCCAGGAGCTGGGGTTGGACTATGTACCGCTGGCGTCCATCGCGAAACAAGAAGAGATTCTCTTCACCAAAGAGCATGAGGAGGGCATAGCTCTTGATTTTGATTCGGGAGCACTTCACCTAGTTCAGCAAGTCCGAGATGAGGCACATCGTTTTGCACAGAGGTACCATCACAAGCTTCGAGAGAAGAGATTTACAGGATCCATTCTCGAGGAGGCACCGGGAATCGGTCCCAAGAGACGTGCCGCTCTACTCAGCTTCTTCGGGAGTTATGACAGGGTAAGACAGGCCTCTATGGATGAGCTGGCTGCGGTAGATGGAATGACTGAGAAGACTGCACGCGGCCTAAGAGAATGGTTGGACACCAAGGATCCTCTGTAGCCGGGACGAGGGCTATCTTCGAAGAATCCACGCCCCAGAGAAGAGCTAAGGCGTGAACAACTCGTCATGAGCCCAGACCAGTGAGATGATTTGACACCAGAATCGATGCAACATCAGGATCCTGCAATCCAATGACAGTAGCTTCATTGCTTCTCTTTTGCGAGTTGATCGAGCCTAGCTAACCTAATGCGTTGTTTTTTACTTCTCTTTCGTCCGTACAGTATGTATAGTAAGAGTCCGATAACTGCCAGCAATCCCCCGGAAAGCAGCGATTCCATGTTCAGAAAGGGAACCAGAATCAGACAAGTAACTACTCCCACTATCGGGAATAAGGGATAGAATCTCGCCTTGAAAGTTCCTGGAACGCTTAGCCCCTTGGTCCTTAGCAGAATGACAGAGGCGTTCACAAATGCGAGACCGATTAGGTAGCCGAAATTTGACAGTCCAACCACGTAGATGACGTTTCCTGATGCAGCAAAGATGCTGACCAGAACTAGGGTCACCACCAAGGCAGGAATTGGCGTCTTGAATCTGGGACTAACCCTATCAAGCACGGTCGGGAAGCATCGATCACGTCCCAATGAGTAGGCCACTCTTGTCGCAGCTAAGAACGTGGCATTCAGTGCAGCGTAATTTGAAGCCGCCATGCCAGCCAGTCCCAGTGCAAAAGCACCTGGCCCGAGCATTATTCCATAGACGTATGCGATAGGAGTATAGGTGTCTTGGACGTCAGTATAGGGAACAACACCGACTATCACCAGTGATGCGGCCATATAGATTGCTGTTGCTATGAGCAATGTCAGAAGAATCGCTCGAGGGATATTCTTTGCTGGGTTCTTGACCTCTTCACCCACAGTGGTGATGAGTTCTATTCCTACGAAACTGATGTATAGAAAACTCACTGCCTCCATGAAGATGATTGGTGTAGTTCCGGGTTTGAAGAAGGGTTCAACATTAGCAGGTTGAACGAAGAAGAAACCAACGAATATGAATGAGAAGAGGACCATCACCTGGACGATATTCAGAAGCCCGAGGGTACGACTGACTCCCCCGATACTGATGACATTTGTTATGAAAGTGATAGCGATGACTGCTATGGCAATCAGACCAATCGTTGCTTCTGTGCTTCCAGGAATGAAGACTGCGAGTGTATGAGCAACTCCGATTGCGTATACGCCACAGCCAACAAGACTGCCTATGAATAAGAACCAGCCGGTGAGAAACCCTGGAAAACCGCCGCAAGTATCATTCACATAGGTGTACCCTCCCCCCTGCTTAGGAATAGAAGCGGCAAGTTCTGAGTAGTTGACTGCTGAGAATAGGGTCATCAACCCCGTGATGAAGTAGGCGAGGATGATTGATGGTCCTATCATCCCTGCGGCAACTCCCGAAACCACATATATCCCGCCGCCCAGTATAGCTCCAAGTCCGATATTTGTCGCCCCGGCTAGACCCAGACGTCTGTCAAATACCTCGGTTTCTTCGTTCGGTTCTTTGTGCAATTCAGATCGCCGCCAGTGGAATCTACGGGCACTGCTCTGTCCGAGTTTCGGATATGCTATTCTCCGAGCGGCCAAAGTGGTGCTTTTTGAAGGTTTTGCATTTGTCTGGGTGTGACACAGCAGCAGAACATAGCATGAAGTCGTCTGAAAGGCGAGAATCTGCCCGAATTAACCCGTACCCTGAAGTTTAAATGCAAGACATCGGGGCATCTGCATAGATGGACCTCAGTAAGAGGTCTTGATGGTAGAGTGAGAAAACAATGATTTGGAAAGTAACGGACGCTTGCACGGCCTGTGGGACTTGCGCTGATGTCTGCCCTGTCGACCCGACTCTGTACGTGATTGAAGATGTGGCAGTCTACGTGGTTGACCGCGAAGACGAATGCACAGAGTGTTACGCCTGCGTGGATAGCTGCCCCGAGGGTGCAATCGAAGAAGCATAGACTCATTGGGTTGCCTGCGCCTCAGCAGGATCGATAATCATTGCAGGAGTGGACGGGAGTATCCCCCATATTGGACGATACTCCTGTCTGCTAACATCTTTCCGTCATCTTTGAGAGTAAGGATACGGGTCTACTTCACCCTGTAGGGTTCGCCAAAGACTGAGTCAAAGAATTCTCGAAGTGATTCATCGACCAATACCGCTCTGATACTGGCAACATCATCTGTATGGGGATTATAACTACCACTCACGAGCTCGATCTTGGTTTCATCTTCCATGAGAAGCATGGTCTTCTCTTCGTCAACTTCTTCATGCATATCGAAATGTTCCTTGACCCGGTTCATCATTTCTTTGTATTCTGTTGGATTCACCTTGTAGAACAGCTTCATCGTTCTTGGCCTCCGATTTCTCTCTACGGGCAGAAGCTATCAGAAGGTATAAGTGATTCGTGGCTTCTCTGATTCACCACAAAATAGAGGATTGAGCAAAAATGCTGAACCGCCACAAGCTAATAGGTCTATTCATCGTTCTACTTACGGTCTCTTGGTTGTTTCCCCTAATGGGTTCCACCTTCATCAAGGCGTTACCACCTGAGAAGGGCTTCACACCCAGCCAGTTTGAATGGACGACATATAATCGTGACATGAACGTTACAGCTTTCGTATCACCAGATGGAAGCCGCGATGCGCTATGGGAACTCCTTCAGAGTGCAGATGAGAGTATCTATGTTGAGATTTACGGAATAAACAACCCCTACATCCTAGATCTGATTCATGAGATACATGACAGTAAGCCAGCGCTTGAGATGAAGTTTCTCATCGGATGGAATAGCTTGGGATACTACAGTCCAAACAAGTATGTAGCGAACAATCTCACCGAGCTTGGATACGAGGTGAGGTGGACGAACGCCTCGGACTTCACATTTGCCCACCAGAAGTTCTTCATAATTGACAATGAAACAGCTGTTGTTCATTCCGGAAACTGGGCCAAAACGAGCTTTCCTGAAGAAGGCAAGAAGGCGAATCGAGAATGGAGCATTGCTATGACAGATGTACAGGTGGCGGGCTACTATCTAGATGTTTTCGACCATGATTGGTCCCGAGGAACGGATTACGATGCAGGAACCCATGGCACCGGTGATCCCCTTTCCTACTCCCAGGTTGGAACGACATATATGCGACCATTTGCCACCCCTGGCAAGTTCACCGGACAGATGAATGTGACGCCCATCTTCAGCCCAGACACTAGCTTGGAGGGAATTCTATACTGCATAAACAGTGCACAGGCGACGCTTGATATCCAGATACCATATTTCACCAGTGTCGGTGATGAGGGTGCTGTTGACGAGATACTTGATGCTATCATTGCAGCCAAGAACCGTGGGGTCACTGTAAGAGTGATTTCCGAGGAGGAGAAGGACTGGATTGAAGTTGCCGAGATTCTGATAGAGCACGAGATTCCAATTGTGTGGCAGATGACAAGATGGTTCTCTGCAAACCACAACAAGGCTATAATCGTTGATGGACGCATTGTTCTGATAAGCAGCATAAACTACAGTGATGGTAGCATCACTCAGAATCGAGAGGCTGGAGTTATCATCGAGAATGACGAAGTGGCTCAGTGGTACCTCGATGTCTATGACTTTGACTGGTCAGTTGCAAGCTGGGAGGAGCTGGATGATGTCAACCTATACTGGGATCCCAATATTCCAACCCACGAGGCAGACATCAATGTCACTGTCTACGGACACATGCTCTTCGAAGACACGATTGACGAGGTCGAACTCGCAGTAAAGATTGGGGATGGCGATTGGACGAATCACACCATCACCGACAACGTCTATGAGTCTGCTGAAGAGAATCTTGAGAATTACTTCTATGTCATACCGGCGCAATCAGATGGAACCAATATTACCGTGGTTGGCAAGATTCGCGTAGGTTCCACCTGGCATGTTGGTCTTCCAATGGTCATCCGTGTGCGGGACTCGATTGGTTCTGCGACCACGACTACAACCACAACGACGACTACAACCACGACTACTGATCCAATCCATGCGTTTCTGCTTGAATTCGGAGTGTATATCGTTTTGATTGTCATTGCTGTGATATGTGGTGGTGGCTACAAGACCTACAGCAAACGACGCTAGAAACAGAGGTAATCATTCTACCATGATACCTCAGAGTGGCAGAGATGTGGGCCGTTCAAATACCCCATCTCTTGCACATTTCTGAGGCATCCATCTTCCAACAGAATCCGACCACCTGTTCTTCTCCATGTGCTTGAGGCGTCTGTTTCAGTCTGATGTCCTTTCAGCCATCTCTGCAAACTTACGGCAGCTCTGTGCATCTTGTGTCTCGCCCCTTCGCATGTGGAGGTCTGCCGCAATCCTATATGCCCGAGCGACCTCATCCCACTTCTGCTGTGCATCCATGCAGAGTGCAAGAGCTTTCCAAGTTTGGGGATTGGATGAATCGCTTTCTAGTGCCTTATGATATGCTTCTACTGCCTCATCAATCTTGAAGAGACTCTCTAGAGACCGTGCTTTCATGACCCACAGTCGTGCATTCTGAGGCTGCACAGAGAGGCCTGATTCTGCAGCCTGAAGTGCTTCTTCAAAGCTGCCAGTACCGAGATATGCTTCCGCCTTGTTTGCATATGCTCTGGGGTCCGTCCTATCGGCACTGATTGCTCTATCAAAGGCTTGAATCGCTTCTTTCTGTTCACCGATGTGAATATGTATACGTCCCTTTTCGTTCAATGCATCCAGCGACTCAGAATTTGCCTGCAATGCCTTCGCATATGCCTCGATTGCTTTCTTGTTTTCACCCTTTGATCGCTCAATTCGGGCATGTTCTATCCATTCTTCGTAGGTGCGGCCATCGGATGACATACGCCTAGTCCCAGCTGCTGTCGTTTTAATGGTTCTTCATGGGGACATCTATTTGAATCTGGTCGATGATGATAGGCCCACCAAACAATAAGGGTTTTAACGTGGTCCCTACGAATCCACTGTAATGGGATTCCGAGGAAGGCTCTATGAGTGAAGATGAAGTCCGCGATGAAATGGAGAACGAATATGACGAGGCAGAAACGACTGAGGAAATACTACCCCCACCCAGCGGTGGCAGATTGAGCAGGTTCCTAAACGACCCTTGGCCCACAGCGACCTTCATTCTCATGATACTAGGGTTTGTGATTGTTCTGTTCACCCCCTATGAGGTGTGGTCTCAGTGGAGCTGGATGCTGGTTGGCGCCTACTTCATGTGGATCTTGGTGATTGTTGGCTTTGTCTTCTCAACGCAGGTTTGGCGTAAATCTTCTGGATCAAAGATGAGATTCGTTGCAATTGCCATTTTCATTGTCATACTCACTGTAGGAATACTCGGAACAATCGATCTCGGCTTGTGGATACTGATATCGACTCCTCTCCTACCGGGCCTTGAGGCACCATTACTATATGGTACCAACGCGATTGTAGTGTTTTGTCTGTATAGTCTCTGGCTGTTGCAGAGAGCGAAAAGCCCCGACCGATCGTAATGGGTGATGGTTTGTCTAACGGTGGCCGTACTCTAGACGATATTATGCTGATCATCAGAGATTTCGTCGAGGAACGCGATTGGACTAGATTCCAGAAACCTCGGGCGCTGGCAATCTCAGCTGCCATAGAGATGGGGGAGCTTCTTGAGCTCTTCCAGTGGAGAACCGATGATGAAACATCCGAGCTTCTTGAGCACGACGATTACCGTGCGCGACTCGCCGCTGAGATTGCTGATGTCATGATCTATCTGATCAGAATCGCTGACATAGCCGGAATTTCGCCAACAGAGGCGGTCTTGACCAAGATGGCCTCGAATTGTGAGAAGTATCCCGCGAAGGAATACAGAGGAAGAATCCCTGAGAAACTCAAATAGATTCCGTCAATCTGCGGTAGATTCTGGGTCTTCGATCTTTCAAGACATGGTTTGTTTCGGTGATATTCTTGTCATCAGCAGCTACGGGGTCGATGTCAACTGCAAGGAGATCAGGAGTTGTGCGAGACCCCCGTACTAGAACTGCGCCCTGAGGATCGGTGATCTGCGACATTCCTGAGAATTCAAGACCTCTCTCCGTACCGATGCGATTTGCCGTTGCTGTGAATACTCTGTTCTCTATTGATCTTGTCTTCATTGCATCTTGACAGTAAGGTAGCACCAGATTCGCTGGATGAAGTATGACCTGAGCTCCCTTCAGGGCAAGGATACGAGCCATTTCAGGAAAAGCCCAGTCAAAGCAGACCATTACTCCGTATCTGTGTCCTCCAAATTGGAAGACTGGTGGCTCAGCAGCACCCGCCGTAAACCACTGCCCCTCCTGACCAAAGAGGTGGATCTTCCTGTAGGTGCTGATGTGCTTCCCTGATCCAAAGGCGACCGCCGAATTATAGAAAGCCCCCTCAGCACTCTCACAGATTCCTGAAACGATCAACCTCCCATCATTGGACCATTCTCTGAATAGAGCAGATAGCTTCCCTTTTCCCACGATTTCTGCAGTTGTTGTCACTTCATCTTTGGAACGAAATGCATACCCTGAGTTTGCTAGCTCAGGAAGAACTAGGACTTCAATGCCATTATCAGATGCCTGTTCCAGAGCAGTCTCGATGACCTCCATGTTTTCTGCCACTGAGGCAATCTGGGGTCTTATCTGGGCTAATCCTATTGTGACCATGAGTATCTTACCAAGCTTGCCTCAGGTATTCTACCCTGAAAGGCTTTTGTAGGAGGGCTCTAGCAAAAAGCATTTCACACGCATTCGCCAACTAGTCTGTGAGGACTATCAGATGAAAGAAGACTGTGACTCCTCAGACGCAGAGTGGGCCGATACCGTTGAGTGGCCAGAAGAAGACTGGGGCGACGACTACTGGGACGAAACCGGTTCCGAGAACGAGTACTTCTGACTCGATTTGTGTGGGACAGGCTACCGACTATTCCCCTCTTGTTCCGCCCGATCTTGTATAGCTTTTCGGCAACGGAGCAGTCTGTTGTATGATCTCCTCAAGTGCTTCGAATCATCCCGTTTCCATATCTCTCTTATCAGGGCAAAGACTCCTCGTGCCTCTCGAACTCTTGCCATGAGCTCGGAGTAACGGCTCTTGAGTTTCTTGAGAGGCACTGTATCATCTTTGATCGTGTCCTGCAAGTCAAGAATCCTACTCTCAAGAGAACTCAGCTGACTACTGATTGTTGCATCGAGGGCAATTTCGATCTCTCGATCACTCTTAGGCCCAATTGCTCTGACCCTCGACCATCGCGAAACCTTGGCGCCAATATCCTTCATGGACCCCGCAAACTCCTTCGGGGTCAGTACTCCTCTTCCCTTTTCCGTCTGATAGAATCGAGCAATATCTTTGGACCTGAGGTGGGGCAACAAGACCGCCCCCTTTCTGATACGAATATAGGCAGAACGGTTGAGTAGGCGCTGTGTCTTCTTCTTCTGTTGGGCGGTGGGTTCGACGAATGAATAAGACATGAGTACGTAGGTACGACGTCGGTATAGCTCAGGGTCGGTCTCTTTGACCCGGGGGATCTCCCGTGCCCTCTTAAGTGTGAGATGCCGGAATCTCTGCACATACTCTCGAACCTTCTTATTCTGTACTGGAACTCTGTAAATCCCTCTCGTTAGTCTTCGTATTGCCTTGGTTTTGCGCGCGCCTCTTCTGAACTCCTTGTCATCTCCTATCACGACAACGAGGACTGAGCTGCCTGATAGTCTATCCTCAGTTCGTGATTCGTCAGAAGTGTTTCTGTCGCTCAACTCATCCCCTCATGCGGGCTCGTAGGAATCGTATGCCGGTCTTGTGCTGAGTTTGAATGGCTTTTGAAGACCCCATAAGTGACACAAGCGAAGGCCCCTCATTGTCTATAATATTATCTTTTCGCTAGAAGTACGTTCTCTTGTTGGGTTTGGGAGGCTGATTATCTTTTTTCATCGATAAGGATGTATTATATAGTTGTAACTGGTCGTGTGGGCCCTATGAGCGGTTTCTCTTTCGTAGGGCAATCTTAGATTCAAACATGATAGGAGGCGCTTTGGAGGTGAAATAAATGGTCTTTGACGAAGATTTCGACGATGAAGATTTCGATGACGACGATTGGGACGATGACGATGAAGATTGGGACGACGACGAGGATTGGTAATCTTCCCACTTTCAAGTCAATAGACGGTTCGAAGGCCCACAGCTGGGCCTTCTACCTTTGTTATGTTCTAGAACAATCCGCCTTTCATGGCGGTCTGACAGGAACATGATGCTTTTTCTGGAATGCGATCAATCATCTCGAATGTCAGCTTTCTGACTCGCTCAACGTTCTTCGACATGGTCTTCAGAACCATCTCATGAGTAACATGCTCCTCAGCATGAACGTCATAGTCAGTTGGCATTGACACATTCACAAAGCAGATCCCCGCCTCCCGTGCAAGGGCGGCTTCGGGATAAGCAGTCATACCAATCACTTCCCATCCCTGATTATGGAAGAACATAGACTCCGCAGCTGTAGAGAACCTCGGACCATTGATGCAGACGTAAGTCCCCTTTCCATGAACCTTGTAGTCAAGCTCAGCCGCAGTATCGAGTGCCACTTGCCTGAGTTCAGGACAGAATGGTTCACCAAAGGGGAGATGGGCGATTGGTCCTCCTTCAAAGAAGGTATCCTTGCGCTGTCCGAATGTTCTGTCGAAAAGCTGGTCCGCGATGACAAACTCACCCAACTTCACGGTCTCAGGTTGGAGGCTGCCACATGCCGCAGGACTTATGATTCTCTTCACCCCCAGTGCCTTCATGCCCCAGATGTTCGCACGGTAGTTGATTGCGTGGGGCGGAACAGTATGCCCTTTACCGTGTCTGGCCAGAAATACGAAGCTTCGCTCTCTCGCCTTTCCCACTATGAAGTTGTCCGAGGCCGCACCATAGGGCGTGAACACCTTGATTTCGATTGGGTCTTCTATCACCGTGGGATCGTAATTCCCACTTCCGCCAAACATACCAATCTCAATGGGGAGTATATCCTCTACATCTTTCTGTTTGTTTCTATCAATGGGTACAAACTCAAGTCTTGGTTCGAATGCCATAATCTCACCTGTAATTGCTTTGTGCACTGATAACCCTGCGATACTGTCATTTATAGGTGATACGGCATTTCGATTACGATGTTCGGGGATAGTGTTGCCACATCCGGCGTGCACCACTAACGAGTTGAGTTATTGTGGTGACCGACTATTCCTTCAGTCTCCATACCTTGTCCAGCGGATAGACAATCTTATCAAGGTACCCCATGTGTGCTTTGACCTTTGAGAGCTTGTCGTCTGAGAGTACGATATTGTTGTATTCTCTCAGGTGTTTCTTCAGCTCGGGTGTACTCATCTCTTTGATGCCTTCGCTCTCGAATATCTTCATGATTAGTGCAGTCAAGTCTTCGAAGAAGTTCCACGGCCAGATCTCCCAGGCCCACGTGATCTCCACACCGTAGTAGTCTGGTTCAAACTTGGACCCTGCAATATGCATCAAGGTCGCCGTTCTCACTTCCTTTGGCCCACATGCCTTCACGTGTTCCACTGCCATTGTAAGACTCTCGCCGGTATCGGTAATATCGTCAACCACCAATACATTTTTGCCCGAAACATCAGCAGTGAGAGGACACGTCAGCTTGGCTTTTCCGTCTTTAGTTGCTGTGACGCCCCAGTGATCGATTTTGACGCTGTACAGCTCCTTGACAGCAAGAAGATCGCACTGAATCCGTGCATGTACCCAGCCACCTCGGGCGATACCAACAATCGCATCAGGCTTCCAACCGGATTCCCTGATCTTCAAAGCAGTCTGATAAGCGTAGTTGTAAATATCATCAAAATCTAGGACATAGCAGAGCGCACCCTTCAAATCCATGATGTGTCACCAACACAATACCCCGCGACCAAAAGGATGTTAAAAAGGTGTTTCTATTGAGCACTCCGTTCGACCTTCAGTCGAAGTGTGTCATATTCGCCTGAGGTGAACTTGATGTGGGTCCGAATTGACTGACCTGCTAGCAGAGGTATTGGACTCTCGACGGGCATGAGAATCTCCTTCCATCCGTCTTCCATCCTCAATCTGATATCATCACCGAGGTCGGCCTCGAACATACCTAGGAAGCCATGTAGAATCCCGTCAGCACAGATAGTGAAATCCAGAACCTCATCAACCCCTCGTGATTCGTCATTTGAGTTGAAAGCGAACTCCTTGACAAGGACAAGATCTGCTAGGTCTCTTGCGTCCCCCTCCTCCACCGTCTGAGGAACGGGCATGAACTCAATGGCTTTGTGCCTGAATCGTGACCACACAGTTTTACACTCGACTGGTACTGAATAGATGCGGATATGATTCGGAAGAATGATTCCGCCTGGTTTCAGGATGTGTTTCTTGGCGTGGAGTGCAGCAGGAACCTGTTGTTCAACCAGCATGAATGACGAAAGCATCTCACAAATGACTACGTCAGCTTTCTCTTCCGCAACGAAGTCTCTGAAGTCACTGACAACGAACTCCATGTTCTCATCCAGTTTGTTTCGTCTTGCCACCGACCTTGAGTATTCAACCGATTTCTCATTGATATCAACACACACGACCTTTCTCGCTCCGGCCCGAGCTGCAAGCATACCCAGGATACCACTGCCACTTCCAATGTCAACTACTATGCTATCCGCGTTGACGTACCGCTTGATTGCACTGTTGAACTTGTTAATTCGCGTCCTGTGGCTGAGAAGGCTTATTGCATGCAAGAATGGAAATGGAGTAATGTAGTTCATATTCGTCATTCTAATGCCGGATTGCCATATCATCAGGCATTTATAACAAGAGTGAAGTCGTCGAGCTATGCTTTGATGGGTCACCAGCATCTTCCCATCCACTCAAGAGGTAGTGTCGATTGACAAAGGCTGCAATCAACCGTTCCAGAGAGGCAATCAGTGAGGGACGCTTCACTGAAGCCATCCAGATTTTGGAGCCCCTTGTTCTTGACGGTTGCGAGGAGCCTGATGTCCTGCTCTATCTTGGAATGGCATACTTGCAGACAGAACGCCCTCAAGATGCTGTGGAAGTGCTTGAGAAAGCAGCAGAGCAAGTTGAAGATCACTGTATTCTCGATATGTTACTTGGACGCGCCTACACTGCAACAGGCTGCTATGATGATGCTGAGATGTACCTTGAAAGGGCCATTACCAGAGAACCCGAACTGGTCGAGGCTTGGATAGATCTATCCAAGGTTCTCTATTTTAATCATGAATATGGTGAGGCTGCGCGTATTCTCGAAGATGCGGTGGAACGCTTCCCGAACAATCGTGCTCTCCATTCAATAAGGGCAATGAGTCTCTATAGATTGGGCGACTACACCGAGGCGACACAGGAATGGGGTGAATTATGCCGAGTTGACCCACAGAATCAGAAATACGTGACCACGTATGCCTATTCACTCCTTATGCTGGGTCGGATAGATGAAGCATTGCCGTACATCGAGCAAGCCCGCTCAATGGAGCCTGATAGCCACCGTACTCTTCTGCTTGATGCCGAACTGAGATTCCGCAGAGGTGAACTAGATGAGGCTCGACATTTCTTCTCTAGGGCGCTTGAGCAGTGTTCTGATAGTGTAGAGGCAATAGCCCGGCTAGCTGTGATCGAATTCCGTAGAGGTAGGGAGGCCAGATCAGAAGAGTACCTTGAGCTTGCTAACGAGTTAGTAGAAAAGGAGCCCTCATCTTGGCAACGAATCTGCGATTCTTATCAGATGCTTGGCGAGCATGGCCGTCTTATCGATTGCCTGACTTCCATTACGGAGAACGACAGTAGATGTGCAGCTGCATGGATTCGTTTGGCGCGGGAATACATGGACAGGGGCATGGAGGAGCGGGCGTATTCTGCATGGAGAGAGTCATTTGACATCCGAGGATACGTGAAGCTGTACTGTAGCGACTGCGATGCCTACTTCAGAGTGCCTTATGAAGAGAACTCGGATTTTGACCCCTTTCAACACGCAGAATGCATATACTGCAACTCTATACTATCTATGCCTGAATCCTTAGCAGATATCTGACTCGGAGCCGAGTATATGAATACCAGACACTATCCTTGTCACCCAGTTCCCGGGGTCGGAGTGATAGTGGTCAGCCGGAAGGGTGTACTCCTGGTCCGCCGTGATAAGAATCCCGGAAAGGGCCTGTGGAGTATCCCTGGAGGCGGTGTTGAGCTTGGGGAGTCTCAAGAGATAGCCGCGATACGCGAGGTAAGAGAAGAAACCGGCGTTGAGATAGAGCTGCTAGATCTTGTCAGCACCGCTGACCTAGTCACGGTGGACTCAAGAGGGTGCATTGAGTATCACTATCTACTGAATCATTATCTGGCAGCAGCAGAGAGTTTATTGACAAGGCCAGAGTATCCCTGGGCAGAAGTCCGTTGGTTCCAACCCGATTGCCTCCCCATCAATGAGATGCCATCACGGATTCATTCTCTTATACAGGAGAACCTCGTCCGGATCCAAGAGCTCTATCGACGGGCGAGGGAGCGGTTAGAACCAACCGACTCTGATGGCCAAGAAATATAAAAGCGAGTGACCGGTACAAGGATAAGATTCCAATCACTAAGGAGTTGCCAAACATATGTTCAGAACAATACTTGCCCTACTGATTACCCTTGTTGTGGCCATCATAATCGGGGCTTTCCAGATTCTTGGTCTCGATATGGCTGCAATCCAGGCAATACTGCAGAGTGCCGATCCTGTGGATGCACTTCAGGGTCTTGGAGCTATACTCTTTGCAGAACTGATATTCCCATACACTTTTGCGCTAAGTGGGGCATATGCCCCGTTGGTAGCACTTGGAGTTGCAGGCTTCATTGCCGGGCTCATTTCTAAGAGTGGAGTTCGCATGCTCTTTGTATCCATTATTGCCATGGTGCTCTTCTTCCTTGGATACGTAATACTTTATCTTGGCATGGCTCTTGATCCCAATGCCCTGTTTACTGTAGCTGAGAATGCTGTCATCGACTTGGGTGTTTCCTTTGCTTTGCTCTTCGTTCCCGGGATAATCGGTGCATCACTGACTGCAGAGGACTACTAGTAACACAAGACGGGGGAATCTCCCCCATCTACTCCTTTTTCTACTTGGTGAGCATTTCAGCAAGTCTTTCCGAGGTCATATCGAGGAACTCCTCCAAATGCAAATTGTGAACAAAGGCTCCGGCCGCCATTGGATGGCCTCCCGCTTCTGCTATTACTCTGCCATGTTGTTCATTTAGAATCTCCGCTACTTCAACGAATGCTTCTTTCAGATTGAGCCCTCTCTTCACCAAGAACCCTCTCGCTCTGCCAGAGATCTTCAGCTTCGGACCTTCACCTGTGGTGTTCCTGCTGACCCCAATCACCGGTTTGTCTGCAGGGACAAGACGAGCTCCTTGGGCCATGCCAATAACGATGCCAATGATAGTGTCAGGGGTTTCGTTATCGTCTATCAGATACATTCCCTTCCTCTCATCGTAACCCTGTTGCTCTACTCTTCGCAGAGCTTGGGCAAGATTGGATCTATGAGTCTGAAGCAGTGTCCTTCCTCGTGCATATGCCTCTTCATCTCCAAGACAAATGCGGACACCCACCTCGGGTTCTCTGTTTCTGCCGCATGCATTCAAAAGTGTGGAGAACTCTTTCACGTTCCTCATCTCACTCTTGACCGGCCTGCATGTGAGCGTTATCACATCTCCAATAATACCCTTGGCAATCTTTGGGTCGTCATAGGCTTGCAGAATCTCGTGGAAGAGGGCTTGAATTGCTCTCTGCTTCTCACTATCCTGAAGATCGCTCCACGTTCTCCAGCTGTCATCTGTATTCTTCATTTGGATCCTAAGATTTTCAAAGAAAGAATAGCATGCATCCCTGTTTCCTGTTATTCCGGGCAGGTAGGGCTCAGTAGCATACTCGAGCAGGAAGGGGAGGGGTCTAGTGTTGATTCCAAAGAACGTGAGATCCTTATCCACTGCAACATATCCTGCCGCTTCCCCTAATCTGACGATATCCGCATTTATCCCCCTGAAGCCTTTCCCATAGAAATCTTGGAGGTCTCCAGAGGCTCCAACGATCGCCAGCTCTGATAGATCTGTGTTTTCTAAAGAGGTGTGGAGGGCCAATAGAAATGCAACTCCTGCACCTGAAACATCCTTACTACCGCTCAGGCCATGATTGCATGGATTGACCTCGATAATCTTCTCATCGGAGGCATTCCGTTCAGATTTCTTTTTGGGGAGATGATGGTCCAGTACAACAATCCTTCTAACAGATTCTAGCGGTGAAACATGTTCCCTGATTAAGTCCATCTGGCCTGTGCCAAAATCGCTGAATATGACGAGATCTGGTTTTCCTTCGAGGATTGAGTTTCTGACCTCGATGATCGACTCTGAGTTCAACTGGTGTACACTGGCCCATTCAGTTTCGATTCCCTCACGTTTCAGGAGTTGCACCACAATTGCGAGGGCAGTAATCCCATCTGCATCGATATGTGAGAATGCTAGAGCTTTCTCGGAGCTCCGTACCGCACGTACCGCCCCGTGCAGTTTACGACGCATACCTTCAGGAACATCTATGCCTGCAGAATCCATTGTCTTCTAGTAAGATTCTGGACTGTCAAATATAAGTAGGCCTCTCTGACCTAACGAGTTGACGGCTATTCTGCAGCTCGCGATACTCTCGATAGTGCTAGGAATATGACAAGGAACATGCTCGCAACGGCCGCAAGCGCCTTTGCCACTTTCTGCCAGAATGTCTTTGGAACCGCTAAATCGCGCAGTTCATTAGATACCTTCTTGATGTATATCCTCTCTTCGTTGAACAAGGAACTCTCGTCATCGTCTTGAGAGGCAAACTCAGACCAGCTGAGGTAGTATGGCGTATCAGGATCGGTTGCAATCCAAGAATCCCAAGTGGCAAGGATCTCATGGCGATATGGATTTGGGAACTCCTCAATGGTAGTCCGAATCCTACTATCAATTTCTTCAGGTATCATTCACTTGCACCTCTATTTCCCGGCGGTCTTACCTATTAAGTCGTAGTGGACCCTATTAAGCATTGACCACTCGCAAGAATGCCTCCATTTTTCGAACAGTATGTCTATTCTTCGCAGATACTATCTCATCTGCCCGATTTCCTTCTGCCAGTCCTTCAAATCTTCACGTAGCTTGGCGAGGTCTGCTGGACTGACCGTATCCACCGGACCATAAGTCTTCAGAATTCGTACCCACCGCTGCATCTTAACGACGAGGGAGCTGCTTGCGCCTTTCTGTTCAAGTGTTTCAGCTGCATCATCGACTTTGGTCGCCAAGTCGCTGGCTATGATTCCTTCCCTTACCTGACTATCAAGATTGTCAATAACCGAGCTGAGTCCTGTGACTACTCCCTTTTCCGCGATGACACTGCTCGAAGCTGGAACAGATGCTTGCTTCCCCAGTTTCTTTACCATTTGTGTCAGGTCATCTATCTTCTCACCGTTCGCCGTTACCGCCAGCGCCAGTTCAGAAGTCGAATCCTCAAGGTCAGTGATTTTTGTCATGATTTCTATCATTCTGTTGAGCAAGTCTGTCAGCCTGTCAATCGAAGTGTTAATCTCAGTGAGCTTCGCACGAATGTAGGTTTCTTCTTCTCCCATGGCAGATTCCCCTATACTTTGGTCAGGAAGTAGACATTAGGTGTAGAAATCACAGTATTCTCGGTTCAGATTAACCTTTCTGTGTTATTCAGCATCTTTGTCCTATCTGAAGGGAACACAGAACCATATCCTAATCTTATTATACAGAGCCACGACCGTTTCTTCTTGATATACTCTACCTGTTCTGGAGGATAAGGCCTTGTATGTTGTTGATTACCAAGAACGTGACGAGATACCTGTTGATATGCCCGGTTCCAAGGGAACCACGATGCGTTGGTTAGTTGGCCGGAGGTCAGGAGCAAGGACATACGCGATGCGGTATTTCGAGATTCAGCCAGGAGGTATAATCCCTCTTCATCAACACCCAGAAGAACATGAGATCTTCATCCTTGAGGGCAAGGCGGAGCTGCTCGGTGAGCAAGAGGGCATGACCGCTCAGAAGGACGATGTTGTGTTCATCGAACCTAATGAACCTCATGGGTACGATAACTCTGAGGGTAACACTCCGTTCAGATTCATATGTGTGATTCCTCTGCTCGAGGAATGATGTGATTGTCTGAGCCCGTTCCATGCAATCAGCTCATGGGTATCTGAATCCGCTAAGCTTTTGTTGGAGGCAGTTGATATTGGGTCGTATGAGGGAATATGACCTTGCGGACTGCAGGCTCTGGCTGTTTGATGTCGATAACACACTCATCAAGGATGTAGAGCATCCTGATCCCTTCGAAGATGCGCTTTCTTTGGTGAAGGTACTCGCGGACCGCGGCAAGGTCTTGGGAATCCTTACCAATGTGGGACGTTTATCCTCTCGTGTCATTCATAGAGCCGTGGTTCAAGCCGGATTCAGCTTCGATTTAGATAAGACCTTCAGTGCTGGCGCAGCTGCAGCCGCCTATGTGTATAGCAGGCATTCGGATGCCAGATGTTTTGTGATAAGCGAGGGAGGTACAACCGAAGACTTTCTTCTGAAGGGGCTTCATGTCACCCGCAATCCCCCAATTGATTACGTAGCGGTAGCAGCTGACAGAGGAATGACCTTTGAGGAGCTGAACTTTGCCACTCGAATGGTGTCAGAAGGGGCGGAGCTCATCTGTGTGAGTGGCAGCCGTTCCTATCCCGGGGTCTATCTTGGAAGAGAAGATGTGTTCATCGGGGAGCGGTCGATTGTAGCTGCCATCGAGGATGCCACTAGTGTTACAGCGACAATCGTTGGGAAACCTCTACCTGAGATATTCGTGGCCACCGTCGAGGCCCTAGGCTTTTCTTGTGGCGATGCTGTGATGGTTGGAGATAATCCCAGATCTGACATAGCTGGGGGCAATGCTGCAGGTATGACCACCGTTTTGGTCAATCGTAATCCGGATGATATCATAGCATTTGAGTCTGGCGGGCTGGATACTACCCCCGATTTTCAAGTTGACAGTCTTAAAGAGATAGTCGAATTCATCTGACGGCTCCTGCTGCTCCTCGTTTCAAACGACTCCGAGGAAACCACGATTGCAGAGAACGCTTCGGGGGCTCCGTTGATGGTGGATACTGCACCAGATGCGGCTCACCAACAATCCACCTTCGCAGTTAAGTGGATCCATCAAGTGGTGAAAGAACGGATTGCGTGCTCAAATGAGTGACTGCCCATCCCCTTGTGAAGTGGGGCTTGGCTGTTAGAAATCCAAGAGAGGTTCTCCAAGCACGATTCTCTCCAGGAAGCTGTTCTTCTCTGCGTTCTTGACCAGTTCCTCAAATCGCTTCTTGAGACGCGTCTTGTCGACATATTCTGGTTGCTTGATACCGGTGGACTTCAGCACCTCGTCCAGAACGTGGTCAAAATCGTACGTGATAAGCCAAATCTGCCTACCCTTGTAGGTCCCCTTCACACGCTTCGCGAGACCATGCTTGATGGCAGCCTTGGTTTCTTTCAGGTAGAAGGACATGGCCTTCTCATACACAAGTTGTTCGCGCCTTACTAGTTCCTTCAGGAACGGGAGCCCAAAGGTTGTCCGCGCGATTGCTTCAATTCTGGCAATGAACGCGTTGATGATATCTTCATACGACAGGCTCTGCTTGCCTTTGGTTTCGAAGATCTTGGCGTCGGCTGGTGCGGACACGAATTCCTCGCGCTTCGCTGCCAGTGCGGTCTCCTGCTGCTCTCTTTCTGCCTTCTCCCTTTTGAGCCGTTCTTCCTCCTCTTTCTTCTTTCGACGTTCTTCGGCAAGCTTTCGACGTTTCTCCTCCTCTATCCTCTCTCGCTCTAGCCTTTGTTTCTCCATTTCTCTGAGTATCTTCTCTTGTTCCTTCTTGAGCTCAACCATGTGTTTCTGAACGTCGCGTTCTGTGAGTGTGATGTGTTTTGTGAGAAGCCATCGTACGCCGATGTGGTTTACCTTAGGTTTGAGGTCTGCAGAGGCGAAGACGAAGCTGGCTGTCTGTTGTCCGGGAAGCTGTGTGATAATCTCCTCGGCCTGTTTCTCCCCGGCAATCGGCTCCAGTATTCTCTCCAGTACTTTCAGTGACTGGCCACTGCTTATTCGACCGGATGCGATTGTGTTGGGTTTCTCCGAGATAGATTGGGTACCAATGTAGCCAAAACCTCCTTGCTCGGTGGTGTTCATCTCGACGTACTCCGGCTTTTCCCCTTCGGGGCTTCAAAGGGAAGAAAGTGATGAAGCGGTAGACAGGCACAAAAGCGTATGTAACTGCTGCACAAGTACTACATTGATGATTTGGTATGAGTATAATAGGCCGTGCCGAAACTGAGGTTCATGTTTCTGGGGGCATCAGTCAGGGCGCACGACGAAGGTGTTTCTTCTTCTGTGGTGCAAGAACGGAAACGCAGAGCGTGGCACACCTACAAGATCATCCCTATGGCGCTTGCTGGGGACCATCAAGACCGAGAAGTTTCCGCACTGGAAGGAGTACGGTCGGCGACAATATCATGAAGAGCGGCAATTTGGTCGATGTCGTAGACGGTCGTCGTGGAGGCATCCAAACGGTTCTGAGTCCTCTCCAATCAGCCCCAGCGTATGGAGTTCAGGGAAGACCTACTGGCAAAGGATGTAGAACGACTCGATGAGGAGTGGACGCGGAACGGAGTCGTCGGAGACCCTGCCTTCGCGTGGGACCTGACCAGCGATTTGACGTGCTTCCTCGACCACGGGAATATCACGGTGGTGCATCTCACCCGCTTCTGGGAGGAATCTGACGACCTGTTTCTCGAAGAACTGGCCAAGTACGAGAGCATCATCCATGGCTCGGTCAGTATCCTCGAATCGCCAGCCATCCGAGACCGTGTCCGGCACAACCTCGACAGGTACGAGGAGCTCGGTGGTCGTTCCGTTTGCAGATTGGTCACAGTGGCACTCAAGGAAGAGTCGGAGCTCTGGGACCTGCAGGCTGACCTTGTGCACCTAGACTCAGTCCTCGAACAGACTCTACGATTCCAGAGGACAAACCCCTTCATCGACATGATCAATTTGGAGCCCTGCGAGCCCGTCCCGACCAACACCGCAGGCAAGCCCTCTCACAAGTGGAAGAGCGCAGGTCAGCTCTATCCGAAGCGAGCCTGTGTCGGCCGCTGCTGGTCGTGCTATCATCAGTGTGTCAGTAACGTGAGGTGCTGGTGATGGGGCTCTCGGATTACGAGCAGCTGGCTCTCTTTCCAAGGTCAAGAAGAGGAGAGGCCACCAGCATCGACAGATGGAGCCTTTGAGAGTGGACTCTGGTGACAAAGAACAGTCTGGTAGCAACTCAAGCACCACGAGCAATGGATAGGAAAAGCAGCGATGTTAGCTAATTGCCTGCAGTCCTCGATATCATCAAGAGCTGATATTCTAGGGAATCCATGAGCAAGATCTTTAGAAATCCGTCAAAACTGGTCCATGCGTAGTATAGTGCAGGGAGTACCACGGCAAACAGACGTTCCTGATAGTCAACTATTTCCTCATAACTCAGTTCCTGAACTGTCACGCGGCGGAGACCTTTCGGTTTTGTCAGTAGGACAGCTCTCTTTCCTTCTCTGATTCTTGTGGCGAGATGAGATTCACAATGTCGGATCTGTGGATTGAAAGCATCTACAAGCCGCTTATAGCCATTTTCAGTTAGCACAGATACTATTCTCGAATCCCTGGCCTGTGGCTCAGGTGTTTCTCCCTTAGTCAGCGAAATAGCAATGCGTAGTAGGTCCAGAATCGGTCGAGCCAATTCATAGACGCGACGATAGACATCGAGGACGTAAAGAATCCTGACATTCTCATCTTGTGAACCCCCTTCCTCAATCATTGCTCTAAGGTCTCTAAGATACGCGAGTTGTATAGCCACTCGCTCAGAATGATCTTCAAGGGAGTCAGGAAGGTGTTGACGATATGTCTTGTATATCTCGACGGGGTTCTGTTTTTCTTGGTCTGGGAGAAACCCCTCTTGCAGTATGCTCTCAGCGAGGCGTGCTAGCTTTTGAATGGCTCTATGCTTCTGCAGTAGTTCTCTTTCCCCGAAGAAACCGACATCTCTGGTTTCCACGAGGTTAGAGGCGAAGATATGAAAGTAGTTCTCCCTCAGCCATAGAATATCGGGGTCATCCGGCGAGGTGTTTTCGAACAGCAGTTTGACCAATGCTCTATCAACATCATGCCAAAAACCCGGTTCCAAGGGAGACTTCCCCGTTTCCAAGTCGTGAATGGCTCCTGATACTTTGCTTTCTCTGTTTTCTGCTAGTTCCTCCACTGCTGCGAAGTACTTCCTCGGGTCGGTGATTCTGTCAAGTCTCATGGCTCCATCAGAATCAGTCACGTTCTGGAACCTTTGCAGAACACGAGCGACATCCTCTTCATCAGACTTGATTACTTCTCTCTCTCCATTTTTGGAAAGCTCTATTTCTGTTCTGTATCCTGATTCAATGGACATTCTTACTGAGAACTTGTTAATCCGAAATCTTCTTCCATAGTATAACTCGTAGAAACGCTTTAGGTCCGCTGAAGTCATTACAGATCAACCAGAGTCCTATGAAATGGAAAGCCAAGTAGCCTATTAGCTTATGCAATCTTGAGAGAGCAAAGGCTCTGTTTCTCGAGACAAAAGAATCTCGAATCCACTGAGAATAAGAAGTCTGGTGAACAGTGATGTGGGCTATCAGCATTGTCCCAACCTGTGTCTGACGATTGATCTCAGACGGCACTTCGAACAGAAACGGCTGGTCTAGATTCTACTTGGACTCCCCTTACTTCATTGCCCGACAGAACGCCCTCAACCTGCCTTAACCATTGCGAACCCAAGTTGCCAGGTGTTGACTATGTCCCGTTTGCTATCAACGATGTCTGGATGTGTGTGGGGCTCAAATAGCAAACCGTGGAACAGAGAAACTGTGCGAGAGATGAGCGGGATAGAGGAGATCCAAGAGCGGGTGAACGATGCCCTGGCCTTTGCCCATCACATGGCCGATGAGATGGACTTCGATGGGCATACAGACACTCCTCGGGCGAGTCGGGCGGTGGGCTATCTCAAGCTGACGAGCATGGTGCTCAAGCATCCCAGGCTCATGGGGGTCAACGGACTTGCGGGTCACATCGAACAGCATCCGGACTCGGGGACCGCGGAGCCCTCAGAGGTGCTCCAGACGGTCTATACCGAGCTGCGCGAACTCATCAAGAACATGTCACTGTTCGCTGGCACCAAGTACGCTATCCATCAGTGAGGAGAGCGTCATGGCGAAGAAGACAATGAAGCCGCGATTCGTGCAGCTGACCGGGGCACGGTTCAGGTTCCTGCGGGACTATAGACGGGGTGAGTCCCTGAGGCACAACGAGCTGGTTCTGGTGGATCCGAGGTCGGTTTTCTCCTTCGTGGTGGCTGAGGGCCCCGTCTGAGAGGGGGGAAGAAGGTTTATTGTGGGTGCGCATCACTCCTAACGTCATGCGGTCGGAGCTCAGACAGGAGTGGGACGGGGCCGACAGGCCGGAACAGGTGGAGATACTGCGCCAGTTAGCCCATGATCCATCCGCGCACTTCGAGCTGTTCAGGGAGTTGCTGGCGGAGTTCATAGGGCCGGGCACGCTGGATGTCGAGGGCTGGTCTGAGACCGCTGTGGAGTAGGCACTGATTCTTGGAGAGAAGGACAATCTCACCATCACCTTCAGGAACGACAGGCACGAGGTCACTGTGGCCACCTATCCTGACGGGTTCGGCTGGAAGTTCCTGGCACATGCCATCGTGACAGGCGAGTGGTAGCGTTCGTATGTAGACCGGGAGCCTCGACTACATGGGTGGGGCTTAAAGGGGGCGGTCAACACGGGAGAGCATGAGGACAGTTGTTGAGGGACAGACTGCGGGGCTTGAGTTCATCGGGCGGTTGAAGGTGCGGCGATTCGCTGGCATCATCACGGGGCTGGAGAAACTCCTGCATGAGGGCATCTTCAGGCTGGATGCTGAGGGGGTACACCTCTCCCAGTTGAACTCTGAACGCACCTGCTACATCGGTGTGGCCATCCCTGCGGGCTGGTTCAGGGAGTACATGATCAAGGAAGAACGGACAGTGGCTGTCGGCCTGTCTGAGCTGAAGAACGCGCTGAATCTCTGTACCAATCTGCTGAGCATCCGCATCGGGGAGAGCATGCTGGAGGTCGAGGGCGAGGACGGAGTCGGAAGGGTCACCCTGCTTGATGGCTCTCTGGAGCCAGCCAAGGCCCCACGGCTCAAGCACGAGGCGCGCATCCGGATGACGGGCAGGGCGTTCAGGTCGATGCTGCAGAGCAAGAAGCAGTTCGACTATGCGTATATGATTACGAACACAGAGGGGGACTTCTCCTTCGTGTACACTGGTGAGAGTGGCGAGGATGAGACCGTTGTTCTGCATAGGAGCGAGGGACTGCTCAGTGTGGAGAACCTTGGGTTCCGCGAGGAAGAGGGGGCCAATCTGGAGTATCGCGAGGTCAAGGCGTTCTACTCCCTGCGGCTGCTCGATCTGGTGAGCCCGTTCGTGCCTGATACCCTGCAGGTCACACTGGAGTATGCCACTGAGCAGCCGCTGGTTGCTCGGACCGAGAAGGTCACGCTGGCCATGGCACCCAGGGTCGAACGGAGATAGAATCTCAGCTCATGTGCTCTATGAGGCCTAAATACACGGCAACGGTTCAGGTAGCCAAGGCGTGTGGCCCTAGAGGATATGTTCCCATTTCACGTAATCGAGGTTCCTCGTGATGATGTGAATTACACCTTGTGTGGGTCATGAGTCCTGATTTCATATTCTGTTCAAGTATCCCGCATGATTAGTGAGCTTACCTTCCATCCGCGAGTCGTATGTATTCCATGAGCTCACATCTCATACGAGGCCTGCCGATAGTATTTTGAACCCTTTATCCAGAAGGCTGACTGTCATGACTGTTGAACGGGGAAGTACCGCGGGATTAGCGGGGAGATCGAGATGACGGTTTGGTCCCTGCATATACCAAGTCGAGGAGTGACGGATGGGTCACGAAGGTCTGGATACTTTGATTGGACGGCTAATCAAGCAACGGGGAGTTGACCCCAGACTTGACAAAGCTATAGACGTTATTGAAGACAATAGAGTGTCAGCAGTGAAATTCCAGAAAGACAATGCCGAGCTGGCTGCGGGAATTGCTGAGGCAACGGAACGTCTTCTGGCGATAGCTGACCTTCGACAGAGTGAGCAACTACCCTATGATGCATACTTGGCTGAGGAGTTCTTCACCAAAGTGGCAGTAGATGCGACACAAGGAATGCCTGAACAAGCCGAATTCATTGTATTCAGTGGAGAATGTGATGACGCAGTGCCTATACGATCAGATGAGAATATTGTGGTTGTAGAAACATCCTACATGAAAACACACAGATTGGCTGACTGCTACATGGTGATGCATGAAATTGGGCATGTGCCCTTTGATTTCTATCTCAGATACCACGATAGCATTCCGCAGCTTGTTTCGGAGATCAGTGATGACATTTTGAAAGCGAGAGATGGGAGCACGAGTGATATCACTGTCGATTCCCTCTCTCTTCTCATCAGGTGTTGGATGTCAGAGTACTTTGCAGATGCATTCGCAGTCTTGAGAGGAGGCCCCGATTGCGCTTTAAGATTCCATCGAGAGGGTCGGTCTCTTGGCGTTCCCCCTGAGCTTGGCTCCAATTCCCATCCTCCTGATGGTCTGCGATATTCCCATATGCGCAAGCGGTGCTTGAAACTAGCAGGGCCTTCTTTGCACAAGATGGTCCAGGAGCTACGAAAAACGAAGGTTCCTTCGCGCTACGTACTACCAACTGAAGACTTCCTCAAGAGGGCAAAGCAGAATCCAAGGTACAACTACGATGTGTTGATGGGTCTTGAAGAGAGCCGTATTTCAGAGAAACTGGCCTTTGATAACGCGATAACAGAAACGCTGCAGAGGAGGACCAATCTCATTCTACAGTGGGCCGGGGTAGAACCAGACTACGCCGGTATGTGGGAAGCAACTCAATCGTTGCTGGATAGGAGCGTACCAGATTGTGACAAAGACACCCTCTTTGGAGCCTATCTCATGGCAGAGAGGATGAAGCCTGATGCGGCATTGCAGAGCATGATTCTGAAAACTCATTGAAGTTGGTTTCTTAACCTTCTCCATAGATGTGGGGCTGGGAGGAGAGTCATCCCAGATATATTTCGATGTATAGTCTACATAAGTGACACCTCATAGAGCCTCCATCAGACAGCAGTTTATCTATTTGTCAATATCCACTCTCCAGAAACGAATCGAATCCACGCATTGAAAAATAGCAGGCCACGGGCGATGTTTGGACGGACTGAGATTGAGCTTCCAAGTGACTTCTAGTTCTTCCAGGAGTTCGTATGCGAATTGTCCTCGAATTCAGAAAGTGGTCGACGTTAAGGATGAGATAGTCCAAATGGTATACAGGATGCAATACGTGTGGTTCGGAGAGTCAATCAACACCAAGAAACACAAATACTATCCCTTCAAGCTGGATGATAGTGGGTTCCTTGAAAGGAAACTTCTAGCAAACGCTTTGCAGATGGATGTGTCTTCAGTGTCTTATGAAAGGAGAGTAGAACGGCGTAGACAAATGAAAAGTGAACTAGAGTGTCTTGGTGATGCAGCAAAGATAATCCAGCTAATGAACCAGAGAATTGGAGATACAGATAGAGGCTGGTTCTATCTAGAGCAAGATGAGAGGAAGAAACTCATTGGAGAAATAAGTAGTCTTGCCGGAGAGCTTATGAAGAAGAGCGAGTGTGGGGAACTCACGGATGAAATCCATAATCTTGGTCGTACTGTATTTGACTCTGCACGTCCTAGACGAGGTGGAAGGACGCCTTGGGATTCCCTTCAGTGGTGGACCGAAGAACACAGGCAGGAGTTAGAAACCTCCTGTGAAGTGACCTAGTTAGTCATCAAGGCGCGCATGAAGGATCTCGTGAACAAGATTGGCAAGACTCCCCTTCTCCCGTGCAACCCCCACGAGGTTCTTGAAGGTCTGTTTCCTAAGCACTATGACAGCCTTGAGGGCACCATCACTAAGTCCGATATGGATAGACTCGGCAGCTACAAAGACCAGGACATTCGGGATAAGCTTGCTCGGATTCTGCTCCAATCCGACATCGTACCAGCGGCAGAGAAGACTCGAATAGATGATCTATCCACACGCCCTCACAGCGGCTATGAAATCTCAGACTTCGAGATAGAAGTTCAGCTGGAGGACAGTAGATACCGGGTGGATTTTGTCATCAAAAGCGCCGCTGAAAAGAAGAACAAGCTCAATGAGGCCGATCTATGGTATCAGATATCGCGGCCCTTAGACCGCGGCTCTGACCTAGTTGTCCTCATCTCGTATGCAGATCTGACAATCCCATTAAAGAACACATTCCGAAGACACGGGGGTAAGGCTCGATACATCGTTGGAAAGGAGCTGGCCTTACTGTTCAAGAATTACTCAGAACTTGACTAGTACCTACTGCGGAATACCTTATCGTCCATCTGAGGAACACCGCGAGAAAGCCTTTCCTCGTACAGAAGGCGTATTTGAGTGCGCAGACCGGAGTTTCTGATAGATGATTGAGCTTCGGGAGTAGCCGGATGGTTGACAGTCAGGACTAACCGCTGAAGCTCAACAGGAGAGCCGTTCGAGAGCGGGTTTCTGTATTCTATATCATTCTGCCCGAAACACGGCGGATTGCATGCCGAGTACTCTTTACCATCCAGAGGTCCTGTAGGTGCCCATTCCAACCAGATGAGAACCCTTTTCCTCATACATCCGGTCGAGTTCCCGCCTCTTGACCTGCCGATCTGATGCACCAACACGCACCATAATCCCCCGATTCTTCAGAATATAGGGTCTATCTTTTCCCTTGGGAACCTCCACCAGCGTGACCAGCTGTCCTTCCACATCAATGTCCTCGGTGACCGTTATCTTGGGGATAGGGTCACAGAGATCGCCTATTCTGTCTCTTAGAACCTTCTCCGCGTCGCCGCTCCAACCGCATACTCGTGCGTTATCATCCACTCCGACTAGGAGAAAACCACCATCTGTGTTTGCAAACGCCGTTATGCTCTCCAAATACTCGCCTTCCTTTGACGTATCAAGTGTCCTCTTGTACTCGACATTGGGCCCCTCTCCTCTCTCAATCAATTGCAGCACCTGACTTGCGGAGTCAACCATGACTACATCATCACTGGGTGCACCTGTCAGGCTGAAAGACCGTCTGTCTATCTTATCACCTGCTGATGATGACATCAAAACAACATCAACGGACCGTGGTCTTCTCGGGCAACGTACTCTGCAGTTCCACCCTTCACAGTCAGGTTGCCTGAGGTTCCCGTTTCTTCTTCATACCTGATGAATAGCTTGACTCTGATACCATCCTCTTGAGCCTCCAAGGTGTCTACGTCCACGAGTATCTTTTCCCCATCAACACGAACCTGAACCAATCGCGCCCTGAAATCCGGCATGAAGAGGTCGATGTTCTCCGGGTTTGCA
>CAZLEV010000009.1:0-91567 GCA_964558645.1 uncultured archaeon
CTGGTTTCGACGAGTACCTGATGAGCCTTCGAACCAATCTTGTTGGCAGTTTGGTACCGTTCTTCTTCTCGCCTGGTTGATACTCTCGCTTGAGCTCCCAGACATCAAGGGGATAGTGCTTGATCTTATTGAAGTAGTACTCATCCTTATCCTTAACCACTAGAAGGATATGATAATGACTGGTCACGAACTTGTAACGCGTGAACAGACCGAAATTGTATTTCCAGATGATATGGTTGATGGTTTCGAGGCCCAAGTCCTTGGTGGCTCTGATGACATCATCCAGATGGTTCCATCCACTGAAGATGTACATCGAACCGTGCGCCTTGAGGAGATGTTTGGCCTCTTTCATCCAAGTATGGGAGAACGTGTAGTAATCGCTCTCGACCTCCTCATATCCCTCTACCACATTGTCTGCATCCCGGTTGTAGGCACTACTCTTCCCATCGAAGTCTATTCCAAAGGGCGGATCTGCAATCACTAGATCAACGCTTGATTTCTTGAGAGATCTCATTCCGCTGACACAGTCCTCATAGAGCACTGAATCAAGCGGCACGCTCTCGAAGGGACTCCTCCGCTTTCGGAACAGACTCTTCGCCTGTCTGGCAGTCCAAGTGTCCGGATCGTGATAGAACTCCGCAAGATGGGGAATGTATCTCCTCTTTCGCTTTCCCATGGGCAGCAACTCGCGACATTTTACTCGAAAAGGCTTTTAGCTTTTTCGGTACATGCCCCGTGAGCGGATTCAGTATGTGAACAGGTCGGATATAAGTCATCTCACGGCGACGGCTCTGTAGAATAAATCACCTCCCAGCACACTCCAAGTAGTTCAAGCGTTCGATGTTGTGCAACACCACTCTGATCAACAACTCTCTTCGTCGTTCCATCCCACCTCTGGAACTGAGACTTCCACCATGCCGCAACTTCAGCATGCTGAACACGGTCTCCACAAGACTCCTCTGTCCGTACCTGTGAACTCTCTTCCACTCCTCAGGGTCCGCTCGATACTCCCTCACCATCCTCCCATATGCCCAGTGACTCCTTGAGTTGCTACTCGAACTGCTCTTCGACTCGGTAGCTGGATATGCTCCGAGGTCCGCGATGAACTGGACATTCCTCCGTGAGATGTATGCCCTGTCACCATAGACGGTCTCAAGACTCCTCTTTGAGACCCTTCTGACCAGGGGGACCATGAACCTTGGGTCACCTCCCGGCTTATCTCTGACCCGAGTCGCATGGATCAACAGAGTGTCAGTGTCCACAGCATTGTGGAGCGCGTGGAAACGCCTTCTCCGGGTCTTCTTGAACCTCACCGAGACCCACTCTCCACCAGTGGAGTGAGAGAAGCCGGAGGAGTCCACAGCCAGGGTCTCTGGAGGAGGTCGCTTCCTGGCAAGGAGTTCGTACATTCGGTGAAGGAGCTGCGTGTCAATCCTCTTCAGGGCCTTGTGGAGAGAGGAGTAGCTTGGCGTTCTGTCAAGGCCAAGACGTTGTGACAGATATGGATTGAAGTCCACAAAGGCGACGAAGTCACGATAGCTGAGTCCAGTGTCGAACTTGAGTCCAAGAAGGACGAAGAGCGCGGGAAGAGGAAACTCGACCGGGCGACCGTGCTTGTACCTGGTGTCAGGAACAGTATTGTAAAGGCTCAAAAGCTCGTCAAGCAAGAAGTAATACCGGCGGGTCTTGGCCGCATCGTATGATGAGTAGTATGACATAAATCATGTGACGTGGTCATTCCGCCTCTCAATTCTTGTATTATTCCACAGGGCCCACGGCGACCTTGTGGTCAGTACCGCGAGTTGATACATAATGGATCCCAGGACTGCTTGAGATTTCGGAGTATTCCTACTCACTATTCAAAGAGCATATCGATGAGGCCATCGATGATATCTTTCTTGATGTCCGATTCCATCATCTTTCGTGTTTCTTGGGCCGCAAGGGTACTAGCTTCCTGCCAAGTCTTGTCCTCTATGACCAGATACGAAAAGATTCGAGAAACGAGTTCTTTGAGATACTCATCAGGATCACGAATGTGCGACTTGGAGCTCATATCTAGAACTATGTCCGCATCAAGATAAGTTTCACGCGTTGAATCCAGATGGTGGGGTCGCATGGATGCTGACTCTTTGAGATTCGGACGCATATCAGCTTAAGGGGGCGCTTATTAGAGAATCGTGCCCACACGCGTGGGCACGGCATGGTGTTAAACGAGAAGCTGGATATCGGACTCGCACTGGAGATCGCCCGACAGGCCAGGATAGATGCATTGAACGGAGTCCCAGAGATGGCCACCCGACGTCAGTGCAGAGGTGACGACGATCTGAATCTGCTGGCCATTGACGTGAAGCGTGCCCTAGAACACGAGTTAAACGTGGCGGCTGAAGTCAGACTGCACACGTGGCTGGCTCCGTGCCGAACCGGATAGTCATACTTGAGAGTATCTCACTGCGGCCTCATTTCATGAAATTGTCGACAACCAGGTTCTTGAGAACATCTCTCAGCAGTGGGGACGGAGTATCTGCCTTCACAGCAGCGCCTTGATCTGAATAGTAGATTGATACATTGGTTCCCTCAATCTGGATTGACCCATCGAATACGTAATCATTCTTGAGCCAAGGAAGGATGCTCATCTTGGACGAGTCCCAAGAAAATGTCACAACAATATCGGGTTCGAATCTGACCATCACACCAACATCCATCAGTGCTCGAAAGACTGTTCCACGACCGGCCACCACGAAGTCGATGAACTCGTCGATGCCGCCGAAAGCAATCTGTCTACTACAGATACACATGATACCTACCAGTTCCTCGTCATCATTCTCGAGGGGTATGAGATCATATTCTATGCTGTTTGTGCCCACTCTTGAGACAACACGAAGCCGATCTTGCATCTCAAGTGTTGCAGACTCGATACGCGTGAACGCCTTCACTCTCACAAAACTGTCCCTCAGCTCGGACAGTGACATGGAGAGCGGGGGAAAGGAGAATGTTGCAAGTCCGGAGGCAGTAATGGTGGTATTTCTGTGCCTAATGGGAAACGTAAGTCGCGCCCACCTGAACATGGCTTTCGGCCTCAGAAAGAGAACCAAGAGAGTCACCGCGATTCCAGCCAACCAACCGAAGAACTGGTCAACGAAGATTTGCCAGATCCAGCCAAGACCGTTAAGAACCCACTCGAACTGCAATAACATCAGCTCACACACCTAAGTACCAAATCGATGATATCCAGAAACCATTCCTCACGAACCTGTGGATGTTGAACGTATAAATACCCTAAGCTATTGACAACGAATGTCAACCGGTGGCGCTCAGCGGTCTCTTGCCATGTAAAGGCCATCAGATCACGTTCTCTGCCTCGACGGTCAGTATTCCTAGCATAGCGGTCGTCACTCAGTTTTGTCCTTGTGTTAGGCGATTTGAGATCAATTGTCCCGATTCCGGGATCCATCTCATCCACTACTCTCTTGCGCACATCGATGATATCATCATGTGACAGGATGCAGTCTTGTATACGCCTATTCAGGTAGATACTCCTCAGGCCAAATGATGACAGAAGGCGGGATATGTGTCTGGCAACACTTCTCTTCGCAGAAATAATAACCATGGGACCCATCACAGTGTCTAACATGTAGTAACGAACGTAGTAAGGACGCTTTTCTTCATATATGCGCTCGAAGTCTACCTTTTGCTTCTCTTCGAACACCAATATCCCTTTGCTTGCTGATTCGATCCTGTCACCACCATTATAGGGCAACCTTGCCGCCGGCCGATAGTTCATCAAGTATCTGTCGCCAGGTCCGTCCTCTCCATCGTATTGTCCGATCTTGCGGTTCACTCTGTTCAGAAATGACACCACATCCAAAGCTGGTTCCACGAAGAAGAGCCATGCTGTGGGACTGGTCAATATTGTATGCTGTTCCCCCGACATTGGAATCCCAACACTTGCATGTGTATATCCTAATAAGGACATGCCGAGCTATAAAAGTCATTCTGGGCCATCAAATGAGCCCTCATCGGTTCTTCGATCTCTGCTGTGATGATATGGCATTCCAGACCGCTTCAACAAAGCCGGCCGACCCCTCGAGTTTGAAGACCTCAGCGGGGGTATAGATTCTGACCGCTTCCCTTTTCACGAGCGCCCAGAGCATGATGAACACGACGCCAAGCATCATGAAGGGGAGCATGAAATAGAGTCCCCCGGGGCCATAGAATAGCATTGCCATGCCAGGAATGAACACAACGAAGAATGGCCAGAGCAACAGAATTATCCCTGCTGCAAGCATTTTTGATCCAAATCTCCGCCACTTCTCCATCCATGCTGCCCCAATGAAGGACAACAGGAGCTCGAAGGTCGTCCAGGTCTTTCCTTTGGCAATCAGTCGGTTACTGTCAATGCGTATCTCCACGAATTCGATATCGTTGATCTCAAACTTCTCTGAACGTTGGAACTCCTCAGAATACATGTAGGAAGTTTCTTGGTCACGTACCTCCATACGATCACCACTCCAAAGGAGTACATTCCGCTGGGATATAAGACTTCTTCGTACTTGTAGCGCTCTTGCAGCAGATGCCGAGCCTCTTGTTCTCCTGTCAAGAACTCCATGATTCTATTCTTAGATATGCTTGAGGCGAATGAAGCATAATCCCTCTCATGGTTGTCAATTCACGCCCCTATGAGAAATCGTTCTACGGGAGCGCATCACTCAGTTGCTTCTATCTCGTACAGTCGGTCTTTCAGCTTCTGAAGCCATTCAGTATGCTCGCCTATTTCCAGAAGAATATTGGCTGCCAAGTCTTTCTCATCCTCGACGAGGGCCATTCGATGAACAGCTCTCAGAAAGGCCCGATTCATAATGATTGCCCTGGCCAATACCCGCATGTTATAGACTGGCTCAGTCGGGGCCCTTCGCCTTTCGACATATTCAAAGAAAAGATACTCAACTCTAGACCTCCGTTCCAAAAGCTCGCCCATAACTTTGACCTAAGAGACTCTTCGTCAGTTATCAGGCTTGATGATGTAGAGCAGCAACAAGAGTCCGATGCCGATTGTAATCAGAAGGATTCGGAGATGAGTCTCAGAGACCCATAGCTCAAGCCCCATAAGACCCACTGCCGCGGTGACTGTCGCCACAAGTAGCATTATAATCCAGTACACTCTCTGTTGAAAGGGTATTTCCAATTTGGACTGCACTTCTGAGAGTCTTTCATTCACTACCCTTTACCCCCCTTCAAGCATCTCCTGGATCTCTTTGAGCTTCTGAGCTACTCGTTTTCCCTTCTCCGTGATCACCAGGTAGGTGAGCGGGCGCGGCCCACCTCCATCTCCTCGCGAATCAGGCCGAAAGGAGGTTTCAGGTCCAGCTCCTGCAGGTGGTTCTATCCAAGTTTGAGTCTCTGCAGGCTGGTGCAGTCTGAGAGGGGGCTCGGGTCGATGGATTTGATGCTCTTTTGAGATAGGTCAATATATTCAACCCGAGGATCGAAGGCTTCTTCTTTCGTTTCTCCATCCTCTGTCTGATATCTCAGTGTGACCGTGCCCATGTATATGCCTCCATCAATCGGGTCGTTTGAGTTGAACCATATTGATGCCTTGCCATTCTCAGGCTCTCGTTTCTCTTTTTCACTGGATAAGAATATAGAACCGACTCCTAGAGGTCTGCCCCACACTTCTGACAGCGTGTTAGACCCTGCTCGGTCTTTCCTCCCCAGAAGGGGCATATGATCAAGACCCGTGCAGTCTTCTCGTCCGACAGCATCTCCTCCAGAGTGGAACCTTCCTCTTGTACCTCTCAGCCATAAGGCTGTAGATCTTCTTTCCATAGTCGTTCAGGAAGTACCTTGTCCTCTCCTTACCGTCCGAGTCGGTGCGTACAAGCGTTCCAATCATCTTATGGTCCCAGAGGAACTTCCAGAGTGAGTAGATATCATCATCGAGGTTTCTCAATCCGATCTCCCTGACCTCTCGTGGTGCTGATAACTTAAGAGTGTTTCATCCAGATTGAGTAGTGCTCAGCCACTCCGCAGCAAGCAGTTATCTATTCTCTTGCTTAGAGGACACGTGGGTACTGGAACTGAAACACCTCTACTCAAGTCGACAATTGGAACCACGCTCTGAGGTCAACAGTACTAGTTCTTGAACGGATACAAACATGAGCAACTAAATCACACTAGAGATAACATCACCATAGGTGAACACGCTAGCAGTCGCGTATAGCCGGTGCTAGCATGACTCAGTAGTCGTAGTACGTGTCAGAGTAATAATCATCATCGCGTTCGTAGTCAGAGGTCGTATGCGACTGACGGCGATACCATAATGACTCGCTCTCCCGTAGCTCAGCAATCTTCTGGTCAATCCTTGCATGGTACTTCTCGGAGAGGTGATTTCTGATCTTCTGGAAATCGTAGGAGGAGGATAGCGACCCGAGAACTCTCTCGATTGCCTCTTCGAGAGGCTGACTCTCCAGGATGCCAGGGAACGGTTCGATACATTGCAGGACACTGGACTTGTATTCGGCGTTCTTCAGAAGGGAGGCCACCGCCTGCTGGAACTCCTCGATCTGTGCCATCTCCGGATATGCAGCTAGATCATATAGAACGTACACAAAGTCGTATTCAGCGGAGTCCCAGTCCACCCCGCGACACCGGCGTGCATTCTCCCTGTCGGCCCAGTGCCTCATCAAGACCTTTGCGACCGCCACCTGAACGCGCACCTCACCCATCACCGTAGCGTTCTTCGTCACCTGCTGAAGCGAGTGGGTTGAGTCTATCCCCCATCGGAGATAGTCCACGACGGCGTCCTGAATCCCTGTGTTTCTGCTCAGCCCCTCGTGATTCTTGATTGCACTCAGGATGCTCTCCGTACTCGCCCCATCTTTGATTGCATCAGCAATGGCGTCATGGATCATCTCTGAGTCATAGAGCAACGGGACCTTACAGATATCCCACATATCGAATGACACTCTAGGTTCAGCAGTACCTCGTATCCGAGCCGCCGCATCCGGGACCCGCGCCTTTGCTTCCTCCTCAAACTGATCCTTCAGCAACCCCATCTTATAGACGTCTGCAATGACCAACACAGGCCGGGAACTGCTCTTCAGGGCTCTCAGAATGGCCTCCTTGACAGCAGGGCGTTGGAGCAGGGCGGGATAGTCCCTAAGGATGCCCCGGCAGGTCAGACCATCTCGTGAGTCGCCTATCAGCCTCAACACCAGTTCAAAGAACTCCTCCCTCTCCATCAGCTCAGGGATATGACGTACGAGCTTCTGCATGTGTCCCCAGTCATGTTCCTTCACGACGCTCTCGATGACAGAGAGGTTCTCCATGACGATGGGTAGGGCTGCCTTGCCTACGCGGGCAAGGTCCTTCAAGCGGAGGTTGCCTGAACAGTCCCCTCTCTCCATCAGGTTGATCAGTGCCTCTGCCGCACGGATGTCGTGAGTGGCCCACAGCGAATCTCTAGCGGCGTTCCTCCTCCGGTGGTCTTTGCTGTTCGTGTACTCCAGAAGCACATTCACGGCATCAGGATGGTTCACACCTGCTAATGCTGTCAGCACATGAGAACCGAGCTCATGATGTTTCACAAAGGGGCGGAGATGGTCAAAGGAGCTGGAGTGCCCGATTGCCGATAGTGCGCACATCACCCGCCAGATGACCGGGTTGTCCTCGGACTTCTTGAGTTGGTCATGGAGGACAGGAAGACTCCGGGAGTCAGCCAGATTCCCTAACTCCACTGCGGCTCTTGCTTGAGTCTGCGGTCTTGCGACCACCAGTCTCATGCAGTTGAGAAGCAATCGACCCAGATGCTCAGAGCACTGGTGGAACGTGGAGGGAAGGAAGGAGGGGCACTTGGTCCTCGTCTTGAGTTGCCCGTTGAGAAGGTCGTCCAGGATTCCCTGTTCCTCTGGAGTGATCTGTCCCGTCACGAGTGCATAGCCGTAGTAGGTTCGGAGTATGTCATCGTGTGTGGGTCGGGTATCGAGGGCGAGGACCTCTTCTCTCCGCTGGTCGTCTATCAGGGGAATGAGCTGCTCAAGCGGGGTCTTCCTCAGTGCCTCCCCCCGGATGAAATACGTGTTTCCGTTCTCTATCTGAGTGCGAAGGACCTTCGGTGCCTTCCGCATCACCTTCCCTCGGAGCTCGCTCAGGCTGTGGGCCTTGAACCGTCCGAACATACGCAGGAGGTCGCCATCGATATCCACCGGCATATCAAGGATGCTCAATAGTGCGTCCCGCAGGAGTCCAGGAGGGATGTAGTATACGTCGTGGTAGGTGAGTTGGAGGTGTCCCATGTCCTTCCGTTGAGCAACCCTGCAGAACAGCGTGATGACCTCTTGCCAGCCAAGCTCCGCCAGCAGCTCGTCAACCACCTTGCATAGCTCAGCGTGTCTCCGCAGGTAGATCAGTCGAGCAAGGTCGGGTTCCACCGGGTTCAGTGGCGGGGTGAGTTCTGCAGTCACGCTCTCCTCTCCCCTGTCCCCTGGTTGCCGACACCGGTCTCTGTCAACCTTGGAAGTATGTCAAGAGCAGGAATCGTCTCGACGCAGTTCATCATAACCTCGCAGTCACAGTACCCGCCATTCTCCCGGAGCCTGTCCTTGACCGTCTCCGCGTCCAGCCCGTGTCTCTCGCAAAACTCATCCACTGCCACCAGCGGCCCCGAGCAACACAGGAGTGTCCTACCGTTCTCCCGTCTTGTGCATCGTGAGTCAACATACTCGAACAGGTCACCGTAGGTCTTGACCTCCCTGTCTGCAAGCCCCCTCGCCACACAGACGGAACATACCTGATCTTCGGTGTTCCCTTCATCCACAAGGACCGGCTCGCCACACCTCACACACCGCGTCCAGTAGCATCCGTTGACGAGGGGCGGCACCAGTTCCATGTGGTCGTGCTGGATGTCGCCATCGATCTCATATCCCTGCGTCTCGAGCTCCTCAAAGAACTCGAAGGCCCATGCCAAGGACGACAGGACGTCTGCGATGGTGTTACAGTCCTCACAGAGTCGGCTGAAGCGAAAGAGCCTGGGCCAGCAGTCGAGGCACCTGCACTGGTCTACGGGTCGCCCGGTGTTCTCGCAGCGATGACCGGCTGAGGCGTCATCGTTCACGGCCTCTCCCCTCCTCGTTCATCGCTGAGTCTTCTGACAACAGTTCTCGCGTGGAGAGCAGGCGCTTGCCGGTACCCATCCCGCTGAGGATACTCTTCAGGGTCATGCTTCTCCGACTCATCCGAAATCCACTGGATCGCATCCATGACAGCTGGTGTCTCCTCTTCAGTTCTGACCGGTCGGGACGGATTCCCAACCCGCAGGTATCACTGGGTAAAGACTATCATAAGTTGTACCTCGGACCGGTCCGGGCTCTCTTGGCGGTCTTCTCGATGCACACGAGGATCCGGGTGTCGTGTTATGGCTATCACGGCCTAAGAGCTCCCCAGCCGTCACATATACAGTACATAACCCTCATTGCGTTCCCACATTGGACAAAGGTATACACAACACGATCAGATCCTATCATCTCCCGTGATGTCCAAAGAGAAGATCATAGTCAGGATATCCTGACCAACCCTGTCATCGTCTATGACAGGATGGGAGGGAGCGAGGAGGCCATGGCAGTCCATAGATGGCCTGCAGGCATGGAATCCGAGAACCCAGAGATCTGGTCGTACTCGGGGCTGGGTTTCATCAACGCAAGGGGGGACAGCAAGGCAAGTACTTCGCAGGGCCATCGAGTCCATTCCTTCGAGCCATCGCGCTCACGACTGGCGGGGCGAGGCGGAGGAGCTCTTTGTGCTGGCTATGGAGATTAACCCTGCGAGCCTCGGCAACTGACTCCGACCTCAATAAGGATATTCAGATGGTGCGTAAGGAGATCCCAAGAAGACATGTTGTTCGCTCTCCTAATAGTCGGAATATTTCTTCCTCTCCTCTTCCAAATTGAGCGTTCCGTCATAGACTTGAGATGGTTCCCAAACAAGCTCCTTTTTCGAAGCAAAGGTATCCTTCTTGATGTCTTCCCAATCAATCGCTTCATTCGGCCAGAGGCTTTTCAAAACTTGTAGAAGCTTGTTCAGAACAGTTAGCTGTTTCCTGTGTCCCCAGTTACTTAGTTTACTCTCATCTTCTATTTCGTCAGTGTTCATAGGTGAGTCTTCTACACCCCCCTGCCAGATACTCAGGCGTGTGGCTTGAAGGATTTGAAGATTATAGAAGTCCATTTCCACGTAGATGTCCAGAAGTCTCTCAGCCTCGCTATCCAGAACGTGTTTCCAAAAGTGAGTCTGCTGAACAATACTTACTGCTGAGGTTGACACCAACGATGTTTTAGCTTTGCACAGCATTACGAAGTTCCTCTTCAACTCCCAGAGTACAACCCTCTTTGTGGCGTCCGCGAGTTCAACTTCCCTGCTGTGGTCATAGATGCCTTTCAAACCGATTGCAACGAGAGGGCCTAGGGGAATCAAGCTAATCTGAACAATTATTGGGGCAAGAACAGGGAACTCGCTGCTGATATGAAATAAGAGGTAAAACAGACCATATGCAAGAATCAGAAGGAATCCCGTCCATCTGTTCGAGAGATGGTGAACATACCGCTGACGAATCTTCAGAATCACATTTCTCTCCACACATAGCATTAGTTAGGACAGTCAAGAAGATTGCGATTTCGAGAAGGATGGAGTACCTGAAGAGGCAAGAGGTCTTCTTCCCTGGAACTAAGACAGGTCTAGGCATTAGTGGACTTCGGTGTATGATGTGTCAAGGAGTTCATGACAGGCACCATCGCAGGTAGTTTGGTTAAACGCACAACATCAGCATCCAGTTAACCCTTGGCAATGAGCAGGACTGTCTTCATGAAACGGATGAGATGGCGCGGCCAGCCACGAGCTCAAGCCAGAGGACTAGCACTCATGGATCCAGCTGGGACGAGCACAGTACGAGATTGGGAGGGTCTAAGAGGGCCTTGATGTTCAAGTCCACACTGTTAAGCTGGCATCGAAGGGCTGGGATTAATGGAACCTGATACGTCATGTATGAGGATGCCAAGGTTCTCGAGCCTGCAGAGGTCAGTTTGAAGTATCTTCTGTCCCTTCAATCGAACTGCGTTGAGGGATAGGAACGACTGATTGCGGTGATGGAGAAGCGGGTCAACCCTGAGGCCAAGGGTCTACAGGGGATGCTAGACGATATGCACGAAACAAACCCGACCTTTCAGCGAAGCGAGGACGGCTTCTTGGTGCCAAAGGGTTTCAAGAGGGGCTACGACATGGAGCGAGAGTTGGTCTACCTTGATGAAGAGGAGGATTGTGCTCTAGAATAAGATTTACTTCGTATGTCGTGCTGTATACCCTATATACGAATACCATGACCAATGCGAGAAAGGAATAGACGCCCTAGAATGCACACACCCTGTGATGACTTCTCCGTCTGCATGGTTACATTAGGAAGACAGAGGCTATCGTGCCTCGCCTCTGGCGTAACCTCCCTTCTTCAGAGCATAGGGATTCCTGTCATTCACAACCCAATCCTCATGCCCAAGGCCTTCTAGAATCCACTTCAGGAAGCCCAGACTACCTGCGTTGAGTGTCTGTCCATGAAAAGAGAAGAGTATCTTGGGTGAATGAACCTCTGGTCCAAGCCACTCCACCAGATTCCCTACAACTTCTGCAAACAGAGCTTTCCGTTTATCACGGTATTTCAACATCTTGAGAGGCGACAGAAGACAAACATGTCGCGTAGAGAAGATCTCCTCCATTCTTAGTACCGGCTCGATTGGTGCTATGCATATGGTATGCTTGTCTGCAAGTTTCTGGGCTTCCTCATATGTCACTCTTCGGGACGACTCCCAGTCATAGAAATCCACTGTCCTCATTAGCGCCTCTTTTAGATTCGGAATCCTGTCGTATAGCTCATAGTTACCAGTTCGGTCAGACATGAATTCGAATACCGCAGACTGGATAAACCTCCTCAAGGATGCGGGTAATGCGTCATCCATCAGAATTCTCGTGCATGCTAGGGCCGCTAGGTGGTCATTGTGACGTTCAACAAGGTCCAAAGCTTGGGTCGCCTGTTCTGTTTCAACTAGCGCATTTCTTCGGATGTTGGGCTCAATGTCCCCGCCATCAAGGTCGGATAGAAAGAGAGTCCGTCCGCTTTCTCCAAGTCTGTCCAGAAGCTCTTGGAAGGACAGCAAAGCCTTGACGAACGGAGAATGGACAAGTCTTGAAACTGGTACTCGTACCCCTCTCACTTGAACAATCCTCTCCCCTGAAGGGGAACTCGGTCCGTCTTGGTTATCACTTCTTCCCAAATTCGCCGTTCTGACTGCACTCGCTATCTGTTCGTCAGTCACCGTCTTCAGACGAAGATTAAGAACGAGCAACGATACTACCGAGTATTCATCAGTATGCTCGAATGTGTGAACATAGCGAACAGTAGATTGTGTTTCATCGCTATGAACAGCGTACTCGCTGGTCTCATCGTTTCTACGGAGGTGCATGCACCCGTTCGGGGTCAGAACGTGTATTGGGACGGGAGGGTAAGGAAACCACTTCTTGATGATTTCCCGCAATCGTCCGGAACTTGGCCATCTGGGTTGCCTGCTTTGAGCCTTCTTCAGAATCACAGTAGTGCCTCTGTCCATATCCCACTGACCGAGCGGTCCGATTGTAATGCCAAATGGGGGAGAAAAGAATACGCGACGCGGCGCATCAGTTTCGGTTGATGAGATGATCTCGAATTCATCTGATAGCAGCGCATAGGAGAATATCCCGATGCCGTAGATGCCAATGAGTGGGACCCTCTCTCTTCCCATCGAGGTGAGTCTTCCTCTGAACCAAGGACTATGATAGTAACTCGATCCAAGCACCTTCAAATGGTGTTCTATCACCCTTGGTGTCATTCCGCACCCATTGTCCCAGATTAGGATTTCGTTTCCAAGATGTGCAACGCCAATATGACAATCTGAACCCGCATCTGTGGCCTCTTGGAGAATGCAGGCATCGATGGCATTACTGACCGCCTCTCTCAAAGGAACCTCCGTCAAGTTCTGACCTTCGTAGATGGTGGTTGACAGATAGCGAAAGACATTCTCGTAGTCTGCCTTGAGATGATGCTGCGATGCGGGTTCTTCACCTTCCACATGGAAAGCGTACCTGAGTTTGGTTGGTAGGACTCCGCGTCCTCTCCAGTAGTAAGCCTTTGTTTCTTCTATCGTCTGCTCAATATCCTCAACCAAATTGCTGAATCCATCCAGCATGACGAGAACTTTCGAATCGAGTGGCTGTGTGGACTTCAACACCAGCACATCGCCATCATCCTCTAGGAACACCTCTGCTTGGCATAGGCTCTTTGCGAATTCTCGCGTCTGGGTTTCATCCTCAGTAGGCAAGCTCTCTCTAGAAGTCCCCAAGAATGTGACCCGATCTTTGGATAGGTCCATTTGGTCTGCCAGTCTGAGTACAGCAGAGAGAAACTGATAGTCAGGTTTGTCTTGAAGAACCGGATCCAGATCGATTGGTATCTTTCTATGACCCTTGGCGACGGATGCCAGAATGGGCTTCAGCTCATCCGGAAACCAGTCTAGATGTTGTGCGAACTCGTCCGAGTCGTTTATCCACCACTCAGTCCTCTCATGATGCTTCTGTCGTACCTCTGCATCACGCCAATCCAAGTCCACCCGAAAGCCTGAGCGGCGTGCTTCGTTCATCTCAGTCGGATAGACCGGTCCCATGCCTATGTCATGGACAAGACACGCACAGATTCCGACCAGTGCTTGGTTTCGGTCCATCTCAGAGTCGATTCCTCTCTTCTGGAGGATTTCGCAGTAGTGCTTGAGAACTCTCTTGCTGTGTCCGATTCCGTGGTCAGTATAATCAGGGAAATAGCGTTGGATGAGATCCAAACGAGTTGACAGGAAGTCGATTAGGTCATCTATCGCTTCTCTGTCGGTTTCATCGAGGCCACGGTAAAGGCAGCAAGATCGCCACGGCACGTTACTCTCACCTCATCCATGACTCCCTGACTTACCATAGTATTAATCCATATCGTTTCGTAGACATCTCTCAACTGGTTTCAGGAACCATCTTCTGGGCTTTGAGAAGTCGTGTTAGCTTGACCATGGCTTTCATCATCTGAACTGCCTCTTTCCGCTTACAGTCAACGAGTGAATCTTGGCAACATTCCTGCCTTCTTCTATCTTCGGCCATCTCTGATTAAGTAAGACCCGCCGTGAATTGATTCAGGTGATGGCAGACATGATCTCCCCGAAATCACTACAGGCTTCTGCTAGTTCTCCGGGTCATTCCTCTCTTATCCTTGAATAGACACGACATGCGATCACAATGAGGAAAGCTATCAATCCTCCCCAGACCGCAAGCCCTGAAATGACAGAAGCATCTAGTTTCACCAATAACCATGAGACCACTGCGGCCAGAACCTCAAACACGACCATGAGTCCTACTAGAATCTGTATCTCATTGAATCGATACTCTCGGCTGACTTCCTGTTCCTGCCGGATTCGTTCTGCTCTAATACTGGAAAGAGTTAGCTGGCGGTCGATATCCTTCTGGAGTACATCTAGCCTTGTGCGGGCATCATTATTCCATCTCTGCAATTCAGAATATGGCGTCAACCGGTCAACTATGCCAGGTTCCGGCATATCGGTATCTTTCTTGAATCCAAGATAATCATACAGAAGAGACTGCGCTAGGCTTGCTTCTTTGAGGTCTGCTGCTAATTGCCCAATTTCGTCAAGGTCATCCTTGCCGCGGGTTTCCAGTAAGATCTTAGAAACCCTTCTACATTCATCCTCAATATACACAATAGAATCCAATAAAGCCAGATTCTCGAAGTACGTCCGTATGGCCGCTCTCTGCGAATGAACCAGATGTAGAGGGGCATCTGTTTCGCTCCCGGGCAGATAACCGCCCTCGGGCAACGCTCTGTTTTCTAGAACCCAATTCACTGTCGCAGGAGACTCTACCAAGTAGACAACTGAGTTCAGAGCTCGACCACTTCCCGCACGATACGCGCCTCTTGGTTTCAATGACCCCATAGAAGTAAGAATGGCGACTTTTTCGCCTATGCGGTCGAGGTCGTTAAATGGTGACATATTCAGGTTCTGAACAAGAACCACAGCATAGCTATGGTAGGTCACAATGCTTTCAAACCCTCTGGTGATGTCTTCTGTGATTCTCTTTGATGTCGCTGAATCCATCAATTGATAAAGCTGCGCCCTCAAGAAGGGGGAGAAACGCCCCTCAGAGTTCCCATAGTGGATTATTCTGGGAGCAACTGATGAGAGACATCTTAGAAACTCTTCTGGCGGATAGTTTTCAAAATCAACGTCAACAAGGAGAACCTCGAGTAGCCCGTCATCTGAGATGAACTTTGCTAGACTTGACCAGCCGATGTTGGAATAAAGAGGAGCGATGCGAAATGGCGAAGACCATTTACAGGAGTAGAAATTGAATCCGTGACTAGCATAGCTAAGATGTTCACCGGGACGGTATCCTTCAGCTCTGAAATAGTTTCTCGGAGTTACAAATGACATTCCTAGGGAGTAGACAACTAGCGGTATGCTATCCTCACTTGTGCCTTCGTCAATCTCACTACTCACGATATCAACTCCCAGCGCTTCAAGATTTCTGTAGTAGTAGTTGTCTGCGAACCCAAATAAACACTGAGGGCATCAAGAATGACGAGCACGTTGTTTCATTTCTATGATGTCTTCTAGGAGCCGAGCCACTTCCTGACCTTTCCTGCTCAAACAGTGAATCTTCGCTCTGTTCTTCCCCTCTTCTATCTCCAACCATCCCAGATCAAGCAAGACCCTCCGCGCCTTGGTCCAGGTGTTCGCAGACATCACCTCCTCGAAGCCGCTGTACATCTTCTCCCCATTTTGCAGGAAGAGCAGGGCTCGGAGGACGCCGACCTGTTCCAGCTGCTTCACAGTATCCAAACAATCACGCTGAGGCATGGTCATGGCTAGGGCTGTGGCCCTAGAATTACTTGAGTGTCTGGAGTTCGAAGTATGCAGTATGAAGTTTAATCAAGAGGGGAGCTCTGAGTCGCAGAGTCGAATCGTGTTTCTCCTTCTGTACCTAAGCTATCTGGTCCATCACTGAGCGGTGATCTGAACCGGGTGTGTCACAGGACACAGTTTCCCATGTTGCTGCGTGGATGAGGTAGTCTGTCACACCCCGACCCCGGATTGCCCACCAGCTACTCTAATAGACCGTCGTCATCATCAACCCACTCGTCTTCATCGAGAACCATGTCGTCAACCCCATCGAAGAGATGTTCCAGCATCCTCTTGTTGTTTCTCTCGTTCTCGAAGTAGTCATCTAGTACCCTGTCTATATAGCTCAAGAAACCGTCGTAGTAGTCGTAGTCCTCGATGGTGAAACCCTGTTCTTCTGCGTTCGCCTCCATGGTCATGAAGATATAGTACGAACACACATGCCACCAGTTCAGCGCCTCTTTCAGAGCTGCTTCACGCCCCTCCGAGAACTCGATGTCCTCGAACACTCGCCATTTCTTCTCCCATTCTTGGTCGTCCATGAACTGCACCTCAGCAGTCTATGACTAGTGTCTTGGTAGTACATCTTCGCTATTGAGCATTTCTAGCGAGAAGCATCTCTCCAGTCTTTCATTCTAGACCGACAGAACCACCCTTGTACGATCAGTCAGTATAAGGCAACATGATCGAGTCATCAAAGATACGCTAGCTCCCATGCAAGCCTATCCTTGATGCAGTAGGTTTTTCAGATTGTGTTCCGTGGGACAATAATAGGGATAGACGTGAAATGTTTCGTGATCATCATAGTACTGTTCCTTGGGGGCATTATTGTCGGCCTTACGATAGTACCTATGTTCGACCTGTGGTTGGCCGCACTTGTGGGAGTGGTGCTGACGCTGGTGAGCCTATACAAGACCAAACAAGATGGGGGGGCCTTACTGGACTTGGCTAGCCTCGTTTCTTGTAGGAGTCAGTGTTGCTATAGCATTCTACCTAGTTCAAGCTATCTTGTCTACTTGACAATCACGGCCATCTCTGTTCTGTCGAGAAACTGGAACCACGGCTTGGTTAGTATGGATTCTTTAGAGGATTCTGCGTAGAAGGACGAAATCCAATCCATATTCTTCAGGGAGCAAGCCCGTATTTTTCCAGAATACCCCTAACTTCACTTCTCCGTTCTTTGTCAAATGCTACCCTTCTCCCCCACTCTCTCAGTTCCATCTTTTCCTTGACAAGTGCGATGGCTACCTGGATCAACCTTGATAGATAATCCACAAGCTTAGGAATGATTGCATCAGCATCAGACTCGAAGGTACTACCGTGGACTATTTTGTTCCTTGCCTTATACGCATCTTCAAGGAGAACCATTGCCTCATCTGGATCAACACCAACAAGCGACAACATGTTTGATGCAAGAAACACCGCCTTGAAGCTCATGCACTGAAAGAGAACCTCCAAAGCAATGATGAGATCAACTACCTCATCACCTGCATCATCAGCAACCAATGCAGTGTTGTATCTGCGGAGGAATCGACCAATTCTCTTGCTTGTCTTCTTTCCAGCTTCTCTTGTTGTCTCGACAAACAGATTCCAGAATCTCTGAAACCGCTCCACGGAGTCACTCCGTAGAGTTGTCTTCTTCCCAGTAAGTCGGCTGAAGACTGCAGGGAAGACTTCTGGTGTCGCGCTATACTCACCATGAACTGTCATGATAGGATTAGGTGCTGCGTTGTACAGAATCTTAGTGATTCCAACAGAGCTTGGAGACATGACGCGTAAGATAGTCACGATATAGTGGAAATCGAGGGAGTAGGGTGCTGAATCAGCAAGCTCGATTCTCTGTTTCATCACTCCATCTTCCTTGCTCTGCGTCAGTCTTGCTATCTGTGCGGCCTTCTTGCATTCGGTGACGAATGTATCTTCAGTTGACCTCTGGTACGAATGTTCCCCCTGTCGAAACTACTGGACTTCGTATGGGTTCATCTTCCGGATTCGAAGATGGCCTGTGAGGTCTATGACATCCACGTCTGCATCAAACTCATGCAAGAAACACCATACTCGATCATATTTCGGAAAGTCGAGAAACATTGATTCGAAAGCAATGTAGCCCTCAATCAGCACCTCTCTCTTCTCGAAGTCAATCGCGTCAAGGACAGAGCCGAACAAGAGATTGCGCTTGTATCCACCGATGAGTTTCTCCAGCGGGAAAGAAACAATGAACTTGTCAAATACATCTTGGAGATCTGTATACTCCTGCCACTGAACTATGGCATTTTCTTGTATTCCAGCTGATACACGGTTGTTGTATTCTTGAAGAAGTCTATAGGCTAACCTCTGAAAGGCTGTATATAGGACCTTGTCCCGGACATCTCTAGGACTCGCTGGTTTCATCTTTGCTCCACGACTTGCATGCCAATCCGGCGTAGATGATTTGGCTGTTTCTGTTCAAGAATGACATTCTTCTTGTATACTTACTCTCGCGGAATCTTGCCAAAAACGGGAAGCTGGTTGTCAAAGAAAACCGCGAAGCTGCTTGTCAGAGCCGCGTGCAAGCACTACGCTTCGCTGGTTTCTGGTGTTTTCTAGCACCAGAAAACACAATACCCAGCTTGTCCAGTCTGGGATGTCGTTGTGCAGGAGAGCTAGATGGATGGAGAATAGCATATCAAGAATTGAGAAGAATGTCTTTCGAATAACTGAGGTAGGAGAAAAGAAGACCTACGGGTCGGCATTTGCAGTGGCCGAAGACGCACTAGTTTCTGCCTACCATGTAATCGACCCGGAAGGGGATGGGGATCCAGCAGGTCCGGTGGTGGCTTTCGATGTATCCGGAAACAGATACGAAGGAACGATTGACGATTTCAACAAGAATGCAGATCTGAGTCGTATTCTCTTTGAGTTAGGACTTGGTGTTGAACGTCCCTTCGACCTAGTGGAAGACCCACCTCCTATAGGCACAATGTGCCTGTGGGGAGGTTTTCCATTGTTCATCGGAGAGCATTCACCTCGTCTCCGTTTTGCACAAGGCATGGTCAGCTCTCAGACATATGAGTGCCAAGATAGTGTTCTCTTTGAGATAGATGGTATGTTCAGCCCTGGACATAGCGGTTCACCGGTGGTGAGTACATCATCCGGGGAACTAGTCGGTGTGGTGATGAGCTCCGCAGGTCAGTTGATTGAGATCTTGCGGGAAGCTAAGATCACAATGTCAGCATTGGCTGTCATTCAGTCAAGTTGGCAAGAGTACACAGAAATGGCTGAGGTTTTGGAAACGATTGTTGAGGAGTACAACGGTATAATATCGGAGATAGATGGCAGAATCTCGACATTGTGCAGTCTTCTGTCGGAAGATTGTAGACCCGACTGGGGCGAGATAGAAACCCCCATTCTACACTATCCGGATTATTTGTCTATGCGCCTCCCCGAAGCGATTCCTGAGGCCGTCGAATCCAAGCTCGAAGAAAGGAACATCGCATTCTCAGAATACGAAACGAATCTGCTAGGAATGAAGGTATATCACGTCTTCTTGCGGGGTCGTAAGGAAGCCGCAATGAAAGCAATCGTCGATTTCATGATGGAGTGGACGAAGTTGATGGAGGATGCCTTGGATCAGTCGTTCCAGATGGGGATGGGAATTGCAGGCTGTGATGATCCCTTGAGAGATCTCATCCGTTGACATACGTACATGCTCTCTTCTCTTTCTTGAAACACATGAATGCTGAGGGGGCTGCTGTAGACTATGTTGGCGCTTCTGTTCGTTTCAAGCAGGGTCGAGAAGAACAAGATGCTCTCCCAAGCACAAGATTTCCTCAGAGTGTTTATCACCAGTTTCCTGCGACTACCTTTAAGCGAAATTGCCCAGATATGAATCATGCCTAAATCCAGAACACAAATCAATCTCGTGGTTTTACAAGTGATAGCAAATACTCTGCTAGCCACTCTTTACCTCTTCGGCCTTTCTGATCTTACGTCCACCGTTGCCTTGTCTGTTCCGGTCAATATACCTATACTCGTGGCTCTCATCAAGTCCTCAAACGGAGGAAAGGATGACGATGAGGATAATCCGCTTCTAATTTCAGGTATTCCCCCTCCCAAGTTTCCTGTCAAAGTCGAGGGCAAGAGAGTTATGGGCAACCTTGTAAAACATGCCAGACTGAATGTACCTGTTGAGATGATGGCTATGGGCCCTAGAAGCAGTGTTCGAATGAATCCAGCCTATCATTATGTTCAAGTTGAGTTTGCAACCCATGCAGGGCTCTATCGTGTACCCAAACGAAGATGATTGATGAGTCAATCTCTTACATTATCCGAAGTTCTAAATCACAATTGTCTTACTTGGAGGTGCAACCCCGAAGTGTCAATCTGTCCCCACCTTGCCAACCGAGTCCAATCGCGATCTATCATAATCGGTCTAGGTATCGCTTAAGCTATCGTGTTCGGACATAACGGTTTGTATTTCAGTAGAAACCGAGTTCAGCGTGTTCGACGAGCCTCCAGATATACTGTCGAAGAGCAGGAGATACATGCTCAGGATACTCTGGTTCTCCCCCCTGCACTAATCGGATTGGGAATCCAAGCCGCTCGAACTCCTCAGCCGCTCTCTCAAACTGAGCTAGCCTACACTAAAACCCAAGCCCCATGGTAGACAACACCTCGTATCCGTAGGCAGTCAGCCACAGTGGTCTGAGATCTATGCCCATCTTCCATCGGAGGGCATCTTTGGATTTCACCCTGTCAGGGTCATTGGTCCGAAGGGTCAGCCCCTGCATCTCCTTGGCACGCAGTTCAAGGGTCCGACTCGCCCTTCTTGTCAGTTCTGTAACAGGTGTTCTGAAGAACCGCTCAACATCTATGCCGATGGTTGTTCCGCCCCGATCTATCTGTTGGCAGACTCTTACCTCGATGCCTCTTCGGAGAAACTGATACCTATCTACTTCTAGAGATGGGCGATGGGGGTCTGGGAAACGCCGAAAGGACACTCTTAGCAGGCTCAGCACATGCAATACATGGCTCCGTTAGCCGCACAGGACACAGAAGGATATAGCCGGCCAATACTCCTTGCGTCTTATTCGTGCGGCCATTCTAAGTACCCCGCAATACATGTCAACCCTATACCGAGAATCACGAGAAATCCCGTAAGAACCAAACGCAGATTGGGGTGGAGTATCTCCTCAAGAAGAGAAGACAACAGGTTTATCCCAAGACCAGCCACAAATGTTGCTAGGCCCGTTACCAGAATGACAAGATTCCGGTTCGGGGAGCTACTCTCTAGGGGTATGGCTTCAGCCACTGGGGTGGTATGCATGTATCGTATGCCGCTGTCGGGGTCCCGCTCATATTGCCTCAGTGTTCTCTCAACATGTTCGAGAAATCGTCTGGAAGAACCAAGTTCGGAAGTACCACCTGCCTAACGACCGGAGAGTTCTGCGCGGAAATGACCACGCTTACGCTCAAGAGTCAGTCTGAGGAACATCTCCGGGGTTTCATCTCTGGTTGACCGCCTGAGCAGCGCACCGGCATTCCACATCGGGCCCTCATTCCACACTGCCAGTACTTCTAGATCAAAGAGATTGGAGAGGCGACCGATGATATCTGACTTTGTTGAGCTGTCCGTCCACGGTGAAACTGGGTTCGGTGGTCTGCAGGTGAGTTCGTCCCATCTGTTTCTAGCCCATTCGGGTTCCATATGACAAGCATAGGGGAATACTAGTGTGTCTTTCACAGGTATGTATATGCCTGCGGCCTTGAGGAATTCCAACAGAGCCTTCACATCGCTGCCCTTGACGTCATAGGAGATTGTCTGACCATAGGAGTCTCTGGCGCTGAACTGCAACCCTTCTGGAATCATCGATTCGAGTTTTTCAGGCTCGATTCTACCCGAATTCTCATCTGCAACCTTTTGTAGCCGATAGATGCATTTGCTAGCAAGATCTGCATTCAGAAGGACCACTGATTCCGCATCATTTGGAGCTTGGGGAATTGCAGGAAGGTACAGCAGCTGCCCATGATGGTGCATTTCGTCGAGTATGCTTCCAAGACCGGCCTCTTCCAAGAGGGTTTCATCAATTCCCTCACGTATCTCCTCCTGAGTTCGTATGCCGAGGTCGTTCGGCCCCTGTGGTTCCATGGTGCGCATTCTCTGGACCACATCATCCCAGTGGTCAATCGCCATTGCAAAGTGAGGATTGGTCTGACGGACTATATGCGGGATGCTCTGACGTAGCTCGGATATGCCTGTGCAGTCTTTCGAGCTCAGCTCAAAGATTTCGTCATGGATTCTAGGGTCATCTACCACCGTCATGGCCAATCTCAGTGATTTCCTCGTGTTCTCCAACCACTGCTGCGCTTCCGGTTTGTCCAGATGAGTTATTACGCAGACGAACCTACTTGAGGCGCCTCCATAGTCCAGTTCAGCCTCAAAACGCGGGTTCCATCAGGCCACCGTCAAGCCCCAGACATTCAGATGACCAGTCTGTTAGTTGGAACACGTGTTCTAAGTATCTGATACCGAATCATTGCAGAGAAAACAATTCTTCTGATAGACTTTAGCACTCGGAGAGTCAGTGATTTGCCGTTGTAACAGCACAAGGAATTGGTGACACAGGTCGTTCAATTTGCATTGAGCGGTTTCTAGATAATCTGTTTCTTACAGTTTGGTGAGTGAACGTCACCTGCAAGAGACTTCTGCGTTCCACCCCTCCCCTGCCAGTGTCGCCACTCCCGGACACCCAGAGGATGGCCGAGTCAGCAGGGGCATCGTCCGTGATCATGGGGATGGTATCCCTCCCGCGGACCGGGTCTCCTCCTCCTGTGCTTGCGCCGGGGCATCACTCCCGGCCACAACAAGGCCTTCCGCAGTTTTTTCCACGGCGGGATCGTCATCACCCATCTCGACCTCGTCGCCGAAGTCAAGAAGACTCGCTTGAGCATGGTGAACAGCCGCGGACTCTCCGGGACCTGATGCAGTCCCGTTTGTGGAGAGTAAGGACCTCCGTCGAGAAGTAGACTTCCCTCAGGTCTTCGGCCGCGAGCTCCGTGCTGTTGCACTGGCCCACTTACCTAGTCCAGAATTGAGTCTGGCTACGGGTATTTATTCTCCTATGAGATGTAGACTGTGAATGAATAGGGGGAATCTGACAGAAATATGACACTTTTGTTGGACACTTTAACTAGAAAACGAGGGGGATTGCTTCTTTCTAGAGTGGAATGTTTCCGTGTTTCTTTGCTGGACGACTCTGCCTCTTTGTAGCCAGTACATCCAAGCCTTTGCATATCATGAGACGGGTTTCATGCGGGAAGATGACTTTGTCTATGTAGCCGAGGCCTGCAGCCACATACGGATTTGCGAATTTTTCTCGATATTCCTCGACAAGTTCTGCACGCTTGGCCTCTGGATCGTCAGCTGCAGCAATCTCTTTCCTGAATATGATATTGCAGGCTCCCTGAGGACCCATTACAGCTATCTCGGCACCTGGCCAAGCGAAAACAAGATCTGCGCCGATGTTACGAGATGCCATAACATCAAAGGCACCGCCATATCCCTTCCTCGTTATGACTGTGATCATCGGCACTGTGGCCTCTGCAAAAGCGTACAGAATCTTGGCTCCATGACGAATGATTCCGCCCCATTCCTGTTCTGTACCAGGTAGATACCCCGGAACGTCCATGAATGTGATTATCGGGATGTTGAAAGCATCACAAAACCGAACAAACCTAGCACATTTGTCTGAGGCATTGATATCCAGAGTCCCTGCAAGGTGAGCAGGATTATTCCCCACGATCCCGACCGATCGCCCATCGAATCGAGCAAATCCTACAAGCATGTTCTTTGCCCAGTGTTCATGTACCTCAAAGAACTCGCCATTGTCTGCCAGCTTGGTGACTACGTCCCGCATATCATACGGTCGATTGGGATCACTGGGCACAATCTCATCGATTGATTCATCATAGTCATCAGGGGGATGACCCGTGTCCACTCGCGGAGGATCCGACATGTTGTTATCCGGGATGTAGCTGATTAGACGTCTGATCTGTTCAAAGCAGTGTCCTTCATCTTCGCTGGCGAAGTGGGCCACACCGCTTCGTGATGCGTGGGTCATAGCCCCTCCTAGTTCCTCGAATGTAACCTTCTCACCGGTCACAGTCTCAATCACATCAGGGCCAGTGATAAACATGTGAGCGATCCCCTTCACCATGAGTGTGAAATCGGTGACTGCCGGACTATACACGGCACCTCCCGCACACGGCCCCATTATGGCAGAAATCTGTGGAATGACACCACTGGCGTGAGTATTCAGTCTGAATACATCACAGTAAGCAACAAGGCTCTTGATTCCTTCTTGCACCCTTGCCCCGGCACCCGAGTTCAGGCCAACCACAGGGGCACCGGCCTCCATGGCTAGTTCCATAATCTTCACGATTTTTGCGCCATACATCTCTGAAAGCGAACCACCAAAGACTGTGAAGTCCTGACTGAAGATGAAGACCTTTCGACCGTTTATTGTTCCGTAGCCGGTGATCACGCCTTCTCCAAGAATCTTCTTCTCTTCCATTCCAAAGCTGGTCTCTCGGTGTACAACGAACTCGTCTATCTCTACAAATGAATCCGAGTCAAGCAATCTGTCAATGCGTTCTCTTGCTGTCAGGCGACCGCGTTCATGCTCCCGCTGAATACGTTTTTCGCCTCCAGCCATCTTCGCCTCTTGACGCAGTTCCTCCAATTTTCTGAAGTTCTCTCGGGACATAGGACACACCTCGCTTACCACCAGCTGTCAAGATGATGGTGATTTGAATCTTCGGTTCATCTCTCGAAGGGCTTTATCATTATTCCGACAAGAGGTTTCATACAGTACTGCTTGTTGAAATCACCATTTCTCACTTAGAAACTCAATCTTCAAACTCAAGATTCTGCCTCATCGAAGAAACCCGATGGGTACGGTCTTTGTCAGATTGCAACTCTTAAGAAGGAAGAAATGTATCCAGAGGACAAACCGCCTCCGAGGTGAAACTATGCCTTTCACTCCATTTCACTATCCTGTTGCATACCTGCTCAAGAATGCCGACAGGAGGCTCTCGCTTCCCGCTCTTGCAGTCGGGTCTGTTATGCCAGATATTGAGGTGCCGTTGATGTGGATTCTGTTTCCCGGGTTTCAGTACGATCATCTGCTTCTACATAGTATCGTGGGGGCCATGACAGTCGGACTGGCTTCAGTCCTTTTCGCCACAATCTTCATCTATCCACGTCTGGTGAGTACTCTGTTCGGACTGGACAAGGAATCAATAGCCAAAGAGTGTCAAGCATCAAGAATCGTGGTTCTCTCGGCTGTGCTTGGGCTTATGGGTCACCTTCTACTGGATATAACAATGCACTGGTACAATCCGCTGTTGTGGCCGTGGATTGAGCCAACTGCTATCGTAGGACCACTCGTGAGCCTCTTTGCCTTCGATGGTAACATAGAGGTCACGGGATTCATGATAGCAAACATACTCGTGAACGCGGTGATGATATTGCTCTTTTTTGTGGTGATTGCACGAGAGTGTGGTGGAGATACATGGCAAAGGCTCTGGGTTGAGGGGTAGACAGACCTTTGTGCGTACTAATTATCCCCAGTTACAGTTTGCTTCTTCCTTCTTCCTACGACTGTATATATGGCGGCAATCAGAAGTGTCCCCAATGCAAGAGTGCCGATTGGAGGAACATAAACGCGCACTCCCTGTTCCAGCTGGTTCTCAACCCAAGTTTCAGAGGAGATCCACTGAGAGCTCTGTGACAGAATCACGTAGAAGAGCTCCGGCAATGGACCCGTAAGAACATACTCGCCTGACTTCCCAGTAGTCTTTCCCAAGTAGTTGACTGGCTCACCACCGGCGGTCAGATTATACTGGCTTTGGGCAACAACCCAGATGGTGACCCCCACATCCTCAGCCATCCAGTAGAAGGAATGAATCTCGCCAGCTGCAGTTTCTGCGTTAAACCAGAGAACCTCGTACGCCCCAGCATCCAATAATCTCCTGCTGCTGCCGTGCTTCGATGCCGAAACTGGAATAGCCATGGACGACAGAAGAACCGATGCAACCAACAACGCGAGGGACATACTGGTTCTGCGCATCATAACCACAACACTCTAGGATTCTCTTCCCTCCCTTAACAAATATCACGATTTCGTTCAGTGAGAAGTCTTGTGTCCCTTCTTAGTTGAAGGCCTGTCCCAGATGATTCACGAGAGGTACTTCTCTACATAGGACGTCTTAACAACAGAAGCAACATCTGGGAAGTCGCTTAGCTCCTCCAGACTCAGGCTGCGAAGGTCCTTGCCAAGATTTGCAGATTCGCGGTCAATCCAGTGCTCGCGTTCGGCTCTAGCCAGAACTGAGGCCGAAGCGACAGCCATCTCATCTTCAGCTCGAGGGCGCTGAACCACCTCAATCTTCTCAGAAGCAATCACGCGAGATAGGCGATATGCGGTCTTCCTCTTGGCGAACTCGTCAATCACGATTCCTGAGATAGTGAGTCCCTTCTTACCAAGATCTTTCGCAACGTCGCCTATGGCAGTCGCATGGCCCCACGCAAGCAGGTCGTTGAGATTCTTTCCCTCGTTCTTGAAAGTCGCGAACATCTCATTGAAGCGTGTAGGGCTGATGAGAACCACATTGAATGCCTCGGCCTCCTTTCTGATCCTCTTCTGGAGCATCTCGATTGTATCGAGGGATAGGGCCTTGCTATCCATAACCCCCCACGACCTCAGCCTCGCGGCAGTGTTTGTTTTCACTGCAACTGCAGCAATAACAAGAGGACCGAGCCATTCCCCCTTACCTGCTTCATCAGACCCTATCTTCAGTTCGTCTGACTCTGAGGAGTAGACAGACTGAACAGCCCGTTCCAGCAGCTCGTCCGTCATCCTATTGTTAGACAGAACTCGGCCGGTCTTGTAAGCGACGATAGTCCCTCCGGAGTATGCAATCCGATAGAGCTCGTGCTTGCTCTTTACGGCCATTCGGCTGCACGCATCATCCTCCAGCAGGGCACGTTCGAGCTCGCGAAGTCGATCCTTGTCAACACTCACTGTTCTCATGCTGTTCTCCTCTGACGCAACACTCACGACACTACCCAAGATGAAAAGAATCTTGTCCCTTCAGCGATGCCCGAGATTGAGGGTCCATGGTAAGGCGCAGATGGGTCACATCGCCTACTCGTATCCTATGATGATTTCCAGATGAATCAATGACAATCAATGAACCATCATCCTCCAATGATCGGGCCTCTCCTCTTACTTCACCCTCTCGAGTCTCAATCTTGACCATTTGTCCTATCGTCGTCATTATCCTGCGGCTCTCTGCAACTACCGCTGAATATGATCGGTTCTTCTCCACTTCGTAGAGGAGTTCGTCAAGGTGACAGAGTACTGACTGAAGGACTGCGCCCACATCTGATTCGACACCCGTTTCGGTCACGACAGCAGTTGCCTTTTGTGACGCGTGCATCAGTTCAGGACTAGGATCTGTATTCAGATTGATGCCTACGCCACAGACCACTTTGAACTCGTCCTCCTCTGTGGCAACCAGCTCACTCAGGACACCCGCTACTTTTCTGCCAGACAGCATGACATCGTTCGGCCATTTGAAGCCTACATTGAGACCGGTGATCTCACCCAGTGCCCTGACCACGGCACATCCTGTAAGCAGACCAAGAAGAGGAGCCGTCTCTATCTCAAGCCGTGGTTCCAAGATGAACGACGCATAGAGACCTCCCTCGGGGGAGAGCCATTGCCGATTGTATCGTCCTCGCCCACGTGTCTGGGTCTTAGCGACCACCACCAGCCCCTCTTGAGTACCCCTACGAGCCAGTTCCTTTGCTATGTCATTTGTGGATGTTGTCAACTCCATGATGGATATACTAGGCTGAAGAACCTTGAATCTGGTTCTGTCAATCTGCTCAGAGAGTTCATCCAACGTCACTGATGTTTCACAACCATGTCTATCCTTGAATAGAAGATTCTGGCAGATTCATAGTCACAAATAGCACTTATATTGGGTTTGTCAGGCTACCTTCTTACGCGAGGAAAACCAATGACAAGTTTCGCAGGAGCAGTCATCCTGCCAGAGTTGCACAAGACTCTGGTCTTCAAGAATCGTGACATGAGAACCTCGGATCACGAGGACACGCTCTTCTATGATGTGGATTGCTTTGGTGTGAAGGGTATCGACGCAGTCACTGGTGAAACTGAAGGACTTGCAATAGGTGTCAACAGGTATGGATTGGCTGTCGCAAACACATATGTGAAGCATACGGACGATGCCTCATACCATGCCCTCACCGAACAGATACTCATGTTCGGGAAGGATGCCGAGGACGGTCTTCAGATGATTGTAGACCATCTCAAGTCAGGTAGACACTATCAATGGGGTAACCTCATACTGGCCGACAATGAAAGCACAATTGCCATAGAGATTGCAGGAGACCAACACAATATCGAGCGGTCTGAGAGAAAGGTCCTCCGAACCAATCATCACATCATGCTTGAAACAGAGGAGGAACTCCAAGAGCTCTACTCGCAAGACGGAAACACTACATATCATGACTCACTAAAGCGTTTCGAGCGCGGCTACGACCTCATCAGAAGAGCCAGCAGTGTGCGAGAGGTCTTTGATATACTGAAGGATCACGGCTCGGAAAGAGGCTCTGCTAGTCTCTGCAAGCACGCTATGGCAGGTGAACGGTCATCCACAGTGATGAGCTACCTAGTGGAAATAGACCATGAACAGAACTCGGGCAGACCCAAAATCATCTTCCATGCTGCAAAGAGCAACCCCTGTGAGTCCCCATATACATCGATTCCCCTAGTCTTCCCAGCAGACGAAGAAATCATGAAACGGGCCATGCAGATCTTCCCCAAGTGATGGTCGATTGATCAGGTTGAATCAAACGGCTGTTCCTCAGCAGCCTCGACAACCTGCGCCTCGCGTAGAGCCCGCATCTGCCGCTCCTTGTTCTTGAAGAACCCATAGAACAGGATAACGGCAAGCAAATACAGGCCCGATACCAAGAGATATGGAAGCCTGTACATCTTCTGAGCCAATAGCCACCCGCCAATATTAGCAGCTATCCCTCTTACAAGAGAGTCCCCAGCTCGTACTATTCCGTTAGCCGTCGAACGCTCTTCTTTGGCCAGTCCTTCCATGAAGAAAGCATGTGATACGGGTCCTGCCATATTCATCAAGACAGTCCGTGATACATAGGCAATCACTGCAAGGTAGAGATAGGGGGCCCAAGATATCATCAAGAGGAAGGGTATGGACAATGCCTGGGTCACAACGACCGTCTTCACCTTCCCAATCCTATCAGATAATGCAGGTGCCAAGAAATTGCCACTAGCCAGCACAATAGTGTTGATGCCGAAGATGATCCCAATCAATTCGGGGCTGGCGCTAAACTCGTTCTTGAAGAATATGTTGAAGAACATAACAATCATCCCGGCCCCGAGACCGACAGTTGTAACAGTGGCAGAATACTTCCCTATGAAATCCCAATTCTTCACATTATCCAGTCCGAAACCGATTGTTGAAGAGGTTGCTTTGTCGGGAGTCATTCGTGAAACGAGAAACACGGCCACTGCCATCGGTAACAGACTGATGTATAGCGTTATCCGGTAGGGTAAAACAAGGGTGTCTACAGCTCCTAGTGCCCGATGAATCAATCCGGGCAGAAACCCTCCGGCCAGATTGCCTATGAGAACTGACAGCAGAGAAAATCCTCCACTGATGCCAAAGAGATGAGCTCTTTCTTCATCGGTTGATAGATCCGTGATATACGGCGATAATGACACCTGTGTAAACGCACTGGCCAAACCTAACAATACTTGGGAGATGATGAGACCTATTGGACTGAGGGTCGTGTACTGAGCAGCAATAGCGATTGCCGACACGACATTAGAGGAAACCACTATCTTCTTTCTGCTTGCTCTGTCAGTAAACAGTCCTGCAGGGATGGCAACCAACGCTGTCGCGAACATGGATATCGAGAGAAAGAATCCTAAGAAGTCCTCGCCGAAACCAGCCTCTACCATGTAGAGATTGAAGATCACATTTGAGATTCCAAATGAGAGAGAGCTTGTTGCGCTCACTGCGATGTAGAGACGCGCATCCCGCTTGAACAATCTCAAGCGGTCCAAGTATCCAAGCTTCGCTGACTCCGTCAAATGTCCAATCTCCTGACTAGAGCTTGCATCTCACCGATGCGGTTGGCCTTTATGCCTTGCTGATTGCGCAGAGACCGCAACCTAAATCATTCACCAAGCTCAATCAGACCTTATGAAGAAGATTGAACTCCGAAGCGATACCTTCACGCTTCCTACAGATGAGATGATAGATGCCATAGCCACTGCACATAGAGAGGGACGCCTTGGTGATGATGTGGCCGGAGAGGACGAAGTGGTCAACGAACTACAAGAGAAGACTGCGAAACTGCTTGGAAAGGAGGCCTCCCTGTTAGTGACCTCTGGCACCCAGGGCAATATTGCCTCCCTGGTGGCTCAAGCACAACGAGGGGACGAGATTGTGGTGGAAGAAAAATCGCATACATATCTCTTCGAGGCAGGTTCTATGGCTTCACTGGGAGGGCTCTTCCCGAAGCCCGTGAAAGGAGAGAGAGGATACATCACCCCGGACACGCTGGATTCTGCGGTTAGCCCAGACGACCCGCACTATGCAAGAACCTCCATGGTTGTCATCGAAAACACTCACAACTATGCAGGCGGCGTCGTTGTTGAACCTGAAAAAGTCGATGCCCTTGCAGAAGTCGCACACGACCATGGAATGCTTATTCACTGTGATGGAGCCAGACTCTTCAATGCAGCTGTTGCACTAGACGTCCCTGCACATCGTCTTGTGAAGAATGTCGATAGCGTGCAGGTCTGCTTGAGCAAGGGGCTCTCTGCACCTGTGGGCTCCATGATAGCAGGCACCGAGGAGTTCATTCATGAAGCGCATCGCTGGAGGAAGAAACTAGGTGGAGGTATGCGCCAAGCGGGCATCATTGCTGCTCCCGGAATCGTGGCAATCGAGAAGATGATTGACAGGCTCAAAGAGGACCATGCAAACGCCCATGACTTCTACGAGAGGATCTCAAGAGTGTCAGGACTCGAGGTAGAGAAACCTGACACTAACATCTTGTTCATCGGCCTTGGTAGCTTCGAGATTGACGCGCAGAAGCTCTCAGAGGAGCTGGGATCCCATGGGATTCTGGTCTATGGAGGCTATGGAAAGAGAACTAGATTCGTGTTCAATAGAATGGTTGATTCCGATGACGTGACCTATGCCGCTAGCATCCTCAAAGACATACTGGAGAAGCATAGGAAGTGACCTTTGAGTAGAGGTGAAAAGATACTCCTCTTCGATTGAACTAGCATTTTGACCTGCAGTCAGCCAAGAGATGCTTGATGTGGTCCGACCAGCGCGGCTGGAGCTTCAACGCACGCTCGGCACAGCAGATAGCATCTTCATACTGCTCCAGTTTGTAATGGAGCTGTGCCTTGTAGTACCAAGCATGTGCATAGTCTTCGCGGGCATCAATCGCCTTCTGGTAGGAGGACACCGCCTCTTCCAGACGGCCATTCTTCTCATGACTCTTAGCATCCCTGTAATGGTCAAAATGCGTCTTAGGCATCTCATCATACACGGTGGGATCCTCCACACGTAGTATAGATGGATAATTATTCAAATAAGGCTGCTGGGAGATTGACCATCGCCAAGATTTTAGAACTAATCACCGTGAAACTCACAGAGTTCCAAAAGGACCCCTGACGTGGACTTCGGATGAATAAACGCAATCTTCATTCCATGCGCACCAGTCCGAGCCTTCTCATCTATCAGTCGTGCTCCGTTCTCTGCATGCTCGGCCAGACTCTCCTCTACTGAATCCACTCTCACTGCGACATGATGGACACCGGAGCCTCTCTTCTCAAGGAACTTGCTTATCGGACTGTCATCCGCAGTTGGTTCCAGTAGCTCGATTCGACTCTCTCCGATATCAAGGAAGGCGACCCTGACCTTCTGTTCTGGAACATCTTCGGTGCCGGCATATGCTAGGCCTAGAGTGTCACGGTAGTAAGAAAGTGCCTCCTCGATGGACTCTACGGCGATACCAATATGATCAATCTTGTCTACAGTCATCTCTCTTCACCTCTAGAGTATGTCAGGAGCCTCATACTCGCCAAAAACCTCACGCAGAACTGCGCATATCTCTCCAAGAGTTGCATACGTCCTCACTGCATCTATGATGTACGGCATCAAATTGTCAGCTCCCTTTGCAGCTCGTCTGAGATTCTCAAGAGAAGCGGTTACATCCTGAGCATCTCGAGAGATTCTTACCTGCTCCAAAGATGCTATCTGCGACTGCTCAGCCTCGGGATCAACCCGCATGAGCTCGAATCGTTCATTCTCCTCAACGGTAAACTCATTGACACCAACGACGACCCGTCTTCCCTCATCAACTTGTTTCTGGTATAGATAGGCACTATCACTGATCTCCCTCTGTATGAACCCCCTCTCGATTGCGGCAGGGGCTCCGCCCATCTCGTCGATACGCTCGATGTATTCGGTGGCTCGTTTCTCGATCTCATCCGTGAGATACTCAATGAAGTAAGAACCAGCCAGAGGGTCAACAGTGTCGCCAACGCTGCTCTCATGTGCAATGATCTGCTGCGTTCGTAGGGCAATTCTCACTGAGTCCACGGTGGGAAGGGACAGAGCTTCATCTCGTGAATTAGTGTGAAGAGATTGAGTACCTCCCAATACTGCCTGTAGCGCCTGCAACGTGACACGAACCACATTGTTGTCCGGTTGTTGTGCAGTCAGAGTACAACCGGCCGTCTGAGTATGAAATCGCATCCTGCAGGAGTCCTCATCTTTGGCACCGAATCGATTGCGCATAGTCTTCGCCCAGAGGCGTCGGGCAGCCCTGAATTTCGCAATCTCCTCAAAGAAGTCGCTATGAGAACCAAAGAAGAAAGACAGTCGCGATGCAAAGTCATCAATGTCCAACCCGGCCTCCACAGCAGCCTCCACGTAGGCAATCCCGTCTGCTATTGTGAAAGCTACCTCCTGAACTGCGGAAGAGCCGGCCTCCCGGATGTGATAGCCCGAGATTGATATGGTGTTCCAACGAGGCATCTCGGAACTGCAGAACTTGAACACATCAGTTATCAGTCGCATCGAGGGAGCAGGCGGAAAGATGTAAGTCCCCCGAGCGATATACTCCTTGAGGATATCGTTCTGAATCGTACCACGGAGTTTGTCCACAGGAACCCCCTGTTTCTCAGCCACGACAATATACATTGCGAGCAGGATCGACGCAGGAGCGTTAATTGTCATGGACGTGCTCACTTGATCCAATGGAATCGCATCGAACAAGACCTCCATGTCGGCAAGTGAGTCGATTGCGACACCTACTTTTCCCACTTCGCCCTGTGAGAGAGGATGGTCAGAGTCGTAGCCTATCTGAGTAGGCAGGTCGAATGCGACTGATAGCCCAGTCTGACCCTGTTCCAGCAAAAAATGGAATCGTTCGTTTGTTTCCTTCGCGGTGGCAAAGCCGCTATACTGCCGCATAGTCCAGAATCTCCCACGGTACATGGTAGGCTGAACACCGCGAGTGAATGGGTAAATCCCCGGAAATCCTAGCTCCGCGAGATAATCCAGGTTCTTGGTATCAAGTGGAGTGTAGAGACGCTTAACGGGTATTCCGGATAATGTCTTGAATGAACCCTCGCGTTCTGGATAACGTCTTATAGTATCTGATACGAGGCCATCTTCCCAGCTCTCTAGAGCATCCGCGAGCTCTTTCTCTCGAGTCATACCTCATTCACCTATTCTCTGTAGCTTGCCAGAAATTCAGCAATCATACGCTGCGCAACAGAATACGGGTCATCTGAACGACAGGCAATCTTCTCGATTGCTGCAGCATATTCAGGGCTATCCTGAAACTTAGCAAGCAGTTTACGCGTGAGACGATACCGCATTATATCCTCAAGCTCATCCCTGCTTCGTTTCAGTTCACTCTCTTCAAAGGCCCCGCTGGCTTTCAAATAGTCCATATGGGCCGCAATCTTGTCTACGAGTTCTGCAATCCCCTCACTCTTACGAGCGTTTGTTGTGACCACAGGAGGCCGCCACTCACCCATGTTCTGATCTAAATCCAGCATTGCATTGATCTCCGTCACCTTCTTATCGGCTCCCGGCAGGTCACACTTGTTCACGACGAATACATCACCAATCTCCATGATGCCCGCCTTGATTGCCTGTATATCATCTCCACTTCCAGGAACGTCTGTGACAACTACTGTATGTGCGATATCTACTACTTCAACCTCTGATTGTCCTGCCCCAACAGTTTCCACTATGACTATATCCTTCCCAGATGCATCAAGAATACGTACAGCGTCGGAGGTTGCTCTTGCAATGCCACCGAGATGTCCTCTGGTACCCATGCTGCGCATGTATACTCCATCGTCAAGACTGTGCTCCTGCATTCTGATTCTATCTCCCAACAGAGCACCTCCCGAGAATGGACTAGAGGGGTCGACACAGATGATTCCGACTGTCTTTTCCCGTGACCTATAGACTGTGGTCATCCTCGTCACTAAGGTACTCTTGCCAGAACCAGGAGGGCCGGTTACACCAACAATATGGGCGTTACCGGTATAGCGATACAGCTCACATAGAGCAAGATCAGCCTCCGGGTGCTCATCCTCAATGAGAGAAATCATCTTCGCCAGAGCGCGCCTCTCTCCAGCGAGGACGCCCTTGACCAAGTCACGAACAGGCAAGTAACATTCCACTCCAAGCTGCCATCATTTGACATTCTTCTTGACATACTCGACAATATCATCAAGCGGAGTGCCAGGGCCAAAGACCTCGGCAATACCCACCTTCTTTAATTCACGAACATCATCTTGAGGGATGATTCCCCCGGCAATGACAAGCACATCATCAGCGCCCTCTTCTCTGAGCAGTTCCATGATCCTTGGAAACAGAGCCATGTGGGCACCACTCAGAATGCTCAGTCCTACAACATCAACTGATTCGTCAACCGCAGCACGAGCAATCATCTCAGGAGTCTGACGTAGGCCCGTGTATATGACTTCCATTCCAGCATCTCGAAACGCTCTTGCGACGACTTTCGCACCCCGATCGTGACCATCGAGGCCAGGCTTTGCTACAAGAACTCTAATCTTTTTGGATGAACTCAAGTGTACACCTCTGTACGGTGTTTACTTCGCTGACAAACCGAGTCCAGATATAAAGACTTTCGATGGAATCGACGTTGACATACATTGAGGACCTTCTCTCAATCAATCACTCCTCAATGATGTGAACAATGTTTTCTCTTCCCTCTCTGAAGCGCTTCACCAGACCTCTTTCTTCAAGATTGCTGAGAACAAGACTCACCTTTGCCTGGGACATTCCTGACACCATATAGAGATCCTTCTGTGGGCAGGAACCACCTTTCCCTCGGATTATGTCAAGCATCTCTTCTTCATCATCGGTGATGCCAACAACCTTCACAGAACCTATGTTGCGCACTCGATTCAGTACATACGGCCCATATCTCACAACTAAGACACCGAAGACAAAGGAACTCACAGCCAGAGCGATGAAATGAATCAGGGGGAACGATGCCTCAGTTACAACTGACAAGGGCACCTCATATTTTACAATGAAGACACTCTCTTGTCCGGGTTGTAGTTCGTCTAAATCCCAGATGAAGGCGATTGAATGACCATCAGTGTAGTTCGATTGAGACTCTGGAAAGATTGGAGCAATCGACTCCTGAGAGAGGGATGCATGAGGAGGCAGCGCCAACTGGAAGGTGAAATTGTAGAAGGCTACAGAGGGACGCACATAGTAGATGAAACTGCCTTGCATGGCATCTCCTGGAAATGGAGGTGTTGTCTGCGAGATGATGTCACCACAGACCAGTTCAATATGGAGACTGATAGATTCACCAACATCAAGCTGGCGTTCCAACTGGATTTCAACTAGGCTGTAGCGATTCAGCTTCTGAAGCGCTGCATCTGCAAGCGACTCGTTGAGAGTAACGAGAAGAAGTGAGGCATCCAGAGACTCGACTCTGAAAGAAAGCATCGCATCTGCTCCTGGTTCAGCGGATCTGATGGTAGCATCAACACTCAGACGTGTCGAACCGTTTACAGAAGTTGACGCGCGGATAGTGACAGGATCTAGGAATACTGCACTGGATTGTGCTGGAGTAAAGCCCTCTACCCGGCTCATGGTGACCAAAGATATCACGAAGACACCACAAAGAGCTATGATGGGTAGATGATGCCATTTCATTGTTGACCACCAAGGGGACTTCATTCAGATTTATCACGCCGCGGTTTAGAATCATTCGGAATTGCCAATAAAAGGGATAGCGGCATTAGTATGCCGCCTGATGACTCTATCGTTTCTTGATTACTGCCGCTAGAGCAATCAAGACAACGACGATGCCAATACCTGCCACAAACACGAGTTCTGTTGAGAGGACGCCGCTGGGAGCTTGATCTGCGTAGAGACCAATCGAGGGGTCGTGGACTATCGAGCCTCCATTGAAATTAGGATAGCAAAGATAGAGTGCTAGACCCTTTCCTGTCGGGAGATACGAGGCAGTAACATTCACAACCTCTTCTGCTGCTCCAGGGAGTGTCATGACGGCTTTATCGAGCCAGGAATAGAACCCTAAGGCCGCATCATCAACCGCGTCAACAAATTGGATTGTCTGTGTGTCAGTACCGACTCGGTTCTCAAATCGGCTCTCGTTTCCTGCGGCTGCACCCCAGTCTACTGATGAGTCTCCAGTGAAGTTGCCTTGATGTTCCCTCACACGGTAACGGTGTCGTTCACGATGCTGTTGCTGAGCGGCTTGGTCTTCTCTGAGTACAGACTGCAGCGCAACCTGTGAGGTTTCAGTGCTGAACGGGAAATTGCCAATCTCAATGTCAATCTTGAGTTCTGTACCTCCAGCAACGAGGTAAGAGGCACGAACCCCTTGCTCGTCCGAGATCTCTCCGCTGTAGTCTTCGAGGTAGATGTGCGCCCAGAACTGGAGAGTGACATCCTCGAATCGATCGACTGAACCTCCACCGGGCATCCCAGGAGGATCAATGGGGGGCATCATGCCACCACTCTTCGACCCACCCTTGGTGTACTTGAGCCAGACCTCGGTCACCGTGCCGTTCTCATCCGTAACGGAACCAGTCTGGATGGTCCATTCATAGGCCGCCAAAGGAGCGAAGTATAGGGACTCATTCGACTGAAATGCTCTGTCACCATTCGAATCCTCGAATTCGACCAGCATCAGATAGGAAACTGAGAACTTAGCTAAACTCCCGTTTCCATCTGCCGTATACCAGAAATGAAACATCGGTAACTCACCATTTGCCATGATAGTTATGATTTCGGTGCTCAGGAAGACATTTCCAGCCGCATCCCTCCTCTGGTCAGGAGGCCCATAACGAGGATGTGTCGGCGGGCCATCACCCTGAGCGCTGGCAACTGAAATGGCTGGCTGAACCAGTACGACCGCCAGAAGTATTCCAAACATGGTTTTCCAATGCTGCTTCAAATTGTTCACCTGAAGTTACTGGTCTCCCAACTGTATATAATGAATATTAAACGTCATAGGTTTTCTAGAGAATGATAACCGGGCCATAGTGCCTCTACTGTCAGTTAAGGCTTTATGAATCCTTCAAACATTCGGTTCGGGATGGGAACAAATCGTTGGAGGTAGAAGCCATGACTCGATGCAATCCTTGCTATAGTGTTATTAGGCCTTTTTCGCTAACTCCTAAACGGAGAAAAGAGAAATGGCAGCAGAACCTGACCAGATGACTGAATATGACTGGTTTGGCGAGGCGCGATCATGTGAAACCAGAGGCGACCTCGAAGAGGCCATCGAGGCATATGAGAAGGCCATCGATATTAATCCGGAGTTTGCTAAGGCATGGTACTACAAGGCGAAACTGCATCTCAGGCTCGGTCAGAAGGACAAGGCCATAGAATCTGCAAAGAAGGCCTTGGAATTGAAACCCTCTTGGGAGAAGTTCGTGAAAGACATAATTGGCTGAGTTCATTTGAGAGCATCAGATGCATCGGGGTAGAGAAGAACGAAGACAGCCTGATCTAGTTTTAGTATACCTCTATCAACCCAGGCCATAACCATCTCTACATTCTCTTCCGAAGAGATTCTCTCCAAAGCTGTAAGGGCGGATTTCTTCGTCAAATCATCTTTCAGCAAGTGTTCGATGGTCTGAACAAGAATCATTCTCCTTGCGTCTGGGCTCGTTTCGGTGAGCCAGTAGAGCAATTCATCCATTGTCCTCTTGTCAACTTCGGTGTTTTGTGCGGCCCCTTCAACAGCATCAGAAATCTGAGACCTCGTGTCGCCATCTCTGATGTCTTTCAGCTCACTTTCGATGATGGCCACCAGTGCATCAGTGTTCTCGGGATCGCTCTTCAAGATATCAACAAGTGCGGATCGCGCCTTCAGGGGTCCAGTTGTGTCTTCTCGGCCGCTCAATGAAATCTGACTCCAGTATGGTTTTCGAGCTGCTAGTCAAGAACTTGCAGCGTGTGCTAAAATATGTGTCTGGTACAGAGTGGGTCACAGGACACTGCTATCTGGGTTGGCAAGAAGCATAACCAAGACGGAAACTACTAACAATGCCCATTCTCATTGCATTCGGTGTAGGATCGACTGGGTCATTAACTCTTGATTCTTGTTGTTTCGTCCAAGGGACGGGTTGAGTAGAGGCCACCTGTTTCCGATTGCCCTCCAACTTCATTAACCCGGTGAATTCCTTGCCCAACAATGCGGAGGTATGTTGCTAGCGAAGCAGGGAGGTCAAATGCTCAATAGATTGGGCTATGAGAAGAGGCTGTGACTTCCTCCCGTGTTCTTTCATCAGCTCTTCCAGGGAGTGCCCGCGCGCGTTGACCCAGATGGCATCGATCCCCAGGTTTGTGGCGCCAACAACATCAGCATAGTACTCATCGCCCACATAGAGAGTGGTTGCTGGTTCTGAGTTCAGTTCCCGCATGGCATATCTGAACGGCTCTGCTGACGGCTTGTATGCCTTGACCACAGACCCGTCCACGAAAGACTGAAAGAGGTCAGCAATGCCTGCTCGGTCCAGAATTGGTCGAATATGGTTCACGAAAGCATTCGTGATCACACCCATCTGCAACGCCCCTTCTTGAAGCAGGTTAACCAGGTCTATCACACCCGATTGAAGTTCAGAGAGCTCTAGGTGGTATTTGCTGAAGAGATCCGCAGTTTTCTTCGGCAGCTCTTCGTCGAAAGAGATTCCGATGTCATGGAGAGATCTTGATAGAGCATCACGCACAACTTCAATGGGGTACTTGTAGGGGGCACCGCCCGCAATCTCCCGGATCTGCCCGAAGTAATGTTCGAGCAAATACGGAACGTATTCATCGAAGCGCACTTCAGCCTCTTGACCGATCTGTCTTAGCAGCCAGCGGCTTGCTGTCAGCGGGTAATGCTTGGTGTCAGTCAAGGTGTTGTCTAAGTCGAAGACTACGGCCTCGTAGTTCGCTAAGGATACCGGCGCCACCTGAAGACGCATCTCCGCTTAATCGCCGCCCTTGCTCAAGTATATCCCATTGGGGTCCAAGCGATGCATGATATCGATCTGATCCTGAGTCGGCACTTCTGTGACTGGTACGTCATCGGGCACGATCAAGTCAAACATGACATTATCAAGAACGTCTTGGACAGAGTATCCTGGATGTACTGAGGCAAGCCTGATTCTGAGGGTGTCTGGGTCGAAGTCCATCTGGCACATGTCAGTGATAACCACCTCAGGTCCGCCTCCGACCATGGACCATTTCTCCCTCGATCCCGGCCCGTCCAGGTGCCCGGGACTCGTTCGATAGTCCAGTTCCTTCACGAACTTCCGTTTGTCATGTGTCATCATAATGATCAACCTCTTGGCAGAAGAGGCGATGTCATTACCGCCACCACTCCCCGGCAGTCGGACTTTTGGATTCTCAAAACCACCGATGTATGTCGTGTTCAGATTCCCGTATTCATCTATTTGAGCAGCTCCGAGAAAGCCTACATCTATCCGACCCGCTTGAAGGATGAAACCCAAGGTCTCAATCAGTCCGATAGCAGCAGCTGACCTGTAATAGTATCGCGAGTCTGCAACCGAGAGAGGCACATTCCGTGGTCGGGCATCAATGAAACCGGCCTCGGAGATCAGATTTGCATTAGGTGCATGGGTTTCTTTGGCCAAGAGGGCAGCCAGAAGAGGAAGTCCTGTTCCACCAAAGACGTTCTCACGATCTCTTACATGACGAGACGCACACGCTGCCAGAAACTCGATTTTGCTATAGGTAACCATAATATTCTCCTCCTTAGTACCCCCATGGTCTTCGTGCACGCAGGCTACAGAGATGTTCCCAGCCGACGAGCTCAAGATATGCATAGTGATTCTCGACACTCAGGATGTAGTTCTCCAGGTATTCCTGCCAGCCCTCCTCGGTCTTGGTCATCTTGTGAAACATCTGTAGGTGACCAAGGTCATAGTCATAATAGTCGTGACATTCCACAGGATGTGCAACATACGGAAGAATGACAACATGGTCAACGTACATTGCTGGAATCTTAGTCTGGTCAGGTCTGGTCCTTATCTCTTCCTGATCAATAAGCTCCTCTGCAAGCACAATCAACTTCTTACCACAGCGAGATCCCTCTAGGTCTTCGCCAACAATACCATCAATCTGTGCGTTTCCGGCCTGATCGACTCTCTGAACATGGACTATGCTGAAGTCTGGCTGAAGAGAGGGTACAAGACATATCTTGTCGCCTGTGAAGGGGCAGTCGATAATCTCAAGTTTCTTCTCTCTGTACCGGGACATCTCAACCATATCGGTTCCCATGAGGCTCCGTATTGGCATGAACGGTACATTTAACGCCCCTCCAAGAAAGCGCATTGCCATCGCGAGATTGCTGTAATCCTCAATCTCGACCTTTCCCTCTGCAACTCGACGGCGCATGTTATTCGCAAGACCCAAAGCCTCTATTGCGACAAAGGCAATCTCGAATCGAGATGCTACTCCAGCACCGGCCATGATCTCTAGGTCAACCTCAGATCCACAGGTATGAATCGTCAAGTTCCGTTTCTTCTGACGAACAAGCTCGTGTGCAAAAGCGATTGGAGCCCGTTGGTACCCAAAGCCACCCCAGAAGAGGTCCGACCCGTTTGGAACCAGCTTCGCAGCTTCTTCCAGTGTTATTCGCTTGTCTTCTATCTCTGCCTCAGTCAAGGTGTTTACCTACCTAAGTCAACTGCGACTGTACCTTGACCGCCTACACAGCCTGCCTTTTATCTTTGACGCGACAGATGATATGGACTTGCGTAATCTGCTTGCGAAGGCTGAGGCATTTGCTCGGTTGGGAATCTCTCAAGGAAGTAGCAGGATGATGAACAGGCCAAGCACGAAGGGGATAAGCACACCAACAATGCAGATACATGCTAGGCAGCGGATTCTTGCGTCACTGGTCGCCCCCATTTGAGTGGCCTTCGGGCATAGACCACCTTGAATAATCCTAGGGCCAAACGGTCCTCTCTGAACCTGGACTCTTTCGTTCTTATATGTGGTTGGTAGGACTCCAAATCCCGAGATGTACTCGAAGACCCCATCGCAGCTAGCACACTGCATTGTCACAGCCTCGTCATCCGGTAGGTCTTCACGAACGGTAAGAAGTGACGTGCAATATGGGCAGTACAGCTCTACAGGCAAGGCTTGGTTATTCTCCAGCAGCCAACAGGAATCTCTGTTAGATATAAGCAACGTGTAGCTCGAGGACCGGTATTGAACCGCGATTCTCTTATAGCCCTAGACAACGAAACTACACAACATGAAATCGGTTATTCACCAGAACAAAGATAGAATGCTGCGTATGGGGATAGTGAGCCCCCTCGTTGCTCTTCTCTGTATTGCAGTTGCTATCCCGCTTTCCCCGTGGTTCACATGGTTCGGAAACGCGCTCAGTGATCTTGGGAACTACAATAATGGAGTTGCAGTGGCGATTCTATTCAACAGCGGTCTCGTGATCTCCGGCCTATCCGCCCTTCTCTTCACCGTATGGTTTCTATCCAGAACCGTGAGTATCCCCACGAAGATAGGGTTGTTCCTATTTGCTGTTTCAGATGCCTTTCTTGTCCTAGTTGGGATTCTCTCTGAGAACGCAGGAGGCATTCATTTCATTGTTTCCGTGGGTTTCTTTGCGACGTTCCCCTTTGCGATGTGGATTGTTGGTGCTGACTTCTTGAGATTCAACAAGACCCGTCTGTATGCGGTGCCATCACTCTTGCTTCCATTTGCTTCACTCTACTTCTGGTATATCACATTCGGAGGGGTAGCGCCATGGTCAGGCGTCGCGATACCCGAGATAGTGACGGCACTCACCGCAATCGTCTGGCTCTATCTGCTGTGTGGCATGATTCTCACGAACGCGTTCCCTGAACAAGTCTGGAAATATGAGCGAACCTCCTAAGCTCGCCTTGGCATCTCATTCACCAGAGTACATGACTCTCTTCTTTGCCAGAAACTCGGATTCTGCACGAGTGAATCCCTCTGCGTAAAGATAGTCGAGAATCTCTTCATGAGTGTCCTGTACCCAGAAGACCGCCCTTTGAGTCTTCATCTCGTAGAGGGCGGCTTTCACGACATCACGACCATACCCTTCGCGGTAGCTGAATGAAACAACAGTGGAATCCCCAATTTCGAAATTTGGCTCAAGATGGATGAAACCAACAACAAGATTGCTCTCAGGTTCACTCAGAGCATAGCAGTTGCCCCCACGAATTGTATACTCCCATGTTTCACGGTCTCTCCGACCCCAGTAGGTGTCGGGTTCCAGATGGATGAAGAGGGGGATGTGCTCTAGTCGCGCAATCCCCACCTGGAGCTCACACTCTTCTGGACGAGCAGTAGTCGGTCCATCAAGACGCAGAATTAAGCTCTGAATCCCATATCCCAGAGTTTCTACAAATGATATCGCACCCGTGCTATGTGTCTTGAGGGCTATTGCAAAATGGGTCAGAGCGCGATTGAGGTTGACAAAATTCTCCTCGGATTTCTCAACTAGTTTCTGACCAACGCCTTTCTTTCGCCACTCCGGCACAACTGCCAGCTCCCAGATTGCACCCCAGCCTAGGCTTCGAAGCATGAGGTTGATCGCAATACCAACAATCTCATCGCCTACCACGGCAACCCTCCAGAGCCTCTCCAGTTCTCCACTGATTTTGCTGCGGTTCCACCATCTTGAGAAGCCGTCATACGTGAGCTTGTCCACATCAGGAAACCCAGTCTCATAGACCTTGTAGCAATCTATCTTGTCCTTCTCGTTTGGAGGGCGAATTATGATATCATCCATTGTCGTCACCTAGTCTGTCCCGTAACAGGAACACATCAGTTGAGGTATAGACTGAAGATTTCTCAGCCGTCATATCTTCAGTAATGACGCTCAGAATAAGGGTGATTCTTTGATGCATTTCACAGTTTCGCTTTAGAGCAGAAAGACCGCGTATTCGTTTCCATACTGATTGGAACCAGCCGCTAAAGCTGATTCTGAACAACAAAAAGGAGTAGAGGGCTCGACTGAGCCCTAGACTCTGTTTCAAAGCAGCTGATCAAGAAGCTCCAGCAGCTCGACAATCTCTAGCTTAGACCCTAGATGCGAGAGATCCTTTCCAGTCTCCTCCTCTTCTTCTCTGAGCGCCTTCACCGCGTCATTGAAGTTGGTCACGCAGAACGGACAGCTTGTCATGAGTACTTCAGCACCAGTTGATGCTGCCTCGCGTATTCGTTCCTTCGCCGTAGATAGAGCCATATCTGGAAACTGCGTCTTCACACCACCGCCGGCACCACAGCAGAAGCTGTCCCCCTTTATGCGGTACATCTCCTTGAGTTCTAAACCAGGAATGGCCCGAAGAACCTCCCGGGGTCTCTCAAACCATGCCTCTTTGGCCTTCTCGGCCTTTCTGCTGTCAAGCAACCAGTTCTGCGACTTATCCAGCATCTCTTTCTCTATATCGATACCCACGTGCCTCACACTGTGACACGGGTCGTGCCATGTGACCTTCTTGTTGTATGGCTTGGTTATCTTGAGGCTCCCATCCTGAAGCATATCCCATACAATGTCAAGAGTGTGCTTGACTTCAAAGGGTAAGGGTTTACCACTCATGCGAGGATAATCGTTCCGGATGGTCTTGAAGCAGCCAGCACAGGAGAATGTCAAGATATCGAAGTCTTTGAATATCTCCAGGTTCTGATTCATCAGCTCATCAAAAGTCGCTTTCTGGCCAGTACGCAAGATTGGCGATCCACAGCATACCTCATCACTCATCACGGTGAAGTCTATGCCGAGTTTCTCAAGAATGCTTGCTGTGTGCTGAGCAATGTGCTGCTGTCGATATGCCCCAGTGCAACCAACGAAGTATGCGACCTTTGCATCCTTCTTGTCGACAGCACCGCCAAACCACTTGGTACGCTCGGCCCGTGGTTCGTTGTATGGGTTCCGCAGGTCTTCCTGCATGACCCGGTCACCGATGAGCTTGTGACGCTTGAGAGGCTCCACGCCTGACTCGATGATTGCCGCCCTCAGCTCCTCAATGATGTGAACGGTGTTGATATAGTTTGGACACTGGTTCTCACACATTCCACAAGTTGTACAGGCCTCAACAACCTCAAGCATCTCCTGAGACGGTTCGATTTCGCCATTCAGAAATGCGCGGGCAATCCACTGTTTGCCACTGTTGAAGTAGCCTTCCCACTCATTGTAGATACCTGCGGGGCACCCCTGCAGCATGCCGGTGAATTCCTCGTCGTGGCCCTCTTTGTCTGGCTCACCCGAATACGCGTACTGACACGCCCTGCAGTGGATGCATCGAGCGTTGATTCTCCTCAGTTCTTCCAGACTTGTCATCTCAATCTCGCCTCCATTCGATGGTTCGCATTTAAAGTTACGGACTGTAACCAAAATACCATGATTAGTCACTCTCCTTACAGGGATTAGGCATGTCAGTTACAGACTCCCAAGGTATCGCCAGCCGTCCCGGATGCAAAATCAGGTTCGGGTCCAAGACCTTTCGGAACTTCACCAGCATCTTGTAGTAATCAGGAATGCGGCTGAAGGTCTCGGGTGCATGTACAAAGGGATCCGGCCTGTAGTTCATCCAGCCCTTCTTCAGGAATGACTTTGTGGTCTCCCTGTTGAACTTCTCGATCTTGTCGTAGATTCCCTCTTCTGTGCTGTCAAAGCAAAGGATGGGCATGACAATGGCCTGACGGGCATGGTCAATGGATGCGACCCACATCGTTGGTGGGAAGCCATACTCTTCCATCTTGGCGCAGTACTCAGTCATGCATGCCGGGCTCTCGAGCCACGGCACATACCAGGTGATGAATAGGAATCCAGCCTGCCATAGAGAGTAGGGAATAGCAATTTTATTGGGCTTCTTGAGCCTTGAAGCCACCTGTTTTGGATGGAGATCCCATCGAGGGCAGCTCGTGTTATTCTCTTTTTCATAGTCCTTGTAGATTCGCTCAATCTCGCTGATGGTGAACTCGAGTTCCTTCTCGCTCCATGCCCAAATCTCATAGTTCATCCAGTACTCGCTGAGGCCTATCTTGTTATAGAACTCATAATCGACAGGAACATTTGTCTTGGGCCAGCGGGTCATTACTAGTGGCCAGTTACCACCCTGAACCATGACAGTTCGTTCGCTGATTCCCATCTCATGCTTTGATATCTCCCAAGCCGGTCTGACGATGTCATCCCAGTTCTCTCCGCCGAAGGCAATGACAGTCTTGTGGTGCGGATGAGGCACCATCTTGATAGCCGCCTTCGTGATGATCCCCATAGATCCCTGTGACCCAAGGAAAAGGCCATCAGGATTGGGACCAGGGCCCCATCTGTAGTAAGGCTTGGCACCTGGCAGAGCCCAAGATCCGGTTCGGAATATGTCACCCGTGGGAAGAACCACTTCCAGACCCATGATCATGTCTGCCTGGGGCCCGTAGACGCCAGTGACAAGAGAGAAGCCCCTCTCGATAGCATCTCCGAGCACGGTCGCAGCTGGCGGGGCACCATCAGGTATAGGAGGCGCCCACTCGGGGTATTTTGTCTTGAAGATACGCCAGGCATCACCGGATTTGAGTCCGGGTTCCACGACCATGACTCGATTCTCAACATCAACTTCGAGGCCGTCCATGCGGGTCATGTCCATGTATATGCCACCCGGCTCGATAGCGGGCAGGGCAAATCCCCCACTCAGTCCTCCTGCGGCGGGTGTGACCGGAATCTTCTTCTCATTGGCCAGAATCAGAATCTGGGAGACCTCTTGTGCGTCCTTCGGGCGGATGATAGCCTCGGGTAGGACAGCCTCCAGACCCATGATGCCTCTGGCCATGTAGCTGTGACGAAGTGGCTCACTGGTCGTGACATACTCTGTTCCGACTATGTCTTCCAGCTTCTTGACCACATCGTCGGTCACGCTGTTGTACACTTGATATATCCTCCATTTGGCATCTCGTACGGTCTTCTTCGGTAGTAAGGGGCGCCTTGGAGTCCCCCCATAAATAGGCATCGAATGTTGACTTACGGAGGTGGACGTGCGACACCCACCTCCTAGAAGAACATCCTTCGAAGACAGAGGTGCATCCTCTTCTCAACCACCACTGCAGGGCTTTACGTGATGGCTTCATCGGGTCTTATACTCTGTGTCCCCATGTGCCCAATCGCAGGTCTTCCATTGACTATGAGTGCATCAGACACTGAGGTTGACCTATCATCACGAGGGAGGCCATGGTCTATGTACTCATATCTCTCTCAGGTCCTATTATCAGGTTCATCAGGGGCCAATACCGGGTCCTGCTCTTCGTCAACACTTGATGGTCGCCAGAACAGGTGGAGGGAAACAACCGCCACAATCAGGACCAGCCCGATTGCAACCGCAGCACCCATCTTTCGTCGGTTCATGAGACCACCCAGTTTTCTTTAGTTACAATCTGAAACTATTAAGGCTTTGGTAAGACTGAGATGATGATAGAACCCGTCTAGAATATCTTGGGTTCGTCCCACTCGCCAAATGCATCTCGCCATACATCGCAGATTTCGCCCACCGAAGCGTACGCGCGGACAGCTCTCACGACATGCGGCATCACGTTGTCTTTGCCCTCGGACGCCTTGCGTAAAGCATCCAGAGCAGCTCGAACCTCTTTGTTGTCCCGTTCACGCCGCACTCTCTCAAGACGTTCAACTTGTTTCTTCTCGACTTCGGGATCTATCTTTAGAACAGGAATTGTGATATCCTCATCCTCTAGGACGTAGTCATTAACACCCACAATGGTCCGCTTGTTATCCTCAATTTCTTTCTGATATCTATAGGATGCATTGGCAATCTCACGTTGGAAGAATCCCTTCTCTATCGCCGGGATTACACCGCCAAGAGCCTCCACCTTGTCGAAATAATCGTAGGCCTCTTCCTCGAGTTCGTTCGTGAGGCTTTCGACGTAGTATGAACCGGCAAGGGGGTCGATAGTACTAGCAGCACCACTCTCATGAGCAAGGACTTGTTGAGTGCGCAAAGCCACCCTCACAGCATCTTCAGTGGGGAGACAGAGGGCCTCATCCATTGAGTTTGTGTGGAGCGACTGAGTCCCTCCAAGAACCGCAGCCAGCGCCTGATATGCAGTTCGTACAACATTGACCATAGGCTGCTGAGCTGTGAGGGAACACCCTGCAGTCTGTGTGTGGAAACGCATCCAGAGGGAACGTCCTTTTGCTCCAAATCGTTCCTTCATCTCTCTAGCCCAGATGCGGCGGGCAGCACGGAACTTAGCAACTTCCTCGAAAATATCATTGTGTGAATTGAAGAAGAATGAGAGGCGGGGAGCAAATGCATTCACATCCAAGCCACGTTTCTTACCCCAGCGAACGTATTCTAGGCCATTCATCAGGGTGAATGCCAGTTCTTGAGCAGCTGTAGAACCAGCCTCTCGTATATGATAACCAGAGATGCTGATGGTATTCCATCGAGGGATGTGTTCTGTTGCATACTCTATAATGTCCGTGATTATACGGAGGGAAGGCTCTGGACTGTAGATCCAGGACTTCTGTGCCTGATATTCTTTCAGAAGGTCGTTCTGAATGGTTCCTCCAATCTTGTCAGCAGGGACCCCCTGTTTCTCGGCTGTAACCATATACATAGCAAGCAGAATGGAGGCTGGGGCATTGATGGTCATGCTTGTGGTGACCTTGTCAAGGGGTATTCCTGAGAACAGAACCTCCATGTCTTTGAGGGTATCAATCGCAACACCAAGCTTGCCAACCTCGCCCAAGGAGTACGGATGGTCAGAATCACGACCGAAGATTGTAGGGAGATGGAAGGCAACACTCAGACCAGTCTGTCCATGGTTAAGCAGAAATTTGTAGCGCTGATTGGACTCCTCAGCTGTGCCCATTCCAGCAAACTGCCGCATGGTCCAAATTCGCCCCCGATACATGGTGGGCTGTACCCCACGTGTATATGGAAACTCGCTGGGAAAACCAAGATCTTTTAGGTAGTCAAAATCTAGGATATCAAGGGGAGTGTATATCCTGCGAACCGTCTTGCTCGATGTTGTAACAAACTCATCCTTCCGTTCGGGATGCTTCTCAAGGTGATTAGCCAGAGTCTTTGCTTCCCATTGCTTCTTAGCTCGCTGAATATCCCCAAAAGTGTTAGTCTCAGCGTCCTCTTCAGAGGTGTTTTCTGCCTTCTTGACGACCATGAAAGTCTACTCCCAGTTGATGCGACAGGCTCAAGTCCTGCAGTGGAAGATATTAACTGTTCGTTTTGAGTGTCAGTACTCGAAACCACGTCGAGCCAGTAGCTTCTTCTCTTGATAATAGTGTTTGACCTCACGCATCTCGGTCACCAAGTCAGCAGCATCTATGACGGCCTCATGTGCATAGCGACCCGTCATGATCAACTCAACGTCATCAGGCCTCATCTCTATCAGACGCAGCTGGTCTTCCAACGCGATAAGATTCCATTCCACGGCCACATTGATCTCGTCGAGAATCAACACGTCACAGGTGTGCTTAGAGAGTGCCTCTTGAGCCATTCTGAGACCACGCTGTGCCATCTCGATGTCTATTGGGTCTGGGTTCTCCTTGTCAACAAAACTCTGACGCCCCACGGGGATGATCATCATGTTTGGAATCTTCTCTGTAGACTTGAACTCACCGTAGTTGATCTCCTCCCCGTTGCCACGTTCGGCAACCTTAGCCTTCATGAAGCAAATCATGAGGACCTCGAGTCCGTGACCTGCAGCCCTTATCCCAGCACCGAGCGCGCAGGTGGTCTTCCCCTTGCCATTTCCCGTGTAGACCTGTACTTGCCCCTGAATCAAGGGAGTGCCCATTCTAAGATCTCACCCTCTCACTTTCAGAATCATCTTCGCTACTCTCTCACCAGCAAGCCGGCTTGCATCGATCGCCAACTGGTCGTCCTCACTAGAACGCCATTTCCCTTCGTCAGTCTGCATGCTGCCTGCACCAAAGAAGCCTCCCTTGACGGGACTGCCCACAGCCCCCACAACAATCATGCCCTGTGTTAGGGCATAACGATTCAGCAGATCAATGACAGGTTCCTGACCACCGTATCGGAGACCTGCGTAGGTGATGGTAGAGAATACCTTATCCTTGAGCTCGTGGTCATTCATCTTCAGCGGTCTTGAACGGTCCATGAAATCCTTCAGAAGACCGGGAACTGACGTGAAATAAGATGGGGCGGCAATGATGATGCCATCAGCCGAACGCAGCTCATCTTCGATTTTCGCCATGTCATCTTTCTCGCTTTCCGGACAGGGTTTCTTCCGGACACAGGCATCGCAACCCGTGCAGCGGCGAATCTCGTATTCCACAAGATTGAGAATCACGGCAGCGTATTCGCCAATATTCGCCTCTGCGAGGACTTCAGTTGCTGCAGCTATAGCCTCCTCTAGAAGCAGTCTAGTGTTCGAGTTTCTCTCTTTCGGTGAACCACAGATTCCAACAATCTTCATGACAACGCACTCTGACCTGACTGAATCAACCATTTCCTCTACTTACTTCTTTCGTATGGAGGGGGATAGAATCTCGCTCGAGGAGTAGGCCTTCCAATGACTAGCAGCTGCAAGTTGTCATCGAGTGTCATTTTGTGCGAGTCTGCCATTGCGGACGACTATACATTTTGTCGACTACGGACGACAAGTACGGTGACTACACCAATCACACCTAGAGAAGATAAGGTGACTATCAGTCCCAAATCAACCTGGATAGGCAAGAGTCCCCCTTCGGGTGAACGATTCGTGAATTCATACGCAGCAACGATTATCTTCTCCGAGAAACTTGTAGATCCCACAACGTAAGCCAGACCGTTGCTACCGACTGTGAGAAAGGCAGGTTGATTCCAGCAATCATCGTGGATTTCATCTAGGATTTCAGCCCATACATGATTGAGGTAGGCGTCAAATCTCATGAGTGAGTGATATCCCCATAGTCTATCCGCTATGCCTAGAAAGGCGATTGAACCATCATGTGCTTCTGCAATTGTCATCTCACCCCAAGACGAAACAAAGACATCTTGATAGACCAAAAACGGTACGAAGGTAGAGGATTCACTAGCCCCGTCAAACCCTATCTCATGAACCTGAATCCTTGCAGAGTCCGAAGACTTTGTGACCGCGTAGATTCCGCCAGCCCTTCGAGCAGAGATTGTTCTGAATGTGTCCTCGACAGTCCAGATTGTGTTACCTGACATGTCCAGCTTCACTACCATCGGGGTGGTTTGGTTTCCAAACAGGCACAACACATAGACACCATCCTCCTGAATGACCTCAAGGTCGACTGGAAAGATGTCTGGACCAGGGAGTACTTGCCGGTTCCATACAAGCTGCCCGTCAGCTGTCCACTTCTGAATAGTTGCTGTAGTATAGGGAGTTCCTGAACCATTGTAGGCCACAAACTCAGCTATGCTGTATATCTCATCATCACCGCCAGAATCTATGTCCACCGCACGCCAGTCTCCCGACGAGGAATGCTCCTGATTCGTGCCCCACTCAAGAACCCCTGCGGCGTTCCATTTCATGACGAGTAGACTCTTTCCTGATCCAGAACCGAAGCGAGTGCCAATCAAGTAGAGATTGCCTATGGAGTCGCACGCTATTCCAGCAGCTATTGAACTGCCATAGGTTGACTCGTCTGTTCTCCAGTTCTGAATACAGTCCGAGCGGAACCTCATCACAGATATTGTTCTATTGCTCGTGTCCGAATCTAGGAAGTCACTGGCAATATAGAACTCCCCATTAGGGCTTGCAGCTATATCGCGGATATGGTAGTGGTCTTCTTGAACAGCGATAGACTCATTGTACACTGGCATCTCGCGGATTAAGTCAGTACCAAAGTCACCCCAGACAACTAGCTCCAAGTAGTCCACACGAAGTGACACGGTTCCTTCATAATACTCCCAAGGGTGGCTATCACCAAACGATTGAAACTCTGATGTTGGGGCCAGCCCGACAGCAATCTGGAAAGTATCGGCGGGATCGTCCTGATTCCCGTCTTCATCTTCTACCATCCCATCCCAAACTGCCGAGATATCGAAGTAGTTGAGATTGATTTCCCTATCACGGAAAGACTCGCTGTACGGAGGGGACGATTCGTATATCATTCTCCAGTTGTTGGATGAGTCAATTAGCCAGACATACACTCTGAACATCAGACCAGCCCATTCATCAACTGCGAAGGTGCCAGTTGTTGTTATGGAGAATATGGTCGTGATATCAGCATTTTTTGGCATTTCTTCATAGGGCCACTCCAGAGTATAAGAAAAATACAGGAAATCCCTGCAATCTGGCTTCTCAGGGTCAGTTGGGCCACTGAAATCGAGCTCTGTACCTGCCTCGTGTGTCCAGTTACACACTACAACACCATCATCATCAGAGTACGTGATGTGTCCATGCGTGAACTCATCTGAATCCCCTTCGACGAAGAAGTCTGGAGCCAGACCGAGAGATGGCGTTTCCATCCAAGGGTGCGGTAGCATATCAGCGGTTTTGAAGTAGTTAGACGCAGTGGTTGACCGTATTGGAGAGAAAACGAAGCTAGAAGTCAACACAAAAGAGAGAGTAACTAGTGATAATAAGAGCACTTGACTGACCGATTTCACGGAAATGGCCTCCCAACAGACCATACTACATGATGTTTCTGAAAAGTGTTGCTGTTACAAAAGCGAATACCTCGTCCACGATGTAATCGAACACATTGCATGGAGATTCCCTCTTCCAGCATCTGTGTGTCTGAAAATCAGCAGCAAGGAAACCAGATCAATAGGTCACCAATAGAATGTGACACGTTCAGCTGATCAGCGACTCGAAAGCGTGCGCAATCTCGCTAGCAGCTTGCATTGCCTGAATTATGCCATCTCCCAAATAGGGTGCTACTGCAATGGTGTAGGTTCCAACGCCCATCACTTGGACATCATAGCCAAAGACCTGAAGGGTGGTGGGAACCATATCAGGTTCTAAGTGAAATGTCTCACCAAGAATCTCCTCTCGGATATGCGAGAGATGATCTTCTGGTACGTTCCCACTTACCATCTCACCGACGATGTTCAGAACACCTGCATAGGCGACCGGGTAAGACTCTAGGACTCGGTCTAAGGTTTCTTGGAGTCGGGACTCAACATGTCGATTCGTCTTCAAGAGGTCTATGGAGGTATAGCTCTCAATCAGAGAGTCGAACCCCTCCACGTCACCGAAGTCTCCCGACCAAGAAGCAATTGTTGACCCGTAATGTCTGACAATCGCGTGGCCAATGGACAAAACCAACTTCTTCAATGTGGTCTGGGCAGCAGTGTATCTTGACTGAAGCACAACGGAAAAACGGCCGAAGAAGGCGTAGAGCCAGAGTGTTCCGTTCTGCCTCAGGACATAGGAACTCTCGGTTCTCGCACTCGTGGAGGACTGCAGGAGTAGGGCGCACGCACGGGCATGTGGGGGTATTGACTCGGGTCCGATGGCCTGCCCTTCTGTGAAGGATCGCCCATAGACTGCGTCACCGTTGTCTTTCAGAACATAGACACAATCTATCACTTGGTCCACCCTCTCGAACGGATGAGAGTTCTAATCATAAGAGTTGTCTGTAGATACTCATCCATTGGGTTTTTATCTGGAAGACTGTCTAGCATGCAATGACTACCGATGCCTCCAAGAAAGAAGAAGGAAAGCCCATTCCAGAAACGAACCAGGTATGATATCTATGCCGAGGTCATCAGAGTCATCACCATCTATGGGTACGCCCCCTTGACCAGAACAGCAAGATCAACCAACATGCCTGTTGACAGGGCAAAGGAAACCATTGAATATATGGTGGAGAGAGGCCTGCTCGAGGAGGAGGAAGAGGACGGCCACACCCTGTACTATGTGACTGTGAGAGGGCATCAATACCTCGAGCTCTACAAACGAATTGCAGGCCTTGTGGGTATTCCCATGCCTGAGCCGATAATTGGCATGTAGAGGCCATTTCGCGATAGTCACATCTTGTGACCTTCTATTGTGAATCCGCTTTATATGCACAGACTTGAATCTTGATAGTGAAGAACACTAAACCGACACGGAGGTCGGTAACCATGGCTGAGAAACAGAAATTCGAAAAGCAAGAACGCGTCGAACTCGGAACATTCGAGGGAGACGTAGAAATCAAAGACTGCCAATACTTGGTCCCTCAACAGGGAAACACCATTGTGATTGGGGGTACATTGAGAATAGATGGGGACACAACCATTGAGGGCTCTGTCAAGGCGTATGCTCTCGAGGCAAAGACCAGGGACCGAATCATCATTGAAGGTGATCTTGAGATAGAAACCACGGCAAAGGTCGACAAGGGAAGCCTGGAGGTTCATGGCTCTGTAAAAGCGAAACAGATTGAGGCAGACGGGTCGCTCTCTATCGATGGAAACCTGAATTGTGGTGCCGCAAAGGGTGGCGGTTCGCTAAGGGTCGGAGGTAATGCAGTCGCACAGAGGCTCATGGGCGGCGGGTCTGTCAAAGTTGAAGGCGATGCGAAGGCAGAACGGATTAACGCAGGGGGCTCCGTCAAGATTGGAGGAATGATTGATACTGATGAACTCCGCGTCGGAGGATCAGGTAAGTGTACCACAGGACGAATCGGAAAGGTCGAGATTGGTGGCAGCTTCAAGGCAACAGGTGCGATAGAGGTTGATGAGATAGATGTCGGCGGCTCAGCAGTGGTTGGGCCCGGCTCGAAAGTTGCAGACGTTGACGTTGGCGGGGCATTCAAGTCTACTGGCGGAATCGCCTTTGGAACTATAGATGTCGGTGGGGCTGTAAAGCTTGGTGGCGACTCCAAGGGCGCGTTCGTTGATGTCGGTGGTGCCTTGAAAGTAGAGGGATCATTGGAATCTGTCGACGGCTTTGATGTCGGGGGAAAGGCTGTCATTCAGGGTAAACTGATGTCCAGCGATACAATAAAGGTAGGTGGGACTCTCATCGTAGATGACGAGATCGAGACCTATCGTATTGCGGTTGGAGGACGAGTGGAGGCTAAACGGATTAATGCCTCTGATGGCTTCAGAATCGGTAAGCGAGGAGAGGTCAAAGGTCCGGTTCGGTCACGAGAGATACTGGTCAGAGAGCGTGCACGAACTGATGACCTATACGGTGAGGACATACGGATTGAAGAGAGGGCCAGGGTTGGCTCGGTCTATGGAAAGGATGTCTATATTGAACGTGATGCAATCGTCGAGGGCGAGCTGCTCTACACTAACTCGCTTGATGTTGAAGAGGGGGCGAAGCTTCGGAAAGAGAGCAAGAAGGTCGACCAGCTGCCAGACGCAGATGATGTACTGGAGTAAGATGACTGCACTGCCATGGTTTCCTGAAACATGAAGGGGTAGGGTCCGCCCAATCCCTTCTCCCTCATCCGTGTACCTTTTTTCTTTTAATATGCAACAGATGATGTGTCTTGATGACCATAACTACAATGGCACTGACAATACCTACCCCTTCTTTTGGCGTGTTTTGTCATCCTTTGGTGTTCGCACGGGAGAAGACGGCCAATCTCAAGTCTTCTCAAGAATCATGATTCGGCGAGAGGATTTAGAGTGATAACGTGCCTTATCAAACCCCCCAAATTCGTCCACGAGGCGAAATCTCGCTGACTTCACAAGCAGATCAGCTTCACGGTTGTAGATGAGCGCCGCTCCGGACATAATCCGTATCTCTTTGTTCCATGCATCTTCGTCGCTCCCCGGATCACGCACTTTATACGTGAGCTCAACGCGCATGAGTTGGCGAACTAGATCGCACTCGATAACTCCTTGTCTTTTGACTATCCTTCCGTCAGGAAGTTCTACGGGGTTTTCTTCAAATCTTGAATGCTCATCCATTGTGCCCGCTGGATACAAATCTAGTATGAATACTCCATCTGGAGAGAGATGACGATGGATGCATCCCAAGGTTGCGAGCTGGTCTTCTGTGGTCATAGCATGCCCGAAAGACGCGGGGATAATGATTAGCTTGAAGACCTTATCGAGGTCAAAATCACACATATCAGCTTCAACCAACGATATCCGCCCTTGAACTTCTGAATCCAACTCGTCCATCTCTGCCATGAAGTGATTGATCATGGACGGCGAGTTCTCAACAGCAGTTACTTCGAAGCCATGACCTGCAAGATATCGAGATACGCGTCCTGTTCCAGCTCCTATGTCGAGAACGGGATCACCTTGTTTTCGGGCATAATCGAGATAGAAGGGCAAATCTTCTTGTGTTGAGAAGTAGTCATAGAACTCGGCAACTCCCTCGTAGGAGGGGCCCAAATCTTCTTCCAATCGATCTTAGCTCCTGTTTCGCACATACTTGGATGTGTGGTATTCCAATAAAAGAAAGAAGGTGTGCGTCAAGTAGGCCTCGATACTTCAGAGAGCCCACAGACGCAATAAGAATCACCTGAAGTGGCGCCTCTTCGAGGTCGCCTGACGGCGTTTACTCAGCGAGATACCGGCCCCTTTGCGTTCATCCGGAACAGAAAGCACAAAGGGCCTGTCGGCCGTCATGCGTTGGACCATCACGCCCATTCTGTCCTCTTCAGGCCATTGGTCAAGAGGCATGTTCTCAAACATCACCTTTCTCTCACTCATGGTCTTATCACTTCCATTAGAGATAGCTCACTGTTCGGCCCCTGCAATCAAAAGGCAGTTGCCCAGCGGGTCGACTCGTCCATAATCGAGTCTGCAAGGTAGACATTCTTGGGGTGTTTCAATTCCCGTATCACTATATTTCGGAAGAAGAAATATCAATTTTACGACTCTCAGCAAAAAGTGCGAGATCCCAGTCTACTGAATCGAAACATCTGAGCAGTATAGCTTGGTACGTCGTTCGTATGGCGAACGATACCTAGACGGAACCGGGTAGTTGCTGAACGAGTGGGAATACCATCTCTCAAACAGACGCTCAAGCTCCCGCTCCATTCGATTGACCAAGGATTCACTCATAGCGGGATCCACCGTGAAGACATGACCATGTGATGTGGCCAAAGAGTTGTTCTTGAGAAGAGGCTTTCCGTCCAAGAAAGTCATGTGAGCTCTTCTGAAGCCACGTACAATCTGCTCCGGATCTGATGTAAGGTCCGTTTTCATCGGGAGGATGTCGTAGACTGAAATGTCAGCATCGGCACCGATTCCGAGGTGCCCCTTGTGCTCCTGAATGCCTAGAATCTTCGCAGGAGCAGCCCTTGTTGATATTGCCAAGTCATAGAGACTCCACTCTCTGCCAATCGATTCAAGAGCTGACCGTTTCCGAACTTCAGGATGCACTTGCTCCAACCACTCCATCCGGTGCTTATGGCTCATCAGCCAAGCAAACACCAATGGGTAGCGCGTGAAAGGTCCAGCATTCGGACTGTCTGTGGTGACAACACAACGCCATATGTCGTCGACTGAGAGGGCGTATTCAAGACCGATGGCCCACTGTACCGAGTTCACCATGGACTTCGGATTGTAGTAATAGGGAACAACACCTCCCCCGCCAGGCATCTCGGCATCGGCTGCAAGATTGGCCCACTTGTTGCCAGTCAGCTTGTACAGTGACTGCTGGAAGGGGCCGTCCCCCGTCATTGTCATTGCCTCTCCAAACGTGATTTGCCCAATGTCCGCTGTGAGGTGCTTGTTCTTGTTCGCGTAGTGAGCTAGCTGCAGTCCCCCCGACGCGATCTCATCCCATGAGTTGAATCTGTCCGTAGAACTTGACATAGCTTCGAACGAAACGTGGGTCAGATGAACAATCTGGTCACGTTCACTGTGACCTGCGACCTTCTTCAAGGCGTCCAGTGTGTTCAGAGTAGTCTCGAGATTGCCAACTGTACCCAGATTGTTAGGATGGAGGTGTGTAACGTGGGGAAGTCCCAATGCCTCTACCGTTTCAGCAACCCCGACGATGATATCACGCGGCGTGATACTCCAATCAGGAATCTCATCGTCGAGCTCATGCACATTAGAGCCGTGTGCCCACGCATAGACCCCTCCGGGGTTTACCAGTTTCACACCCCATCCACCAGTATTCTCTAGAATCCATGATATGTAGCCAGCAAGGCCATCCAAGTCATTTTCCTGCAGGAAGTGGAAAGTCACGGTGCTATTGCAGAAGAGGGGAAGCATTGCCATGTTCAGGTTGGGAACGTCCGCAATCTCTTCCCAGCAGCTCAGTGCTTTCAGAGGGAGAACTGCTGGTTCCACGACTGTTGTGTAACCCATCTCGCAGTATCTGTAACCGACAATGTAGGAACTAGGCAGGACGTGACCCGAACCTGAACGAGGGACATCGACCTTCGAAACTGGCTCTTGGCGATGGAAATCAGGCGCCAAGAGTCGCGCCATAGACAGCTTGCTTCCGAGGATGTGGGAGTGCATGTCAACCCCACCAGGCATCACCAATCGTTCACCGATATCAATAATCTCTGCCTTATTGCTAACAGAATCGACTATGCTGCCGTTTGAAATCGAGAGATCCATAATCTCGCCATCAATACCATTGGCTGGATCAACAACGTAGCATCGCCTCAGGAGGAATTCGTTCCCGGCCGTCACAACCTTGCCTCCAGACCTTCACGCAACATGCGCAACACCTCCCGATCGGGAAGAACTCCGTCTGGTGGGTCAACCACCTTCTTTAGATAGAGGGGAAGTCCATCCATTCGAACGGCGACCCCATCGGATTCAATGCCTGACTGCGTCGTGGGAATATTCACCTTGGCAACAGTTGAAGTGAGATTCTTTTTGGGATCAAGATTGATGACAGGAATTGTACCCAGGGTTCGCACTGCGTCAACTGGAAAATGCGCGCAAGGATCTGCAGCTATGTTCAGTAGAGCGTCAACCTCCTTTCTTCTGAGCAAGTCAACTGCAGAGTATTCTCCAGGCTGATAGCGAGGATAGCCTCGAGAAAAGTCCACCGCGAAGGGATAGCCTGTAGTCCAGGTGCAGGTCTCGTTAGCACCTGCCACGTTGAAATGTCCGCGCATCGGAATCATGTTCCATTTTCCAAACTCATTGAGGTCTTGTAGCAACCGTATCGCTGCGTCAACGTTACGATGCCGTCCACTGGACTGTGTGAGCCCGAGGCCGTAGAAGAATACACCGTAGTGCGCCGCCTTCAAACGCTCAGCCATGTCCCACAACTCCGAGAAACTAACACCTCCCACAGTTGAGACGTCTAGCTGCCTACCGTTCACAAAAGCACGGAGAACACTGAGAATCTCTAAATCGCTTCCGACTTCGATATTGATGAAGCGATTGGCAACTCGCGAGGTGGCGGTCTCACGTACATCCACCACCCATACTTCTCGTTCTTCGCGTGGTTCTCGAACATAGACTCCGGGCGTTGTAACGAATCGTGCAATATGTCGTGGATGGGCATGGACAGGATTGCAACCCCAATAGATGACGAGGTCAGCTCGGTTACGAGCCTCGGTCAATGCCCCGTGTGGTTCGCCAGACTCCTGTACACCAATGATTGAGGGGCCATGACAGACCGATGAAGTATTGTCAACGATGCCACCAAGAATCTCAGCGATGTGATAGGCCTCACGGTGGGCGTCATTCTCAGTTGAGCTAAGACCATATAGAAGGGGGCGTCGGGCCTCTGACAGAATGCCGATAGCTTCATCCAGGGCGTTTTCAAGAGTGCATTCCCTCAGGTGGTCTTCCATCCTAATTGTGGGTCGGAGCATACGGTCTTGCATGTGATTCAGGAACTTCGACTTGCTTATAGTGCAGCCATTTCTGTTCTCAACAACTACTCCGTTTTCGACGCGGACTACTAGATCATCACACAGACATCCACAGAAGGGGCAGACAACATGCTCGACTTCTCGATTCATCCTCTTGCCCCCATGATGGACTGAAGTAACTCCTCGGGATCTAGAATCGGCTCCTGTTTGGCTGCGAATACCTTGGCAGAAGTGCCTTTGAAGTCAGGCATTCCTGTTTCCAAGGTGTCAGAACCTATGACCATGTTGGCATAGGGACCACATGGGAGGAATGCCATCAAGGGATCCATCTTTGAGTTCTCTTTGGCCCTCACCACAACCGATCCATGATAAGTTTCGATACTTACATGGTCACCTTCATGTATTCCTAATACTCTCAGGGCTAGAGGACTGATTTCACAATAAGACACTGCCTGAGCGTATTCATCAGTGAGTTTCCCCTTCTCCATTGCCCGACCCTGGCGTAGAGTACGACCCGTGACTAGCATTACTTCTACGCCCACTCGCGTCATCTCAATCAGCTCGACTGCTGTCCACAGGAGAGCAGCTTCGGAGATAAGATGCTTTCGACTTGCAGAGTCTTGCAGTCCCTTCGAAGCTTTTATCAGATAGCTTTCGTGGTGGCGCCAAGAATATCTCTGTCATCACAGGTAGATGAAGGACAAATGGCAGGCAAGAAGATTCTCAAGGATTTGTACGCGCGAACCCTCAAGGTCAGGCTATTCGAAGAGGAAGTCTGGGAGATTTTTGGTAGAAATCTCGTCCCTGGTACTCTACATCTCTATCTCGGGCAAGAAGCAGTAGCCGCAGGAGTGACTGCTGCTCTAAATGAGAGCGACTGGATTCAGAGTACTCACAGAGGTCATGGACATGTGGTAGCCAAAGGAATAGATATGAAGAGGGCTATGGCTGAACTTCTTGGAAAGAAGACGGGCTCGTGTAAGGGAAAGGGCGGTTCCATGCACATCACGCAGTTCGACGCAGGGGTTCTGGGAGCCACGGGCGTTGTTGCTTCAGGACTTCCCATCGCAGTAGGTGCTGCACTCTCTTGTAAGATGAGAGGAACCGATGATGTCGTTGCATGTTTCTTCGGTGATGGTGCGTCCAATAATGGAACGTTTTGTGAATCGCTCAACATGGCTGCAATCTGGAGCCTTCCTGTCATCTGGGTGGTAGAGAACAACTTCTATGCAATGGGCACACCAATCAAGATGACATGCCCTTCGGATAACATCGCGAAGCGGGCGGAGGGATACTGTATTCCTGCAGAAGTGGTCGATGGAAACAACGCACTTGAGGTCTACGAGGCAACCAAAAAAGCGGTGGAAAGAGCCCGAAAGGGCGAAGGCCCCAGTCTGATTGAGTGCCGAACATACCGCCAGAAGGGGCACTCACGATTTGATCCCGCCAAATATCGACCGAAAGATGAGGAAGAAGAATGGTTGAGCAGAGACCCAGTTGAGATCATCAAGAAGATTGCCATCGAAGAAGGAGCTCTATCTGAGAAGGAGGCGGAGAAGATTCGCAAGAAACTCAAGGAAGAAGTCGAGAAGGCGGGAGAGTTCGCAATCGAGTCTGAGGAACCAGCACCTGAAGAGGCTCTGGATGATGTCTATGCGGAGGCGTTCTAGATGACAGAGAAGACATACCGAGAAGCTCTCAGAGAGGGGCTTCGAGAAGAGATGACACGTGATGACACAGTCTTTCTGATGGGTGAGGACATTGGGAAGAACTGGGGCGGCGCGTTCAAAGTGACCAAGGGGCTTGCGGATGAATTCGGCGAGGAGCGGGTCCGCGACACTCCAATATCAGAAAACACGATAGCAGGTGCAGCGGTCGGTGCTGCCATCACAGGCCTCCGTCCGGTGGCTGAGATCATGTTTGGAGACCTGATCACTCTGGCAATGGACCAGATATGCAATCAAGCGGCCAAGATGAGATACATGTTCGGTGGTCAGACATCTGTTCCGCTTGTACTCCGTACTGTCTTCGGGGGAGGTAAGAATATCGCATCGCACCACTCTCAGAGCCTACAGGCATGGTTCATGCATACACCGGGCCTGAAGATCTGTGTACCTGCCTTCGCTAGTGATGTCAAAGGACTCATCAAGACAGCAATCAGAGACCCGGACCCGGTCATGTTCTTTGAACACAAGCTTGTCTATGACAAGAAAGAAGACGTTCCGGATGATGAGTATACGATCCCCTTGGGAGAGGCGAGGATTCATCGCGAGGGTGCAGATGTAACAGTCTGGGCAACCTTCATGATGGCTCACAAAGCAATCGAAGTTGCAGATGCGCTGAACAAGGAGGGTATCAGTGTAGAGGTCATAGATCCAAGAACACTTGTACCTCTGGACAAGAAGACATTGATTGACTCGGTTAAGAAGACAGGTAGGCTTGTGTTGGTGACAGAAGAAACTAGGACAGGAGCAACAACAGCTGAGGTTTCGGCTCTGGTCCAGGAAGAAGCATTTGATTGGCTCGATTCGCCCATCCAGAGAGTTAATGCCCCCGATACCCCTGTTCCATTTAGCCCGAGTCTGGAGAACTTTTTCATTCCAGATGAGAAGAGTATCGAGAAAGCGATACGGTCAATTTTCTAGTGGCTCTGCAGAGTGAAGAAAACAGTTGTTCCAATACCCTCTTCGCTCTCAAACCATATCTCGCCCCCGTGAGCCTCGATTACCTTCTTGGCGGTGACCAGTCCTATGCCTGCACCCTCGAAGTCAGCTGCATTATGTAGTCGCTGAAATGGTTCAAAGAGGCCGTCAGCGTCTTCAGTATCAAAACCTATACCGTTGTCGCGAATGAAGAAGACCTCCGAGCCATTCTGTCTTATCACACCGAACTCAATCAGAGCGGATTCGCTCTTCTGGGTGTATTTCCATGCATTCCCAATGAGATTTGAGAGGAGAATGTGTATTAGGTCCGGATCTGCAGCTGCATGCATTCCCTCTTCAATATCGACGGATACTTCTCTGTCAGGGCTCTGCACGGTCAAGTCCTGAATGACTTCATGCGCCATTTGCGATACATCAACCTCTTGCAGAGTGGCCGTGCGAACAGAGAGGGAAGCCAGTCTCAGAAGAGCCTCCACCAGCTGATCGACCTGATCCACACGTTCCACCATCTCCTCGATGTACTCCTCACATACCTCACTATCAGCCTTCACGCATGTGGTGCCAATCAGCTCGGCATAGCTGCGTATCACCTGTAGCGGGCTCTTGATATCGTGTGATAGTGATGCCGCGAATGCCTCAAGATCGCGATTCACCTGTTCTAGCTGTTTGACGCGGGCCTGTTCTCGTTGGACACTGACCTCCAGGTTTCGAAAGAGGCTATCGTAAGGCTTCTGAAGGCTGTTTCTGACCATTCCAACATAAAGCAGGCTGAACGAAAGCAGCTTAAGATAGTGACCGACCCAGTTCATCACGCCATACACATCGATATACAGAGTGAAAGCGAGCTCGGAGCCCTGAGTGAGAATGATTGACAGTATCAATAATCTCCAGAGTGTAGGTTCGAACATCTCACGTTTCTGACCGTAGGCAAGAACAGCGATACAGAGGATCCCTACCACTACATATTCACTGACAATCTTGAAGAGTGTAAGGCCAACGCCCTCAATGTAACAGTCCGGGAAGAAACCCGCGAATATCAGGACGTGAAGAACCACAGTGATCACGGCATAGCATATGAACACAGTCTGCTTGTTCGTCTTGCGTTGCACAAATCCAATGGCAACCAGAATCGAGACACTCTCAAGGTAGCGGGCGGCTATCCAAAGCTGAGTTGGTAGATTCGAGTCATACCCCGGAAAGATGCCCATTCCGCTGTAGGCAAAAGTGTGAGTGAGGTCTAACATCGCCACAAAGAGATATGCCACGCCCAAGACGAGGAAGAAACTGTATTCCGTGAATCGTTCGGTGTTCCAAGCCACTGCGAAGACCCCGAAGGCTACCAGAATCGCTGAGCACTCTACAATGACATGGAAGAGCAGGTAGCTGTACAGGCTGATTATGTAGAGCATGATACCTACCAGGGCTGCAAGAACTAAAGACCCAACGAGCCGGAGTTGGCTATGGTTCTTCATGCTCCTCATCCTTTGTTCCGCTCCCTTGGCAGTAGCGCGATATCTCGTTCACAGCCATCACCGGGATATAAGGCCTCTCGTGAGATGGAAATAGGATTGCAAAAACACAACAGTATCGTTAAATAGTTGGACCTGTCCTGAGCGAATACACTGCCCCTCAGGAATCTCAGCCCTACTAGGCTTGCTCTCGGAGGTTATCAAATGGTCACAACGATGATTATGCAGAGAATGAGCGTTGCTATGGAATACGGCGTCATCCTCAAATGGCTGAAGAAGGAGGGCGAGAAGGTTGAGAAGGGTGACCCAGTGGTAGAAATCTTCGGGGAGAAGAACGAGTTCGAGCTGGAGGCACCCGAGAACGGGTTTCTGTTGAAGATTCTGTGTGATGTGGACGATGAGATACCCATTAGTGAACCAATCGCAATCATAGGCAAAAAGGGTGAAACAATTCCGGATGTCAAGCCAAAGAAGCTCAACGAAGAACAACCCTCCCCGACGGTGCCAGTGAGAGAGTCTGAAGAGAGCACTCCCGTCACGAAAACATCGAGTAGGTCCACCACCGCTACACCCCTTCCCGGGGGGCGCATTAAGGCATCACCTCGTGCCAAGAAGAAGGCCCGCGAACTGGGAGTAGATGTCTCTCTTGTCACTGGCACTGGCCCTGACGGGCGAACTGTGGAAGAAGATGTCATTCGTTTCGAGGAAACGTCTGCAGCAGCGTTAACTGATGAACGAGAAGTAAAGATGACTGAAGCTATGACTCCACTACGGCGTACCATAGCACGACGGATGACCGAGAGTTCGCACAACCCGCACATTACCATGATCACAGAGATTGACATGACCGAGGTTGTGTCGCTTCGGAGGGAGATTAACCAGCGGGTTGAGAAGACCCTCGGAATCAGAGTTTCATTCAATGATATCATTGTGAAGGCAGTTGCCGACACTCTGGAGAAGTTTCCCAAGTTTAACGCAACTCTCGTTGGAAACCAGATACGCATGTTTGCAGATATCAACATAGGAGTTGCTATGGCCACCGATGATGGCCTCATTGTTCCCGTTGTGAAGTCTGCAAATGTCAAGTCAATATCTGAGATTGCTCAGGAAACAAAGACCCTTGTTAAAAGAACGCACAACAATTCGCTTGAACCAACTGACCTCCAAGGTGGCACATTCACTGTCTCCAATCTGGGTCCTTTCGAGGTCGACCTTTTCATTCCTGTGATAAACCCGCCAGAGACCGCAATCCTGGCTCTTGGTGCCATAAAGAAGAAACCTGTGGTCGTAGAGGACATGATTGCCATCAGACACACCATGATGGCAAGCTGTGCGGTTGATCACCGAGTCCTTGACGGTGCTCCAGCAGGAGCGTTCTTGGCTGCTCTGAAAGACACCCTAGAGAACCCCTATTTCATGAAGATCTAGTAGAAGACATGATGGGCAGCGGCCAGTAGTAAATCAGCTATCCATACCGGAACTTCACACCAAAGGTGCCACGCGGGTAGTTCCAGTCCACGGCTCCGTATGGGCAGATGACTCTGCAGGTACCACACTCAACACAATCTTCGTACTGGAATTGCATCTCGTCATCCTCATACTTGAAGCAGTTAGCGGGACAACCGACAATACAGGGCCGGTGCTTGCATTCTTCGCAAATCTCCTTTGAGATCAGGATGTGCGGATGTTCCGAATCAATCTTGTAACGCAGCAATCCCAGTTTGTCTTCAATGCGCTTCGTCATAGGCCACGAATCAACTCCAGACCGTCTATTATCAAATGAGGAAGAGGTATGTCTGACAGGAACTTAATCATCGCGCGAGGCACGAGTCTCTGGCGGGGTACGAGGTCAGATGTGAAGGAGTCTCTGGCTAGACCCATTATCACTGAAGGATAGTCAGAATAGAGCCGGGGATTCCCGAACACAGCGGTCAGATGCTTATACGTGCTGAAGTCCTTCAGAATGAAGTTCCTCCGAAGGATTCGGTCATATTCACGGAGCGAGTCCTTTGAGAAGTCATTCTTCTTGTGCGCCTTGAGAATCGCCTTTGCAGCGGCCATACCTGAACCGATAGCGTAGTTCATCCCTTCAAACGAGAAGCCCAAGTTCAAGACTAAGCCTGCTGCGTCACCGACCACAATAATGCCATCATCAGAAAGATTCCGTATTGCACCATGGCCGCCCTCCGGAACAAGGTGAGCCGAATACTCCAGCAAGAGACCATCATGAATTGAACGGTTAACGATTGGTGTAGACGTGAACTTGTTTATTATTTCTTTTGAATCGAGTTGGGCTCTTTGGAACCCAGTAAGGAGAACAACGACTCCTACTGACACAGATGCCCGGTTGGTGTAGAGGAATCCGCCCCCAGGAATACCACCTGTCACGCCCAAGAATGAGTGAGCAAGACCATCAGTACCAAAAAGTCCAAATCTCTCGTTTATGGTCTCCTCGGAGATACCAAATACCTCCTTAATGCCCAGAGCAACTTGGTGAGTCTCGGGCCTCTCTCTGAGACCAGCATCTTCAGCAACCAATGAGTTGACACCATCAGCGGCAATGACGACCTTAGATCGAACCACTTCGTCACCTGAGCGAATACCGACAACATGGCCGTTCTCTCTTACAACCCCGTCGACTCGAACACCCTCTACCAGCAGCGCACCTGCTTCCTCGGCCTTTGAGGCAAACCATCTGTCGAAGTCGGCTCGGAGAATTGAGAATCCATTGTAGGGTTCCTCAGCCAGAGAACCGTCGGTATAGTCTATCGTCAGGCTGGCCCCATTTTCAACCATGCTGACTCGGTGAGTCCGGATGATCCGTTCAATGGGTGCCTCCTCCCAGAATCGAGGAATCAGTTTGTGGAGGATCCTGCCGAAAAGGACTCCGCCAGACACATTCTTATCGCCAGTCTTCTCCCCTCTTTCAATCAGGGTCACATCAAGTCCAGATTTCGCCAAGGCATATGCCGCGGCACACCCAGCAGGACCAGCACCAACAACAATCACATCAGGTTCATCAGCCAAGGAGATCACTTCTTCATCGGATAGAGCAACCTAGGCTCCATTGAGGTCCTCCTTGATGAGACCCGTCGTGATATCGGCGCTCATAATCACACTGGGGACACCTGCGCCAGGATGAGTTCCAGCGCCGACCAGGTACAGTCCTTTGATGTCTCGAGAACGATTATGAGGTCTGAACCAACCTGACTGAAGGAGAATAGGACGAAGGCTGAAGCCCGTTCCCTTATACGCATTGAATTCGGTCTTGTAGTCCTCTGGCGTGAAGATGCTCACAACATCCAGATTATCAAGAAGACCTGGCAAGACACGACTGTCAAGCGTATCGAGGATATGATCCTTGAATTCTTCCTTCTTGTCATCCCAGTTGGTTTTTGAGTCCAAGTTGGTCACAGGTGTACAAGCGTACATGGCTTCGCATCCGGGAGGTGCAAGCTCAGGGTCTGTACGTGTGGGAATGTGAAGGTATGTTGAGAAATCATCCGGTATCACGTGGCGTTTGAAGATATCTTTGATGAGACCCTTGTAGCGGGGTCCGAAGACGATGCTATGATGTGTCATGTCGGGATACTGCTTCTTAACTCCGAAATAAAGCATGAATAGACTCATGCTGTACTTCGCCCTTCTGTATCGCCTGTCACTGTTCTTCTTCCGATGCTTACTGCTGATAAGATCCATGTAGGTGTGAGCGACATCAGCGTTTGATATCACAACGTCTGCACCATAATACTCGCCATCTGCGGTCTCAACACCCCTGACTCGCTTACTCTCGGTGACATCAATCGAACGCACTTCAGAGTTCAGCTTGACGGTTCCACCCAGCTCTTCAAACAGCATAGTCATGGCCTCTACAAGCTTGTGAGTGCCTCCGCGAACCCACCAAACGCCGTGTTTCTCCTCTATGTAGGTAATCAGGGTGTAGATTGCAGTTGCTTCGAATGGGTCGCCCCCTATGAAAAGAGGATTGAAAGAGAGAGCCATCCTGAGACGGGGATCCTTCACGTGACTCGCTACGAAGCCATAGACAGACTTGTATGCCTTGTGTCGTATGCCGGCGGGTGCGACTTTCACCATGCTCAGCAGACTGTCAAAGGCCATGGAGCCAAACTTCTCAAATCCCAGTTCATAGATCGGCTTGGCCTTCTCGAGGAACTCCTTGTAACCCTCTACATCCTTCGGGTTGAAGTTGTGAACCTGCTCAATGTTGTCTTCATAGCCAGAGTAGTCCATCTGGGTCCCGTCGCTGAAATACAGACGATACTTCGGGTCGACACGCATCAGCTCCACATAGTCGGAGGTTTCCCGACCTGCTGCGTGGAATAGGTCATCAATCAGAAACGGCGGAGTGATGATAGTAGGCCCCGTGTCGAAGGTATACCCCGCCTTTCTGAATACACTTGCCCTACCACCAAGCTGACTGCGCTTTTCAAGTAGAGTCACCGGATAGCCTGTAGCTTGCATCCGAATAGCAGCCGACAGCCCCCCGAGACCTCCACCTATTACAACCACATCTTTGTCTTTTTTGTCAACGCTGGTCAATCGCTCTCCTCCTTTAGATCACACCACAACTATGACATACGGCTTACTGGACTTCAAGCAGTTCATGCTCCTTCTTCTCCCTCATGTACTCCCGTCGGCATCTGAAAGCAATCAGGAGCTTCTTCCACTTGGGAACAACTGCCCGCTTCTTGAAGACATCATAGTCCATACTCTCAATCTCGTCCATGATTGCCGCATACACGCTGCTGGCCACTCTCACCGTAAATGCACCTGCAGGCGGCAAGTCATCTGTCCCCACCTCTGCACGGGCGTAGATCTGCTTTGCACGGGCAATCTCGGACTTAATCATGCGTTTGAAGTTGGGACTGGCAATCTTGTTCTCGAAATCCGAACGGCTAATCCTGAACCGTTCTCGAACATCATGAGGTATGTAGATTCTACCGTTCTCAAAATCCTCTTCGATATCTCTTAGGATGTTTGTCAGTTGAAGGGCAATTCCAAGATCCGCAGCCCTATCGAGAGTCTGTTCTTCGGTTCTGCCCCATATATGACACATCATAATCCCCACTGTCGATGCGACATGGTAGCAGTAGTCGTAGAGCTCATCTTCGTCCTTTACGTCACGTATTGAGAGGTCCATCCGTACTCCTTCAATCAGCTCATGAAGGTACTTGAGCGGGATCTTGTACTTGACCATGGTGTCACCAAAGGCTCGGAACAATGGATGTTTGAATACCTCGCCTCGGGACAACCGGACTGCTATCTCTTTGAGGATATCCAGCTCTTTGTCAACCTGCTCTCGGGACATGTCGGTCTCATCAGCAAAATCATCCGCGAGTCGACAAAACCCATAAAGTGCCGCAAACGCTCTACGCTCAGGCTCGTCCAAATACCGCGATGCAAAATGAAAGGATCGTGCATGAAGCTTGAAGACGTTCATGCAGTAGTCATAGCTCTCCTCCAAGTCAAGAGGCTCGCTGCTTCGAGTCTCGAATACCTCTGAGGGTAGTACCGCCATGTGGGCGGTGTAATCACTTGGCATCTCTTATGCACACACCTCTCTCATCTACTCGCACAGAAGTCATAGCAGATTCTTTCTAAAGAACCTTCGTCATGTCCTTCACACAACCTCTTCTGCGGATTGTAGTTTTTTGCAAATGTACATTATTAAACTGTTAGTTCGTGCCCTTCAGATATTGTCGATTTCCGGTGACAGTTTTGCCGTTTCTCCGGAATCTAAGCATGTTCTGAGTAATCGTTATTAGAAGACTGAAGCATTACGACATCCGCTCAGGGAGGCAAATGTCAGGATGAAGGTCATAATAGTTGGCGCGGGGATTGGAGGTCTCTCACTTGCAGCACTTCTAGGCAAGAGAGGACACGATGTCACAGTCATTGAGAAGAATGAACAGCCCGGAGGGCGAGCAAGAGTATGGGAGAAGGACGGTTTTGTCTTCGATATGGGGCCTTCGTGGTATCTGATGCCTGAGATATTTGATCACTACTTCGAGCATTTCGGGAAGAAGACCCAGGACTTCTACGAGTTGATACGCCTGAACCCATCATATAGGATATTCTTCCCAGAGTCCACCCTTGACATCTCAGCAGACCTCCAGGAGAACATGGACCTCTTCGAGAGATTGGAGGAGAACGGGGCGGAAAAACTCAGGAAGTATTTGGACCAAGCTCAAGAGAAGTATGAATACTTGCTCGATGGGCTGATGTACGAGGATCTCTCGGGAATAACAGCAATGCTTAATCCCAAGTTGATGGCAGCTGGATGGAAGCTCAGTATCCTGTCAAATATCGATAAACTCACGAAGAAGTATTTCGATAGTGAGCGTGCGAGAAAAATCCTGCAGTATTCCATCGTCTTCTTGGGTGGAAATCCAAAGAACACCCCAGCACTCTATTCGATGATCTCACACATCGACTTTAACCTGGGTGTGTGGTACCCCTACGGAGGCTTAGGCAAGATTGTAGATGCAACACTGGGTCTTGCGAAGCAGTTTGGAGTTGAGTTTCGATTTGGAGAAGAAGTCACGGATGTCGTTATCGAGGACAAGATTGCCAAGCGAGTCATCACAGACAAGGGAGAGTACGAGGGTGATGTGGTGGTATCAAATGCAGACTATCCCCACACGGAAATTGACTTGATTGATGAAGACTACGAAACATATTCTGAAGATTACTGGGAGAGCAAGACCATTGCTCCCTCTGCCTTTGTGTTGTATCTCGGGCTTGACAAGAAGATTGATGCTCTCACCCATCACAATGTCATCTTGGATCATGATTGGGTGAAGCATTTTGAACAGATCTTCGAGAACCCCTCTTGGCCCGATGAGCCCGCCTACTATCTGTGCTGTCCATCTAGAAAGGATGACACCGTAGCCCCAGAGGGCAAAGAGAACATCTTCGTCACCATTCCTATTTCACCGGGAATCGAAGACACCCCTTCGATTCGCGAACGCTACTTCGACAAGATTGTTTCTCATATGGAGAAGGTTCTGAGGACGGATATCAAGGACCATATCATTGTCAAACGAATCTTCTCTCTCAACGACTTCGCTGAAGACTACAATGCATACAAGGGTACTGCAGTAGGGTTGACACATTCATTCAGACAGTCTGCATTCTTCAGACCAAGACACAAGAGCAAGAAGGTTAAGAATCTCTATTATAGCGGTCAATATACACACCCAGGCATAGGGGTTCCCATGGTGCTCATATCCGCAGAAATCGTCGCAGACCTCATCGACGAAGACTATGCAGAATGATTGCAGCAGAAAGGATTGGTGACTAGACAGGATGACAAGTCTATTGCACCTTGCATACAGGGTATCCAGAGTGAGATTCTGGTTATATCTCGGGGGCCCATACTTGGTTGGATACATGATTGGAGTGGCTAATACGTACCTCCAGCCCGAACCATCTTTCTTAGTGCTATACGAATTTGCTGATCCGTTCTTTGTGTTACATCTTATCTACTTCATACTCCCCGCAAACATCTTTCTCTACGGAGTCAATGATATCTCCGATAAGGACACAGATGCGTTCAATCCCAAGAAGGACGACAAGGAATACCGCGCTGTCAGACAGGACGAGAGGAAGCTCTATGGACTTGTCTTCGTTTCGTTTCTCTATGGAGCAGTTCTCGTCGCATTCCAACCCACAATGGTCGCCCGATTCATCTTCCTTTCATGGATGGCCCTTTCATTCTTGTACAGTGCACCACCACTGAGATTGAAGGCGAAACCAGCACTTGACTTCTTGAGCAATATGCTCTATGTACTTCCTGCCATCTTGGCATTTCACCACTTGACGTTTGATATTCCACCGATCCTGCCGCTGCTCGCCGCATTCTCGTGGGCTTGGGCGATGCATCTGTTCTCTGCGATTCCTGACATCGAGGCAGACAGAAAGGCGGGCATCCAAACGACAGCAGTAGTTCTTGGAAGGAGGCTGTCACTCTTGCTCTGTTTCATCTTCTGGACATTCTTTGCAGGAACTCTGATCTTCATCGTGCAGTGGAATCTTCCTTTCAGCCTTCTGGCACTTGTGTATCCAGCCATTCCGATGTATGTTCTTGCAAGACCAGAAACTGATATCGAGAGAGTATACTGGTACTATCCATACTTCACGGGGTTGTTTGGAATGGTGATCTTCTTCAGCATTGGCCTTCCCTTGGTGATACCACTATGAGCAGATTCAAGGAGGCCTTAGTCACAGGAAGATTCGCTAAGAGGAATATCTTCTTGCTCGTCTTCTCTCTGGCATTCTTCTTGGCAAGCTGGCTCGTCGCCAACGTTAGCATCGGGGAAGCAGTGAACTGGGTATCAGCGCTATTCATTGTGACTATTGCATTGCCATCCTACTACTACCTCATTAGATGGGCGGGAGTAAGTAAAGGGGTCACGGTGATAGTTGTTCTGGGAGCACTTCCCGTCCTCATCGAGGCCATAGGTATCACCACGGGACTGCCCTACGGAGGCTTCTACTACACAGATATGATGGGATTCAAGATTTTCAATCTCGTGCCGTGGAGCGTCGCCTTTGCATTTGGGCCGCTGGTACTAGGGACATTGTGTCTTGCAGTAGTGGCCTCGAAAGACTGGCGAGTCGTCATCCCACTCAGCGCACTGCTTCTTGTGTTCGTTGACCTTGTCCTTGATCCCGCGGCGGTTGTGCTCAACATCTGGGTGTGGACTGAGCCAGGACCATACTACGGGATACCAATTACCAACTATACAGGATGGTTCATCACAGCTCTAGTTGCATCAGCAGTTCTACAGCTGATTCTGACAGGCACTTCAAAGAATGCAGCGGAGATTCCTGTTGAGATTGCGGGTAGCCTTCTTATCAGCTTGTCATTTTGGGCGGGGTACTCGCTATGGACGGGTCTCTGGATCCCAGTGCTAGTGGGCGCATTGATGATAGGGGGGATACTCTATATTATCATGGTTCAAGATGTGGAGTTCGTCCCGTTAAGTGAAGTACAGAAGCCCTCTAAGCTGCGACCAAATCGTAACGACTAATAGCAGATTAGTTGAACGAATCGAAACTGGAAATGGAGAGAATCATATGTCGAAACAGTCCCCTCCAGCATCCGCTGAGAACGAACCTGAACAGAGCTCGATGCAGCTGCTGCTCCAGAATGGGATCATTGAAGAGCGGATGCGTATGATTGATGAGTTCATTGAGGGATACTTGGAGGATAATGTCGGTGAACCCGAAGTCCTGTATGAGGCGGCATACCATCTGATACGGGCGGGAGGTAAGAGAATGAGGTCACTGATCATGGTTCTGGCATGTGAGTCGGTTGGAGGTAGGACCTTAGATGCCTTACCTCTTGCACTGGCTGCTGAACTCCTTCAAACTGCCAGTCTAATCCACGATGATATCATCGATGAAGACTCATTCCGTAGAGGCGTCAAGACCGTACATGATGTGTTCGGAGTGAAGATGGCAATCCTTGCTGGAGACCTCCTCATCTCTCAGGCAGTGAGACTGCTAGGCAAGTATGGAAGTTCGAATCTCCTCGAGCATATGGGAGAGGGTGGAGGCAAGATGTGTGAAGGGGAGGCAACAGACCTTCTCATGAATCCACACCACGAAGAGGCCTATAACGAAGAAACGTACCTCCGGATGATTGAGAGAAAGACTGTGGCATTTGTTGAGGAAGCAGCCAGAACAGGAGTTCTTGTCGGAGGAGGTAGTGATGAACAGATGCAGTTGCTCCTCGAATATGCTCGGTCACTTGGTTTTGCGTTTCAGATACGAGATGATATACTGGACTTGGAGGAGAACCTGACATTCTCGGGAAAGACGCACCATTCAGACCTCAGGCTACAACGGGGCAATTACGTGGTATTGTCAGCCTTGAGTATGCTTGATAACAAGGGAAGAAGAAGACTACTTGATTCCTTGCTGAACCGAGAAACCGAAGTCATTCTGGAGATGCTGAGAAAGACCCACGCAGTTCACAGAGCCCGAAGAAAAGCACAAGAATACGTGCAGCAAGCGAAGCGAGCCCTTCGCGATAGTAGTCTTGGAAATACTGATGCGCTCCTCAACATAGCCGATTTTGTTCTTGATCGCTTCCACTAGAACTGCGCCGGAGTTAGCATGATGGAATCGCCCATTTCGGACACCAACGAAGAAGACCCGAAGAATACATCCAGGATTAAGAGCTATCTACAACTCATCAGACCACCCTTTCTCGTTGCAACTTCTCTCTCCATGATTCTCGGGACGACCATAGCCTGGGTAAGGACGGGGTCATATGACCCCTTGCTCTTTGCCATGACCATCACTGCAGGAGTACTGATTCATGCGGGGACAAACGCAAGCAATGACTACTTTGATCACCTGAGTGGAAATGATGATGTAAATCAGGACTTTGTGGCACCATATACCGGAGGGAGTCGGATGATTCAGCTTGGCAGGGTCAGCCCCTATGAGGTCCTAGCACTCTCGTTGTCTTTGCTCGCCGGGGCAATCTTCCTTGGCGCGATTCTGGCATCACTGAAGGGATACTTCATCCTGATTCTCGGGGCGATCGGGGTCTTCTCTGGGTTCTGCTATGCGGCTCCACCTATTCGTCTAGCCAGCAGAGGCATTGGCGAACCGTTGGTTGGATTGAACTTCGGAGTTCTCCTCGTTCTCGGCGCTTACTACATTCAGACCGATTCGGTTGCCATCGAACCAATACTCGCATCCATACCCATCGCAACAACGATAACGGCCGTCTTATGGATCAACGAATTCCCTGATTTTGCGGCAGACAAAGCTGCGGGAAAAGATACCCTCGTTGTCAGGCTTGGAACGAAGAGAGCAAGCCGTGCTTACATCATCCTAGTCTTTGCCGCCTATCTGTTGACGGTTCTCGCCATTCTTGGTAACGCAATAGCGCTCACCGCACTCCTAGCACTTTCCACATCACCTCTTGGAATCGTAGCCGTCTACACTGCCAAGAAGTTCCATGACAGTCCGTCTAGACTGGCCCCCTCCTGTAGTGCAACTGTTGTCATGCACCTGCTTTTCGTGACTTCTCTTATCATCGGCTATCTTCTGCTTGGACTTAGTTGTGATTGGCTTGCTTTTGTCATATGCTTTGTCATCATGACTGCAACGTCTCTATTGATAGTGCTGTGGATGCGCCGACGGGCAACCATGACGCAACCAAGTGGTGCTTAAATCGAGGGCTTCTAACAAGGGATTGATACTGGCTCACAGTATCACGCCTCGAAATCAGAACGTCTGCTCAGCCGGTAGCAACCTCTCTGCTGCCGGCACCTTTTCAAAAAGCTGAAATACTTCTCTCAGTGGGCATTCACAGTAGTCTGCATATCAGAAGAAGTATGATAAGATATTCAACCCTATCATCAATTGGTTTCGCGGGTTCAAGGAACGGTGGATTAAGTGTCATGGCGTCTTCTTGACGAGGACAGTACGGATGTATACTGGAATCTTGCTCTAGAGGAGGCCATAGCCAAAACCAATGCTGAACGAAAGTGTAAGACTAACACGCTCAGATTCTGGCGATCCAAAGACGCCGTAGTTATGGGAAGATTGCAGTGCCTGCACAGAGAGGTTAACATTGCGTACTGCCAGCGAAACAACATAGACATGGCACGAAGGTTTACTGGCGGAGGCACCGTCTTCCATGACCTTGGAAATCTGAATTTCGCAATCTGTGTGGATCAAAGGAAACCCTATGCGTTCAAGACCCTCCGGGAGCTCTATTGGAACTACATAGGGTTCATCGCACAGGGCCTTCGTGCAATCGGCATCAATGCAGCGTACGACGAGAGAGGGGCTTGCATAAGAGTCGCAGGATCCAAGATAACTGGGACTGCAGGCTGGGTCAAGCATGGAGTTTCATTCATCCATGGAACTCTTCTCATCGAGTCCGACCTGGATCGACTGCGAAAATCACTCAGGGTTCTCCCAGACCAGCCGAAGTACTTCAGAGACAGAAGGAGAGTCCGATGCACGGAAAGCAAGAGAGACAGAGTCACTAGTATTGCACGTGCCGTCAGCGACAGACCTTCCGATGGTGTAATCAAGAGGGCAATAATCACAAGCATCGAGTCTCTAACGAACTGTAGAGTAGAACCGGGAATTGTGACTGACAAGGAGCTAGAGACTGCAGAGGTTTTATATCGGCAGCGGTACAGTCAGCCGGAATGGAACATGGGCTATCCAGCCGATGAATAGAGTATGGATACGGAGCCTTGCCGCACAATGACTGAAGACATTGAGAAGACTCTCAGGAGTTTCATGAAGCACTTTGGTGCCCTGAACAGAGACATCCCCGACACACGCAACGCCTTTAGTGATCTTCTGAAAACGGTTCATCGCGATGGCGCACTGACTGCGAAGGTCAAAGAGATCATGTGCATAGTGGCATCGATTCTTGCGCCCTGTGAATCTTGCATGGTCTATCACACAAAGAAGGCTCTTGATGCAGGAGCCTCCAGGGAAGAGATAATGGAGGGCTGTGCGGTAGCCATAGTCATGGGCGGGGGACCAGCTGCGGCCCACATTGCTACAGTCCAAGATGCTCTCGATGAGTGGGCACCACGGAAGAAATAGTCACAGACCTAGTCCAAGTCTGTGAACAGCACTTTAATCGCCTTCTGTGATTCCATCAGCTCGAAACCCTTCTCCCACTCGTCTAGGGAGACTCTATGAGTTATGAGGGGCTTTACATCGATGCGCTTCGAAGCCATCATGCGGAGAGTTGTCACCCATGTAGAGGGGATAGTGCCCCATGTGCCGAGAACATGCAGTTCCTTTGTCACTATCAGATCCAAATCAAGAGTGATTGGTTTACCCTGAATGCCAATCAATGCAATCTGACCTGTTGTCTTGACAAAATCAAAGGCCTGCTTGCGGGCAGCTCCAGAGCCAGATGCCTCGACCACGACATCAGCACCGATGCCATCGGTGATCTCTTTCACTTTCTGTACAGCAGCAGTCTCCTTCTGAACATCTATTGTCATATCAGCGCCGACTTCTCTGGCGATCTCCATTCTCCATTCGTCAGCGGTAATACCCGTTACTATCACTTGCGCTGCGCCCATGGCTTTGGAAACCTGTACAGCGACCAGACCAGTAGTTCCAGGACCCTGAACGACAACCACATCTCCCGGAGTGATCTTCGTGCATTCCGCGATGGTGTGAACAACACAAGCGGTTGGTTCTGCAAGTGCGGCCTCCTCCATCGAAACTCCGTCAGGAATCTGGTGTACTATGTACTCTGGAACAACCAAGTACTTAGCAAAGGCGCCGTTGGCCAGTGAAACACCAAGAATCTGCTTATTCTCTGCAGTGCATCTGTTGACATGGCCCGTTCTGCATTGACAACACCTACCACAGTATGCAGTGGCGGGTGAAACGACTCTGTCACCCACAGCGAAACCACAGACATCGGGGCCAACATCCACAATGGTACCGGAGTACTCATGGCCAAGCACAACGGGTGGTGTGTAAAAGGCAGTGTCATGTTTGATATGGACATCGGAGCCGCATATGCCAGCCGCGGATACCTCGACCAGTACTTGCCCGGGACCAGGGACGGGTTCTTCAATGTCTACCAGTTCAAGACCGCCGGGTCCCTTCTTCGTCTTCATGAGTCCTCTCAACAGTAAAGACCTCGGGTCTTGCTGGTTAGACCCGTTATAGAATGTTGTGGCGAGAGAACAAGACACTAAGAAGTCTCGGCTGCGATTGCTTTGAGGAATGAAGGGGGTTCAGAACCCTGATCAACAGGACGCACACGGAAGTCCATTCCTCGTTCTGCTCTGATGGAGGCCGCATTTCTTGCGCCCACAAACTTCTTTCTCACGTCTGCATCCCGACCGTGCCAGAGAAAGACGTTCTTCCCAGGCTCATCAATGACGCAATACACTTTATCACTTTGAAGTCTTTCCGGCTTGAGATTCACTTCACGTGATGAACCGTCATCGAGCATTTCGTAGCCATGAACCATTGTCATACATCCCTTGAAGATAATTGCTCTTCTATGAATCGTGATATTACGTAGGTAATATATGCAACTAATCAGACAGGTTCGAACTTGGCCCTGACAGTAGCCCCACAGTAAGTGCAGCTGGCCTCCAGTGGGCCAACCCAGTCAATATGTTCCTGGTTCAGCGCTGCACCGCATGATGGACATTTGCCGGGCAATCGCACTGTTCTCAAGTCTGCACCATCTGACCTGCCACGCTGATATCGGTCAGGAACTGCGTACGATGGAGCCTGCGTTGTGAAGCTCTTTGCCACCTCTGCACCAGACTGGCAGGCCTTGATTATGATTATTATCACTATGATGAAGATGAAAAAGGGAACTATCATTAGAAGCACCCCAAATCGCCAGAACATATCAAAGAACGGGTCAAACGGCCAGAATTGCAACTTTGCTACTCCCTGTTTGGTTCTGCTCTTCAACCTTGAAATAGGCCTTATTACGTTTGCGAGGAAGGAAGTGGTTATGAAACTCAAGAAGAAACCCTCTCGGGTCTGTTCAGCCAACTCAAGAGGTAAACTCGTCTCTTCGCAATGTATAAATGCCCTGTAAGAGCTTGGTGAAGAGACAGCCCTTTGGAGGCAGAGAACCAAGATGCAGATTCCAGCATTTCTTCTACGAAAACTCTACGTGAAAGGAAGCCTACAGAACGCCGACGACGGCTTCATGTTCAAGATCAAGAACTCGCTTTCTCCCGGTACATCTATTGGGATGGAACCCATTAAGGTCGATGACAATGAATACCCGCTCGACTCAACCATTATCAAGTCTGGTGATGTTGAGATCACGGCTAGCGAGATTTCAGAGGACAATCCGTTCCCAATCAAAGTTGGCGTCGAGGTCATCATTCATGTGAAAGGCGACGGACTTGAAGAAGGAGAACATAAGATCGACATTGCCCTCAAGACGAAGGAAGCCGGCACCTTGGCTTTCGATGTCAAAGATGCACTGTAGTAAGACAAGATGTAAGAGAGTGATGCCACGGCGTATCGCTCTCTAGACACCTTTTTTCTATGCCATTGATGGCACGAAACTGCTTGACGCAATAGTTTTCAGCAGAGAAACCACACACTAAACTGGTCGTGCACCATGTATGTAAAGATAAGAACCGACGGAGCCGTTGGAATAGGAAGAGCGACAGAAGGAACTGCTGAAATAGCAATCGGCTATGGAGAAGCGCACATGATTGCGGCAGCCCTTGAGAAGCTCGCCCAGACAGCACGTGACTATAAGCAGGTCTACAAGAAGACCACAGATGTAGGGGCGGGAAACAAGATTGAGTTCGAGAGGTATGAAGACGGTAGGATAAGCATCGCGGGCGACAAGAATGCCTATTATTGCACCGAACAAGAGATACGGGAGCTTGCAAAACTTCTGAAGAGCTTGCCACCAGTCCAAGTCGCACCACCTTCAGACTATGTGGACAAGACAGGACCTGAAGGCTCAATCTGCCTCGTAGTGAAGAATGGGGGATCTTCTGCAGGGCTGAAAATCAACGAAGCAGCATTGCTGAAGACCGCCGTAGTCAATAGCCTCGATAGCAGGTATTTCAACGAGCGCTTGGTGGTGGCAGGACGAGATCTCATCGTAAACCGCAGTAGTGATCTGAAATGGAAACTGGAGGTCGAACAGACGCCAGTCAAGTTTACCGCTTATGAGGTTGAGGCACTCGTAGCCGGATTGCATAACGGAATCTTGGATGTCCTAATGGACTTCGTCAAATCAATGGGCTCGGACGATATTGCGGACATTCGAGTCAAGAGTCATATCCAAAGAATCGAAGAAGAGGTCCAGAAGATTATGCGTGAACACAAGGACACAAAGAAGGTGCGAAAGAATCTGTCCAATATGGCGAAGGAGATATTGGGCGGAGGCCAAGATGCAGATTCGCGAACAAACACCTTCATCAAGATGTGCAAGTATGTCTATGGTGATATCGAACGAGAGTTCGTGGATCCTCTGATGAATCTCCTCGCTGAGGCTTTCGTTGTAGAGAGCTAGAAGGCAATTGGCACAACGCTTATGATACTCTCAGGCTCACACAGGCAGCATCAAGGGGTTAGAAGACTGTCCGATCACAACTATGCAACACAGCTGGCAAGGCGGTGGGGTATGAGAGCTCCGACGCAGCTTATCAAGATGCTGAGGTTGCACAGAACACCCTTCGAAACGCTGCTTCACAACATCTTTGATGCTCTAGACCCCTTTGACGCTTCATTTGCCTTTCCAACCGTTGCAGCAGTCGCATCGATGCGACCCCATCTCGTGAAAGAGATTGTCCAAGAAGGGCATGAAATCGCAAGCCATGGATACAACCATGTTCGGTATCCGCATCTGTCGGCCAATGATCGAGAACGCGACCTCGTGAGAAGCCTCAAAACATTCGATAAGATGGGCATCGAAATCCAAGGCTTCAGGGCGCCGTATGACAACTACACTGACGATATGCCTGGCTTGCTTGAGAGGCACGGCATCATCTGGGACGGGGGGTTGGGCTACCGTCCTGAGCACAGAAAGAAGGATCACTTCTTCAGAGTCGCTCTTGATGGAAAGATGTCAGATGTCACCTACATTCCTTTGAACATCTGGAGTGACGACCGGATGATTGACACACTTGGAATGCAGCCGACTGAGGTGACTGAACAACTCAAGCATGAGATCCATACAGCTAAGAGGAACGGGGGAGTACTGATGTTCGACCTTCATCCGATCAGGATTGGTCAGCCCGAGTATGCGCAATGCCTTCGGGACGTAGCGGAATTCGCGCATGGGTTGGGGGCTTGGATTCCTTCACCTCATGAGGCCGTGACCTACTGGAACCAGCACAATAGATGGAGAGGTGACGCGGAATTCTGCCTGTTACTGACGGGTGACATTGATAACTGGGTTTTCGCAGATTATTTACGTAGACAGATTTGGCGATGGTTAGGATAGTGAAGATATGAGCAGACTTCTTGGACGGATACTAAGGGTTCTTGCGTGGTTGTCACCAATCTATCAGTTCAGAGCCTCTGCACACAGGAAGTGCGGAGTCAATATCGGCAGAGGAGTGTTCATGGGCTATCTGGTACAGATAGACAGTGAGCACCCGGACTTGGTCGAGATAGGAGATTGGGTTGCAATAGGTCCAGGGGTGAAGATCATGGCCCATGGCGGAGCGAGTGCATACCATCAGAAAATGGGTCTATTCGAAGGAAAGCCAAAGAAGGTGACCATCGAAGAGGGTGCATGGATAGCAACAGGAGCCATCATCTTGCCGGGGGTGACAGTAGGTCGCGGGGCAGTGGTGGCAGCAGGTTCAGTCGTTAGCAGGGATGTACCTCCAATGACCATGGTCGCAGGAAACCCAGCCAGAATGGTTCAGAAACTAGAGTCCAAAGCAACTAAGTAGCGAGTTTTTGGCGAAGAGCAGCCTTAACGTCGCCAACAGTCCACATCTCAACAACTTCTTCATCTTCAAAGAAGATACCAAACTCATTCTCGATTTCACTGACGAGAAGAAGGTGTGCCATCGAATCCCATGGTTCATACTCCTTTCGTCTGATGTCATCAGATAGCTCTTCGGGTTCGATAAGCAGTACCTTAACCAAGATGTCCGTAAGGCGTTCTTCGCTGTCAGCCATCTTCATTCCTCGACCATCTCGATCCAGTCTGGAACTGGTATATTTTCTTTCTCGATATCTAGTGCCCATCTCGTGATTCGCTCTGAGTCTGTTCCAACTTCTTCAAAACCATGACGCTCATAGAGGTCCCTTGCGGGGGGATTCTTCTTTGTTGGAATGACCTCACCAATGACTCTGCGTGCATTTCTCTCCCGTGCATAGGAGACTATCTTCGACAGGAACGCTGTTTCCACAGATCGGCCGATGACTCTACAACTCATAAGAAAAGAATCGATTATGCAGTCATCATTCTCCATTTTCGTGATTGCTACCCCTACAATCCCTTCATCGCCGAACTTGTCCTTCACGGACATACTGAAGACAGCGTATTCATCAGACTCTCTGAACGATTCCACCTCTGCGTCAGTATACCGACGGGTTGTCAGGTTGAATTGATTGGTCTTCCCTATCAGTTGAACTACTCGCGGCTTGCCGAAGTCATCGACTTGCTTCACCTGCACTTTCAAGTCAAGCGTTCTAAGGAAGTCATCCACGGAACCAGTCTTCTCTTCGAGTTCTGCTCTCTTCCGTTTCCCGACGTACATCTCTCCTCGCTTCATGTCTTCCCGCGTCAGTGAAAGAACATCAAAGACCTTCAAATTCTCCAGAGTCTCTCGATACATCTGCGGGTTTTCTGGCATCTCTACAACCAGTACCTCAGGGAAAGCCTGATGGACTTGTGCTCTCTCATGAGGGTTATCATCCATGAATACCATACTGTCAAGACCAATGTTGATCTCTTCAGCAAGTTCCGTCATGTTCTGTGCCTTATTCTGCCAATTAATCCTGAAAGCAGCGAAGTGTTCCTCTCTGAGAATCTGATGGGGATGCTCGCGGATGGGTTTCATCGCATCATCCCAGTTGTTCTTGCTGTTGATTGCCAGAATGACTCCCCGATTGTAGAGACTCAGTAATGCTCGCTGGAAGTCCATGAATTCGACTCCGGGAGGGGTCGGTCCCAGTCGTATTCCTTCGATTCCATCTTCCCCCACCACTCCACCCCAGAGGGTGTTATCCAGATCAAGGACTATGCACTTCTTAGTCAAACCCTTGAGGGCTCTAACATACCTCGCATACTCTGAGGCAAGAGAGGGCAGGAAATCAGTGGCGAACATCACCGATCCTCTGTAGTATGTCTTCCAGTCTACCACTCTCGACTTACCATAGCTTCCACTGACAGAATCGAGGTCGAAAACGAAGACCGTCGAATCATCCCGAAAGGTCCGCTCGAGCCTCTTGTTGGCCTCCCCGAAGAATCGACGAAGACCAATCTCTTCTTTGTTATCCACAACGCCAAAAGGAGTAAACTCAGGAACGATGAAGTTGTTGACTACCACGAGGGCGGATCCATTATCTCTCAGGGCCTCTACAACACTGACCAAATCAACAACCATCTGCTGCAGATGATCCTCACGTTCATCTTGATTCATCCTCACGAATCTCGCGGTGAACATGGCGTCAAGAAGTGAAGTAGCGTCCACAGCAAGAATGACGAGATCCGACTGATGCTGGTAGAGTGCCGAGTCACTGTCCAATGCCTCCTGACGGTACATATTGAAGCCGCCGACGAAGGTCTCAGGCTGAAGACCCATGAGCCTGACTTTAACATCAAGGCAGGCGGCAACGGGCTCCAAGGTGGATGACCCGATGATGGCTAGACGTATCGTCTTCTTCTCATCGTCTGACGGTTCAAGTTCAAGCTTCTGGATTCTCTTGTATGCACTCCAGAGGTCAAGGTAACTGTTCTCATCCTTGATGGACCTGAGAATCTTATCTAGAGCATCAGAACTGTTCATCTGCGTCAGCACTCCTCGTTGACAATTCGGTTGCCATTCCATTTAGTAGTTTGCGAACGTATTCGTCATCTAGGCTGTTACCGGCAGGAATCGCCAAGGCCACAGCCGCCGCGTAGTTGTCAGTATGTGATAGACTTACAATCACTCGGTGAGTGGCAAAAGGTCGCTCAACATGTGGCGCACCGCTTTCGTCGTGTAGAATCTCAATCTTGTTCAATGATTCTCCATGCCTGATACCTATTGCTTTCAAGACAGCCTCTTTCGCGGCAAAAGTCGCTGCAAGATGGGGTATCGGGTCAGAAAAGGCTCGGCAGTATTCTAGTTCGCGTCTTGTGTATATCCGGGTATAGAACGAAGACTCATCAGCAATGACTCGAAATCGCTTCAACTCGGTGATATCGACACCAATCCCAAGGCCATCATCAGACTGCATCATTCTTCTCACTCGGTACGGGCTGATGAAGGTGCGCCTATTCTTAAATTCTGAGTTATTCGTCCTCAAGTCGGTCCACATCTCGCTCCATCACAGATGTAGACCACGGATACCGATCTAGAATACGGTCCATGAGGCGACGAACCTTCCTCTCTTCGGACGTACCTGAGTACACAAGAAGAATGACGAGACCACCTCGTGTCCGCTTGAACTTCTGGTACATAGTCTTTGTTGTATTGATGGCATCACATACCACCATAACATCTGCCTGAGGGATGTCAAGGTCACGTTCGCCTACGGGAGACAGAACCAGAGCTCGTAACTCGGTCTCTTCTCTGAAAGCCCTCAGGACTTCACCCTTATCGCTTGTCTGCCCAGTAATGCGCTCCGCTCTGATGCCGGCCTTCTCCAGAGCTTCAACTAGTTGATCAACCATTTCTAAATACGAAGTCAGAATGAGGGTCTTTCGGTATCTCTTCGCAATGGAGACAGCAGGGGGGACTTTCGGTGAAACGTCGGGTAGTGTTCGCCGCAGGTCGTTCACGTTGAAGTAATGCTTCAGATAAGGATTGTAGAACATCTTGATAGATTGGCTTGGTGGCATTGCATAGACGTATTTACGCAATAGCAGCAATCCAGTATACCTGCCCTTCAGTTCGTCTGAGATTGGCAACCGTTCAATCATCATGTGGACTCTTCGGGCATCGCCCTCCACCAGAGACAGATTGTCACTGTCGGCAAGCTCGTTGAAAATCTCGTTCCTGGTGTTGCGTATCAACTCATCCAGCACGAGACTGATTGAACGAATCTGACGGTTGTCTACTTGACTGACCGTGAGAAATGTTGATTCAAGATACTCCCCGATGTCAGTATCGTAGAGGTCGTCCATAGATATCATCTTGGAGTTTGGGATGAATCTCTGAAGAGTTGCGAGCTCGTCACGAATCTCCACCTGCTCTCTTCCAAAGACTGCATGATCATCCCGTAGTGTTCCGCTCATTCCAATTATCCATTTATCGCGGAAAAAAGAGAGGAGTTTGGCCCAAGGAAAAACCAAGGCGGTTCGTCCCCCAGATCGTCGTACAAGCGTATCAACCTCGTTGATAAGAAGAATGTCTATGTCTTCGAACAGCAAGGGGTTCTTCTGTACAGCATTCGCAAGCACCTGAGGTGTGGCCACAATAACTCGGTTCTCCCGAATCACATACGGGCGCCTCCCAGATGGAACTCGTGAGGAAAGCTCTCCCAAGTCGTCTTCCAGTCCTCCGTACTCACCCTTCAAGTAGTCCACTGTTTCAGCGAGCGAGGAGCTCGAATGAACAACGATTATGATGCGACGGTTAGGATACCTCTCTGCAACTAGTTGATGTGTGATGAATCGCTTTCCAAGACCACAGTCTAGCTCAAGCAGAGTATTCTGGCCCGTCATATTCTCCAGCTGGCTCAGGATGTATTCCTGATATCCTCGCGGAGTGTATTTGGCATTGGTCATGGTATCACCCAGTTCCCTAGAGAGGGATATGAACTCAACTTAGACACGCTTGTATATCTTTGCCACAACCAGGAGAGGGGTGAGAGGACAACAGCTAGTCACTGACGCTATGCTTCTCCTCAGAGCGGACTAGTCCTACTTCAACCGGTTGCGCCTTTCGGGGTATTATCTTGCCATTGACCCAGATGGAGTTCGGGGGAATCACTTTGTCTTTCGGAACTGTAGAGTTTGCCGCAATAATCACATCATCTCCAATCTGGGCACCGGGAAGAACCACTGCATTGGCACCAATCAATACACGATCACCGATGGTGACTTCTTTGAGATAGAGGCCGCGCCCCTCATAGACATGCCCAGACACTATCGCGTCATAACCGAAGAAGCAATCGTCACCTATCACAGTTCGTTCCGGATTGAAGAGCCGACCGTTTCCAACAATTGTGTTCGATCCTATCTTTGCACCAAATAGGATGTGTCGCGGCTTGGTATCCAAAAAGACTGTGAAGAACCATGCGAAGTAGGGAAACAGTACATAGTATACCTCGTAGAGCTCATAGAGCAACCACTCCTCGGTTTCTATGGGGTAGAATCCGTCAGGAAGGTCGGGTATGAGTCGACGAGAGAGCTTGAACAGAGCTAGGGTGAATCCTAAGAATAACGAATATGATATGAGCGCGATCGGAACAAAGAGCAGCAAGAACCAAAATCGTTCATAAACAAACGTTGGCAGGAATGTACCTAGAAGCAGCTCGGCGTAGATAGGAAGGTCAGAAAAAATCCAACCAATTTCTCGAACCCAGACATCTATGTTGTTGTACATGGCAAAGAGGAAGAAGAGTCCGGGGATAGATGCTAGTGTAAGACTGAGAAATACGGATAGCACCATGTAAGCGGAATATGCAATAGATCGTGGTTTCATTCGAAGACAGCTCTAGGTATGGTAGTGTTGTGGGGAGATATGGACCTTTTAAGATATGCTGCATGATACATTGAATCCTAACAATAGAGTTCAAGACGGTAAGATAGCTGCATGAGATATCCCATGAGGGCTGCTCAGACCTGCTAAGCTGGGAGGATAAATATATAGAGGGTGTCCAATGTGCCCCCACATCCTGAATGAGCGTAAAGGTGCCTATGATGGTTCATGATGTAGTAATTGTTGGTACAGGTCCTGCAGGACTGATGACGGCGGAGCAGTCCGCAGCGAAGGGACTAGACACACTTGTTCTAGAGAAGAGGAAGAGAGTGACCGATTCGCTCATGGGGGAACTCGTGACTGACAAGGCCCTCAGAATGCTAAGGGTGAAACCGACCTCCGAGTATGTCGGAAACAAGTTCACAGCCATAATAGGAGAGAGTCTTGATACAGGGGCCAACATCGTCGTTGACAGAACCCTGCTTGGAAACTCCTATCTCTTAGATGAGGACCGCTGTCAGGAATTGATGCGAGATAGAGCTCTTTCAGACGGAGCTGAATTCCGCTACAATAGCCGTGTTGATTCGGTGAACACGGAGAATGGCACAGTCGTCGGCGTCAGATATAACAAGACTGAGACTGCAAGAGCGGGCCTCACTGTCGGCGCAGACGGATCCTTCAGTAGGGTGTCAGCGACAGCCGGTTTTACGCACCCAAAGTGGCTTTTGAGCTACGGATATCGTTACAAACTCGCTAATTGCAAGAATGTTGACCCTGGAACGGCGTATTTCTACGTGGGAGAAGATGTGGGCCTTGGCTATCTCTGGCTCTATCCTCGAAGTGAAACAGAGGTCAATCTCGGCATAGGAAGAGTGCCTTCCTCGGTTGAGAACTGGAATAAGCTGATGCCGATGAGAAACGTACTGGACAAATATATGCGGGAACACGAAGAAACTCGCAATGCAAAGATTGTTTCTGTGAACGGCGGAGTTGTGCCATGTGCAGGAATAATCCCAAGATTCACTGATGCGGGCGTTTCATTATGCGGTAACTCAGCAGGCCAAGTTAGTAGTATTGTTGGCGGCGGGGTTACAACTTGTCTTCACGCAGGGAGAATGCTATCACAGCATGCAAGACGGATGACGGACAAGTCGGACTACTCCGCAAAAAGCGTCAAGCAATACGAGAAAGAGTATCGAAACAGCAAACTTGCATACAACATCACTCAGACTGGAAAGGGAATGTATGCTGTGGCCAAATACGCCATGTTCAATGATCCCATCGATGCAGCAGAGATCGTATTGGAGGAGTTGGATGCTAGGACACTCAACGAGTTGATACAGGGTACTGCAGGAATTCCTACATACATGAGCCTGTTCAGCAATTTTCTCCCGATGGTAATCAGAATCGGGGTTGGATACCTGAAGGCAATCGCAGTGAGCGGACCATAGGACGAACAAAAAAAGAAAGAGGCGAGAGAGGGTCGCCCCCCTTCCCGGCCTCGGGTCAGTAGAACACCTCTGTACCATACCCAGATGGTATCCGCGTCTTTCGATTTCACAAGCGAAAGATTCTGCGCGTTACCGCAACGAGTGCAATGGCACGAATATTATAAAGACATTGCTGTTTTGGATATTCACAAAGTTATAATGTGTTGATAGACAACCGTGTCTTTGAGAGAAAATGGTGATGGCATGGAGTTAGAACGGGAGACTACAGAAAAGTTGAACCGCCTTGGTCTCAAGACAAGCACGGATTCAGAGTCCAGGAGTGTATCTCTACTCAGAACCATGCTCCGGCTCCAGAGTGAAACAAAGGAGCCCATGGAGTTTGCAGAGATTTACGACGCAGTAATTCACGAGGAGGGAATGGAACTCAGCAAGACATGGGTTCACCGACTATTGAAGGGGCTTACCGACTCCGAGCTGGTGCGCACCGAGGGAGATAGAAAATACCGTAAGCGATTCATAGCAGACATCACGACCTTAGTAAGAGGATTAGAGCAACTAAGAACTCAGAGAATAGAGGAAATCCAAACTGAAGTTCAACAGCTTGAAGAAGAGACAAAACGAGTTCAGGAGATTGACTGTGGACAGTTGGCTCAAGAGATTGTTGCCAGTATTACAGGGAGAGAGGAGGTACCACGTGCAAGGTTCATCCAAGGCATAGAAGAGCTTGACCATGTCTTGAGGTACGAAATAACAGACATTGCTCAGGAGGGCGACGTGATCAGAGCCACGGTGATGCATGGACGGGCTTTCTTAGAAGGGGGAATCCAACGCACCTACAAGTTTGTCAGAGCAGCTGAAAGAGGGGCAGAGATTAGATACATGTTTCGACCAGAGTTTTTTGCCATGGATGAGGAGCTTGTTGAGAAAATGGGGCAGGAGGGGATCGCAATGTTCATCGATGAGATGATCCGAATGGGGATGGAAGGTATTCGCTTTCTGGTGAGAGTAAGTAGAGAGCCAAAGACCTACAACCAAGTTGCATTGAATGCAGAGAAGCTTGCGTTGATAATCACAGAAGAGCCGCTCAATGCCACTCTTTTGACCAGAGAGTTCAATCCAGACCTCGTCCAAAGTGCTATCGAGAACTTCGACACGGCGTGGGAGAGAGCCTTTTCCGTAAATGGATTCTCCAAAGAGCAGTTCGAGATGATTCTGGAGAGAGGCCCCAACTTCATACTTGAAGCAATGAGTAGAATAGAAGACAGAGAGACAGAGTGAGGGATATGGATTCGCAGTTGGCTCAGATCATCCTTGAGGTCATAGGATTCGGTGGAGATGAAAACAAGACCAAGGTGCTCGCAGCAATTGTGAAATCAAGAACTCATTCAAGGGACTGGGTTTCTTTCAAGGATCTCTATGCCCAGCTGCTCCTTGAGAAAGGCTCAACCCATGTTGCTGAACCACTTGTGTACAGGGCCTTATCAGATTTGGAAGAGGAGGGATATATCTCCGTTGACAGGTCAGGCTACAGGCATGGTTACCAATCCAACCTATCACAAATCACATCAGCTCTGAGGACAAAGATCATCACAACCAAGAAAAGCATCCGTGATAAGATAAAACATCTTTCAAGGGACCTCGAGGTTATTAACGACCTTGAAAACAGCCCTCCGACCCAGATTCTCTTGGAATCCGTAACCGAAGCCAGACTAGAAGAGAGAACGGAGTACGTGACCGGCATCGACACTGTAAGAAGCCTGATTGATGAGAAGATCTATGCACGGGCACGAAAAGGCGATATTGTACGTATATCCACCAGCTGGACCCGCTCACACTGGTCGCAGGCCGAACAGCGGTTCTCACGTCTTGGCTTACTTGCACGACGCGAAGCTGTCATCCGTGTTCTGACCTCAAAGCAATGGGTAGTACCTGGTACAACCGGTGAGGCTCTCAAGAAATACTATGAGGAACTCAAGGATGTTTCAACGCAGATTGAAGTCAGACGCCGTACTAGTGAGAAGGCCATCTATCAGATGGTGGCGCGCAATGTTGACGAGATGGTGCTGATTGTTTCGGAAAACCCAGTTTCGGCCATATTCATACCCAGAAACGCCAACCCCATGCTTATTGACAGCTCCGTGAGAGCATTCGACAATGAATTCAGCAAGGGAGTAAACATCATTGAAGAAGATCTTTGGAGGGAGATAGAGCAGTGAGTTTCTCACCAAGTGAGATCTTCGATGTCCTTGATGTGGATGTGGAAGGCAGTGAGATGCAGGTTTTGAAGACCGTAATCGAGCTATCAGAAACTGGAACGAAGAACCTGACTGCGAACAGCATCCATGATGAGTTTGTCAGGAAGAGGGGGGGAGAGGTATCAGTATCATGGATCTACAAGTGCCTCAAGAGCCTAGAAAAGGATGGCCTTATCCTCGTTGATTCAATGCGCCGCCCCCATCACTATGACACCTCACCTGGCGTACTAAGGAACGCGGTACTGGATAGACTGAAGACAATCAAGCAGCGCAAACGGGCAGATCTTGACCGGCAGAAAGAGTATCTTAGCATCTTGGACTCTGTCGATGTTGACGAACTAGCGCTCCACGTACTTGAACAGGTTCTTGGTGCACGGACGACAGTTCAGGAACGGGTGGTGGAAGGAAGCGAAGCAGTTAAGCACGTGATGATTAAGGAACTGTTTTCCAAGGGCGGTAAGGGAGATGTTCTGAGAACGATACAGCCTCTCGCAAGCATTCAGAATCGGAATACGGTTTTTGGGTCATTCGAGGGGAGGATACTGGAAGCAATGACACAAGGACTTCAAGTGAAAGCGTTGATTGTGCCCCCCGAAGCGGACACCAATGTAATCCGTATTATGAACGATTATCTTGGCAGTCATAAAGACAGAGTTGGCACTCTGGTCGAATCAGGCCGATTGGAACTACGCTTGCTTCCTAGACATAGGAATACATACCGCATGATGTGCCTGAACAGACAAACAATGCTTCTCTTCATCTCTGAGCTCTATCTGCCAGATACAGCAGCAGTCTTCTCTGAAAATGACTCGTACCCGATTATCTCTGACGCGCTAAATCTCTTCTCTGAACTGTGGGAGGAAGCACAAGATATGGGACACATTCTTGTCGAGAATATGCGCTAGAGGCACAACAGGACAGCCCGCACAATCAATCTAGACTATCCAGTCTTTGTTCTGGCTCAACTTGAGGAAGATATCGTCACAGGCCGCATCAAAATCACTGTACATCCCGTATTCTCCCCCTGCGGCATAAGGATGCCCACCACCATTAAAGATTCTCGCAGCCTCGTTGCAGAGGACGGTTTCTCTTCCTCTTCTAAAACCAAGCATTCCTCCAGGACTCAGCGTTATGAAGAGGTCTGCTACACGAAGACTCTGACCTTCCAACCTGAGATTGTCCTCATGCGTCACGAAGGTGCCCATGTCAGTCGTTGTCACACCGCTTGGAATCTCAACAATTCTAACAATTCGACCATCTATCTCGTGGTCAACGTGATGAGATAAGGCCTTTCTCATTCTCTTGGACTTGTCACGCCTGTAGCTCTTGACTCGCTGTTCGAGGACACGGTCTTTGAACCTGCTTAGTTTCTCATCCCAGATCCGTTCAATGCCCCCCTCGGCCAGCTTCTCCACAAGTGGATAGAGTGCTTCAGTGATGTCCTTCTTCCGGTCGATCGCATTGAACCGGATAATAGACACTGCATCTGTCAGACTGCTAGCAACGTCAATCTCTCGGAGATTGAAGTCGGTATCATGTGCGATTCTCGCCAGCTCTTCGCAGATCGCATCACGTGGCATAAGGACTTTGTAGGCAATCTCAGCTGCACAATAGTCGTGATTAATCCTAAGGATGGGCTTATTGTCCAGCGACAGGACTCCCGATATCGCTGCATCCGGCCAGAAATGATGATCTAACCATACCACTCGACAACCCTGAGAGACCGCACTTCTCAAGCTTGGCAGCACCAAGGCCAACGCCTCTTCGTCCATTCCTAGATCAGTCACGACAATAAGAGTATTCCTCAATCGGGACACGTCTCTAAACGCTTGGTCAAAGCCGCCATAGTCTGTGAGAGCCAGACTGTGACGGATATCCTTCTGCATGGCGTACCGCTTTACGATGGCTGCAGCATTTATCCCATCAACATCTTTGTCATGAGATATGGAATGCAATGCATTAACCTTGTTCTTGGGTGAGGCGTCTGGGTTCATGATG
>CAZLEV010000009.1:91667-108148 GCA_964558645.1 uncultured archaeon
TTATGCTCCATGAAGTCCCTGGGTCTGAATGTGGCATCTGACTTCCTCCTCAATGTCAACCTCTCAGGGACAGGAGATGGAGGGATTGTCATAGTAGTATGTGATGACCCGAGGGGATACAGTTCGTCAAACGAACAAGACTCCCGATTCTACGCCAAGGCTGCGATGGTACCTCTTCTTGAACCCTCCACCCCGCAGGAAGCAAAAGACGTGGTCAGGCACGCACTCACTCTATCGTCAGAGAAGCAAGTCCCGGTCATGGTTCGAAGCACTACGCGACTGAGCCACTCGCGAGGAGTGGTTGTAACAGACAAACTGACAAAGAGAGATCGTACCCCGTCCGAAATGATACCTGATGGTCTTTACAATGTCCCCAATCCACATCTAAGACATCGGGACCTGCTCGTCAAGATGGAAAAAATAGCAGAAGAGTTCGATCAGAGTCAGCTGAATATACTCAAGCTGCCGGACGAAGGGGAGATTACGGCCATCTCCTCAGGAGTCAGCTTCATGTACACTCGTGAGGCCATAGAACGCCTGGGACTCACAAATCGCGTGGGCTCACTACATCTCACAACAACCTACCCCCTGCCTGCATCATTGATTCACAAAGTGTTCAAGCACTCTGACAGTATTATGTTTGTTGAAGAGGGGGATCCATTTGTAGAAGATTCCGTGAGAGTTCTGGGAACCGTCTTGGACTGTGAAAGAAAAAACATGTATGGGAAGAGAACTGGTCATATTCCACAATACGGAGAGATGACCCCTGACCTAGCAACAGCCGCATTGAAGGACATTCTGGGGCTCGCCCATGAGGAAACAAGAAGACCGAGCAGAGAACTACTGTCGCGGATCGATGACCTAATTGTTCCTAGACCCCTCACATTTTGCGCGGGATGCACCCACAGAAATGCCTACTGGGCACTCACCAGACTAAGAAGGAGGCTGAAAGGGAAACTCATCGTCACGGGCGATATTGGATGCTACTCTCTCGGTGTGTTCTACCACAGCATCATGAACACAATGCAGGCGATGGGATCAGGAATTGGCACAGCAAATGGAATCGCCCAGTTGAAGCAGTTCGGACTGAAGACAAAGACGATTGCGGTGGCCGGGGACTCGACCTTCTATCACGCGTGTCTACCCGGTTTGATAAATGCAAGACACAAGAACCTCGACCTGACATTCCTGATTCTGGACAACGGCACAACCGCTATGACAGGATTTCAATCGCATCCGGGTTCAGATAGTCAGGTGTCGGGAGATAAGCTGGTAGAGATAGCTGATGTTGTTAGAGGCATTGGACCGGATTATCTTCTCACGGGAGACGCTCGAGAAGTAAAGGAAACTATTGATCTGCTTTGGGATGCGGTCAATAGGCCCGGACTGAAAGTTGTCATATTAAGAGGGGTCTGTCGTCTAGAGAGCAGGAGAAAGCCGGAAGAGACTACCGAGAAACGAGTGAATGTTGATGCTGAACTGTGTAAGGGAACGGACTGCAGAGTCTGTGTGGGTGAGTTCGGATGCTTCGCTCTGATCTGGGACGGAGTAGAAGAGGTTGCGGTGGTTGATGAAGGTGCATGTGTGCGATGTGGCGCGTGTATTGAGATATGTCCTCATGGGGCCATCAAGTGGGAGGAATCCCAATGAACACCTACAACATAATGATTGCAGGAGTAGGGGGACAGGGCAATCTCCAGTGTGGAGCCGTGCTGGCTGATGCTGCGATGGAGGCAGAAATGAAACCAGTCATTGGAGAGACCTTCGGAGCATCAAGGCGCGGTGGAGGGGTCATCACTCATCTAAGAATCTCGAAAGAGGACATGGGCCCACTGATACCTCAGAGGGAAGTGGATCTCATGTTGGGACTGGAGCCCTTAGAAACACTACGGGCAGCCCGAGATTTCGGCGGCAAAAGAACGTCCATCATCATGAGCAAGATGAGAATAGAAACTATGGAAACGCTCTCTGGAACTAGTCATTATCCACGCATCGATGATATCGCCAGTTGTTTGACAGCCCTATGCAGAGATCTGATTGTAATCTCTCCCACAAGCTCCTTGGAGGAACTAGGTACCTCGAGAGTACTGAATGCCTACATGATTGGAGCGGCTTCGCACTTGGCAGAAATGCCGATATCACGCACTCATCTGGTAGTTGCTCTCAAGTATATGTCGGGTGATAGAGAACTCAATATGCGTGCCTTCGAAAAGGGGATTGTTGATGCGAAACGCTTAGAACCGACAACTGATGACTAAGACTTGTCTTTCTTCTTCTCTGTTGCCGTCCTCGCCTCACGCCACATGACCTCAGATAGAACCGTGAACATGTCCGCAACTCCCTCCCCAGTCTTGGCGCTGCTCTCCATGTAAAGAAAGCCCTGGTCCTCGGCCCATTTCTTGGCCTCCTCGGAAGACACAGCTCTGTCTGGCAGGTCAACTTTGTTTCCGACAACAACAATGGGTACACGGGTACCTATGGACTCATCAGCCTCTTGAACCCATTTCGGCAACTCAGTGAACGAACGTCTTCGGGTCACATCATAGACGAGAATCACACCGGCAGCACCACTGTAGTACATCTTTCGAACTGCAGCAAATCGGGCCTGCCCCGCCACATCCCACGCTTGAACTTTTATGCCGACTGCGTATTCTGATTCGGGGGGAAAGATATGAGTGAGTTTGACAGCAAATTGACTCCCGATTGTTGTCTTGTAGTCACGCTCGAAGACACCGGTCACATATCGATTGACAAGGGTTGTCTTCCCCACAGCACCTTCTCCGGTGATCATCGTCTTAAACAGATAGCTGTATGCATCGCTTTGAGTACCGGGTCTAGGCGGCTTAGGTTTCCGCATTCGAATCTCGGCAACTAATGTACTCTCATCAGGTGCTGGTTCGATCTCAGTGACTTGGGTCTCTGCTACGGAGGGTTGTGATTCAGTTTCACCAGTAACAGCACTCTGAATCTCGTCAATCTCGGACATATCAGGTTGAGCCGGTGTTTCGCCAAAGAGCTTGTCCAGCAATTCCTCGGCCTCTCGGATTGAGGCATCCTTCTCGCCTCCTGAGACGGCAGCTGCCAGCTCTGCGTTCTCTTCCGCGGAAACCGAGCCAAAGCCAGTCCCCTTTACAGGAGCAAAGGGTGATGGCTCCTTGTAGACAGTTTCCTTCGCCGGACTTGTTTCTGCACGTTCTAAGGAAACGGATGGTTCCTCAGCTGCTGCTACTGCGGCAGAACCTTTCTCTACAACTATGACTGTTTCAGGCGTGGTGGCCTGCTTTATCTGATCTTCGCTATCCTTCCACATAAGAACAATGGGACGTACAATGACACTGCCCTCAGCAATGGGTCTCAGCGTGATCTCCCTAGTGGCACTCTCGTTAGGGCCCAAGTCAAACTGAATCTGTTGAGGCTCCACGGTCATAGAGTCTTTGGGGAAGTGATAGATCTTACCGGATATTCCCGAGATGGTCTTGTTAGTGACGTTGACAACAGTGAGTCTGCCTGTCAGCTCTGTGCCTGCCTCTGCCGTCTGCTGAACACTGAAAGACGGGATGATCTGATAGAGCCCCTCAATGACCTTCAGAGGGCGATCAGAAATGCCCACAAGAATCTCATTACGATCATCGCCTCCCGCGTCGCCTACGGCAAGAGAAAGTATCTTGTCATCGATGGAGACCTCAGCGAGTTTCTTGAGCTCGGCCATATAGAGATTGTAGAACAATACCCTGTGATCAGATGTGGCAATAACAATCTCATCCATATGGTCGGCGTTGAGTTCTTTGATTCTTATTGAGAGGGCATTGACGCCCTCCAGAGTGGAGAATAGGTCTAGTCGGCTCTCTTCATTTCGGTAGATTCTGATTGAGCCATCATGGGTAACTACTCCAAGCTCCATCTTGCGATCTCCAAGAATGTCGCCAGCAGAGAGAGAGATAACCGGGCTCGGAAGGTTTAGAACTTCTATCTGTTCGATTTCATGGTCACGCACCTTGAATATGCGCAGTGTCCTGTCACGATTCCCCGTGACAATCTCATCAATCTCATCGCCAATGACATCACAGGTTCCAATTGTGATGGGCATGTCATCGAGATCATATCTAGCAAACTCTGTGAGAACGTCATTTGTGTCCATCTTCAAAACCCTGAGCGTGGAATCGCTTCCTCCAGCCAGAATCTCATTCTTGTTGTCCCCGGTAACATCTGTGACCACAACCGTGGTGACAAAGCGGTCAATGGAATGTTCAGCCAGTAACTCCAGAGAACCACTGGGGGCATAACGATAGACCTGCAGGGTTCCCGTCTGCCCGGGTATGTCTCCGGGCCCAATACTCCGACCGATCACGATCTCATTCTGGCCGTCATTGTTGGCGTCGGCTATTCGGATTGAGAGAACACTTCCAAGGAGATCATGCTGGGCCAGAAGGCGAACTTCGCTCTCATTGGCGTCGTATAGCTTGATAACACCGTCACGCCCTCCGGTGCACAACTCAGGTTTCAGTGTGCCAGTGATATCTCCGACTGCAATGGCGCTAGTACTTCTATCATCCTCAATCTCAAACAGTATACGTGGTGCAGTCAAGTCTGTTACCATCCAACCCAAGTGAAACGACGTTCCAGCCAAATCATATATTCAGACGCTCAGACTGTAAACGCATCTAACATATCAATTCGGTGTATGAGCCCTTTTGTACTTTGTGCGGTTCTAGCTAGCAAGCTCTAGTTGAAAACACTTATGGACTCGATATATCGTTACATGTGCAGAAACTTGAAGGTGTATGTGCTTGCCAAAACTTTCAGTTCGAAACCTGTACAAGAGTTATCCAAATGGAAATGGTGGAGTTACAAGGGTCCTGGAGGACATCTCATTTGATGTTCACGAGGGCGAGTTTCTAAGCATAGTCGGGCCATCTGGATGCGGCAAGACGACTCTCCTGAAGATTATCGCCGGACTCATGGAACCTGACAGTGGTGAAGTCTTCATCGACGGAAAGAAAGCCAAGATGGGTCACAGCAAGGTGGGCTACATCTTCCAGCAAGAGAGTCTGTTTCCTTGGCGAACTGTCAGACAGAATATCGAGTTTGGCTTGGAAATCAAGGGTCTTTCACGTGAGGAAAAACGAAGACTCTCAGACAAGATAATCACCCTGATCAGAATGAATGGTATGGAGGACAACCTGCCTCACGAGATATCAGGAGGGCAAGCTAGAAAGACGGAGATGGCAAGAAGTCTCATCACATCTCCCGACCTGCTGGTGTCTGATGAAGGACTCTCGAATCTAGATGCCCAGACACGTAACTATCTTCAAGAAGAATTCCTGAGAATTTGGGAAGAAACGGGATCGACCATTCTGTTTGTTTCACATAACGTTGATGAGGCGGTCTTTATGTCGGACCGGATACTCGTCATGAGTAACATACCCGCAGAATTCATCGGGGAGTTCCCTGTGGACCTGTCGAGACCACGAGAACGCGCCAGTACGGGATGCCTTGAATACCGAGCAAAGATCCTTGAGCTGCTTCGTGTGGAGCAAGAGAAGGCATTGGCGAGGCAAGAAGGTTAGATTGATACTTCGGCCCGCCATCTCAAGAGGTTCTTTTCAACATAGAGAAACGCATAGCTGATGAGAAAACCAAATAGGCCAATCATCAGCATTGCCGATATCGTCTGTCCAGTTCGCCCGAGCTGTTGAGATATTATGACTAGGTATCCCAGCCCCAATCCACCGCCAATCATCTCTGCTGCAACTAGACACATCCAACCAATTCCGAAGCCAATCCTGAATCCAGCGAACATTTCCGGAGCAGAGGATGGAAGGACAATCTTGCGAAGTATCTGCGGTTCATCGGCGCCGAAGCTTCGGGCAACGTCGATGTGGACCGGATTCGTTCTCTTTACCCCTGTTGTCGTATTGAGGAGAATTGGGAAAAATGCACCAATCCAGATGATGAAGACTTGAGCGCCAAGTAAGTTCGTTCTGAACATGAGAATTGAGAGGGGGATCCAAGCAATCGGCGGGATAGGACGCAGAGCCTCGACCACAGGACTCAGTACATCATTGATAACGCGATATCTACCGATGGCTATTCCCAGTGGGGAGGCAGTCACCAGAGCCAGAAGGAAACCCAGCGAAACCCGATAGATACTCCTGCCGGCATGTTCTAGGAGTGTGACCCCATCTGTGTCCCCCTCAATCAGCAGCTCCAAGAAAGCCTGTCCAACATCAACGAGACTAAATCCACGTGCAACATATGCAACAAACTCCCAGATAGCAAGCAGGATAATGATTGGCAAAATCAGTCTTAGAAGCACATTTCGGGAAGAAGCGAATACTCCCTGCTCTTCAGCAATACCATCGGCATAAGCCCCCGGAGATGTTGAAGTAGACTGGGTCATTGCATGCACGTAGTTCGAATGGCGGCTTTTGTGTCTGTCGTTCTTCTCCGCGGTCAGGCACTCTCAAGAAATGTGCCGTTGATGAAACCATCCAGAAACTCGGTCATATCCCCATAGTCCATCTCGACCAGTTCCTCATGAATAAGGAACTCTAAGTATCTCTCCAGTCCCGTCCGGTTGAGAGTGTAGTCGTATATTATGCGGTTAAAGGCGGTTTCTACAGCCTCCTCTTCTGCACCAAGCCAATCAACAGCAATCGCCAAGGCATCAATGGGGTTCTGAACAATCCATTCTTCAGCTCGCTTGTGAACACTTATGACCTTCTGAACTCTGTCAGGATGTTCTTGGAGGAAACTATTGGAGGATGCTACTACACAACAGGGGTGACCAGGCCATATCTCTCCAGAGAGGAGCAGAGGAACGGCTAGGCCATCATACTCAGCAAGAGAGGGAAACGGTTCCCATGCTATGAATGCAGGCGATTCTGGTGATAGAGATATACCCATGTCTTGGGGCCTAGCAGTTTCAAGTGAAACATCATCAATACTCATACCGGATTGGTTGAGCGCAAGACGCAGGATGAAGTTCTGAACGGTAGACGGACCCGGATGATAGATTCTCTTTCCCGCCAGATCTGAAAGATCTACAATCCTCCCGTCATCATATTCGCCTTTGTGAACCATGATGGCCGATCCCTCAAGATTCACGGCAGCCAAGATGGTAATCCCAATATCTTGGTTGATGCTCTTGGTCAAAGCAGGTGCTGCACCAAGATAGCCCATGTCAATCTGCCCGCCCAGGAAACCATCCATCTCATATGCACCGTTACCGAACTGCAACAACTGGACATTGAGACCCTCTTCTTCAAACCAGCCCTTCTTGAGCGCAACACGCACAGCAAGCTGATGCAAGTCTTGGTTGAGATATCCTATTCGAACATCGGGAACTGTTGTGGGATACCAGAGGGCAACAAGAGCCACAGACGATACGACGACAATGGCCAGCACAACGGCAGTCATCTTGTTCTTTTCCAAGAGAACACCTTCCTAATTCTACGATGCACCATTCTTCATATTAATCCATAGATGTGACATCAATATGCAACATCAAGTTGATTAGAGAGGTACACCCTATCACACACCATGTCGCTCCGGGAACGAATACCTGAACAGCTCAGACTCACTGACGACGCCTATGTTTCCATAACTCTGGACGAGGACATTGGTGTGTTTCCTACCAGCGAATATGTGCTGCTGGAGGTCTCACACAAGGCAGGGAGGATAGATTTCATGAGGGTCGCAGCCACGGTCCATGACCTTGTCAAAGATGACGGACGTATTGTAGCAATCAGGGGATTTGGATTCAAGGGCACAGGTCTCACCGTGAGAATTGCACATGAGATCAAGAAGCGAGAGAAACGATTCATCTACCGTATGACATTTGACACCTTTGAAGCAACAGATGAAACGGGCAGACCTCAGACCAGCATTCAGATAGTCATCATTCCTCCGGAGGGGTGATGACAATACTCGTGGAGAGATGACACAACATGACAGAAGAAACTCCAGGGGAGAATGAACCCAGCTGGGTCAGGCATACTCTAAGATGCAGAATGTCAAAACTGGAGTTTCCTGAAGCGTGTCCGGTCTGTATGCGGGAGCCCGAGGATCTTGTCACTGTCACAGTTATAGAGAAATCGAGCTTCGACAAAGGATCCGACAATATCATCAGTGAGTATAGGGGGGTAAGAAGCGAAGTAGATACGGCACTGGCACAGGCAAGGGGTGCTACCACTTTCTGGGTTCCGACCTGCATGCAACATGGTACTGGCAGTCTCAGAACTGATAGGAGCAAACTTGTCGCCGTCTGTGGTTTCTTCGGCTTGTTCTACATTGTCCTGTACTACATCCTTGCAGTCATTAATGCCATCCAGTACTCACGACCGCTCTTCCTTCCAGCTGCGGGTCTGGCTATAAGCTCGGGAGTCATGCTGTTGTTGCTACTCTACGGAGCCATACCCAGATCTCTCGAACGGAACCTCAAGTTTATCGACATAGACAGGGGAAAGGATTTTGTCTACCTGCAGATACGCAATCCAGATTATGCTGAGGCGTTCAGGCAGCAAAACCAAATGCACGCGGATGTAATACACCGATGAGAGTCAGAATCCTTTCGTCAAAGGTATCAGTCGCAAATTGCATGTACACTATAGCGAACAGCTCGATCCAATCACGGAGGGGATTAGAATCCAAAGAAAGGCAGCCATGATTGTACTGTTGTTCATTGTTCTTCTTGTACTGCCTCGAGGCACGGTACTCGTAGGCACTCCCCGGCCGACCATCGAAATCACTCTCAAAAGTCTTGGAGAGAACACTGCACAGTTTGCAAATCAGTCTCTAGAGTTCGTCAGCGATGAAGATCTTACTCATCTTCCTGGTGCTGGAACCAAAGAAGACCCATACAGGCTAGAGGACGCCAGTATTTCGGCAGAACCGCCCTGCCTCATCATCAGAGATATCGACACTCACATGCTGATACAGAACTCTGTCTTTGTCGCGAAATCCACCGAGTCTGCAGCAATCTTGATTGAAAACTCACGGAACATCGTTTTACGGGGTGTTGAAATCCGAAATGGTCGGTGTGGAGTGCGGTTCTTGCATAGTGACTCGTGTTTGATAGATTCGTGCAATATCACCGGAGCCAACGAGGGAATCACCTCCAGTATATCAAGGAACAACACAATAGAGAACAGCAATGTGTTTCGCAACACCATCGGGATGATGTTCCAATCCACAAACACAACGCTAGTCAAATCCAGCAGCATCTTCGGCAATACGCAATGGGGAATTCAACTGCATGAGTCTTGTAGTGGAAATGAGATTTACTACAACCGCATAGGTTGGAATGCGAACTGGAGAACCGTTTCATGGGGGCGCAATGCCATGGACAACGGGGCGAACAATACATGGGATGACGGGGTAAGCAGGGGAAACAACTACACCGACTATGACCAAGAAGCAACAGTTCTAATCCCCGGGACGGCAGGGGCTGTGGATAGATATCCCTCGGAGTTAGTAGACGACCAAGCTCCAGTCATCGACAGACCGGAGCACGTATCCTTCGCGCACGGCTCATTGGACAATTCAGTGACATGGTCAGCCACTGATAGGTTTCCAGCTGAATACGCGGTCCGGCTGGGCCCCACACGTGTGTATGCCGCAGGACACTGGCATAGCAACATCTCTGTCAATCTTGATGACCTGAGTGTAGGGATGCACAACATGACAATTGAAGTCAAGGACTACGCACAGAATGCAGCCTATAGCTTCGTCACAGTCTATGTGAGTGTCAGTTTTCTCAGCGGAGAAGGAGCGGGAATTGTGATTGCGTCATCTCTGCTGAGCGTGGTGGCTGTTGCCCTGCTCATCAGCGGCTTCAAGAAGCTTCGTTGATAGATGGCGAAGTTCCCACCGCATCGACATCCTCCGATTCCCATCCTTCCATGAGAGCAAAAACACGTGGCATTACAGAAAATACATAAGCATCGCAAAGAGGGTCGTGTCCTGACGATTCTCTAGTGAGAAGAGAGATGATCCCAAAATGGCGCTCGACTTTGCTAAAGGTATTACCGAGATCCGTTGGCACGGACGCGGCGGGCAAGGAGTGGTGACCTCGAATCAGATGCTCGGAAAATCAGCACTGGCAGAGGGCAACTACATCCAAGCATTCCCCGAGTTCGGCCCTGAAAGAACGGGGGCTCCGGTGCGTGCGTTCCTGAGAATCAGCAAGAACCCTATCCAGATCTATGCCCAGGTATACAAACCAGATATTGTGGTCTGTATTGACCCAACGCTACTCGAAGTGGTCAACCCTGTTGAGGGGCTGAGAGAGGATGGTGTCCTGGTTCTCAATACTACAAAGACTCCGGAGGAAATCCGGCAGAAGTATGACTTCAAGGGTGGGAAGGTAGTCACCGTTGATGCAACCAAAATTGCGATGGACATACTTGGTCGACCATTCTACAACATGCCTACGCTTGCGGCAGCAATCAAGGCAACCAAGATTGTGAATCTCGATACTGCCATTGAAACCGTGGTGGAAAGATACCCGGGAAAAGTTGGTGACCTGAATAAGGCTGCTATGGAGAGAGCAGCAGAGGAGGCCAAGATAGGATGAGTGAAAAGTTTGACGAGATACCAATGGCCGGAAATATACTGAAGCCGGGTAATGCAATGGAATACAAGACTGGTGGCTGGCGAGCCGAACGACCCGTTCACATCGCTGAGAAATGTCTGTGGGTGAAGAACGGCACCTGCGGTCTCTGCTGGATCTATTGCCCTGACAATGCAATACGACTGATTGAGAAGGACGGGAAGTACATCCACGAGTTCGACTATGACTACTGTAAGGGCTGCAAGATCTGCTATAATGAATGCCCCACTGACGCGATCGAGATGGAGAGTGAGTGATTTGACAGCGGTTAAGAAGATTCCAGAAGAGGATATCAAGATTGAAGGCCTCACCGGAGATGCTGCAATAGCCCATGCTCTCAAGCAGTGTGACGTTGACGTACTGGCGGCATATCCGATTACGCCTCAGACTATCATCGTTGAGGACTTCCAGAAGTTCGCTGCAGATGGCGAGGTGCAGACAAAGGTCATCCCGGTTGAGTCCGAGCACAGTGCCATGTCAGCCTGTGTGGGGGCGTCTGCTGCAGGCGCACGAGTCGCCACAGCAACAGCCTCAGCAGGGCTTGCATTGATGTGGGAGATTCTGTATTGCGCTGCCTCTATGCGGATGCCCATCGTTCTTACCATTGCCAATCGTGCATTGAGTGCGCCGATTAATATCCACAACGATTGGAGCGACTCTTATGGCGCACGCGACAGTGGTTTCATTCAGATCTACACACAGAACTGTCAGGAGGCGTACGATACCACGATCATGGCATTCAAGATCGCAGAGAACCACGACGTTCTACTACCTATCATGGTCTGCATTGATGGTTTCATTCTCAGTCACAATGTTGAGCGAGTTGAGATGCTCCCAGATGATGCCGTGAAAGACTTCCTTGGTGTCAGAGAGCCTGTACAGCCACTCGACCCAAACAATCCCATCACCATGGGGCCCTTGGCGCTCACCGACTACTACTTCGAGTTCAAGGAACAACAGGATCGGGCAATCAAGAACGTGCCAAAGGTCTTCCAAGAAGTCGAGGCGGAGTTCGAGAAGATGACTGGGCGCTCCTATGGAATGTTTGAGAATTATAAGACTGAGGATGCCGATATCATCATTCTGACCCATAGTACACCTGGCGGCACCGCGAAAGTTGTTGCCGATACTCTTCGAGAGAAGGGCGAGAAGGTAGGCGTTGTAAGGCTGAGGATGTTCAGACCCTTCCCATCAAAGGAAGTTGCTGAGGTGGTCAAGAATGCCAAGGCTGTGGCGGTGTTCGAGAAGTGCCTGTCCTTTGGTGGGGCGGGCAATCCACTTGCAATGGAATTACGGACTGCCCTCTATGACCTCGACAACAGGCCGATGGTCACAGACTTCGTCATCGGGTTGGGTGGACGCGATGTTCCGCCAACAACTTTTGTACAAGGCTATGAGAAGACTAAGGAATACCTCGAGAAAGGCGAGACTCCATCCTATGAAACACTGGGGGTGCGCAAGTAAATGGCGGTTAGACTGAAAGATATGCTTGAGAAGGACGAGATACTATCATCTGGTCATCGGATGTGTGCAGGTTGTGCTGCACCAACAATTGTGAAACTGATGGGAATGGCTCTTCGAGGACCCACGGTGGTCTGTGAGGCTACCGGCTGCCTTGAAGTTGCCACAACCATCTATCCCTATACTGCATGGCGGATACCCTGGATTCATGTGGCATTTGAGAACGCAGCAGCAGTTGCATCAGGTGTGGCCGAGGCCTATGAGGCCATGATAGAGAAGGGACGAGCCGAGTTCGATCACGTTGATGTCATCGCCATTGGAGGCGATGGTGGTACATTCGACATCGGTTTCGGAGCAATCAGTGGCGCTCTTGAGAGAGGGCATGACTTCGTGTATATGGTCTACGACAATGGCGCCTACCAGAACACGGGCATCCAGCGTTCAGGAGCCACACTGCCAGGCCAGGAAACTACCACATCTTGGGCAGGAAAGGTGGAGCCGGGTAAACGTCAACGGAAGAAGCCGATAACGGACATAGTGGCAGCCCACAAGATACCGTACGTTGCAACAGTAAGTCCCGCATATCACCGTGACTTCGTCCAGAAGTTTCGCAAGGCCCTAGAGGTGGAAGGGCCGGCGTTCATTCATGCAATCTCACCCTGTCCGAGAGGTTGGCGTTCTGATACTGGAAGAAGCATCGAGCTGGCACGATTGGCTGTTGAAACAGGCATCCATCCACTCTACGAGGTCTTCGATGGAGAGGAATACAAGATGTCGGGGCCAACCAAGAGGCTCAAGGAACTCAAGCCCATGGAGGACTACATGAAGCCTCAGGGACAGTTTAGGCACCTCTTCGCTGATGACAAGTGGGAAGACTTCAGGAATCAGATTCAGCAGTGGATCAACGAAGACTGGGACATCCTCAAGAAGAAGTGCGGTGTGGAATAGCCAACTCAAAAGGGAGCGTTCTATCGCTCTCTTCTTTTCCTTCTTTCTGAAGTTATTCACCACAGCATCCTCAGGAGGTTTCAGGTGGGGCTCCGACATGAGTACAACATCGTGCGGTTTCTTGTAGCAAGATTCTGTCAGTGATCATAGAGTCGCAGGGAAGCAGCATTTAAGGCTGCCAAAGCATGTCTGATCTCGATGTCTATTCGGAATGTATTCGAAATCAAGAGACCATTGATAATGGCCCATAGGGGTGACCCAACATCTGCTCCGGAAAACACGCTCCTTGCCATGGAGAAGGCAGTGGAGATTGGAGCCGACGTCTTGGAAACTGATGTCAGACTTACCAGTGACAACAGGCTTGTGCTTTTCCACGATGAGACCTTGGATAGGACGACTAATCGGACAGGCCGAGTTCAGGACTACACCCTGGATCAGCTACGCGAGATAGACCTTGGGTGGACGTTCACGCCGGATGAAGGAGAGACTTATCCGTTTCGAGGACAGGGACACACCATCGTGACGCTAGGCGAGGCCTTGGACCGTTTTGAGAGTGTCTGGATGAATCTTGACATCAAGAATACAGAATGTATTGCTCCAGAACGGGTTGCAGAGGTGCTTGAGGCACACGATAGACTGGACACAGTTATGGTCGGGTCGTTTCATTCTGAGCAGCTTGAGCATTTCCGTACACTGGCACCTAGTGTTGTCACTTCTGCCCATCCGGGCGAGGTGAAACGATTCGTCATCAGCCTGAAGACACGGCTTCTGCCGCTGCTTGTGAGAGATCCAGCATATCGAGCGTTCCAAGTACCTATACGCCAAGGCAACATAGAAATCGTCAACGAACGGTTCATGCAGGAGGCACACAAGCGAGGGATAGATGTACATGTCTGGACCATCAACGACCGTAACACGATGGAGTGGCTCATCGATATTGATGTTGACGGCATATTCACTGATGACCCGATGCTCTTGAAACAAGTCTTGACGGGAAAGGATCTACTTGATTGAGCTGCCGGTTCGTCAGAAACAGCCGAACAATGTTAATATGTGCTGATAGAACGTCATTGGAACTGAGGCCCTATTAACCTCGATGTGGGTTCTGGGACCAAATAACGTCTGAACGGTGAAAGGACCAATGACCTGCCCTGAATTCAATGCAGCTGAGAACAGATGTGGTGTGGATGGCTTCAGGTTCTCGGTCCTTGAACCAAGAATAGATGCAAATAGGTGAGAAGAAGAGATGCCCTGTCCCGAATTTGACGAAGAAACAAACACCTGCAAGGTAGATAATTTTCGCTTCTATGAGGGGATGCAGAAGCCTTGCGAAACTCCAGGAATAAACAAGGATAAGTGCCCTAGATTTGCCATGCGTTGATGCCCTTCAGAGAAGTATCTATTCAAGTCATAGACCTATTTGATTCTCTGAATGGTATAGACCCACTCATCAAGGGCACTTCCCTATTTTCTTTTATGCCGAAGCACACCGAGAATCCATAACCTAGACGAGCTCCGGTCAAAACTTGGTATCTTGTGTTCAGTAGTCTGTCCCAGAGCCGCACGGATCTCTGTGGAGCGGGGAGTAAACAGCCGCAGACATGGAACGGCCCCTCTTTGCGACAAACTTCGTCTCCACCTCCAGCATTGGCCGCCTCATCAACTGAGTTCAGATTCCCGATGTGCTAGGTGGAGCTCGTCGTGTTAGAAACTCTCATTCTGCGTATATTCTTCTTGTATCTGCCACCGTCAACTAAGGTCATTCTCCTGTCCTCTGGACATCTGCCTGTGGAGGGGTAGCGACTGCTGTCCAGAGAGTTGGTGAAACCCATCCTTCATGAGTTCGCGTAAACGCTCCCCGGTGGTACCCTTCTGCGGTATCTCAGGAGGATGACGACGGCAACGACAGCCTCCACGCCGATGATTCCAAGGAAGACCACGAAGAGAGTGGTCAAAGACCCATCTGGTGGTTCAGTGGTCGTGGTGGTGGTCTGCGCTGTCACGATGACAAACACGGTATCTGTCGCCTGGTTTCCGAAGATGTCCGATACCACGAGGGTGTAGTTGTACACTCCCGCACTGAGCCCATCCACACTGATGCTGATGGGGCTCCCGTTCCAGCTGGCGGCGGCCACCTGTGTGCCGTTCCGGTAGATCACATAGGAAGAGGGATGGTCGTCAGATGGAGTCCATTGGAGGGTGTGCCCGGTGGTCCCCTCCTCGTACTGGATATCTGCGGGATGACTCACTGTTGGGGGAACCGACTCATAGACAGCGGGGTGGTGGTCGATGGCCCCCGCAGTTCCCGGGATAGGGTACACGCCGGTCCCGCTGTAGTCGGACCAGTAGTTACCCCTCCCCGTGGTGTTCCAGTGGTTGTTGGTCCCGTTATCGTATGCATTCACAGTGTTGTATGCAAGCATGTTGGAGTGGATGCGGTTGCCGTGTGTGTATCTTCCACAGCTCACGCCGTATGCCCCGTTTTCCTTGATGGTGTTGTGTGTGAGGATATTGTCCGGACCACCAACCAGAGCGATGCCGTCTTCCAAGTTGGATACAATTGAGTTGTTCGATATGGAGTTCTCCCATCCGAACGTGAGATAGATGCCATTGTGACCGTTGGCAGCGATGGCGTTATGTGCTATAGTTGAACCAACTTGATCAACGTAGATGCCATCACCTGCGTTCTCACGTATCACATTGTGTGTGATGGTATTATTGGGAGAGAAGAGGTGCATACCATCACCGAGATTCTCCGATACGTCATTATACTGTAGTGTGGTGTTTCTGCAGGAGTCAAGGAATACGCCATCACCAGAGTTTCTCAAGATGACATTCTGCACGATGGTGTTATTTCTACACTCGTCCAGCAGGATTCCCCCCTTGGAATTATCCGATAGTGAGTTCTGGACTAGGTCAACACCGTTGGACCGGTATAGATACATACCGTGCAATGAGCTGTATCGGACGGTATTGTTGGTGATAGAGCAGCCTGATGAGAAGCCGAGGACGATTCCGGGTGATACGTTCTTGAAGACACCATCTCGCACGGTAATCCCACTGCAGTTGGCCAGGATCACCTGACCATACTGGGAGCCCTCGATGGTATGTCCTGTTTGGTTCCAGAAGTATCCCAGGGGCTTTCCGTTGACCAGGTTGTCCATCGTGATGTTCTGCTGCCAATGAGATACAGACCCGCTAATGAACATAGCATTGTCCACCAGGGTGTTTGAGGACACTGTGGTGTTGGGTGAGGAGCTAAGGTAGATCCCACATTCGGCGTTATCTTCGAGCGTGTTGTTGAGAATAGTGCATGCTGTAGACCCAAAGAGGTGTATTCCATTGGTTGAGCCATCAGCGATTGTGTTGTTCACAGTAGTACACGATGACGAATGCCCAATGAGTATTCCGGGTGATACGTTCTTGAAGACACCATCTCGCACGGTAATCCCACTGCAGT
>CAZLEV010000009.1:108248-142042 GCA_964558645.1 uncultured archaeon
TGTTGGGTGAGGAGCTAAGGTAGATCCCACATTCGGCGTTATCTTCGAGCGTGTTATTCGCCAGAATGGTGTCACTCACCTTGTAGAGTGAGATTCCACTCCTAGAGTTGCTCGTTAGAGTATTATCTAGAATCTCATTCTCATCCGAATACCAATAGAGGTATACGCCGTGGTACCTGTTCTGCGAGATGATGTTTCCTACAAGGCGATTATCGTCTGAGTAGGATAGATAGGCGCCACTCTCTTCGCCCCCGAGAATCGTGTTATTCCCGAGGGTGTTTGCGGAGGAGCCGTAGAGCTCTATACCGTTACCTGAACTATTCCTCACGTGGTTGTTGATGATGACGTTGGCAGAGCCACCATAGACGTGGATCCCTTGCTGGCTGGTATTGCTGATTGTGTTGTTGAACAGAGTGCAGTTCACAGATCCCCAACACTGTATGCCCATCCCTGTGAATGGTGCGCCGGAGCCTATGTTTCTTATGCTATTATTTGCAATCACATTCTCTGATGAATCGCCCACCACCACACCCTTTCTTCTTGCGTAGACAAGGTTGTTGCTGATTTCTCCGTGAGTGACGTTGTCCAAAAATACCCCATCACCGTCGAATCCACCTGCGAGGAGGCAATCGCGGATGATGAAGTATGCATCAGTATCTGCAATCCGGATGGAAGTCTCGGTGCTAGTGATATTGAAGCCCTCGATGATGTACGGATTGGTCGAGGATCCATCGCCTGGAAAGCCTGCCGATGCGAACTCCTCATTCGAGCTGATCATGATGGGGTCATGAGTCACATAGGATGCAGCCACGGCACCGGGCAGTGGGTCTTCTATTTCATCAACGGCTCTTGTTGTAGCGGGATGGAGAACGGTAGGATCTTGAACCAGAACCAACCAGCGTGCGAGAAGGAGAAAGACGATCCCCATTGTGAGAATGCGCACAGACATCAGTCTACCATTCATCCTGGGCACTCACTCCTCTGACTCCAAGCATCGGCGAACGACACTCCCATGTACATAACAAATCGGCGTTGATTTCAGTCTTACCGTCGGTGTCATCCACCTGAATAGTAGTTCCCTCCATGAGCCCTCGAACCCGAAGGCTGCGTACAGTGGACGATGCAACCCTGTCATGGCGTGTAGAATCCACAGTCATCACTCAGAACCCGTATCTTGATGTAGTCCATGACCCACGAGTCCGACTCATCATCCCAGGACTCTGAGGATGCGTATATCTGAATGGTGAAGGTGTCACTGGAGATGTACCCGCCCACATCTAGCGTGAACTCAGTGCCGACTGGCAGTGTCCACGTGCTGCCACCTATCTTCAGGATAAGGTCCTCCGAGCCGGTCTGCGACCCTAGCTTCAGCTGCAGCTGGGCGTCGTGGTATGCATCGTAATCCAGGTCTGTGAAGGCGAACTGGTGATTGAACTTCTTGCAGGAGTATCTGGTTCGTATCCTGTGCTCATCAACACCAACGAACTGAGAATCGCTCACTGTGGCCTCATATCTGACCTTGAAGTCTCCGTGTAAATACTGATAGTCTGTTGATGACCAGGTGGCCTGATACCAGAAGTTATGCGGGCTACAGTCCATGATCAGATCCCAGTTGCCGTACCAGTCGTGGGCGTAGACCTTGAGTGTCCCTCCGAAATAGGATGTCCTGTAGTAGAACTCGAGATACACCCTGTTTGCGTGGCCGGTGCTATAGGACTTGGACACGAGGTCGCCTTGGGTGGTGAAGCCATAGTCGAACTGTGCATACCCCCCACTCCAGCCGCCCGAGCTACGTCTGTTCCAGCCCAAGTCCGCATCCCACCCCGTGGGCACCCACGTATTGAAACTCTCTACGTCCCAAGAGGTATAGGTCTGATGCGATGCCTCTGAGAAGGTGGCTGAGCCAGAGCCCGGGATGCTTCCGGACACAGTCCCATAGATCTGAGTCTTTGAGTCCGAGTAGTCATACCAGTTGAGCATGCTCTTCTCTGCCATGATGCAGCCATGACCCTGCTCGTAAGGTTTATCACCGCTGTAGCGTATCTCTGCGTTCTCGACAAGCTGCGATTCTACGAAGGCTGGAGTTATCTCCTGAGGCCGCTGTGATTCGGGAGTCTTGCGGTACTGCTCTAACAGGCATGCAGTAATACCTGCCGCCATCGCGGTGGCAGGACTTGTACCCGTGGAGTTCCTGTAGCTGGACCCATCTTTGTCGGTTGTATAGATGTGAACACCCGCTGCCATCAGCTCCAATTCAGGTCCGTAGTTAGATCCGGGGCCATCGTCGGTATACCATCGTTGACCGGGGTATCGCAGTGTGTCATTATCAGCTGATTCGGCATCGTAGACCGCTCCAATAGTCATCAGTCCCTCAGTATCATGTAGCTCTTTGGCCGGGAAGCTGACCCCACCATTCTCATTTCCAGTGGCTATTGTCACAATGACTCCGTCGCTCACGAGAGTTAGCAGAGTGTTCTTCATATGGTACAACACCGTTTCATCAACACCGTCTGTATCGGGGTATCCCCAGCTACATGATACTATGTCTATCCAGGTCTCATCAAGGTTTTCGACAATATGCTGAAGTGCCGCAGTCTTAATCTGAATCATGTCCTCTAGGCTATTGCCTGTAAAGGGGCGAGCCTCATAGATAGTGAGGCTGGCTTCAGGCGCAAATCGGGCAACGACTCCGGTCATTGCTGTTCCGTGTCCATCATCATTATCATCGAGAAGTCCATCATTCCATCCACTGGAGGCTGCTGATATCGTAAGATCTTCGTTGACCTGATAGTAGCCCTCAAGAGACATAGAGTTATAGAACGAGTGACTGACACATCCTGCGTCCACAATCTCAATGGTCACACTCTCACCCTTGTGTCCGAGGTCATGAAGCTTGTCGACCCCCATCCATGCAATTTCACCTGTAGTACCCGCAATCACATGTGCAGGCACGAAGAAGAGTATCGAAGACAGGGCCAAGAGTATTAGTACCGTGTTCCTTCTCCGTCTCAGTTCCGTTTTCATCGCCGTCACCATCTTGGTGGCTGATGGCATATCATCTACGACAGACTCAGTACGGTTCTCAGTACAAACGCCATCCACTACCACACAGGTTCATTAGAGGATTCCCTAATAAATTCTGCTCTTCAAATGAATTATTATCCAAAAAGAGAAACTCGGCGAGTATTGAGCATCTGGATGATGAGTCCGGCGGGGCGGCGAAGTAAGCACCAAGCTCCGGCGAGGTGTTCAATCCACCGCTTGGACTGTCTGAGGCGAATGTGTTTCTCAACGCCAATCATACAAGAGGCCGGTATGAACCCGGCAACCAGAAAGCTGACGGTGGCGTATCATTATCAATGGTTGCGGGACTCTCGCAGGAATGGATAGACCCCCATAGGATCTGACCCCGTAGGTGGTTGCCATGGCATCGTTGCGGACTTCACATCTATCGGCAGACTGCATTCATAAGATCCTGCGGTAGTATCTGAGATTATGTCGGCGACAGATGAAAAAGATGCTTCTCTCAAGGAAACGACTCGATGACACAATTGGATGACTCCACTGAGAAACTGTTGAACCGTATTCTTGTGCAACGAAGACGCGCAAAAGGTTCTTGGATAATTGGATCTGTAGTAAGACGAGTGGAAGCAGTTACGATACGTATTGGGATTCGGGATGGACTCGGACAAAACACTGACTTGTGCAAGAATTTCGAGATTCGTTTTGTGATTGCTGTTAACTATCAAGATAGACACTCAACTGATGACCTTGATCTTGGAATGATTGCTTATTGGTGATGAAGCCCTTCTTCGCAGTGTGTGATTTTGGCAACACCGTGAGAAAGGCGGAGATAGGGGTGTAGTGGCAATACTCCATCAGCTGGTCTACAAGACCCTCGCCTGATGTGTTTGTGTCGGTGTGCTGGGCAAAACCACTGGACCCTCCATGAGAATTCGCGCCATGAATTTGTTTGCTAGCCCCACATAGGCTACGACAGTACATCATGAACAAACCCTGCGAAACCCCTGGCATCAATAAGGACAAGTGTCCCAGATTCGCCATGGGCTAGTGGAAGCTGATGACCATCTGGATAGTGTATCTGGGCTGAGCCGAATGAGCTCGGCTCAACCTTTCACTTAGCTTTCTTCCTCTTTTGCAGATTCTCCACGGCCAGATTTCAGAGCAAGAGTTATCAGGAACAATCGTTCAGAGCTTCACCCTACTGGTGAGGTGCAATGGTCAAAGCATATGTCCTGATCAAAGCTGCAAGCGGCAAGGAAGAGGATGTTATCAAGACGCTCAACGAGATGTCCGTCACTGACGAAGTGCATGGCGTGTTCGGCGGGTATGACATTGTTGCAGAGATTCGAGGACGGGACATGGAGACCCTGATCGAGATAGTCACTGGAAAGATTAGGAAGATCGATGGGATTATGGACACTGAGACACTCTTGATTGTTGACTTTGATCTAGACATATCTTCAAGCAGTCTTGCATGCTAGACACAAGTCAGACGATTGCAAGAGGAAAAAGAGAGCCGAACGAACGCGTGGTGGTTGGTTCTTCGAGTCTGTCCGCAAATCTGTTAAATGCATGTTCCCTTACCAGAGAGTGGGATTACCAATTCAGGAGTGTATTCGGGAATGCCTCACAAAACGCTTTCAAGAAAACCGTTCATGCTAATGCTGAAGGATGACTCTGGCGAACTCTCACCGGTCAGACTTGACCCAAATCTCGCGAACAGCGAGAATGCGCTTATTGTGCTTGATGAATACAATGACAAGTGCTGGGTCTGGGTTGGGAGAAACGTTAGTATGCCCACTCGAATGCATGCTCTTAGAATGGGCAGAAGCCTTCAGAAGAGCGGCCATCAAGTGGGTGCAACCACCATCGGCATGGCAACACAAGACCTGGTTGAGATACTGGAGAAGAATGACAGCGACCCCGATGTTGCAGCTGCAATAGACGAGTTCCGGAGCGCCATCTCAGGCAGATGGAAGTTCGATGACAAGTACCTCGCCTACGAAGAACAGAGAGCTGCGGAGTACGAGGCAGAGCCTGTACGGATTAGAGAGACTGCACCTCACGAAGCACCTGTTGAAGCGCCAACACCCCCTCCTAGGGAGCGTGCCGCAAGCCCCGCACCGCAAGTTGTCAGAGCTGAAACTGTTTCCCCACGTCCCGAACCCGTAAGTCCGCCTCCAGTTGAGAATCTAGCAGAAAAGAAGGCTGCCTTTCTCCTGTATTCTGCCGTCAAGAATGCAGACCTCATCTATACTGAGAGGTTCGAGAGAGATGGGCGAATAGGGGTAAAGATAGAAGCGCCAGGTACCATGGTCGTTGAAGCCGTGATGGACGGCGACAGCTTGATTGTCGAGCCCGCAGACTTTGGCGGCGGCGAAGAGGCACAGAAGATCAAGCGAGATTTCGAGTCCTGGCTCTCCAAGATGTAGAGCTTTTGATGTGCCGCACGAGTCCGACCTGACAGAGAGTTGGGCTCAAAGAGATGGGCTATTTCGTTCCCAAAGAAACATTATTCTGCCGTCCAAGAAGTTCGAACGCGAAACGGACGGTTTGAAGAAATCACTATTCTTAGTAGGCATCATAGATAGGATACTTCTCATATCTGACAAACTTAATCAGTTGCGCCTTCTCCAAAATTGTGAGGCTGCCAGATGAGTACTTTGAGATGGAACGCATTGATGGAAGAGTGGGTCATTGTCACACCCAGAAGGGCAAGACGACCGTTTCAGGACGAGGAGAGGGACTGCCCCTTCTGCCCTGGTCAGCCTGAAACCAAGGGAGATTGGGATGTTCTGACCTTGGAGAACAAGTATGCAGCCCTTCGAGAAGAGCCAGGGCCGGTTCCCTTAGATGAGAGTATAGTGATGGAAGCCCCCGCCTACGGAGTCTCTAAGGTGATTGTCACTTCCCGACATCACGATCAGCAGGTCGAGAACATGAATGAAGAACAACTGACCCGCGTCTTCAATGAGTATAGAAGGGTCTTCTTAGAGCTTGATAAGAAAGAGGGGATCAAATATGTCATGGAATTCGAGAACAGGGGAAAGGCAATAGGCGTTAGTCTCAATCACCCGCACGCTCAAGTCTATGCACTACCGTTCATTCCTCCGCGCATATCGAGAGAGACTCGTGCTTTTCAAAGAAGCTGGGCAGAAGAAAAGAAGTGTCTGATTTGTCAGATGCTGGAGAGCGAACTCAAGAGTGAGATAAGAGTCGTTCATGAAACTGACAAGTTTGTTTCGCTTGTTCCCTTTGCTGCTAGGCTTCCCTATGAGGTTCACATCTACCCCAAATGGCATGTTGATAGTCTATCGACAATCTCGGACGAGATCACTAGTTTGGGGCTGATGGTCAAGGATATTGTGAGAAGGTATTCCAGAGTCTTCGAGGAGAATGCGTATGTCATGGCGATGCATACACGCCCGTCCATTGGGAAACATCCCTACTGGCACTTCCATATCGAGTTCTATCCGCCGTGGAGAGATAGAACGCGAATCAAATACTTGGCCGGTATCGAAACTGGTGCCGGTACTTACACTAACGACTCTCGACCTGAAGAAAAGGCCAAGGAATTGAGGGAGGCCCTCTGATATGATACTTCCAGAGGTACTCCAGAAAGAGGCAAACACCTTTCTCGGTAATGCTCTGAAAGACGCACTTGTTTCCCGGGCACCTGGCAGAGTGGAGATTCTGGGCAACCATACTGACTACAACGGCGGAGCCATTTTGGCGGCGACTATCAGGCGTTTCATCTGGGGTATAGGAGTACTCTCTGACTCGGACAGAGTGAACATCCGTTCCGTGCGATTCGAAGAGGATGTATCATTCTCCCTCGGTGCATTGAAGCCCACGAACTCCAGGCTGTGGAGTGACTATGTGAAGGGAATCTACTGGTCACTCGATAGAAGAGGGCACAACCCGTTGCCAGTGCGTGCAATCGTCCATGGTGATATCCCGCTTGGCGCAGGCCTCAGTTCCTCCGCAGCTCTGGAGATATCCACGGTTAATCTGGTGTTAGAGTTGAGCGGAGTGGACCTTCCGGAGAAAGCAAAAGCAATGCTTGCGTTCGAGGCTGAGAGGATCTACTGCGGAGTGGCATGCGGAATCATGGACCAGTTCGCCTCGCAATTGTGCAAACCCGATTCCCTCATTGCTATACAGTGCTCATCTATGCAGACGCAGGACATTCCTTTTCCCGATGACCTATCCCTGATCATTGTAGATTCAGGCGTATCCAGAGCTGCTGCGGATGCCCTGAATGAGAGAAGGACTGAATGCAGAACCGCCCTCTCTAGGCTTCAGAAGAAGGGATGGGATAAGAGCAATCTCAGCCAGATAGCACCAAGCGAGTTGAGTCAGGCAGAATCTGTTCTAAGTAGTGTCCTCTTCAGACGGGTCAGACACGTTGTCATGGAGAATGAACGAGTCCGCAAAGGAATCCATGCACTAGAACAGGGCGATCTAGAAACCTTTGGAAATCTGCTTTATGAGTCTCACGAATCATCCAAGACCCAGTACGATGTGTCTCATACGTATCTTGACCTGTTGGTCGAAACTTTCAGGAATCAGAAAGGAGTCATAGGAAGCCGACTAACTGGTGCAGGCTTGGGAGGCTCCGTGCTCGGGGTTGTTGAGAGAGAGCGTGCAACCAATATCAGGAAGCGTATCTCGAAAGAGTATCTCAGAAAGACCGGCATCGAACCCCAGATTATCGAGTCGACTATCCCAGGTGGAGTCACTCTGTGGAGAAACGAGTAGTCGAACGATTCATTAAACGGGTTGTCGTGTCTTCGATATATGAGTTGCGGGCGGTGACCATGTGAAGCCTGAAGAACTGGATGCAATTGTGATAAGCGAGACTCATTGGGATAGGGCATGGTATCGGACTTTCGAGGAGTTCAGACTACGCCTGGTCGAACTGGTTGATAAACTGTTTCTGATTCTAGAGAGCAACCCCGACTTCACCCACTACACATTCGACGGCCAGACCATCGTACTCGAGGACTATCTTGAGGTGAAGCCGCAAGAGAGGAGTAGACTAGAGAGATTCATAGGAAACGGCAGGATTCTAGTAGGCCCGTGGTATGTCCTCCCTGATGTCTTCCTTGTATCGGGGGAGTCATTGATTCGTAATCTTCTGATGGGCAGGCGGATTGCGCAAGAATTTGGCCAAGTAATGGATGTCGGATACATACCCGATCCCTTCGGTCTTGTTAGCCAACTCCCACAAATAGTATCACAGTTTGGTTACGATTCTATTATCTTTGCACGTGGAACGGGCGACGAAGTGGATGAGCTTGGCTCAGAGTTCATCTGGAAGGCACCAGATGGTTCCGATGTCATGGCGCATTGGCTACCACTATCTTATGGAAACATAGCCTGGCTCCCGCCAGATGTAGATGATGCAGTATCTGTGATTGAAGGCGTGTTGGACGAACTTCAACAAAGGTCCGTCATCAAGACTTGTCTGCTCATGAACGGCTCAGATCACTTGGAGCCACAGGAACATCTTCCTGAAGTGATCAGGACGTACAACCAGAAACATGACAAGAATCTGGTCTTGGGAACGCTTCCAATGTTTGCTGAGCTGATGCGAGAAAAGAGAAATCATCTTCAGACATTCAGTGGAGAGTTCAGACGATCCAAACACCAAAACTTGCTTTCGGGAGTGTACTCTGCCCGTGTATACCTCAAGCAGTCCAATGAAGCAACTCAACGGTTCCTTGAGCGCTGGGTTGAGCCCTGGAACGTGTGTCGATTTGTTCAGAATCGCAAGTACCCTCTAGATGAGATACGACAGGCTTGGAAATACCTTCTCAAGAACCACCCTCATGATGATATCTGCGGCTGCAGCATAGATGAAGTTCATGAGGATATGATGCAGCGGTTCAGGTGGACACTAGAGATTGGAGATGCGTTGCTCACATCTGCCTTCGAGGACCTGAGGGCCTCGCTCCAAAACGACACGCCAAGTATCATAGTCTTCAACCCGATTCCGCGAGAGCGACATGGGATAGCCCTTATTGAAACACCACTCTCGGACCTTCGATACAGCAGACTCCATGATTTTCAACTGGTTGACCCCACACTACAGGCGGACTCGCCCTTGGAAGCAGCGAAGAACGAGGTCCATGTTAGTTTCGTACGAAGTCAGGGATTTGAACCGACGCCGATGGAGACCCGAGAGATCAGAAAAGGAGGAGAAACTCTCACCGAATACGAGTTTGACTTTTCGGGCTTTGCAGCTCTCTTCCCACAACTCAAGGACTCCCTGAAACATCTCTCAACCGCTTATCGGATACGAGTGAACAGTGAAAGCAAAGTCGTGGAGGTCTGGGTGCGAAAGCATGATGCCGAGAATCAGATGCATGGAGAACTCTGTCTGACAGATAGCGAAGGGAGTGAAGTTCCGGTTCAACTTGTTGACTCTGAAACAAGAACAGATCCAGAGGGCAGATTGGTTGCAGATTTCGAAGAATTCAGGACATATGCTGTAATGGCAGATGGAGTGCCTGGCCTGGGGTTCAAGCGATATGACATCTCGCTCAAGACAGATGCACCCGAACTAGAGATGGAAGAGAAGGTTACCTGTTCTGCGAACTGTCTTGAGAATACTCTGGTCAAAGTCGAGATAGGTGACCGAGGGAGAATGAAACTCACTGACAAACGGAATGGTGAGGTCTATGCCGGGCTGCTCTGTTTTGAAGATAGTGGGGATATTGGCGATGAGTACGACTACGGTCCGATACCGAACGACGCCAGCATAAGATTCGAAGATATCGAGGTGCATCGGTCCGTGGGCAACACGGGGCCCCTCGTTGGCTCAATCATCATATCCGGCGAGCTGAGTCTACCCGTTTCGGCTAATCCAAATCGAACAGGGAGAACCGATGAATATGTGCAGTGTGAGTTTGTCACGGAGGTTGAATTACACGCAAACAGTCCAACGATAAGGGTGACAACCGAGGTTGACAATCGGGCCGAAGACCACAGGCTTAGGATGCTATTTCCCACAGGGACAGATGCAGAGACCGTCTTCGCTGACACTACATTCGATGTAATCGAAAGACCAACGCGTCCCGAAGAGCATCCAGACTGGTATCAACCCACTGTTCCGACTTACCCCATGCGAAGCTTCGTCAGTCTCAGTTCTAGCTCACGAGGACTGGTAATAACAACTCGAGGCTTGCAGGAATTTGAGGTCTTGGATGAAAAAGGTGCTACCATAGCAATAACCCTCGTACGTGCTGTGGGATGGCTATCGAGGATGGGAATGCTGACCCGACGGGAGGCCGCAGGGCCTGTGCTGGAAACGCCTGGTGCACAATGCCAGGGCTGGAATGCATACGAGTTCTCTATTACGCCACACCAAAGCAACTGGTTTGATTCAGAAATACATGTCACATCAGAGAAGTATCTCATCCCAATGACGGGGGAGTTCGCCCCCGCAGGAGTGCCCACGAATGAGACCTCGGAGAGGGGCTTTCTTACTGTAGAGCCAGCCTGCATCAATCTCTCAGCATGCAAGCTCTCTGAAGATGGAGAGGGTGTCATAGTACGCGTCTGGAATGTTTCAGGTCAAGAGCAGGAGTGTTCTCTCAGAACTGGGTTCGATTTCGCTGAGGTATCGGCTGTGTGGGCAGATGAAACGCCGAATGAAGAAATTGAAATCAAGAGTGTCGAGAGAGAGGTGGGATTCCACATCAGAGCAAGGCAGATAGTCACACTGGCATTCAAGCTCAAATGAGGAGAGCTCGGTATTGGTATCCATTTCAAGTCGACAATCAATCGCAGAGGACTTCGCACCGATCCTCCATTTCCATCCCGAGGAGGGAACTTTCTGCTGCTTCCCCTCTGATCCTGAGAAAGTATACGAAGAATATGAAAATGATTGGTCACGGTTCCAAGGTGAACGTGTCCCCAATGCACTTGATTCATCCGTACCATGTTACTACGAATGCTGGCAAAGAGAGCAGTTTCTGCATCTCCGTTACTGGTTCTGGTACAACTACAATAGGTTCCCCGGCGGACGATTTGGGATTGGAGAACACATCGGGGACTGGGAGCATGTGGAGATTCGATGGTTCCCAGATTATGAAGGAGAAGAAGCAATACTGTGGTTGTTATCCAATCACCTTGAGTTCAGGCAGGCCTCTCAACCCATTTGCTTCAAACTATCAGGGTATCCGACGACACCGCCAATCCTCACTGAGCATCAGATTCATGTATGGATTGCGCTGGGCTCACATGCCATCTACCCGGCACATGACAGCAGACCCTATTGCTTCGCGAAAGTGTGGTGTGATGTAATCGGAGAGGGAGGTGCAATATGGAACACACGACCGACACTCTCTCCGCTTACAGGAGCGAAATTCTCCACTTACGAAGGGCGTTGGGGTAATGACAAGTCGCCTAGAAGTCCCACGAATAGATACAACAACCCGTGGAGAAATGCACCGAACCAGAGTCCGGTGAGAACTTGACCTCATCTCTGCTGTATTCAGTCGTTCTCCGTATTCGATGGTTTCCACGGGTCCAGTCTTGGAATCCATCTGGGAACATTCTCCGAGTATCGGACATAGTCATCTCCGAATCTATCCCTCAAGTCGGGCTCCTCATAGACTACGAAGTAGATGTGGTTGCCAAGCCAGAAAACTAGGAGCCAGATGAGTAGAACTAGAGAACCAAACATGACTGTTTCGGCCAGAAGAACCAACAGGACTCCTGTAATCATAGGATTTCGAACATGAGCATAGATACTGCAAGTTATGACTTTCCTAGGAGGATCCCATGGAGCTAGGGTACCAGCACCAATCGCAGAGAACAGCTTGTTGGCTTTCAGGATGAGCAACACACCTAAGAAAAGGACGCTAGATGCGAACGCGAGAGTGACTATGTTGGCGGGAAATGGAAGTGTCAGGGGCGGACTCAAATCCCCTGTAAGAGAGACCAAGGCTATGGGGATTATGACAAGGACGACAATCGGGAGCGCCAAGACGGCCTTCAGATGTCGTTTCCACGAGATGATCAGTCACCTCTTGGAGAGTCCGAAACAGGAAGATATCCCTTTTTCAAGATCGTGTCCACCGTTTCATCTGATTCTTCAGGATGGTCCAGATTGTAGTGTGTGCCTCTGCTCTCCTTTCTCATCCGAGCCATGCGAATGATGAGTTCGGCAACTGTGGCAATGTTCCTGAGTTCGACGAGATCAGGGGTTATCTTGAAGTCCCAATAGAATTGGTTTATCTCCTTAGACAGCAGATCGATACGATTCCTTGCTCTTATCAGGCGCTTACGTGAACGAACGATTCCCACGTAGTTCATCATAAGCCTCCTGATCTCATCCCAGGTATGTGTGACAACAATCATCTCATCAGGATCAGTGGCCTCACCGGGATCCCATGGCGGTATCAGGTCAGCACGAATGGGCTTGTCGAGATAGCTCTCGGCAGTGTCTGCCGCATAGTACGCCATCGCGGCCCCTTCAAGAAGTGAGTTTGAAGCCATCCTGTTTGCTCCGTGAAAACCTGTTCCAGCAGACTCGCCAATCACGAATAGCCTGTCGACATCAGTTCGACCAGCAGCATCAGCCTTCACACCGCCACACATATAGTGAACAGCGGGAACCACGGGAATCGGCTCTTCGGTTATGTCTATGCCTGTCCTCAGACATGTCTCATGAATCATCGGAAACCGGTACCGCACGAACTCTGGGTCCTTGAATGAGATATCTAAGTGGACGAAATCTGCCCCCTTTCTCTTCATCTGGTGGTCAATCGCTCGAGCCACTATGTCACGGGGCGCAAGCTCGGCATCTGGATGATAATCAGGCATGAATCTCTCACCTTCGGGTCCGAGCAACACTGCACCCTCGCCTCTCAGGGCTTCAGAAATCAGAAACGATTGGGACGTGCCTGTTGGATCGTAGAGAAGCGTGGGATGGAACTGGATGAACTCCATGTTGGTGATGGTGGCACCTGCTCGATATGCCATGGCGATTCCATCACCTGTGGCATGTTCGGGATTGCTGGTATAAAGGAACACCTTCCCGGCTCCACCGGTGGCAAGTATTGTCGCTCGAGCGGCAAATCGTTTGACAATTCTCTCCTTAGTGTCCAGCACATATGCACCAAGAACAGAATTGTTGCGCTGTACGAGATTGACAGCCATATGATCCTCAAAGACAGTGATATTCCCGGAAGTCTTGACTGCATCCGTCAGTGCCCTCATTATATCGGCACCAGTGTGATCCTTGACATGAAGGACCCGTCTATGAGAATGACCGCCTTCAAGACCCAGCTCATACTCATCACATGACGGGTCCTTGCAGAAGTCAACTCCAAGTGAAGCAAGATCACTGATGGCTCTTGGGCCCATGCGTACTATCTGCTCCACCACATCCTTGTGACAAAGACCGCTCCCAACTCGGAGGGTATCGTCCACATGAGAAAGAATCGAGTCTTCGTCCGATATTACGGCAGCGATGCCCCCCTGAGCCCGGGAAGTGGCACATTCATACATCTTCCTCTTGGTGAGCAACGATACAGTACCCTTTTTCGCAGATTCCAAAGAGAACATGAGACCGGCTATGCCTGTTCCAATCACCAAGAAATCAGATTTGCAGATTTCCTCAGACATCATCCAAATGATCACCCATTGCAGAGGGCACAGTGACCGGAAGCATGGCCGAACTCTTTCCTCTACAGTACCGGTACCGAGTCCGGTAATGATTGTAAAAGTTGTGGTAGGCCATGGAGTCGAAGGGACCGCGTTGACGATGCAGCATGACTTATCAGGAGGTCTTCTGTGCAAGCCATGCAGGCCTTTCCACCAATGACACATTTAATAATCGCCGATACTCGACCAAGTAGTAGTAATAGGAGATATTATCAGTGAACATCGAAGGCGTTGTCATCTTCGAGGCGACATCAGGCATTCCTCTGTTCTCGAAACTGAGGAGTGGGATGGATGAGTCACTCTTCTCGAGTTTCGTTACGGCGGTAAGGCACTTCTCCAACGAACTTGCCTTGGGAGGACTCTGTAGCTTCGCCACTGATGAGAAGGTGATTTTTCTCTCCCAGAACGACAAGACCGTCACTGCCCTGATCACCACAAAGAGCCCCGAGTTCGAAGAAACCCTGGAACTGGCCCAGGAGATAGGAAAGCAGTTTGAGCAAAACTACCAGATACCGATTCGACCACAGCCCTTGCAGTTCACAGAGTTTGGACCGTTTGTTGATGATATGCTCAAACGTGTCAAGAATCCCTTCCTGAACCGAGTGGCACAATTTGCACACAAGGAGTACGGAGGGTCGATATCACTGAAGACCCGTCTTCTGAAAGAGTCAGGAGCAGAGGGAATCATTGACGTGCTTGTCAATCATCCGCAGAAATCAGCAGATGATGACGGACGTGGAGCGTCAGACGAACTCACAATGAGTACCTATTCTCAGAATTTCACCTTTGTGAAGGCTATTGATGATATGGCAACTCGAGGGGCAGTAATCGACTTCATAGACAGCGTCGATAGCTACGGTGTCCGCGTCATGAAGAAGGACAAACTGGAGTTCAGACCATATTTCCCCAATCGAGCAGTGATAGTGGCTCGCGACTACGCAGACGACGTGTGGGACTTCATTGAGAAACTCCCAAAGGAAGATGGCACCCCTTACTTAGATGGAAATCATGTGTATGCTGGTTTCAAAATCAAACGAGCATCAGCAGACACGAGATGTACACTTGAGTTCTGGCGCTGGCGCGACAATGGTCCTCCTGATAAGCTCGTGAGATGAGAAGGGGAGTGAGCACCTACGGCTCACTCATGTAATCGTACTCAACACCTGTTGGAGGAACGAAGTTCTCCTTGATTGAACGCGGCGAAACCCAACGAATCAGGTTGAACTTGCTGCCTGCCTTGTCATTTGTCCCCGACTTCCTTGCTCCTCCAAAAGGTTGCCTACCAACTACTGCACCTGTGGGCTTGTCGTTCACGTATGCGTTCCCTGCAGCATCGCGCAGAATATCCAGTGCTAATGAAATTGCCTTCCTGCTACGCGCGAACACTGCCCCAGTGAGACCATAAGGAGACGTCTCGTCACAGAGATGAAGCATCTGTTCATACTGGTCATCAGGATAGATGTAGATGGTCAATACCGGCCCAAAGATCTCCTCTTCCATGAGCTTGGCCTTCGGATTAGTAGTCAAGACAAGGGTGGGCTCCACGAAGTAGCCCTTTGAGGCATCATGTGAGCCTCCCTTGATGATCTCCATGTCGTCTGATTCTCGAGCATCGTCTATGTAGCTGACGATATTGTCATAAGCCGCCCTGTCTATGACTGCTCCCGTGAAGGTTGTGAAGTCCTCTGGATCGCCCATCTTGATCTCATCAAGAGTCTTCTCTAGACCCTCTCGAACTTCTGGCCACAAAGACTCGGGAATATAGGTCCTCGATGCAGCAGAGCATTTCTGTCCTGAGTATTCAAAAGCACCCCGAACAAGTGCCGTCACCAATGGTTCAACTTCAGCTGTCTCGTGGGCAACTACGAAGTCTTTTCCTCCCGTTTCCCCGACGAGACGAGGATAGGTACGATAGACATCTATATTCTCACCCACTGTCCGCCACATATGATTGAAGGTGCTGGTTGAGCCTGTGAAGTGAATGCCTGCAAGTGCAGGATGTGAGAGAGCATGCTTGCCAACCTTCGACCCCGGCCCGGGAACATAGTTGACGACCCCTGGAGGTACGCCAGCTTTGAGCAGCACACGCATGATTTGCCAAGTCGGATAGACGGCTGAAGAGGCAGGCTTCCACAAGGACACATTTCCCATCATGGCCGGTGCGGTTGGAAGATTTCCCATGATGCTAATGAAGTTGAAGGGAGTCACTGCAAAGATGAACCCCTCGAGCGGTCGATAGTCGATATAGTTCCACTCACCGGGCCCAGAAGTGACCTGATCACGATAGATGTCGGTCATGTAGAACGCATTGAAACGAAGAAAATCGATCAGCTCCACTGTATCAATCTCTGCTTGATATACAGTCTTGCCGATACCCAGCATCGCCGCAGCATTCAATCTTGCTCGGTATGGACCGGCCATGAGGTCTGCTGCCTTCATGAAAATCGCGGCCCGGTCATACCAAGGGGTTGACACCCAGCTCTGTCTCGCTCCGAGAGCGGCCTGTATGGCATCTTCAACTTCACTCTCGCCTGCATTGTGAAATTCTGCAAGGATTGTGGCGTGGTCATGTGGCATGACAGAGGGCCTTAAATCGTCAGTCGTCACCTCTTCCCCCCCGATGATTAAGGGAATCTCAATCTTCTCGCTCTTCAGATTGTCGAGCTCTTCGCGAAGACGTTCGCGTTCAGGGCTTCCCGGCAGGTAGTCTTTCACAGGTTCATTTTTCGGCTGCTCTATGTAGTACTTTGTACCCGGCATCTCAATCACTTTAACTATCGTTATTGTAGGTTGGCTCATGTCCCCAGTTAAGTCTTGGCTTCTGGCAATCAACGGCAGCAACGTGTCTGCTGGCCTTGAGAGCCCACAACCTTTGCCTATAGAACATTCTCGACATGCTCTTCACTTGGCTCGTGAGGGAGTAAACGGTATACCGGTGTCAGCAGTCCAACAAGACTCGCGGCCAGTATCAGAACCCACGTGTCAATACCTAGAGGAACTGTTCCTACTGCCACCGAAAGAGGGGTATAGAGCGCCAAGAGAGTCAAGAGGAAAGAGAATCCGACGGAAAGCAGAAGGATTCTCGAACCTGTGATGTCTGTACGCCAGACGGGATTTCGATCATCTCTACAGTTCCAAACCCATAGAAGCTGGAACAAGACCATCGTGATGAATGTTGCAGTCCGAGATAACTGGAGCGCATCGGAATACAATGGATTCATCCAATCTACTGGCGGACCTGTAAGGCCCGGGATGTTGCCGATAGCAGCCCATAGGGTGTATAGATATACAAATGACGCAGCAAAGGTGGCAAGAAGCCCTCCAATGAGAATCATCCGCATCATCCTTTTGTCTAGCATCCTACTTCCCGGCTTCCGAGGAGGACGCTGCATGATGCCTCTTGGAGGAGGATCAAAACCGAGAGCAAGAGCAGGGGGACCATCTGTTACAAGGTTTATCCATAGAATCTGTACAGGGGTCAGGGGGATGGGTAACCCAAGCATAGCCATCAGAAATACGATAAGCACCTCGCCGGCATTAGCTGACAAGAGAAACCTTACGAACTTCTGAATGTTGGCATATATCTCACGCCCAACTTCGATGGCCGACACGATTGTTGAGAAGTTGTCATCTGTCAGCACCAAGTCCGAAGACTCCTTGGTGACTCCTGCTCCCCGAATGCCCATGGCTACTCCTACATCTGCAGTCTTGATAGCCGGAGCATCATTCACTCCATCGCCGGTCATCGCAACGACCTGGTTTTGGCGTTTCAAAGCTTTAACGATGCGCAGTTTGTGTTCAGGTGCCACTCGTGCAAACACATCTCGTTCCTGTAATAGACGATCAAGCTCCTCATCACTAATCTCGCTGAGCTCCGATCCCGTGACTGCTCCAAGATCAGACCGTGCTAGACCGACACTCCTCGCAATAGCTGTTGCCGTAAGAGCATGGTCTCCCGTTATCATGATAGGACGAACTCCGGCGGTTCGTGACTTGCGGATAGCCTCAACTACTCCCTCTCGTGGAGGGTCTATCATACCTACTAGCCCCACAAAGACGAGATCGGATTCCACCTCATCTGCATCCCATTCTGATGGGACAACATCTAGTTTCCTGTAGGCTAGAGCAAGAACTCTCATTGCACGACTTGCCATTGATGCATTTGCCTTGAGGATTTCCTCACGGCGTATCTTATCGAGTGATTGTTCAGCGTTACCTGAAAGAGTCTTGGAAGACAGTTCCAAGATGATCTCTGGAGCACCTTTCGAAAATGCCCAAGTATTCCCAGAGTCATCGCGAAAGACCGTGGTCATTCTCTTCCGTTTTGAATCAAAGGAGAACTCTGTTAGTTCTTCATATTCAGAGCGGGTCGACTCCGTGCTTATCCCAGCCTTTTCAGCTGCAACAAGAAGCGCACCCTCGGTGGGGTCACCTAGGACTTTGTAACTTGAGGAGTCATCAGGATTCGAGGAGAGAGTTGCACTGGAACAGAGTTGTCCCGTCTTCAGCAGCATCTGCAACTCTACACTCTGTGACACGTCAAAGAGCGGTTCCGTTTCGGACAAGTCCATGGAGTCAGCAGCAGGGGGGGCATGATAGAATCTACCTTCTTTCGAGTATCCGGTTCCCGAGATGGTCACTCTTGACGATGGGAGGTAGACATATCGAACAGTCATCTCATTCTTGGTGATTGTACCAGTCTTGTCTGAGCAGATTACTGTGGTAGAACCGAGAGTTTCAACACTGGGCAATCGGCGTACAATCGCATTCTTCTCAACCATCCTACTGACACCGATGGCAAGGGTAACTGTGACAACAGCGGGAAGACCTTCAGGAATGGCTGCAACTGCAACGGCTACGGCAACGAAAAAGGCTTCATCCCAAGTATAGGACGTATTCACAAACACAAGTGCGATGAAGACAATGATAGAAAGAAGAAGAACAATCCCTCCAAGTCTTCTTCCGAGATCTTCAAGATTCTGCTGGAGAGGGGTGAGTTCTTGCTCACTCTCTTGAACTAGACGTGCAATCTTGCCAAACTCGCTCCTCATCCCCGTGGCTGTGATTACCGCGGTTCCCCTTCCTGACGTCACAACAGATCCCTGAAAGACAAGATTGACCCTATCGCCCAAAGGAGGGTTCTCGACAGGAATCGGTTGGACGGTCTTCTCAACCGAGAGTGATTCCCCAGTCAGAGCTGCTTCATCGATAGCCAACCCATACACAGAAAGAAGCCGACCATCTGCTGGCACGATGTTTCCAATTTCAAGGGAGATTATATCACCGGGCACCAGTTCTCGAGCCTCTACCTCCATCCATTCACCATCACGCTTGACAGCCGCTACAGGGGCGGAGAGTTCCCTTAGAGCGTCTAATGCTTTCTCGGACTTGTATTCCTGCACGAATCCAAATACCGCATTAATAAGGACAATCGCAGATATCACGATGGCATCGATGAATCCTTCCTCCTCATGGCTTCCATGCAGCAACACAGTGATAACTGATATAGCAATGGCAAAGAGAAGGATTGCGACCATAGGATCAGCAAATTGCTGTAGGAACATTCGAAAAGGGCCCGCCCGCTGAACTTCCTCCAGCTCATTTGGACCGTATTTCTGAAGTCTTTCAGTTGCTTCAGCCTGAGTCAATCCCGAATCGGTTGTATTGAGGTGTTCCAGCGTTTCCTTTGGCGTTTCTCTGAACCAGTCCTGTTTTGTTGTCAAACACAGCACTCCGATGTCCTTAGTTAGGCTGGCGCGGGATTACCCGTATATTACTCATTCTATGGGGGAAGAGGAGAGAATGTGTCACAGCTACACCCACATCTCGGTCGAAACTGAGGTTTCTCACGGAGAATAGGCCTCAGAGAATCCCAAAGTGTCATGCAGGTGCTTCATCAGAGATGGCATGATCATGGTAATCATAAGTTGAACTTGTTTCACAAGAAACTTGGGCATCAAAGGTTTCTGTGAGAATGGTGGTGCTAGTTCCGTTGTGTTCTAGAAGCTACTTGTGGAATGTCAATACAACATTGTCAGAAAGTGGAACAATCCGTATGTGAGGAGATATTTCGTCCTCAAAACGGCCAGCCACCCCACCGCCGTACACCTTAACCATGGACATCGCTCGGCTAGATGGCACATGCACCTCGATCTCCTGCGGGAGGTACTCAGTCCTCACATCGATCTGATGTTGATTTGCTGAAATGCCAACCTCAATTTGCACCATGCCTGATTCCAGATTCATTTCCTTGACGGCGAGAGGTGTAGAAGACGTATACCATTCATCAGGTATTCCCGGCAGAATCACAAGATCTTGATCATCCTGATATCCAATCATATCGAGAAGGAGTACCAGAAGAAGAGAGGATGTGACCCCACTGCACCGCTGGCCGGTAACCCGCAGGGGGCGAGTTGAAACAACGAAATCAGGAAGCATCTTATAGCGAGAGATGACTTGCAGGAGTGCTTCAAGGATTCTTTCTACACGGTTGCCATTATGCATTCGAGAGTAGTAATGGGCCAGTTCCAGCGTAGCGGTCACGCACACACGACTGCTACCATCCACTGCTGATGTGCGTACAAAGCCATCCACAACGTGCAGCGACTCGATGGCCCTTTTCATGATCTCAGAATCGATTTCTTGAGAACCGAACAGAAACGAAGTGTCGAGGAGCGTGAGCGATTCGGCTTCGTCTGGAGAGGCTCCAGCAGTTCGCAATCCATCAGCAGCTTCGTCGGCTCTTGCCCTACACTTCTCGAGTAAGTTGGACAGTTCACGGTCTTCACCCAGACATAGATCGTCTGAAACCGCCAAGAGTCGTGTCATAACTGATGATAAACGAATGATTCGTATGTACTCAGCATACGTGAAAGCATCTGCCTCAAAAAGCTCTGTATCGGAAGATTTCTCTGGAGAGCCCGTCTCGGAATCAGCAGCCTCCCGAATCTCGTCCATCTCAGTTCTCAGACGCTCAACCCAATCATCCGCTTCTTCTTGGGTCTTATCTGCACTAGAGGGTGGGGGGGACACATCCTCGATATCTTCTGGTTGAGAAACTGGAAGCTCGGGCTCATCCGGCTTCAGTGACTCGGCAGCTATATCTTGAATACGGGTCAGGAGGGGCCTGATGTTCAAGAGATACTCTTTGGCGTGACAGTAGCTGTAGACAAGAAGAGCTATGTTGCAGAGCTCGATAATATCAGCGGATTCAAACCTGTCAAGTAGGGGCTTATTTTCTGCGATAGAGACCAAGTAGTCTCCCGCCCGCTTAGCGGCTCCAATCCTACACATCGCAGCAACAATTCGCCCGAAGTCTTGAGTCTGTCCGGACGCAATCTCTGCAGAGAGGGATTCGGCGCTCATCCCGACGGCTGCCTTGGCCTGAGCAAATGCATCGTCCAAGTCAGGACTCGGAAAACAAGCAGATGTGGTGGTCTCAGAGTACTCGAACCATCGTTCCACGCTATCATCACGAAGATAGTCACCCATGATATAGGTAGGAGAATCGTGGTCCTTGTGGGTTTTCTCCAGAGGAGATACAAAACGGAACCGCTTCGTTCCAGCGGGGGGTATCTCTTCTTCATAAACGAAGACTGCTGTTGCAAGACCTCTTGCAGTTGAATACGACTCATCGTTTCTGTCCGTGAGCTCGCGTATCTCGCGTTTCAGATTAGGATTATCGGCAGTTGTCATCAGAGATCTTCTTGGAGTTTCATCCATCTCAAGCGCCAGGATGCCATCAACATGTACAGATTTCTTCTCAACGGAATACTCGATCGTCTGGATCGGTTCGAATCCGGAAGGGGACATCGGCCGTATGACAACGTAGAATCTGAATACTTCTTTCTCAAGAGAGATATTTCGTGCCTCAATCTCAGTGACCAGTGCTTCACGCCCACTCTTATCAACCGAATGATGGATGAGCCGTGTGAATTCGATAGGTGCAGTGATACGTGACCACGAGAAGACCTGGTCTTGCGGCGAGAGAAGCTGAAGCTGTGTGTCATCAGCATCAAGCAGTGCAGGAAAGAGAGTTTCCCCGTCTTCTTCCAGCCAGATATCTATAGATCCACACTCCGAAATCGCTGTGGTGAGACCCGAGCTGTCAGCAAGACCGTGGTGTCCACAATACCTCCCACCAATGCACGCCCAATCCCCATCAAGTGGTTGAAGCTGAGTTTCAGCATCTCCTTCGAGCAACCTGTACTGCTCCAGCTGAACCCATTTGGGATACATCCAATCATCAGCCTGTGAATATATCTGATGGTTCAGACGGTTTCGAAGAACCTCAATGGCTTGCTCCTCTGATAGTGATTCGATGTTGTCCACAGAGACTCTGTGGAGAGAGGCCATTCGTTTGAAAGTACCTAATCTGTGAGATTCTTCCATGACAAAGCAAGTCTCCTTTCCTCCTCTGCCCAAGCATATTTTATTTATCTGTCGGGTGTGTCAAGTGACGCTCTCATGCACTATACACTCTGCTAAATCCTTAATAGCAGAGTCTTGATGGTTGTCCAGAAGGAACACTAACACTCCCAGTTCACAGCAGGGCTTGAAGGTTTCTCTAGAAATCGAGGAGGATATACTTGGCTGAAACTCTGACAAAACCATCAAGACGAATCAGAAATATGATAGCCAAAGAGCTACGCCTTATTGTGAAGGATAAGGTCGCGCTATTTCTCATATTTCTCCTGCCTGCGGCCCTGATTGGGATGCTGTATTGGGTCACCAATGAGAGCTCCATGGGAGGAATGCAAGCTGGGGGCGTCGATGGTGGCGGATCAACAGGGGGTACTGGCAACGCGACGGATGATACAGGAGGTATTTTTGAGGGAGTAAATATCAGCATGGGACTCATCGACAAGGACACTACTAGAACCTACGACGGTGTGGACCTGTCCGAGAACTTCACAGCTTATTTGGATAGCATTGTTTCGGACCTGAGGATATACAATAGCACAGAAGAAGCATTCAACGCATTGTACGAAGAGGAGATATTGGGATACGTGGTGATTCCAGATGGGTTCGAGGCCAACCTAACCGTGAACGAGCCAACATATGTTCTGGTCCATATGGATGCAACGAAACTCATAGAACAGAGCACAGTTATGGGTGTCGTGCAAGGTGCGACAATCGCATTCAGAGCGTCAAAATTGTGGATACGCTCCGAAGTGTTTCCGAGCATCCAGATCGAATTTGCTCCCGAAGGAGGATACTTGGAGAGCACTTTTGGAGGGTTCATCGTCATATTCTCAAGCTATCTAGGAATAGCCATGACATCAGCCCAGTCGATAGTGGGTGACGAGCCACTCAGGAGGATGCTTCTAACTCCAACCAACCGTCTCGAAGTCATCGTCGCAAAAGTCCTAGCCTACGTTGTAATCGGATTCTTCCAATCCCTCTTGCTGGTATCGCTGTGGGTCTTTGTATTCAACCTGAATCTGAATACGGGATTTGAAACACTGATCATTATCATGAGTCTGAGTTCGCTTACTGGCTCCACGACAGGGATCCTTATCTCCGCGGTATCTTCAACCCGCTTGCAGGCCAATCAGATGTTTCTCTTCGTCCTATTTGGAACACTCATTCTCTCCGGATTCTTCATCGATGTGGGCATCATTGACGAAGTGATGCCATTGAATCAAGGACTAAAGATATTGATAGATACAGCATTCAAAGGACTGACTGTGGCTGACGTAGCTGACCCCATTCTACGATTACTGGCTTTTTCGGCTGGAACAGTACTGCTAGCGACGTTCATATTCTCAAAGAAGCCGACACTAGGATAGATAGGTGACTCAAATGGTAGAGAAGAATGCTACTGAAGACTTGGAAACCACTGAAACACCATCGTTTGTTGAAGAGGCCTATTTCTCGGGTGCAAGGATCGGAGAGGCGATCGATTGGGTCTTGAGCAGAAGAGATAGAGAGATTCACTGTGATGTGCAGGGTGGTCTCACAGCTTCTGGCGAAGAGGTAAGATTCACAGGGCGAGTACTGAAAGTGAAGAAAGGAGTCCTCTCTAGGATGATCGCTGTGCTCGTGGAGGAGGACCTGCGCAAGCGCAAGAAGACCCCTCTTGACAGAGTCTTGACTGTTGGTAGTGATACAACGTCAACGCAAGATGTGGCAGCCATCCAGATCACAATGCAGAACTACCTGAAGAGAGACCTTGCTGATGATATGTTCTTCACCGGCACTGAACTTCAGCAGGCAGTAAAGGATGTCAGTAAGAGGATAAAGGCCCATGAAATATCTTGTACCGTCTGGGGGAAGAGGGCATCGGACAAATTACCCATCGTGATAAAGGGAGAGCTCATTGGAGCCTCTGTCGGTCCGGCCCCAATTCTTCCTGAGGGAAATTTGGAGGTAAGAGTAGAACCAGAAGAGGGCATTGGCGACCCGAAGATCTACCTTGTGGCACAGCCACAGTTTCTCTTTGGACCCAGATCCAATCCGAATCTGACTGTTCTTGCTCAAAAGGTCTACATAGAACCCTATTCTTGGAAAGAGTCTCCTGCCTATCGAGATGTTATCGAGGCTAGAAACCTCACAGTCACTCTGAAAAGTGGGAAGACCATTATTGAGAATGTCACATTCTCTCTCAAAGAGGGAGAGATGCTGGCGGTGATTGGCGAATCAGGCGCCGGGAAGTCAACTACCATTAAGGCACTTATTGGGGATATTCCTTCAACTGGGGTTGCAAGAATAGCGGGGATAGATTCACGCAACGCACAGAGAGTTCGTTACTTCTTCGGATACTGCCCACAAGACCTTAGCTATCTCTATTCAACGTTCACGCCCTTGGAGAATATCGTGGCCTTCGGCAAGCAGTACGATATCCCCGAGTGGCAGCTCATCAAGGAAGGAAAGACCCTACTGCGCGACTTCGGGATTCTCGAGAAAGGAAACAGCAAGACCAGCGAACTGAGTGGAGGGCAGCAGCGTCGAGTCTCTATCGCTGTCGCACTGGTACATCGCCCGAAGGTCCTGCTGATGGACGAACCAACAAGTGGCCTAGACCCAGATAACCGCAGCGAGCTCTGGCATTTCTTGGATTACATCAATCAGGAATATGGCACATCTATGGTCGTTATCACCCATTATCCCGTTGAAGCCGAGTTCTGTGACAAGGTCGCAGTCTTCATGCGAGGGAAGAGCCTCGTTGCATATGGCTCACCCAGTAGTTTGAAGGAGTCGATGCCAAACCGAGGGTTTGCCGTGGGTATTGTCCTTGAAGAAGTAGATCCTCGTGCCAGAAGAATCCTCGAAAATGTCAAGGGGGCCCAGTTTGTGCTCCAGCGCGGTGAACTTCTTAAGGTGTTCACAGAAGAACCGCTCCAAGTCATTGCGGAAAGATGCCTCACTGCACTAGAGCAGAGCGAAATTGGTGTGAAGATTGTCAAGACCAAGTCTGTCGCAGATATGGTTGACTACTACATCGCCGTCACAAGAGGGCTCATAACTGGTTTCATAGAGAAGTGATGAGATGGTTGGAGCAAGCCGTGGAATAGGTCTGACATTTCGCAATTTCGTTACGATAGTTCTGATTGTATCGTTGTTGATCGGCACACTAGGCAGTGCCATGCCTGTCATTCCAAATATGTGTAGAAACGCATCACCAGATCCCACGACTAAGATTGACGACAGACTTGTAGACAAGATAGAGTCTGAAGAACGAGTTGATGTGCTTGTTAGCTACGATGATGGAATTGACGACCTGAAGGCAAAGAGTGCAATAAGACTGATTGACCAGACAGCAGACTTCGTCAATGCCTTTGCCTCACTCAACATGATCAGGGTTCGTCTGCTTGCAAGGTCGGTTCCATTACTAGCAAGAGAGAGTTATATCAGAATGATTTGGTCTAATGAAGTCAGCCAGATTACCGACAGCAGCCAGACCAGTTTCATACCGACCAGCACAGATGAATATACGTCTCCTGTTGACATGATAGGGGCAAGGGATCTCTGGGAGCAGGGGTATAATGGAACGGGGGTTGTTGTCGCAGTGCTGGACACAGGAATCGACTTCCTTCACCCCGACCTAGACGATTTTGATGATGATGAGAACACAACCGATTCGAAGGTCACAGCATTCGCATCCTTCGTAGAGGGGGACGCTCTGCCAATCGACATCATAGGTCACGGCACTTACGCTGCCTCAATAGTGGCAGGAACAGGGAACAAGTCAGATGGTCGCTATCAGGGAGTCGCCCCAGGAGTGACTCTGCTGTCAGCGAAGGTCACCTTAGGAGGATTATTTGCAGCACCGAGCTGGATAGTATCGGGGATAGAATGGGCCTGTTCACGAGGAGCAGATATTATCCTCTTGCCCTTCAATACATTCGGTTCCCCCGGAGACGCTGTTTCAAAGGCCATTGAAGTGGCATCTGAGAAGGGAATCCTAGTTGTGGCAGCTGCGGGCGACGATGGCCCAGACTACCTTACCATTCTATCACCGGGGGGATCCAGAGCAGCTCTCACTGTTGGGGCATATGACTGGGTTTCCAATGAGATTCCTAGTTTCTCAGGAAGAGGTCCCAGCCTCGACATGAACGCAAAACCCGATCTTGTAGCACCGGGAGTTGGGATTATCGGTGCTAGAGCGGGAGCAGGATTGGCCACACTCGGAGCTGGCGATTTCGACTTGGATGACGTTAGTCAGATTTCGTCGCTATTAGGAGGAGACTTGGGAGAGACTGTAGACGACTTCTACATCAAAGCAGATACAACGGCTGCGTCCGCATCCATTGTCGCAGGCGCTGCTGCTATTCTCCTGCAGGCTTTCGACAGAGCAACACCTATCGTTATTTCAAACGTCCTGAGAGATACCGCGACATCACTGGACTATGGGGCCAACGATGCTGGAGCAGGACTGCTGAACCTCCCAGAAGCTTTTGCATGTCTTATGACTAAGCAAGACCCAATCGAACCCATCGACCGCACCACCGGAACTCCTCTCCTCGCCTTCGGAATCGTGTCCGCACAGGGTCAAGACGCGAGTACGACCATGCTGATGAGTAGTTTCGGGACTATGGTGGTTGCTCTGGATCAGAGGGGTGAGGAGGATCCGGATACACACCTGTTGATGGGCATGTTCTCGCTGAGATGGAACAACCACAACCCAATGAATCTCATGATGTTTGATGTGAAAAGAGAACTTCATCAGGTGAATGTAGCAGGAGAAACCGACAACTACAATCGCCACATAGGAGTGATATCCTATGAAGATGAGATATTTGTAATCTTCTTGGTGGAATCGTACAATCTGACATTGACAACTAACGAGCCGCTTACAGGATTCAAGATAACTCCTTTCATCTTGAACATAGGGTCGACGCCCATTACCAACGTCAGCTTATTCCTCTCCTACTCACTCGACATCTATCTAGATGACAGAGAGGACCATGGTAAGTACGCTCTTAACAATCAGCAGCTGTTCGCGTATTCTCAATCGGCGGATCTTCGGGCGTTCTACTTCGGCCTCAACTCAAGCCGACCGCTTGACGCATTCGAAGTGGGCAATTCCTCGGAGATAAGCTCACACGTCGCCAACGACAATCTAACCGGAAGCACAACATTTGACGGCACTGTGGGTCTTGGAATGAAATGGCATTTTGGAACAGTCGAGCCAAATAGCCCCGTTAATGTTACTCTGGCGCTCGGATTTGCAGAGAATCGAACGTACCTCGACAGATCGATTCGAACTATGTGGGAGCTTGGGCCTTCACCGCAGATGGCCTCGCGTGGTGATTTGATCGTGATTGAGGCAGACTTACCAAGAGTCGCAAAGGTTGACCAGAATTACCAATCCAAAGCAATTATCATGAACATCGGAACTGAACCAAGTTCTGCAGTAGCGGCCCTCATTATTGGTCGGGGAGAAGAGAACAAAGGAAATCTCTTCTCGACTTTTTACAGCTTCGAAGAAATAGAACCCTTCCATGCAGAAATTTTGGAGGCCGAATGGAGCGCCGAACGAGAGGGCATATTCAGGGCAGCCTGGGTTGTCGCTGCAGGTATTGGACAAGCAATCACTTTGTTCCAGAATCCGGCAGAATTGCTGACGTCAGTTGGCGTCAGTCTTCTCGACGACTTCTTAATCAGAGACCTCTTCGTGGTGACACCTATCCAGTCGGTTTCGGTTTTTCCGAAGAACGTGCCCTATGCACCGTTTGATATTCGTTTTCCGGCGGATTTCGGAATTTACGGGCTAACACTCTATTCTACCATGCCTCTGGGTAACCTCACTGTACAGAAAGACGGAAATGCAACTGAATGGGGAGATGTGACTCTCACGCCCATGGATAGTGTGCAGGGTTACTACAATTTCTCATTGTTCCTGTTCGTGCCGGCTATCACTGTAGACGGGTTCCACTACTGTAATTACACACTAGTTTCAGAACAGGGATGGACCACAAACATCACTCTCCAAGTCATGCTAAGATATCCGCGAGCCATGATTCTGATTGATAGTTCGCATGGAGGAGGAATTGGTGCACTAGGAGGGTTTGATGTTGGAGGAGAAGCTGACGTGGGTCTTGGAGGACCCACAGGAGGTGGTGGGTTCCCATTGTCTCAAGACTCAGATGACATAACTGACATGGAATTCAGTCTGACAGAACTTGATAGTCTGGGAACAATAGCTGACCTTCTTGAGGCCTTCCGACTCACAACCTTCTCGGGGTTATCGGAGATGAAGAAACGTATGGCTCAAGAGGGCTTGGACCTTGTAGAAACGCCCGGTATCGAACCGAATGAGGAGCTGTTGTCTCAGTTCTCAGGAGTGCTCATATTCAGCCCAACAGAAAGCTTCAACTCAACCCATATCAGCACTCTACGGAACTTCACATCGAACGGTGGGAAACTGGTCGTTTTTGGAGACTATGAGGATAGAACAAACCTAACCGCCCTCAACCCACTGCTGGAAACCTACGGCTACTACATGGCCGGTAAGCATGAACATGAGAACACCACGGAAATCGTTGAAGGGAAACTTCTCTCGCAGGGGCTCGAGTCGGTATGGCTTGGCGGAGGAACGTATATCTATAACAATCAGTCGCAGGCGGCCGTTACCGTTGACGGAAGGCCCGTTGTCCTGCTAGACACCTCAGTGCCTCAGATCTGTATGTTCGGTTCATCACGCATATTCATGAACAAGAATCTTCCCAAGGGCAGCAACTCAAGACTCCTAGATAATCTGAACATCTTCTTTTTAGAAAATACTTTGACCACAGAAACCAGCCTTGCTGAGAATAGAACGCTCTACTCTGTGGGCAGGAGCGTCTATCTTAATCTGAGAGTCACCGATTACTACGGGAATCCTGTTGATGATCTGTTTGTTGCGATTGCATTTGAGCTTCCAAACGGGAATCTCACATTCTTCATTGCAGGTTTCATCCAAGAGGGTCTTTACTCGTCGCAATTCGCCCCTAGTTACTGGAATGACGAGGGTAGGATAAACGGGATATTCATCATCCTCAGGGACAAGGATTACGCAGGCACCTATGCCAGTATTAGCTTCGAGTTTTACAAGCCCGAACCGACCACCGCTCCAATTACAGAACCAGACTTCCTTACATTGGCTGAGGTGGCATTCATCAGCGCAATTGGTGGCTTCGGAGCCTTGATTGTCGGGCTGATCTGGAACAGACGAAAAAGGAGCAAGGCCTACCGCATCCCCGAACTGGATAGTGATCTAACCCAGAACATTGACAATGCTCTGAACACACTCTTTGCTGCCTTCATCCAGATTGAAGAACTCATCAAGAGAGAGGATATGGATCGCATCGAGAAAGTAGAGAGTATCAGGGGAATGATGAAAGGTCTCGAACGTGCACGCAAGGAGTTCGAGAGAGTCAGCAATGAGGTGGGAGGCGTCTAGATGAGCAAGAATCCAAATAGAGAGATTGACATCCAAGACCTCAAAGTTGCCTTCGGTGATTTCTACGCGCTCAAGGGGGTTTCCTTCTATGCCAACAAGAAGGAGTTTCTGGGGATTATTGGTGCTTCTGGAGCAGGTAAGACCACGGTCTTGCGGGTGCTCACAGGTCAGATTGACCCCACTGACGGTCAGGCATGGGTCGGCGGATACGATGTGACCAAGAAGAGAAACCTCATCAGCCTACTTGTCGGCTATGTGCCGCAGCTTGAGCATCTCTCTCTATACTACGACTTTACTCCAATCCAGAATGCAAAGTTTCTTGGACGTTGCTTCGGCATGAAGCCGAAGGAGATAGAAAAGAAAGCACGAGAGATACTTGGCATCTTGGGCTTTGACGAGGACCTCATGACAAAACGGGTGAGCCGACTGTCAGGTGGAGAGAGAAAGAGGGTCTCGATTTCTCTCGGAATGATCCACAGCCCCGTTCTCTTACTACTCGACGAGCCTACAACTGGACTGGACGCGCACCTTCGACACGAGACGCTCAACTATCTCAAGGAGCTGAACTTCGAACTCGGTACCACAATGGTAATCATAAGCCATGACCTCGAGATTGTAGACTACTGTACCAGAGTCGTACTGCTTGAGGATGGCCTCGTGAGCCAGTTCGGATCGCCCGAGGAACTCATCTCGACACTGCCCGGTGAGGGAGAGGCAATCAGACTTGTGCTTCCGAGTCTCTCGACCGAGATTGTGGAACGTGTCGAGTCAATACCGGGAGTCAGGTTCACTGCAATGGCCGGACGGAATACACTGAAGCTGTTCATGAAAGACCCAGATGAGCAGATCCTTCCGATCATCAAATACCTGAACAATATCAATATGCCATTCAGTGAACTGAGCGCCGTCGAAGCTGATTTCTTTGATTTCTTTCAAGTCAAGCCCTGGAAACACCAGGCAAAGGCCTTAGGAGGAGGAGAACCATGAAGAAATACTACGTTGTTCTAGCACTAGCTGTTGCATGCATGATTTTCTGTTTTGGGAATCCGGTGGGGGATTCGGCCCGCATGAGTGGTCTCAGGCCACGACCTGTCGGGAGAATGCACGAGGCCGCAATAGCACCATTTGAAACGGCGCTTGTATGGTCCAATAGCACAGGTGGACAGGTGAATGGGATTGCTGTCGGAGAGTTTGATACCGATGGCTATCACGAAACAGCCGTAATCACTCAGAATGGTACACTCTACATGTTCGAAGAGAATGGAACTAAGGCGTGGCAGATGAGTCTTGGAGCCACACCCTACTCCATAACAGCAGTCACAGCAGATCTCACTATTCCTGAGGAGCTGCTCATAGGTACGACAAACGGAGTTCTTCTGATTGCAGCCAACCAATCAGTGTTACTGAATCTGACCATGGACGACACGGTCCGAGTGGTTGCGGGAGCCGACCTCGATGGGGACACATTTCATGAGATTGTCGCTGGCTCAGATGATTCTCGGGTATACGCATACAGTATCACGGGGACGCAGCTGTGGAACTACACCAGCAACTCGTTTGTGCGGCAACTGGAAATCGCAGACTTCGACCAGGACGCTCGAGATGAGGTACTTGCAGCATCGCAGTTGAGGCGATTCTCCCTACTGAATCACAATGGCAGTGTGCTTCTCGAGAAGAACCTTCCCAACTCAATCACAGGTATCGCGAGTGGAGACTTGATTGGGTCAGCGGACCTCGAAGCAGTCTGCATAGACAGCGGGGAATATCTACGGGCCTACTTCATCAACGGTACACCTGCTCTCTCTGTCGATGTCGGTGAATCACTCTCAGCTATTGAAGTCGGGCAACTGCAAGTGGGCGGATACGACGAGATAGCAGTTGGAACAACAGGAGGGCAACTCAGGGTGCTCAATGCCACCGGGAGCCTACTCTGGAACAGAACCCTTGGAGGAGAAGTGAACGCAATCCTGTTCGCGAATGTCGGAGGGCTTGCCACCAACCAGATTCTCTCTGCAGTTGACGGGCAGGTGAACCTGCGGAATGCAACAGGGTACCAGATCTCAGACTCGAATCTGGTGGGCTTCAGTGATAGCCTGGCTGTTGGTGACCTTGACGGTAGCGGAAAGCAGGAATTTGCGATGGGCTCCAATACCGGTACAGTGAATGTGTACGGAAAGGACTCCGACAAGGATGGTCTCGCTGATGCCAGGGAAACTCTCATCGTGGGCACCCTATGGAACGATAGCGACACCGACAATGACGGCCTGAGTGACGGAGCAGAGGTCTTGGAATATGGCACGGATCCGTTGAATCCGGATTCGGATGGTGATGGTCTCAACGACTTTGCAGAGGTAATCACGTATGGTACCGACCCGAACTCACCAGACTCAGACGGCGATGGTCTGACGGACTGGCAGGAAGTGTACCTGGGAACTAACCCGAACCTGGCTGATACCGACGGGGATGGCCTTACAGATTACGAGGAGAATAATGTCACGAAGACCTCACCCACCATGGCCGATTCAAACGGGAACGGCATCAACGATGCACAGGACGATAACGATGGTGACGGTCTGACCAACATACAGGAGGTTCGTATCACCCTCACTGATCCCAATGACGTGGACACCAACGGCAACGGGATATCAGACTACTATGACGATGAGGATGGTGATGGCCTGGCGAATTGGAAGGAGATTGAACTCGGAACAGGCGTCCATAATCCAGACAGCGACGGGGACGGTCTTCTTGACGGAGAAGAGGTAAAGACGTACAAGACAGACCCACTCGATGAGGACACCGATGAAGATGGACTGACCGACTATGAAGAAGTCAAGATTGTTGGCTCAGACCCGACAAAGAGTGATACAGACGGGGATGGATTGAACGATTACGAGGAGTATGTCACCTACGGCACAAACGTGACCAACAGTGACACCGATGGGGATGGACTCACCGATTACGAAGAGATTAGAGTCTACAACACGGACCCATTGGTAGCAGACTCGGATGGCGATGGCATAAGTGATGGTGATGAAGTTCTCATATATGAAACGGACCCGAATTCACAAGACACAGACCTCGACCAGCTCAGTGATTATGACGAGATATTCATCTATGACACAAATCCGCTGAAGGCAGACACAGACGGAGATGGACTAGATGACTATGCAGAGGTCATGGTGTGGGGCACTGACCCAAACAATGTTGATACAGACGGGGATGGGATTCTAGACAAGGATGAAATCGATTTCTATCCCACATTCAACGCAACCAACGCATTCACCTTCAATAACACCATTAATGACTATGAATGGGACACGGATGGAGACGGTCTGTGGAATGGTCACGAGTTCTATCTAACCAGGACAAACCCCAATCGAACCGACTCGGACTTGGACGGAGTCCCCGATGACCAAGAAGACCTAGACCTTGATGGTCTCACGAACTATGAAGAGCTGTATGTCTATGGAACGCATCCGCGCCGGCCAGATACTGATGGAGATGGAGTGAAGGATGGGGATGAGGTTCTTATCCTTGGCACAGACCCGCTTGACACCGATTCGAACGACAATGGCGTCAGCGACTATGACGAGGACTTCGATAGAGATGGCCTGAGTAATGGAGTTGAGCTCTACATCACAGAAACCGATCCTCTCAACGCCTACACACATGGTCCCAGTGAACCCCGCGACGATATGTACGACTCTGATGGCGACGGACTTCCCAACTGGTTTGAAGTCGAGATGACCGGAACAGACCCACTGTATGATGATTCCAACGACAATGGTATTCTAGATGGCGATGAAGACCCCGATGGCGATGGGCTCTCAAACTACGAGGAGTATCTAGCGGGAACAGACCCGCTTAACGAGGACACTGACGGAGACGGCCTGACTGACTATGAAGAAGTAATGCTAACGCTGACAGATCCATTAGACCCTGATAGTGATGGTGATGGCATAAACGATGCTGACGATGACCAGGACCATGATGGCCTCAGCAACATTGACGAGATTCGCGTGTATAATACATCACCAATACTCTGGGATACTGATGGGGACATGCTAAGTGACGGTGATGAAATAGCATGGGACACGGACCCTCTCAATGAGGACACGGACGGGGACGGACTGCTCGATGGAGAAGAAGTCCACCAGTACGGCACGGATCCGCTGAATCCTGATTCCGATGAAGATGGGCT